>NZ_QLSX01000008.1 GCF_003268885.1 Onishia taeanensis
CCGTTCACCGCCCAGATAGGCGTCATCCAGCTCGATGCGTCCAGAGAGCTTTTCGCCCTGGTTGTGCTCATGCATGACCTGCAGCAGCTTGTGCTTGAGCTTCCAGGCGGTGTTGTAGCTGACGCCGAGTTCCCGGGACAGCTGCAGCGCTGAGATGCCGCTCTTGCGCTGGGTCAGCAGATAGATGGCCAGAAACCAGGTGGTTAATGGCAGGTGCGTGGCATGGAAGATGGTACCGGCGGTCAGCGAGGGTTGATGATGGCAGCGATGGCACTGGTAGAGCCCCCGCGACAGCTGGCAGCCCGTGTTGTTGCCGCAGTCGGGGCACACGAACCCCCTAGGCCAGCGATGCTGGAAGAGGGCTGCCTGGCACTGCGCTTGGGTGCCGTACTGCTCGAGAAATGCCGGCAGCGACAGGCCGGGCTGGAACTGGATAGGATTGCGTGCCATGACGCGACCTCCTCTACTGGACATAACATCAGTATAGGAGAGCCTGGCGAGATGGTGGCTGATCAACATGAGTAATCAGGAAACTCTTTCAGAGTCCTATAAAGGGCAGCCTCGCCACTTGATCCTGGCTTATAATTTTCAGTCGTGAAATGATCGTCTTCAAGATTGATCTCCTCAAGAATACTCAAGAAATCCTCTTTCCTTGGCACCTCTTTTTCTAAGTATAAATAAGAATCCTTTAAAAGCCTCATCAATGCCATAAACCCGTTCGTCTTATTAAGCATCACACCTTTATGCTCAGACTCCCAAGCATCGGGCCATCTCTCCTTCACAGCCGAAAAGTAATTCCAAATAATATCGGTAAGCTCAAAATCTTTCTTCTGAATCATGAAATCTCGAAAGATAAGCTTCTTCTCTTCGCGCCCTGACGCTGGAGGTATTGACTTCTTTCTTATATAAAGATCTCTATCATATTGAGGGTTAGAGCTAACGTACTTCATCAGAGATTCTACAAAAGCAGCCTGCGTGATAGCACCAGGAATACTATGTGGTCCAGCAACACCTAAGCGCTTGATCCTATTTTCAAGGGGGCTACCGTCAGTGCTATTTAATGCTACCGCGATCTGGTGGCATAGCTTTTGTGGGCTTCGTGATTCAGCGAGCTCAAAAAGGTCGTAAAGAAGGCTTTTATTGATTTTTGTCTGAGCAATATTCACCGTTGAAAAAAGATATGCCTCCGAAGCGACATCAATATCAACAAAAATAGATACATTGACTTCAAAAGCCTCTTCCCCCTTGTAACCTTGCAGACCAGCTATACGGTGCTGACCATCGATAACTTTGGCGATTTTGTGAAGAGGAATGTCCACATCACCTTCTTCGTCAGTTTCACGATGGTAAGGCTCAAGAACAAGAACGTTTTTATCTTCATCAAAAAAAGCACACCGAGAGTCTACGGAAATAATAACAGCTGTTGGAAAGCATGCATCAGCAGTATTTACATAATCAGCAATCTCTTTACTTCTTTTCTTACTAAGAGGGCGCTGAATACCCAAATAGCTTTCAAAGCCACGCTCGCCTTCAATCCTTCTTACGTCAGTGTGAGTTATCTCTATTAAATCATTTGAATCTATGGCGCCGACAAAAAATTGCCCTAAAGGCTGACTGACAGGAACACAATTTAATTCGACGCGACCTTCGGCTCTAGCCGTGGGAAACTCCTTTTGAGAAAACATACTTATCCTCTTCCCTTCACATGGGCCGCATAGCTATTTGCGTACTCTTTATTTTGATCGGACATCACTTCACCCGGATCTTTTTTCTGAGTATTATTATAGTAAATAACACCAAAAAGCATGACACATGAAACAACCACAGAGATCCATGACGAATGCATCAAAATACTTGTATCAGTGCTACCCGGAGACTTGACGCTAATATACAAAAGCCCCCACCAAGCACAAAAAGAGAACAAAGAAATCTGAATAATCCCTTTGAATTTTATAGGAGGATCACCGACCACCGAGTATGCTACAGGCCCCAACAGGGCTATAGAGGCAATCAACACCTCTCCATCAGAAAAGTTGGCATAGAGCGCATCATGAAGCGTCGTTGATTCATTAAAAGTTAGCCATAAAACACTCAGGCCGATTGATGCAAAGGCAAACAGCGCCGTGATCAAGAATTCGAAAAAGCTTGATGCTACCCTCTTCCTAAGAGCTCGCTTTACGTCAAAAAGGCTCATGCCATTATCACACCCATTTGCCAATATTTGAGACCAAAAACATGCCCGAATCTCCTGCGTAAAATGCATTTAATTAATTTTAATCAACTAACCTGCCCAATCCGAATCTCACATCGCCCCTAGGTATCCAGGTTTTTCATGTCCTGCGGCTTGATCAACTCCTTCTCGCAGCGCTGGTTGTCGCTAATCAGCAGCCAAGCGCCGCCGCCGACACGCCGCTGCACGCGCATACTGTGCCGCTCACCTAGCGTGGCCCCCTTCCGGCTGTACTCACCAACTCCCAGCCGCTTTTGGAGGACTAACGTCGTACTCATTATGACCTCAGCTTTGGCGTGGTCACAGCGTTCAGAATGCTCATCAAGTTCGCCCCCATGATTGGTATTACATCAGGTTGACAGTATCGAAAGCCAAGGCGGCTGTCATTACCGAATCAGGTAAAAGCAAACCTCGACGGAAATGGTATACGGGAAGAGAAGCGCTCAGGAAATGCAGGTAATTGGAAGACGTTCAGGAATGAACTGAGAAAAGACGACCCAAAGGTGTGGCTCAAAGTGTAGGTCAAAAAGATACAGAAAAAGAAAAAGCCGCTGAAATCAGCGGCTTTCTCGATATTCGTGGCGGAGGGGGAGGGATTCGAACCCTCGAAGCCTTTCGACTTACACACTTTCCAGGCGTGCTCCTTCGACCACTCGGACACCCCTCCGCAATTTTTAGCTCTGCCGTGGGGGCTGCGCCTTCCGCGTCAGAACGGCGCATACTATATCGAGATCAGGCGGCGATTGCAAGCCGGGCGCGAAATTTTCCCAATATCTTCAGGGCAATACCGCATAGTCGCCGCGAGCGGTAAGGCACAGAGTGTCGTCGCAGTAGAGCTCTTGAACTAGCGCGATGCGTCCCTTGCCACGGCTGGCGAGGCGGTCGGCCAGGGTCACCTGCCCTTCCCGGTCTTCCGGGCGGCACAGGATGCGGTAGTCGCCGCTCACCGGCGCCTTGAAGCGCTGGCTGGCGTCGGCGACCACCACGTTTTGCTCGCGACCCCGGGAGCGCAGCCAGAGCGTGACCCAACTCCAACCGATCAGGGTGGTCTGGGCGGCCAGCGAGCCGCCAAAGCCGGTGCCCTTGTCGTTGAGGTTGGGCGCAAGCGACAGCGACCACACCAGTGTGTCGTCCTGCCAGTGCATATCCTGAATGCCCAACTGCGACACCAGCGGAATAGCCGCCTCTAGCCAGTCCCGAAAGGCGCTCAGGTCATCGCCCTGCCCGGCCGCAGGCAGCGGCAGACGCGGATGCAGCACACCCACCTCACGCACGGCTCAGGTCCAGCGCTCGACGAAGTCGGCCGGGTCGCGCTCCGGCAGCGGCTTGTGGCGCCCGCCCATCTGCCCCAGGTACAGGAAAGCCACCAGCTCGTCGTGCTCGCCAAGCCCCAGGCCCTTCTTCACCGTGGGGTCGAAGGCGTAGTGGCCGGTGCGCCACATCGCGCCTAGCCCCAGCGCCTGGGCCGCTAGCAGCATGCCATGGGCGGCGCAGCCGGCAGAAAGCGACTGCTCGAGGGGCGGCACCTTGGGCTGGTCCGGCGTGATCTTGGCAACCACGGCGATGATCATCGGCGCCCGCAGCGGTTTCTTGCGCGCGGCGTTCAGGGCGGCATCGTCGATATGCGGGTTGTTGTGGAACTCGGCCTCGGCGAATAGCTCGCCTAGGCGGGTAAGCCCCTCACCCGAGAACTCGATAAACCGCCAAGGAGTGAGCTCCTTGTGATCCGGTGCGCGCAGGGCGGCGCGGTAGATGGCATCCAGCTGGTCGGCGTCGGGGGCCGGGCTGCACAACTTGCCCATGGAGCTGCGTTCATGCAGCAGCGTCATTGCATCCATCCGGGTCTCCTTGCAGCAATGGGGTGGCGGGCCGTTTAAAGCGTGAAGCCCGCCTAAAAGCGTCTAGCGTGACTGTACGCCAGATGGCTACTGGCGCGCTAGGCGCAGCGGCTCGGGCGGGCGCTCGCCAGGCGTTGCCCGCCAGGGGCTGATATCCAGCCCACCGCGACGCACGTAGCGGGCCAGCACCAGAAGCCGCTCGGGGCGGGCACGGGCCATCAGGTCGGTGAAGATATGCTCAACGCAGTGCTCGTGGAAGTCCTGGTGCTGACGATAGGACACCAGATACTTCAGCAGCCCTTCGCGATCGATCTGCGGGCCGCGATAGCGAATCAGCACGCTGCCCCAGTCGGGCTGACCGGTAACCGGACAGTTGGACTTGAGCAGGTGCGAGTGCAGGGTTTCTTCAACGACCTCTTCACCCACGCTGAGCAGCGCGGGATCGGGCGTATAGGCATCGATCTCGACATCGAGATCGTCGATGCACTCGCCGGGTAGGCGCTGGGTAGCCAGGGCCTGATCATCGACGCCGAACAGTTCGACCGAGACCGGCGCCCCGGCAGCGGCGGCAAGGTCCTGTTCCAGCGTGGCACTCACCTCCGCGCGAGAGGCAAAGCGCGTCTGGTTGTAGCTGTTCAGGTACAGCTTCCAAGACTTCGACTCGATCAAATTCGGCGATTCGGCGGGCAGCCGAAAACGGGCCACCGCGACCACCGGCTTGCCACGCGGCGTCAGCCAGGAGACCTCGAAGGCGTGCCACTCATCTTCGCCGACGAACGGCAGGGCATCATTGGTGATGCCCAGCGGCGCCCGGTTGGCGGCCCGAGGAATGGGATACAGCAGCGCCGGATCATAGTGTTCCGGGTAAGCCGACTCGCGCCCCAGCGGGGCCTCGGCAAGCGTTTCTGGACGGTCGTGAGTCATGATCAGCCCCTGATGCCCTTGCCGCGCTCCAGCATCCATAGCGCGATGGCAAACAGCACCGTAATGAAGCCACCGATGGCGGCCAACGCCCAGCCCACCGGAATATCGGAGACACCCAGGAAGCCGTAGCGGAAGACATTGACCATGTAGAGGATGGGGTTAAGCATCGATACGCCCTGCCAGAAATCAGGCAGCAGCGAGATCGAGTAGAACACCCCGCCCAGGTAGGTCAGCGGCGTCAGAATGAAGGTCGGCACGATGGAGATATCATCGAACTTCTTGCCGAGCAATGCGTTGATAAAGCCACCGGTGGCGAACAGCGCCGCCGTCAGCACCACGACCCCAATGGTCAGTAGTGGATGCGCCACATCGATACGGGTAAAGAACAGCGACACCCCGGTGACGATGATGCCCACGCCCAGGCCGCGCGCCATGCCACCCAGGATGAAGCCCGCCAGTATCACCCAGTTGGGCATCGGCGAGACCATCATTTCCTCGATCGAGCGCTGAAACTTGTTCGAGAAGAAGCTCGAGGCCACGTTCGAGTAGCTGTTGGTGATCACCGCCATCATGATCAGGCCGGGCACGATGAAGTCCATGTAATCGTAGCCGTCCATCGCGCCGATCCGCGACCCGATAAGGTTGCCGAAGATGATGAAGTACATGGTCATGGTGATAGACGGCGGCAGCAGCGTCTGCGGCCAGATACGGGTAAAGCGACGCACTTCCTTGCCGACCAGGGTCCATAGCGCCACGGCTATCTGCATTGGATTCATTTCGCGGCCTCCGCGTTGGACTCTTCCACCATCGAGACAAACATTTCTTCCAGCCGGTTAGCCCGGTTGCGCATCGACACCACGGTCAGCCCCTGCTCGGAAAGCTGGCTGAACAAATCGTTGAGGCGCTGACCGCGCTTGACCGACACCGCCAGTTGGCTTGAGTCGACTTTCTCGATCTGGAAGTCGTCAAGGGTCGGCACCTCGCTTACCTGCTCGGCCAGGTCGAGCAGGAAGGTCTCGGTATTCAGCTGACCGAGCAGCTCACGCACGCTGGTGTTCTTAACGATCTCGCCGTGATTGATGATCGCAATGTTGCGACACAGGCTCTCGGCTTCCTCGAGATAGTGCGTGGTAAGGATGATCGTGGTGCCCTCCTCACGGTTGATGCGGCGCATGTAATCCCACATCGAACGGCGCAACTCGATGTCGACCCCGGCGGTGGGCTCATCGAGGATCAACAGCTTGGGGCGGTGAATCAGGGCGCGGGCGATCATCAGGCGACGCTTCATGCCACCGGAGAGTGCGCGCGCGCTGCCGTCGCGCTTATCCCAAAGCCCCAGATCCTTGAGCAGCTCTGCGGCGCGAGGCTTGGCCTCGCGATGCGACATGCCGTAGTAGCCGGCCTGAGCGAGGATGATGTCCTCGACCTTCTCGAACTGGTTGAAGTTGAACTCCTGGGGCACCACGCCGAGGTTGTTCTTGGCCCGAGCGAAGTCCTTGTCGATATCGATGCCGAACACCGACACCTTGCCGGCGGTTTTTTGCACCAGCGAGCAGACCACCCCGAGGGTGGTGGACTTGCCGGCCCCGTTAGGGCCCAGTAACGCGAAGAAGTCACCCTGCTGGACATCGAGATCGATGCCTTTCAAGGCATGAAAGCCGTTGCCGTAAACCTTGGTCAGGCCACGGATGGACAGCGCCGGTTCAGCCATCAGGACACCTGTGAGATGGTTAAAAAATTAGGACACTAAGGATAGGGGCGAGTGCTCAGAATTCAATGCCGGGGACGGAACTGAGGCGCAAACACGCGAAAAAACAGTGGAAAAACGGATGTTAGACTTGCTAAGGACGTGTAGCCAGGGATGGCCGGGGAGTCACGATTGAGCAAAGCAAATGGGGAGACGATTGGAGCGGAAAAGGAGATTCGAACTCCCGACCCTCGCCTTGGCAAGGCGATGCTCTACCACTGAGCTATTTCCGCTTATCGATGTGCGTTGTGAAGTGGCGTCCCATAGGGGGTTCGAACCCCTGTCACTGCCGTGAAAGGGCAGTGTCCTGGACCACTAGACGAATGGGACGCATGGAGCGGGAAAGGAGATTCGAACTCCCGACCCTCGCCTTGGCAAGGCGATGCTCTACCACTGAGCTATTCCCGCTTATCTCACAAACGCTGTGCTGCTTGTTGAATGACCGAAGTGGCGTCCCATAGGGGGTTCGAACCCCTGTCACTGCCGTGAAAGGGCAGTGTCCTGGACCACTAGACGAATGGGACGCATGGAGCGGAAAAGGAGATTCGAACTCCCGACCCTCGCCTTGGCAAGGCGATGCTCTACCACTGAGCTATTTCCGCATTTACTTCCCGGTCATCCGGCATCTTATAGAGGATGGCGTCCCATAGGGGGTTCGAACCCCTGTCACTGCCGTGAAAGGGCAGTGTCCTGGACCACTAGACGAATGGGACGTGGCCAGACCTCTTTAAGATGGCGCGTATGTTACTGAGCACACCTAACACTGTCAAGCGCCTGTTGTGCCGCGCGTTTCCTCATCGACAGGCTACCCTTTAAATCGTAAGGCAGGCCATCAAGCCGCTAGGCATTGAGCTTAGCAGACGTGAAAGGCGGCCATCCAAACTGGCCGAAACCAGAGGGCGCGCCGCGCATTGTGAGGCAACGGCCAGCGGTGGCACAGTAAGCTATCGGCGTGAAGGACGCGTGTCGGCTGATGTTTTCACCCGACCGCCTTCGCCCGACAGCGATCATTTCTGATATCGGAAGGTACGCCATGCGCAAGAAGATAGAGAAAAGCGACACCGAGTGGCGCAGCCAGCTCAGCCCCGAGCAGTACCGGGTCACGCGTGAGAAAGGCACCGAACGGCCCTTTACCGGTGACTACCAGGTAAAAGACGCCCAGGGCATCTATCACTGCGTCTGCTGCCATGCCCCGCTGTTCGAGAACGAGCACAAGTTCGATGCCGGGTGCGGCTGGCCAAGCTTCGACCGCCCGCTAGGCAAGGGCTCGGTCGAGGAGCATGACGACACCAGCCATGGCATGCAGCGTACCGAAGTGGTCTGCTCGCACTGTGATGCCCATCTGGGCCACGTCTTCCCGGACGGCCCGCCGGAGTCCACCGGCCTTCGTTACTGCATTAACTCGGTGGCCATCGACTTCAACCGCGACGAGTAGCACCAGAGGCCCGCCGCCCTTCCCCGCTGGCCCCAGCCCGCCGTCCATCTGCTAAGATGGGCGGCCGTTAGAAACGCGCAGGAGAAGAGGCCATGCTGGGCTGGTACCCGGGACACATGCACAAGGCACGCCGCCAGATTACTGAGGCGCTGCCGGAAATCGACGTGGTGCTGGAGGTGCTGGACGCCCGCCTGCCCTATTCCAGCGCCAACCCGATGCTGGCCGAGCTCACCGAGCACAAGCCGGTATTGAAGATCCTCTCTCGCGCCGATCTCGCCGACCCGGAGCGCACCAAAGAGTGGGTGGCCTATTTCGATGCCCAGCCCAACACCCGGGCCCTGGCGGTGACCACCACCCAGGCCCGCGAGCTCAAGCGCATTCCCAAGCTGTGCCATGAGCTCGCCGGTGAGGTGCGTGCCGACCGCGACGTGCGAGTAATGGTGATGGGCATTCCCAACGTCGGCAAGTCGACCCTGATCAATGGCCTTGCCAAGCGCAAGATCGCCAAGACCGGCAACGAGCCGGCGGTCACCAAGCGCCAGCAGAAGGTGCGCATCGATGGCCGGGTAGCACTGACCGATACCCCCGGGGTGCTGTGGCCCAAGATCGAGGATCAGGCGAGTGCTCACCGACTGGCCGCCAGCGGCGCGATCCGCGATACCGCCATCGACTACCTGGACGTCGCCGTGGTCACCGCCGCCGAACTGGCCAAGCGCTACCCCCAAGCGCTGAGCAATCGCTACAAGCTCAAGGCGTTGCCGCCTTACCAGGGCAACCCCGCCGCCGATTCGGTGGAGGCCGATGGCCCGGCACGCATCGATCTGCTGGCCCTGGCCGGCTTCGACGGCAACGCCATCGTGCGCGACATCGCCGCCAAGCGCGGCGGCCTTCGCCCGGGTGGCGAGGTGGACCTGCACCGGGGCGCCGAGGTGCTGCTGCACGAACTGCGCGATGGCAAACTGGGACGGCTGACGCTTGAGACCCCGGCGGATATTCCGCCGCCCCCGGCTCCCGAAGCCGATGAGGCCGACAGCGAAGATGCCGCGGCCAACGCCGACTCTTGAGAGCAGCTCTTTGTATTGGCTCTTTTGAGCGGCAATTGAGAACACCGCCCCTGAAGCAGAAAGCTACTTCCGTCTTGCGCCGACGATACGCGCGCCGGGCCCCGTTTAGCGGGGCCACCCCTGGACTCACTACCCGGACACCCCATGGATACCCCGACGCCCATCAACAAGTCCCAAAAGCTGCACAACGTCTGCTATGACATTCGCGGGCCGGTGCTCGACCACGCCAAGCGTCTCGAGGACGAAGGCCAGCGCATCCTCAAGCTGAACATCGGCAACCCGGCGCCGTTCGGCTTCGAGGCCCCGGAAGAGATCCTTCAAGATGTGATGCGCAACCTGCCTACCGCCCAGGGCTACTGCGATTCCAAGGGACTCTATTCGGCGCGCAAGGCGATCATGCAGGAATGCCAGCGCAAGCGGATTCCCGGCGTCGGCATCGAGGACATCTTCATCGGCAACGGCGTCTCGGAACTGATCGTGATGGCCATGCAGGCGCTGATCAACGACGGCGACGAGGTGCTGATTCCAGCCCCCGACTACCCGCTGTGGACTGCCGCCACCAACCTGTCCGGAGGCCGGGCGGTGCACTATCGCTGCGACGAGCAGGCCGACTGGGCGCCGGACATGGACGACATCCGCGCCAAGGTGACCAGCCACACCAAGGCCATCGTGCTGATCAACCCCAACAACCCCACCGGCGCCGTCTATGCACCGGAAGTGATCCGCGAGCTGTTGGAGATCGCCCGTCAGCACCACCTGGTGGTGTTCTCCGACGAGATCTACGACAAGATCCTTTACGACGAGGCAGAGCATGTCTCCACCGGGGCCCTGGCCGGCGATGACCAGTTGGTAGTGACCATGAACGGCCTGTCCAAGAGCTATCGCTGCGCGGGCTTTCGCTCCGGGTGGATGATTCTTTCCGGCAACGTCGCCAAGCAGCGCGCCGCCGACTTCATTCAGGGCCTCAACATGCTGGCCTCGATGCGCCTGTGCGCCAACGTGCCGGCCCAGCACGCCATTCAGACCGCCCTGGGCGGCTACCAGTCGATCAACGACCTGATCCTGCCCGGCGGGCGGCTCAAGGCGCAGCGCGACATCACCGTCGAGAAGCTCAACGACATCCCCGGGGTGTCCTGTGTCACTCCCAAGGGCGCCCTCTACGCCTTCCCCAAGCTCGACCCCAAGGTGCACCCGATCGTCGATGACCAGAAGATGGTGCTCGACCTGCTGCTGCAGGAAAAGATCCTGTTGGTGCAGGGCACGGCCTTCAACTGGCCGGAGCCTGACCATGTTCGCATCGTCACCCTGCCCTGGGCCGACCAGCTGGGCGACGCCCTGGAGCGCTTCGGGCGTTTCCTGTCGCGCTACCGTCAGTGATCACTTGAGGCATCTCTGTCTATAGGACTTGAAACCAGCACCCATAAGACGTATCTAAGCTAACGTATTGAACGCGCCGGCGACCGCCGGCGCCCAGCACTCAAAGCGGGAGCTTCCTCCACATGATGCGCATCCTTCTCTTCCTGGCCACTAACCTGGCGGTGGTGCTGATCGCCAGCATCACCCTGCGCCTGCTCGGGGTAGAGCCCTACCTGAATGCCCAGGGCATGAACATGAACAGCCTGCTGATCTTCTGTTTCGTGTTCGGCATGGCAGGCTCACTGGTCTCGCTGTTCATCTCCAAATGGATGGCCAAGCGCAGCACAGGCACCCAGGTCATCGAGCAGCCAAGCAACGCCACCGAAAAGTGGCTGCTGGAAACCGTCGCCGAACTGGCCCGTGAGGCAGGCATCAAGACCCCCGAGGTCGGCATCTTCCCGGCTCAGCAGTCCAACGCCTTCGCCACTGGCTGGAACAAGGACGACGCCCTGGTAGCCGTTTCTGCGGGCCTGCTCAACCGCATGCGCCCGGAAGAGATCCGCGCCGTACTGGCCCACGAGATCGGCCACGTTGCCAACGGCGACATGGTTACCCTGGCGCTGATCCAGGGCGTGCTGAACACCTTCGTGATGTTCTTCGCGCGCGTCGTCGCGCAACTGGTCGACAGCTTCTTGCGCAAGGACGACAACGGCGGGGGCCTGGGCTTCTTCGGCTACTTCGCGGTAGTGATCGTCGCCGAGATCGTCTTCGGCCTGATCGCCTCGATCATCGTCGCCTGGTTCTCGCGCTTTCGTGAGTACCGTGCCGACTCGGCCGGCGCCAAACTGGCCGGCAGCGGCGCGATGATCAACGCCCTGTCCCGCCTCAAGGCCGAGCACGAGATGCCGGACCAAATGCCCGACACCCTGATGGCTTTCGCCATCACCACCGGCCAGACCCGCAAGCTGATGGAGAAGCTGTTCGCCAGCCACCCGCCGCTGGATGATCGCATTCGCGCGCTAAAGGAATCGGCCTACCGCTAACCCAAGCCGGCGGCCCTTGCACCACCACAAGGCAGCGATAACGCAGCAATTATGAAAAGGGCCCGCCCTCATGATGAGGGCGGGCCCTTTTGCGTCAGGTCAGTGTCTGCCGGCATCGACGCCCTGCGTCACAGCGGCAGTTTCCGCCTAGCGGGCCTCGCTGACCAGCGACTCGGCCATCGGCGTCGGCTCGCTGTCCTCGGCCTCGGCGGCGGCCAGCGGCACCATCTTGAAGCCGACCATGGCATAGACGATCGCCAGGCCGAAGTTCACCAGATTGAAGATGGCGAACGGCAGGTAGGAAAGAGTCGCCACGCCGAGAGTGGCCGCCATATAGGCGCCGCAGCTGTTCCAGGGAATCAGCGGCGAAGTGATGGTCCCGGAGTCCTCAAGCGAACGCGACAGGTTGACCGGCGCCAGCCCGCGGCGGCGGAATTCGGCCCGGTACATGCGCCCCGGCAGAATCACCGAGATGTACTGATCACCGGTGATGATGTTGGACGAAAGCCCGGTGCCAAGCGCGGTGATGATCAGCGCGCCCGCGCTCTTCGTCACGCCCAACATGCCGCGTACCAGCCGCTCGAGCAGCCCCAGGCGCTCGATCACGCCGCCAAAGGCCATCGCCGAGAGAATCAGCCAGACGGTATTGAGCATGCTCGCCATACCGCCCTTGCTCAGAAGGTCATCGAACACTTCATTGCCGGTATTGGCCACGTAACCATCGAAAAGCGCCATCCACACGCCCTTGAGCAGCAAAAGCGGCGTGGCCAGGTTGGGCCCGCCAGCCAGGGAAAGCACTGCCTGGGGCTGGAAGATCACCGCAAACACCGCCCCCATCAGGGCACCGATCACGATGGTCGGAAAGGCCGGCCAGCGGCGCACCGCCATCACCAGTAGCACCGCCAGCGGAATCAACAGGTGCGGCCCGATGGCGTAGCTGTCATTCAGCCTACCCTGCAGCGTCAGCACCTGCTCGGGCGTTGCCTGGCCTGCCTCCGCCTGCAGGCCCAGCACCCAGAAGGCAATCAGCGCGATGACCAGGCTCGGCACCGTGGTCCACAGCATATGGCGGATGTGATCGAAGAGCTCGACCCCCGCCGCGGCCGGCGCCAGGTTGGTGGTATCGGACAAGGGCGAAAGCTTGTCGCCGAAATAGGCACCGGAGATCACCGCACCGGCACTTACTGCCGACGACAGGCCGAGGCCATCGGCGATACCGATCAGGCCAATGCCCAGGGTGCCGGCGACCGTCCAGGAACTGCCCACCGACAGCGCCACCACAGCGCACAGCAGGCAGGCGCTGGCATAAAAGTACTGCGGGGCGATCACGTCGAGCCCGTAATAGATCATCGACGGTACCACCCCGCCGAGAATCCAGGTGCCGATCATCGCCCCCACGGCCAGAAGAATCAGGATGGCACCCAGCGAAATCTGGATGCCGTGGTTGATCGCTTCCTCGATGTCCTGCCAGCCGTGGCCGTTCTTCATGCCCACCAGGCCTGCCAGCAAGGCGCCCAGCAGCAGCACGACCTGATTGGGGCCCCAGGAGGCATCGGCACCGAACAGCACGACCGCCAGCACCAGCATGGCCACCACCACCGCCACCGGCATCAGCGCATCGAGAAAGGAAGGAGCGCGCACCTCGCGCGACTGGGTATCAGACATGATCTTGCTTCCCTCGAACAATGAGCGGGCAAGCTTGCCTGTCCGCGCAGGGCGAGGGCAGCCCCAGTGTCCCGATCCTAGAGACGATGTCCCAGGATCGAAAAAACACGGAGCATTTTTATAAGACTAAGGTCGCATACGCCGACACCGCTCGGCTTAGTACCCCATCACCCCGTCTGTCCGCCGGATCAACCATCGACCACCACGGCGAAGCCAGCGGCGGTGAGCAACGGCTCGAGCGACGCCGCCGCCGGGCGCAGCCGTACCGTCAGGGTAGAAAACTCGCGGCGCAGTGGGTACTCGCTGCGGTAGGCGTCGAACCCGGCCGTCAGACCCTTCTGCTGCTGATAGCGGATCAACGCATCATGGTCCCGGCGCACGTCATAGCAGGCGCGCACACAGAGCCTTAGCGCCTCCCAGGGCGAGAGGCCGGCGTCCAGGGTCAGAGATGGCAGGGCCGGCGGCGGCGCCAGGTCCGCAAACGCGACCCGCACCGGCGAACCGAAGTATTTCATCGCCGACCGATAGACCTGATGAGTGCCGCGCAGCTTGCCGTCCAGGCTATGGCCGGCGATATGTGGGGTGGCGATATCGGCCAGCCGCCACAGAGCCTCGTCGATGGCGGGCTCCTCCTCGAACACGTCCAGCACGCTGCGCAGGTCGCCCCTGGCCGCCAACCGCGCCAGCAACGCCTGACCGTCGAGACAGTCACCACGCCCGGCGTTGAGCAGCCAGCTGCCCGGCTTGAGGGCCTCGATGCGCGCCTCATCGAGCAGGTGATGGGTGCGGTGCTCGCCCTCGCGCACCAGCGGGGTGTGCAGGCAAAGCACGTCGCACTCCTCGATCAGGGTATCGAGATCATCGAACGGGGGGCTTTGCGGATCACCGGCTTCTCGCTCAGCCACTTCTTCGGCTTCTCGTTCGGCCCTCGGCGGATCGCAGACCCGGCAATTCAGGCCCAGCGCTGTCAGGCGTCGATAGAGTCGCCCGCCCACGTTGCCGGCGCCGACGATGCCGATCCGACGTTGATCGAGCTCGGTGCCCTCACGTTCGGCCAGGGTCAAAAGGCTCGAGAGTACGTAGTCGACCACCGCCTCGGCGTTGCAGCCCGGCGCATTGGCAAAGCCGATACCCCGCGCCTCGAGGGCCGCCTGGTCAATGTGGTCGGTGCCGATGGTGCAGGTGCCGACGAAGCGCAGCGTCGAGCCCTCGAGCAGCGCTTCATCGACCCGGGTGATCGAGCGTACTACCAGCACCTCGGCCTGGGCGTCGCGCACCGCCTGACCATCGATCTCGCGGCCGGGCAGCCGGGTGATCGAGCCAAGATCGGCGAAGCAGGCCTCGGCCTTGGGTACATGGGAGTCGATAAGCAGACGCATGGCGATTCCTTGCAGCTTGCGAAACGGGTTGGCGGGCCGGTGCCCGGCACGACCGTGGCCAGTGAGATGGGTTGTTCATGCCGGTCAGGCCGTTACAATAGCATGCGAGCCACGCCCACTAGGGCGGGGCCCGTCTCGTTTTAGTCCCGTTTTACTATCGTTTTCACCCCCGTTTCCGCGCCCCCATTTTTTTGTTGCGCGCGCGCGGAATGCCGCCAGGAGCCGCCGTGATCGTTCGCTGGGAAAGTAACCACGACTATGTGCTGGTGCACGTACATCAGGACATGTTCGGCGATTGGATCTTCAGCCGCGCCTGGGGGCAGATCGGCACCCAGTTCGGCGGCCTGCAGCACCGGCTGGCCGACGACTATGCCCAGGCCATGCTCTGGCTCGAAGACGTCGCCACCATCCAGACGTCCCGCGGTTTCCACAAGATACTGGAAGCGCAGGACGATACCCCCGAAGGCCGCGACGCCGTGCAGCAGCTCTCGCTGCTCGACGCCCTCTAAGCACGACGCCTCAATCAGCGCCACGCCTCTAGGCGCTAATCCTCACCGCGCGAACCGCCAAGGCCGCCAAGATAGCGCCGGCCGTTATGCATCACCGCCCCTTCGGACTCAGGCTCGGCAGGGGCATCGACTCCTTGCGCCCGCTGCCAGGCCGCATGATCGAGCCATCCCCGCGCCTCAAGCCAGGCGGCTAACCGCGCGGGCTCGAAGCCCCGCTCCAGCTCGTTTCCCGACGCATCCCTGAGCACCGGAATCCGCTCGCCGTAGCGCTGAAGCAGCGCCGCATCGTCGGCGATCTCGATGCGGCGAAGCGCCGGCGTCTCTGGCCCCAGCAGCGCAAGCCAGGTCTCCAGCTCTTCGCAGAGATGACACCCCAGCGTGGTATAGAGCGTCAGGCCCGCGCGGCTGTTGATAACACAACCTCCATAAGGCCCACCTGTCATACCGCAGGCGTCAGCCGCCAGGCGACTTCCACAAAGCGGGTCACCCCTGCCTCGCGGAAGCGCTGCTGATTGGCGATCACGTCCTTGCGCGACAGCTCGGCAAGCGCGTGTGAACCGCCATAGAGGCGCTCCAGCTC
The DNA here is from genome assembly GCF_003268885.1 of Onishia taeanensis. Taxonomy (GTDB): domain Bacteria; phylum Pseudomonadota; class Gammaproteobacteria; order Pseudomonadales; family Halomonadaceae; genus Onishia; species Onishia taeanensis_A. The sequence continues at coordinate 15,771 of NZ_QLSX01000008.1, forward strand.
ATCGGGCAGCACCGGAAATGGCGGCCCATCCATCTCTTGTGGGTCGTATTCGAAACTGATCAGCAACTGCGGTGCGCCGTCCGATAGGGCCCGTAACTGTGCCACATAGGCCTGGCGCATCGCCGCCGGCAACGCCACCAGCGCTGCCCGATCGTAGACCAGCGCCACCGCCCCCAGGTCCACCGGTTCAAGCGCGAAGATATCGCCCTGATAGACTGTCAGCGCGCCATGACAAAAGCGACGACCGCCCTTCCAGGCATCGATCTGCGGCTCTACGCCCAGCTCGGCGAACAGCTGGCTGACTGCCCTTTCACTGAGCTCCGCGCCGACGACCCGGTAGCCCTGATCCAGCAACCAGCCGATATCCAGCGTCTTGCCGCACAGGGGCACGAAGACCCGCGCTCCGGCGGGCAAATCGTAGCCCGCCACAAATCGTGTGAGAATCGGATGAACGAAGGGCAGATGAAAGCCCAGTTGGTCGTTTTGCCAACGCTCTTGCCAGAACGCTTGCTCCATCGCGAGGCTCCAGGTGACGGGGTGAATCCCGATTATGGCGAATTGGCGTCGCAATGGCACCGCCGAGAGCAACACATCGCCGCTGATGCCATGCTCAGGCCTCGACACGACCCTTCTGTTCGCGGACATCAAGGACCCAGCAGCGGGCCCGTTATTTCATGCCGCCTCGTCCCGATGACGAATCAGGAAGCAATGGTGCCGGTCGGGGCGGCGTTGGCCATATCAAGAGTGAGTCGAAGGTCTCATGCTGCATCGTCCCGATGGCGGATCAGGAAGCAATGGTGCAGGTCGGGACGACGGGTGAAATCCGGGTCGAACGTCTTGGCCGAGATATCCTCCACTGCGAAGCGTTCCTCAAGCGACGCATCGAGCACGAAGCGGCGCTGGTTGTTGGAGAACACCAGGGTGCCTCCCGGCGCCAGGCGCGCTATGGCCAGCTCGACGAGCCGGCCTTGATCGCGCTGGATGTCGAGGGTCGCCTCCATCTTCTTCGAGTTGGAGAAGGTCGGCGGGTCGAGGAAGATCAGATCGAACTCGCTGCCGGCGGTTTCGAGCCAGCGCAGGCAGTCGTCACGCACCACCCGATGGCGGCTGGGGTCGAGACGGTTCAAGGCGAAGTTCTCCCGCGCCCACTCGAGATAGGTGTTCGAGAGATCGACGCTGACGCTGTCGCTGGCTCCACCCTCGGCCTGGGTGCCCAGCGCTGCCTGCACGGTCGCCGTGGCGGTATAGCAGAACAGGTTCAGGAAGCGCTTACCCGGCGCCATCTCGGCCAGCATCCGGCGCACCGGCCGGTGGTCGAGGAAGAGTCCGGTGTCCAGGTAGTCGCGCAGGTTCACCCACAGCTGGGCGCGGCCCTCGCGGACCTGAAAGCGCTCGCCGCTGGCGGCGTGCTTCTGGTACTGCGCCTTGCCGGACTGGCGCTCCCGCTGCTTGATGTAGACGTGCTCCGGCGAGACCTCGAGCACCTCGGGAATCACGCCCAGGGCGTCGAGCAGTCGGCGCTGAGCCTGGTTGGCATTCACCGACTTGGGCGGCGCGTACTCCTGTACATGCACCCGATCGCCGTAGACATCGATCGCCAGCGCATACTCGGGCATGTCGGCGTCATACAGCCGATAACAGGGCTCACCGCTGCGCTTGAGCCACGACTTGAGGCGCTTGCGATTCTTCAGCAGGCGGTTGGCGAACATCTGCGCCCCTTCCGAGCGCGCCGGGCGCTCGTCAGAGTGAGCGGCCGCCCCCTTGGACGACTTAGTGGCTGGCTTGGTGGCTGAGTTAGTGGCTGAGTTAGAGGCCGCCTTGTGGAACTCGTCGCCGGACGCGTCGCCATCATGATCGTCCCCGGATGACTGACCACCAACGGCGCGGCGTTTGGCAGGCGCCGCCTGATCAGGGGTCGGCGCCGACGCCTGGCCCTGATCCAGCTCGATCAGCAGCAGCTTGCAGTCCAGCGGACCGTTCTTGAAGGCATACTGCTTGCCGGCCCTGAGCCCGGTGCGATGACCAAGCTCCGGGTTACCGGTCAGCATCGCCAGGCGCCAGCCGGGAAAATGCGCCTGGGCGCGGGCACCGAGCGCGGCATAGAGCGGCACCAGTTCCGGCAGCTCGCCGATACGCTCGCCGTAGGGCGGGTTGGTGATCAGCAGCCCCAACGCTTCGGCGGGCAGGTCGGCGGGGCGCACCAGCTGCTTGACCGATGCCCCCTGGAAGTCGATCAGCGCCGGAATACCGGCACGCATGGCGTTGGCGCGGGCCGCCGAGATCGCCTGAGGGCTCTGGTCGCGACCATAAAGCTTGGCCTTGCAGCGCTTGCGCCCCAGGCTCGCCCGGGCTTCTGCCTCTCGCTTGAGCTCCTGCCACAGGGTGGCGTCATGGCCCGCCCAGCCGTGAAAGCCGAAGCGCTCGCGCAGTAAGTTCGGCGCCACATCGGCAGCCATCAGCGCCCCCTCGATGACCAGGGTGCCCGAGCCACACAGCGGGTCGATCAGCGCTTCGCCGGCCTTGGCGCGAGCCGGCCAGTCGGCTCGCACCAGCAGCGCCGCGGCGAGGTTTTCCTTGATCGGCGCATGCCCAAGCTCACGCCGATAGCCGCGACGGTGCAGGCTATCGCCGGACAGGTCGATGCCCAGGGTCAGGCGCCCGCGGTGCAGGTGGGCATAGAGACGCAGGTCCGGGTCCCGCGGGTCGACGCTTGGCCGTTCGCGGCCGGCACTTCTCAGGGCATCAACGACCCCATCCTTGACCGTCTGGGCGCCGAAGCGGGTGTGGCGGATAGCCTCGGACTGACCGTGGAAATCCACCGCCAGCGTCTTGCCCGGCGCCAGGTGGCCACGCCAATCGATGGCTTCGGCGCAGCCCTTGAGCTGGTCGGGTGTCTCGATGCCTTCTTCCCGCGACAGGCAGAGCACGATGCGATTGGCGAGGCGCGACCACAGGCAAGCGCGATAGGCGGCCTCGAGGGAACCCGTGAGGTGCACCCCGGCCACCGTCGTCTTGGTGACCGTCATCCCCAGACTGCCAAGCTCGTCGGCCAGCAGAAGCTCCATGCCTTTGGGGCAGGTGGCGAATAAGGTCATAGTTTCAATAGCTTGCTGATCTTTCATGAAAGAGCCACCTGGCGCGACGCGCCGTCATATTACTGAAATGCTATTTTGGTACTGCGCTTATTCCAAATCGCCTGTCGACATCGACTAGGCGGGTGCGCTAGTTGTAGAGGGGTAGCTACGCGGTACGCATGTGTTATCTGGTCCAAGGACGCTATCGGCATCAGGCGCTGAGCCTCGGGATTGCGGTTAGCCTTGTGCAATCTGTGCTCGTCCCAGCCTATGCCCCATAAACACTGGTTTGCATAAAAAACTGGTTCATCAAGAGGCCATCCGATGAAACGACAGAAACGTGATCGCTTCCAGCGCGCTTATGTTCACGGTTACAAGGCAGGGGTCAGCGGCCGTTCCCGTGATGAATGTCCCAGTCAGGATGTCAATCTTCGCGAATACTGGATGAGCGGTTGGCGTGAAGGTCGAGGGGATCAATGGTCGGGCATGACAGGCGTGTCCGGCATTCACAAAAATCCCATGGTCATGTAGTTCCCCATTTTCAATGCCCTAAGGCCCGTGAACCCACGGGCCTTTTTATATCCAGCCCTGTCTTAACTTCAGCCCTATCGCAGTATCCCGGCTTATTGCCGCATCCCGCCATATCGCCATCGCGCCTGCTCCTGCCTGCCTTCAGTCGGCGGCAAGCTTCAATGCCCGGGCGCATTCGCCCACCAGGGGCGGGCCACGATAGATGAAGCCCGAATAGAGCTGCACCAGATCTGCCCCGGCCCGACGCTTGGCCACCGCCGCCTCGCCGCTGTCGATACCGCCGACGCCGATGATCGGCATGTCCGGCAGCCGGCGCCGCAGTTCACGAATCACACGATTGGACGATTCAAATACGGGACGACCGGAAAGGCCCCCCGCCTCATCGGCGTGGGGCTGCCCGGTCACGGCATCGCGCGCCACCGTAGTGTTGGTGGCGATGACCCCATCGATGCCGTTGGCGACCAGCGCCTCGGCCACCAGGCCGACCTCCTCGTCGCTCATGTCCGGCGCGATCTTGACCGCCAGAGGCACACGCCGACCGCTGTCATGATCGAGTCGCAGGCTTTTCTCGCGCAGCGCACCGAGCAATCTGTCCAGATGCTCGCCGAACTGCAGGTTGCGAAGCCCTGGCGTGTTGGGCGAAGAAATATTGACCGTGATGTAGTCGGCGTGGGCATGCACCCGCTCGAGACAGAACAGATAGTCGTCGACGGCCTGCTCCACCGGGGTGGTCAGATTCTTGCCGATGTTGATACCGATCAAACCGTCATAGCGGCTCTTCTTGACCCGGGCAATCAGGTGCTCGACGCCTGAATTGTTGAAGCCCATGCGGTTGATGATCGCCCCGCTCTCGGGCAGGCGAAACAGGCGTGGCTTGGGGTTGCCCGGCTGCGGCTTGGGGGTGACGGTGCCGACCTCGACGAAGCCGAAGCCGAGGGCGCCAAGGGCATCAAGGTGATCGGCATTCTTGTCGAGCCCAGCGGCGAGGCCCACCCGATTGGGGAAGCGCAGTCCCATCAGCTCGACGGGATCGTCGACCCGCGCGCCGCCGCCCAACTTGCCAGACAGGCCCAGGCGATGCGCCATATCGAGCGCCATCAGCGTCACGCCATGGGCAGTCTCGGGATCAAGGCGAAAGAGGATCGAGCGGGCGGCGGCGTACATGGCACTCCCTAAACTGGTGAACACGAACGAAGCAACGCACACGAGTGAGCCACCTCGGATAACATCGCGGATGGCAACATGGCGGATAGCAACGTCGCGGGTAGAAAAAGCGGCGGGGATTATAGCGCATCGGCCCCATTAACGACGAACCCCGCGCGAAGCGGGGCCGTCGATAATATGGGTAATCAGGGGAAATCACACAGCCTGTCTGGCTCAGTGGGCGATCTCGCCGTCGGTAAACAGGAATTCCCGAAGATGCGCATCCAGCGTCTTGTCCTGGCGACGGAGCCACTCCAAGGTCATGACCGCATGCTCCTTTTCTTCATCCCTGTTATGAATCAGTATCTTGCGTAACTCTGGATCCTGACAGGCATCGACACGCTGGTTATACCAATCGACCGCCTCCAGTTCCTCCATTAGCGAAACGATGGCCCGGTGATAATCGCGGGTAGCGGCGCTAAGTTCTTCCACCGGCTCGTGATAGCTGTCACTGCTGCCTGCCATGGGCCTCTCCTTTTGTGGTCTACTGGGTGTATCCAACGTTAGGCCAAAGCGGCGTCGCTGTCAGCTTTCACCGTCAACGCGGCCACGCCCCGCTTCATCTCAGGGAGATCCTATGACCGACACCACTGACACCCTGGAAGGCCGGCTATCGCGCATTCATGAAGCCCTGGTCGATAATGATTTCGCCGTCATCGACGAGGTGCTCGATGACCTCGAACCGGCTGAGATCGCCCTTCTGCTCGAATCCCTGCCTCTGTCCGCGCGTACTCGGCTATGGGAACGGGTTTCGCAGGACGTCGACGGCGAAGTCCTGCTGCACGTCCATGATGAGGTTCGCAGCACCCTGATCGAGGACATGGACGACCATGAGATCGTCGCCGCCACCTCGAACATGGACACCAGCGACCTGGCCGAACTCTTCGAGGACCTGCCTCAACAGGTCGCCGAAGACATGCTGCGCTCGATGGACGAGCTGCAGCGCGCGCGTCTCAAGGAAGCGCTGGCCTTCGAGGAAGATTCCGCCGGCCGTCTGATGCGCACCGACACCGTCAGCGTGCGTGCCGACGTGACGCTCGAAACCGTGCAACGTTTCCTGCGCTGGAAAAACCAGTCCATCCCCGACAACACCGATGCCCTGATGGTGGTCGACCGCAACGGCGTCTTCCTGGGCGTGCTGCCGCTGGCTCGGCTGGTCTCGCAGTCATCGGAGCTTGCCGTAGCCGACGTGCTGGAAAGCGACATCGACAGCGTATCGGTGACCATGAAGTCGTGGGACGTGGCCACCCTCTTCCAGACGCACGATCTTGTGTCGGCGCCGGTGGTCGACGAGCACGGCCTGCTGCTGGGGCGCATCGTCATCGAGGACATCGTCGACGTCATCCGCGAGGGCTCGGACCAGGCACTGATGAACATGGCCGGCCTCGACGAGGAAGAGGACCTGTTCGCCCCGGTCATTCCCAGCGCCAAGCGCCGGGCGGTGTGGCTCGGCATCAACCTAATGACGGCCTTCCTGGCGGCTTGGGTGATCGGCCGCTTCGAGGCAGCGCTCGATCAGATCGTCGCCTTGGCGGTGCTGATGCCCATCGTCGCCAGCATGGGCGGCATCGCCGGCAGCCAGACCCTGACCCTGGCGATTCGCGGCCTGGCGCTGGGTCAGATCAGCCGCACCAACAGCAACTGGCTAATGCGCAAGGAAATCGGCATCTCGTTGATCAACGGCGTGCTGTGGGCACTGGTGGTCGCCGTGATCGCCACCCTGTGGTTCCAGGATGTGCGCATTGGCGGCATCATCGCCGTTGCCCTGGTCATCAACATGCTCGCGGCCGGCATCGCCGGCATCGCCATTCCCCTTGGCCTCAAGCGTCTGGGCATCGATCCAGCACTGTCGGGTTCTGTGGTGTTGACCACCGTCACCGACGTGATCGGCTTCATGGCCTTCCTGGGCCTGGCGACGGTCTTCCTGCTGTAAAGTGACCGATACGCGCCCCGCCTAAACGGGTGGGGCGCGTCCATGGCGCACCCGTTTCGCGCCTGTATCACGTCCCGACATTTCGTTGCCCCCAACGCAAACGACCCCGCCAATGGCGGGGTCGTTGCGTTGAGGACTATCGGCAGGATCAGCTTTCGGCGTTGCCTTCGGCCAGATCCACCAGCTCGCGAATGGCGACCGCAAACAGAGGGAAGCCGCCCTGGGAGCCGGAGTGGACCTCGACCAGCAGACGGCACCAGCGCTGGTACATGGCCGCATGGTTCTCGAACCACTGCTCGACGCGCTGCTCGACCTCGCGCGGTCCGCTCTCCATGCGCAGTACGCCGACGGTCAGCGCCAGCTGCTGGCGATCCAGATCATCGCGGAAGGTCTCGCGGGCCTGCGCCTGCCAGCTGTCGCGCACCTCGAGGGCGTTGATCTGCTCGGTCATCCACGGCAGTTCCAGGCGATGGCCGACCTCGTAGAAGACCTCGGCGACGCGCTGAATCTTCTCGTTGGTCTGCTTGGCGGCCTCGATGATGCCGAGTCCCGCATAGAGGCTGCCCGTGGCCGCCACCACGTTGGCGAGGCTGCCCGGCACGCCGGCTGCCGTCAGCTCGTCACGACGCGCGGCCCAGGCTTCGCGCTCGTCGCCACGCAGGCGCTTGCCGATGCTTTCCTGCAGCTGGGTCAGCCGTGGGGCGAAATGGGTGATGCAGTCCTTGGCGGTCATGCCGGTGCGCTGACGCAGGAACCAGCGAGTGGCACGGCGCAGCAGACGCATCAGGTCGAGCATCATGCGGTACTGAACCTGGCTTGGCACCTGGTTATCCAGCGCCTCGACCTGCTGCCACAGAGCGTCCAGGTTGAAGCTGTCGCGGGCCACGATATAGGCCCGTGCGATCTCGGCACGGCCAGCGCCGGTGGTATCGATCAGACGACGCACGAAGACGACGCCCATATGGTCAACCAGGTCATTGGCGATCTGGGTCGCGACGATCTCGCGCTTCAGGCGATGCTCGTACATCTCATCGTGGAAACGCTCGACCAGCACGCTCGGGAAGACCCGCTCCAGATGCTGCTGAATGTAGGGATCGTCCGGCACGTCGGAGGCAATCAGGTCGCCCTTGAGCGCGCTTTTGGCGTAGGAGATCAGCACCGACAGCTCAGGCAGGGTCATGCCCTGGTTGGCATTGGCGCGCTCCAGCATCTCCTCGTCGTTGGGCAGGAACTCGAGTTCGCGGTCGAGTTGCCCGGCCACTTCCAGCTCGTTGATGAAGCGACGGTAGGGGCCCAGTCCCTCGTGGGAGAGGATCTCGGACAGCGACAGCGCCTGGGTCTGGCGGTAGTTGTCGCGGATCACCAGCTCCGAGACCTCGTCGGTCATGCTCGCCAGCAGCTGATTGCGCTGCTTGTCGGTCATGTCGCCGCGCTTGACGATATCGTCGAGCAGGATCTTGATGTTGACCTCGTGGTCGGAGCAGTTGACCCCGCCAGCGTTGTCGATGAAGTCGGTGTTGACCCGCACGCCCTTGTGCGCGGCTTCCATGCGGCCACGCTGGGTCAGACCCAGGTTACCGCCCTCGCCGACCACACGGCAGTTGAGCTCGTTGCCATTGACCCGCAGCGCATCGTTGGCCTTGTCGCCCACGTCGGCATCTGTCTCGGCCTCGGCCTTGACGTAGGTCCCGATGCCGCCGTTCCAGATCAGGTCGATCTGCGACTTGAGCATGGCGCGAATCAGGTCGTTGGGCGACAGCTTGTCTTCGTTGATGCCGAAGGCCTTCTTCATCGCCGCCGAGATCGGGATCGACTTGGCGCTACGCTTGAAGATGCCGCCGCCCTCGGAGATCAGCGAGGCGTCATAGTCTTCCCAGCTGGAGCGCGGCAGCGCGAAGAGACGCTGGCGTTCGGCGAAGGAAGCCGCGACGTCCGGCGTCGGGTCGACGAAGATGTGCATGTGGTTGAAGGCACCCAGCAGGCGAATCTTTTCGGACAGCAGCATGCCGTTGCCGAAGACGTCGCCGGCCATGTCACCGATGCCCACCACGCTGAACTCGTCGGCCTGGATGTTCACGCCCTGCTCGCGGAAGTGGCGCTTGACCGACTCCCAGGCCCCCTTGGCGGTGATGCCCATCTTCTTGTGGTCATAGCCGTTGGCGCCGCCGGAAGCAAAGGCGTCACGCAGCCAGTGGCCATATTCCAGCGAGATCTCGTTGGCAATGTCGGAGAAGGTCGCGGTGCCCTTGTCGGCCGCGACCACCAGGTAGGGGTCGTCGGCATCGTGACGCACCACCTTGACCGGCGGCACGACCTCGCCGGCTTCCAGGTTGTCGGTGACGTCGAGCAGGGCGCGAATGAAGGTCTTGTAGCAGGCGATGCCTTCCTGCTGGATGGCGTCGCGATCGCCGCCTTCCGGCAGACGCTTGCAGACGAAGCCGCCCTTGGCGCCGACCGGCACGATAACCGCGTTCTTGACCTGCTGGGCCTTGACCAGGCCGAGCACCTCGGTGCGGAAGTCTTCGCGACGATCCGACCAGCGCAGGCCGCCACGGGCCACCTTGCCACCCCGCAGGTGAACGCCCTCGACCTGCGGCGAATAGACGAAGATCTCGAACATCGGCCGCGGCTTGGGCATGCCGGTGATCTGGGACGGGTCGAGCTTGAAGGAGAAGTAGTCCTTGAGCTCGCCGTCGTCTCCCGGCTGATAGTAGTTGGTGCGCAGGGTCGACTGGATAAGCTCGATGTAACGACGCATCAGCAGGTCGTCGTTGAGACTCGCGACATCATCGAGCAGGGCCATCAGACGTGCCTGGCAGGCTTCGGCCTCGGCGGCGCGGTCGCCTTCCTGCTCAGGATCAAAGCGCAGCTCGAACAGGGTCACCAGCTCACGGGTGATCTGCGGGTGGCTCGCCAGAGTGGTGGCGATATAGAGCTGGGACAGCCCGAAGCGAATCTGCTTCAGGTAGCGGCCATAGGCCCGGAGCATGGCAACTTCGCGCCAGCTCAGGTTGGCGCCGATCACCAGGCGGTTGAAGGGATCGTTCTCGGCCTGACCGCGCCAGATGCGCTGGAAGGCATCGGTGAAGGGCTCGCGCATTTCCTGCAGGTTGACGATTTCGCTGCCGTGATGCTCGAGGTTGAAGTCGTGAATCCAGTAGCTGCCATCGCGAGTCGTGATCTCGTAGGGGCGCTCACCGATCACGCGCAGGCCCAGGTTCTCCATGACCGGAAGTACGTCGGACAGCGGGATCGGACGGTCCTTGTGGAAGAGCTTCAGGTTGACGCCATCGACGTCTTCCTCGACCAGGCGATACAGGGACAGCGACAGCGGTGCGCCCTGCTCGACTTCGGCGCAGTGATGAATATCGTAGACCGCGGAGCGGGCACTGAAGTCCTCGCGGTAGCCGGCCGGGAAGGCATCGCGATAGATATCCAGCAGGCGATTGGCCTGCTCCTCGCCGAAGCCTTCCACCATGGCGTTGTGCAGGTCATCGCGCCAGCTGGTCGCCAGAGCGCTGACCTTTTGCTCCAGGCGCGCCAGGTCGTAGTCCACCGGGGCGTCGTCGTTGAAGCGCAGGATCAGTTGAATGCGCGCCAGTACTGACTCGGATAGATAGGTATTGAAATCACCGAAGCTGGCATTGAGCTCTTCGCAGAGCAGATTCTGAATGCGCACGCGCAGGTCGGTGGAGAAGACATCGCGCGGCACGAACACCAGGCAGGAATAGAACTTGCCGAAACGGTCTTCGCGCACGAACAGACGCACCCGACGACGTTCGCGAATATTGAGAATTCCCACCGCGGTGCGGGTCAATTCCTCGTTGCTGATCTGGAACAGGTCATCGCGCGGATAGACGTTGAGAATCTGGCGCAGCTGGTGGCCGTCGTGGCCGTCCGGATCGACAGCAGCGGCTTCCATGACCGCATTGATCTTGCGGCGCAGTACAGGGATGTGGCGCGGCGAGTCGTTGTAGACGGTGGCTGCGAACAGGCCCAGGAAGCGGCGCTCGCCGATCACATTGCCCTGCTCGTCGTAGCGATCGATGGAGATGTAATCGGGGTAAGTCGGACGGTGCACCCGAGCGTGATAGGCACTCTTGGCAAACGACAGCAGCTCCGGCACCAGCACATAGTGATCGCCATCGATGCCCTGATCGTTACGGATCCGCTCCTGATAGCGTGACGCATCGAGCGTGAAGACACCAAGCTCGCTGCCCTTGCGCTTCTTGAGCTGATCCTGACCATTGACCTGAACGACGTCGTAATCGTCATAGCCAAGGAAGGTGAAGTTGTTCTCGAGCAGCCACTCGAGGAAGGCAATCGCTTCCTTGTGGTCAGCGGCGGCAACCTTGGCCGGCTTGACGGCCTTGAGCTCGGCAAGGGATGCCTTGACCTGCTCGCGCATCGGCTCGAAGTCGGCTACTGCCGTGCGCACATCGGACAGCACATCGTGCAGGCTTGCTTCGATGTCAGCCAGCAGCTCGGGATCTGAATGGCGGTCGACCTCGATGACAATCAACGACTCACGCCCTTTCGGCGCATCCTTGGCATGGGTGCCCGTCATGTACTCGAGCTGATATTTGGCATCGCGCTTGGTGGCCAGCACCGCATTATAGATGGAGTGCACGGTGATGCCGCGGCGATTGAGCTCGATGCGCACCGAGTCGACCAGAAACGGCATGTCGCGTCCGATCACCTCGACCTGGGTGTGCGTCGACTGCCAGCCATGCCCCTCGAAGTCGGGGTTGAAGACCCGCACGACGGGCTCGTCGGGGTTGTGCTGCTGCATGAGATGCCAGGCGGAGAGCACGGCCCCGTAGAGATCCTCGAGACGGCGCTCGGCCAGATCGGCATAGGGGGCGTTGGCGAAGAATACCTCGGCGAAGGAGGCGATGGCCTTCACCTTGTCTTCGTCCAGACGGTGCGCCAGCTGTTCCTTAAGCTGGGCCAGCAATTCCTGCTTGTCATCGATCGCGACGTGTTGCATCAATCACCTCGGCTGACACCAACCCTCCTGGGTCGGCGGGAAATTCGTAGACACGTCCATGACGGTCATGGAGGCCTTAAGGATACGTCAGAGCCGCAACGGGCCCTACTGAATTAACCCTTTGTCATGGAGCATGTCAGTTACGCATCGGTCCTTGACTTCATGCCCGGCGCTCGAGAAGCACCCCACATTCACAGTGGTGCGTCCAGGGGAACTGGTCGAACAGGGCGAAGCGCGTGATGTCATGGGTCTGGGTCAGGCGCGCCAAGTTGGCTACCAGGGTATCCGGATTGCATGAAATGTAGATGATACGGTCATAACCGCTGAGCTGATCGCAGCTCTCGTCATCAAGGCCAGCGCGGGGCGGGTCGACCAGCACGGTAGAGAAATCGTAGTCGGCAAGCCCCATCTCGGCCACCCGGCGGCCGCCCTTCTCGCCCTTCAGCGCCAGGGAGAACTCCTCGGCGGACATCCGCGACACATGCACATTATCGACGTCGTTGGCGGCGAGGTTAGCCTTGGCCGACGCCACCGAGGTGCGCGAGATTTCGGTGGCCAGCACGCGGCGAAAGTTCTCGGCCAGCGCCACCGTGAAGTTGCCATTACCACAGTAGAGCTCGACCAGGTCACGCTCCTCGCTGTGGCGCGTGGCGTCCAGTGCCCAGCCAAGCATCGACTGGCAGATCGCGGCATTAGGCTGGGTGAAGCTGTTCTCGACCTGCTGATAGTTAAGCTCGCGCCCCTCGACGGTGAGGCGCTCCCAGACATGATTGCGGGTCAGTACCAGGCGTTGCTTGCGAGAGCGGCCGATGATCATCACCCCGAGACGCTTCTCCAGCGCCCGGGCCGCGGATTCCCAGTCCTCGCCCAGGGGGCGATGATAGATCAGAGTGATCAGTGCCTCGCCGGACAGGGTGGTGAGAAAATCGACCTGAAACAGCTTGCGGCCGAGCACCTGATCCTCGCGCACCGCCTCGAGCAGCAGGGGCATCAGCTCATTGATCCGCTCGCTGGCCACCGGGAACTGGTCGACTCGAACCGGGAGTTTCTTGCCCGGGCGCTCCGGGTCAGGCTCGAACATGGCATAGAAGAGCTCGTCGCCCTCGCGCCAGATGCGAAACTCACAGCGCATGCGGTAATGGCTCGCTGGCGAGGCAAAGACCTCGAGCTCAGGCGTCGCCAGGTGCGAGAACTGGGTGGTGATGCGCTCGCGTTTGGCCTCGAGCTGCTCGCCATAGCGGGCGGGGTCAACAACGGGTACGGCCACAGAGTCTCCTTGTGAATCAGTCAGTCGGTCTATCAAATGCGCAAACAGGGGGGCAGGCCTCGAACGCCGTCGTCGCCACCATGAGCTTTTGCGGGGCGGCAAAGCCATAGCCGGCCAATACCGAGGCGAGAGAAACACTCGCCGCGGTCACCCAGGCGGCGCCGAGGCCTTCACCGCCGGAACCTTCTGCGCGCGGCAGCGGCGCGACTACCTGCGCCACGCGGCGAGCAATCGCATCGCCTGAGTCGATCCAGGTGATCGGACGCGGCGCGGCCGCGGCAAGCGCTCGCGTCAGCAACGGAAAGTGCGTGCAGCCCAGCACCACGGTATCCAGTGCCGGGTCCTCCCACAGCGGCGCCAGGCAATCGGCGATCACTTGATCATCCAGCGGTTCGCCGGCCAGCTGACGCTCGGCTTGCCCGACCAGCGGGTCGGCGGCCAGTCGCATCACCTGGCAGTGACCCGCGAAGTCCTCGATCAGCCGGCGCGTGTAAGGTCGATGCACCGTCGCCGAGGTCGCAAGCAGTGCCAGATGGCCGCTGCGACTGGCCGCTGCTGCCGGTTTGATGGCCGGCACGGTGCCGATCACCGGAATCGCCAACCTATCGCGCAGTGCCTCGAGCGCCAGGGTGCTCGCGGTGTTGCAGGCCACCACCAGGGCACTGGCTTGGCTTGCCTCCACGGCCGCCTGGCAGACCGTTACAATGCGCGCCACCAACCAGTCATCGGGCTTGGTCCCGTAGGGCAGCATGGCATTGTCGCAGGCATAGCAAAGCGCCGCCTCGGGCAGGCGCTGGCGAATGGCGGCGACCACCGAAAGGCCACCGACACCTGAATCGAAGATCAGAATAGGACCGCTCATCCGCAACGGTCCTGAATCGACTGCATGGACTAGGTCTCCTTGGCGTGATGGTGCGCCCACTCCGAGGCTTTCTAAACGGTATTTCTCCAAGCGTCTTGTCCCGTCAACGACCTGCCTCGCTGGGTCAGGCCTGCTGAGAATGGCACTGAGGTCAAGAGCGCCGCAAAGGGAAGCATTCTACCCCAGCCGCCGGCCAGGGGCCGAGCCCATCGAACCGAATGGCGCCGCCGATACGACACCGCCCGGCCAAGTGGCCGGGCGGACAGGGCGATACGCGATTTCTGTCTATGAAAGACTCTATCTATGAAGGTCTCGATCTTAGAAAGCCGGTACAAAGCGTTCGTCTAAGGTCTCGGTCAGGAGACGCAAGGAAAGAGGCAGATCAGACCATCGGGTCCGGCGCCGCGCAAAGCTCGGCATAGAGCTCCGGGTAGGCTTCTTGAAGGCTTTCAAGCTTGGCTGCTGCACCCTCGGGCAGCGATTCGGCGAGAACCTTCATGGCCTCCTCATCAAAATGTTCACGAATCAGCGGGAAGAGCTCCTCGCGTTCGTCGCGCAGGTAGGCGCGGTGTGCCTCAAGGTAGGCACCTAGATCATCGGCGAAGCGGTCCATGGGGATCGCCACGTCCATCAGCACCATGTCCAGATCGTGAGACAGACGCATCAGGCGCTCATGCAGGGCATGGTAGTTATCAGCCAAGCGCTCGCTGAGCCCCTGGGCTTCGGGCGCCTTGTCCATCAACTCCTGACCGAAGACCTTCTCCAGCGGCACGGTAAAACCGTCCATGTACTCGAGGATGTAATCGACGACCTCGCGCACCAGTTGAAAATCTGGGCGCTCACCCTCCGCCAGCGTTTTATGTTTGAGCTGCAACACGTGCAGCAGCCGCGCCATGTTGGCATGGTCCAGGCGCAGTTGATTCAGCATCGGCATGACGGGACCTCCTGTGCTGTCCGGGGCGAACGTCTGTATGGTCATTGGATTCTCCGAGCGTCTCCGGGTTCGATAATCTTTCAGCGCAAGCATCTCTGACCGCTAATGTCTCACTCAACGATCTGGACAACCAGCATGAAAGCAGATGCAGTCCCCACTGGTGCAACGGCGACATAGGCGTTACGGGCGCTGCTCACTAGTGCCCCGATACTGGCCCCCGTCTGGATACGCCTAATAGGATGCGCCTATGGTGACCCTCCTGCTGCCAGCCTAGAATATCTAACCCTAGCGCCTCCTTCACCGATATGCCTAGCGCTAGAAGCTATATACATATAGACCTTAGCACTAAAAGCGACGCTGAACTCTACTCGTCACAGGACACCGCTAATCATGGATCTCTTCAGCCAGCAGCACGCCCAGGAGCACGCGCCCCTGGCCTACCGGATGCGCCCCCGCCAGCTGAGCGACTATGTCGGTCAGCTGGCGCTGGTCGGCCCCGGCAAGCCGCTGCGCCGCATGGTCGAAACCGCCACCGTGCGCTCGATGATTCTGTGGGGGCCGCCGGGGGTCGGCAAGACGACCCTGGCCGAGATTCTGGCCAATGAATCCGGTGCCGAGCTCGAGCACATGTCGGCGGTGATGGCGGGGGTCAAGGATATCCGCGCCGCCGTGGAGCGGGCGGGCGTCGCTCAGGGCCAGAACCGCCCCACGCTGCTTTTCCTCGACGAGATCCACCGCCTCAACAAGAGCCAGCAGGATGCCCTGCTGCCGCATGTGGAGTCGGGCCTGCTGACGCTGATCGGCGCTACCACCGAGAACCCGTCTTTCGAGGTCAACTCGGCACTGCTCTCCCGGGCTCGGGTCTATGTACTCAAGGCGCTCGGTGAAGAGGAGCTGCTCGCGGTGCTGCGCCAGGCGCTGGAGGATCGCGAGCGAGGCCTTGGCGCGCGACGCATCCATGCCGAAGACGACGTGCTCAAGCTGCTTGCCCATGCTGCCGGTGGCGATGCCCGCCGGGCGCTGGGACTGCTGGAAACCGCCTGCGACTTCACCCATCCCGACGGCGACGGCGAGCGGCTCGAGAAAGAGGGCCTGGCCGAGGTGCTCGGCCATCAGGCCAGTGCCTTCGACAAGCAGGGCGATCACTTCTATGACTTGCTCTCGGCCATCCACAAGTCGATCCGCTCCTCGCGCGTCGATGCGGCCCTGCTCTATATCGCCCAGTTCACCCAGGGCGGCGGCGACCCGCTGGATGTGATCCGGCGACTGACGGCCATTGCCTCTGAAGACGTCGGCAATGCCGATCCGCGGGCGCTGCCGTTGGTCATGGCGGCCTGGGATGCCTACCTGCGCCTGGGCGATTACGAAGGCCAGCGAGCCATCGCTCAGGCCGCCATTCATCTCGCCATCGCCCCCAAGAGCAATGCCATCGACCAGGCCTGGAAGAAGGCCAAAGCCTTTGCCGCCGAGCACCCCACCCTCGACGTCCCGAGCTACCTGCGCAATGCCCCCACCAAGCTGATGGAATCCCTCGGCCACGGTCAGGGCTATCGCTATGCCCATAACGAACCCAACGGCTATCCGGCCGGTTCGTCACATGATTGCTGGCCGGAGGGCGCGCCGCGCACCAGCCTCTACGCTCCCAGCGAATACGGCCAGGAGAAGCGCTTCAAGCAGATGCTCGAGTGGCGCGCCGAGCTCGACGCACAGGCCGATCAGCAGCAGTGACAATACCTGCCACTGCTGATGAACGTCCCTGACCAGGCAACGCTAACCAAAACGCCCCTGGCCTTGAGGCTCAGGGGCGTTTTGTCAGAGGCTTAGTTATTTCAGATGCTTAGCTATGTCAGGGACTGTAGCGTGCCAAAGGCTTCAGCGTGTCAGAGGCTTAAGCGTGCCAGAGGTTAGCGCGCGGTCTCGCGGATAACATCGACCCCTTCGGGAATCTCGAACGTGAAACGCGCGTCATCGATGGCAGCGTTCTGTTCCACGTTATCGAAGGCGATAGCGGTACGCTGGCCGGTGCTGTCGGTCATCTGCAGCATGCCGAGTTCCTCGGCGTAGAAGGTCAGCTGCAGTTCCTCGAAGAGCGTATCGGGACTGCGTGGGTCCAGGGTGAAGGTCTCAGCGGTTCCCTGCTGGCGACGTTCGACGTCGTAGTTCGTCGTGAGCTCATCGGCGCTACCCGAGAGCAACAGGGCCGGGGTATGGGTGACCCGCGTATCCAGCGGCTGCACGGTGACCTGCTCCAGGTCTGGGTCATGCAGGTAGATATCTTGACCGTCAGAGACCACCACCTGGCGGTAGGGTGACTCGACCTCCCAGCGGAAGCGGCCCGGACGCGACAGCCACATGCGCCCGCTGGCCTGCTGCAGACGCTGGCCGCTGCCGTCGAGGATCTGTTGCTCGAAATCGGCCTGGTAGGTGTTGATCGGCTCCAGCAGCTGCGTCAAGCGCTCGGCGTCTTCGTCGGCCAGCGCCGTAAGCGGCATCATCAGGGCGAAGCCGAAGGTGGCAAGGCGTGTCGGTGTCATGGCGTCTCCTTGGCCGGCAATCGCCGGCAAATGTATCCCGTCTCCGCGTGCATCCAGCAAGGGTGCACTACTGAGACCGGCGACGCGGCGCCGGGTTGCCCCGGCAACGCGCCTTCCTTGTTTGCTGCACGGTTTGTCGAATCACGATCACCGGCGTCAGTTGCCCACCGGCGGCGGCGCCAGCACTTCGCGGGAGCCGTTGGTGCCCATGCTCGACACCACACCGGCGCCCTCCATGGTCTCGACCAGGCGCGCTGCGCGGTTATAGCCGATCTTGAAGCGGCGCTGCACGGCCGAAATCGAGGCGCGACGGGACTCGGTGACAAACATCACCGCCTCGTCGTAGAGGGCATCCTGCTCGGCATCGTCATCGCCGCTGCCACTATCGCCCTCGAGGCCAGCCAGGGCATCCGCCGAGACACCGCCGGAGAGAATTTCGTCGATGTACTCAGGCTCGCCGCGACGCTTCCAGTCCTCGGCGACCCGGTGCACCTCGTCGTCATCGACGAAGGCGCCGTGCACGCGCATCGGCAGGCCTGCGCCGGCCGGCAGGTAGAGCATGTCACCGTGACCGAGCAGGTTCTCGGCACCGCCCTGATCGAGGATGGTCCGCGAGTCGATCCGCGAAGACACCTGGAAGGCCATGCGGGTGGGAATATTGGCCTTGATCAGACCGGTGACCACGTCCACCGAAGGCCGCTGGGTGGCGAGAATCAGATGAATCCCCGCCGCACGGGCCTTCTGGGCCAGCCGCGCGATCAGCTCCTCGACCTTCTTGCCGACGATCATGAACATGTCGGCAAACTCGTCGATGACCACCACGATGTAGGGCAGCTTCTCGAGCACCGGCGGCGATTCATGCATCTGCCAGGGCTGCGGTTCCCACAGCGGGTCGGCGACCTGAGCACCGGCCCGTTCGGCCTCGTCGAGCTTGGCGTTGAAGCCGGCGATGTTGCGCACGCCCATCGCCGCCATCAGCTTGTAGCGCCGCTCCATCTCAGCCACGCACCAGCGCAGGGCGTTGGCGGCCTCCTTCATATCGGTCACCACCGGCGCCAGCAGATGCGGAATGCCGTCATAGACCGACAGTTCGAGCATCTTGGGGTCGACCATGATCATGCGAACTTCGTCGGGTGTGGCCTTGAGCAGCATCGAGATCAGCATGGCGTTGACGCCCACCGACTTGCCCGACCCGGTGGTACCGGCAACCAGCAGGTGTGGCATCTTGCCAAGATTGGCCACCACCGGCGCCCCGCCGATGTCCTGGCCCAATGCCATGGTCAATGGCGAATTCGCATCCTGATAACTGTCGGAGTCGATGACCTCGCGCAGGCGGATCATGGCACGGTGCGGGTTGGGAATCTCGATGCCCACGGTGGGCCGCCCGGGGATGATCTCGACCACCCGCACGCTCTTGACCATCAGCGAGCGCGCCAGGTCCTTGGCCAGATTGCTGATCTTGGAGACCTTCACCCCGGCAGCGGGCTTGATCTCGAAGCGCGTGATGACAGGCCCCGGCCAGGTGTGCACCACCTCAGCCTTGACGCCATACTCCCGCAAGCGGACCTCGAGCAGCTCGGCCATCTCGGCGAGCTGTTCCTCTGTGTAGTTGGGCTGATGGGCTTCTGCCGGGGTCAGCAGCCGGAGCGAGGGCAGCTCCCCGTCGATATCCGGCAGGTCATCCATTGACGAGCGCTGGCTCTGCAGGTGCTCGACGGTCCAAAGCGCGGGCTCATCCGGATGATCCGCCGCCGCGCGAGCCTGCTCGGCGCTAGCGACCCGGGGCGCGGCGGGAGTCTCTGGCACTTGAGCGGAGCTTTCTGGGGTGGAGCTTTCTTGAGCAACGCTTCCTTGGGCCGACACTGGCTGCGCTGAGCGTTCTTCAGTCGACTCTTGGTGTCTCGCCGACTGTTGAGCTGTCTCGTCTCGCTGCTCCAGAGGCGGCGTAACAGACGCCGCAGGCTGCGCAACAGAGGGCGTGACAGGTGGCGGCACGGGCGCGGGAGATGACGCCACTTCGGATGCCTCGCGGCGGGGCTCATTCTCTTTCCCGCGCTCTTCCCAACTCTCTGTCTTGCTGTCTGCCTGACGCTCTTTTGCCATTTGAGACGGCTTGTCATCGTCCCAGTCCGCGTCCTGCCAGCTGATCATCGGCTCACGGCGGGCATGACGTGCAACGGACTGCGGCGAAGACCCCGAAGACGCCATGGCCGGCGCAGGGCGGTCATCCTGGTCTGCTGCGTCGTCAACGGGCCCAGGCGCTGTCGGCGTCTCTGAAACCGACTCTGATGCCGGTTCTGGTGCCTGTGTTTGAGCCGGCTCCGGGGGGGCTTCCGGTGCCTTGGCGGGCATATCGCGCTCGGCCCGCAGCGACATGCCGGTCCAGGGCGGCTCGTCGTCTTCCGGCAACACCGGCTCGGGAATCGTCTCAGCCCTCAGCGGGGGCGCCTTCGCGGGCTCGGGCTCGGCGCGCCGAGAGTCCGGTGACGCCTGCTCATTGGCGTCCTTCGGGGCCATCCGCTCGCTGTAAGCGGCGCCTGGCTGTTTGGCCGAAGGCGTGCGTTCGGGCACCTCCCAGGGAATATCGGTGCCTTGATCAGGATTCCACTGCGGCTCGCGAAGCCCAGCTTCCTCAGCGGGTATCTCGTCGTCGCTATAGCGACGGCTCCAGGGCCACAGGCGCTGCCACCAGCTAGGCGCCTGTGCCGCATCATCATCTTCGCCGCTGACTTCCGCGGGCTGAGGCTCAGACTCAGCAACAGGTTCCTGGGCATCGGCTTCTTCGCGTGCACGCTGCGACCGATCACGGCACCAGCCAATCACCCGCTGCACCAGATGACCGGACTCGTCCATCACCCGTAGCCAGGAGACTCCGGAGAAAGGCGGGAAACCGCATAGCAGCGCGACCAGTGACAGCAGCGTGGTACCGTGACTGCCGACCAGCGGCGTCAGGCTACGCACCATCTCTTCGCCGACGATACCGCCAGCGGCATAGGGCAACCCGCTTTCGGGATTGAAAAAATGCAGGGCCCCGAGGGTGGTGGTGCCCAGCATCAGCAGGAAGAGCCCGCCGGTACGCACGGCCAGCCCCAGCGTATCCCACTGCAGGTGCACCTGACGTACCCGGCTCATCCGCCAGCCGGCAAAGCCCAGCATGCCTGGCCACCAGAGAGCACTGGCGCCGAACAACGAATACAGTACATCGGCAAGCCAGGCGCCCACCGGCCCCATCCAGTTGTTAACGGTTACATCCGGGCCACTGTGCGACCAGCCGGGATCCGAGGCCTGATAGCTGAACATTGCCAGCAGCAGGAAAACGCAGGCCGCCAACAGCAGAATCACCACGCCCTCGCGGGCAGCTCCTTGCAGTCGCACCCCGAAGCGGCGCGCCCTCTCCTTGGCGCCGGCCGCCGCCTCGCGGCGGCTACTCGCCTTGTTCTTGACACTCAAGTCGCCATTCCCCTTGCGCCGTCTGTGGCGTCTTCGTGTGTCCTACATCGACAAGCATGATACCGAGCCTTGGGGCCAGGGCACAGGGGCCATGCCACACTTCACTCCTGTCGCCGCAGAACATCGGCCAGCCATGGCCACGCCACGCTTGAGGTGGACTGCGAAGCCCGTCACACTGAGCTTTCGACACCTTCGCTCCTCTACCAACGAACACGCTTCCGCCATGCTGCCCTGGTTGCCCACTTCTCCCGTGCAATTCCCGTCGCTCAATCAGGCACTTGACGAGCCGGATGGCCTGCTCGCGGCGGGTGGAGACCTGACGCCTGACTGGCTGATCGCGGCCTATCGATGCGGCATCTTCCCCTGGTTCAGCGACGACCAGCCGATCCTGTGGTGGAGCCCCAGCCCACGCATGGTGCTGTTCCCAGGCGAGATCCGCATTCGCCGCAGCCTGGCCAAGCGGTTGCGCAACGCGGGCTTCAAGGTGACCTGGAACACCGCGTTCCCGGCGGTCATCGAGGCCTGCGCCGCCACCCGATCGGCTGACGAGGGCACCTGGATCAGCGATGACATGCGCAAGGCCTATGTCGCTCTGCATTCACTTGGCTATGCACAGTCGGTCGAGGTCTGGCGCAACGGCTGTCTGGTCGGCGGGCTCTACGGCGTCGGCATGGGCCGGGTGTTTTTCGGTGAATCGATGTTCAGCCGTGTGCCGGATGCATCCAAGGTTGCCCTGGTCTATCTGGCCCGCCACCTGCAGGCGCTGGGGGACGGCCTGATCGACTGTCAGATGCACACCTCGCATCTTGCCAGCATGGGCGCCCGTGAGATCGCCCGCCAGGAGTTCATCAACTATCTTGATCTGTACATTCAGGGGCAAGATGGCACCGCGCCACGAATGGCCGCGAAGCCCCCAAGGATGACATCATTAACGAAGGGGGCCGTTGAACGTGAGTAGTCGCGCGCCACAACATCCGGTTCGGGATCTGCGTTTCTTCCTGACGGTTCCCCATGCTTGCAGCTATCTGGAGGGTCATGAGGCGACCACCCTCTTTCTGGATCCCCAGGAATCCCCCGGCCAGAGCGTCTACGATGCCCTGACGCTGCTCGGTTTCCGCCGCAGCGGCAGGCATCTCTACCGGCCTCATTGCGAAGGCTGTCGCGCCTGTGTATCGGTGCGCATTCCGGTCGCCGAGTTTGCGCCCAGCCGCAGCCAGCGCAAGATCATCAATCGCAATGCCGATTTAACCGTGCACGAACGGGGCGCCAACTACGATCCCGAGCACTATGAACTCTATGCGCGCTACGTTCGCACCCGCCACGCCGATGGCGACATGTTCCCGCCGAGTCACGAGCAGTATCGCACCTTCCTGACGCTGGACCATGCCTATGCGCGCCTGTTGGAGTTTCGCCTCGACGGCCGACTGGTGGCCGTCACCGCCATCGACCGCTTGGGGCATGGCCTGTCCGCCATCTATACCTTCTTCGAACCCTCTCCAACCCTCGACCGTCGCTCGTTGGGCACCTTCGCGGTGCTGAGCCTGATCGAACGCGCCCGCGCCGAGGACCTGCCTCACGTTTACCTGGGCTACTGGATTCGGGAATGCAGGAAAATGGACTACAAGCGCTACTTTCAGCCGCTGGAATACCTCGATGGCCGCCACTGGCGACGCTCGATTCCGACGACTTGATGCCTCGCGCTTAACCGTTGACCCACAGCATGTTTTGCCTTGACGTCCGGCATACGGCACAATACCGCGCTATATTGATGATCGGTGACAGACGTTGCCGTCCCAATCCCGGCCGTTCCGGCCGCGATGCTACCGGCACTGTCATCGTCGACACATCGCTTTGCAAAAAACCATCATGAGGAAATGCCTATATGGCTCGTGAAGACCATATCGAAATGGAAGGCGTCATCGTCGATACGCTGCCCAACACCATGTTCCGCGTCGAGCTGGAAAACGGCCACGTAGTCACCGCCCACATCTCGGGCAAGATGCGCAAGAACTACATCCGCATCCTCACCGGCGACAAGGTCAAGGTCGAGCTGACTCCCTACGACCTGTCCAAGGGCCGCATCGTCTACCGCTCGCGTTAAGCGTTCCGGGCCCCGCGCCTTTCGCCAACCGACCGGCCAAAAAAAGACGCCCCGTCATCAGACAGGGCGCCGGTCGGTGGTGGCTATTTCGGTAGTAGCCTAGTCAGTGGCAGCTAGGTCTGTTGTAGCCTAATCAGTAGTAGCTAGAGTCAGTGTCAATCGAGAAAGTGTCAGACAATGGCTCAAGCTACCGCTTGAACCATTGCCTTGGCCCTCACCCGACCCTCAGGGTTCCGCCAGCTCTTCCTCGGTGGCGAGATTCAACTCGTCGCTGCCCTCATCAAGCGTGACGTGCACGACCCCACCTTGATCGGCCAGATTGCCGAACAGAATCATCTCAGCCAGCGGTTTTTTGAGCTTCTCCTGGATCAGGCGAGCCATCGGCCGCGCGCCCATCTCCGGATCATAGCCACGCTCAGCCAACCAGGCGCGAG
Organism: Onishia taeanensis; assembly: GCF_003268885.1. Classification (GTDB taxonomy): domain Bacteria; phylum Pseudomonadota; class Gammaproteobacteria; order Pseudomonadales; family Halomonadaceae; genus Onishia; species Onishia taeanensis_A. Next base: position 39,084 of record NZ_QLSX01000008.1, read on the forward strand.
CGTCCTCGTCCACATCGAGCTGAACCCGCTTCTCGTCAAGCTGTGCCTGAAGTTCGACCAGGAACTTGTCGACCACGTTGCGCACCACTTCGGCGGGCAGCGAGCTGAACGGGATAATGCCGTCCAGGCGGTTGCGGAACTCTGGCGAGAAGGTCTTGCGAATCACCTCCATGCCATCGGTCGAATGATCCTGCGGATTGAAGCCGATGGAGCGACGCGAGATCTGCTCGGCCCCGGCGTTCGAGGTCATGATCAGCACCACGTGTCGGAAGTCCGCCTCACGGCCGTTATTGTCGGTCAGGCGGCCATGGTCCATGACCTGCAACAGCAGGTTGAAGACATCCGGGTGAGCCTTCTCGATCTCATCGAGCAGCAGCACGCAATGCGGCTGCTTGGTGACCGCCTCGGTCAGCAGGCCGCCCTGGTCGTAGCCGACATATCCCGGCGGCGCACCGATCAAGCGCGATACGGTGTGGCGCTCCATGTACTCGGACATGTCGAAACGCACAAGATCGACTCCCATCAGCGAGGCCAACTGGCGGGCCACCTCGGTCTTGCCCACCCCGGTGGGGCCGCTGAACAGGAAGCTGCCCACGGGTTTGTCCGGCGACTTGAGACCGGCACGCGACAGCTTGATAGCCGCCGACAGACCGGTGATCGCTTCGTCCTGACCGAACACCAGCATCTTCAGGTCGCGCTCGAGGTTCGCGAGTAGCTTGCGATCGGAGTTCGAGACGCTCTTCGGCGGAATCCGGGCGATGGAGGCCACTACCGCCTCGACCTGATCGACGTCGATGGTATCCACCCGCATCTCCGGCGGTAGCAGCCGCTGGTGTGCGCCGGCCTCATCGATCACGTCGATGGCCTTGTCCGGCAGGTGACGATCATTGATGTAGCGATCGGCCAGCCTCGAGGCACTTTCAAGCGCGCCATCGGTGTACTTGAGCTTGTGGTGCTCTTCGAAGCGGCCGCGCAGTCCCTTGAGAATGCGGATGGTGTCTTCGACCGACGGTGCCGGCACATCGACCTTCTGGAAGCGCCGTGCCAGGGCCCGATCCTTCTCGAAGATCCCGCGGAACTCCTGGAAGGTGGTCGAGCCGATGCAGCGCAGCTCACCCGAGGAGAGCAGCGGCTTGAGCAGGTTGGACGCGTCCATCACGCCGCCGGATGCCGCACCGGCGCCGATCACGGTATGGATCTCGTCAATGAAGAGAATGGAGTTGGGCTGTTTCTTGAGCTCGGCCAGCAGGCTCTTCAGGCGCTTCTCGAAGTCGCCACGGTACTTGGTGCCGGCCAACAGGGCGCCCATGTCCAGCGAGTAGACCACCGCATCGGCGATCACGTCGGGCACGTCTTCCTCGACGATGCGCTTGGCAAGCCCTTCGGCGATGGCCGTCTTGCCCACCCCGGCTTCACCCACCAGCAGCGGGTTGTTCTTGCGCCGCCGGGCGAGGATCTGCACCACACGCTCGAGCTCATGATCACGACCGATCAGCGGGTCGATCTTGCCAAGGCGTGCCTGCTCATTGAGGTTGGTGGCATACCCTGTCAGCGGGTGCGTATTGCCCTCGCTGACGCCCTCTTCGGCCTCTTCAGCATCGTGAGACGGCGAAGACGACGGCGACTGACCGTGACCAGACACCTTGGAAATGCCGTGGGCAATGTAGTTGACGGCATCCACCCGCGCCACGTTCTGCTGCTTGAGGAAGTAGACCGCCTGGCTTTCCTGCTCGGAGAAGATCGCCACCAGCACATTGGCCCCGGTGACCTCGCTCTTGCCGGAGGACTGCACGTGGAAAACTGCCCGTTGCAGCACGCGCTGGAAGCCCAGGGTCGGCTGGGTTTCCCGGTCGTTCTGGTCCTCGGGAATCAGTGGCGTGGTGGAATTGATGAAGTCCTGCAGATCCGAGCGAAGCTTGTCCAGATTGGCGCCGCAGGCACGCAGCACATCAGCCGCTGAGGCATTGTCCAACAACGCCAACAGCAGGTGTTCGACGGTCATGAACTCATGACGCTTGGAGCGCGCCACGGTAAAGGCCGTATTCAGCGTGAGTTCGAGTTCTTTGCTCAGCATGGCAGTCCCCTTCTCGCCACCTCGGGCGTCGGCCGGCGATCGCCGGCAATTTCACCATCGGGTACATTCTCGGGATTCGCAAGCTCGAGTTCGAGCCGGTCACGCCGATCCTGCACTGGCTGTCTTCCGCTTGCCTGACAATCAGCTTGCCAGTCGTCAGTCGGCCCTATCGATATCGCACAGCAACGGATGCTGGCACTCTTTGGCGTATTGATTGACTTGATGACTTTTGGTTTCCGCGATGTCGCGGGTAAAAATGCCACAGGTCGCCTTTCCCTGGGTGTGAACCGCCAACATCACTTGCACGGCCTTCTCGCTGTCCATGTTGAAGAAGGTCTGCAACACCTCGACCACAAATTCCATGGGCGTGAAGTCATCATTGTGCAGCACCACCTTGAACATCGGCGGCGGCGCCAGGTCCGGCTCGGCACGCTCGACCGCCACGTCGTCCTCGCCCTCTTCCTGAGGACCCGAAGGGCGGGTCATGCCGGCTTCCAGCGACGCCGTGACATAGCGTTGGTAAGGATCATCTATCTTGAACATAAAAGGCGTTACCCATCCTCTCAAGCCTGTGAGCCTTCAACGCATCAACTATGGTTGGACGCCAAGGCCCGCTGAGGGTTCAGTTATAAGATGCGGCCGTGATGAGCCGCTTGCAAGGGGCGCTGACCATCGAGCGCTGTCAAACATGCTCTCTAAGGCTGTTATTCAGCGCCCCTAGAAACGTAAAGGGCCCTCGCCCGCTAGGCGGACGAGGGCCGGGGACACATGCGTGCCGAGGGCGGCTAAGGGGGTTAACCCTTGGCCACCAGCGCCAGGGCCGCATTGAGTGTCGCACTGGGGCGCATGGCCTTCTCAGTCAGCTCACCGTTGGGGTGGTAATAACCCTGGATATCCACGGGCTGCCCCTGCACCGCATTGAGTTCCTCGATGATCACCGACTCCTTGGCGTGGAATTCTTCGGCCAGCTTGCCGAATAGCGCCTTGAGTTCAGCATCCTCGTCCTGGGCGGCCAGGGCCTCGGCCCAGTAGACGGCCAGGTAGAAGTGGCTGCCGCGGTTGTCCAGCTCACCGACCTTGCGCGACGGCGACTTGTTGCTGTCGAGGAACTTGCCGTTGGCCTCGTCAAGCGCCTTGGCCAGCACCCGAGCGCGGGCATTGTCGAAGGTCTTGCCCAGGTGTTCGAGGGAAGCGGCCAGCGCCAGGAACTCGCCCAGGGAATCCCAGCGCAGGTGGTTCTCCTCGAGGAGCTGCTGAACGTGTTTGGGCGCGGAGCCACCGGCGCCGGTCTCGAACAGACCACCGCCGTTCATCAGCGGCACGATGGAGAGCATCTTGGCGCTGGTGCCCAGCTCCATGATCGGGAACAGGTCGGTGAGGTAGTCACGCAGCACGTTGCCAGTGACGGAGATGGTGTCCTCGCCGCGACGGATCCGCTCCAGGCTGAACTGCATGGCATCCACCGGGGCCATGATGCGGATATCCAGGCCACTGGTGTCATGATCCTTGAGGTAGGTCTCGACCTTCTTGATCAGCTGTGCATCGTGAGCGCGCTGGGCGTCGAGCCAGAACACCGCCGGCGTCTCGCTGTCGCGGGCACGGGCCACGGCCAACTTGACCCAGTCCTTGATCGGGGCGTCCTTGGTCTGGCACATGCGCCAGATATCGCCCTGCTCCACGGTGTGTTCGAAGAGCACCTCGCCAGAATCGCTGGTGACGCGCACGGTGCCGTCGGCGGGAATCTGGAAGGTCTTGTCGTGGGAGCCGTACTCTTCGGCTTTCTGCGCCATCAGGCCGACATTGGGCACGCTGCCCATGGTGGTCGGATCGAAGGCACCGTTGGCCTTGCAGTCGTCAATGGTGGCCTGATAGATGGTGGCATAGCAGCGATCCGGGATCACCGCCTTGGCATCGTGCAGGGCATCATCGGCGCCCCACATCTTGCCGGAGTCACGAATCATCGCCGGCATGGAGGCGTCGATGATCACGTCGCTGGGCACGTGCAGGTTGGTGATGCCCTTGTGGGAATCGACCATTGCCAGGGACGGACGCTCGGCGTAGAGCGCTTCGATATCCGCCTTGATCTCATCCTGCTTCTCGGCAGGCAGCTTGGCGATGGTCGCATAGAGATCGCCGATGCCGTTGGTGGCATCGAAGCCGACCTCGTCCAGCACCTCGGCGTGCTTCTCCAGCACGTCGCGATAGAACTCGTTGACCACCATGCCGAACATGATCGGGTCAGAGACCTTCATCATGGTCGCCTTGAGGTGCAGGGAAAACAGCACGCCCTGCTTCTTGGCATCAGCGATCTGCTCGGCGACGAAGGCGGAGAGCGCCTTGCGGCTCATCATGGAACCGTCGATCACCTCGCCGGCCAGCACCGGGGTTTTCTCCTTGAGCACCGTAGTGGTGCCGTCCTTGCCAACCAGCTCGATCTTGACCACGCCCTCGGAAGCCAGCGTGGCGGACTTCTCGCTGCCGTAGAAGTCACCGTCGCTCATGCAGGCCACGTGAGACTGGGAATCGGCAGTCCACTTGCCCATGCGGTGCGGGTACTTGCGGACGTAGCTCTTCACCGACTGGGGCGCGCGACGGTCACTGTTACCTTCACGCAGCACCGGGTTCACGGCGCTGCCCTTGACCCGGTCGTAGCGCGCCTGGATATCGCGCTCTACGTCGCTGGTCGGCTCATCGGGATAGTCGGGCAGCTTGTAGCCCTGGCTCTGCAGCTCGCGAATGGCCGCCTTGAGCTGCGGCAGCGAGGCACTGATATTGGGCAGCTTGATGATATTGGCTTCGGGGGTCTTGGCCAGCTCACCGAGCTCCGCCAGATGGTCACCGAGTTTCTGCTCGTCGTTCAGGTATTCCGGGAACAGGCAGATGATGCGGCCGGCCAGGGAAATATTCCGAGTCTCCACGCTGATACCGGCGGAGTCGGTGTAGGCATCGATGATCGGTAGCAGGGAAAAGGTAGCCAGGGCCGGCGCTTCGTCGGTGAGCGTATAGATAATCTTCGGCGTTTTTGACATGTTGGCGTTGATCTCTCTGGTCACTGCGGTGGCATGAAACTGGATCGGTAGCGCGCGATCACGATGTCCGCCTCAGGGGCTCGGTGCGACCCACCCGGCAAGGTGATGAAGCCAGGTATCGCAGGGAACATCGGCGCCCAGCAGGTTACTCTTAGCAGGCCCCGATCGAGTCGAGGGCGCTCCCAGCAAGCTGCAGTATTATACCAGCGTGCCCGGCTCGGCGCATAAGCAATAATAGTGAGACGCCCCTGCCATCCCGCCCCGCTTGCCGGTAAGCTTGCGCTTATGAGTACTCTCTATCTCCTTCACAAGCCCTTCCGCATGCTCTCCCAGTTCACCGACAGCGGCGCCGGTGACGGAGAGCGACGCGCCACGCTTGCCGATATCATCAAGGTGCCGGGCATCTATCCGGCTGGGCGTCTCGACTACGACTCCGAGGGCCTGCTGCTGCTCAGCGACGACGGCGAACTGATTCACCGCATCACCCACCCCAAGCACAAGCAGCCCAAGACCTATTGGGTACAGGTAGAGGGTGAGCCTAGTGAGTCGGCGCTGGAAGCCCTCCGCAAGGGCGTGATGCTCAACGACGGCCCGACCCGGCCATCCAAGGTGCGTCGCCTCGACGCGCCACCGGTCGGCCCGCGCACCCCGCCGGTGCGTGAGCGTCGCCATATCCCCACCCACTGGCTGGAACTGACCATCAGCGAGGGCCGCAATCGTCAGGTGCGCCGCATGACCGCCGAGGTCGGCTATCCCACCCTGCGCCTGATTCGCGCGGCGATAGGCCCCTGGCGCCTCGACCACCTGGCCCCCGGCGAATGGCGCCAGGAAACCCTTCATGCTCCTGCCAAGCCGCAGCGCGCCGGCAAGGATGGCAAGGGCGGAAAAGCGAAAGGCACCGGGGCCAAGGTCATGAGCAAGCATTTGAGCAATAACCAGAGCAAGAGCGACACCAGGGCGAAGGCTCGAAAAGCCAAGACGCCGAGAGGGCCACGATGAGCCGCTGGTCACCCAGGGTCACGGTGGCCACCGTGATCGAGCGCGCCGGACGCTTCCTGATGGTCGAGGAGGATCGCGGCGGGCCTCATACGGTCTTCAATCAACCCGCGGGCCACCTGGAGTCGGGCGAGGGAATTCGGGCCGCCGCCGAGCGCGAGGTCCGCGAGGAGACCGCCTGGCACGTGGGCATCACCGACTACCTGGGCCTCTATGTCTACCGTGCACCGGATGGCCTGACCTTTCACAGCCACGGCTTTTCCGGCATGGCACTAGCGCACCTGGGCAACGATCTGGACCGGGACATTCTTGCCACCCACTGGCTGACATTCGATGAGCTGGAAGATCTGGAACGAGCCGGGCGCCTGCGAAGCCCGCTGGTGATGCGGCGCATCCGTGACGTGCAGCGTGGCCGCACTTTCCCGCTGGATGTGATTCAGGAACGCTGAGCCAGGGTCCTGGCAGCCCAGCCACCGAACACAGCCACCAGCGAGGTGCGACCCGGCGCGTTTCTGCCTGGCGAAAGCGTGGTCGAAGCGGCCGGCCACTATCGTGTATAATCCCCGCCCATTTAACGCCATTCCACTCCCCTCATGACGTCGAGAGCGCCTATGTCAGTTGCTGCGTCAGTCGCTGCCGGATCATCCGCCGCGCGCACCCCCGCGGCGGGCAAGGTCATCGTCGGCATGTCCGGCGGTGTCGATTCCTCCGTGTCCGCCCTCCTGCTCATCGAACAGGGCTACCAGGTCGAAGGCCTGTTCATGAAGAACTGGGACGAAGACGACGGCACCGAATACTGCACCGCCAAGGAAGATCTGGCGGATGCACAGGCAGTCTGCGACAAGCTAGGCATCAGGCTGCACACCGCCAATTTCGCCGCCGAGTACTGGGATAACGTCTTCGAGCATTTCCTGGCCGAGTACCAGGCCGGTCGCACCCCGAACCCGGACATCCTGTGTAACCGCGAAATCAAGTTCAAGGTGTTCCTCGAGTATGCCGAGATGCTCGGCGCCGAGAAGATCGCCACCGGTCACTATGTGCGTGAAGGGCAGGTCCGCGGTCATGTCGATGGCGACGAACGGCCGCGTCTGCTCAAGGGCCTCGACACCAACAAGGATCAGAGCTACTTCCTGCATGCCGTGCCGGAAGCCGCCATCGCCCGCACCCTATTCCCGGTGGGCGAACTCGAGAAGCCCGAGGTGCGCGCCATCGCCGAGCGCCATGACCTAGTGACCGCGCGCAAAAAGGACTCCACCGGCATCTGCTTCATCGGCGAGCGGCGCTTCTCTGACTTTCTGCGCCAGTATCTGCCGGCTCAGCCCGGGGTCATCGAGACCCCGGAGGGCGAAGTGATCGGCGAGCACATCGGGCTGATGTACTACACCCTGGGCCAGCGCCAGGGCCTGGGCATCGGCGGTCTGCCAAACCACCCGGATGCGCCCTGGTACGTGGCCCACAAGGATCTCGAGCGCAACGTGCTGATCGCCGTACAGGGCAAGCATCATGACCTGCTCTACAGCGATGTGCTGATCACCGAGCCGATGGACTGGGTCGCCGGTGAGGCGCCGGCGAGCGAGGGCCGCTTCATGGCCAAGACCCGCTATCGTCAGGAGGATGTCGCCTGCAGCATGCGCACTCGCGAGGATGGCGGCGTCGAGGTGATCTTCGATGAGCCGCAGCGCGCCGTGACGCCGGGTCAGTCGCTGGTGCTCTACGACGGCGAGATCTGCCTCGGCGGCGGCGTGATCCTGAACACCTGGCACGGCAAGGAGCGTCGCTCATGACCACCCCGATTCACCGCGCCCCGGATTCCCCCGTCAGCCGCCAGGTACTGGCGCTGGCCGGCGTCTTTCAGGCCGCCGTGGTAGTCGACGAGCTGGCCCGCACCGGTCAGGTCGACGAACGCGCCTGGCAGACCCTGATTCGCGCCACGGTCGACACCGACCCGGAAAGCTTCGAGGCCATCTACGGCGGCCATCCCAACCACCTGCGCCAGGGACTCGACACCCTGAGCGCCGTGGTCGGCAAGCAACAGGCCAACCCGGTGGTGCTGCGCTATGGCTTCTCGCTCTTGCTGCTCTCGCAGAAGCTGCGCAAGAGCCCGCAGATGATGGACACCCTCGGCACCCGACTGACCCGCGTTCAGAGCCAGGCCGGCCACTTTGGCGACACCCACGAGAACGTGGTGGCGAGCCTCGGCGAGATTTATCAGGACACCATCTCGACCTTCCGCTACCGCATCGTGGTGCAGGGTGAACCAAGCCTCTTGCAGCAGCGCATGATGCCGGAACGCGTGCGGGCTGCCCTGCTGGCCGGCGTGCGCTTTGCCCTGCTGTGGCATCAGCAAGGCGGTCGGCGCTGGAAGCTAATCTTCCAGCGCGGCGCCATGCGACGCGCCCTCGACGAGTTCGGCTAGCCCCTGATTAGCCGCTGGCTTATAGCGCCCACGCCCTTAACTCCAGCTCCCTTTTCCTCACCGCACTGGATGACTGTCATGCAACTCTCAGCCCTCACCGCTCTTTCCCCCGTCGACGGCCGCTACGGCACCAAGACCGAAGCCCTGCGCGAGCACTTCAGCGAGTTCGGCCTGATCCGCGCCCGCGTCACCGTCGAGGTTCGCTGGCTGCAGCGCCTGGCCGCTCATGACGGCATCAAGGAAGTGCCCGCCCTGTCGGCCGACGCCAGTGCCTGGCTCGACGCCATCGTCGCTAACTTCAGCGTCGAGGATGCCCAGCGCATCAAGGACATCGAGCGCACCACCAACCATGACGTCAAGGCGGTGGAATACTTCCTGAAGGAGAAGGTCGAGGACAACGCCGAACTCAACGCCGTCACCGAGTTCATCCACTTCGCCTGCACCAGCGAGGACATCAACAACCTGTCCCACGCCCTGATGCTGCGTGGCGGTCTGAAGGATGTGCTGCTGCCGGTGATGCATGAGGTCACCGAATCCATCGTCGCCCTGGCCCACGAGCATGCCGACCAGCCGATGCTGTCGCGCACTCATGGCCAGACAGCGAGCCCCACGACCCTTGGCAAGGAAATGGCCAACGTTGCCGCGCGCCTGCGCCGGCAGCTCAAGCAGATCGAAGCCGTCGAGCTGCTGGGCAAGATCAACGGCGCCGTGGGTAACTACAACGCTCACCTAGCGACCTACCCAAGCATCGACTGGGCGGCCAACGCCGAGACCTTCGTCGCCGAGCTGGGACTGACCTTCAACCCCTACACCACGCAGATCGAGCCCCACGACTACATCGCCGAGCTGTTCGATGCGGTATGCCGTTTCAACACCATCCTGATCGACTTCGATCGCGACGTCTGGGGCTATATCTCGCTGGGCTACTTCAAACAGCGCACCGTGGCCGGCGAGATCGGCTCCTCGACCATGCCGCACAAGGTCAACCCGATCGACTTCGAGAACTCCGAGGGTAATCTGGGGATCGCCAACGCCGTGCTGACGCACCTGGCCCAGAAGCTGCCGATCTCCCGCTGGCAGCGCGACCTGACCGACTCCACCGTGCTCAGGAACCTCGGCACCGGCCTGGCACAGGGCCTGATCGCCTACCAGGCGTCGCTCAAGGGCATCAGCAAGCTCGAAGCCAACCCGGAGCGCCTCGACGCCGACCTGGACAACAGCTGGGAAGTGCTGGCGGAGCCGATCCAGACCGTGATGCGCCGCTACGGCATCGAGAAGCCCTACGAAAAGCTCAAAGAACTGACCCGCGGCAAGCGCATCGACCAGGTCGGCTTCGCCACCTTCATCGATACTCTGGAACTGCCGGCCGAGGTGAAGACCGAGCTCAAGGCCATGAGCCCGGCCACCTATATCGGCAATGCCGCGGCCCAGGCCAAGGCGCTCTAAGTCGCTAAGGCCCGCGCCCACGCCCCGGTCATCCACCCATTGCGTCACCGACAGGCGCTGGCTCGCGCCAGCGCCTGTTTGCCTTCATCTGAGGACACCACACCATGACTGCCGACACGCCCTTGCCCATGCTGGGCGGCCTCAGCGCCGCCGACTTCCTCGGCCAGTACTGGCAGCGCAAGCCGCTGCTGATCCGCGGTGCTTTCCCGGATATCGAAAGCCCGCTGTCACCCGATGAACTGGCAGGCCTTGCCTGCGAGGAAGGCATCGAGGCACGCCTGGTCGAAGAACACGGCCACGATACCAAGGGTAATCCACAGCCCTGGCAGGTCAGTCATGGCCCCTTTGATGAGACCACCTTCTCGCGCCTTCCCGAGCGTGACTGGACCCTGCTGGTACAGGCCGTGGACCACTACGTGCCCGAGGTCGCCGAACTGCTGGAAGCCTTCAGCTTCCTGCCCCGCTGGCGTCTCGACGACATCATGATCAGCTACGCCCCGCCGGGCGGCAGCGTTGGCCCCCACGTCGATCAGTACGATGTCTTCCTACTACAGGCCAGCGGCCAGCGCCGCTGGCAGCTAGGCGGTGCCGTCGACGAGGATGCCCCGATCATCGACGGCATCGACCTGCGAATCCTCGAGCACTTCGAGGTAACGCCGAACAAGGACTGGGTGCTCGAGCCCGGCGACATGCTCTATCTCCCGCCGGGCCACGCCCACCACGGTGTCAGCCAGTCGGAAGACTGCATGACCGTTTCGGTGGGCTTCCGGGCGCTGTCCGCCGACGAGTCGGTGACCTCCTTCGCCGACTATCTGGGCGAGACGCTGCCGGCCTCCCAGCGCTACAGCGATGCCGGGATGACGCCGCCCGCCGATCCCGGCGAGCTGAACGACGAGGCGCTTGAGCGCATGCGCCGGCTGATCCTCGACACCCTGGATGATCCTGCCCAGTTGGCCCAGTGGTTCGGCCGGGTGATGACACAGCCCAAATATGTCGACCAGCTGGTGCCACAGGAAGAACCGACGCCGGTTGATGAGCTTACCGCCGAACTCGAGGCCGGGGGGTATCTGGAGCGCACCCTGGGCTCGCGCTTCGCCTGGCGCGGCCAGGACGCAACCCAGGCGACCCTGTTCGTCGACGGCGATGGCCTGCCCTGCACGCCGGGCCTGGCCCGGGCCCTTGCCTCGCAGACGCCCATCGACGCCGAGCTGCTCGCCTACCCCGGTGCGGCAGCACTCATTGCCGGCCTGCTCGACCGCGGCAGCCTGAGCTGGCCGCAAGACGGCGAGGATGAGGATGAGGAATGAGTCAGCAGCGACAGGATGAGATAACGCTCCAGCAGGGCAGCTGGCACGAGCTTCGCGACATCGCCAGCGAAATCCGCCGCCTGGTGTTCATCGAAGAACAGGCTGTCCCACAGCACGAGGAATGGGACGGCCGCGATGCCGACTGCCTGCATTTCCTGGCCTGGCGCGGCACCACCGCGCTGGGCACCGCCCGTCTGCTGCCCGATGGCCATGTCGGGCGCGTCGCCGTGCTGGCCGAGGCCCGTGGCCTAGGCATCGGGGTGGCACTGATGCAGGCAACCGTCGAGGCCGCTCGCTCTCATGGACATGCTCATGTAGAGCTCGCCGCCCAGACGCATGCACTTCCCTTCTACGAACGTCTGGGTTTCGTCGCCTTCGGTGATGAATTTCTCGATGCCGGCATACCGCACCGCAATATGCGCCTCACGCTAGGCGACTGATTCGAAAGCTCTTCCCTTGCGCCCCGGAAATAAGACTACATTCATGGCCGAAAAAGGCCTGGCTTGTAGTCTTACTACAACGCTCCCTACCGCTAAGTAATCATGGTGAGGCCCCGATGTCATGGGCCATAGTCTTTATCAGGGCGACATTAAAACAACCGTTTTAGATGCTGAATTCTGCAGGTCTATTACACCGAATTTAATGCTACGCCCCCTTCGACCAAGGCAGCACAGACAAGACCGTCTGCCTGACTAACGCTTGACATATCCTGCAGCGCAGCATGAAGCACTCGACGCGACATGCCGCCGTCAGGCACAACCGATCGATGAGGATGGCTCCATGTCAGCATATCAAGATGCAATCCAGACCCTGACCGCCCTGCGCGAGGCCCAAGGCGGCAAGTGGGACACCATCAACCCCGAGTACGCGGCGCGCATGAAGGCCCAGAACCGCTTTCGTACCGGACTGGAGATCGCCCGCTACACCGCCGGCATCATGCGTCGCGACATGGCCGCCTACGACGCCGATACCAGCCAATACACCCAGTCGCTGGGCTGCTGGCACGGTTTCATCGGGCAGCAAAAGATGTTGGCGGTGAAGCGCCACCACGGCACCACCGACAAGCGTTACCTCTACCTGTCCGGCTGGATGGTGGCGGCGCTGCGCTCCGATTTCGGCCCGCTGCCGGATCAGTCAATGCACGAGAAGACCAGCGTGCCGGCACTTATCGAGGAGCTCTACACCTTCCTGCGCCAGGCCGATGCCCGGGAACTGGGCCACCTGTTCAAGGCGCTGGACGAGGCCCGCGCCGAGGGCGATGAAGTCGGCGCCCGGGCCGCACAGGACAAGATCGATAACTTCGAGACCCACGTGGTGCCGATCATCGCCGACATCGATGCCGGCTTCGGCAACGAGGAGGCCACCTATCTGCTTGCCAAGAAGATGATCGAGGCCGGCGCCTGCTGCATCCAGATCGAGAACCAGGTCTCGGATGCCAAGCAGTGCGGCCACCAGGCCGGCAAGGTCACCGTGCCCCACGAGGACTTCCTCGCAAAGATCAATGCCGTGCGCTACGCCTTCCTGGAACTCGGCGTCGACGACGGCGTAATCGTCGCCCGCACCGATTCCCTGGGCGCCGGCCTGACCCAGAAGATTCCGGTCTCCCGCGAGCCCGGCGATCTGGCCAGCCAATACAACCGCTTCCTCGAGACCACACCCGTCGCCTCGGCGGACGATGTCGCCGAGGGTGACACCCTGATCAAGCTCGACGGCGAGCTCAAAAAACCGCTGCGTCTGGCCAACGGCCTCTACCAGTTCAAGCCGGGCAGCGGCGAGGATCGGGTGGTGCTGGACTGCATCACCTCGCTACAGCATGGTGCAGACCTGCTATGGATCGAGACCGAGAAGCCCCACGTCGGCCAGATCGCCGGCATGGTCAACCGCATCCGCGAGGTCTGCCCGGACGCCAAGCTGGTCTACAACAATTCGCCCTCCTTCAACTGGACACTCAACTTCCGCCAGCAGGTCTTCGATGCCTGGGAACAGGAAGGCCGAGACGTCAGCGCCTATGATCGCGCCGACCTGATGAACGCGGCCTACGATGACAGCGAGCTTGCGACGCTCGCTGATGACTGGACCCGCAACTTCCAGCGCGATGCCGCCCGCGAGGCCGGTATCTTCCACCACCTGATCACCCTGCCGACTTATCACACCGCAGCCCTGTCCACCGATGACCTGGCCAGGGGCTATTTCGGCGAGGAAGGCATGCTGGCCTACGTGGCGGGCGTTCAGCGTCAGGAGATCCGCAAGGGCCTGGCCTGCGTCAAGCACCAGGATATGGCCGGTTCCAACCTCGGCGATGATCACAAGGAGTACTTCTCGGGCGAAGGCGCCCTGAAGGCCGGCGGCAAGGACAACACCATGAACCAGTTCGCCTGATCGACGAACTCGCCACACCGAGCGAGTTATCACCAAGGGGGAGGCCATAGGCCTCCCCTTTTTGATGTCTGTTTTCCATGGCCCCGGGGCCATGAAAGATATCGACAAGTTCGCCGACGTTCCTGACACCTTGTAGTCGGGTTACAACACGAGCTGCGGCCAATGAGGCATGGTCGATTCTGCTGTGCTGCACCATAGTCAAATCACAGCGCAAGCCAGTGTCGCTACCCCGACCCAGGATCCCTTGCACTGAGCTACAACGAAGGCGCTCCGATCGATGACCCAGGCGCCTTGAGCGATGGTCTTTCCAAGCGTGTGACCACTTCGCCACTGCAGCGACGGGCGCTTACCCGGCCCGGCATGAGTAGCCAACGCTCCATAACGCCATCGCCGATGGCCACTGCACGAGGTGTTACACATGAACTGCATCGAACTGAGCCACCAAGCCGATCTGATCGCCGACACGTTCAGCAAGCAGGAACTCGCCAAGCTGGTGGTGGCCCTGAAAGGCCAGCGGGAATCCCTGCAGCACGCCGTCGAGGTCATCGACACCGTTGACAGCCGCGCGGGTTACTCGCTCGACGACGCCTGGGACGAAGTGTTGGCCGGCGACGCGCCATTGCTCGAAGAGGAATGACCCGCCAGCCCGGCGGCCAACAACGAAACAACGCATTACGTGACTGACCATGACCCATTCCGCACTGCGGGATGGGTTTTTTCATGTCTCGATAAGTGCCAACCAGGACGATATTCTTTCAGTTAGCGCCGTCAGGCACTCCGACGTGACTTTTCGGTCAAAGCATCGCTGGTCGAGCGCCGGGAATAGCGTTAGACTAGTTAAAGAACACTGTTTCCCAATGGCGATACGCACGCCTTGAGTTTCATATCGCGTAAGCGAAGGAGGATCTCCCATGCGCTACCTCAAATCACACGCCCTGCTCCCCGTGCTGGCCGCCGGTCTACTGACGCTTGCCGGCTGCGCCAACACCAGCCCCTATTCAGGGGACGTGTATCGAGGCAACCAAGCACAGACCGCCCAGACGGTCAGCTATGGCACTATCACCGCCTTGCGCCAGGTGCAGATCCAGGCCGGCGACCAGAACAGCGGTGCGCTCGGCGGCATCGGCGGCGCCGTTATTGGCGGCCTGTTGGGTAACCAGATCGGCGGCGGTTCCGGCCGTACACTGGCCACTGCAGCCGGCGCCATCGGCGGCAGCGTGGCCGGCAAGAAGATCGAGGATTCCGCCAACCGGACCACCGCCTGGGAAATGGAGATTCGTCGCGATACCGGTCAGAGCGTGGTCGTGGTACAGAAAGCCGACCGCGCCTTCCAGGTCGGCCAGCGCGTGCGCCTGATCGGCAGCGGCTCCAACCTCAGCGTGGCACCCTACTGATAACGGGGAACGCAGAAAGGGCGACTAGGACCGAACGATCCAGGGCCTAGCAGGAACTTGCAAGAAAAAGCCCAACAAGCCCTCAGAACGCAACAAGGCCCGCGAGCATGCTCGCGGGCCTTGTCGTTTCTGGCTGGCGGGACCTTGAGATAGGTCCCAGCAGCCAACACCAGCACACAGCGGTGGTGGCTGCGCATGGGTTCAGTGCAGCTTGACCCGGTTCATGGCCCAACTGATCAGGCTCTTGCCGAGCCACACGATCAGTGCCAGCAGCAGCACAGTGAACACCATGTCGACCGGGCGCACCACGGTGGTCGCGCCCAGCACGGCAATCGCCGGGCACCAGACCCAACGGTCATCACCACCGCTGAGCAACAGCGACGGCATCTTGCGCTCGAAGAAGGTTCCCAACGCCCCGCTCCAGCTCTTAACGGTCAATAACAGGATCACGGCAAAGGCGATCAGCCAGATCAGCGTCACGGTCATGGACATTCTCTCCAGCGGCATTCGTAGTCGGGTGAAAGGATGATGAACAATCGAATTCAGGGTATCCCTGCCTCGGGTGACACGCAACTGCGGCTCACAGGCTTGAATCAACATCATGATAGCCCCGAACAAGCTGAAAAATACCCAGACGCCCCTGACAGCCCTTGGGCCATCGCGTTACCATTGATGAGACATGCACTCACCGAAAGGTCCATCAATGCAAATTGCGCAGAACACCGTAGTCGCGTTCCACTACACCCTGAAAAATGATTCTGGTGAGGTGCTGGACAGCTCCGAAGGTCGCGATCCGCTTACCTACATGCACGGCTCCGGCAACATCATCCCGGGTCTGGAAAAAGAGCTGGAAGGTAAGGCAGACGGCGACAAGCTGCAGGTGGCCGTTACACCGGAAGAAGGTTACGGCGAAATCCAGGAAGGCCTGGTGCAGGAAGTGCCGCGTGATGCCTTCCAGGGTGTCGAAGACGTGCAGCCGGGCATGCAGTTCCAGGCTCAGACTCAGGGCGGCCCGCTGATGGTCACCGTGACTCAGGTTGAAGGCGACACCGTTACCGTCGACGGTAACCACCCGCTGGCCGGTCAGAACCTGAACTTCGACGTCGAAATCGCCGAAGTGCGTGAAGCGAGCGAAGAAGAAGTCGAGCACGGCCACGTGCACGGCGAAGGTGGCGTAGAGCACTAAGCTCGCCCACAGCGCTCAGCACACGCTGATCAAGAAAGGGGCAGCCCATTGGGCTGCCCCTTTTTTGTGCCTCTGCCTTTTGCATCTGCCGCATACCATGAGCATGAGCCGCGGATTAGGCTAGCGCCTTGCTATCCGCCCTTCACTGCCCCGGACAGCGGGGAGGCGCAGAAGAGTCGGAAAACGCCAGGCGGGCATACCAGGCGGTGGCATCGCCCCCTGCATTGTCGCCATCGGTCATCAGCGCGACGCCGCTCAGGCGCTCCGGGCGCTCACCGAACAGGCGGCTGAAGTCCTCACGCACATCGCGCACCTCGGCTACCCACTGGCCGACCGGGGCCTCCTTGCCCTTGAGCGCCAGCAGCTGGGCACGTTCGGTGAAGGCATTCGGCCAGGCGCTACCCGCCGCCTGGTTGGATGACCAGACATAGTTCACCGACTGCACCTGAAACGGCAACCAGCCGGTCTTGTGCGCCACATAGACTCGCGCCGGATAGTCATCGCCGGCCTTGGTGGTTTCCACAAGCCCCGGGTAGGTCGACGAAACACGCCAGCACCAGTGCAGATAGGGGGTGCGGTACAGGTCGATCTCCTGCTCCAGATACTTGGCCGAGGCCTGGCCGCGAGCCTGCGCCCTGAGCACCTGCTCTCCGTCCAGTTCCACCAGCCGGTAGTCTGTTTCGCCATCGAAGGCACGCGTCGACCAGGCCTGGATGTCACTTGGGCTGAAGGCGGTCTCGGCCGCCTTCAGCGGCCCAGCAGGAACGGTCAGCCCCAGGCCTGCCACCAGCAGTCCGGTCAGCGCCGAGGTCGGCTTACAATATCGTTGATGCTTCATGCGCTGCGCTCCCGCGCCTTGACGGTATGAAAGCCGCCCCATAGCCGAGTGCCGGTGGTCAGCAGGCAGGCAGCGGCAAAGATCGATGCCAGTAAGGCGAAGTGCTCAGGCCACAGGCAGAAGACCACGAAGGCCAGAATGGTTTCGGTGCCCTCGGTGAGGCCATGCAGGTAGTAGAACGCCTTGTTCTCGAAGCTAGGCCGTGCCAGGTCGTGCTTGGCGGCCATGATCGCGAAGGCCAGAAACGAGCTGCCGGTGCCGACGAAGGCAAACAGCAAGAGCGCTGCCGCCAGCGCATTGGCCGCCGGGTCGGCCAGAGCGAAGCCCAGCACCACGGCGGCATAGCACAGGAAGTCGAGCCCGATATCCAGAAAACCACCGGCATCGCTCGACTTCCCGGTATGCCGGGCCAGGGCGCCATCCAGACCGTCGCCCAGGCGGTTGACGAGAATCGCCGCCAGCGCCCAGCCATAGGCCTGCTGCGCCAGCAGCGGAAGCACCAGCATGCCGATCAGGAAACTGGCTACCGTCACCTGGTTGGGGGTCACGCCGCGCCCGGCCAGGCCCTTGGCGAGCCGGGCCAGCGGCGGCTTGATCCATTCACTGGTCCAGCGATCGAGCATGGGTTTCGCTCCTTGTCGCCGAACTCGTGGCCGAGCTAGTGGCGGCGGCCGAGGTTTTTGTGGTGGCCGACGAATGGGCACTGCGGCGCCGCCAGGCAAAGTAGCGCTCGAGCCAGCCCAGCAGACGCTCGGGCTTGTGGGCATTCTTCCACACGCCGGCGCTGGCCTTGGCGGCCTCCGAGAAGGTCGGATAGGGATGAATGGTACCGAGAAGCTTGTTGAGGCCGATGCCGTGGGTCATGGCCAGGGTGTACTCACCCAGCAGCTCGCCGGCGCCATGTCCGACAATGCTGGCGCCGAGGATGCGATCCTTGCCCGGCACCGTCAGCACCTTGATGAAACCCTCGGTGTGCTGGTCGGCGATCGCCCGGTCAAGCTCGGAGAAGGCATAGCGCGTCACCTCGACCTCCACGCCTTGGGCGGCGGCCTCACGCTCGTTGAGCCCGACCCTTGCCACCTCGGGGTCACAGAAGGTCACCGCCGGCAGGTTGCGATAGTCGACGGTGAAGCGTTTGAACTCGCCGAACAGCGCGTTGACCGTGGCGTGCCAGGCCTGATGGGCGCTGGCATGGGTCAACTGGAAGGGGCCCGCCACGTCGCCGCAGGCCCAGATATTCGGGTGCAGGCTGCGCAGGGTGCCATCGACATCTATCGTGCCATTGGCGCGGGGCAGCACGCCGAGCCCCTCTAGGCCGAAGCCACTGACGTTGGCCACCCGGCCCACCGCCACCAGCAGCCGATCGAAGACCAGATGTTCGGTCTCCACGCCCTGCGGGCCATCGCGCTCGATGACCAGCACCCGGCCACGGTCGCCATGGCTCGGGCCTGGCTCGACCCTTACCGCCCGCGCGCCCAGCGCCAGCCGCACGCCTTCGCGCTCGAGTCGCGTCTCGACGACCTTAGCGATATCGCGATCCTCTCGCGGCAGCAGCTGGGCCCCCATTTCCACCAGTGTCACGCGACTGCCCAACCGGGCGAAGCTCTGGCCCAGCTCGCAGCCGATTGGCCCGCCGCCGAGCACCACCAGTCGCTCGGGCAGCGCCTCAAGCTGCCACAGGTTGTCGGAGGTCAGCACGTCGCTATCTTCAAGCCCTGGCAGCTCGGGTACCCGCGGCCGGGCGCCGGTGGCCACGATCACATGACGGGTGGTCAGCACCCGCTCGCCGACGCGCACCTCCCAGGGCGTCTGCAGCCAGGCGTCGCCGTGAATCACCTCGACGCCGAGGCCGCGATAGCGCTCGGGGCTGTCATGGGGCTCGACCTCCTCGATGGCGCGATGAACGTGACCCATCACCGCTGGGAAGTCGACCTCGGGTTCACCCATCGTGAGGCCGAAGCGCTTGGCCTCGCGCATTTCCTGAGCGAGTCGCGCCGAGCGAATCAGCGCCTTCGAGGGCACGCAGCCGGTATTCAGGCAGTCGCCTCCCATCTTGTCGCGCTCGACCAGCGCCACCCGTGCCTTGACCGCCGCGCCGATATAACTCGCCACCAGACCGGCCGAGCCAGCCCCGATCACCACGATGTCATAGTCGTAGTGCCTGGGCTTGTCATACTGGCGGGCAATGCGGCGACGCTTGGCGATCTCCACTCCCCAGCGGGCCAGCCAGGGGAAGACACCGATCAGCGCGAAGGAGACCAGGAGCCCAGGGGACAATATCCCGCCCAGTGACTCGAGGGTTCCCAGCTCGCGTCCCGCATTCACGAACACGGCGGTGCCCGGCAGCATGCCCAGTTGGCTGACCCAGTAGAAGGTACGCAGGCGCATCCGGGTCAGGCCCATCACCAGGTTGATGACGAAGAACGGGAACAGCGGAATCAGACGCAGCGTGAACAGATAGAAGGCACCTTCCCGCTCGATGCCGCGATTGATGCTATCGAGCTGGCGGGAAAAACGCCGCTCCAGAGGCGTGCGGGCCAGCGTGCGAGCGATCAGGAAAGCCAGGCTCGCGCCGAGCGCGCTGGCAAACGAAATGATCACCAGACCCAGGCCAAGCCCGAACAGCGCTCCACCGAGCAGCGTCAGCAGCGTGGCCCCGGGCAGCGACAGCGCGGCCATCGTCACGTAGAGAGCGAAAAAGCCACCGATCACCGTCAGCGGGTCCTCGGCAAGCCAGGTCTGGAACCGCACCTGTTCGGCCTTGAGGGCATCCAGGGTCAAGAGTTGGTGGGCGCCGCTCAAGAAGAAAGCGCCGACCGCCAGGGCGATGAGGGCAAGAATCACGAGGCGTTGTCGGTTCAACGGATATACTCCTTAAATGACGGATTCGGCAGCGACCCGGGACCGGCCATGCCCATTGAGTCGCACGCCTGGATGCTTCCTTACAGACCCACGGCGGGATTTTTCATACCGCGCTGATCGAGACCCACGCCGACTGCCTGACGCCGGACTCTCGGTTCTGGGCTTTCGATTCTGGACTCTGGCTGCATCGCTTGCGGGAATGCCCTCGTCGGGCGAACGTTTAGCGCTATGGCAGGGAACCCTGAGCTCAAGTTCCCATCCAACCAGCATCTGCTAACAGATCGGGAGTGATCATGGCGCACAATCCGCATGCTGCTACACGCTTTGCTTTCCTGGCCACTCATCGCTGGTTCAGAGCCCTGCCACTGGCACTCGCCATTGGCGCCTCGGCAGACGCACTCGCCGCTGATCCCAAGGACGCCGTCTTCGCCGGTGGCTGCTTCTGGTGCATGGAAGAGGCCTTTGACAAGGTGCCGGGGGTACTCGAGACCACCTCAGGCTACAGCGGCGGCACCGCCGATACCGCGACCTACTCGCAGGTATCTGCCGGGCGCACCGAACATGCCGAGGTGGTGCAGGTGGAATACGACCCGGACGAAGTCAGTTACGAACAGCTGCTCAACGTATTCTGGCGCAACATCGATCCTTTCGCCGTTGATCGCCAGTTCTGCGATGTCGGCACCTCATACCGCAGCGCCATCTTCCCCATGAACGAGGAAGAACGTGTCCTTGCGAAGGACAGTCTCGACGAGATGCAGGCCCGCTTCGAGCGCGATATCGCGACCCAGATCGAAGCCTTCAAGGCCTTCTATCCCGCCGAGGATTACCACCAGAACTACTACAAGACCAACAGCTTAAGGTACCACTTCTACAAGTCTGCCTGCGGACGGGTCGACCGCCTCGAACAAGTCTGGGGCGATGAAGCCGGCACCCAGGGTGCCCTCAGCGCCAGCGCTCAATAATCGATCTTCAGCCGCGACGCCACAGCCAGGCACTCAGGGCAAGCGTCACCAGCAGGATCAGTTCGGCGGCCAGGGTCACGCCTCCCCAGCCGCCGAACTGCCAGAACGGCTCCAGATAAAAGCCCCCGAGGCTCGCCCCCAGATAGTAGAAAACCAGATAGAGCGCCGTAGCGGTGCCCCGGGCCCGCTTGGCGTTGCGCCCGACCCAGCCCGACGCCGTCGCATGACACAGAAAGAAGCCGAAGGCGTTGATGGTCAGCCCGACCACGATCACTCCAAGCCCTTCAGCCAGGGTGACAAGACTTCCCAGCATGAAGATGACGATGCCCGCCATCATGCACAGCGGCGATGCCCAGCGCTGTGACAGCCGCCCCGACCAGGCCGAGCCCAAGGTACCGCCCAGATAGGTCAAAAACAGCATGCCGAGCCACTGAGACCCCAGCCCGAAAGGCGCCTCGCTTAACCGGAAGGTGATGTAGCTGTACTGGTTGATGAAGACCATGAAATTCAGGCCGCCAATCAGACAGGCCACCAGCAGTACCGGGGTTTTCAGATGGCCCCGAATGCTTGCCAGCGCCTCTGCCAGGCGAAAGCGCGACGGCGTGAAATGCCGCGCCGGCGGCAGCAGCCGCCAGAATACCGCGACGCCTACCAGGCTGATGGTGCCTACCACCAGAAAGCTCAGGGACCAGCCGCCGGCCTCTCCCGCCCAGCCACCCATCACCCGGCCACCGATGCCGCCCAGGCTATTGGCGCTGATGTAGAGTCCCACCGCCAGCATCATCGCCTGGGGCTCGAACTCGTCGCTCATCCAGGCCACGGCTACCGCCGGCAGACCGGCAAGCACCAGTCCCTGCAGCAGACGCAGTCCCAACAGCCCTGCAAAGTTGGGCACCAGCGCAATCGCCAACGAGCAGAGCGCGACCAGCAGAAGGCTGACGCGCATGATGGTGCCTCGCCCCAGAGCATCGGAGAGGGTGCCATAGATCAGCAGCGAAGCCGCCAGCGCCAGGGTCGCGCAGGACATGACTAGGCTCGCCATCAGCGTCGAGACGCCGAAGGTGTTGCGCAGCTCAGGCAGCAGCGGCTGCGGAGCATAGAGATTGATGAAGACGATGAAAGAGCCCAGGCAAAGCGCCAGGGTGGCTCGCCACCAATCGCGAGTGTGGGCCTGAATCATAAGGCGTCAGTCATGTGGCATCCGAGGGTGGCGGGCTCGCCTGAAGGCGGACCCGTTTCAGCCGCTGGTGGCCAGGAGAGCTCGCTGGGCGAGTTGTGTCGGCGCCAACGGGCGGCGGGCCTGCCAGAAGTAGCGGCGCCAGTAGCTGTTGTCGAGGCGTGACAGGGCAACCCCCTGAGACGACGAGGCATGGAGGAAGAAACCGTTACCGACATAGATGCCGGCATGGCGATAGCTGCCCGGCGGACGGAAGAACACCAGGTCACCGGCCTTGAGACTGCCTCGCTCGACGCGCCGCCCCTGGTGGACCTGCTGCGAGGTAGTGCGGGGCAGCTCGGTCTCGAAGCGCTCACGGAAGATGGTCTGGATCAGCGCCGAGCAGTCGATGCCATGTCGGCTCTCCCCTCCCAGCCGATAGGGGGTGCCCAGCCAGCGTTCGTGCTCTTCAAGCAAGGCATCCCGGATCACCTCGCGACTCGGCTGACGCAGCCCCTGATGGTCGAGCAGCGGGTTATCCACCGGCGACATGGGACCGCGGGAGAGTCCCGGCAGCTGCATGGCGAAATAATCCGGTGGCACCTCAGAAGCCGGCGGCGGCGACGTCGTACAGCCCGCAAGCCCGGCTACCAGCGCCAAAAGCGCTGTAGTGACGGCAATCCGCGACATCGCGCTGACCTCCTCCCTGTGGTCCGGATCTCGCCGCGGCGACTCCGAGATAAAAGGCTGACGTGCTCAAGCATTTTGCAGGCCAAGAGCAGTAAAACATGCATGATAGCGACTGACGGTTGGCATGACGAGTCCTTATGGCCCGCCTCACGGGGACAGGCCCTCGCCAACGGCCTGGGCCAGTGCTTACTCATCCCTAATGAAGGGTGCGCGCATCTCCCGGCAGCGTATCGATATGCATCGGCGCCCAATGGCGGGGGCGGGCGCCGGGGAAATCCAGGCTCGCCCAGGGACCTGCCAGCGGCGGCGCGCCGGTCAGCCAGCCCACCAGTGCCTCACGGAAGCTCGACAGGAACGCCTTACGTTCATCGGTCTCGCCCATGAAAAACGAAAAGCCGGCATAAAGCCCCCGGGCGTAGGCCTGCCAGCCCGGATAATGCTTCGCGGCCAACGCCGAGGCCCGGTCGAGGGCGGAGCTGAACTGCGCCTCGCTCAGCCACGCAAGCTGGCGTCCGGCAATCGCCAGATCCACGGCCTGGGCGATATCCCAGGCGGCCATATCGAAGGCATTGCAGCCTGCATCGTTGTCTCGCACCCGCTTCAGGCGCAGCAGGTGGTTGCGTTCATCCTCGCTGCAGTCATCGCTCTCGAGGATCGCGATCTCTGCCTTGAGCCGCGCGGCATTGAGGGTATAGGGCGCATAGTTGATCTGATATTCCTGACGATCGCCGACCGTCAGCAGGTAATCGAGAAACTCCCTGAGTGCCTCGCCATCCTGCAGGCCGTAATGACCATCTATCCACTCCCGGATGGCCGCCACCTCACGATCGCTCTCGGGCAGTGGCTCACTCCAGGCGCCGCCGTTGAGCGGCCCCACCAAGGCAAGGGCAGTGAAGCTTGGCAGGCTGAGCCGTGGGCCGGGTTCCTGCCAGCTGTCCCCTGCCCGCCAGTCGAGCCAGTGAAAGGGGCTGCCGGGGTCGTCCCGATGCCAACGAATCTCGTGGGCCAGTGATACCGGGGTGCTATGCTCGAGCGGCGGCTCGGGCAGTGCGGCTTCCCAGCAAGCCCAGGCGTTGAGCAGCCGGCGTGCATCCGGGTAGAAGTGGCACAGCACGCCGCGCAGCGACGCCGCCAGTCGTGACAGGCCTTCGGCCTCGAACTCTTCGCTGTCACCGGCCATCTGCAGGTAGAAAGCATACTTCTCGGCCATGTGAACGGTGGCCGAGAAACGACTGCAGCCCCGCAGAGCATCGCGCTGAGCAAGCCCTTCCGCGACGGGCTGACCAAAGGGCGTGGTCAGACTCGGCAGGGCGCCATGATCCGCATCAGCGGCCAGTTGGTTGAGGTGATGCGCCTGCGCCGGCAGCCAGTAGCGGGCGAGCCCGGCCACGCCGTCATCGGGGTAGAGCCCGAGCACCTCCTGAAGATAGTGGCGCGCCTCCTTGCGGATCTGCTCAGATACTGAAGGCGCCGGCCCCTGACGCAGCAGCAGCTCGGGCTCGCGCACCGAAGCCAGCGCCAACACCCAATGACGCGCATCGGCGCGCCAGGCCCGCATCGCCATGCGCGATGCTTCAAGGCAGTCTTGGTCCTGCAGGGTCTTGAGCGGCTCCCGCCAGGGGCTTGCCGGTGACTGCAAGAGCAGCCCCCAGTCCCGGTTGAGCTCGCCCAGGCTGTCGCGTCCCTCGAAGAGGCTGCGCCCGCGCTGATAGGCCGTCACCATCGCGACCCAGTCGCTGTAGCGGCGCGTGATCAAATCCAGGGCATGGTGAGCAAAGGCCTGTGCTTCGGCTTGGTCGAGCCAGCCAAGCGCCAGGCCGGTATAGGCCAGATCAACCAGCCGCAGCCAGTCCCAGGCCGCCCATTCCAGGGTTTCGCCGCGCGCGAGGAAACCCAGCAACACCTTGCCGGAGGCCGTCGTTTCGCCCTTCTGCCCGGCAAGCCACACCTCACGCTGCTCGCGCGAGGCCTCGAGCAGCCGGGTGGCATCCAGATCCCAGGCATAGCGATCACCCTGCCCTGCCAGCCACAGCAAGAGGCGCACCAGACCATCGCGGTTACTGACCTGCCACTCATCGGCGAGAAAGGCTCGGGCCTGAGGGGCATCCAGCGCCTCATCGGCATCGGTCACCAGCACAGGAGCAAAGGCAGCGCGCAGTCGCCAGGCCTGCTCTCCTGCAGCCGACGGCCACAGCGGCGCCTGACGACGCCGCCTGACGGTCTCGGCGAGCAACTCCCAGGTAATGCCGGCGCCTTCGCGCTCCAGGGACGACAGGGCCGCGCAGGCTTCCAGGAAACCATCGTCCCCGCGCTCCCAGCCCAGCGCACTGCGTGCCTGACGCAGTACGGCCAACCAATCCTCGAGACTGTTGCAGTGCGCGCAGATGTCGACAGCGATACGGGCCACCCAGGCATGGGCCTGCTCGACGGGCAACCAGCCGGCTGCCGTCGCCAGGGCCAGCAGCTCCAGGCTTTCCAGGTGGCCCAGCGGGTTCACGTTCCCGGGCGAAAAGGCCTCGACCAGCCGCCAGCCCAGCTCGCCGCGATCCGCGACTTGCATCTCAGCGAGCCGCTGGACCGCCAGTTCCGGTTCCACGGCCGTCGGGTCGGGCGAAAAGGCCCAGTCGCACAGCACCAGTTGTTGAGCCCACCAAGCACTCAGGGGATCGACCAAGACTCACCTCACCACGCGCAGCTTGTCATCAAGACAACCATAGGAATTTTTGGCGCCTAGTTTAGCGGAAACTGGGGGATTCGCCGATGCCTAGCATACAGGGACACGCCCCGCACCGGCAGGAAAGAGGCCCAGGATGCCCGTACGATTCATCCATAACGCCGCGAACCAAGCCTCAAGAGTCTGCTTGTAAAGGCCTTGACGAAGCGTCTCGATAAGGCTTGGCGGATTGTTTTAAATAATGCACACTCGTTGAATATGATGACAACACCCCCTGGAGGCCTGTCGACGATGTCGTCCGATCTACTGATGTCCAATGCCTATATCAACGGTCAGTGGTGCGAGGCGCCGACGCGCTTTGCGGTGACCAACCCCGCCACCGGCGACACCATTGCCGAGGTCGCAGACCTTGATGCCGACGCGGCCCGCGATGCTGTGGCCGCCGCCGACGCGGCCTGGCCTGCCTGGCGCAAGCGCTCGGCCAAGGAACGCTCAGCGCTGCTGCGCCGCTGGTTCGACGCCGTCATGGCGCATCAGGAGCCACTGGCTCGCCTGATGACCCAGGAACAGGGCAAGCCGCTGGCCGAGTCGATGGGCGAAGTGGCCTATGGCGCCAACTTCATCGAATACTACGCCGAAGAAGCCAAGCGCATGGCCGGCGAGACCTTGCCTAGCCACAGCGACGACAAGCGCCTGATGGTAATGCGTGAATCGATCGGCGTGGTGGCAGCCATTACGCCCTGGAACTTCCCGCTGGCGATGATCACCCGCAAGGTCGCTCCAGCCCTGGCCGCTGGCTGCACGGTGGTCATCAAACCCGCCGAAGCCACACCGCTGACCGCCCTGGCGCTGGCCAAGCTGGCCGAAGACGTTGGCCTGCCGGCCGGCGTGTTGAATGTCGTCACCGCCAGCAAGCCGGCGGCGATCGGCGAAGTGCTGACCACCGACCCGCGTGTACGCAAGGTCTCTTTCACCGGCTCCACGCCGGTCGGCAAGAAGCTGCTCGAGCAGTGTGCCGGCACGGTCAAGAAAGCCTCCATGGAGCTTGGCGGCAATGCGCCCTTCATCGTCTTCGACGACGCTGACCTGGACGCCGCCGTGGAAGGCGCCATCGCCTCCAAGTTCCGCAACTCAGGCCAGACCTGCGTGTGCACCAACCGCTTGCTGGTTCAGGACGGTGTCTATGACGCCTTCCTCGACAAGCTCGCCGCCCGTGTCAGCGAACTTCGCGTCGGCAATGGTCTCGAAGAAGGTGTCGACCAGGGACCGCTGATCAATGCAGCGGCCGTGGAAAAAGTGCAGTCCCACGTGCGTGACGCGCTGGAACACGGTGGCCGTCTGATCTGTGGTGGCGAATCTCACTCACTTGGCGGTACCTTCTATCAGCCCACGGTGATTGCCGACGTGACGCCTGAGATGCGGGTCGCCCGGGAAGAGACCTTTGGCCCCCTGGCACCCGTCTTCCGCTTCACCGACGATGCCGAGGCCATCGCCATGGCCAATGCCACCGAGTTTGGCCTGGCGGCCTACTTCTACGCCCGTGACTATGCCCGCATCTGGCATGTGATGGAGGCGCTGGAATATGGCATGGTGGGAATCAACGAAGGGATCCTCTCGACCGAGCTGGCGCCCTTCGGTGGCATCAAGGAATCCGGGCTGGGCCGTGAGGGATCACGTCACGGACTGGACGACTACACTGAACTTAAGTACGTCTGCATTGGCGGCCTCTGAGCGCCAGGTGACTCTGACAGGAGAGATTGATGAATAACGCCCAACTCAACGAACTCAAGCAGCGCTACGTAGCCAACGGCGCAGCCAGCCCGGCCACTCAGTTTGCCGACCGTGCCGAGAATGCCCTGATCTGGGATGCCGACGGCAACCGCATCATCGATTTTGCCGGCGGTATCGGCGTACTCAACATCGGTCATCGCCATCCGAAGGTCGTGCAGGCGGTCAAGGACCAACTCGACAAGGTCATGCACACCTGCCAGACCGTGATGCCCTATGAAGGCTACGTGAAAGTCGCCGAGAAACTCAGCCAGGTCACGCCGGTTCGCGGTCATGGCAAGGTCATGCTGGCCAACTCCGGTGCCGAGGCTCTGGAAAACGCGGTCAAGATCGCTCGTGGCGCCACCGGCAAGAACAACGTCATCTGCTTTGACGGCGGCTACCACGGCCGTACCTTCATGACCATGGCCATGAACGGCAAGGTCGCGCCCTACGCTACCGATTTCGGCAGCATGCCGGGCAACGTCTTCCGCGCGCCCTATCCGGTGCCGTATCACGGCGTCAGCGAAGATGAAGCCCTGCGCGGCCTGAAGATGGCGCTCAAGACCGATGCCAACCCCAAGGATACCGCCGCCATCGTGCTGGAGCCGGTTCTCGGTGAGGGTGGTTTCTACCCGGCGCCGACCAGCTTCCTCAAGGCGATCCGCGAGATCTGCGACGAGCACGGCATGCTGATGATCATCGACGAAGTGCAGTCCGGCTTCGGTCGTACCGGCAAGATGTTCGCCATCGAGCACAGCGGCGTCGAGCCCGACATGATCACCATGGCCAAGAGCATGGCCGACGGCATGCCGATCTCCGCCATCGTGGGCACCGACAAGGTCATGGATGCCTGCGGCCCCAACTCTCTGGGCGGCACCTATACCGGCAGCCCGGTCTCCTGTGCGGCGACCCTCGCGGTGCTGGAAGTCTTCGAGGAAGAAAACATCCTCGGCAAGAGCCAGGCGCTGGGTGACAAGCTGGCCAAGCGTTTCGCACAGTGGCAGCAGGACTTCGATTGCGTCGACAACGGTCGCAACATGGGCGCCATGGCCGCCATCGACCTGGTGACCGACAAGGCCAACCACACCCCGGATGCCGACCTGGCCGGCGCCCTTTGCAAGAAGGCGCGCGAGAAGGGACTGATCCTGCTGTCCTGCGGTCTTTACGGCAATACCATCCGCTTCCTGATGCCGGTCACCATCGAGGACGAGATCCTTGAGGAAGGCCTGGCCATCATCGAAGAGACCCTCAAGGAACTGGTCGGCAGCAAGAGCGCCGCAACCGCCTGATCGCCATCTGCGGATGACGCGGCTGGACCAGCCCTGAAACGAAACCGCCCGGCCAATTGGCCGGGCGGTTTTTTTGCTGCCGATAAAGCGGCAAGGCAAGGCGATGGCGTCAGCCACTCTTGACCTTGGAAATGATCCACAGCAGAACCACGGCGCCCACCGTTGCCGTGACCAGCGAACCGATGAAACCGCCCGCGGATAGCCCCAGCAGGCTGAACATGAAGCCGCCCACCAGGGCACCGACCACACCGACCCCGATGTTACCCAGCACACCGAAGCCGCCGCCACGCATGATGTTGCCGGCAATCCAGCCGGCCAAACCACCGATGATCAACCACGCAATGATTCCCATAGATTGCTCTCCTTTGCTGTGAGGTGCTGCCTGACTACCTTCAGATAGCGCCGTTAAGTGGGTACCTCTGACACCGTGCATCTGACACCGTGCTTATAAAACGCTACTTATAAACCGGTACTAATAAACCGGTACTAATAAACAGTCTATGACACAGTGCCCGGAAAAGGCGGCGTCTGAAACACGCTGTTGAAAATAACCTCTGTTCGCTTTCGTACCCTTGCCTGTTCATCCATGCGGTTACGCCTTGCAGAACGGTGGACCACATGGCTTGCGGGCACTGCAATGCCCGATGCCAACGACTCAGAATCCTGAGCCCGGCTGCTCGAGAAAGGCCAGTTCCTCGGTGCTGGAATCACGACCCAGGATGGCATTGCGGTGCGGATAGCGCCCGAACCGCAAGAGGATGTCGCGATGGCGATGCTCGAAGCGCAGATTCTCCTCGAGACCCGGCTGATCAAAGAGCCGCAGCGCTTCTTGATGCACGGGCAGGGATTCACTGTGCATGTAGGGCATGTAGAGGAAGGGCCGCTGGCGGGTCGTCAGCGCCTGATCATCGCCCTGGGCCACCGCCTCCTGAGCCAGCACCAGTGCCAGCGCATCCTGAGCGAAAGCCAGCGGATGATCGCGATGCATGTTGCGCGAGAATTGATCCAGCACCAGGATCTCGGCCAGGCGCCCCTGCGGCGTCGCCCGCCAGGCCCATAACTCGGCGCGACAGGCGGCGCCCCAGGTCGGCTCGAAGCGCGTCGCGATCAAGGCATCCAGGGCCTCGTCCTTGGCGAACCACTGCTTGGGGGTCAGTTCCTCGAACCAGAAATCGATTACCGCCTCGGGCCCGGCGTCGGCCATGATCCTCTCCTCCTCGGCTATGACGATCAGGGCTGATACCGGCCGCCATGCCGGCGACCGAAACACCTTGATATGATGGGATTTCTATTTCCATCCTAGCCGACTCTCCACCCGGCCCCAAGCCACACTCAACGGGACGCCCTATGCCACTGCATGATCTCTTGCCCGCCCTGACACTGGTGCTGCATACCCTGGGTCTGGTCATCTGCCTGGTGGGGCTGACGATCGCACGTCAACCGAGTCGCAAGCGGCTCGGTCAGTTGCTGGCCGGCCTTGGGTTCCTAATAGCCGCCAGCCCGATGTTCGGCCAGCTGGCCGGTGTGATCCCTCCGCCACCGGCCACCCCCCTCGGGGGGGGGGGGGTGACTGATATATTGAACGTTGATCACAAGCCGTTCATGAAGATCGCCCTTAAGCGCCGTGCCTAACGAGCGTGCTTGAACTCCGGGCTAAGAACGGGGCGGCAAAACCGGGCAGCAAAACTGAGCATAAACACTATGCTGACGAGCCAGGGTGACGCATACAGAGGCCGACGATGATGGCAAACTTAGCCGCCATGGCGGGCCTTAGACCAAAGATGCATAGAGCTTTAGTCTAAGGCTCCCTAGCATCACCTCCCACGCTCGTAAAGTTACTCCATTCCTTGGCAAAAAAACGCTGAAGGTGCCGCTTTTGCCCGCAGTTTAAGGATTACTCCACCGTGCATGCCCTGACCCTGGCGTCGTTCGTGTTCTTTACCGGTCTGGTCGCCTTCATCACCTGGCGGATCACCCGGCGCGACGACCATAAAAGTACCCAAGGCTATTTCCTGGCCGGCCGTTCCCTGACCTTTCCGCTGATCGCCGGCTCACTGCTGATGACCAACCTGTCCACCGAGCAGATGGTGGGGCTCAACGGGGCGGCCTTCAGCGATGGCCTCTCCGTGATGGCCTGGGAGGTCGTAGCGGTCATCGCCCTGGTGGCGCTGGCGCTGTTCTTCCTGCCGCGCTTTCTCAAGAGCGGCATTGCCACCCTGCCCCAGCTGCTGTCGATCCGCTTCGATGCCGGCACTCAGCTGATCACCAACGTGATCTTCCTGATCGCCTATGCGGTGATCCTGCTGCCGATCATTCTCTACTCCGGGGCCATAGGCCTGCAGGGCATGCTTGACCTGTCAGGGCTGACCGGCATCGAGTCCAGCACCTCTCTGCTTTGGCTGACCGTCTGGGTGGTGGGCCTGATCGGCTCGGTCTACGCCCTGTTTGGCGGCCTGCGCACCGTCGCCGTGTCCGATACGCTCAACGGTATC
The DNA here is from genome assembly GCF_003268885.1 of Onishia taeanensis. Taxonomy (GTDB): domain Bacteria; phylum Pseudomonadota; class Gammaproteobacteria; order Pseudomonadales; family Halomonadaceae; genus Onishia; species Onishia taeanensis_A. Next base: position 70,044 of record NZ_QLSX01000008.1, read on the forward strand.
GGCCTGCTGGTCGGCGGTTTCGTGATCGTGTACTTCGGCCTGCAGGCCGTCAGTGCCGACGGCGGCGTGCTCGCCGGCTGGGAGATTCTCAAGGAGACCAATCCGGAAAAGCTCAACTCGATCGGCGGTTCGGAGCAGCAGGTTCCCTTCTTTACCCTGTTCACCGGTGTCTTCCTGATCAACGTGTTCTACTGGACCACCAACCAGCAGATCATCCAGCGCACCTTCGCCGCCAAGAACCTTGCCGAAGGTCAGAAGGGCGTGCTGCTGACCGGCTTCTTCAAGCTACTGGGGCCGCTCTACCTGGTGCTGCCAGGCATTATCGCCTATCACCTCTATGCCGATCAGGGCGTGGCGGCGGATGAAGCCTACGGTCGTCTGGTATTCGACGTGCTGCCGCCCTACCTCACCGGTTTCTTCGCCGCGGTCATGGTCGGCGCCATTCTGTCGTCCTTCAACTCGGCGCTGAACAGCACCACCACCATCTTCAGCCTGGGCATCTACAAGGGGGTGTTCAAGAAGGACGCCACCGAAGATCAGGTCGTCAACTGCGGTAAGGTGTTCGGCTGGGTCATGGCCTTCGTCTCGATGACCATCGCCCCGCTGCTGGCCGGTCAGGAAAGCCTGTTCGGCTACCTGCAGAAGATGAACGCCATCTACTTCATCCCGATCCTTGCCGTGGTAGTCGTCGGCCTGCTGACCAAGCGCGTGCCGCCGCTGGCCGCCAAGGTCGCCCTGGTCGGTGGCTGTCTGCTGATCTTCGCCGGCTACTTCGTGCCGCCGTTCAACAAGCTGCCGACCATCATGCATGAGTTCCACTTCGTGGCCGCGGTCTTCGTGCTGCTGGTGGCGGTCATGCTGATCATCGGCAAGCTGCGTCCGCGCGCCACCGACTGGGTGCAGGAAGATAGCCAAGCCGTCGACCTGACGCCCTGGAAAGGCGCCGTGCCGGCCGGCATCGTGCTGGTGATCCTGGTGATCGCCATCTATGCCGCTTTCGCCGGCTAGCCGGTGACTGACCAAGTACTTCCTAAGTACTAGCCCGACGCCCTGCCCTTCGGCAGGGCGTCGTCGTCGTGGGGTGCCCATATCCCTCTCGGTGCGATATCGGTCATGATGAAGATCCGGCTCTGGACCCGGGCGCCAGGTCATCCCGCGCCATGGCATCTCGCCCGCTCTCCCCACCTAGAGAACGCCACCCCATGCCCTTGAGCGTCTTACTGCTATCGCTGTGCCAGGCACTGCTGATCACTGGCAATAGTATGCTCATCCCGGTGTCGCCGCTGATCGGCGCCAGCCTGGCACCGAGTCCCGCCTGGTCAACAGCGCCAGTGGCAACCCAGTGGCTGGGGCTGATGTGCGCGACCGTGCCGGCCTCGCTGATCATGGCGCGCCTCGGCCGGCGGCGCGGTTTCATGCTCGGCCACCTGGTGGGGCTGGTCGGCGTCGGCGTGGCCTGCGAGGCACTGGTCAGCGAGGATTTCTGGCGCTTCATGCTCGCCACCTGGCTGATCGGCATCGGTATTGGCTTCGGCCAGCTGTATCGCTTCGCCGCCACCGAAGTGGCCCCGCTGCGGCTCCGTGACCGGGCCATCGGCCTGGTCATGAGCGGCGGTGTCCTGGCCGCCTTCCTAGGCCCCTGGCTTGCCAATACCAGCCGCGCACTGGGGGAAACGCCCTTTCTGATGAGTTTCCTGGGGCTTGGAGTCCTCTACGTGCTGGCGCTACTGATACTCACCATGGTCCGCCTGCCACCTCCCGAGACCACCCATGAGCCCGGCACCTCACGCCCCTTGGTTCAGGTACTCCGCCAACCGACCTTTATCGTCGCCGTGCTGGCGGGGATGGTCGGCTATGGCGTCATGAACGTCGCCATGACCGCCACCCCACTGGCCATGACCGCCGCCGGCCACGACTTCGCCCATATTGCCACCACCATCCAGTGGCACGTGCTGGCGATGTTCCTGCCGTCTTTTTTCACCGGCCACCTGAGCGCCCGATTCGGGGCGCGCACCATGATCGTGCTGGGTTGCCTGCTGCTCGTGGCCAGTGCCCTAGTGGCCCAGGTAGCCCAGAGCGTGGGCGGATTCTATACCGGACTGGTGCTGCTGGGCCTGGGCTGGAACTTCACCTTCCTGCCCGCTACCGGCCTGCTCACCGAGAGCTACCGCCCGGCCGATAAGGCCCGCACCCAGGCCGCCAACGAATTCCTGATCTTTTCCACCGTCGCCGCCACCGCGCTTATGGCCGGTCCGCTGGTCAGCGAATTCGGTTGGGCCTACCTGAACACGCTGCTGATCCCACTATCGCTGGTGCCAATCCTGGCGTTGGCCTGGCAGCGACTTGCCAGCCGGGCGCCGCGCCCGCACATTGGGGGCTGAACTCTACGCTGAACGGAACTCCCTCATGCGCCAGCCCCTGGCTCGCGAATTTCATGATCTTCTCGATCGCGGCCGCGATCGCCAGCTGCGCCTGGCGGTCACCGGCCTGTCTCGTGCCGGCAAGACGGCCTTTTTGACCTCACTGGTCCACCAGCTGCGACACGCTGGGCTCGAGGCGCGCCTCGACCTGCTGCCTGCCGCCCGTGAGGGCCGCCTGCTCGGGGCCCAGCGGGTTGCCCAGCAGGACCTTGGCGTGCCGCGCTTTCCCTATGACCCGGCCATGGCGGCACTGGACGCCGACCCGCCGCGCTGGCCCGATCCCACCCGGGGCATCAGCGAGCTCCGCCTGGCGATTCGCTATCGCCCCAAGCGCAGCGGCCTGCTGGCCCGACGTGCCGCGACCCTGACCCTGGACCTGATCGACTACCCCGGCGAGTGGCTGCTCGACCTGCCGCTGCTGGATCACGACTACCTGAGCTGGAGCACCTCTCGCCCCCAGCGCGATGACGGCGAGTACGCGGCCCTGTTCGCCGACTGGCGAGCGTCGCTTGCCGATATTGACCCGGCGGCCACCGCCGATGAGGCGCGCCTTGCCGAGATCGCCGAGGCCTATGCATCCGGCCTGCGCGCCGCCCGCGAAGCCGGCTTTGCCGATCTGCAGCCAGGGCGTTTCCTGCTGCCGGGAGAGCTTGACGGCGCCCCGGTGCTGCAGTTCTTCCCGCTGCCCGGCCTTGACGAAGACGATCGCGACCGGCTCAAGGCCCTGCCGGCAGACAGCGTCTATCAGACCCTTGCCCGGCGCTTCGACTACTATCAGCGCCATATCGTCAGGCCCTTCTATCAGGAGCACTTCCGGCGTTTCGATCGTCAGATCGTACTGGTCGACGTGCTCGGCGCCCTGAATGCCGGGCCGGATCGCTTCGCCGACCTGTCCCGCGCCCTGGGCACCCTGATGAAGAGCTTCGACTACGGCCGCCGCAGCCTGCTGTCGCGCCTGTTCACGCCGCGCATCGACCGCCTGGCCATCGCCGCGACCAAGGCCGATCACGTCACCCCAGAGCAGCATCCCCATCTGGTGAGTCTGCTCGAGGCGCTGCTCGCCGAGCCGCTAAAGGACCTGCGCTTCGCCGATGTGCCGGTCAAGGCCTTCTCGCTGGCGGCGATCCGCACCACCAGCGCCCATAGCGTCGAACACCAGGGCCGCACAACCCCTGCGCTGCGCGGCACCACCCTGGATAATGAGTCGGTGCTGGTATTTCCCGGCGAGGTGCCGTCCCGGCTACCCGATGCCGATTTCTGGGCCCGCCAGGGCTTTGACTTCCGCGCCTTCCGCCCGGCCCCGCGGGGCCAGGCGGCGCTGCCCCATATCCGCCTCGATGCGACCCTCGACTGGCTGCTCGGAGACAAACTTCAATGAACGACCCTCGCCCCGCACAGCGCTTCTCGGAAGATCCAGCGGTGGAGATCGACCCGGGCTACCGGGACCCACGCCCCGCACAGGACTTTCCCGAGGCTCAAGCCAGCCGCCCGCTGGACGACGAATCAGCGGCCGAGGCCGACCTGGCCGCGAGCCTCGCCAGGCCGAGGCGTCGCCGCTGGGGGCTACTGGGCCTGTTAGGCGGCGGTTTGCTGCTCGGCGGCGTGGAGGCCGCACACTCCACCTTCACCGCGGCCCTTGACGGTGACTGGCTGGCCGGCGCCTGGAGCCTTCTCTTGCTCGCGGGGCTCGGCCTTGCCGGCAAGGCCATCGCCAGGGAACTCTTGCGCCTGCGTCGCCTGCGTCGCCACGGCGCCCTGCGCGAGCGTCTCGAAGACATCACCGAGGCCACGCCCCAACAGGCCCAGCACCTCGCCGAGAAACTCAGGGACCGGCTCGACCTGGAGGCGGACCACCCTCACTGGCAGGGCTATCTCGCCGCCCGTAACGACCATCACGGCGGCGCCGAGCAGCGCGTGCTGCTCGCCCATCACCTGCTCGCCCCGCGCGATCGTGAGGCCCGCCGGCTGATCGCACGGATGTCAGGCGACACTGCCGTACTGGTCGCAGCAAGCCCGCTGGGACTACTCGACATGGCGCTGGTAGCCTGGCGCAATCTGGCCATGATCGACCGCCTCGCCAGGCTCTATGGGCTGGAACTTGGCTACGCCAGCCGCCTCAAGCTGTTCCGCCAGGTGCTCTACAACGTCGCCTTCGCCGGCACTAGCGAGCTTGCCAGCGACATCGGCATGGAATGGCTGTCGATGGATCTCGCCGGACGGCTCTCGACCCGCGCCGCCCAGGGGCTCGGGGTCGGCCTGATGAGCGCACGCCTTGGGCTCAAGGCGCTGGGGCTGTCCCGGCCGCTGCCCTTCGAAGCCGGCGAGGCGCCACGACTCGTGGAGCTTCGCCGTGAGCTTTGGCAGCGCCTGTCACGGCTCGACGACGCCTCCAGCAAGGAAAGGGCAAAACCGCGCGGCGACGCCTGACAGCCAATCCCGTGGGGATTGATCAGGATCAAGTCAGCAAGGGGCGTCTAGACTAGGATGAAGGCATACTCATCAAGGAGGTGATGCCATGTTCAAGTCGGTCATGGTGCCCGTCGACGGTTCCGAACATGCCCGCAAGGCTCTCGAAGTCGCCTGTCAGCTGATCAAGGACAGCGACACCACCCTGCATATCCTGCATATCCCCGAGGCGCTGGCCCATGAGACCACGCTGATCTGGGGAGTCGGCGCTGTGACGCTGGAGACGACCTCGAGCCAACTCGAGAAATACGGCCGCGAATTGATAGACCGGGCCTCCCGCGAAGCCAGCGCGCTGGGCGCCGAGCATATCGATACGACCCTTGCCCAGGGCGAGCCCAGCCGCACCATCCTCGAGCAGGCCAAACGACTCGGCGTCGATGCCATCATCATGGGCAGCCGGGGGCTCGGCGACTTCTCGAGCCTGGTAGTCGGCGGCGTCTCGCATAAGGTCAGCCACTCCGCCAAATGCACCGTCATCACCGTGCACTAGTCAGGCGTTACTCTTCGCATCAAAGCAACGGCCCCCGCCGAATGACGGGGGCCGTTTCGTTTGAGCACGCTGGCATCTATCCGGCACATCACGCCAGGCTTGATGGCAGACACAGCAGCAGGAGCAATAACAGACGCTAGGCCAGCCGGCTTTCACTTTGTGGATCAAAGAGCACCGCGCGGCTCATGTCGATACGCAGCGCCAGTCGCTCGCCGGCCGCCACCGGGCACTTGGGCCCCACTCGCGCCGTCACCTCGCTATCCCCCAGCGGCAGGCGCAGCAGAATATCCGCGCCAGTGGGCTCGACGACGGTGACACGCGCCTCGAGCAGCGTGCCCTCCTGCTGGCCTTCGAGCCGCGCGTCCTGCTCGCTGAAATGCTCCGGGCGCAGCCCCAGCACCACCGGCCGCCCGAGCTGGTCGGCAAGCTCGGCGGTGATCCGGTCTACAGGCCAGGGCAGCACCAGTTCTTGCTCTTCGGGGGTAGTAATACGCAGCCGATAGTCGCCCACCTGGCCCTCAAGGGTCGCCGTGATGAAGTTCATCGACGGCGAGCCCATGAAGCCCGCCACGAACATGTCGGCGGGGTCGTTGTAGACCTCGTCCGGCGAGCCCAGCTGCAGGATATGGCCGTCGCGCATCACCGCGATGCTGTCGGCAAGGGTCATGGCCTCGATCTGGTCGTGGGTCACGTAGACGATGGTGGTGCCAAGGCGCTGATGCAGCTTCTTTATTTCGGTGCGCATCTCGACGCGCAGCTTGGCGTCGAGGTTGGAAAGCGGCTCGTCGAACAGATAGATCTGCGGCTCCCGGGCCAGCGCTCGGCCCATCGCCACCCGCTGGCGCTGACCGCCGGAGAGCTGAGCCGGCTTGCGCTCGAGCAGGTGGGTGATCTGCAACAGATCCGCGACCCGCTCCACGGCCTCTTCGCGTTCGGCCTTGGGCACCTTGCGCATTTCCAGGCCGAAGGCGATGTTCTGGCGCACCGTCATGCTCGGATAGAGCGCATAGGACTGGAAGACCATGGCGATATCGCGCTCGGCCGGCGTGCGCCAGGTGATGTCGTCGCCGCCGATCAGAATCTGGCCGTCGGTAACCGGCTCGAGGCCGGCGATGGCGTTCATCAACGTCGACTTGCCACAGCCCGACGGCCCGACCAGGATCAGGAACTCGCCGGAATCGATGGCCAGGCTGACGTCCTTGAGTACCCGGGTACTGCCGAAATCCTTGCGGACCTCGCGAATTTCCAAAGCTGACATGATGATTACCTCGTTATTGTTCGCGTCGTGATGGCTAGAGCTCGCCGTTCGCTCGCCATCAGCCCTTGACCGAGCCCGCAGTGAGACCCCGCACGAAATACTTGCCGGCCAGCACATAGACCACCAGCGTCGGCAGCGCGGCAATCATCGCCGCAGCCATGTTGACGTTGTATTCCTTCACCCCGGTGGAGGTGTTGACCAGGTTGTTCAGCGCCACCGTGACCGGCTGGGTGTCGTACGCCGAGAAGGCCACGCCGAACAGGAAATCGTTCCAGATCTGGGTGAACTGCCAGATCACCGAGACCACGATGATCGGCGCCGAAACCGGCAACAGAATCCGCCAGAAGATGCGAAAGAAGCCGGCGCCGTCGAGCTTGGCCGCCGAGACCAGCTCGCTGGGTACTGCGACGTAGAAGTTGCGGAAAAACAGCGTGGTGAAGGCGATGCCAAACACCACATGCACCAGCACCAGACCCGCCCGGGAGCTCGAGAGCCCCAGCCAACCGAGCGTCTGCGCCATCGGCAGCAGCACTACCTGGAAGGGAATGAAGCAGCCGAACAGCATCAGCGCGAACACCAGCTCCGAGCCACGAAAGCGCCACTTGGTCAGGGCATAGCCGTTCAGGGCGCCCACCACGGTGGAGATGGCGACGGCCGGGATCACGATGGCAAAGGAGTTCCAAAAGTAGCCGCCGACCCCTTCGCAGCGCATGCCGGTACAGGCCTCGCCCCAGGCAGTGATCCAGGGCGCCAGGGTCGGGTGCTCGGGCAGCGCCAGCAAAGTACCGGCACCGATCTCGTCGAGCGGCTTGATCGAGGTCAGCAGCATGATCAGAAGCGGCAGCAGGTAGAACAGCGCCATGATGATCAGCACGGCGTAGAGCGCCGCCCGGGCCAGCCGCGCGCCCGGGGTGCGCCGGCGAATCACGTTATCCATGACGACGGCTCCGCAGTTCGGAATACAGGTAGGGAATCAGGATCGCCAGCACTCCGCCCAGCATCAGCATGGCGCTGGCCGAGCCAAGCCCGATCTGGGCGCGAGTGAAGGCATGGGTGTACATGAAGGTGGCCGGCAAGTCCGTGGCATAGCCGGGGCCGCCGCCGGTCAGCGCCACCACCAGATCGAAGCTCTTGATGGCAATATGCGAGAGGATCATCACCGCGCTGAACACCACCGGCCGCAGGCAGGGCATCACCACCCGGGCATAGATGCGCGGCAGACTCGCACCGTCGAGCTGGGCGGCCTTGATGATGCTGTCGTCGATGCCGCGCAGCCCGGCCAGGAACAGTGCCATGACGAAGCCCGAGGCCTGCCAGACGGCGGCGATCACCAGGGTGTAGACCGCCATGTCCGGGTCCACCAACCAGTCGAAGGTGAAGCCCTCGAAGCCCCAGCCGCGCACCATGGCCTGCAGGCCGAGGCTCGGGTTGAGCAGCCACTTCCAGACCACGCCGGTGACGATGAACGACAGCGCCATGGGGTAGAGATAGATCGTGCGCAGGCTGCCTTCCTGGCGAATGCGCTGATCGAGAAGGATCGCAAGCCCTGCACCCAGCACCAGGCAGATGCCGACGAAGAGGCCGCCGAACACCACCAGGTTGGTGGCAGCCACCCACCAGCGATCGTTGGCCATCAGCTGCGCGTACTGGGCGAAGCCGACGAAGTCGTAGCTCGGCAGCATGCGCGAGTTGGTCAGCGATAGCACGAAGGTCCAGATCATGAAGCCGTAGACGAAGAACAGCGACACGGCGATCGAAGGCGCCAGCACCAGGCGCGGCAGCCAGTCGGTCAGACAACCAAGCGCCGAGCGCTTGGCGGGCCCGCGGGCGGCGGGCGCCGAAGAAAGAGAAGTCGACATGAGTACGTCCTCGAGGCGATGGCCTCGTCAACCAAAAGACGGGAGGGGCAGGCCGCGAGCCTTGCTTGGGCTCGCGGCCTGCGGCGAGGAGCCTAGAGCAGCGAGCTGCCGGCGTTCGCCAGCCGCTCGGCGGCGGCCTCGGGACTCATGTCCGGGTCGTTGAAGAAGTTGGTGACCACATCGAAGATGGCACCCTGCACCGAGGCGCGCACCGCCATGCCGTGGGCCATGCTGGGTACCAGGCCACCGTTCTCGGACGTCGCCTTGAAGTCGGCCATGGATCGCTTGGCGCAGGCGTCGAAGGCGCTCATGTCGAGATCGGCGCGGGCCGGGATCGAGCCTTTGGCCAGGTTAAAGGCCTCCTGGAAGGTCGGCTCCAGTACCAGCCGGGCCAGGTCATCCTGGGCCGCCTGGGCCTCTTCATCGCTTGCCTTGAACATCGCCAGGCTATCGATGTTGAAGGTGAAGGCGGACTCGGTGCCCGGGGCCGGCACACACACATAGTCCTCGCCCGGCGTCAGGCCAGCGGCGGTGAACTCGCCCTTGGCCCAGTCGCCCATCAGCTGCATGGCGGCCTGGCCGCCAATCACCATCGAGGTGGCGATGTTCCAGTCACGCCCCGACATGCCATCATCCATCAGCGTACGCATGCGCTTGAAGGTGGTCAGGGCGTCGATCATGGTCGGGCTGTTGAGCGCCTCGGGGTCGAGCTCGACCAACGCGCGACGATAGAACTCGGGGCCGGCCTCGGCAAGGACCACCGTCTCGAACACCGTGGCGTCCTGCCAGGGCTGGCCACCGTGGGCCAGCGGGATGACGCCCACGTCGCGCAGCTCGTCGGCGATCTCGAACATCTCATCGATGCTCGTCGGCACCTCGACGCCGGCCTCACTGAGCACCTCGGGATTGGCCCACAGCCAGTTGACCCGGTGCACGTTGACCGGCACCGCCACGTAGTGGCCATCGTGGCGCATGATGTCGGCGACCACTTCAGGCAGCAGGCTGTCCCAGTTCTCGGCCTTGGCCACGTCATCGAGATTGCCGAGCAGACCAAGCTCGCCCCATTCCTGAATCTCCGGGCCCTTGATCTGCGCCGCCGACGGCGGATTGCCGGACATGGCGCGAGACTTGAGCACCGTCATGGCGGTCTCGCCGCCACCGCCGGCCACCGCAAAGTCCTTCCAGGTGTGGCCCTCGGCTTCCATCAGTTCCTTCAATACGTTGGCGGCGCGGGCCTCGCCACCGGAGGTCCACCAGTGCAGCACCTCGACCTCGCCGGCCTGCACCGGGGCCGACGCCACGGCGCCGGTGACGGCGAGGCCGAGCAAGGTTTTCTTGAGCGGGAATCGCAGCAATGAGCGCATGGGGCGTGTCTCCATCGATTGTTATTGATTGTCGTGAGCCGATTCACTCGCGGCTGATGACACGCTACCCCATTCGAAGGCACGGGAGGGGTTACCTAGTGCTGGATAGTGTTGCGGGTTTCTTACAGGACTGAAATATATAACTCATTGATTAAACTAATGTTTATAGGCCAAAGGTCTATGCAACCAAGGTCGCGTCCCGCTCTGGCTCGAGGGTCTGTCAGGCCCGTCGGGCGTCATGCCAAGTCTGCGTCATGTCCAGGGTCATCATGCGCGTGACGCGATACCTCGAGGGTCACTACCAGGCCGCCGCCGGGATGATTATCAAGCGTCATCTCCCCGCCATGGGCCCGCAGGATGTGCCGGGCGATACCGAGCCCCAGGCCGCTGCCGCCGGTATGGCGACTCCTAGAAGGCTCGAGGCGCACGAAGGGCGAGAACACCCGCTCGAGCTGTCTCTCGGGTATCCCGGGGCCATGGTCACGCAGGGTGATCCTGAGCCTCGCCGCACTGTCTTCAAGATGCACCTCAGCGCGCTTTCCATAGAAGACGGCGTTCTCCAGGAGGTTGGCCAGACAGCGCTTGAGCGCCAGAGGCTTGGCAGCAAGCGGCGTGGCCCGGCCGGTGACCGTCACCTCGCCACCCTGCAGGGCCATTTCCTCGGCGAGGCCGTCGAGCAACGCGCGCACGTCGACCGGCTCGATGGCTTCATGCAGGTCGAGCCCCCTGACCGAAGCCAGGGCGCCCTTGACCAGCAGGTCCAGCTCGTCGAGGGCGGCGCAAAAACGCTCGCGCTGATGATCATCATCGAGCATCTCGGCCCGCAGGCGCATGCGGGTCAGGGGCGTCTTCAAATCGTGGGAGATCGCCGTGAAAAGCCGCTCGCGTTCTTCGACCTGGTGCTGAATGCGCTGCTGCATGCGGTTGAAGGCCACCGCCGTAGCCGCTACTTCGCGGGGGCCGGTCTCGCGCAGCGGCGGGCTGTCCAGATCGTCGCCGAGCCGGCGCGCGGCCCGCGACAGTCGCGCCAGTGGCCGGGTGGCGCTGCGGATGCCGAGCAGCGACAACCCGATCACGGCAAGCAGCACGATCAGCGCCGCGAACAGCCGTTCGCCGGACAGCCAGCCGTCATCGAAGAGCTCGGGCACCGGCAGCAGCGTCGCCACATAGAGCCAGCCCTGAGCATCCAGCGGTAGTTGCACGACGAGGATCGGCGGATCGATGGGGTCCATCAACAGGCTATGACGCCCCCAGCGGGGCGGCAGGTCGTTCAGCAGCACCTCATTGTTGAACAGGCGCAGGGTGTCGGGAGACGAAAACTCGACGCGCGCGTTGTCGACGCCGAGCTCGGAGGCGAGTATCTCGCGGAAGTTATCGGTCACCACCGCCTGGGCGGGCCCCCTGCCGATGTCCTGAATGGGAATGCGGTGATCGTTGACGCTGACGAAGAAGCGCGTGCCTCCCATGTCGCGCAGCTGATCGAGAACGATATGCCGGTAATCGACCGGCAACGAGCGGAAGAAGCGCACCGTAGAGGCGACGCTGTAGGCGACGTTGCGGGACAGCTCATCGACCTGCTCGAGGCGGCTGTCCTGCGCCTGGTGGGTCCAGATCGCATAGCTTGCGAGCTGGGCGCCCAGCACCCCAACCAGCATGATCAGCACGAAGCGACCGCGCAGACTGCGCGGCAGCCCTCGGGCCAGGCTGCGCCTCAGGCGGTGCCAGATGTGCCTGTCAACGCCCGAGGCCTCGTTGTGATTAGCGTCCGATATCGCGCTCTGATCAGCGCCCGACTCTGCGCTCACGCCAGCGCATCCACTCGTGTGGCCAGCACATAGCCGGCGCCGCGGACGGTGCGAATCAACTGGGAGTGCTGGGCGTCCTCGCCCAGGCGCTGACGCAGCCGGCAGACGTGGACGTCGATGGAGCGATCCAGCGGTGGCGCCGGGCGCCCGCGGCTCAAGTCATAGAGCGCCTCCCGGGACAGCACCTCTTCTGGATGTTCGAGAAACACCTGCAGCAGTTGGAAATCCGCGCCGGACAGGGCGCTGCGCTCGCCTTCTCCGTCGATCAGCTCGCGGGTCACCCGGTCGAGTCGCCAGTCGCCGAAGGCCACCAGCCGCGCCTGATCGGGGTGCTTCTCAACGCCCGGGTCGGCCAATCGGCGGGTGCGGCGCAGCACTGCCTTGATGCGCGCCAGGAGCTCACGGGGATTGAAGGGCTTGCCAAGGTAGTCATCGGCGCCGAGTTCGAGGCCCAGGATGCGATCGGTCTCGTCGGCGCTGGCAGTGAGCATGATGATCGGCACGTCGCTGTCGAGACGCACCCGGCGGCAGATCGTGAAGCCATCGTCGCCGGGCAGCATGAGATCGACGATCAACAGGTCCGGCATTTCAACGGCCAGCAGCGTCTCCAGCGAGTCGGCATCCTCGGCCACCAGGGTGCGAAAGCCATGGCGACCGAGATAGTCGGCCAGCAGCTCGCGGATTTCCGGGTCGTCGTCGACCACGATCAGGGTCGCAGGCGAATGGGTCATTGCAGCAGGTATCGCAGAAGAGGCATGGCAGTCCGTATCCATGGCGCCGACCGAGCGGGCCGCGTCGGGCCCCTATCGGCCATGAAGGAGATCAAGGCAATCTGCTGCGATGATGGTGGATGCTGTGGCGGCCCGGCAAGGTGCTTGCGACCAAGGTGGTAGGGGCATACACCCCTGCACGGGCCAATCACGGACCCGGCAACGACCGGCTAAGGACGCCCGACCCTGTCAGCCCAGCAGGCGCTCGCGCAGCGTGCTGGCAACGGCGGCATCATCATGATGGCCGATACGGGTGGCCCGGGGCACCCGCCCGGGCAGCTCGGGATGGGCATTGGCCATCACGAACGCCTGACCGGCCAGATCCAGCATCTCGGTGTCATTGAGGTTGTCACCGAAGGCCAGGCAGGCCTCGGCGGGCAGCGACAGCCGCTCCAGCAGTCGCGCCAGGGCAGTGCCCTTGTTGACGCCACCGGCCATGATCTCAAGCGACCCGGGCAAGGAGTACGTCAGGTGCAGGGCCGAACCGTAGCGTGCCTCCACGGCCTCCTCGATGGTTGAAAGCGCCGCCGGCTCGCCGATGAACAACACCTTGCCGACACCTCGACCATCGAGCTCCCCGGGCTCGGCCACCCGATAGCCAAAGCCGGTGTGGGCATGAAGCGCAAGCAGCTCCGGCGCCGGCGCATCGATCAACCAGTCGTCATCGCGATAGAGGTTCAGGCGCATGCCCGGCGGTCGCTCGAGCGCGATCAGCTCCCGGGCCATCGCCTCGGGCACATGCTGGGTCGACAGCACCGCATCGTCCGGGCCATGCAGATAGGCGCCGTTGGTGCTGATGATGTGGGCCTCTACGACGAGCCGCTCGCGCAGGGGCAGGATGTCCCGATAGTGGCGGCCTGAGGCGATGGCCAGATGATGGCCGCGCTCGGCGAGGGCCTGGAAGGTCTCGATGGTGAGCGGGTCCAGATCATGGTCGGCGTTGAGCAGGGTGCGGTCGAGGTCGGTGACGATCAGCTGTGGCGACATGTGGGCTCCTTGGCGTCTTAGTCGCTAGCATACCCAAGGGAGTCGATGGCTGTCTTCGCCGGTCTTGCCACGAGCTCACCCCTAACGTCTTGATTGGTCGTGCACACCTTCTGCGGCTGTCCGCCCCGATTGGCGCGGGCTGGAGGAATCCGTATAGTGGCCCCCACTCTTCCCGCCATGCAAAAGTGTCCGATGCTTCAGAACAACTCGATGCTTGCTCAGCTCAAGCAGCAGATCCGCGATACCACGCCCCGGGTCGAGGGCGTGATCAAAGCCACCGACAAGGGCTTTGGCTTCCTCGAAACCGACGACGGCGACTCCTACTTCGTGCCGCCTCCCGCCATGAAGCAGGTGCTTCACGGCGACCGGGTGAAGGCCATCCTCAAGGAGGAAGGTGAAAAGACCTCGGTCGAGCCGGATACCCTGCTGGAAATCGGCATGCAACGTTTCGTGGCCCGGGTCCAGAAGCGTGAAGGCCGCCTGGCCGTGGTGCCCGACCACCCGTCGGTCAAGAACGTGCTCAAGGCGCGCCTCAAGCGCAGCCTCGACGAAGACAGCATCGCCGATGGCGACTGGGTGGTGGCCCGCCTGGTGCGCCACCCACTGAAAGAAGGCGACCGCGGTTTCTTTTCTCAGATCGACGAGCTGGTCGCCAAGAGCGACAACCCGGCGGTGCCTTGGCGCGTGACGCTGGCGCGTCATGCCCTCGAGCAGGCCTCGCCGGAAGCCGGTGACGACTGGCCGATGGCCGATGAAGGCCTCACGCGCGAAGACCTGACCGCAGAGCCCTTCTTCACCATCGACGGTGAAAAAACGCGCGACATGGACGACGCCCTGCGCGTCGAGACCCTGGACAACGGCGGCTGGCGCCTGACGGTAGCGATCGCCGATCCCACCGCCTACGTCGACGAGAGCCATGCCGCCGACCTGGAAGCGCGCACCCGCGCCTTCACCGTCTATCTGCCGGGACAGAACGTCACCATGCTGCCGGAAGTGCTGGCCGACGATCTGTGCTCGCTGTGGGAAGGCAAGGAGCGTCCAGTGCTGGCCTGCGCGCTGGACATCGATGCCGAAGGCAACCTGGGCGACTACCGCTTCTTCGCCGCGAACATGATCTCGAAGTCACGCCTGGTCTATGACCATGTCTCCGACTGGATCGAAGGTCAGGGCGACTGGGCACCAGATGAAGCCATCGCGCCGCAGCTCACTGCCCTGCGCGACCTGACCGAGGCACGCAGCGCCTGGCGCGCCGCCAATGCGCTGGTGTTCAAGGATCGTCCTGACTACGTCTTCGATCTGGACGACGCCGGCAATGTGCTGAACATTCGCACCGAGGATCGGCGCATCGCCAACCGCATGATCGAGGAATCGATGATTGCGGCCAACGCCTGCTGCGCCGACCTGCTAGCGGACAAGGTCGGTCACGGCATCTTCAACGTGCACCGGGCCTTCGAGCCGGAGAAAGCCGACGCGGCTCACGAGTTCCTCGCCGCCCAGGATATCCAGGTCGAGCGCGAGGCCCTGCTCGAGCTGCCGCGCTATCGCGAGCTCAAGCGCGAACTCGAGGCCCGCGATGATGCCTGGCTTGATGTTCGCCTGCGCCGCTTCCAGGGCTTCACCAGCATGTCCGCCCTGCCCGGCCCGCACTTCGGCCTGGGCCTGGCCGCTTACGCCACCTGGACCTCGCCGATCCGCAAGTACGGCGACATGGTCAACCACCGCCTGATCAAGCGCGTGCTTAAGGGCGAGAGCGCCCCGGCCGAGGCCAGCCAGGCGCTGACCGAGCAGCTCACCGAACGCCGCCGCCTGAACCGCATGGCAGAGCGCGATGTGAAGGACTGGCTCTACGTGCGCTACCTGACAGAGGCAGCCAAGGAGCAGCAGGAGTTCGAGGCCGAGATCATCGCCGTCAACCGCGGCGGCATGCGGGTGCGTCTGGTCGCAAATGGCGCCACCGCCTTCATTCCGGCGCCGCTGATGCACAGCGAACGTGACAAGGTAGTGATCGACGACAAGGAAGGTCGCATCCAGATCGAAGGCGAAGAGCGCTTCAAGCTGGGCGACATGACCCGCGTGGCTCTCACGGAAGCGCGTGAAGAGACCCGCTCGCTGGTGGCCCGCCCCGCGGTCTGATCAAGCGCTGACCGCCTGCAAGACGCACAACGCCCCGGCCACTCGCCGGGGCATTGTCGTTTCAAGCCTGTGCCGCGCGGAGGCCACACAGCCGATCAATGGTCCCACACGGGCTCACAGCTGCTCCAGCAGCATTCGGGCCCCCTGCTCCATGAATCGTGTCCAGCGTCCGCGCCGACGGAACTCGTCGGCGTCCAGACGCTGCGCACGCTGGCAGTCATCGTCGAATTGCCCATCCAGGGTCGCCGTGACAGCCTCGGAGAGCATCAGGGCGCAACATTCCTCGTCCTTGCCCATCGACCGATGATTGACGTTCACCGACCCGACGCAGGCAAGCCGACCGTCGACGGTAATCACCTTGGCATGCAGCATGGTCGGCAGAAACACCCAGACCTTCGCACCGGCATCAAGCAGCCGCTCGATGCTCGGCTGCCCGGCCAGCTGCGACAGGCGGCTGTCGTTGTGGCGACCCGGCACCAGCAGCTCCACCGAGACACCTCGCTCGAGTGCCGAGATGATCTGCTCGATCAAGACATCATCCGGGGCAAAGTAGGCGGTCACGATGCGTAGCCTGACCTGACTGACCGCCACCAGCGAGCGCAGCATTGCAGCGGATTCGGTCCAACCGATGGTCGAGGAGGCCCGCACGCACTGGACCAGCAGTCCATCCTCGTGAACCGGCGGCCGCTGGCGAATCGGCTCCCACTGCCAAGGCCCACACTCGTTCCAGTTGTCGAGAAAGGCAGAATGCAGCCCGATGACCGCCGGACCCGACACGAGTAGATGCGTCTCGCGCCATTCATCCGGCGTGCGGGCATCGCCTTCCCATTCGGCAGCGATGCCGACCCCGCCGACGAAGCCGAGGCGGTCGTCGCATACCATGATCTTGCGGTGCGTGCGCTTGTCGATCTGCCAGGGCCTTGGCAGCTTGATCGGCCGGAAAAGGCGCACCTCGACGCCGGCCTCGCGCATCTGAGCGACCACCTCAGACGACATCTTCTGCGTTCCCACCGCATCCAGCACGACCCGAACCCGGAGACCCTCGCGAGCCCGACGGGCCAGAGCCTCGGCGAAGCGCTGCGCGATGTCACCCGTCCAGTAGACGTAGGTCACCAGATCGATGCTGGCCTCGGCGGCATCGATGGCATCGAGCATGGCGGGGAATATCTCCACGCCATTGCGCATCACCTCGACATGATTGCCGGCAGTGAACGGCGTCCCCAGCGCGTACTCGAGCTCGGTGCGGTAATAGGCCTCCTCTCGGGGCGACGCGGGCCCTGACGCGTCCGAGTCCCGTTTCTCGAGCGAGTGGGCCTCTTTGCGCTGACGCTCGCTTGAACGGCTCTCGCCTGAACCGGTGTCGGCTGGCATTCACTCCTCTCCTTGTCATGTGCGCGTGTCATCATATGTCTCATGCATGGCCGCAAAGCGCCACCCGTAGAGCCTCGAGCATTCTCTGCCGAGACGGCGAAGCCGACCTGTCGTCGAACTGTCGCATTGCCTCGCTACCCTTGAGCGAGAGCCAACGGCAACAGGAGACGGTCTTGCACCTTGCGGATATCACCATGTTTCATGCGCCGGATAGCGGCGGCGTGCGCACCTACCTTCAGGCCAAGCACCGTCACTTGGCGACCCTACCGGACGTCGCGGCTAACCTGTTGGTCCCCGCCGGCGAGCGTCAGACCCTGGGAGCCCTGCAGACCCTACCCGCCTTTCGTTTGCCGCTGGGCCAGGGCTATCGCTTCCCGCTGCGGCGCAGCCCCTGGCGAGAGGCACTGGTCGAACTGGGCCCGGATCTGATCGAGGCCGGCGACCCCTACGTCACCGCCTGGGCGGCGCTGGAGGCCGGTCAGCAGTTAGGGGTGCCGGTGGTCGGGTTCTACCATTCCGACCTGCCACGGCTGATGGGCGATCGCTTCGGCCCGCCGGTGGCCCGGCGCCTCAAGCGCTATGTGGCGGATCTTTACGGGCGCTTCGATAGCGTACTGGTGCCTTGCCGCTCGATGGGCGAACGCCTCGAGGACTGGGGCGTGCAAGGCGTGCGCGTGCAGCCGTTGGGGGTCGATCTCGACACCTTCCATCCCCGCCGGCGCCAAGAAACGTTGCGAGAGACCCTTGGCCTCGACGACGCCACCCGACTGCTGGTCTTCGCCGGTCGCAACTCCCGGGAGAAGAACATCAATGACCTGCTGGCGACCGCCCAGCAACTCGGTCGCGGCTATCACCTGCTGCTGATGGGGCCGGGGATGCCGACCCAGGTTCCGGACAACGTCAGCGTGATCAGCCGCTGCTGCTCACCCAATGAGGTGGCTCGCGCCCTGGCCAGTGCCGATGCCATGGTCCACGCCGGCACGCGCGAGACCTTTGGCCTGGTGGCGTTGGAAGCCATGGCCAGCGGCCTGCCGGTGGTGGCTGCGCGGGCCGGTGCACTGATCGAGAACGTACCGCTGGGCTGCGGCGTGCTCTGCGAGCCCCATGCGCCGAACGCTATGGCACGCGCCGTAGAGGAACTCTTTCTCAACGATGCCGCCGCCATCGGCCGCCATGCCCGTCGCCACGTGGAGCGTCATTACCGCTGGTCGAAGGTCATCGATGGCCTGCTTGACCATTACCGCACTCTGTCACCGACCCTTGCCACCACGACACGCTGCCAGCATGGCTAGACGACCGGTCGCTGAGTTCCCGGACGGTCGGCGCACCCTCAGGAACCGCACGGAAGCATTTATGAAAGGTCTGAGGCGCGCGTGGAGGCTGTTGCGTGGCCGAGCACTGCTGATCCTGGCGCTGCTGATGGCGGCGCTGATCCCGCTGTTGCTCGATGGCATGGCACCTTTCGCGGCCCTTCTCGACTTTCCGCTTACGCAACTGGCGCTGATGCTGTCGCTGGTGCTTGGCTGTTGGAACCTCAACGCGCTTCGCCTGCGCCTGCTGCTTGCCGGCCGTCTCGGGGCTGGCGATAAACCACTCGATCGATCAGGCAACGGCCGCTTGGCCGGGTCATCGCCGGCCCAAGGCTCGCCGACCTGTGCCTTTCAGGGCACTGCTCCAGGCACTCCACTACTCTTGGGCCAGCGCCGGGCACTGGCGATGGTGATGGCCACCGAATGCGCCACCTGTGCAACGCCGGGCGGCAGCGGTGGCCCCCTGACCCTGATGATGCTGCTCAGGGGTCACGGCCTGCGCCCCGCGACCTCCTCGGGGATCTTCCTGATCGATCAGGTATGCGACATGCTGTTCTTTCTGCTCGCCCTGGCCGCGATAGGCGGATACGCCCTGCTGCACCCGGACACCTGGCCTCGGCCCGAGCTTATCCGGCTGGCCGGTGCCGCCTTGGTGGCTATCCTGGTGATACTGATCGCACTGCTGCTTTGCCTGCCCCGCGTGCTGCGCCTGAGCCGTGCCCCGCTCGCCCGGCTGGGGCTCGCCCGCCCCCGGCGTCACCGCCTGGCCCGACAGCTGCTGCAGTTTCGACAGGGGCTTGCCACCACCCTGAGACAGCCGCCACTGACGCTCGCCGCCATCTTCGCCCTTTGCAGCGCTCACTGGCTCACCCGCTACAGCCTGCTGTACCTGACGCTGGATGGGCTGGGCGTCGACGTCGCCTGGGTCTGGACCTTCATGGTGCAGATGCTGGCCATGGCCGCCGGTCAGCTGAGCCTGCTGCCGGGCGGTGCCGGCGGGGTCGAACTGACCATCGGCGCCTTTTTGCTACCGACACTGGGCGGCGAGACCACCGCCGCCGCGGTCCTGATCTGGCGCTTTGTCACCTACCATTGGTACCTGTTGGCCGGCGCTCCGGTACTGGCTTGGCTGGTCAGTCAGCGACGCTAGATCTGCCGGGAAATCTCTGCGTCACTACCGTCCTGCCTGCGCTCGCCAACGGCTGACAAATCCCGCGCACCGCGTCTGGGCATGGCTTGATTCCATGCATGGCTGTTTCCTGGGTACGCTGCCTTCTTGGTACGTGATCTCTTTGCTTCGGCCTCTTTGCTTCGGCCTCTTTGCTTCGGCCTCTTTGGTCCGTCGCATACGTTGGAAGTTGCTTTCGTGGAAAACCGCCGTAAGAAAAAACCGCACATAAAAAAAGGCACCCCGAAGGGTGCCCTTTTGCCATGAGGCGGGTCCGCTGGCTTACCAGCCAGTGACCTGCTTCAGGGCGTCGCCGATGTCGGCGAGGGAGCGCACGGTCTTGACGCCCGCAGCTTCCAACGCGCCGAACTTCTCGTCGGCCGTGCCCTTACCGCCGGAGATGATAGCACCGGCATGGCCCATGCGCTTACCGGGAGGTGCGGTCACGCCCGCGATGTAGGCGACCACCGGCTTGGAAACGTTGGCCTTGATGTAGGCCGCGGCTTCTTCCTCAGCGGTACCACCGATCTCGCCGATCATGACGATGGCTTCGGTCTGCGGGTCCTTCTCGAACATCTCGAGGATGTCGATGAAGTTGGAACCCGGGATCGGATCACCACCGATGCCGACACAGCTGGACTGACCGTAGCCGTGGTCAGTGGTCTGCTTGACGGCTTCGTAGGTCAGGGTGCCGGAGCGCGACACGATACCGACCTTGCCCGGCTTGTGGATGTGGCCCGGCATGATGCCGATCTTGCTTTCGCCCGGGGTGATAACGCCCGGGCAGTTCGGGCCAATCAGGCGCACGCCCAGCTCGTCGCACTTGACCTTGGCATCCAGCATATCGAGCGTCGGGATGCCTTCGGTGATGCAGACGATCAGCTTGATGCCACCGTTGGCGGCTTCAAGGATGGAGTCCTTGCAGAACGGAGCCGGCACGTAGATCACGGACGCTTCTGCGCCGGTCGCGGCGACGGCTTCCTTGACGGTGTTGAATACCGGCAGGCCCAGATGCTCCTGGCCGCCCTTGCCCGGGGTCACGCCGCCGACCATCTGAGTGCCGTAGGCGATGGCCTGTTCGGAGTGGAAGGTCCCCTGGCCACCGGTGAAGCCCTGGCAGATGACCTTGGTGTTCTTATCGATCAGGATACTCATTACTTGCCCTCCGCTGCCTTGACGACCTGCTGTGCCGCGTCAGTCAGGCTGGTAGCAGCGATGATGTTCAGACCGCTGGACGCCAGTTTTTCGGCACCCAGCTCGGCGTTGTTGCCTTCCAGACGCACCACGACCGGCACGTTGACGCCGACCTGCTCGACGGCACCGATGATGCCCTCGGCGATCATGTCGCAACGCACGATACCGCCGAAGATGTTGACCAGCACGGCCTTGACGTTGTCGTCGGACAGGATGATCTTGAACGCTTCCGCCACGCGTTCCTTGGTGGCGCCACCGCCCACGTCAAGGAAGTTGGCCGGCTTGCCGCCGTTCAGGTTGACGATGTCCATGGTGCCCATGGCCAGGCCAGCACCGTTGACCATGCAACCGATGTTGCCGTCGAGCGCCACGTAGTTCAGTTCCCAGGCGGCCGCTTCGGCTTCACGCGCGTCTTCCTGAGACGGGTCCTGCATGGCCTGCAGGTCCGGGTGACGATAGAGAGCGTTGCCGTCCAGGCCCAGCTTGGCGTCGAGGCAGTGCAGGTTGCCTTCGTCGGTGATCACCAGCGGGTTGATCTCGAGCAGGGCGAGATCCTTGTCGTGGAACAGCTTCGACAGACCCAGGAAGATCTTGGTGAACTGCTTGATCTGTTCCTTGTTCAGGCCCAGCGCGAAACCAAGCTCACGGGCCTGGTACGGCTGCGCGCCGACCAGCGGATCGATCTCGGCCTTGAGGATCTTCTCGGGCGTTTCCTCGGCGACCTTCTCGATCTCCACACCGCCTTCGGTGGAGGCCATGAACACCACGCGACGGGTGGTGCGGTCGACGACGGCGCCCAGGTACAGCTCGTTGGCGATGTCGGTGCAGTTCTCGACCAGGATCTTGGCAACCGGCTGACCGTGCTCGTCGGTCTGGAAGGTCACCAGGTTCTTGCCCAGCCACTGCTCGGCGAACGCCTTGGCTTCTTCCGGGCTCTTGATCAGCTTGACGCCGCCGGCCTTGCCGCGGCCACCGGCGTGGACCTGGGCCTTGACGACCCACTTGTCACCGCCGATCTTCTTGCAGGCTTCTGCAGCTTCTTCCGGGGTATCCACGGCGAAGCCCTTGGATACCGGCAGACCATAATCGGCAAACAGCTGTTTGCCCTGATACTCGTGAAGGTTCATCGTGTCATGCCATTGGTTGCATTTGACTCGAACGATGACCGTGGCCCGCCACCACTGTAGCGGGCCAGGTCATCCCCGTTCACCCCGAACCGGCCGGGGCGAGGCGCCGCTCAGAGAGGCGGCGCTCGTTGTTCGACGACTTACTTGCGCTTCTTGCGGTTGGCCATGTGGATAGCGTGGCCGTCGACCGCCAGAGCGGCCTCGTGCACGGCTTCCGACATGGTCGGGTGCGCATAGCAGGTCAGCGCCAGATCCTCGGCGCTGGAGCCGAATTCCATGGCGATCACACCCTGGGCGATCATCTCGCCGGCATGCTGACCGACGATGTGCATGCCCAGCACGCGATCGGTTTCGGCATCGGTGATCACCTTGGCCATGCCTTCGGTGGCATTGTTGGCCATCGCGCGACCGCTTGCCGCGAACGGGAAGGTGCCGCACTTGACTTCAATGCCGGCCGCCTTGGCTTCCTGCTCGTTCATGCCTACCCAGGCGACTTCCGGGAAGGTGTAGATAACACTCGGGATGGCATCGTAGTTCATCTCGGCCTTATGACCGGCGACGATGTCGGCGACCATGATGCCTTCTTCAGATGCCTTGTGAGCCAGCATCGGACCGCGTACCACGTCACCGATGGCGTAGACGCCCGGCACGCTGGTGCGGCAGTGATCGTCAACGAAGATAAAGCCACGCTCGTCTAGCTTGACGCCGGCATCGTCGTCCAGCAGGCCCTGGGTGTAGGGACGGCGGCCGACGCAGACGATCAGCTTGTCGAAGGTGATTTCCTTGTCGCCTTCGCTGTCGGCGTACTTGACGACGACCTCGTCGCCCTTGATCTCGGAGCCGGTGACCCGCGCGCCCAGCTTGATATCCAGGCCCTGCTTCTTGAGCAGTTTCTGGGTTTCCTTGGCGACGGCCTGGTCGACCATCGGCAGGAAGCTGTCCATGGCCTCGAGGACGGTGACCTCGGAGCCCAGACGGTTCCATACGCTGCCAAGTTCGAGGCCGATAACGCCGGCGCCGATCACGCCGAGACGCTTGGGCGTCTCTTCGAATTCGAGCGCGCCGGTGGAGTCGACGATCAGGCCCTCAGTGAGCGGGGTCGGCGGAATATCGACCGGCACAGAGCCAGAGGCGATGACGATGTTGTCGGCTTCATAGACGGTCTTCTCGCCGTCCTTGCTGACCTCGACCTGCTTGCTGGACAGCACCTTGCCGGCGCCTTCCAGAGCGGTCACACCGTTGGCCTTGAACAGACCCGCGATGCCGCCGGTCAGGTTCTTCACGATCTTGTCCTTGCGGGCCATCATCTTCTTGACGTCCATCGTGACGTCGCCCGCCTGGATGCCCATGTCATCGAAGTCGTGCTGCGCTTCGACGAACTTGTGGGAGGCCTCGAGCAGTGCCTTGGACGGGATACAGCCCACGTTCAGGCAGGTACCGCCGTGAACGGTCTTGCCTTCCTTGTCGATCCACTTCTCGACGCAGGCAGTCTTCAGACCCAGTTGGGCGGCACGAATGGCGGCGACATAGCCGCCGGGGCCAGCACCAATGACGATCAGATCGAATTTATCGGCCATGGTTTCCTTCCTGTTTTCGGTTCGCTTGAATCGTTGGCGTCACGCCGGCTCAGATATCGAGCAGCAGGCGTGCCGGGTCCTCGAGGAGTTCCTTGATGGTCACCAGGAACTGGACCGCATCCTTGCCATCGATCATGCGGTGATCGTATGACACGGCAAGATACATCATCGGACGAATCTCGACCTTGCCGTTCACCGCCATCGGGCGTTCCTGGATCTTGTGCATGCCAAGGATCGCAGTCTGCGGCGGGTTGAGGATCGGCGTCGACATCAGCGAACCGAAGATGCCGCCGTTGGTAATGGTGAAGGTACCGCCCTGCATTTCATCGATGCCGAGCTTGCCAGCGCGGGCCCGCTTGCCGAAGTCGACGATGGTCTTCTCGACATCGGCGATCTTCATGCTGTCGGTGTCACGCAGCACCGGCACGACCAGACCACGCTCGGTGGACACGGCAACGCCGATATCCTGATAGCCGTGGTAGACGATGTCGCTGCCGTCGATGGAAGCGTTTACGTCCGGGAAGCGCTTGAGCGCCTCGGAGGCCGCCTTGACGAAGAAGCCCATGAAGCCGAGCTTGGTGTCGTGCGCCTTGAGGAAGGTGTCCTTGTACTGAGCGCGCAGATCCATCACCGCGCCCATGTCCACCTCATTGTAGGTGGTAAGCATGGCAGCGGTCTGCTGCGCTTCGACCAGACGCTTGGCAATGGTCTTGCGCAGACGGCTCATCGGCACGCGCTTCTCGGGGCGCTCGCCTTCGACGACCGGAGCGGTAGCAGCCGGCGCCGCGGCACTGGTCGGTGCCTTGGACTTCTTGGCGCTACCTTCCTTGACGGCCTTCTGGACGTCTTCTTTCAGCACGCGACCACCCTTGCCGGTGCCTTCGATCTTGGCCACGTCTAGGTCATGCTCGGCGACCATCTTGCGCGCCGCCGGGGCGAGAATCTTATCGCCGACCTTCTCGTCACTGCCTTGGTCGTCGCTGCCTTGATCGCTGCTGTCCTGAGACGCAGAGGCGCTGCCCTTGTCGGCCGAAGCGGCATCGCCGCCGGCGCCTTCGGCGAAGCTTGCCAGCACGGCCTCGGACTCGACCTGAGCGCCTTCCTCGACCTTGATCTCAGAGAGCGCGCCGTCGGCCGGTGCGACCACCTCGAGCACCACCTTGTCGGTCTCGATGTCGACCAGCACTTCATCGCGCTTGACCGCTTCACCGACCTTCTTGTGCCAGGTCGCGACCGTGCCTTCCTGGATGGACTCCGGGAAGGTCGGCGCCTTGACGTCATGGGACTTACCGGAGGCCTCGGCCTTCGGGGCCGGCTCGGCATCGCTCTTGTCTGCGTCGCTCTTGCCAGAGGCCTGGTCAGCAGACTTGTCGTCGGCTTTGGGCTCGGCTTTGGGCTCGGCCTTGGCCTCACCTGCTGCGCCGAGGATGCCCAGGACCTGCTCGGAGGCGACAGTGTCGCCTTCTTCGGCCTTGATCTCGCTCAGTGTGCCGGCCTCGGGTGCCACGACCTCGAGCACCACCTTGTCGGTCTCGATTTCGACGATCAGTTCGTCACGCTCGACGCTGTCACCCGGCTTCTTGTGCCAGGCAGCGACGCTGCCCTCGGCAACGGATTCCGGAAAGGTTGGCGCTTTGATCTCGGTAGCCATTGAATTTCCCTTGTGTGTTCTCTCTCGTCCGATGGAGACGCCTTCAGGCGTTGAAGGCGTCGTCCACCAGTTGGCGCTGCTGTTCTACGTGCACGGACATATAGCCGGCGGCCGGGGCCGCAGAGGCGGGACGACCGGCAAACTTCAGGTCGCGACCCATGCCTTCGCGCAGCATGTCGGCGACAACCCGCATGTGATGCTGGCTCTGATACCAGGCGCCCTGGTTGAGCGGCTCTTCCTGACACCAGACGACCTGCTCGAGGTTCGGATAGACCTTGAGGGCCGCCTGCAGCTCTTCCTTCGGGAAGGGGTAGACCTGCTCGATGCGCACCACCGCGGTGTCTTCACGCTCGTTCTCGGCACGGTAGGCGGCGAGATCATAGTAGACCTTGCCGGAACACAGCACCGCCCGCTTGACCTTATCGGCCTCGAGTTTGCCCTGATCAGGCAGCACCATCTGGAACTTGCCGTGGGCCAGTTCCTCGAGGGTGGACGTCGCTTCCTTGTGGCGCAGCAGGCTCTTCGGCGACATCACCACCAGCGGTTTTCTGAGCGGACGAATCACCTGACGACGCAGCAGATGGAAGATCTGCGCCGGGGTCGTCGGCACGCAGACCTGCATGTTGTGCTCGGCACACAGCTGCAGGAAGCGCTCGAGACGCGCCGAGGAGTGCTCGGGCCCCTGCCCCTCATACCCGTGAGGCAGCAGCATGGTCAGGCCACACAGCCGCCCCCACTTGGTCTCGCCCGAAGAGATGAACTGGTCGACCACCACCTGGGCGCCGTTGAAGAAGTCCCCGAACTGGGCCTCCCACACATCAAGCGCATTGGGCATGGTGGTGGAATAGCCGTACTCGAAGGCAAGCACGGCTTCTTCCGAGAGGAAGGAGTCGTGGATGGTGAAGCGCGGCTGACCGTCGGCGATGTGCTCAAGCGGCACATAGGTGCTGCCGTCCTTCTGGTTGTGCACCACCGCGTGGCGGTGGGAGAAGGTGCCGCGACCACTGTCCTGACCGGTAATGCGGATCGGATGGCCCTGATCGAGCAGCGTGGCGTAGGCCAGGGTTTCGGCGAAGCCCCAGTTCAGCGCCATGCCGCCGGCGACCATCTTGCGACGGTCCTCGTAGATCTTGGCGACCTGCCGCTGGACCTGAATGCCGTCCGGCACCTCGCACATCTTGTTGGCGAGCTGCTGCATGCGCTTCATGTCGACGGTGGTATCGGCATCGCCGGTCCACTCATGGCCCAGATACGGCGCCCAGTCGACGAACAGCGACGTATTCGGCTCCTTGACCAGCGCGTTGGCCACATGGTTGCCGGCCATCAGGTCGTCGCGATACTTCTCCATCTGCGCCTTGGCATCGTCTTCAGTGATGATGCCCTCATCGACCAGCCGCTTGACGAAGTGCGTGCGCGCCGACGGATGATTCTTGATCTTCTGATACATCATCGGCTGCGTGCCGGACGGCTCGTCGGCTTCGTTGTGGCCGCGACGACGGTAGCAGACCAGGTCGATGACCACGTCACGCTTGAACTGATGACGATAGTCGATGGCGACCTGGGTCGCGTGCAGCACGGCGTCCGGGTCGTCACCGTTGACGTGGAAGATCGGCGCCTGAACCATCTTGGCGATGTCGGTGCAGTACTCGGTAGAGCGCGTATCGCCAGGATGCGAGGTGGTGAAGCCGACCTGGTTGTTGATCACGATGTGCACCGTGCCACCGGTCTTGTAGGCACGGGTCTGCGACATCTGGAAGGTTTCCATGACTACGCCTTGCCCTGCTAGGGCCGCGTCACCATGGATGTTGATCGGCAGCACCTTGCTGCCATCGCTGTCGTCGCGACGGTCCTGACGGGCCCGCACCGAGCCTTCGACCACCGGGGAGACGATCTCCAGGTGGGACGGGTTGAACGCCAGCGCCAGGTGAACTTCGCCACCACTGGTCATCACATTCGAGCTGAAGCCCTGGTGATACTTGACGTCGCCGGAGCCCTGAGAGATCACCTTCTTACCGTCGAATTCCTCGATCAGCTCGGAGGGGCTCTTGCCCAGAATGTTGACCAGCAGGTTGAGGCGACCGCGGTGCGCCATGCCGATGACGACTTCCTTGGTGCCATAGCCGCCGGCCCGCTGGATGATCTCGTCCATCATCGGAATAAAGGTCTCGCCACCCTCGAGCCCGAAGCGCTTGGTGCCCGGGTACTTGGACGCCAGGTAGCTTTCCAGACCCTCGGCCGCCGTCAGCCGCTCGAGCACGTGCTTGCGTACGTCCGGGCTGAACTTGGGCTTGGAGCGCACCGACTCGAAACGCTGCTGCAGCCAGCGTTTCTCTTCGGTGTCGACGATGTGCATGATCTCGCAGCCGATGGAGCGGCAGTAGGTCTGCTCCAGGGCGTCGACGATTTCCTTGAGCGGCGCCTTGTCCTTGCCCAGGAAGAAAGACCCGGTCTGGAACTCGGTATCCAGGTCGGCCTTGGTCAGCTGGTGGAAGGACAGGTCGAGATCCGGCACCGGCACCTGACTGCGCAGGTTCAGGGGATCGATATCGGCCTTCTGGTGGCCACGAAAGCGATACGCATTGATCAGCTGAAGAACTTTGACCTGCTTCTTGCTCTCACCGCTGTCGACGCTGGCAACGGCCTGTGTGCCACGACGGGACTGGCCGAGCTGATAGAACTGGTCGCGAATCGGACTTAGCGGAATATCCTGGGAGGGGCTGCCATCCGGGCGGGGCAATTGATCAAAGTAATTGCGCCACTCGTCGGGGACAGCGTTTGGATCGACGAGGTACTGTTCGTATAGCGCTTCCACATAGTGGGCATTTCCGCCACTGACATGGGAGGTGCGCCACATCAACTCCATTATGCCTTCTTGCATGTCTCGGTCACCCTACACTGATGGGGTGTTATCGGCGCCATCTACGGCATCGCCGCATCGGCGTGACTGTTGCCCTGCCGGTTGGGCTTGTGTCCTGATCCGGCGAGCTTCGGCACGAACCGTAAGCCCAGGTCTCGATCGTCAAAAGCCGGTGCACAGGGCACCGGCTCTTGGCGACGGGGCCGGCTCAGCCGCGGCGAAACGCCACGGCCTGAGATCGGCGCCCATGATAGCAAGACGAGCGCGACGATTTAAGTGGCATTCGCCAGCAGCATCTCGCGGATCTTGCCGATCGCCCGCGTCGGGTTGAGACCCTTCGGGCAGACCGCGACACAGTTCATGATCCCACGGCAGCGGAAGACGCTGAACGGATCCTCGAGTTCGGCGAGACGCTCACTGGTCGCCTCGTCACGCGAGTCGGCCAGGAAGCGGTAGGCCTGCAGCAGGCCGGCCGGTCCGACGAACTTGTCCGGGTTCCACCAGAACGACGGGCAGGACGTCGAGCAGCAGGCGCACAGGATGCACTCGTAGAGACCGTCGAGCTTGTCGCGATCTTCCGGCGACTGCAGGCGCTCGATGGCCGGCTCCGGCGTGTCGTTCTGCAGGTACGGCTGAATACGCTCGTACTGCTTGTAGAACAGGGCCATATCGACCACCAGGTCACGAATGACCGGCAGGCCGGGCAGCGGACGCAGGGTCAGCTTGCCGCCCTTGACCACTTCAGACAGCGGCGTGATGCAGGCCAGGCCGTTCTTGCCGTTCATGTTCATACCGTCGGAGCCACAGACCCCTTCCCGGCAGCTGCGACGATAGGCCATGGAGCTGTCCTGCTCCTTGATCATGGCCAGGACATTCAGAACCATTACATCGCGGCCCTGAGTGTCCACCTGAAACTCCTGCATGTACGGCGCGGAGTCGGTTTCCGGATTGTAGCGGTAGACGGATACCTGAAGCATGGACATCGTGGACCCCCTTAGTAGGTACGGACTTTAGGCTCGAAGGTGTCGACGGTCTTCGGCGTGAAGTTGACGTCGCGCTTACCCAGCGTTTTGGTGGCCGGGAAGAACAGCGAGTGCTTCAGCCAGTTGACATCGTCACGGTCCGGATAGTCGTAACGGGAATGCGCACCGCGGCTTTCCTTGCGTTCCAGCGCAGAAATCGCGGTGGCCTCGGCCACTTCCATCAGGTTGTCGAGCTCCAGGGCTTCGACACGTGCGGTATTGAAGGCATTCGACTTGTCGCCCAGGTGAGCGTTGTTGATCCGCTCACGCAGTTCGGCGAGCTTCTTGACGCCTTCCTGCATGTTGTCTTCCTGGCGGAAGACGCCGAAGGCGCTCTGCATGATGTCCTGCAGCTCGGCCTTGAGGGCCGGCACGGACTCGCCGCCGCTGGACTCGTTCCAGCGATTCAGGCGCGTCATGGCCGCGTCAATGTCGGACTGAGTGGCGTCAAGGTACTCGATGCCCTCATTCAGCGCGCCTTCGATGTACATGCCGGCAGCGCGGCCGAACACCACCAGGTCGAGCAGCGAGTTGCCGCCCAGACGGTTGGCACCGTGAACCGACACGCAGGCCGCTTCGCCACAGGCGAACAGGCCGTTGACGATCTGATCGTTGCCGTCCTCGTCCTGCATGACCGCCTGGCCGTGAATGTTGGTGGGGATACCGCCCATCATGTAGTGGCAGGTCGGCACGACCGGGATCGGCTCCTTGGCAGGATCGACATGAGCAAAGGTCTTGGACAGCTCGACGATGCCCGGCAGGCGCTTGCCGAGGACGTCCTCGCCAAGGTGGTCAAGCTTCAGGAAGACGTGATCGCCCTTCTCGCCACAGCCGCGGCCTTCGAGGATCTCCAGGACCATGGAACGGGCGACCACATCGCGGCCGGCCAGATCCTTGGCGTTCGGCGCATAACGCTCCATGAAGCGCTCGCCGTCCTTGTTGATCAGATAACCACCCTCGCCGCGGCAGCCCTCGGTGACCAAGGTGCCGGCGCCGTAGATACCGGTCGGGTGGAACTGCCACATCTCCATGTCCTGCATCGGGAAGCCCGCACGCATGGCCATGCCGATGCCGTCGCCGGTATTGATCAGGGCGTTGGTAGTGGAGGCGTAGATACGGCCAGCACCGCCGGTCGCCAGCACGGTGGCCTTGGACTTGACGTGCACCACTTCGCCGGTCTCGATGCACATGGCGATACAACCCACCACGTCGCCGTTGGCGTTCTTGACCAGATCGACCGCATACCACTCGTTGAGGAAGGTGGTGTTGTTCTTCAGGTTGTTCTGATAAAGCGTGTGCAGCAGCGCATGGCCGGTACGGTCGGCGGCCGCACAGGTACGTGCCGCCTGACCGCCCTTGCCGAAGTCCTTGGACTGACCGCCGAACGGACGCTGATAGATGCGGCCGTTGTCGAAGCGGGAGAACGGCAGGCCCATGTGCTCGAGCTCGAACACCGCCTTGGGACCTTCAGAACACATGTACTCGGCCGCGTCCTGGTCGGCGATGTAGTCGCCGCCCTTGACGGTGTCATACATGTGCCAGCGCCAGTCGTCGTCCGGATCGGAGGACGCGATGGCACAGGTGATACCGCCCTGAGCAGACACGGTATGCGAGCGAGTCGGGAAGACCTTGGAGAGTACCGCGGTCTTCTTGCCGGACTTGGCCAGCTCGAGAGCGGCACGCAGGCCGGAGCCGCCACCACCGATGATGATTGCGTCGAAGGTCAGGCTACGCATGTTAGACATTTATCAGGCTCCCCACAGGACTTGAACGCCCCACACCAGAAAGACAAAGATGGCCAGGATGATCACGGCCTGGGCTGCGAGACGGATGGCGGTCGGCTTCAGGTAATCGGTGGTCACCGTCCACAGGCCAATCCAGGCGTGGGCGGCCATCGACACGAAGGCGAGCAGCGAGAAGATACGCATCCAGGTCGAGCCGAACAGGCCGCTCCAAGTGGCGTAGTCAAGGTTCGGGTGCAGCAGCAGATAGCCGACCATGAAGAGCGTGTAAAGCGCCAGAATGACGGCCGAGGCGCGCTGGATCAGCCAATCAGACAGGCCGCTACGACCGAAGTTCGTGATGTTGGTTACCATACCCAGACTCCTGCCAGAATCACCAGAACGGCGCTGATCACGACGGTGATCTGCGCCTTCTTGATACCGCCCTCAAGGGTCACACCAATGTCAGCATCCATCAGCAAGTGCTTGATGCCGGCCACGAAGTGAAAGGCCAGGGCGGACAGCATGCCCCAAGTGATCAACTTGGCCAGGAAGTTGTGGGCAATCGCATCGCTTACAGCCTCAAATCCCTGCGGGGAAGACAGCGACGTGTCCAGCGCCCAGAAGGCGAAGATCAGGCCGATGAAGAGGATGACGCCTGTGATGCGGTGAGCGATCGACGTTAGTGCCGGGAGGGGGAACTTGATCGTACTGAGATCGAGATTTACGGGTCGTTTGCTATTCACGGCTCTTTACACACTCTCTTGGCCCGCTGTGGGTGCGTCGGGACTAGTGCCCGAGCGGGCGGTGGTTTTGAGGAAGGGCTCGGCCGTCTGCCAAGTCGACACGACCATACCTGTAGGCCAGTCGCGCGGAGTGGATTATAGGGATTGGGCGCAACCATGACAAATTGCGACAACCGGAGCCCCGCTAGTTACGCCTTGACCCATACCGGGAAAGGCGCACAATGATGCAAAGCACCAATAACTGTACAAAACAAGTACAGAAATCACAAGATTGCACAAGGCGGCCCGCCCAATGGCGAATTGACAATCCTTGGATCGCTTCTATAGTGGGCTAACTTTTTTTGCCCGTACATCAAGCGAGTCAAGGACTTATCGCCGGATACCAGACAATGAGGAGCCTAGCATGGCTGACAGAAAAGCACATTTGACGATAGATGGTCTGGACGAGGCTATCGAGCTGCCGGTCTATTCCGGCACCGCGGGCCCCGACGTCATCGACGTGCGCAAGCTTAGCGCGGCGGGCCTGTTCACTTATGACCCAGGCTTCATGGCAACCTCCGCCACCGAGTCAGCCATTACCTTCATCGATGGCGGCAACGGCATTTTGCTGCATCGTGGCTACCCGATCGACCAGCTGGCCGCTCACTCTGACTTCCCGGAGCTCTCCTACTTGCTGCTGTTCGGCGAACTGCCGACCGCCGAACAGTACGAAGAGTTCGAGCGCACCGTGCGCAGCCACACCATGGTCCACGAGCAACTGTCCAACTTCTATAAGGGCTTCCGTCGCGACGCCCACCCGATGTCGATCATGTGCGGTGTGATCGGTGGCCTGGCCGCCTTCTATCACGACCATATGGACATCACGCGCGAGGAGGACCGCCGCATCAGCGCGATTCGTCTGATCGCCAAGATGCCAACACTGGCTGCCATGTGTCATAAGTACAACATCGGCCAGCCCTTCATGTATCCGCGTAATGACCTGAATTACGCCGAGAACTTCCTGTACATGATGTTCGGCAACCCCTGCGAGACCTACGAGATCAACCCGGTGTTCGCCAAGGCCATGGACCGCATCTTCATGCTGCATGCCGACCATGAGCAGAACGCCTCGACCTCTACGGTTCGCCTGGCCGGCTCCACTGGCGCCAATCCTTACGCCTGCATCAGCGCCGGTATTGCAGCACTCTGGGGCCCGGCCCACGGCGGCGCCAACGAGGCCGTGCTGAACATGCTCGACGAGATCGGCGACGATTCCGAGGAGAACATCCAGGCCTTCATCGATCGCGCCAAGGACAAGAACGACCCGTTCAAGCTGATGGGTTTCGGCCACCGGGTCTATCGCAACTTCGACCCGCGCGCCAAGGTCATGAAGGAAACCTGCGACCAGGTACTCAGCGAACTGGGCATGGCCGACGACCCGCAGCTCAAGATCGCCAAGCGCCTCGAACAGATCGCCTTGGAAGACGACTACTTCATCGAGCGCAAGCTCTATCCCAACGTCGACTTCTATTCCGGCATCATCCTCAAGGCGATTGGCATTCCCACCAACATGTTCACGGTGATCTTTGCGGTGTCGCGCACCATCGGCTGGATCTCGCACTGGAACGAGATGATCAGCAGCGGCAATTACAAGATCGGCCGCCCGCGCCAGCTCTACACCGGCTACACCCAGCGCGATTACCCGGCCAAGTAAGCCAACGTGATTGCGTCATGAATGAAAGAGGTCGCCCACGGGCGGCCTCTTTTTGCATGCCTCTAGTGGCGCGTGCTCTTATTTGCGTATGACTCGAATTGCGCATGCCCTGATTTGCGTATGCCCCGACGACGGTGGCTGCCAATCCACAAGGAGATCAAGATGAGTGACAACGCCATCCAGACCGTCAGCTTCATTGGCCTTGGCGTCATGGGGTATCCCATGGCCGGTCACCTGGCCAAGGCAGGCTATACGGTGCGGGTCTACAACCGCACCGCCGCCAAGGCCGAGACCTGGACAAACGACTATGCCGGCAGCCATCACGCCACGCCCAAGGAAGCCGCCGAGGGGGCCGACCTGGTACTGGTATGCGTCGGAAACGATGATGACGTACGCCAGGTCTCGCTGGGCGAGGACGGCGCCCTTCACGGCATG
Source organism: Onishia taeanensis (assembly GCF_003268885.1). Classification (GTDB taxonomy): domain Bacteria; phylum Pseudomonadota; class Gammaproteobacteria; order Pseudomonadales; family Halomonadaceae; genus Onishia; species Onishia taeanensis_A. The sequence continues at coordinate 103,468 of NZ_QLSX01000008.1, forward strand.
CACGAGGGCGCGGTGCTGGTCGATCACACCACCGCCTCGGCCAACCTGGCACATGAGCTCGATGCCGCTTGCCGGGCGCAGGGAGTTGCCTTTATCGATGCCCCGGTCTCGGGCGGCCAACAGGGGGCAGAGAAGGGAGCCCTGACGATCATGTGCGGTGGCGAAGAAGCCGATTTCCAGCGCGTGCAGGGCGCCCTTGACGTCTATGCGCGGGCACTCAACCTGCTCGGCCCTGCCGGCAGCGGCCAGATGACCAAGATGGTCAACCAGATCTGCATCGCCGGCGTCGTTCAGGGTCTTGCCGAGGGCCTGCACTTCGCTGAACAGGCGGGGCTCGATCGCGAACAGGTCATTGAGGTGATTTCCCAGGGAGCCGCCGGCTCATGGCAGATGGAAAATCGCCACAAGACCATGATCGAGAATGAGTACGACCATGGCTTCGCGGTGAACTGGATGCGCAAGGACCTGGCCATCTGCCTCGACCAAGCGCGAGAGCTCGACGCCCGCCTGCCCATCACCGCACTGGTCGATCAATTCTACGGCGATGTCCAGGCCATGGGCGGAGGCCGCTGGGACACCTCATCGCTGCTCAAGCGCCTCCGCCGCGACTGACGCCACCCGCTGACCGCTACCACCTACCCACTCAGACGCTTCCACCCAAGGCCCGGGCGCTCCCCGGGCCGACTTGTCACCCCATCCGCCCCGCAATATCTCCCCCCTATCGGCATCGTCAGCCTCGGCATGGCGCGACTCACCATATAACGACTCACCATATAACGACTCACCATGAACCGACCCAACATGGAAAGGCTCAGCCTGGAAGCCACCGACATCCCGACAAGGCCTCACGCTGGCATTCGATACAGGCCGCGACGCCTGACAGAACGCAAGGCATGAAACAGGAACAGCGGGGGATTTACCCTTGCTTACTGCACAAGGTTTGTCGAAGCCTCATACCGGCAATTCCTGCTTTGGGGTCGATCGGAGGGCACGATGGACACTGGTTTTTGCCTGCCGTTGGCCTTGGTACCCCAGCTGTTTACAGGCCTCATCGCGTTTTCCACACTTTCTGTGGATAAGTCTGTTTAAAACCTTGAGAAAACTGCCAGCAGCCACCATGACAGGGGGGTTACGCTCAGATTGATTATTTTTTGACCAATAGTAACTTGTTGATTTTAATGCTTTTATTTAAAATTGCGTGACAGGGGTTGACGAGTACAAGAATTATGCACAAGACGAAGCGGCGACAAAGGGGACGTGGACAACTCGGCGCCCATGTCAAGTATCAAGAAGGCCAAATCGGCGGATGACGCCAGAATCGGCTATAGCGGAGCGGACATGACCCGAAGTCACCAGAACGGTGTAGGTCAAGTTCAATAGAAGGGGGATCAGACGGAATGACAGCGACAAAAAAAGACGCCTCGGGCGTCTGGTCTCTTATGCTGACAACTGCTGTAGGAGAATCGGGTGGCGTCCCATAGGGGGTTCGAACCCCTGTCACTGCCGTGAAAGGGCAGTGTCCTGGACCACTAGACGAATGGGACGCATTGTAACCCGTTCTTTTTCCGAAATGAGAATTTCGGACGAGATTGGTGGAGCCTAGCGGGATCGAACCGCTGACCTCAACACTGCCAGTGTTGCGCTCTCCCAGCTGAGCTAAGGCCCCGTGTCTCTCGAGAACGAGGCGTATATTACTGATGCGCCCCGCTCTCGTCAATATACTTCGGCAACTTTATCGTAGCGACCTATAGCTCGCGGAATTCCTTCTCGAGGCGCTTGGCCTGCTTCTTCGACACGCCCCCGAGCACCGCGATGGCGTGGCGCAAACGCGCGCGAGTCATGTCGGAGCCGAGGATGGCCATGGCATCCATCACCGAGGTGGAAGTCGCCGAGCCGGTGATCGCGATGAACACCGGCGCCAGGAAGGCCTTCATCTTGAGCTCGAAGTGCTCGCCCAGCAGTTTGACCTCAGCAAGCAGCGACTCCTTGTCCCAGCGGGTCACGCCCTCGAGGCGCCAGACCAAGAACTGCAGCAGCTTGACCAGCTCATCACGCTCGAGCTTAACGCTTGAAAAGCTCGACTCATCGATGGCCGGCAGACCCGAGAAGAAGTGCCCGGCCAGCGGCATTACCTGGGACAGGGTATCCACCCGGGGGCGCACCTGAGGCAGGATCTCGCGGACATAGTCTTCGTTGAAGGCCCAGTCGCGCAGCGCCTGCAGTAGGGCCGCATCGTCCAGATCCTCGCGGATATAGACGCCGTTGAGCCAGGTCAGCTTCTCCAAGTCGAAAACCGGGCCGCCGAGGGACACACGCTGCACATCGAAGTGCGCCATCATCTCGTCGAGGGTGAATTTCTCGCGCTCGTCGGGCATCGACCAGCCCATGCGACCCAGGTAGTTGGTGACGGCCTGTGGCAGGAAACCCATGCGACGATAATAGTTGATCGAGGTTGGGTTCTTGCGCTTGGAGAGCTTCGACTTGTCCGGATTGCGCAGCAGCGGCATGTGGCAGAGGGTCGGCATCGGCCAGCCGAAATACTCATACAGCAGCTGATGCTTGGGCGCTGAGTTGATCCACTCTTCGCCGCGCAGCACATGGGTGATCCCCATCAGGTGGTCGTCGACCACATTGGCCAGATGGTAGGTCGGCATGCCGTCGGACTTGAGCAGGATCTGCGCATCGACCTGGGTCCACTCGACCTCAATAGTGCCACGCAGCATGTCCTCGACCACGCAGGTCCCTTCGCCGGGCACGTTCATGCGTACCACATAGGGCCAGCCCTCGGCCTCGCGACGCGCATGCTCCTCGGCGGGCAGTGCCAGGTCGGCCGGTTTGAGCGCCATGTGCTGACCGGCGGCCTTGCGCGACTCGCGCAGCTCGTCGAGCTCTTCACTGGTGCGGTAGCATTTGAAGGCATGTCCCGCTTCGAGCAGCTGACGGGCGTGCTCGGCATAGATATCACCGCGCTCGCTTTGCCGGTAGGGGCCATGGGGGCCGCCGACATCCGGGCCCTCGTCCCAATCCAGACCCAGCCATTGCAGGGAATCGAGAATCATCTGCTCGGATTCTGCGGTGGAGCGTTCGCGGTCGGTATCTTCGATGCGCAGGATGAACTGGCCACCGTGAGCGCGGGCGAAGCACAGGTTGAACAGTGCGATGTAGGCGGTGCCCACGTGGGGATCGCCGGTGGGGGACGGCGCGATGCGGGTACGTACGGTCATGTCGATCGATCCATGGGTGGTTGAAACCTGGTGGGGCATTATACGCACTCCCTCGTCCCCCATCAGCCGGGAATCATTCGCGCCTCGCCGAGTCCATAGCCCCACCGGCTCGACTTGGCTCTCTTGAGCTCCACCATGACAAGGACAACGACAAGGACGCGCCCATGCTCAAACATCTTCCCGATAACTTCACGGCCGTGATCACCGGCGCTGGCGGCGGCATCGGCCGGGCCATGCTCGAGGCGCTGCTTGAAAGCCCGCGCCTGGGATGCGTGATCGCCGTTTCACGCCAGACGCCTGACCATGACGACCCGCGCCTCACCCACCTGGCACTGGACGTCACCACCGACCAAGGCCTCGACGCGCTGGCGGACCACCTTGCTGGCACCCCCGTGCACCTCGTCTTCAATGCCATCGGCACCCTGCACGACGAACAACGCGGGATCGCCCCCGAGAAGAAACTCGATGAGCTAAGCTTCGCTGCCCTCGAGCATCTCTATCACATCAATGCGGCCACACCGGCGATGCTGCTTCAGGCACTGACGCCGTCGCTCAAGGGCAAGCATCCCACCATCTTCGCCAGCCTTTCGGCGCGGGTCGGCTCAATCGGCGACAACGGCCTCGGCGGCTGGTACGCCTATCGCGCCAGCAAGGCGGCCCACAACATGCTGCTGAAGGGCGCAAGCGTCGAACTCAGGCGTCTCAACAAGCAGGCCATCCTGCTAAGCCTGCACCCGGGGACCACCGATACCGCGCTATCCAAGCCCTTCCAGGCTCGGGTGCCCGAAGGCAAGCTGTTCACGCCTACCTTCGTGGCCGAACGGCTACTCGAGGTAATGGATGCCCGCACCCCCGCCGACAGCGGCAGCTTTTGGGACTGGGCCGGAGAGCCGATCCCCTGGTAAGCGCATTTGCTTGGAGCATCTGCTTACGGACCCTCGATGATCGGCCGGGTGGCTATTACAGCACCAGGTTTTCACGAAACCAGTCGGTGATGAAATCCAGGTAGGCGCGGGTCTTGTCCGGCAGGTACTTTCGGGAGCGAAACAGCACTAGCATGCTGCCATGCTCGTTCCAGTAGGGCTGCAGCAGCGGCACCAGCCGCCCTTCGGCCACCGCCGAACGGGCGGCGAAGGTCGGCAGGTAGGCAAGGCCGAAACCGGCCTTGGCCGCCTCTACCACCCCCAGCAGGTTGTTGATGACAAGCCGTGAGTGGGGCTCGATGTCCAGCGGCTGGCCATTGAGTGAAAAGCGCCAATGCGCGCCCAGGTCATAGTTGCCGTAGAAGATGGTGTCGTGGTCGCGAATGTCCTGGGGATGCACAGGGTCGGTGACCCTCGCCAGATACTCCGGCGCCGCATAGAGGCCATAGACCACCTTGCACAGCGGACGCGAAACCAGACTAGAAGGCGGCAGCGGTCCCATGCGGATGGCCAGATCGACGGCGTCGTCGATGGGCTCGAAGCGCTGATCCTCGAGCAGGATCTCCACCGCGACGTCAGGATAGCGTCGCATGAAGGCGGTGGTCGGCTCTGCCAGATACATGAAGCCGAAACTGACCTGGGCACTGACCTTGAGCTGGCCACGCGGCCTTGCCGTGACCGACTGTACCTGCGCCTCGGCGGCATCCAGCTCCTCGCGGATGCGCAGGCCGTGTTCGTAATAGATCTGCCCCGCTTCGGTGAGGTGCAGCGAGCGGGTCGAACGATGCAGCAGGTTGACCCCCAGCTCATCTTCCAGTGCCGCCACACGCTTGGAAGCCATGGACTTGGAAATCCCCAAGCGACGCGAGGCAGCGGTGAAACTGCCCGCTCTCACCACCTCGACGAAGACCCTGAGTGCATCGAGTACTGCCATCGTCGGCTCCTTAGCGATACGTTCGAGCTAGTGTTTCCAAATTGGAAACACTAGTTTTCGATTGTACCCACTTATTCCGCAAAGGCCGACTCCCTATACTGCTCAGGCGTGTTCAAGGCAGGCCCAAATCACCTCCTTGGCCACGTCAACGTCATCAGGCGCAGGCAATCCCGCCATCGCCTGGATGTCGCCTTCAGTGCATTTCTTTTTTGCGTGACCGGCAAGACCGGCACGCATTTCTTTTTTATCCGCCAGTTATCCGCCAGCCTTTTCCTCTTCGACACGACTCTCGCCTTCTACCCTCGACCGAAGACCTCTCATCTCGGGAAGGACTCGCGGCTTTCTTTTACTAGCGACCTGGTAGCAACCTCCTAACTACTTTCAAGCTACCTCCTGGCAACTTTCTAGCCACTTACGGGCAACCCCAGGCCGTGTCCCATTGGACTGACGCTCCCACGGGACGCTACTGATCGAACAGATACTCCTGGCGATACTCGATGACGTTGCCAAGCCCATGCGGCGAGCGTGCGACCAAGGGCCCGGTCAGATGCTCGCCGCTTGCGCCGATGCGCGCCTTGACCGCCGGCGGCTGCACGTCGGCCGCCGGCATCGACACGCGAATCAGATAGCGCCCGGCGACCAGCCCGCTGCCCGGGCCCAGCGGCCCGGCGGTGAAAAGTCCGTCACGGGCTTCGGTACGCACCTGCCAGTTGACGCCGCTGGCCTCGCGCTCCAGCACCACCAGCAGTTGGGTCCGGTCCGGCAGGTTGGTGCGCCCCGTCACCTCGAGACGCCGCGCCTTGGTCAGCTGCGTCGTCACGGTCACAGTGACGGGCTCGGTCAACGCTTCCGGCTTTTCAATTGACGATGTGGACGCCCCTGCTGGCACCGATGATGATGTCTGAGCCTGAGCGGAAGATGTCCCCTGGGTTCCCTCTTCGGACGGCGGAGCCGAGCCTCCTTCGCAACCGACAAGCATCAACAGTGATGCGACACAGAGTACGCCAGGCCGCCAATGCCAAGGCCATGCCCTCTTCAGAGTTATCGTCTTGCTGGCACCATCACGCATGCTTGCCTCTATCGCCCATTTGCTGTGCCTCATTCTGACGCCTGCAGTCCGTCATCGCGAGCATGATAGTTCGCATGGCAGAAAGTAAAACATGGCAGGTGCCAGCCGGATGAGAAAGCCTGCTCCGGCTCGGCGATAGAACATCAGACGCCGGGTAGCTGCTCGGCGCAGTTCATGCAGCGCGTGGTATAAGGCAGCGCCGCTAACCGCTTGTCATCAATGGTGGTGCCACAGCGCTCGCAGCGCTCCCCTTCTCCCGCCTCGACCCGCTCGAGAGCATGCATGACCTGCCTGAGTTCAGCTTCGGCCTCGTTCTCCAGAGAGTCGACCACCTCACTATTCTCAAGCTCGATAGACTGGTCTTCCATATCCTTGTCCAGCGCGCCTTCTGAGCGCTGCTTGCTGGCCTGATAGCGCTCGATACGGGCGATCAGGTCGTTTCGGAGGGCCTCGAGGGCCGCAGTGCGTTGACTCATGTCATTCCCTTCAGCGACCGGCCCGCGGTTGCGCAAGCCGTATGAATAGTCCTAGCACAAGCACCAACGGCACACACAGCCAATCTACTGCCTACAGGCCTGTTATCGCTTCGAACGGCGCCCCCAACTCACTGTCATGCTGCAGTGCCTGACACTATCAGCGAGGTGCACGTTATCTGTTGCCGACCTCTTTCGCCGCCACTGGCCTTTAAAAAAACCTCGGCAAGCCCCATTTCTTTAGCACGCAAATAGTCATCCACTCTTCATCATTCTGCGCATGCCTTCAGGCATGCTGGAATGCCATCAGGCGACTGCCAGAGGGACTAACCGTGCCGCTATTACGTTTCGATGTGGTCAAAGGGCGCGACGAGAAAGCGCTGAGGACCATGCTGGATACCGCCCATGCGGCCATGCTGGAAGCATTCGAGGTGCCGGCAACGGACCGCTATCAGATCGTGCACCAGCACGAGCCTAACGAACTGATCGTCGAGGACACCGGTCTCGGGTTCAGCAGAAGCGACAACCTGGTGATGATCAGCATCGTCAGCAAACCTAGAACGCAGCACCAGAAAGAACGACTCTACGCTCTACTCGCCGAACGGCTGGAATCCGAGTGCGGTATTTCATCTCAGGACCTGATGGTTTCTATTACCGAGAATGGAGACGCCGACTGGAGCTTTGGCATGGGTGAAGCTCAGTTCCTGACCGGCAAGCTGTAACCACGCTCGAATCATCGCCCTCTCGACACGACCTTTCACAATGGAAGACCTGAGGGCGGCGGTGATAGTGAAGACGATCGTGCCGTCGGGGGCTGGCTCCTTATGGCCACCAGAAAAGGGCTCCGACAGCCTATTCAGGCCATGAGGGCAGACCTGGAGCCAATAGTAGCCAAAGCGCTAAGGGTCATGTATCTTCAGCTGAATATCGACAATTTTTGGCCGCTAGGCCACAGGCGAGCAATCAGCGCCGCAACACCTGTCGTCGGTTTCATCACCTCGATGCCCCATGGCCCCATGCGCATATCAGAGCTTTCACTGCCCGATGGTCGCAGCAATGCTCACCTACGTCGTTCACCTACGTAGTGGTCATTAAGGGCACTCGATTGAAGTGACCAAGCCTTGTCCGAGGGAAGCATTGAGACAGGCACACAGGCCAGTGGATTGATGTATTCGCCTGAATGATCGAAGCCACCGACAAGAAAGACTGATTGCTTGTCACGTGCCGCTCAACTTCATTAAAGCTGTTCGCCAAGTTACATCTTGCGAGCAACTTTTTTACAGAACCGAGCATTTAAAAAGTTAACGCATTGTCACAACTGCCATCATCCGATTAAAGGATGGCAACCATATTATTAGGAACAGCACTATCATGATGACTAATCTAAGCGAATTTGAAGAGAGCATGCGTCGCGAGATTGACGCATTCCAAGACAACAGCGAGAAAGAAAAAGCCAAGCGCCAGGCACAAGCCGCCAACAAGACCCCGGCCCCGGATACCAAGCCACGCAAGACGCAGCGCCCAACCAAGGAACAGGTTGAATCCTACAAGACGGGCCACTTGGTCAAACTCGCCGTGCGTACTAAGCGCCTCGAACTCGATACCATCTTCGAACATCGCTCAAGCAGCATTTCTCGCCTGGAAGCGCAGATGGAAGCGGAAGAAGCCGCCAAGAAGGCGGGCTATCCCATCATTGGCCACCTGGTAGACATTGAGCGCCTCTGATAGGCCAATGCTCCAGACGCAGGGCGGGGCGGTGCTCCAGGTTATGTGCAGAAAGTTTTGTTCGAGAAGTTCAGTGTGAGAAGCTCAGTGCGAAAAGACAGCAACGCTCAACGATTTGATTATCATTAGAGTGCGGCACTAACGTCTAACGTAACTCTTGCAGACCATGCAGTCGTAGGTGCGATTAACGACGCACCGTTTTCATCGTTGAGGTTGAACCCCGCATATATGTGCTCTCGATACACTCATGCCAGATGCCCCCGCAAAAGCACTTACATCACCTAACCCACTTGACCAAATCACTTGGTCTAAGCGCTTTTCTGAGGCTGGATGCCCACTAGAGCGGAGCGCGCGAGTGGCTGCAGCCATCCGCTGTCGATGGCCACATGCACCCGGCAAGCAGTTATGGGAGAATACGCCCCTTTTCAGGGTGCGCTCGTCGCACCGACTCTGACCAAGCCCCTGCCCTTCGGCCCAGGCGAGACACCTGCGAACACGCGGCGTGGCGCCGATCACCGGGCATCACCACGGCACTGCAACGTTATGACTGACCTGGCCAACGCGACCTCGCCCCCCGCACCTCTGGATCGCACCTTCTCCGTCGCGCCCATGATGGATTGGACGACTCGCGACTACCGGGCCTTCGCTCGCACGCTGAGCCGTCATGCCCTGCTGTATACCGAGATGGTCACCACCGGCGCCATCCTGCACGGCAGCCCGCGCAAGCGCTTTCTGGGCTATGAGGCCGTCGAACATCCGCTGGCGCTGCAGCTGGGCGGCAGCGATGCCGGCGAGCTCGCCGAGTGCGCGGCGATCGCCGAGGAATGGGGCTATGACGAGGTTAACCTGAACGTTGGCTGCCCCAGCGACCGGGTGCAGAACAATCTCATCGGGGCTTGCCTGATGGGGCATCCAGACAAGGTGGCGTCAGCGGTCAAGGCGATGCAGGCGGCGGTGTCGATCCCGGTGACGGTGAAATGCCGCATCGGCATCGACGATCAGGATGAGGACGCGGATCTCGAGCGCTTCATCGACGAGGTCGCCGCCGCCGGCTGCGAGGTGTTCACACTGCATGCCCGCAAGGCCTGGCTCGAAGGCCTGTCGCCGAAAGAGAACCGCGACGTGCCGCCGCTCAACTACGGCCGCGTACACCGTTTGAAGCAGCAACGTCCCGAGCTTCACATTGGCATCAACGGCGGCATCAAGACGCTGGATGAGTGCCGAGAACACCTCGAACGGGTCGACAGCGTGATGCTCGGCCGCGAGGCTTACCAGAACCCCTGGCTGCTGGCCGGTGTCGATGAGGCGATTTACGGCAAGCAGGGGCCGGCCACCAGTCGCCACGATGCGGCCCGGGCCTTCCGCCCCTACATCGCCATGCGGCTTGCGGAGGGCGCCAAGCTCAACCACATCACCCGCCACCTGTTGGGACTCTTCCAGGGCTGCCCAGGCGGCCGACGCTTCCGCCGTCACCTCTCTGAAAACGCCCACCGAGACGGCGCCGGCCTAGAGGTCTTCGACGAAGCGTTGTCACTGGTGTCTGAAGAGCGTCTGGCCCAGCCGGCCTGAGGGGCTAAAAAGCCCCGAGGGCTATGTCATCAAGGGACTATAATAATAAGAAGAACCTATGACATGAAGAGGTTATGATACAAATAGCCTATGACATGCCTTCCGGGGCCGGATCGTAATCCGACTGGAAGGTCTCGACGGCGTTTTCGGCTTCCTCGATGGCATCAAAGCGCGCCACGTGAAAAAGCGCCTCGCCCTCATTGGCGAGCGGCAGGTTACCCATGCCGATGACGATACCATCGGCCGGCGCCAGCACATCTTCTTCCGAGTTGCCGAACGGATCGGCAACCTTGCCCAGCACCTCCCCCTTGGCGACTCGAGTACCAAGGCGCACCTTGGGCCTCAAGATGCCGTCGATCGGCGCCCGCGCCCAGCTCGAGCCATTGGCGACCTCCGCCTGGCGAGGCGTGGCGCGGCGACGGTCATTGGCCAGCATACCGATCGCGCGCATCACCCGGCGCACGCCACGCACGCCGGGCGCGATCGCCCACTCATCGAAGCGCAGCGCCTCGCCCGCCTCGTAGGTCAGCACCGGCATACCGCGGGACTGCGCATAGTGGCGCAGGCTTCCCTCGCGCAACTCGGCATTGAGAATCACCGGCACGCCGAAGGCCATGGCGATGGCCTCGGTTTCGCTATCCGGTGTCAGCTGAGCGCGGATCTGCGGCAGGTTGGTGCGATGAATGGCACCGGTGTGCAGGTCGATGATATGGGTGGCCTGATCGACGATCTCTTCGCGGAACAGCGCCGCCACTCGCGAGCCCAAAGAGCCGGACTCGCTGCCAGGGAAACAGCGGTTGAGGTCGCGACGGTCGGGCAGATAGCGGCTGTGCTGCACGAAGCCGAATACGTTGACGATGGGCACTGCGATCAGCGTGCCACGCAGCCCCTGCAGGCCCTTCGAGCGCAGTAGCCGGCGCACGATCTCGACGCCGTTGATCTCGTCGCCGTGGATGGCGCCACAGACCAGCAGTGTGGGGCCGGGCTGGCGGCCGTGCACCACCTCGACGGGGATATGCAGCGGCGCATGGGTGTAGAGCTTGGCCACCGGCACATCGATCTGCGCGCGGGCGCCGGGGGCCACTCTGACACCGGCGAGTTCAAAGGGGGCACGAGCCATGAGCAAAGCTTCCTTGTGGCAATCGAGGCAATCGAGCGAGAACCGTGTGGAGAGTAAGAGTCCAGCGCATCATGCGAACGCGGCCCTGGTCGGGTTCAGCTTTGAAAACAGTGTTTTCTGATGAATGACGTTATACGCCTTCATGACCCTTCTGACGAGCCTGCCGCCGCTTGGCTAAGACGATAGATGCATACATGCATGCATGTAAGTGGGCGCTTATTGCGCTAGAATAGCCCTACATTTACCGTGATAATCAACGCTGTCTTCCTTATGGCCCGAAAGACCAAAGCCGACGCCGAAGCGACCCGCGAGGCACTGCTGGATGCCGCCGAAGATGTCTTCTTCGATAAAGGCGTTGCCCGAACCACCCTCGAGCAGATCGCTCGCCACGCGGGCATGACCCGCGGCGCCGTCTATTGGCATTTCAAGAATAAGGCGGATCTTTTTCACGCCATGAGTGACCGGGTGCATCTGCCCTTCGAGGAGCTGACTCGCGAACTCGAGTCACCGCAGCAAGGACGTACGCCGCTTGATACCATTCGCCTGACGCTGCGGCACGCCTTCATTCGCATTGAACAGCCCCGCCATCGTCGGGTGCTGTCGATCATCCTGCATCGCTGCGAATTCTTCAGCGACATCAACCCGCTGCAGATGCAGCATAAGATGGCTGAGGACTGCTATTGCTCGATGCTGCGCCATTTCGAAATGGCCGAGCAGTCCGGCCAACTGGCCCCCCATATCAATGCCGTCCACGCCGCCCAGCTGATGGAGTACACCATCGGCGGAATGATTCAGGACTGGCTGCGCACGCCCGAGGAATATTCGCTGGCCGAGCGGGGTCGGGTCATTATCGACAGCCTGTTTGATCTGCTGTCGCGTAACGCCCCAGGCGACGCGTCCACGGCACCGGGTGCGCTCCCTTCCTGAGCCGGTCGTAGCTAAGCTTGTCGTCACTTACCGCCTTCCTGCGCGCAATGACGTGTGCGCTCACACCGCTTGTCACTGATTGACCGTAGCCGCGACTGTCGGCCGTGATCCGCAAGGGCAGGCAGCCATTCCTGACTCGCCAGGTTAGCCGTCACACAAAAAAGGCCGCTTCCCCGAGGGGAAGCGGCCTTGTCGTGACGTGATGCGACGCGGTCAGTCGTGCGACTGCTCTAGCGACGCCTCGTCATGGTGCTTGCCACGCTTGTCGGCCAGCCACTGCTGGATGTTGGCGATCATCGCATAGTAGGTTGGCACGAACAGGCTCGCCAACACGGCCACCGAGGCCATGCCCACCGCGACGGTGGTCCCGATGTGATGGCTGCTGGTGTCACTGGCACCGGTAGCGGTGGCCAGCGGCAAGGTGCCGAAGATGAAGGCCAGCGAGGTCATCACGATTGGCCGGAAACGCAGCTCGGACGCGATCATCGCCGCCTCCCGGATCGACTTGCCGTGCTCCTTGCGCTGCAGTTCGGCGAATTCGACGATCATGATGGCGTTCTTGGCGGCAAGGCCGACCACTACCAGCATGCCGATCTCGACATAAATGCTGATATCCAGCCCGCGCAGCACGATACCGCCGATGGCGCCCAGGAAGGCAAAGGGCACCGCTGTAATCACCGCCAGCGGCAGGGACCAGCTTTCGTACTGGGCCGCCAGGATCAGCAGAATCATGATGATACCGAACACGACAGCGAGGGTAGCCGCGCTGCCGGCGTTGGTTTCCTGATAGGCCGTACCGGTCCAGCCCATGCCCCAACCGTCGCCGAGGGTGTCCTGAACCACCTCCTGCATGGCCTGGACCGCCTGACCGGAGCTATAGCCCGTTGCCGGACCGCCCTGGAACTGCGCCGCTGGATAGACGTTGAAGCGGGTCATCACCGAGGCCGTCGACTGACGCTCCAGGGTCACGAACGCGGAAAGCGGAATACGCTTGCCATCACCGCCACGCACGAAGATCTGATCCAAAGCGTCCGGCGTCTGACGGAATTCCGATTCGTTCTGCATGTAGACCTGGAAGTTGCGGCTACGATACGAGAAGTAGTTCACGAAGCCACTGCCCAGCGTATTCGACAGGGTGGTGTAGAGATCATCCAACGACACGCCATAGCTCAGCGCCTTCTCACGATCGATATCGGCGCGATAGGACGGCACATTGGCGTTGTAGGTGGTGAACACCCGGTTGAGTTCGGGGCGTTGATTGGCCGCCTGCATCACCTTCATCGAGGCCTGGTAGAGCTCGTTGGCATCCGCGCCATCATAGGACTGCAGATAGCCGGTAAAGCCGCCGGTGGTCGACAGCCCGATGATCGGCGGCAGGTTGAAGGCCATGGTCTTGCCGCCATCGATACTGCCGCCGAACTTCATGATCTGCCCGATCAACTGCGTGGCACTGATGTCGCGCTCGGCCCAGGGCTCCATGGCGATGAACATGATACCGCGGGCGCTGTTGACGGCGCTGGACAGCATGTCGTAACCCGCCACCGCGGCCACGTAACGCACCGCGGGCACCGCTTCGATCTTATCGCTGAGCTCGGCCATGTAGTCTTGGGTCCGCTGAAGCGAGGCAGCCTCAGGCAGCGACACGCTGGCCAGCACCATGCCCTGGTCGGTCTCCGGTACCAGCGAGGTCGGAGTCCGCTCATAAAGGGCGTAGGAACCCACGCAGGTAGCGACCCCTAGCGCCAGCGCCAACACCCAGCGCTTGATCAGCAAGTCCACCAGCCAAAGGTAAGCCCGGGTAACAGCGGCGAAGGTGCGATCGAAAGCCCGCAGCGGTGCGGTCAGGCCTCTGACGAGCTTGGAGCGCGGATGACGAGACTTGTGGCGCACGAAGATCGCGCACATCGCCGGGGTGAATGTCAGCGCCACCACCGCCGAGATCGCCACCGACACCGCGATGGTCAAGGCGAACTGCTGATAGATCTGCCCGGTGAAGCCACCGAGGAAGGCAACCGGCACGAATACCGCCGCCATGATCAGCGAGGTGGCGATAACCGGGCCACCGACCTCCTTCATCGCCCGACTTGATGCGGCCAGGATCTTGATGTTGGGATCTTCTTCGAGAATACGCTCGACGTTCTCCACCACCAGGATGGCATCATCGACCACGATGCCTATCGCCAGTACCAGCGCGAACAGCGATAGCAGGTTGATCGAGAAGCCAAACAGGTAAAGCCCAGCAAAGGTGCCCACCACCGAGACCGGTACTACCGACAGGGCGATGGCGGTGGTCCGCCAGTTCTGCAGGAAAATCAGCACGATCGCCGCGACGATCAGGAACGCCTCGATGAAGGTGTGCTCCACGGTGGTCACCGAGGCATCGATGAACAGCGTGGTGTCGTAGGGCACTTCATAGTCGAGCCCCGGCGGGAAGCGCTCCTTGAGACGGTCCATGGTGGCGACCACATGCTTGGCCGTTTCCAGGGCATTGGCGCCGGGCTGCTGGTTGATCATGATCGGCGTCATGGTGCCGCCGTTCAGACGCGCATCAATATTGTAGGAGGATGCCCCCAGTTCGATGCGCGCGACGTCATCCAGGCGCAGCGCCGAGCCGTCCGGATTGGTACGCAGGATGATGTCGCGAAACTGATCGGCGTTGCTCATACGGCCGGGGGCGGTAATGGTATAGCTATAGGCCCGTGACTCGCCCTGCGGCGTCTTGGCCAGGCCCCCTGCCGCTACCTCGGTATTCTGCGAACTGACCGCATCGGCCACCTCGGCCGGGGTCATGTCGTACTCGGCCAGCTTGTCCGGGTTGAGCCAGATGCGCATCGCGAACTCGCCACCCCCCAGCACCTCGGCGCTGCCCACGCCAGGCACCTGGCGCAGCTCGTCGAGGAGGTTGAGGGTCGCGTAGTTCTGCATGTAGATCTTGCCGTAGTCGTTCTGCGGCGAGGTCAGGCCCAGCACCATCAGGATGCTGCTGGAGCTAAGTTCGACCGTCACCCCTTGCGCCTGTACCGACTCGGGCAGCTGCGACAACGTCTGCTGAACGCGGTTGTTGACGTTGATGGTGTTGGTATCGCCGTCCGAGCCGATGGCAAAGGCGATGCTCATGGAGAGCGAGCCGTTATCGGCAGTGGTCGAGTTCATGTAGAGCATGTCCTCGACGCCATTGATCGCCTCGGCAAGCGGGGCGGCCACGGTCTGCGATACCGTGTCGGCATCGGCGCCCGGGTAGGTGGCCTTGACCGAGACCGTCGGCGGCACCACGCTCGGATACTGCTCGATGGGCAGCACACGAAGCGCCATGATGCCCACCAGGGCAATGATCACCGAGAGCACGGTGGCAAACACCGGCCGCCGGATGAAGAAATCGGAAAACGTCATGGATCAGCTCCCGCTTGCTGCGTCGCCGTCGAAGGGCTGGGGTTCGATCGTGGTGCCGGGCTGGATACCGCCCGGGTCGCTGGCCAGCACTCGCTCACCGGTTTCCAGACCGCTCTTGATGATCAGCCAGTGGCCGGCGGTTTCACCGAGTTCGACGGTGCGCGCACGGGCCTTGTTGTCGTCATCCAGCACGAACACCTGCGGGCCCATCAGCCCCTCGGTCACGGCAATCTCAGGAACCGCCAGCACGTCATAGCGCTTGAGGCCGGCAAGCGAGATACGCACGAACTGACCCGGCAGGAAGCTGCCCTCAGGGTTGTCGAACATCGCCCGCGCCTCCACGGTGCTGGTGCTCTCGCTGACCCGGCTACCCAGGAAGTCGAGCTTGCCGTCAAGGCTTTGCGCGGCATTGCCCTGCTCGGCGGGACGCGACAGAGTGGCGCCGATCGGCGCTTCCTTGTCGTCACGCTGACGGCGCAGCGCCAGGGCATCCGTCTGGGGCAGTTGGAAGCGCACCTCGAGAGGGTCCAGCGGGGTGATGGTGGCAAGCTCCGTGCCGGGATCCACCAGGTTGCCCACGTTGATCTCGCTCAGGCTTATCGCTCCGCTCACCGGCGCCTCGACGTCGGTGTAATTGAGATCGATGCGCGCACTGTCCAGCGCGGCTTCGTTCTGCGCCACGGTGGCGCGTGCCACCTGCAGATCCGCCAGGGCATCGTCGTAATCCTGACGGCTCACCGAGTTCTGGTTCAGCAGGCGCTGGTAGCGGTCGGCGTCGCGCTGGGCGCGCTCCCGCTCGGCCTTGGCACTCTTGAGGTCGGCTTCGGCGCTACGCACCGACGCCTGATAGGTGGCCGGCTCGATGGTATAGAGGCTGTCGCCCTTCTCGACCCGGTCGCCGGGCTCGAACTGACGCGCCTCCAGAAGACCGCTGACCCGCGCCACGACGGTGACCTCGTTCTCGCTGCTGAGCAGCGAGGGATAGGACTTGTCGAGCGCGATATCACGACGCTCGACGCTCATGACCTGGCCGGGCGTCGCAGGTGCCGCCTGGTCACTGCCCGCTGCCTGCGCCTGGCCGCCCGACTCGCTGCCGCAGCCGGCCATGAGACCGGCAAGCCCCAGGCCGAGCAGCGCCAGTCGCCAAGGGCGCATCGCGTTTGCGTTGTTCTGCATGTCTGTCTCCCGCTCGAATGATGAAATCAATGCGTGGCTTGTCCACCACCGTCGATGCCCGATATTAAACATCCATACATGTACGGATATTGACGATGCGAAACGGGCCTGAATGCAGACTCAGGTCCGGGGCAATGGGGGTATGACGGTGGGTGGCTAGCGTGTAAATGACCAGTTCTTGTCACTGGCTCTTATGGACTGGCTCTTATGGACTGGCTCTTGACTCACCCGTCGTGCAATACGCGCCAGCGAAGGGGTCACTGGTGGGTGACAAGGGCGGATGGCCAGCCCGACAAGAAACCGCCGCCCGACGGGGCGGCGGTCATGGCTCAGGCGTCGGGTTGCGGACGCTCGCCGATATCCCTCATGGAATCGTAGGAGCCGCCGCCGTCCTCGCTGACTTCCAGCAGCACGGCCTGATCGGCGCTGAGCTGAGCATTCAGCTCGCGAATCACCTCGACATCCAGGGTGCCGGCCTGCTGGCGCAGCTCGAGCTTGTCGAGCACATAGTCATAGCGCGCCTCGGCCAGGTTGGAGATAGCGTCATAGAGGTTCTGTTCGGCCGCCAGGACATCGACGATGTTGCGGGTACCGACCTCATAGCCCGAACGGGTCGCGTCCAGAGCGCTGCGGTTGGAGACCACCGCCTGACGGCGCGCCTCCACGGTGGCGACATCGTTGCGCACCTGGGTGTAAAGCGAGCGTACCTGCTGGATGGTCAAGCGGCGCTGCGCCTCGGCATCATACTGACTGGCCGCCAGTGTGTAGGTGCTTTGGCGAATCTGGGCGCTGGTCGAGCCGCCGGTATACAGCGGCAGGCTCGCGCGCACGCCGAGCTGACTGGATGAATCATGGCCCTCGACCTGATCGCGATCGCTGTCGGCATAGTTGTAGGCAGCAAAGGCCTCTACCACCGGCAGACGAGCTGCCTTGGAGATATCGACGCTTGAGCGTGAGACGTCGACTGCCGCCATGGCGCTTTTCAGCAGCGGACTTTCCTCGAGGGCCATATCGACCCATGCATCACGTTCAGCAGGCGTCGGCAGCTCGACCGGCAGGTCTTCGGTGAGGCTCTGGATGCTCTGGTAACGCTTGCCGGTCAGGCGTTCGAGTTCCTCGAAGCTGACCTCCAGATCGCTCTGGGCGGTGATGCGCTCGGCCCGGGCCTGGTCGAAGCTGGCGCGGGCCTCCTCGACGTCGGTGATCGCGATCAGGCCGACCTCGAACTGCTCACGGGCCTGCTCCAGCTGGCGCGAGATCGCGCGTTCCTGAGCCCGACGGGCGGCGAGGATGTCATTGGCACGCAGGATCTCGAAATACGCGGTCGACGCATCGAACAACAGCTGCTGCTCGCTGGCAATCAACGACAGTCTCTCCTGATCGATCTGGTTCTCGGCCTGATCGACTTCCCGTGCATTGGCCGCGTCATACAGGGCCTGGCTGGCATCGAGGGCCAGGCTGCCACTGTTGTAGTCATCATCCGCGCTCTGGCTGACGCCCGCACCCGATATGGTCGACTGCTGGCTGTCGTAGGTGCGGTTATTCGCCAACTCGGCAGAGGCATTGATCTGCGGCAGCAGGTCACCACCGGCCACGTCACGGCTTTCCTGGGTGCTTTTCAGGCTGGCTCGCGCTGAGGCAAGGCTGGCATCGTTTTCCAGGGCATCGCTTGCGATACCCAGCAGGTCAGCGCCCTGAGCCTGACTTGCCAGAGCAATGGACATCGCCAGGGGCAGCATGATGGCCCGCCGAGTCAGGCGCCTGCCGGATGCAGAGAGATCAGTGATGAGCGGCATGAGCTTTCCTTGGTCAAGGGAAGATGGAGGCAGATATAGCATAGGGGGAAGCGCTATCACTCGTCCCCCCTCTCCGTCGCCAGACATCATGCCAGAAACGACGGTTCACGCTTATGTCAATTGGCGAGCATTATAGCTACATGCGTGTATGTATACTAGCAGGCTAATGATTATTCCTTTTTTCGACCATGATTGAGCCTGCCTATCAATATCCGGCCTCCTGCTGGAAAACTGCGCCTCGACGGGCTCATGAACGGGCTCATGAGCCTCAAGCCGCTCTCCAGGACGCCCCAGGCGACGTCAGCTATCCATCTCACTCACCATCATGGCGTCTGCCTCTCGATGTTGTAGTCTATGCTGCATGGCAGCATAACGCCCCGCAAGCCGACGCGCCTTTGCCGGCTGCAACGCAGGGCACGGCATGACTCTTCGCCACATACCTCTACACCACATACCTCTACACCACATACCTCTGCCCCACGTCAAAAGGTAGCACTATGGATCGCCTGGAACTGGTCAAGGTCAGGGCACTGCAGATCGCGGTGCGCATCTGGAATCCCGATGCCCCACGCACGCTGGTAGCCTGGCACGGGCTGGCCCGTCACGGCGGCGATTTTGCGGCCCTGGCGCGCGAGCTGGGCCCCGAGTGGCGCGTACTGGCCCCTGACACGCCGGGACGCGGCCTGTCCAGCTGGTCGCTCTACCCCGCCCATGACTATCTGTATGAGCACTACCAGCAAGTCGCCGTGGCCCTGCTCGACCACTTCGAGCTTGAGCGGGTGCCTTGGGTAGGCACTTCGATGGGCGGGCTGCTGGGCATGCTGCTCGCCGCCGAGCCCACCACCGCCTCGCGCATCGAGTGCCTGGTGCTCAACGATGTCGGCCCCGAGCTGGACCCGGACGGCCTGTCGAGTCTCGCGACCTACTTCGGCGCCATGCATCGCTTCGTCCACTTCGGCGACCTGGAAGCCGAACTGCGCGAACACTACGCGGGTTTTGGCATCGACAGCGACGCTGCCTGGCGACAGCTGGCGCTGGACAGCGCTCGGCGCCTGCCGGACGGCAGTTGGACCTACCATTACGATCCGCGCATTGGCGAGCAATTCATCCATGACACGCCACGCGACACCTGGGCCGACTGGCGCGCCATTCAATGCCCGCTGATGGTGATTCGCGGCGCAAGCTCGCCGCTGCTTGCCCACGAGAGCATCGAGCGCATGCGACAGGAGCAGCCGGCGCTTGTCAGTCTGGAAGTGCCGGGCTGCGGCCACGCGCCGATGCTCGATCGCCCCAGCCAGGTCGCCCCCCTCGCCGACTTCCTGCGCCACACCGGGGGCACCAGGGCACCATCAGAGCGGCATTGGTGGCAGCGCGGTCGCGACTGGCTAAAGCGCAGGATAAGCAAATGAAACCAAGCGTTAAGAGGGTCAACACCCGGTTCTTCTGCGGCCATGCCACGTTTGGAACTACTTTCGCCGCCCCCTAGCCCTGCTCGACGCGTGCCAGGGCCCGCTCCACGGCGCCCCGGTAGCTGCCACCGAACATCAGCAGATGATTCAGCAGCGGATAGAGCTGGAACAGGGCTTCCCGCCTCGGCCAATCGCCGGGGCGGTTTCCGTTCCAGTAGGCCTCGAAGAAGGCCGCCGAGGGCGAACCAAACAGCGTCAGCATGGCCAGATCCACCTCCGGGTAATGGGCATACACCGCCGGGTCGATAAGCGCCGGGCCGTGGTCGGTATGCATCACGTTGCCCGACCACAGATCGCCATGAACGAGGCTTGCCGGGGCGTCGGGCAACCAGTCCTCGAGCCGCTCGGCCACGTCTTCCAATCGTGCTCGCAGTCGCTGATCAAGCAGCCCATGCTCATGGCAGGCGGCCGCCAGGGGCTTCAAACGGCGCTCACGCTGGAAGGCGCGACCGTCGTCAAGCCGGGCATTGGGCTGAGGCGTACGGCCGCAGGCGTTGTCCCGCGGCCAGCCGTGGGCTTCAAGGGTCACACCGTGCAGCGTGCGCAACCCCTCGCCCAGCGCGGTATCGCTGTCGCCCTTTCTGGCAACCTTGTTGACGCCATCGTGCGATGCGGGGTTCAGCGCTTCCATCAGCAGCCAGGGGCCTTCCTGGCCGAGCACCCTGGGCACCCGCAGGGGACTGCCAGTCAGGGCATTTCGCAGCGCGTTGAGCCCCTCAGCCTCGCCAGCCAGGCGCTCAGAATCGTCACGTTTGACCACTATCGCGCCCTGCCGGGTCTCGAGACGCGCCACCTCGGCAATATCACCGCCGCTGAGGGGCGATAGAGCCCCGCTCGGCTCGAGATCCAGACGCTCAAGCAGCGCGGTCAGTCGATCGTCCATGCTCATCTCCAGCCAGGTGAATGATGTCTCCATCAATGCTGTATACGCACAGGCACAAAAATACCGCCTCCCGGGGGAGGCGGTACAGGGGGCGCGACGGGATGGTGTCGGGCTAGCCAGGAGCAGGTCGCTCGAAGAACCCTGAAACTCATGCAGCGACGAATGCGGACATCAGCTCAGGCATCGTCGCCTTACTCGGGGATCAGGACCTTGTCGATCACATGGATGACGCCGTTACTGGCCATCACATCGGCAGCAGTCACGGTGGCATCATTGATCATCACCTTACCGTCCATGGTGGTGATGGTCAGATCCTGTCCCTGAACGGTGGTAGCGGAGCTGGCGGCCATGGCGTCTTCCGCCATGATCTTGCCGGGTACCACATGGTAGGTCAGCACGGCTTGCAGCTGATCCTTGTTTTCCGGCATCAGCAGGGTGTCGAGAGTACCTTCCGGCAAGGCAGCGAAGGCGTCGTCGGTAGGGGCGAATACCGTGAACGGTCCCTCTCCTTTGAGAGTGTCAACAAGGCCAGCGGCCTTTACCGCGGCCACGAGAGTGTCGAACTGACCGGCTTCGATGGCGGTGTCGACGATGTCGGCCTGGGCCATACCATGATCATCCGCCTGTACCGTACCGGCGAGCATCATGCCAACCAGACCGATGCCCATCCACTGGGGTGCTGCGACTGCGATGGCTTTCATGGAACTTACTCCTGTAGGACGTACCTGAGGAAAGACGTTGACCTTGAGCGCTTACCGCTTCACTCAAGTAGTCACCCGAGGCGGCCTTCGAGACGCGAGAGGGTCGCGCCAGCCCTGTACCACACAACCTATTTGTACAAAGGCTGGACAATTAGTTCCGATCGCACAAGTTTTTTTTGTCATTCCCCCATCCATCAGGGAGAGAGCCATGTACAAGCTCGCCTTCTTCGCCCCCACCGAGGCGGCCGAAACCGTGAAAGAGGCCGTCTTCTCAAGCGGTGCCGGACGCATCGGTGACTATGAAGCCTGCTGCTTTCAGACGTCGGGCATCGGCCAGTTTCGCCCGCTGAGCGGCGCCGACCCGCATATCGGCCGCGTCGGCGATCTTTCGCTTGTCGAAGAGGTAAAGATAGAGCTGGTGTGCCAGGACGCGCTGATCCGCGACGCCGTGGCGGCCCTCAAGAAGGCCCACCCCTATGAGGAGCCGGCCTATGAGGTATGGAGACTGGAAAACTTTTAACGGCGCCGTGGCGACGCTAGTCGGCAACTGTCTGTTCGGCAATGGCCGCGAAGATAGCATCCAGCTCTGCCGCCATGGCATCCAGTTCGGCACTCTCATAGGGGGCG
This sequence comes from Onishia taeanensis, assembly GCF_003268885.1. Taxonomy (GTDB): domain Bacteria; phylum Pseudomonadota; class Gammaproteobacteria; order Pseudomonadales; family Halomonadaceae; genus Onishia; species Onishia taeanensis_A. The sequence goes on from NZ_QLSX01000008.1 coordinate 125,474, forward strand.
AACACCGCAGACGGCTGGCGATAGCTGAGAGTCGAGGCGCCATCACCGTTCTCGGTTAAGTAGAAGCGGATCGGCGCCTCAATGCCGGCAGGAACACTGGCCTTGAGCATGCGTACCGCGAAGTCGTTGCGATAGACACCGATGACCATATTCCCGGGGATCGTTACACCGCGATTGGCCGCCCCCTTGCTGGCACTGGCCCTCGTCACCAGGCCCATGTTGTGATCCTCGATGGCCTGTTCCAGGCGCGTAACCAGGGTGGCGAAGTCATGAGGCGTGGCCTTGACCACCATGCCCGTCGGGGCCGCCTGTGAAAGCGGTGGCACAAGCAGGCAAAGTAGCATCAAAGCCGCCATCAGCAGACTCTGCCGTCCAGGTGTCGCCAGGCGTCTTAAACAAAGGGGCATGGCAAGAGGGATGAAGCGGCGAAGGGCTTTGGAGTTCGTGCGGATCATCGGCAGGCTCCCGTCGACAGGCGAGCGTCGTGACAACGCCCCGTCCGTTCAACATAGCCCACGACCGCGCCCATCACCCAGACATGACCTAGCCATGGCTGCACCAGCACGTCCTCGGTAGGTAAGCCTCTCAAAGCGCCCCACTAGCGTTCCTCGTCGAGAAACACCTTGAACGCCTGCCACAGCGGGCTGCGATAGCGCTCGGGGTGCCACACCAGCGAGAAAGACCGCACCAGCGAAAGCGGCGTTGAGAGCGCCACCAATTCGCCGCGTTCGAGTTCCCCCACCACGCTGAGCCGCGACAGGCAGCCGAGCCCCAGCCCCGCCTTCACCGCCTGCTTGATGGCCTCGTGCTGGCCAAGCTCCATGCGCACCTGCAGGCGGTGCGAAGGAGCCGCCTGCAGCACCGGTGCCATGGCCGCCTCGAAGACTTCACGGGTGCCAGAGCCCTGCTCACGAAGAATCCATCGGGCCTCGGCCAGCGCCTCGCCATCGAGGTCTTGCCGCGTGGCCAGCGAGTGACGGGGGCTGGCCACCACCAGCAGTTGATCATCGCACCAGGTCTCGCTGGCAAGCCCGGGTTCGTGGCACTGCCCCTCGATCAGGCCAAGGTCCGCATCGAAGCGCAGCAGATCCGTCATTACTTCACCGCTGTTGCGCAGCCTCAGGCGCAGGTCGGCGCCGGGATGACGCTCACCGAAGACCCCCGCCAGGGGCGGCAGCAGATAGGTGCCGATGGTGGCGCTGGCCGACACCGTCAAGGTGCCGCGCAGCGCCCCCTCCGGCTCCCGGGCCGAGGCGACGAACTCCTGCATGCCATCGAGCAGCCGCTCGGCCTGGGGCAACAGGTACCGCCCACGATCATTGAGGCGCAGACGGCGGCCCAGCCGCTCGAAGAGTGCCACGTCGAGCGCCCGCTCCAGATCGGACAGCGCCTGACTGGTCGCCGACTGGGAAAGGCTCAACTGGCGGGAAGCGGCGCTTACCGTGCCGCTGCGAGCCACTGTCACGAAGACCTGGAGCTGGCGAAAACTCACGGGGGGCGTCATATCGGCTCTACCGAATAGGGATATCGTTATTAAACCATAACGTTTCGATCTATCCTCGCCTAGCCTTGTCATCTCACGCTTCGAGGAGATCCGATTCATGTGGCAAGGCCTGCTGCTCTGTGCGCTCGTTTCGTTGGCCGGCATCGGCGCGGCCGCCCTGCCGGGGCTCGCCGACAGCGGCGTGAGCCCCCTGGTGTTTGCGCTGCTGATGGGCCTGGTGCTCGGCAATATCCCCGGTAATAAGCTGCACGACCATCTGCCCGGCAATTTGTCCAACCAGCTGCGCCTGGAGCGCGCCGGCCCCGGGCTCGCCTTTGCTACCCGCTGGCTGCTGCGTGGGGGGATCGTGCTGTTCGGGCTGTCGCTGACGTTTGGACAGGTGATGGCACTGGGCCCCAGGATCCTGCTGCTCGACCTGCTGGTCATCTCAAGCGTGCTTGTCATCGGCTACCAGCTCGGCACCCGCTGGCTGGGCATGGACCGTGAGACCGCCCTGCTGACCAGCGCCGGCAGCGCCATCTGCGGCGCCGCTGCGGTACTGGCCACCGAGACCACGATCCGCGCCAGGCCTGCCGCCACCTCGATGGCGGTAGCCACGGTAGTGCTGTTCGGCTCACTGGCCATGCTGGTCTACCCGCTGCTCTACCCATTGACTGGGATGCCCGAGGGACTCTACGGCATCTACATCGGCGCCACCGTGCATGAGGTCGCCCAGGTAGTCGCTGCCGGTGACGCGGTCGGTCCCGATGCGCTGGCCAATGCGGTGATCGTCAAGCTAGTGCGGGTAATGCTGCTGGTGCCCTTCCTGCTGATCGTCGGCCGCTGGTGGCTGAGCCGCACGACAGACGATGCCGATGAAGGCGCCGGACGCCCGGCAGGCGGCATGACGATTCCCTGGTTCGCCTTCGGCTTCGTGGCCATGGTCATCTTCAACAGCCTGGTCACGCTGCCGGCGCCACTGCACGAAGGGCTGGTGATGATCGGCCAGCTGGCACTCACCATGGCCATGGCCGCGCTCGGCCTCAATACTCGACTGGCAAGCCTCAAGGCGCTGGGCGTCAAGCCGCTGATCCTGGCGCTGTGTCTCTTTACGCTGCTGATGCTGGGCGGCGGGCTGGCGAGCCTTGCGCTGATGGGCTGATCATCTAGACCGACCACCAGCCATCATGCATTGCCGGTACACACAAAGACGCCGCGCCCCGAGGGGGTGCGGCGGCGTCGTGCTCGGGGGCTGACCAGCGAGTGAAGCTTATTCTTAGAAACTGAGTCTTGGAAACTGAGTCTTAGATACTGAGTTTACAAAGCTTAGTCTTCAAAACTTAGTTCTCAAAACTTAGCTCTCAAAACTTAGTCTTCGAAGCTCATCTTCGGCGCCGGTGCATCGGGCAGCAGGGCGGCACAGGCGCGCACCTTCTCCATCAGCGCCGCATGCGTCGGCGCCACCAGATTGACATGACCAAGCTTACGCCCGGCCCGCTCGCTCTTGCCGTAGCGATGCAGGTGGGCGTCCTCGATGGCAAGAATCTCGGCGGGGTCGCCCTCGCGACCGATCACATTGACCATGCAAGTCGGCGCCCGAGCCGCGGTATCGCCAAGCGGCAGGCCCTGAATGGCGCGCAGATGGTTCTCGAACTGGCTGGTCGCCGCGCCGTCCTGGCTCCAGTGGCCAGAGTTGTGGACCCGGGGCGCCATTTCGTTGGCCATCAGGCCACCGTCGCGGGTCTGGAACAGCTCAAGCGTCAGCACCCCGACGTAGTCCAGCTCATCGAGCAGCGCGCGAATGTAGTCGTCGGCGGTCTGCTGAACGCTGTCGTCAAGATCCGGCAGCGGGGCCACCGAGTAGCGCAGGATGCCATCGACATGCTGGTTCTCGGCCATCGGATAGAAGACCACCTGACCGTCGCGGCCGCGCACGGCGATGATCGACACCTCGCGCACGAAGTCGACGAAGGCTTCGACGATCAGCCGCGAATGGTTGATCGAGGCCCAGGCGTCCTTGGCCTGGTCCGGCGACTTGAGCACCGCCTGACCCTTGCCGTCATAGCCCTCAGTGACCGATTTGGCGACCACCGGCGTGCCAAGCTCGCGAGCAGCGGCCTCGAGCTCTTCGGCACTCTCGACCAAACGATAGGCGGGGGTGGGGATATTCAGGCGATCGAACAGCGCCTTTTCTTCGGCCCGGTTCTGGCAGACGCGAATCGCCTCGCTAGAAGGATAGACCGGCTTGTGCGCCTCGATGGCCTGCACCAGCGACACCGGCAGGTGCTCGAACTCGTAGGTGACCAGATCGACCTTGGCAAGAAATTCCTCGAGCTGGCGCTGCTGCACCTTCGGATCGAGGATCATCACATCGCCGATACCGGCGCTCGGGTTGCCCGTGGTGTCCAGGAACACGAAGCGGTTGGCCAGCGGATAGCCCGCCAGCGCCAGCATACGACCCAGCTGGCCGGCTCCCAGCACGCCGACAGCGGTTCCGGTCGCGTTGTTCGCAGCATCGTTCGCAGCATCGTTCGCAGCATCACTCATGACAGCTTCTCCTCACTCGGCCCGGGGATCGGGATTATCCAGCACCTTCTGGGTCTGCTCGGCACGGAAGGCCTCGACGGCCTCGCGCACCTTGGCATCCTGCAGACCAACGATCTGCGCGGCCAGCAGGCCGGCGTTGGTGGCGCCGGGCTTGCCGATGGCCAGGGTGCCCACGGCGATGCCGCCAGGCATCTGAGCGATCGACAGCAGCGAATCCAGCCCCTTGAGCGACTTCGACTCCACTGGCACGCCGAGCACCGGCAGCGGCGTCTGGGAGGCCACCATGCCGGGCAGATGGGCAGCCCCGCCGGCACCGGCAATGATCACCGAGAGGCCGCGCTCAGAAGCGCTCTTGGCGTAGTCGAAGAGCAGGTCCGGCGTGCGGTGGGCAGACACCACCTTGGTCTCGTAGGCCACGCCGAGTTTCTCGAGCATCGCCACCGCGTGCTCCATGACCGGCCAGTCCGACTTGGATCCCATGATCACGCCAACGCGTGGTGGCTCGTTCGACGGCTGCATCGCCTTGCTCCTGATGGTTGGGCTGCACGATCTGAGGACGCCGCACAGCGGGGCGAGGAGACGGCCCGACACAACCCGGTCCAGCCGTCTGAAAACCGCGCAGCATACCGCCTCGCGGGCGTTGGGGGAAGTCTCTTGGCCGCTTAGCGTCGCTCAGCGGAGACAGCAACTTGCACCCTGAGTGCGTACTTGCTTGTTAGGGTCTTCCCATCGACACCGGCAGGATTGCCGGTCAACCCGGGGCCCGCCCCCGATCTCGATTGAAGGAGACGCCCCATGACACGCCATCTTACCCTGATTGCCGCCCTGACCAGTGCCCTGACCCTGGCCGCCTGCGATGCCCGTAACGAGGAGAACGCCGCCAGCAACGGCACTAACGCGGGCTCAAACACCAATCAAACGACGGATCAGGCCATGGCCGAGAAGGGCTTAGCCGAAACGACCGACACCCAGCAGAACGCCGACAGCAACAATGACGATGCTCTGGACAATTCCCAGGACGATGCCCTGGAGAATGCCGCCACACTGACACTGAGTGGCACGCTCAGCGCCCCCGAAAGCATCTCACTGCCGGCCGAAGCCGAGATCCACGTGCAGCTGATCGATGTGTCTCTCGAGGACGGTGGCGCCAAGGTGCTGACCGAGGAAGCCTTCGACGCCGACCAGGTCGCCCTGCCCATGCCTTTCAGCCTGACGATGCCAAGTGCAACCCTCAACGATGACCATCGCCAGGTGCTGCAGGCCGAGGTGCGCAATGCGAATGACCTGGTGCTGTGGTCGACGGCCGAGCCCGAAGCCCTGGCCCTGAACGCCGACAGCAAGCCGGGCCCGATGGCCCTCATGCTGGAGCCCGTGGAAAACGCACCGAGCGAACAGGTATTCAGCCAGTCAGACCAACAGGCCAAACCTGCCGCGGAAAAGGCACAGGCTGAGCCAGAGGCGCCCGAACAGAGCTGAAGCCGGTCATTGCTCAAGGCGTGAACCAATCACCGCTATCACGTCCCGGCCGCAAAAAGCACAGGCCCCACCCGCGTTGCCCGGGTGGGGCCTGTGCTTAGTGATACGACCTGTTCCCCACACGACGTATCTTGCCTACGCGCTGACCGGTCATTCGGCCTGTTGCATCAAACGGCGCTCAGGCAGCCGTTGGTGACGCTTCCCGGCGGCAGGCCAGCCAGTTGCCGGCGATGGCCAGCGCCATTACCGCTGCGCCTGCAATCTCGGCACGCAGATCCGGATAGAAGACCCCGACGATCGCCGGCACGATGACCAGGCGCACCGGCCAGGACATGCGGGTGAACAGGTAGCCTTCCAGGGCCGCAGCGAAGGCGCCCAGCGCCAGGATGGCAATCACGCCATTCCAGATCACCACCGGCACCGGACCGCCGATGATGATCTCCGGATTGAAGACCATGAACAGCGGGATCAGATAGAGCCCCTTGGCGAACTTCCAGGCCTGGAAGCCGGTTTCCATCGGCTTGCTGCCGGCTATCGCCGCCCCGGCGAAGCCCGCCAGCGCAATCGGCGGCGTGACGTTGGAGTCCTGGGAATACCAGAACACCACCAGGTGTGCGATCAGCAGCGGCACGCCGAACTCGTTGGACAGCGCCGGACCGACCAGCACGATGAGCACGATGTAGCTCGCCGTCACCGGCAGGCCCATGCCCAGCACCAGGCTAGCCAGCAGCACCATGACCAGCGCCAGCAAGAGGTTGCCGTCCGAGAAGGCCAGCATCATCGCCGAGAACTTGAGCCCCAGGCCCGTCAGGCCGACCACCCCGACGATGATGCCGGCTACCGCACAGGCCATCGAGACCGCCACGGCGTTACGCGCCCCAAGCTCCAGACCCTGGGTCACCTTCACCACCCCGGCCCACAGCGCCTCACCGATACGCTGGCCGGTCACCGGTTTGCCTTGGGCCGGAGCCACGAACAGGAACCACACCGAGAAGCGCAGCGCCGCCACCGTAAGCATGGTGATCACCGCAAAATAGCCGACCCGCATCGGCGACATGTTCATCACCAGAAGCCATACCAGCACCCCCAGCGGCAGCAGGAAGTGCCAGCCCTCGCGCATCACGTCACGAACCTGCGGCAGCTCAGAGCGCGGCATGCCCTGCATGCCCTGTTTGAGGGCGATGATGTGCACGAACAGATAGACGGTGGCGAAATACAGAATGGCCGGCAGCACGCTGACCTTGACCACCTCGAGGTAGGGCACCTGGGTGTATTCAGCGATCAGGAAGGCGCCCGCGCCCATCAGGGGAGGCATGATCTGCCCACCGGTAGAGGCCGCCGCCTCGATGCCGCCGGCCTGGGCCGGCTTGAAGCCCAGCCGCTTCATCAGCGGAATGGTAAAGGCCCCGGTGGTGACCACGTTGGCAATCGCGCTGCCCGAGATCGAGCCCATGCCCGCCGAGGCAAGCACCGCTGCCTTGGCCGGGCCGCCGCGCTGGCGACCGGTGGCCGCATAGGCCAGATCGATGAAGAACTTGCCGGCGCCGGTGATTTCGAGAAAGGCACCGAACAGCACGAAGATGAAGATATAGGTCGCCGCGACCCCCATCGGCAGGCCGAAGATGCCTTCCTGGCCAAGATACAGCTGACCCACGACCCGATCGAGGTTGTAGCCGCGATGCTCCATGATCCCGGGCAGGAACTGACCCAACCAGGGCAGCTCACCCCTTGGGCCGGCAAAGGCATACAGCAGCGCCAGGATGCCGATCACCGTCATCCCGAGTCCCACCGCGCGGCGGCTCGCCTCGAGCACGGTGACCGTAGCGATGCAGCCCACCACGATATCGGTCTGACTCCAGAAGCCGGCGCGATTGAAAATATCGTCGAGGTATAGCACCAGATAGCCACCGGTGATCAGCGCCCCGGCAAAGAAAACCAGGTCGATGACCCCACCTATAATGCCCCGCCGCCGGTTGGGGCCGAACACCGGGAACATCAGGAACGCCAGCATCATGATCAGCGCCAGGTGAATGCTGCGCTGATAGAAGAGGCCCAGCGGCTGGATGCCGGCGGAATAGAGCTGGAACAACGACAGACCCACCGCTACCAAGGCGATCAGCCACAGGATCGGTCGCGCATGTTGGGCCTGGCTGCCAGGCACGATGGGGGAAGTGGCCGAATCGCTCATGAGGACCCTCTAGAAAATGGAATATCCCGGCCACCAACGCGGCGCCGGACCAACGAAAAAAGATAGGACTCTGTCGAGCAACGGTCTTCGTGCGCCGCCTTTCGAACAGAGCCTAGGAAGCCGGCACAGGTCGCAGCCCGATGCTCACCCGCTGCCCGGCCGCAAGATCGCTCAAGCTTACCGTCTTGCCCTCACGAACCAGGCGGTGATTGACCCGCGGCGCGCCAACTCTCAACAGGTAGCGGTCGCCCGGCACCGGCTCATGGATATCCTTGATCCAGTAGCCGCCATGGCCATCGCTTACCTGGCGCCCCCGGCCCGGCACATGGCCAAGCCCGGCGGCAAAGTCCGGCTGGTGGCTGCGCTCGAGCACCATCCGACCATGCTCGTTACGGTAGCAGTCGAGGACCGGGAAGCCCTCTACCGAGTGGTTCCACTTGAGACACCAGCCTTCTCCCTGCGGCACCGACAGACTGACCAGCAGCGAATCGCTGCGATCCCGCACCTCTAACACCCGGTTCTCAGACGCGCCTTCGGCGGCGTTAGCGACAGCGTTCTGGGCTGAGGCGTCCGACGATGCGCTCTCTTGAGCAATACTGCCCCGAGAAGTACTGGCCTGAGAAGTAGTGGCCTGAGAAGTACTGGCCTGAGAAGTACTGCCTTGAGAACTGCTGTCCTGAGAAATACTGCCTTGGGAACTGCCGTCTGGAGAAGCACTAGCCGGGACGACCAGAACCAGCATCGCTATCGGTGCCAACAGCATCAAGACAGCACGCGACCGAATACCGGGGCGACGGGGCAGTCTAGCACTCAGACTAGACAACAGGCCGGAACACAAGGGGGCGAGCCTTCCGGCTCGCCCCTGTGGATACTGATTGAAAATAGGCATCATTGCTTCACGGCCGCTGATAGTCCGCCACCTCGGCACCCACTTCCTCGTAGTAACGCAGGGAGCCCGGATGGAAGGGAATCGGCGTGGCGTCGGTGCTGAACTCGACGGTGGTGTCGTTGGCCGCCGGATGGATGGCGATCAATTTATCGGTCTGCTCGAACAGCAGCTTGGTGATGTCGTAGGCGAGCTGGTCGTCCATGGAGGCGTTGACGGTCAGCACGTTGGGAATGCCGATGGTCTGCACGGGCTCCTCGACGCCATCATAGATGCCGGCACGCAGCATGTAGGGCGCGAATACCTCGGACTCCCCGCGGGCATTAGCGATTTCATCGTCGGTCAGCCCGATCAGGCGAATATCACGGGTGGTGGCCAAGTTAAGGATCGAGCTGGTCGGCGGGCCAACGCTCCAGAAACCGGCAGCGATATCGCCATCGCGCAGCGCATCGGCGGTCTCGTTGAAGTTCAGCCGGCGCGGATCGAAGTCGTCATAGGTGATGCCATTGGACTCGAGCACGGCGCGAGCGTTGAGCTCGGTGCCGCTGCCCGGCGCACCAACGGAAACCACCTGGCCCTTGAGATCGGCAAGGCTCTCGATGCCGGAATCGGCCAGGGTCACGATCTGTACCGCGTTCGGATACAGCGAAGCGATGGCGCGCACGTCCTCGACCTGACGGCCTTCGAAGTCACCGGTTCCGGTGTAAGCCTGATAGACGGTGTCGGCCAGGGCGATGGCCAGGTCCGAATCCTCGCGATAGATCAGCGCCATGTTCTCAACCGAGGCACCGGTGACCTCGGCAACGGCTTCATAACCGTCGAGCTGGTTGTTGATCAGCTCGGCGAGGCCGCCGCCATAGGGATAGTAGGTGCCGCCGGTACCACCAGTGGCGATCGACAGCTGCTGGGCCACGGCCGAAGACGAGGCGGCGATCAACGACGCGGCGAGGGCATACTTGAGAACGCGCATGGAGACTCCTTGCTACAGGGCTTGGTTGGCACAGAGCCATGACCCCGATGTTGTTATATATGATGACTAGGCGTCCCGGCCATGCCGGCTGCCCTGTCGTTTGCATGCATATTCCCTAAAAAGCTAGCACGTCGTCGCGCGATGTCACCATGCTCTTACGACTATTGGATACTTCCAGCAAATATCCTCGGCATTGCCTCGATCAATCGCGCCCGCCCTGGAGCCACTCGAGCGCCAGCTCGTGCTGGCCGCGCTCATCTGTCACGAAGAGGGTGTCTTCCGAGATCATGATCGCCCAGTTGATGCTGCGCGGCAGGTCCTCGGCCAGAGCCTCCAGCGCCTCCTGGGGCAAGGCTGCGATGGACAGATTCTTGAGGGTCGACACCGCCGGCAGCACCTTGGTCTCCCAGACCCGCAGGCTGCCATAGGCGAGCAGCGACACCTGCTCGGTGCGCCGCGAACACCAGGTCAGGCGCTCGGCATCCGGCTGGCCGACCTCGATCCAGTGCAGCACGCGCCCGTCCAGGCTCTTGACCCACAGTGCCGGCTCATCGACATCAGACAGACCGCGGCCGAAGGCCAGCGCCTCGTCATACCATAGCGCATGAGCCAGCAGGCGGGCCGCCATGCGCGGCTCGGTCTCGGAAGGATGGCGGGCCACGGTGAAGCGCAGCGTCTGGTAGACGTTGCGGTCAAGATCGGTGAGGTTGAGATCCACTTTGTAAGGGGTCGCGGTAAGCGCCATGCAATACGTCCAGTCAGGGGTGTCGGGGCGGCAGTCTACTCCCCTCGGCGCCTCAGCACGATGAAGACGAGGCAGGCCTTGACCAGGAGCAGAAAAGATCGCAAAAATCGTGACAATTCCTCTGGCGGATGTCGCCAAAACCTTGCATGCTGAGCCCATCGAAAGCCAAGTCTACGGAGCGTCATGAGTACGGCACGATTATCGACCGGTTGGGATGCCCTCGAACCCTCGCGAATGGCACCCGACCTGGACGTCAGGGAACTGGAGAAGCGCTCGCGCCTGATGCGCATCGTTTCTCGCAAGATCGCTCTTTCCGAGCTTCCCAATCGCGAAATTGCCCAGCGCGCGGGCATCCCTTCCAAGCGGCTCAGCGACCTGCTGGCCGGCAAGATCGAGCAATTCTCGGTCGATGAGCTTCAATCGCTGCGCAACTGCGTCTGCGTCGACGACGGCAGCCCACTGCCGCCCTAAAACATGACGCTCCAACTCAAGCCCTATGATCGATTCCTCGCCCCGGCCTAGCGCTGCGCGGAGGACGGCATGGCGTAACGCCACGCCCGGTCGATAGACTATAAAGGTCCAGCCCCGACGACGGGGCTGGATTTTTTGTGTGGTCGGCGCATCACCGTCTATCAGTCACCTTCATCAGTTACCTCCATCAGTCACCCACTTGCAGAGACCCAGCGCATGCAGTCAGCGGACACCCCGATCAGTCGAGATATCGTGCTCATCGGTGGCGGGCACAGTCACGTCGCCGTGCTGCGGCGCTTCGCGATGCGCCCCGAGCCCGGGGTGCGCCTGACGCTGGTCTGCCGGGACACCCACACGCCCTATTCCGGCATGCTGCCGGGCTATGTCGCCGGGCACTATGACTTCGACGAGGTGCACATCGACCTGCGCCGCCTGGCCCAGGCCGCCGGCGCACGCTTCGTGCGCGACGAGGCCACCGGTATCGATCGCCACGCTCGCACGGTAACCTTCGCCCACCGCCCGCCGCTGCCCTATGACAAGCTGTCGATCAATATCGGCTCGACCCCACGGGTCGGCCAGGTAACCGGCGCCGCGGATCATGCGGTTGCGGTCAAACCGATCCGTGCGTTCCGCGAGCGCTGGCGCGAGCTGCTCACACGACTCGCCGAGCGCCCTACCGAGCGAGACGGACCGCTGCGCCTCGCGGTGGTGGGCGGCGGTGCCGGCGGCGTTGAGCTGCTGCTGGCCATGCAATACCGCCTGCGCCATGAGCTCAACGCCCAGGGCCGCGACCCCGACGCGCTCCAGTGCGCCCTTTTCACCCAGAGCGCCGAGGTGTTGCCCACCCACAACCGCCGGGTACGGGCACGCTTCACGCGGCTCTTGGAAGCCCGCGGCGTCGCGCTGCACCTCGATTGCCAGATCACCCGGGTCGAAGCCGGCAGGCTGATCGATGCCCGGGGCGAGGTCTTCGATACCGACGAAACCGTCTGGGTGACTCAGGCCGGCGGTGCCGCCTGGCTTGAAGGCACTGGCCTTGCCCTGAATGAGCAGGGCTTCATTCGGGTCAACGATTACCTGCAGAGCGTCAACGACCCCGATATCTTCGCCGCCGGCGATATCGCCAGCCAGGACGGGCGGCCCCGGGAAAAGGCCGGTGTGTTCGCGGTGCGCCAGGGACGTCCCCTGGCCGACAACCTGCGTGCCAGCCTGATCGGCAAGAAGCCGACGGCCTATTGCCCGCAGCGCCAGTGGCTGGCACTGATCAGCAGCGGCGACCGCTACGCCGTGGCCTCCCGCGGCCCCCTCTCCTGGGCCGGGGCCTGGCTGTGGCGCTGGAAGGATCATATCGACCGACGCTTCATGGCGCGCTTCAGCGAGCTGCCGGCGATGACCGACAAGGCGCCCGCTCGCACCAACAGCCGCGTGACACTGGACGGTGACGAGCACACCCAGGCGCTCTCGGCACTGGCCATGCGCTGCGGTGGCTGCGGGGCCAAGGTCGGCGCCTCGGTGCTGTCGCGCGCGCTGGCCGAGCTTTCCCCGATCGAGCACGACGAGGTAGTGGTAGGTCTCGCCGACCCCGACGATGCCGCCGTGGTCAGGGTGCCGCCGGGCAAAGCCATGGTGCACAGCATCGACTTCTTCCGTGCCTTCATCGACGACCCCTATGTGTTTGGCCAGGTTGCCGCTCACCATGCGCTGGGCGATATTTTCGCCATGGGCGCCGAGGCCCAGACCGCGATGGCGGTGGCCACAGTGCCGCCGGGGCTCGAGGACAAGGTCGAGGACACCGTGCGCCAGATGATGACCGGCGCCGTGAAGGTGCTCGACGCCGCCGGCTGCCAGCTGGTCGGCGGGCATACCGGCGAAGGCCAGGAGCTGGCGCTCGGTTTCGCCGTCAACGGCCTGATCGACGACGTACCCGACCGCCCCATGCGCAAGAGCGGCCTGCGCCCGGGAGATGCCCTGATCCTCACCAAGCCGCTGGGCACCGGCACTCTGTTCGCCGCCCAGGCTCAGCTCGCCGCCCGCGGCCGCTGGATCGATGCGGCACTCGACAGCATGTGCCGCTCGAACCAGGCCGGTGCGACCTGCCTGCAGACCCATGGTGCCCGGGCCTGTACCGATGTCACCGGCTTCGGCCTGCTCGGCCACCTGATCGAGATGACCCGCCCCTCGGGCGTCGATGCTGAACTGACATTGTCGGCGCTGCCGCTGCTCGAAGGGGCCGAGACTACCGTCGCCGCCGGCATCCTGAGCTCGCTGCAGCCGTCCAACGTGCGTCTGCGCCGAGCCATTCAGGATCAGGCACGCTGGCGCGAGCATCCACGCTACGAGCTGCTCTTCGACCCGCAGACCGCTGGCGGCCTGCTGGCCGGCGTCCCGGCCGACAAGGCCGAGGCCTGCCTCGCCGAGCTCAAGGCATTGGGCTACGACGAGGCGGCGATCATCGGCCGGGTGATCGCGCCATCGGAGGATGCGACCGACGACCCGGCCCCGATCCGGCTCTGCGAGTAAGCGGCGAGTAAGCGGCGAGTAAGGGCATCGACGATGAACGCGGGCATCCATTGACCCACTCGCGGCAGACACACGACAAGGTGTAACTCGCCTTGCTGGCGCTTGCCCCCTGCGCGGGACAAGTCAGCCCGTTTTTGAGTACCATAGCGCCTGATCAAGCCCGCCACGGCGGCTCTCCACTCGCGCCACAAGGATAATATCGATGCTCAAGCGCCTGACCCTAGCACTGACCGTGCTGCTGGCTGCCCCGGTCGCCAGCGCCGAAACCTTCGTCTTTACCGCCATTCCCGACGAGGACGAGACCCGCCTGCAGCAGCGCTTCCAGAATGTTGCCGACTACCTGGAGGAGCAGCTCGAGGTCGACGTGCGTTTCGTGCCCGTGAAGTCCTATGCCGCCGCCGTGACCGCCTTTCGCAACAATCAGGTCCAGTTGGCCTGGTTCGGCGGCCTCTCCGGCGTCCAGGCCCGCGCTCGGGTGCCGAATTCCCGCGCGCTGGCTCAGGGCGTCGAGGATGCCGAGTTCATGACCTACTTCATCGCTCACCAGAGCACAGGGCTTGAAGCAGGCGAAGGCCTGTCGGACAAGATGCGCGACATGACCTTCACCTTCGGCTCCAAGGGCTCCACCTCCGGTCGCCTGATGCCCGAGTACTACCTCCGCGAGGCCTTCGGTCAGCCGCCGGAAGAGGTCTTCTCGCGGGTCGGCTTCAGCGGCAACCACAGCCGCACCATCTCGCTGGTGGCTTCCGGCGCCTATGACCTGGGCGCCGTCAACTACACGGTGTGGGAAAACGAGGTCGAGGCCGGCAACATCGACACCGACCAGGTCGAGGTGGTGTGGAAGACCCCGAACTACCCGGACTACCAGTGGACCATCCGCGGCGACGTCGATGAGCGCTTCGGCGCAGGCTTCGCCGATCGTGTCCAAGAAGCCCTACTCAACATGGAAGACCCCGAGCTTTTGGAAAGCTTCCCGCGCTCCGGTTTCATCCCGGCCAGCAACGATGACTATGCGATCATCGAATCCGTCGGCAAGGAACTGGACCTGATCGACTGATGAGCACCCTGGTCCTGACCGAGGCGGTCGCCGACTATGGCCACCAGCGAGTGCTGGGGCCACTCAGCCTGACCCTTCAGCGCGGCGAACGCGTCGCGCTGGTGGGCAAGAGCGGTGCCGGCAAATCGAGCCTGCTCTCGGTAATGCACCAGCACTGGCGGAGCCGCGGCGCGGCCCTGATGCCTCAGGAGTTGGGCCTGGTGCCGTCGCTCAGCGTCTTTCATAACGTCTATATGGGCGCGCTGGCGACACACCCCACCTGGTACAACCTGGTGACACTGGCGAAACCCTTCCGCCGCGACGTGGCCGCCATCCGGCCACTGCTAGCGCGGTTGTCGATCGACGACAAGTGCTGGGCGATGGCCGGCGAGCTCTCCGGTGGCCAGCGCCAGCGGGTGGCGGCGGCGCGGGCGATCCATCAGGGCGGCGAGGTGCTACTGGCCGACGAGCCGGTCTCGGCGCTGGACGGCCCCCAGTCGGAGACGCTGATGATCGAGCTGACCCAGGCTTACCCCACCGCCGTGCTGGCCATGCACGACGTCGAGCTGGCGCTGCGCTTCACTGATCGGGTGATCGGCATCGCCGATGGCGGCATCGCACTGGACGCTCCCAGCGTGCGCCTCACCGCTCAGGACCTGTTGCCCCTCTACTGAACTGAAGCACCCTACCCGCAAGGCCTTCCCATGTGGCATTCCGCAACGGTTCGTTTAAGCCTTGGCTTCGTGGCCCTGGCGGTTTTCTGCCTCGGCATCGCCGACCTGTCCATCACCGCCCACGATCCCTGGCATGAACTCGGCCGACTGGTGCAGGGCCTGGTACAGCCGGATGTCAGCGCCGTCGATGACTTGTGGGTGGCGCTGCTGCGCACCCTGGCTTTCGCCTTCGTCGGCGTGGGGCTTGGCGCGACGGCAGGCTTCCTGTTAGCGCTGGTCTTTCACTCACGCCTGGTGCGCGGCATCTGCGCCTTCGTGCGTGCCATCCATGAACTGTTCTGGGCACTGATATTTCTACAGTTCTTTGGTCTGCATCCGCTGACCGGGGTGCTAGCCATCGCCCTGCCCTATGCCGGGGTCTTCGCC
This sequence comes from Onishia taeanensis, assembly GCF_003268885.1. Classification (GTDB taxonomy): domain Bacteria; phylum Pseudomonadota; class Gammaproteobacteria; order Pseudomonadales; family Halomonadaceae; genus Onishia; species Onishia taeanensis_A. Next base: position 140,896 of record NZ_QLSX01000008.1, read on the forward strand.
AAGGTCTTTGCAGAGATCCTCGAGGAAACCGACCCGCTCCCCGAGCGCGTGCTGCCCGCCGGCAGCGGCCGGCTCTCGACGCTTGCCTTCACGCGGCTGAGCGAGGCCTGGCCGCATCTGGTCAGCTATACCAGCTACCGCCTCGAATGCGGCCTACGCTCCAGCGCCGTGCTGGGGTTCGTCGGCATGCCGACGCTGGGGTTCTACCTGGAATCGGCCTTCGCCCAGGGCCACTACGACACCGTAGGTGCATTGCTGCTGCTGTTCTACGCCCTGATCGCCAGCCTGCGGCTCTGGGTGCGCCCACTGCTGGTGCCGGTGTATCTGGTGGTGGCGCCCTTCTGCCTGGGCAGCGGCCTACCGATCGTGTGGAGCAACGTCTCGCGCTTCTTCACCGAAGACATCGTGCCGTCGCCGCTGCGCCATGGCGAGGGGGTATCCGGTCTTGTCGGCTGGCTTGGCGACATCATGGCCAATGAGGCACTGCCCGGCATCTGGCAAACCCTGGTGCTGACCCAGATCGCCCTGGTGCTGACCGGCCTACTGGCGCTGGCGCTCTACCCGCTGGTGTCTCGCCACTTTTTTCAAAAGCGCGATTTTCAGCGAGCGTTTTGTCAGCGCCTCCCCTTTCGACAACACCTCGCTGTCGCCAAAGGTCACAGCACTGGCTCCGGTCGGCCGGGCAACCGCCTGGCCCACCTGCTGGGCCATGGGCTGCTGGTGATCATGCGCTCGACCCCCGAGTACCTGCTGGCCTTTATCCTGCTCCAGCTGTGGGGCCCCTCGATGCTACCCGCAGTGGTGGCGCTGGCGATTCACAACGGCGGCATCATCGCCCACCTGGTCGGCCGGCGCAGCAACGAGGTGCGCCTGCGCCAGGATGCGCCTCATGGCCTTGAACGCTATGCCTACGAGCTCACGCCGCGCCTATACGGGCCCTTCCTGGCGCTGTTGTTCTACCGCTGGGAGATCATCATGCGCGAGACGGCCATTCTCGGCATCCTCGGCATCACCACCCTGGGGTTCTACGTCGACAGCGCCATTCAGGAGATCCGTTTCGACCGCGCCATGGTGCTGATCCTGATCACCGCCCTGCTCAACATTGGCGTCGATGTGCTGGCCCGTCACCTGCGCGCCCGCCTGCGGCTGCGCCATACCGCCAACTGCGAGCCCTGAGCGACCGGCTGGAGGATCAGGACTCCAGCCAATCTTTTCTGCAAGCCCGCATGACAAGACTGCATAGCAAGCTTTCCTGACGAGCTTTCCCGCCAACCTTGCCGGCTTCCACCCGCCACAGCGACACTGACTAGTCAGGCAGGTCGGTCACTGCACCGGTCGAGGCGGAACTCACCGTTTTGGCGTACTTGGCCAGCACCCCGCGGCGATAACGTGGCGCCGGCTGCTGCCAGGCGGCACGACGACGCTCGAGCTCGTCTTCGTGAAGCGCCACGGTGATGGTGTCGGCTTCGGCGTCGATGGTGATCTGATCGCCATTCTCGAGCAGCGCCAGCGGCCCACCGTCAAAGGCCTCCGGGGTGATATGGCCGACCACGAAGCCATGACTGCCGCCGGAGAAGCGCCCATCGGTGATCAGCGCCACCGAATCACCGAGCCCACGCCCCATGATCGCTGAGGTCGGAGTCAGCATCTCCCGCATGCCAGGGCCACCGCGGGGGCCTTCGTAGCGAATCACCACCACGTCGCCGGCCACCACGGTGCCGTCATTGATGCGCGCCTGAGCCTCCTCTTCAGAGCCAAACACCCGGGCGGTGCCGGTGAAGCGCACCCCTTCCTTGCCGGTGATCTTGGCCACCGCCCCTTCCGGCGCCAGGTTGCCATGCAGGATGCGCAGGTGGCTTTCGGCCTTCAGCGGCGCATCGAGCGGCGCGATGATGCGCTGATCGTCGGGATACGGCGCCACGCCCGCCAGGTTTTCGGCCAGTGTCCGGCCGGTCACGGTCAGGCAATCACCGTGCAGGAGCCCTGCCTCCAGCAGCATCTTCATCAGCGGCTGAATGCCGCCAATCTCGATCAGCTCGCTCATCATGTAATGGCCGCTGGGGCGCAGGTCGGCGAGCACCGGCACCCGCTTGCCAAGCCGGGTGAAATCGTCGAGACCCAGTTCGACGCCGATACTATTCGCCATGGCGATCAGGTGCAGCACCGCATTGGTAGAACCGCCCAGCGCGATCACCAGGGTGATGGCGTTTTCGAAGGCCTCGCGGGTCATGATGTGAGAGGGACGAATATCGCGCTCGAGCAGTTCGAGCACCTGGGCCCCGGCAGCCGCGCAGTCGTCGCGCTTGGCCTGTGAAACGGCGTTCTGCGCCGAGCTGCCAGGAAGGCTCATGCCCAACGCCTCGATGGCCGAGGCCATGGTGTTGGCGGTGTACATGCCGCCGCAGGCGCCGGGGCCAGGAATCGCGGTTTCCTCGATGTGCTTGACGTCGATCAGGTCGAGATCGCCCTTGGCGTGACCGCCCACCGCCTCGAACACCGAGACGATATCGGTGTGGTTCTCGCCGGGCAGGATGGTGCCGCCGTAGACGAACACGCTGGGACGATCGAGGCGGGCCAGGCCGATCAGGCAGCCCGGCATGTTCTTGTCGCAGCCGCCGATCGCCACCAGGCCATCAAAGCCCTCGCAGCCGGCCACGGTTTCGATGGAATCGGCGATCACCTCCCGCGAGACCAGGGAATACTTCATGCCCTCGGTGCCGTTGGCGATGCCATCGGAGATGGTGATGGTGTTGAAGATCACGCCCTTGCCACCGGCGCCATCGGCACCGGCACTGGCCTCGTCGGCGAGGCCGTCTATATGGCTGTTGCAGGGCGTGACCTGGCTCCAGGTCGAGGCGATGCCCACCTGTGGCTTAGCGAAGTCTTCATCGGTAAAGCCCACCGCGCGCAGCATGGCGCGACTGGCGGACTTACCGAGGCCATCGACCACCGGGGCGGAATAGCGCCGGCGTGAATCCTTGGGCGTGTCAGACATGGAGCCTCCTATCAGCGGGTTGGTCGTCAATCCCCTGATAGTGGGCGCCATGCCCTGCCCTTGTAAACGGTCTTGCAAACCGCCTTTGCAAGCCGCCTTGGCAAGCCCCCGCGTCTAGGCAGCCTGTTCGGCGACGGTTAGACGGCGCGAGCCTCTCGCGCCGGGCGCAGAGATGCAACGGTGAGGCTTAAAAGCGTCGAGGCGACCAGCGCGCCGAGGAAAGGCTCAAGGGTCGGTACGCCACCGGGGAAACTTGCCGCCAAGAGCCCCGCCGTGAAGCTGCCCTGTTCCAGCCAGCCGGGCAGCACGGCACCCACAAGGCCCGCCAGACCGCCGGCCACCGCCGCCAAGGTGGTCATGCGCGGCCACAGGCCGAGCAGCACCGGCACGATCGCCGAGGCGCAGAGCAGATCGGCGATCAGGAACAGTCGCAGCACAGAGAGATTCTGCAGCGCCAGCACCACCACCGGCACCATCAGCGCCACCGTCAGCCAGCGGGCCATCGGCAGACCAAGCCCCGTCCGGCCGCGTTCACTGCCATCGCCGACCGCCAGCGAGGCGATAGCGTTCTGCAGGGTATCGACGCTCGAGGCCACCAGCGTTACCGCCAGCACCAGGCCAAGCAGCTTCAGGCCGGCCGACGCGTCGATCAGCAGGGCAAAGAACGGCATCGGCGGCTCGCCGAGGGCAACGCCTGACATGGCGGCGAGAATGCCCAGGCCCCCGACCACCGCCACCACCGCTACGGTCACCAGGCCACCCAGCAGCGCCCCACGTCCCAGCGCCTGACCGCTCTTTGCCGCCCAGACCCGCTGCCAGTAGCCCTGATGAAAAAGGTTTGCCGCCGTGACCGCGATCACCAGGGTCAACGCCACGGACAGCGCACTGCCGGTGGGGATGCCCGGCATCGTAGCCTCTTCCGGCAAAGCCGGCAGCCGCGACAGGCCCAGCCAGCCGACCACCGCCAGCAGCGCAATCAAGAGCCCCGCCTGCCAGCGATCGGTGGCGAGGCTCGCCCGCAGCCCACCGAGCGCCGTGTAAAGCAACGTGGTGAGGGCCACACCGCTCACCACCAACGCCGGCGATACTTCGGAAAGCAGCGCGGTGATGCCGCCGATGGCGGTCAACTCCGCCGCCAGGAAGCAGGCCATGTAGAGGATAGAAATCAGCGACACATAGCGGCGCACGCCGGCTCCGTAGCGACGCTCGGCGAATTCGCCGATGCTGCGCCCTTCGGGGAGATAGCGGCGGATCGCCGGGCCGCAGGCGGCGAGCACCAGGAAGGGAAGTGCCGCGCCAATGGCATAACCGGCCAGTGCGACCGGCCCCGCGAAGGCACCCACTTCCGGCGGCGCGAAGAGAATCCACGCCCCCATGCCGGAAGCCAGGAAGGACAGCCCCAGGGTCGAGGCGTTCTGGGAGTTGCGGGCGGTGACATAGTCATCGAGGGCGTCATCGGGAACACCGTCACCCAGCGCCCTGTTGAAATGCCGGGCGCGCAGGCCAAGCAAAGTGAAAAGCACAAGCGTCGCGCCCAGCGCGGCTAACGTTGGGTAAGGCATGTCGCACTTCCTCCGCCGGTATTAACCGGATCAGGTTCCAGGGTCAGCACGTGGTGCACTCTCAGTCCCAGCTCGCGCCTGTCCATATTGACGGCACAGCCGGGGACTCCCCTGGCGACAGTGAATGAATTGTGAGTACTAAAATGGTCAGTACTAAAATGGTCAGTACTAAGTCGTCAAGTACTCGTCAGCAAGTACTACGTTAGTAAGTACTTCGATGGTGAGTACTTTGCTGACGAGTATAACGCTGTGATTATCTCGTGACAGGATACTTGAGTCATCCCGGCCGGCCAAATCGCCTCAATCACTCAGGTAATGCCATTCTCAGCCGATAACCTAGGCGATGCTCAGAATACCCCATGCCAACAATTACCTGCAGGAATTCAGGATGAACTACACAGAAGCCAAGGAGCACGCCGAAGGGTGCCTGCACCAGATATTTGCGATGCCCTACGAAGCCTTCGATAACGATGTCCCGGAACGCAAGCTTCATCTGCGCGTAGCACTTCAGGCGCTACTGGACGAAGCGCTGCGCGAGCAACGACTGACCCTGCAGGTAATCCATGGCTGGGAAAATGGCGCCTTCGCACCCGCGGATTTGCATCACCACGAGCATAAGCTTCGCGGTACAGACGACATCGCCGCCAGCCTCGCCTACTACCGTGATGCTCTGGCTAACCTGACACCGCTGCCGATCGATACCGGCTCACTGCTGGCCGAGCCCCTGGCCAACGCTATCGCCTCGGCCGAGCAAAACGGCGCAACAATCGATGCTGAGACCCGAGAAAGTCCTGCCCGCTGGCCAGACTTTCCCAACGGCCTTGCCCTTTACACTTTCTTCAAGGTCTACCACCGCCTGACCTACGGCGAAGACGATGCCTACCGCTCGATCTGCTGTAAGACCTCAGAAGGCCTGCGCGAAATCCATGAGTTCCACCTCGAGGAAGGCGAATTTGCAGTGGTTACGCCGCTGCACGATGCCAAGGCCGGCGGAGTGAAACTGGTACTGCACGTCAGCCAGGTCGAGCCGGTGTTAGCGCTGCTGAGCGACTTGAGCTGAACGCCCGGGAAAACGTTAGCCAACGACGCAGACGGCCCCGCCTCTCTCGAGACGGGGCCGTGTATTACCGTGCGGGAAAGCACTTCGCCGCAGCGCTCATGTGACAAAGCTCTTGTGACAAGGTGCCGGCGACCCAGCGCCGGCTACAAAGCTTTGGCTAGAACGCGATCAACCCAGCGAGATGGTGCTGTTGATGCCGCCGGAGATGTTCTCTGGCTCGAACCAGCGGGCGGTGACGGTCTTGGTCTGAGTCCAGAAGGCGATCGCCTGCTTGCCGTTGGGGCCGAGATCGCCAAGCTTCGAGGCCCGCGAGCCGGTGAAGCTGAAGTAGGCGACCGGCACAGGGATCGGCACGTTGATGCCCACCTGGCCAACATCGATGTCGCTTTCGTAACGCCGTGCCACCCAGCCGGAATTGGTAAAGATCGAGGTGCCGTTGCCGTTGGGGTTGGCATTGACGAAGTCGATGGCGTCATCGAGGGTCTCGACGCCCACCACGCATAGTACCGGCCCGAAGACCTCTTCGCGGTAGATGGTCATCTCGGCGGTCACGTCACTGAACACCGTAGGACCGACGAAGTTACCGTTAGGATAGCCCTCAACCTTGAGGCCGCGACCGTCCAGCGCCAGGGTCGCGCCCTCTTTGGCTCCGGCCTCGATCATCGCTTCGACCCGCTCGCGGGCGGCGGGCGACACCAGCGGCCCCAGATCGGCGTCGCGCTGGGTGCCGGGGCCGACCTTCATGTTGCGAGCGCCTTCGATGATGTCCTCAAGCCATGTCCTGGCCTCACCCACCAGCACCACCACCGAGTTGGCCATGCAGCGCTGGCCGGCGGCCCCGAAGGCCGAGCCCAGGAGGTTGTTGATGGCCTGGCTGCGGTTGGCATCCGGCATCACCACGCAATGGTTCTTGGCGCCCATCATCGACTGCACCCGCTTGCCGGCCTCTGAGCCACGGCGATAAATATGGGTGCCGACATGGGTCGAACCGATGAATGACAGCGCCTTGATGTCCGGGTGATCGCAGATCTGGTTGGCCACGTCCGGGCCGCCGTGCACCACGTTGAGCACCCCGGCCGGCACGCCGGCCTCGTGGGCCAGCTCGACCAGGCGCATGGTCGAAGAGGGATCTTGCTCAGAGGGCTTCAAGACGAAGGTGTTCCCGGTGGCGATGGCCAGCGGGAACATGAAGCAGGGCAGCATGATCGGGAAGTTGAAGGCGGTAATGCCCGCACCCACGCCGAGAGGCTGATTCATGGTGTAGACATCGACTTCGTTGGCGGCATTCTCGGCAAGCTCACCAAGCTGCAGGCTCGGAATCGAGCAGGCATGTTCGACCACTTCCAGGCCGCGACCGACCTCGCCTTCGGCATCCGGCAAGGTCTTGCCGTGCTCCTCGGTGATCAGTTCAGCGAGCTCGGCGGTGTGCTCACGAATCAGTGCCTGGAAGGCGAGCATGATGCGCATGCGTTTGCCCAGCGGCACCTTGCGCCAGGTCTTGAAGGCCGCCTTGGCACTGGCTACGGCGCGGTCGACCTCGTCGCTTGTGCAGAACGGCACCCGGGCCACCACTTCCTGGGTCGCCGGATTGAGCACGTCGCGCCATTCCCCGCTCTGGGAGGGCACCGGTTGACCGTCGATATAAAGGGAAATCTCACGCACTGACATGATGGCGGCTCCTGGGCAGACCTCTGGCGATGGCGACACGGCGCCACGCGCGGGACAGCCTCTTGTGATTGTGGATGAACTGGCGGAGGTATAGTGCATTAAGCCATGGCACCCCGGCTTCGACTTTATGTGCATATCGACACGGCCAAAGCGTAGGAAGCGGCTAGTTCGAGTGTAGACAGGGGATGAATTGACACACAACGGGCAGCGCAGCACATTGCTTGTGCATCCACGCACAACTGACATCACTCCCAAGGCAACCAAGAGAGGGCCATTGCAATGCTCGACTGGCAGGACATTCAGGTCTTTCTCGAGGTCGCCCGCAGCGAGCGGCTGACCGATGCGGCCCGACGCCTGGGGGTCGATCACTCGACACTTTCGCGGCGCACCAAGCGCTTCGAACAGAAGCTCAATACCCAGCTCTTCGAACGCAGCACCCATGGCTACCGGCTCACCGAAGCCGGCCATCGCCTGCAGGCCCACGCCGAGGAGATGGCGCGCCACGCCAGCGAGGCGGCCGAAGGCCTGAGTGATCAGGACCGGCAGCTCAGCGGCCAGGTTCGCCTCGGTGTGACCGAGGGCTTCGGTACCTGGGTCATCGCGCCCTTGCTTGCCGCCTTCGGCGAGCGTCATCCGGCGCTGACGCTGGATCTGCTAGCGCTGCCACGGGTGGTCAACTTGAGCCGCCACGAGGCCGACCTGGCCATTACCATAGAGCGCCCCAGCAGCGCGGGCCTGGTGATCTCGCGGCTGTGCGACTACCGGCTGCGGCTCTACGCCAGCCGCGACTATCTGGCTCGCCATGGCCGGCCGACCGGCCGCCATGAGCTCAGTCAGCATCGGCTGATCGGCTATATCGATGACCTGATCTTCAGCGATCAGCTCAACTATCTCGAGCCGCTGCTCGACCTCTCCCCGTCCGCCGCCTCGGCGGCGCATCAGGCGCTCGTTAGTCAGGACCACGAGCGCCATACCCCTCAATTCAGCATTCGCAGCACCAGCGTTACCACCCAGTACAGCGCGGCCGTGCAGGGCGCAGGGCTCGCCGTATTGCCCTGCTTCATGGCCGAGCAGCATTCAGCCCTTGAAGCGGTGCTGGTGGAGGAAATCGACCTCACCCGCCAATTCTGGATCACCGCCCGTCAGGAACAACGCCGACTGTCACGGGTCCGTTTAACCTGGGAGTACCTGCGCGAGACCGTCGAGGCCAACCGCGCCTGGCTGATGGGCGAGCCCGACGCTTGCCTGTCATGTCCCTCAACAGGGGAAAGCGCCGAGTAATGGCGGTTTTGCCTGTATGCAGAGTTGTTGATGAAAATTAGCTATCAGCTTCTTGAGTAAAGAAAAATTGAAGCCCTCAGGCCCGCCACTAAGCTGTGGTTAAGAACAAACGCAGCGCTAGTAACGAAAGACTATGAGCCCTTCCACTGACACAGCCGTCAGTGGGTCACTTGGCACGCCAGGCAAGCGATAGGGCCATCGACGATGAAGGAGGAAAACCTCCTTCAGACCAACAGGACGGGAGATATCGCGATGGGTAGTGCACAACAAGGCAAGTGTCCGGTCATGCACGGTGGCCAAACCGCCACCGGCCATTCCAACACGGACTGGTGGCCGGAATCGCTCAATCTGGACATCCTTCACCAGCACGACCGCAAGACCGACCCCATGGGCGAGGACTTTGCGTATCGGGAAGAAGTCCGCAAGCTCGACTTCGATGCCCTCAAGCGGGACATGCATGCCCTGATGACCGACAGCCAGAGCTGGTGGCCGGCCGACTGGGGGCACTACGGTGGCCTAATGATCCGTATGGCCTGGCACGCCGCAGGCTCCTACCGGCTCGCCGACGGCCGCGGCGGCGGCGGCACCGGCAATCAGCGCTTCGCGCCGCTGAACTCCTGGCCCGACAACGCCAGCCTCGACAAGGCACGCCGCCTGCTGTGGCCGATCAAGAAGAAGTACGGCAACAAGGTTAGCTGGGCCGACCTGATCATCCTGGCCGGCAATGTCGCCTATGAGTCCATGGGCCTCAAGACCTTCGGCTTCTCCTTCGGCCGCGAGGACATCTGGCATCCCGAGAAAGACGTCTACTGGGGCGCGGAGAAGGAATGGCTGGCGCCCTCCGACGAGCGCTACGGCAACGTCGACAAGCCGGACACCATGGAGAACCCGCTGGCCGCCGTGCAGATGGGCCTGATCTACGTCAACCCGGAAGGCGTGAACGGTCAGCCCGACCCGCTCAAGACCGCCGCTCAGGTGCGCGAGACCTTCGCTCGCATGGCCATGGATGACGAAGAGACCGCCGCCCTGACCGTCGGCGGCCATACCGTCGGCAAGTGTCACGGCAACGGCGATGCCGAAGCGCTGGGCCCGGAGCCGGAAGCCGCTGACGTCGAAGCGCAAGGCATGGGCTGGAACAACCCGAACATGCAGGGCATGGCCTCCAGGGCGGTGACCTCGGGCATCGAAGGGGCTTGGACCAAGTACCCGACCAAGTTCGACATGGGCTACTTCGATATGCTGCTCGACCATGAGTGGGAAAACCGTAAGAGCCCCGCCGGTGCCCACCAGTGGGAGCCGGTCGACATCAAGGAAGAAGACAAACCGGTCGACGCCAGCGACCCCTCGATCCGTCACAACCCGATCATGACCGACGCCGACATGGCGATGAAGATGGATCCCAGCTACCGGAAGATTCTCGACGGCTTCCGTCAGGATCCTGCCCGCTTCCAGGATGCCTTCGCCCGCGCCTGGTTCAAGCTGACCCACCGTGACATGGGGCCCAAGGCGCGCTATATCGGCCCGGAAGTGCCGGCCGAAGACCTGATCTGGCAGGACCCGGTGCCCCAGGGCGAGACCAACTACATCGAAGATGTGGTCAAGGCGAAGATTAACGAGGCAGGCCTGAGCCTCAACGAGCTGGTGTGCACCGCCTGGGACAGCGCCCGCACCTTCCGCGGCTCCGACATGCGTGGCGGTGCCAATGGCGCGCGCATCCGCCTGGCACCTCAGAAGGACTGGGCCGGCAACGAGCCCGAGCGCCTGGCCAGGGTGCTGAAGGCCTACGAGAAGATCTCAGCGGACACCGGCGCCAGCATCGCCGACATCATCGTGCTCGGGGGCAACCTGGGCATCGAGCAGGCCGCGAAGGCGGCGGGCCACGAGGTCCACGTGCCGTTCCACAAGGGACGTGGCGATGCCAGCGACGCTGACACCGATGCCGAGTCCTTCGAGCCACTGGAGCCGCTGGCCGATGGCTTCCGCAACTGGCTGAAGAAGGAGTACGTGGTCAAACCGGAGGAAATGCTGCTCGACCGTGCCCAGCTGATGGGGCTTACCGCCCCGGAGATGACCGTGCTGATCGGCGGCATGCGGGTGCTGGGCACCAACCACGGCGGCACCCAGCACGGGGTCTTCACCGACCGCGTGGGCCAGTTGACCAACGACTTCTTCGTCAACCTGACCGACATGGCCAACAGCTGGAAGCCGGCCGGCGAAGGTGTCTATGAGATCCGCGACCGCGCCAGCGATCAGGTGAAATGGACCGCGACCCGCATCGACCTGGTGTTCGGCTCCAACTCCATCCTGCGCGCCTACGCCGAGGTCTATGCCCAAGACGATAACGAAGCGAAGTTCGTCAACGACTTCGTGGCGGCCTGGACCAAGGTGATGAACGCCGACCGCTTCGACCTGGAAAAGCTCAGGGCCTGATCACCGTCGCTAGCTAGCAAACCGCAATAGAAACGCCCGGGGATGCTCACGCTCCCCGGGCGTTTTCTTGTCCGTTCAACGAGCCGCTTATTCCAGAGCCGCTTAACCCAAAGCGCCGCGCCTCAGGTACCACAAAAGGTGCGCAGCACCCGCTCGCTTGGCTGCGGCGGCTGGGTGTAATCGAGCTCGCCCTCGAGCTCCTCGAAGGGGTGGGTCACGGCGGCCAGCAACGCTTCGAAGGGAGCGAAGTCGTCCTTGTCGTCGGCCGCCTTCAAGGCCTGCTCGACGAAGTGGTTGCGGGGAATCACGGCCGGGTTGGTGGCACGCAGCCGCGTGGCGATGGTTGCAGCGTCGGCGTCTTCTCGGGTCAGGCGCTCGCGCCAGCGCGAAAGCCAGGCGCTGATCGCCTCGGGCGTGTCGAAGAGCGACACCAGCCGCGACTCGCCGCCATGCTTGTCATCACCCTTACCGTGATTCTCACCTTGATCCTCTAGGGCATCGGCCAGGGTGCGGAAGGTCAGGGTATAGTCGGCATGCCCGGCCTGCATGGCGTCCAGCAGCTCCTGAGCAAGGGCTTCGTCGCCGGCCTCGACACGCTCCAGGCCCAGCTTGGCACGCTTGATCGCGCCGTAGCTCGCTTCGAAGTGCTCGGGAAAGGCCTCGATGGCGTCGGTGGCCAGGGCAATGGCCCGGTCGTGATCATCATCGAGCAGCGACAGCAGCGTCTCGGCGAAGCGCGCCAGGTTCCACTGCGCACTGTGGGGCTGATTGGCAAAGGCATAGCGACCCCGCTCATCGATGGAGCTGAACACCGTGCGCGGATCATAGGCATCCATGAAGGCACAGGGGCCATAGTCCAGAGTCTCGCCGGAGATCGTCGAGTTGTCGGTATTCATCACCCCGTGGATAAAGCCCACGCCCATCCAGCGGGCCACCAGTTCGGCCTGGCGGGCTATCACCGCCTCGAGCAGGGCCAGGTAGCGTGCGCCGCCGCTCAGCGGCTCGAGATGCGGGTAGTGGCGCTCGATGGCCATGTCGGCCAGCAGTTGGATCGCCTCGACATCCTTGCGGACGGCGAAATATTGGAAGGTCCCCACTCGCAGGTGGCTCGACGCCACTCGCGTCAGCACCGCGCCGGGCTCGGCCAGGCGGCGCACGATGCGCTCGCCGGTGGTCACCGCGGCCAGCGCCCGGGTGGTGGGAATCCCCAGCGCATGCATGGCCTCGCTGACCAGGTATTCGCGCAGCACCGGGCCCAATGGCGCGCGGCCATCACCGCCGCGCGAGAAAGGCGTGCGCCCGGCGCCCTTGAGCTGCAGCTCGCGAATCTGGCCGTCGCGATTGATGACCTCACCCAGCAGCAGCGCCCGGCCATCGCCGAGCTTGGGCACGAAGTTGCCGAACTGATGGCCGGCATAGGCCATCGCCAGAGGCTCACTGCCGGCAGGCGGCGCATTGCCGGAGAGCGCCTCGGCGGCCTCGGTCGCATCGAAGGCGGCCGCCTCGAAGCCAAGCTCTTCGGCGAGGGCGTGATTGAACGCCACCAGCCGCGGATTCGCCACCCGGGTCGGGGCGCACTCGGCGCTCATGCGTGACGGCAGGTGCGCGTAGCGCAGGGAAAAACTCGGGAACATGACGCCTCCTCCAAATCGGGCTCACCCACCCTACAGGGACAGGCAAATGCGGCCAACATTCCCTGCCTTTCTATACGGGCTCGTCGGCATCCTTGATACCGAAATCCTTCACACTGGCGATCAGGTCGCTGAAGCGCTCGCCCTGAATCAGCACATGATCCCGCAGTGCCTGTTCTGCCCGGACGGCATCACCGGCCTCGATGGCCGCGATGATCTCACGATGCTCGCTCAGCGAGTTGCTCATGCGATGGCGGACCTGTAACTGCAGTCGCCGATAAGGCTTCAGTCGCAGCTTGAGCTGACGGGCCTCCGCGGCCAGGAAGGCATTGTGGCTCGCCGCGTAGATCGTGTGATGGAAGACCTCGTTCTCGTAGTAATACTCATCGGGATCTCCGCCTGCCGAGGCGGCCTCACAGCGCTCAAGCGCCTGATGCAGGTCGGACAGCTCACCGGGCGTGATGCGCCGCGTGGCCAGGCGTCCGCACATGCCCTCGAGTTCAGCCATGACCTCGAACATCTCGATCAGTTGCTCGATGCTCACCTTGGCCACGAAGGTGCCCTTCTTCGGCGAGACCGTTACCAACCCACTGGCCACCAGTTGCTGGATGGCTTCACGCACCGGCGTGCGGGATACCTCGAACTCATTGCCCAAAACTTCCGGATCGAGACGCTCACCGGGGACCCGTCGACCATTGATGATGTCGTCCTCCAGCGAATCCTTGAGCCGCTGAGCATTCGATCGCTTGGTGCCCGCCATATTTTCCCCCTTGCCCGATCAATCGCTTGCGTCACCGCATCGACCATGGTCTAGCGTCATTTAATTGACACAAATATCCCAGAAGCCTATTCAAGTATACATCATCGTCGATGATAAACATTTCACAAGAATAATAGACCGATGGAGTCACGCCACTATGACACGCCCGATGACACACCAGCTCACCTCCACCGCCGCCATCGCGGCCGCCACCCTGACCCTTGCCTTTTCAAGCGTTGCCTCGGCAGAAACCGTGCTGCGCGCCTCGCACCAGTTCCCTGGTGGACAGGGCGATGTTCGAGACGAAATGGTGCAGTTGATGGCCAAGGAAGTCGCCGCAGCCGACGTTGATCTCGCCATCCAGGTCTATCCAGGCCAATCCCTGTTCAAGGCCAAGGAACAGTGGAGCGCCCTGGCGCGTGGCCGCCTGGACATGACATCGCTGCCGCTTGACTACGCCAGTGGCCGTCACCCGGAGTTCTCGGCAACTTTGATGCCGGGGCTGGTGCGCAATCACGAACGTGCCCAGCGGCTCAACGATTCCGAGTTCATGACCATGATCAAGGACGTGATTCATGAAGGCGGCGCCCGCGTGCTGGCCGACGCCTGGCTGGCCGGGGGCTTTGCCTCGAACAAGCGCTGTATCACCTCGCCGGAAACGGTCGAGGGCCAGACCCTGCGCGCCGCCGGCCCGGCGTTCGATGAAATGCTGGCCAGCGCCGGCGCTTCTATCACCTCGATGCCGTCCTCGGATATCTACACCGCCATGCAAACCGGGGTGCTCGACGGCGCCAACACGTCGTCCGGCTCGTTCGTGTCATATCGCATCTACGAGCAGGTGTCTTGCCTGACAGCGCCCGGTGAAAACGCGCTGTGGTTCATGTATGAACCGGTCCTGATTTCAGAACAGAGCTGGAACAAGCTCGACGAAGCGCAGCAGCAGGCGTTGGTCGAGGCCGGTCAGAAGGCAGAAGAGTACTTCGCCGGTGAAGCCGCGGCACTGGATCAGAAGATGATCGACGAGTTCAAGGCCAATGGCGTCGAGGTAGTCAGCATGTCTGAAGAGGACTACCAGGCCTGGCTGGATATCGCCCAGCAGAGCTCCTACAAGACCTTCGCCGAGAACGTGCCCAACGGCCAGGCCCTGATTGATGCGGCACTCGCCGTGGAGTGACACCACCTCCGCTACCTGTGACATCAATGCCGATGACCGCCTGACGGTTCAAGGCTTGCCGGGCCGCCCTGCATGAGGCGGCCCTCCTTCACACTATCCGGAGGGCATATGGAGCACTTCTCTCGCCGCGAGCTCTCGACCCCCGTCAAGATCATCGGCATCTATACACACGTCATGGATCGCCTGTCGCGCGCCATGGCCTACCTGGCCGCGGCCATGCTGATGGCCGGCGTGCTGGCCATTTGTCACATGATCTTCGTGCGTACCATCCTGGGCATGAGTTCCACTTGGCAGACCGAATTCACCATCTACATCGTCAGCGGCGCGATGTTGATGGGCAGTTCCTATGTACTGATGACGGGCGGCCATGTGGCGGTCACCCTGCTGCCTGACATGATCGGCGGGCTGCCCCGCAAGATCATGCGCCTGGTGTCATCCCTGGTCGGAATCGGCTTCTGCGCCGCCCTGGCCTATGCCGCCTGGCTCTATGTGGCCGAGGCCTACCACCAGCAGTGGACCACCGGCTCGGTATGGAACCCACTTCTATGGCCGGCACTGGTGCCGATGGCGCTCGGGTCCACCCTGCTGACACTGCAATACGTCGCCGAAACCCTGCGTAAGGAGCCTTGACCATGGACCCGATTACCGCCGGCATTGCCGTGGCCGTGGGGCTGCTTGTATTGATGGCCATCGGCACCCCGATCGCCTTCGCCCTGGGCGCCGTGTCGCTGATTGCCCTGGTGGCCGACCGCGGCATGAGCGAGCTGACCTACTTCGGCGAGACCTTCTTCGACCGCATCGCCGAGTTCGGCTTCGTGGCGATTCCAATGTTCATCCTGATGGGCGCGGCCGTGGCCTCGTCACCCACTGGTCGCGACCTCTATCGCTCGCTGGATCTGTGGCTCGGACGCCTGCCCGGTGGTCTCGCGATCTCCAACATCGGCGCCTGCTCGATCTTCGCCGCCCTCTCAGGCTCCTCTCCCGCCACCTGTGCCGCCATCGGCAAGATGGGCATCCCCGAAATGCGCAAGCGCGGCTACCCGGATGGCGTGGCCGCCGGCTGCATCGCCGCTGGCGGCACGTTGGGCATCCTGATTCCTCCCTCGGTGACCATGATCGTCTACGGCATTGCCACCGAAACCTCGATCGGACGCCTGTTCATCGCCGGTGCGATCCCAGGGCTGATGCTAGCCGGTCTGTTTATGGTCTGGACGCTGATCGCCTGCAAGTTGGCAGGAGGCTATGACACCCCGATGGTCACGGCCACCGACAAGATGAAGGAAACGATCAAGGCCAACGTCGACAGCAACCTAAAGGCGCTGGTGCGAGTGCTGCCATTCCTGGCGGTGGTGGCCGGCATCCTGTTCGCGCTATACGGCGGTCTGGCCACGCCTTCGGAGGCGGCCGGGGCCGGTGCCTTCCTGTGCCTGGCGCTAGCGATCATCGTCTATCGCATGTGGCACGTCGCTCCGATCAAGCTGATCATGCGCGACTCCCTGCGCGAGAGCGTGATGATCATGCTGATCATCGCCGCCGCCGAGGTCTTCGCCTATGCACTGTCATCGTTGTTCATCACCCAGACAGTGGCGGCCACCATCGCCGATCTGGAGGTCAACCGCTGGGTGCTGATGGGCATCATCAATCTGTTCCTGCTGGTGGCCGGCTTCTTCCTGCCGCCGGTAGCAGTGATCGTGATGACAGCACCGATCCTGCTACCGATCATCCTGGCCGCTGACTTCGATCCCTACTGGTTCGCCGTCATCCTGACCATCAACCTGGAGATCGGCCTGATCACGCCGCCAGTGGGCCTCAACCTGTTCATCATCAACAGCATCGCCCCGGACATCTCACTGCGTGACGTGCTGATGGGCAGCCTGCCCTATGCCTTGTGCATGGTGCTGGGCATCGTGGTGCTGTGCTTCTTCCCGGGCATTGTGACTTGGCTACCCAACCTGATCATGGGCCAGCCCTGACCATGCGCCAGCTGATCATGCGCCAGCATTGCACTTGCACCCGGACGCCGACGCGCCCTTGTCATTGTCCTTATCTTTGTCTTTGGACCTGGGCTCACCAATGAGGGATCAATAATGAATATGAGCTTCCTGCAGGAGCTGTTCAGCAACATCACTCAGCGCGATGTACTGCTCAGGCGCCGAGAAGATGAGCGCTCTCCCGTCGATCACGCCATGCTGATCAAGGCCTGTCAGGCGCTGCTCGAAAGTGACGGCGAGGCCTCGAGCATCACCTTGGCGAGCCAGACCCTGGCGATCTATGCCCGCCTTGACGACGACCAGAAACGGCAGTTCTTCATGGGGCTGGCCGACGATTTCGCCGCCGACCCCGAGGGGATCGATGCCGCTTACGCGGCCTACCGCGAGACCCGCGACAACCTCACGCAGCAGCACCTGTTCGATGTCTGCGAGCCCCGTCGCCAGGAACTGCTGCGCCGGCTCAACCTGCCAAGCGGCGGCACGCATGAGCTGGTGCACATGCGCGAGGATCTGCTGGCGATGCTCGGCGAACACCCCGATCTCAAGGCCATCGATGCAGACTTCGCCCACCTATTCGCCTCCTGGTTCAATCGCGGCTTCCTGGTGCTCAAGCGTATCGACTGGAACACGCCGGCGGTGATCCTCGAGAAGATCATCCGCTACGAGGCGGTGCATGAGATCCACGACTGGAACGACCTGCGCCGGCGCCTCGATGCCCGCGACCGGCGCTGCTTCGCCTTCTTCCATCCGGCGATCGGCGACGAGCCGCTGATCTTCGTCGAAGTGGCCCTGCACAAGGGACTGCCCGACCAGATCCAGGCGATCCTCGATCCCGCCACCTACGACATCGAGGACCCGGAGGCCGCCGACACCGCCGCCTTCTTCGGTATCAGCAACTGCCAGACCGGGCTGCGCGGCATCTCCTTCGGCAATTTCCTGATCAAGCAGGTGGTGCAAGAACTCAAGCAGGAACTGCCCCATCTCAAGCACTTCGTCACCCTGTCGCCGGTGCCGGGCTTTCGCAAGTGGCTGGAGACCGTGTTGCAAGACGCAGGCGACGGCCTCGACGAGGACGCAAAGGCGGCGCTTGAGCACCTCAATGCGCCCGACTGGGCCAGCGACCCTGAACAATCACAGCGGCTCAAGGAACTCATCAAACCGCTGGCGGCGCATTACCTGCTCAAGGAAAAGAATGCCAAGGCATTGCCGCTCAATCCCGTAGCCCGCTTTCACCTGGGCAACGGCGCCCAACTGCATCGCATCAACTGGCTGGGCGACACCTCGGGCAAGGGACTCCATCAGGCCGCCGGGCTGATGGTCAATTACCTCTATGTGCTCGAAGACATCGAACGCAATCACGAGAAATACACCACCCACGGCACGATCGCCTGCTCGTCGGCCGTGCGCGACCTGGACCGACGTGCCCGCAAACTGCTCAAGGGAGAACCAACAAAATGAACCACAACCTGTTCGATACCTTCGCTCAACGGATGCGGGCGCGCGGTGACGCCGATTTCATCACCACCCGCGACGGTCGTGGCTACAGCTATGCCCAGGCCCACGCAGCCAGCGAACGACTGGCCGGTGCCCTGGTCGCGCTCGGCGTGAGCCCGGGGGACCGGGTCGCCGTGCAGGTCGACAAGAGCCCCGAAACCATTCTGCTGTACCTGGCCACCCTGCGCGTCGGCGGCGTCTACCTCCCGCTCAATACCGGCTACACCGGCGAGGAGATCCGCTACTTCCTCGGCGATGCGGAGCCTGCGCTGTTCGTCTGTCGCCCCGCGGTCGAGGACGAAGCACGGCGCATCGCCGGCGAGACCGGCTGCCCGCAGGTGGCCACCCTGGGCATTGAAGCCGACGGCAGCCTGATGACGGCCGCCGCCGAGGCAACGCCATACGAGGGCATTCAGGCCCGGGAAGGCGATGACCTGGCCGCCATCCTCTATACCTCCGGCACCACCGGTCGCTCCAAGGGCGCGATGCTGACCCACTCAAACCTCAGCTCAAACGCCACGGCGCTGGTCGACACCTGGCAGTTCAGCGAAGCCGACCGGCTGATCCATGCCCTGCCGATCTTCCACACCCATGGGCTCTTCGTGGCCTGCAACGTGGTGCTGATGTCCGGCGCCAGCATGTGCTTCCTGCCACGCTTCGACGTTGAGGCGATCATCGACGAGCTGCCAGCCGGCACCACCATGATGGGCGTACCGACCTTCTATACCCGCCTGCTTCAGGACCCGCGCCTGACCCCGGAACTGACCGCCAACATGCGCCTGTTCACCTCCGGCTCGGCCCCGCTGACCGCCGACACCCACCAGGCCTTCGAGGCCCGCACCGGCCATGCGATTCTCGAGCGCTACGGCATGACCGAGACCAACATGAACACCTCCAACCCCTACGAGGGCGACCGGATCGCCGGCACCGTCGGCATGCCGCTGCCCGGGGTGGAGGTTCGCATCACCGACCGTGAGAGCCGTACCGCCCTGCCCCAGGGCGAGATCGGCATGCTCGAAGTGCGCGGCCCCAACGTCTTCGTCGGCTACTGGCGCATGCCGGAGAAGACCAAGGAGGAACTGCTCGCCGATGGCTTCTTCGTCACCGGTGACCTGGCGATGATCGACGAGCGTGGCTATGTACATATTGTCGGGCGGGACAAGGACCTGGTGATCTCGGGGGGCTACAACGTCTATCCGAAAGAGGTCGAGCAGGTCATCGACGAGCTAGACGGGGTGGTCGAATCGGCCGTGATCGGCGTGCACCATCCCGACTTAGGCGAAGGCGTGACCGCCGTGGTGGTCAAAAAGCCCGGCGCCACGATCGACGAGGCACTGGTAATCGCCTCGCTGAGCGACCACCTCGCCAAGTACAAGCAGCCCAAGCGAGTCCTGTTCGTCGACAGCCTACCCCGCAACACCATGGGCAAGGTGCAGAAGAAGCAGCTACGCGACGACTACCGCGACCTATACAGCGACGCCTGACCGGCTCCTGCCCGTACCTGGACATAAGCACTCACCGAGGCCGCCCCATAAGGCGGCCTCGTCGGTTGTAGAGACCGGCGACGGGAGCAAAAACAAGAACCGATAACACGCGCAGAGACGAACACCGTAGCAAGCATCACCAGCAGCCAGGGCCAGTTTCCGCTATGGTCTCGGTAGCGCTTTCCAAAGATCCTTCTCCAGAACGATCATCTCAGGAGTCACCGTCATGTCCTCTGCCCCCGCTGCCTCCCGCTCGCTTTTTGATCAACCGGATGCCCTTCTGGATAAGCATCCGGATAAGCGCCTTGATGAGCGTGACGATGTCCGTCCTGCCGACCAGGTCGCCGAATCCCGGGGCGATATCCTCGACGATCAGGCCCTCGACTACTATCGGCCGCCGGAAACCGCCGCGCTGGGCCTGATCCGCCTGCGCGCCAGCGATAAGGGTCTCACCGAAATCGTCTTCGTCGGCGAGGCGGAGGCCGATGAAACGCCCCGTCCCAACGCCCTGACCGACCGCGCCCACGCCCAGCTCGAGGAATACTTCGACGGCCTGCGCCAGACCTTCGACCTGCCGTTGTCGCCCAAGGGCACCGACTTCCAGCAGCGGGTCTGGCAGGCGCTTTCCACCATTCCCTTCGGCGAGACCCGCTGCTATGCCGAGATCGCCGAGCAGCTTAACCGTCGTGGCGGCCAGCGCGCAGTGGGCCGCGCCAACGGCCAGAATCCGCTCGCCATCGTGGTGCCCTGCCATCGCGTGATCGGCAGCGACGGACGCCTGACCGGCTACGCCGGCGGCATCGGCCGCAAGCAGTGGTTGCTCGCCCATGAGGCCGGCGAAATTCCCTTCGACTTGGGGTGAGTTCGGCTAAGCCCGGCGGCTCGAAACACGCCCATCGACCTGAAATGAGCGACAGCTGATTTATGCCGTGGGCGATTTGCGGCACCATTGACCTCCGTCTCAACGCCGCGAAGGAATCGCCATGCCCCTCCGTCTCTCTCAGGGATCCGAGCTCAGCCCCGGCTTCATGGTGATCCACGGCAATCGCCTGGAAACGCTGCGCGACCTGGCGGTGGAATGGCTGCGGACCCATCCGCTGGGGCCGCTGGAAGACGAAGTGATTCTGGTGCAGAGCAACGGCATCAGCCAGTGGCTGAAGCTGGCGCTGGCCGCCGACCCGCCCGCCGGCGCCGGCATCGCCGCGGCGATGGATGTCACCCTGCCAGCCCGCTACCTGTGGCAGGCCTACCGCGCAGTGCTGGGCAATGAAGCCGTGCCGCCGTCATCACCCTTGGACAAGCCGCGCCTTATCTGGCGACTGATGCGTCTGCTGCCGGAACTCACGAATGATGAGACCTTCGCCCCCCTGGCACGCTTTCTGGCCGACGACGATGACCTGCGCAAGCGCCATCAGCTTGCCGAGCGCCTGGCCGACCTGTTCGACCAGTACCAGGTCTACCGCGCCGACTGGCTGGCCGCCTGGGCCGAGGGCCGCGACGAGCTGATCGATGCCCGCGGCCAGGCCCGGCCGCTCGCCGAGGACCAGTGCTGGCAACCGGCGCTGTGGCGGCGGCTGCGCGACGACATTTCTCAAGGACTGGGCGAAAACGGCCTCGCCACCAGCCGTGCCTGGGTACACACCCGCTTCCTTGAGGCCTGCCGCGAACTGACGCCCGAAGCCCTGAACAAAGAGACGCGACCGGCCGGACTACCGCGCCGGGTAGTGGTATTCGGCATCTCCTCGCTGCCCCGCCAAACGCTAGAGGCACTAGCCGCGGTGTCGAAGGTCACCCAGGTGCTGCTCTGCGTGCACAACCCCTGCCGCCACTACTGGGCAGACATCATCGAGCACAAGGACCTCTTGCGGGCCGCCCGCCGGCGCCAGCGTCACCGCCCCGGCATGCCGCTCGAACTCGATGACACCCAGTTGCACCTGCACGCCCAGCCGCTGCTGGCCGCATGGGGCAAGCAGGGCCGCGACTACCTGCGCCTGCTCGACGAGTTCGACGACCAGGACGCCTACCGGGCGCTATTCGACGCCGAGGCGCTGCGCATCGACCTGTTCGACTCGCCCGCCGACGGCGAGGCGCCGGGGCTGCTGCAGCAACTGCAGGACGACATCCTCGAATTGCGCCCGCCCCAGGAGACTCGCGACACCTGGCCAGCGGTGAACCCGGCCCTTGATCGCAGCCTGCGCTTCCACGTCGCCCACAGCGCCCTGCGCGAGGTGGAGATCCTCCACGATCAGCTACTGGCCGCCTTCGACGCAGACCACACGCTGCGCCCGCGCGACGTGCTGGTGATGGTGCCGGACATCGACACCTACGCCGCCGCTGTACAAGCGGTATTCGGCCGGCTGCCCCAGGATGACCCGCGCCATATTCCCTTCACGCTCTCCGACCAGACCAGCCGCCACCGCCAGCCGCTGCTGGTGGCGCTGGAGGCGCTGCTGCACCTGCCGGAATCGCGGCTCACGGTCAGCGACCTGCTCGACCTGCTGGAAGTCCCCGCCCTGCGCGGGCGCTTCGGACTGACCGCCGACGACCTGCCGGTGCTGCGCCGCTGGATCGAGGGCGCCGGCATCCGCTGGGGGCTCAACGCCGAGCAGCGCGCCCGGCTCGACCTGCCAGGCGGTCTTACCGCCAACACCTGGGCCTTTGGCCTGCGTCGCCTGATGCTGGGCTACGCGGTGGGCCAAAGTACGGACAACGAAAGCGCCGGCGGTCCCTGGCACGACATCGAGCCCTATGGCGACATCGGCGGCCTGGAGGCCGCGCTGGCCGGCCCACTGATGGACCTGCTCGACGCCCTCGAGGCCCAGTGGCGCGCGCTCAGCGAGCCCGCCGACGTAGCCACCTGGTGCCGCCGCCTGCGCGCCTTACTGAGCGATTGCTTCGCCGCCGAGGACGAGGCCGACCTTGCCACCCTCAACCGCCTGGGCGAACTGCTGGAAGACTGGCAGGAGACCACAGAGGACGCAGGCCTCACCGAAGCCCTACCGCTCTCGGTGGTACGCGAGCACTGGCTTGGCCAGCTCGACGAAGCCAACCTCTCCCAGCGCTTCCTGGCCGGCGCGGTGAACGTCGCCACCCTGATGCCGATGCGCGCCATCCCGTTCCGCCACGTCTGCCTCTTGGGCATGAACGACGGCGAGTACCCGCGGGTACAGCGCCCGCTGGATATCGACCTGATGGGGCACGACTACCGCCCCGGCGACCGCTCGCGCCGCGAGGACGACCGCTACCTGTTCCTCGAAGCACTGCTCTCGGCCCGCGACAGCCTGATGATCAGTTGGGTCGGCCGCAGTATCCACGACAACGAGCCGCGTCCGCCCTCGGTACTGCTCGGCCAGCTCCGCGACCATCTGGCCGCCGGCTGGAAACTGGCCGGCGCAGAAGAAGGCGACGCCGCCGGCCAGGCCCTCGTCGACGCCCTGACCACCGAGCACCCGCTGCAGCCGTTCAGCAGACACTACTTTACGGGCGAGCGAGGCCTGTATACCTATGCTCATGAATGGCGAGCGATCCATGCCGGCCATTCATCTCCCGAAACCGCCGTCGACGGCGAGCTGCCGCCGATGGAGTTCGACACGGCACTGCCACTGGCGCGCCTAAGTAGCTTTCTCAAGGACCCGGTGAAGGCCTTCTTCACCACCCGGCTCGGCGTCTACCTCGAGCGCGAGGCGCTGGAAAGCCCGGACCACGAGCCCTTCGCCCTGGACGGCCTAGACCACTGGCAGCTCCAGCAGGCGCTGATCGAGGCCGGGCGCCGCGCCGTCGATGCGGCCGAACCGCCAACGCCTGCCATTCACGACACTCTGGAGCGCCTGGAGCGCGAGGGTCGGCTGGCCATGGGCGGCTTCGCCGAGCTGATGCGCGAGCAACTCGTCGAGCCGCTGGACAAGGTGCTCAGCGACTACGCCGACCAGCTCGAGGCCTGGCCCTACGCCTGGGAGACCCCGGCGGCCGTGTCGCTGACGCTTGATACGGGCGAGGACCCACTGTCGACTGATCCGCTGCGGGTGGAGGACTGGCTGGACGGCCTGCGCGAGAACGCAGACGGCGAACGCTGCCGCCTGGTGCTGATGACCAGCAGCCTGGTCAACAAGGGCAAATACAACTGGAAGCACTGGCTGGCCCCCTGGGTCGCCCACTTGGCCGGCCAACTCGCCCTGGGCCCCATGACCACAGTGCTGCTCTCCCGCGCCGGCGGCGGCACCCTGGCGCCGCTGGAGGCCAGCACCGCCCGCAAGCATTTAGAGGCCATCGCCCGCGCCTGGCGCGCCGGCATGACCGCCCCGCTGCCGCTAGCCCGGGACACCGCCTTCGCCTGGCACGAGAAGGGCGGCGACGAGAACGCCCTGGCCCGCGTCTTCGGCGGTGAAGGCTCTTCACAGACAGACAAGGCCGAAGAAGCCGACCTCAAGGCCTGGAAGGCCGCCGTTCAGGTGTTCGAGGGCAACGACTACACGCCCGGTGAGCGCGACCGCGACCCGTATCTGGCCCGCCAGTGGCGCGACCTCGCAAGCCTAGTACGCCATCAGGCCTCCGGGCGGCACTTCACCGAGCTGACGAATGCGCTCTACGCGCCGCTGCACGATGCCGTCAAGGCAAAGGGCGGCGGCGATAAAAAGAACGAAAAGAATGGCAGCAAGGGCCAGGGAGGCAAGGCATGACGATGACGGAAGCCATGCAAGCGGCCGAGACGCCACGCCTCGACCCGGTCGCCCTGCCGCTTACCGGCAGCCGGCTGATCGAGGCCAGCGCCGGCACCGGCAAGACCTTCACCATTGCCCTGCTCTACCTGCGCCTGGTGCTCGGCCCGCGGAACGAAGACGACGCGGCCAGCTTCCCGCGGCCGCTGACGCCGCCGGAGATCCTGGTGGTCACCTTCACCAACGCCGCCACCCAGGAGCTGCGCGACCGCATCCGCGCGCGGCTGGTGGAAGCCGCCGAAGCGTTTCAGCCCACCGACAAAGACGGGGAACCGGGAGCAGATCAAAGCGGAGGTCCGATGCCAGGGATGGCATCGGTAGCGCCCAGGGAGGGGTTCACAGCGCCTCCGCAGCGACCTGATACCGGGCCGAATCTCAATCAGACAGGCGACCTCTTCGCCGAACCGGCTGTGGATAACTCAGCGCCCGAAGACAAAGCACCGAGCGATGAGAAGCCGAGCAGTGACCCGCTGCTCGCCCTGCGCGACAGCTACCCCCGCGAGAGCTGGCCGACCTGCGCCCGCCGGCTGCGGCTGGCCGCCGAATGGATGGACGAGGCCGCGGTCTCGACCATCCACGCCTGGTGCCACCGCATGCTGCGCGAGCACGCCTTCGACAGCGGCAGCCTATTCGCCCTGGAGATGTCGCTGGACCAGTCGGAGATGGACCTGGAGATCGCCCGGGACTACTGGCGCAGCTTCTACTACGACCTCGACCCCGAGGCGCTGCAGATCGTCGCCCGCTACTGGACCACACCGGACACCCTTAACGACACCGCCGGCCGGCTGCGCACCCACGCCGCCGCCCTGCCCGTGGCACCGCCGCCCTTCGAGGCGCTGGCCAACTACCGTGAGCAGCGCGCCGCGGCGCTGGCCGAGTTCAAGGCGCCGTGGCCGGCCTGGCTGGACGAGTTAGAAGCGCTTCTTGAGGCCGCCGCCAAGCGCAAGGCGTTCAACGGCCAGAAGCTCAACGCCCGAAGCCGCGCCAACTGGCTCGCCGCCCTGCGCGACTGGGCGAATGACCCCGAACTAGCCAAGCCGGCACTGACCGACGCCGCCTGGAAACGCCTGACGCCCGAAGGCATCGCCGAGATCTGGAAGGAAGATCCCGTCCCCAACCTGCCGGCGCTGGAGGCCCTGGAAGCGCTGCCGGATCAGCTCGCCGAGCTGCCCGACCCCTTTGCCGACCTGCTCGCCCACACCGTGCACTGGATGGCCGCCCG
Organism: Onishia taeanensis; assembly: GCF_003268885.1. Taxonomy (GTDB): domain Bacteria; phylum Pseudomonadota; class Gammaproteobacteria; order Pseudomonadales; family Halomonadaceae; genus Onishia; species Onishia taeanensis_A. Next base: position 166,363 of record NZ_QLSX01000008.1, read on the forward strand.
CCGCGAGACCGTGCAGCGCCGCCGCGCCGAGCTCGGCCCCGACGACCTGCTGCACCGGCTGGACGCCGCCTTCGCAGGCGAGGCCGGCAAGACCCTGGCCGCCCGCATCCGCGAGCAGTTCCCGGTAGCGCTGGTCGACGAGTTCCAGGACACCGACCCGGTGCAGTACCGGCTGTTCGACCGGGTCTACCGGCTGGCCGAGAACCGCGGCGGCGTCGATGACAGTGAAACGAGCGCAGCTTCGGGCGCTGACAAGAGCGCGGCTTCGGGCGCTGAAAATAGCGCGGCTTCGGGCGCTGAAAATAGCGCAGCTTCGGGCGCTGACAAGAGCGCGGCTTCGGGCGCTGACAAGAGCGCCGTGCTGCTGATCGGCGACCCCAAGCAGGCGATCTACGCCTTCCGCGGCGCCGATATTCATACCTACCTTCAAGCCCGGCGCGACACCGCCGGCCGCCACGTCACCCTGGGCACCAACTTCCGCTCCGCCACGCCGATGGTCGAGGCGGTCAACCGGGTGTTCGAACATGCCGAGCAGAGCGAAGCCGGCGCCTTCCTCTTCCGCCGCGGGGATGACAATCCGGTGCCTTTTGCACCAGTGAACGCGAACGGTCGCAAGGATGCCCTGGTTCGCCTCGGCGCGCCCCAACCAGCGCTGACGCTCTGGCACCTGGATGCTGAAGACGCCTTGTCGAAATCGGCCTACCTCCACGAGCTTGCCGGACGCTGCGCCACCGAGATGGCCAGTCTCTTGCGCGAGGGCCAGGCCGGGCAGACGGGCTTTATCCAGACAAACACCCAGCAAGACGGAGCGCTTAAGCCGCTGGCGCCGTCGGATCTGGCCGTGTTGGTCAACAACGCCGGCGAGGCCCGCGCCATCCGTGGCGCCCTGCTGGCCCGGGGCATCCGCAGCGTCTACCTCTCCGACAAGGAGGGCGTGTTCGAGACCGAGGCCGCCGCCGAGCTGGAGATGTGGCTGGCCGCCTGCGCCGCGCCGGACGACGAACGCTCCCTGCGTGCCGCGCTCGCCACGCCGAGCCTGGGGCTGTCGCTTGCCGAGCTCGACGCCCTGAACGGCGGCCCCCAGCAGGACGAGCTGGCCTGGGAGGCGCGGGTAATGCAGTTCCGCGACTACCACCGCCAATGGCAGCGCCGTGGCGTGCTGCCCATGCTGCATCGGCTGCTGGCCGACTTCGCGGTGCCCGGCCGGCTGTTGGCAGTGCCCGAGGGCGAGCGAAGGCTCACTGACCTCTTGCACCTCGGCGAATTGCTGCAGGAAGCCAGTACCGAGATCGACGGCGAGCACGCCCTGCTGCGCTTTCTCGCCGAGTCCCGCGCGCATCCACAGGCCCAATCCGACACCCACCGCCTGCGCCTGGAAAGCGACGCCGACCTGGTGCAGGTGGTCACCATCCACAAGTCCAAGGGCCTGGAGTACCCGCTGGTGTTCCTGCCCTTCATCGCCGCCTTCCGCCCGGTAAAGGCCGGCGACTTGCCGCTTCGCTGGCACGACGACGACGGCTACCTGTGCCTGACACTGTCCGCCGACGAGGCCACACTCGCCCGCGCCGACCACGAGCGCCTGGGCGAGGATCTGCGCAAGCTCTACGTCGCCCTGACCCGCGCCCGCCACGCCACCTGGCTCGGCCTGGCGCCGCTGGAGGCCATGGAACGCAGCGCCGTCGGCCATCTGATCGCCGGCGGCCAGGCGCTCTCACCCGACAAGCTGCGCCCGGCACTCGAAGCGCTGGCCGACGAGCACGCCGGCGATGGAGCTCAAAGAGTTACGGTGCAGGACGCTCCCGAGCCCGATGCCACGCCGGTGGAACTCGCCAGCGACGACACGCCGCTCGGTGAGGCCCGCGCGCCCACCCGGGCGATCCGCGAGCACTGGTGGATCGCCAGCTACTCGGCGCTGCGCACAGGCGCCACCCCGGATGAGGACAATACAGAAGCCAGCGCCGAGGCGGGGCCGTCGCCCGAGCCCACCACCGCCGATGAGGCGACGGCCATGGAGGTGATCCACGAGCCCTTCGATGCCAACGCCGCCACGGTGAGCGAAGGCTCGCTTCACCGCTTCCCCCGCGGGCCCTCTGCAGGCACCTTCCTGCACGGCCTGTTGGAATGGGCCGGCGAGGAAGGCTTCGCCAAGGTAGCCGAGGACGCCGAGCTGCGCACCGACACCCTGGCCCGGCGCGCCAACCGTCGCGGCTGGGAAGGCCAGATCGCCGCACTCGAACAGTGGCTGCCGGAGCTTTTGACCACGCCGCTGCCAGTGCCGGATTCAGGCGATGGAGAGGCCGCGCCGCTGCGCCTGGATGCCCTGGACGGCGCTACCGACTACCGCGTCGAGCTGGAATTCTGGTTCGCCGCCCACAAGGTGAATACGCGCAAGCTGGACGCCCTCGTAAGCGCTCGCACACTCGACGGGCGACCACGGCCGGCGCTCGAGCCCGACACGCTGAACGGCATGCTCAAGGGCTTTATCGACCTAGTGGTGGAACATGAGGGGCGCTTCTATGTGCTCGACTGGAAGTCCAACCACCTGGGTGCCGACGATGCCGCCTACACCGAGGCGGCGATGGCCGATGCCGTACTCGAGAAGCGCTATGACGTGCAGTACTGCCTCTACCTGCTGGCCCTGCACCGGCTGCTCAAGGCCCGGCTGCCGGACTACGATATCGAACGCCACCTGGGCGGGGCGCTCTACGTCTTCCTGCGCGGCACCCGTGCGCCCTCCCGCGGCGTGCACGCCGAACGCCCGCCAAGCGAGCTGATCCTCGCGCTCGATGCCCTGTTCAGTGCCGAGGAGGCCACCGCATGATGCCGACATTTTCCAACACCTCCCCGGTCAATACCGACGCCCCGGAGACCGCGCTGATTCAAGCGCCCGAAAACGCGCTTATTAGAGCGCCCGAAAACGCGCTGGCCGATCACGCGGTGCTGTTCGCCCTACTCGACCGCTGGGTGGAGCGCGGCTGGCTGCGCTCGCTGGACCGCGCCTTCGCCGCCTTCCTGCATCGCGAGGCGAACCGAGAAAGCAGGGAGAATAACGGAAACACGGTAAGTGAGGCCTCACCTCTGCTATTACTGGCGGCGGCGCTGGCCAGCCACCAGCTCGGCCGCGGCCATGTCTGCCTGGACCTGGCCCAGACGCTGGCCACCCCGGACCTGGCACTCTCGCTGCCGCCGGAAGGCGACAGCCTGGACGACCCGCCGCCGCTGCCCAGCCGGGTGATGGCCGCGCTGGACCTCGACGCCTGGCGCGCGGCGCTGGCCCAGCCCGAGTTGGTGGCCGAAGGCCCCGGCAGCACCCCGCTGGTACTCGCCGGCAGCCGAGAGCGCCCACGGCTCTACCTACGCCGCTACTGGCAGCACGAGCAGGATATTCACAGCCGGATCGTTGCCCGGCTCGGTGGAACGGATAACGACGACGCCCCGGACGCGGCCCGCCTACGCCCGATTCTCGACGCGCTTTTTCCCGAGCCGACACAGCCCGCACCCCTCGACTGGCAGAAGGCCGCCTGCGCCCTGGCCGGCCGCTCGCGCTTCGCGGTAATCACCGGCGGCCCCGGCACCGGCAAGACCACTACCGTGGTGCGCCTGCTCGCCCTGCTTCAGGCGCTGGCGTTCGGTGAAGACGAACAGGCCCTGCGCATCCGCCTGGCCGCCCCCACCGGCAAGGCCGCCGCCCGGCTCAACGAGTCCATCGCCGGCCAAGTGGCCAGGCTCAACCTCAACGGATTGGCCGACGATCCCGAGCGGCTGCGTGAGGTGATTCCCAAGGAGGTTTCCACCCTGCACCGGCTGCTCGGCTCGCGCCCCGACACCCGCCGCTTTCGCCACGACCGCCACAACCCGCTGCCGCTGGACGTGCTGGTGGTGGACGAGGCCTCGATGGTGGACGTAGGCATGATGGCCGCGATGCTCGAGGCGCTGCCGCCCCGGGCACGGCTGGTGCTGCTGGGTGACAAGGACCAGCTCGCCTCGGTGGAGGCCGGCTCGGTGCTCGGCGATCTGTGCGCCCGGGCCGAGGGCGGCCACTACACCCCGGCCACCGCTGAGTGGCTAGCCAAGGCCACCGCTGAGTGGCTAGCCAAGGCCACCGGCCAACCGCTGCCAAGCGACACCCTGGACGCCAACGGCCAGCCGCTGGACCAGGCCATCGCCATGCTGCGCGTCAGCCACCGCTTCACCGCCGAGAGCGGCATCGGCCAACTGGCCGCCGCGATCAACCTGGAAGCCGAGCCCGCCCCCAAGCGCCGCGCCATCACTGAGGCGCTAAGCGCCGGCTTTGCGGACCTCTCGCACCTGAAGCTTGCCGCCGACGACGAGCGCAGCCTGGCCCGCCTGGCGGTGACCGGCTACCCCGAGCGTTTTCCCAATGCCGGCCAGGGCCGCATACATCGCGGCGAAACGCTGCCGCCCCCAGTGGGCTATCGCCACTTCCTGAGCGTGATGGCCGAGCGGCGCCCGGCGGATGACGCGGAACAGGAACAGTTCGATGCTTGGGCCCGCGCCGTGCTGGCGGCCCACGGCCACTTCCAACTGCTGTGCGCGCTGCGCCGCGGCCCCTGGGGCGTGGAAGGCTTGAACGAGCGAGTGCGCCAGGCGCTGGAGCGGGAGAAACTGATCGACAGCCAGGATGGCCGCCAGCGTTGGTACCCCGGCCGCCCGGTGCTCGTCACCAAGAATGACTACGGCCTGGGGCTGATGAACGGCGATATCGGCATCACCCTGGATATGCCGCGTCCAAGCGCCGCGAATGGCGAAACCAACCGCCGCCTGCTGCGGGTGGCCTTCCCCGCCGGTGATGGCACCGACCGCATCAAGTGGGTACTACCCTCGCGCCTGCAAGCGGTGGAGACGGTATTCGCGATGACGGTGCACAAGTCCCAGGGCTCGGAGTTCACCCACGCCGCCCTGGTGCTGCCCGACGCGCCGAATCCCATCCTCACCCGGGAGCTGGTCTACACCGGCATCACCCGCGCCCGCCACTGGCTGACGCTGTTGGAAACCGGCCGCGGCCAGTTGATGGACGCGGCGCAAAGGAGAGTGATGCGAGTGAGTGGGTTGGGGAGCTGATGAGCATCGGCTCCCTTATTAATGTCACGGACGCGACTCGCATTCTAGTCATCGGTGGAAACTCAATGGTGAGACCGCTCGTTTCATTGGCACATCCCCAAACGCTCATGTATTCATTTGGATATGTTCATACTGTAAGTGTTTACTTGGATTGTAACTGGCTGCTTATGAACACGAACACCGCGGGATGCGGCTGTGCTTGCTCAGGTATACTCAGTGATGACGCATATGCTCTTGATAGGCTTTGCCTTTATAGAGTGAAGAACTTGCTTGTCTAAAGACCTAAAATTCATGAGGGAATATGAAGCATATAAAAATTTGCATCATTTGTTTTTGTCTTTCATTCTCACATTTTTCAAATGCGCAGCAGTTTGAAACAGGAAATGGATTGATATCTGCTTGCAAAAAAGCAGAGGCATATATGGATGGGGAGAATGTCCAAGATTACATATCTGCTGCATGGTGTGTAGGTATCGTGCAAGGCACAAAGAATGTCTTAGCCGCAGTATCTCAGTCTATCCCAGAAAGGCAGTATGCCGTTTGCCTTCCAGATAGGGTTACTAAAGCTCAAGCAGTTCGAGTAGTTAATGATTACCTTGAAAGGAATTCGGATATTCTTCACCTTCCTCCTTCAATACTGATAACTTATGCTTTGAGAGAAGCGTATCCATGTGACTGATTTTGGGTTTTATAACATGTGGGTCTATGGCCAGAGTCGCACATGGTGCACTCTGGCCTGTCATTTAAAAATCAGTAAGGAATCTAGATACCCTTCTTCTTCGTACATCTCCCCACGGCATGGTTCGACTACTTGGCCATGTTACATATAGCCATCTCTTGGACCGCGTAAATGCTACATACATGTTGTTTTTTTCTTGCTCAATTTCTATGCCACCAGCTCTGACTGCTCGGTAATCGGGGAATGTTTCATCATCAGTGCCCAAGACAAAAACGATGTCAAACTCTTGGCCTTTCATTGTGTGAATCGTGCTAAGGGTTATGCCAGAGTGCTGTGCAAGAGGGTGCGTTTGGCCGAGTGCCATGGAGTTTTTGAACTGTAGAAGAGACGTGCTATTAGAGTTCTTTGCATAGTTAATCCAATGCTTTTCTAGCTCGTCTAAGTCATTAAAGAGCATAGCTTTCTCATCTTCATCCGCTAGCTCCAGATCTTCTTTTATTGCGCGAATAAGTTGCTTTAAGTTTTTTCCTTCTTCATTTAGGTTGTACGCAAGATCGATGGCTGACTTTAAATCATTCCTGTCTGTAAGCACGGCGATGTCTTCTGCCGCGTCTAGGGTTTCGTTTGTTGTACCCAAGGCATGGCTCAGCTTGGTCTTATGTAGTTTGTCCTTAGGATTGAGGCGAACTCGTAACGCCATATCAAAAACTTTCATTGCGGAGGACTCGAATTTTACTGCGCCGGGAGTCATCTTATAATAAAAGTCTAAAGTTAAATTTGATAGCTCATTTTCTAATGATTTGAAGAGGTATTTGTTTCTTGCAAGAATCGCTATTCTTTCAGCTGTGATGCTGCCTTCTATATCTTCGTGTTTTTTTAATTGAATAAGCTCGTGGATTTTGTTGGCGATCCAGCTTGCTTCATCAAATTCATTGTTGAAGCACTTGAGTTCGAAAATTCCTTCCTTTACTACGTTTTCGACATGCTCAGCTTCTGGAACAATCTTTTGAGCGGCCTCTAAAACCCTTTTTGATGATCGGAAGTTTTCATTTAGCTCAACTATTGCAGGCTGGTAATCATCAACAAATAACTCGTTCATATATTTGGCCGATGAGCCGTTAAAATGAAAAATTGATTGGTTGGGATCGCCAACCAGCATAATATTATCAAAGCCGTCGTCAGCTATAACTTTCAAGACTTGATATTGCGCGTTGTTTAAGTCTTGAGCTTCATCAACACATATGGCATAGAAACTCCTTCTATACATCGAGGAAAGTTTCGGAAAATCTGTCAGGAGCTTGAATGCATAGAGAAGAATGTCATCGAAATCTAAAGCGTTTTGAGAGCGAAGAATTCCTTGGTAGCTCTTGTAGAGCAGGATTAAATTTTGGTTGTCGGTATGGTTCTCAAAGTCTTCGTCATCAATAAGGTCCCTCTTTACCTTCGAGATGAAGGAAAGAGCTTTGAATTTGAAGTCTCTTTTTTCTTTTTCGTTCTTTTCTACGTATTTCAATGCATAGGTTGGTATTTCTTCTATGGCTTGCTCTATCAGCTCCATCCTATCCGCATTATCTTCAAAAATGTGCGGCATCCCAGAAAAGCCAAGAAGATTACCATGGCTTTCTAGGATCGATTGACAAAAACCATGAAATGTACCGATAAAAGCTCTTGACTCAATGTCATCGATTTCATTAAGGCGCTGTTTGATTTCGGCACCGGCCTTATTGGTAAAAGTCAAAGCAAGAACTTTCTTTTTTGTTTTGCTTAAGAGGTGTCTCAGCCGTTCGGTCAAAACCCTCGTTTTACCACTGCCCGCGCTAGCCTTTACGTACAGAGGGCCATTTTCTGCATATACTACTGAGTACTGCTTTTCTGAAAGCTCAATTGTTTTTTTCATAGTTCAATGCCCCTGCTGTAGAGTCCGTTCAATCATTTCCATGAGTTCAACAACTTTTTCGGGAAGTTGTTTTTCGCTATCCACAATCTGATAGGCTACAGCTGGTCCATAGCGAGTCTTTTCTGATGTCATTTTCTCATATAGCTCTTGCGAAGAATAGCCTTCGATTTCTTCTAGCCTTGTGGCTTCCCTCGCTTCCCTATGTTGCTCGCTGTGGTAAAAGTCAAAAGAAGCGATTGCTTTTCTTACCTCAGCTTCATATCCGCCAGCTAATATTTCTTTTTCAAAGTCGTTTCCATCTTCCACGAAAACAACGTGCTGCCCAATATCTCCCTCTTTGCCTATTTTTTTCAAGGCTTTTTGCACAGACTGCTTGGCATCGGCTTCAGCGTCACTAAAAATCATCCAAGGGATGTTCATTCCCTCAGAAAACCTGAGAAATGGTAAGTAAGCCGTGTGACTCGAAACTGATACGAAATCTACGCCTCTTTCAATGCTCTCATATCCAAAATATTTTTTGAAAAATATTGGTAATGCTTGCTCTTCTGTCTCGCCTTCAGCAAAGACGAGGAGCTTTGAGAAAAACATCTCGCCCCGAGTGTTGATCACTTGTCTGTATATTTTTCTGGTGTCTTCATCAGTTAAGCCTTTAAGGTTTATCTTTCCGCAGTGTACCGTGTGGTCTTTATATAAGCTTCTTATATTGCTTAAGGACGAAGAGGCTGTGACATATGGTGAGTGCGTCGAGATAATTTTTTGCCCTTTTATACTGTGTATTTGTCCGAACAACTTTTTTTGGGCGTTGGGGTGTAAATGTGCTTCAGGCTCTTCGATGGCAAGGATTGGAAGGAAAACACCTGACGAAGCTTGGTAGTTTCTCTCTAGCAACTGTATAAAGGCCTTCAGAGTTAAGAGCGATGACCAGCTCCTTGTCCCCATGCCGTGATACTCCATGGAAAAGCTGTCTTGACTATCTGAGTAATATATAGTCATTCCTTTTCCCAGGTCGCGAAGCTTCTTCGTAAAGGGTGTTAGCTCGACGCCAGAACTGTCTCCATCCATAGCTGAGTTAAGCTCTTGCAAGCTGCTTTTTAACCCCTTCAATATTTCACTGTTGTCAACGGTTTTTTCATTCAGCTCTGCTATTTGATCCTCTATCTCTTGAATGCTCTCTTCAGTGTACTCTACTTTAGAAAGCATCTTACCTATGTAAGAGCTTTTTAGTCTTGTATCTTCTAGGATGTCCCTTTGAGCATCCATATAGAAGAATGGGAGCTCGTCTAGCCGAAAAGAGGTCTTTTTTCCTTTGGGTTTTTCATACCAGTACCCACTTTCATCATGGAAACTTGGCCAGTCTGGCAATATAGAATGAGTTGTTTGATAGCTATTGCTTGCCTCATCGAGTTCGACGCATGCTCGTAACGGAACATAGCTTCTGGTCCCGTCAGTTTTAATTCTTTCTGTTCCAAATACTATCTCCCAATCTTCATCGAAGTCATCTTGTTGCTGGTCGGTATCACTTACTGGGGCTATGAGTAAGTCAATCGTTATCTTTTCGATGGTGGAGGAGTCTTTGATATAAAAATCGTCTTGGGATATGGAAGCTCTTGCCCCGGTTGCAAGCTGTATGGCTCTAAGAAGTGATGTCTTTCCAGTGTTGTTCATCCCAGTAAGGACGGTTGTTCTTTCTAGTTCTACCTCTATATTCTCTATGCCTCGAAATCCACGTACTCGCACTGTCTTAATTAATACACTCATTGCAACCTCCTTGTTCACTCCTGATGTCAGTTCAGGTATATATTTCAAAGCCAGCTTATTCTTTTAAATTTTAAAAATCTTCAGGTTGTAGTTTGAGAAATGACTTATCATGAGTTTTACGCTGGCTATGTAAGGTAGGTCAATCCTTGACGGTATGCCTACGTCGCGGCCTAGAGCGAGGCCCAGTGTAGCAAGCCTTCAGCGCCAATGGGGGGCACATAGGTCTAGCGAATGCTATCCTGTACGCTCATGTTGAGGTTGGCCTTATAGGCAAAAACCCTTTAAAAACATAATGTTATGCTATTTTTTGAATCGGCGTGATGGACGCGTGTGCCGGGATGTGGCTGTCGGGGTCACCTCCGCGGACATGGTCGACATTGAGAGCTACGCCTGCCTATGCGCCTCAAAGTGCCGCTAGTGGTGCTACGCGGCATCTGGGACGGCAAGGTAGAGTCAATACGCCGACGACTGGACGGTGATTTTACCCAGCAATCGTAGACACCGATCTAAGCGATCATTCGGGCCTCGAAGGCCTCCGGGCTGATCATCCCAATCGCACTGTGCCGACGCTGCAGGTTACAGTCCATCTCGATGTACTCAAACATCCGCGCGGCGGCTTCCGGCCATTGCTTTTCACGGCGTGCCCACCAGCTCCATATGCAGCAATGGGTAGGGCTTATCCAGCCCATCTAGCGATGAGCGGTCTCTGACGGCAAACCCCTTGTGCTGGTAGAAGCCCAGCGCCTGTGGGTTCTGTTCGTTGACGTCTACCTTGGTGGCGCCTTGGGCCGTTACCGCATCATCCAGCAGCAAGGAGCCGATGCCTTGGCCGCGGGCCTGCGGTGCGATGAATAGCATCTCGATATTGCCGTCCTGCACGCCACAGAAGCCTAGGATTTCACCGTTCCCGCCTTTTACGCACGTCAAATCGATCGCGCCGAAATACTGCTCGTAAATAAGCGGCTTCAGCTCCAGGAGGTCCTGTTCGCGCAAGAAATCATGGGTTGCTCTGACCGATGCCTCCCAGACATCCAGCAGCTCACGATAGTCGGCTTTCCCTACGCTTTCGACGTTCATCAAACATTCCCTTGTTGCTTCTTGTACCGCTACCGCGCCGATAAAAGACGCCATGCCGCCCGCCGCTGTCAAACGATGAACGCGCTGGGGCGCAGCCAAGGTGGCGTTCAACCAGGTCGACGACTGGATGGTGTACCTGCACGTCATCGACTAAACGCTGGCCGCCGCGGTGGATCGACTCGGCGAGATGCTCGCCGTTCAGAGATAATCTCGTATCTCCGGGATCGGCGAACTGGCCTCGCAGTGGATGACGGCCATCACTCGGATGCCGTGGTGGTTCTCCAGCCGTTCCTGTTCCGGCTTGGGCAGCAGGCCATTGGTTACCACCACGGCTTTTTCCTCTACCCGCCCGCGGGCTTCCTCTTCCAGACAAGCCACCAGCTGCCGATATTCCGCCCGATGACGCTTCACATAGGCCAACTGCTCGAAGGCATGCGGAATATCACCGGCTCCCTTGAGTTCGACGAGCACGGCGGCATGGCGTTGATTGCCCTGCCAGAGGAAGAGGCCATCGCACTTCGGTTGGTTGTCACGCAACACGCAGCCATCCAGCACGATAGCGACGCCCCGCTCTCCTGTCTTGGGGGTCAGACGAACCTGCTTGCCCTGCTCACCGAGCGTGTACTCCCCGAGGCAATGCGCCTGTGTGTTGCCCATCTTGCGGCACACGCAGTGCTGATACTCGCCCAGGTTCATGCCTCGCGATGCTCCCACTCGATATCCCGCATCTCGTCATAGAGACGATTGATGGCATTGAAGTGGCCGAGCAGCTTGTCATCGAGCAGGCCCAGATCGGCATCCATCAGCGACTGAGCCTCGTCCGGCGTCACGTGATAGGCGGCCACCTCTTCCGGCGAAAGCGGCAGCAGTGATCGGATGGGCTCGCTGGCGATCTCGAGGCCGTCGATTTGGCTGCGCTTGAGGTGATTGTTGAGCGCCTCGACGATAAAGGGGCTATGCGTGGTGACGATGAACTGGGTATTGGAGAAGGTGGCCAGCAGGTCTCCCAGCACTCGCCGCTGCCACTCGGGATGCAAGTGCAGATCGACTTCGTCGATCATCACCACCGCTTCAGCTGCCAGCGGATCGTCCAGCTGCGGATTGGCCATGGCCATTCGTGAACTGAGATCTATGACCAAACCCAACAGGGTCTGATAGCCATCGCTGAGCTGGGCGATGTCAAGCCACTCGCCTTCCTGCTTCACCGCGAAACGCAGTGGATTGAGCTCGACATGCGGCTCGGATAGGTCCGGAAACAACCGTGTGATGGCACGGCGGACGGCGTCCAGCTCGGGAAGTGTCACATCGAAGCTTTTGTGCTGCTTCTGCAGGCGATGCTCCTCGTTTTCCTTGTTGTAGAACCAGACGAAGGCCGACTTGAAGCGCGTATCGGCGTTCAGCGCATTGGCCAGGGCATCGAAGCGTTCATGTGACTTGGGAAATCCTTTGCGACTCCGGGGCAAATCCAGCAAAGCGCGGCTGACGCCATAATAGGCAAACACCGGCAGTTCGAAGGATTCACCGGCCGACCAGGGCTCGATCACGGAAGTGTCCAGATGCTGCTTGAGCGCCTTCACGCCTTGTCCCGGGGGAATCTCGCCGGTCGTCTTCTTGCTGTTGTCGCGCCGCTGCAGGCGGTCCCAGCCCAGCCCCTGCGGGGTTTCCAGGCTAATCCGCGTGTAGGGAGCCAGGCGGTTATCCCGCTGATGTATCTCACCGCGTTTCTTGAAGGTCATGCCCGACACACCCGGCAGATAGGTGAGGATTTCACCGAGCCCGATGGCGATACCATCCAGCAGCGTGGTCTTGCCGCTGCCATTCGCGCCCATCAGCAGGGTCAGACGCGGCCCAAATGTCATCGACAGAGAGGGCTTAGCACGAAAGTTTTCCAGTGTCAGGCACTTGAGCTTCATTCAGAGGCATTCCGCCGGCGAGGATTAGGCATGGAAGTCTGGCATGTTTGCGAAGGACGGTCGACTGATTGCCCGGTGGGCCACCCGAATCGCAGGATCAGGTACATGTCTCCCCCAGAAACTCACCGGCGAACGCCTGGAACACAGGTGTCTCGTAGCCGCGGCGCCACAGCAGACGCGTGGTGACGGTGCCCATCTCCAGCGTGTTCAGATCGTTCGACACGCCGCTTACATCCAAGACGCTGCGAGGCAGCAGGGTGACGCAGGCGCCCGCGGCCACGGCCGCCACCATGGCATGGTAGGAACCCAGCTCCTGGATGCGCCACGCGCTCCCGGCAACGATGCCGAGCCGTTGCTCCGCCATGGCCCGGTAGGTGCAGCCAGGCTTGAAGGCCGCCAGGGTGCGGGTGCGCAATTCTGCAGGCGCGGTGGCCCCGGCATCGGCGGGCGGCAACAGCAGCAACAGCGATTCCTTCCATACCGGCGCGCTTTGCAGCCCCATCTCGATCAGGGCTGGCTCGTTCTCGAGCTCGGCGGGCAAGGCCACGAAGGCGCAGTCCAGCCGCCCGTCGCGCACCTCTTCCACCAGCGGGCCGGAGGGGCCGGTGCTGACCTCGAGCCGGGTCGCCGGATGGGTGCGGTTGAAGGCTGCCAGCGGTGCAGGCAGCCGGCTGGCGGCCGTGCTTTCCATGCTGCCGATGCGCAGGCTGCCGCTGCCGCCCAGGGCCTGCCGGGCCTCGTCCTCCAGCGCCAGCAGGCGCTGCGCGTAGGTCAGGAAGCGCTGGCCCGCCGTCGAGAGCGTGATGCGCTTACCGAGGCGAATGAACAGTTCCGCGTCCAGCTCCGCTTCCAATTGCTGGATGCGCGTCGTGACGTTGGAAGGGGCACGCCCGAGCCGCGCGGCGGCCCGCGTCACGCTAAGTTCGGCGGCGACGGCCTCGAAGATTTTCAGGGTTTCCAGGTCCACGATATTCGCCTTTTGGAATTTATTAACCTATTTTATTCTCAAAATGAGAATAAATAAAAGCCATCGTTTCTTGCGCTCGTGGAGGTCGTTCACATGACATCATCGAATCCCCTGACTGACCGGCTGGGCATCCAGCCCCTCATCCAGGCGCCCATGGCCGGCGTGGCCACTCCAGAGTTGGCGGCGGCAGTATCGAATGCCGGCGGCCTGGGTTCCCTGGGCATCGGCGCCAGCGGCGTCGATAAGGCCCGGTCAATGATCGAACAGACCCGGGCGCTGACGTCACGCCCGTTTAACGTCAACGTCTTCTGCCATGCACCCGCACAGCGCGATGCGGCTCGGGAGTCGGCCTGGCTGTCGCATCTGGCGCCGCTGTTTCGGGAAAGTGGCGGTGAGCCGCCAGCCGAGCTCGATGAGATCTACCGCAGCTTCGTGGAGGATGATGCGGCCTTCGCGATGCTGCTCGAGACGCGGCCCGCCGTGGTCAGCTTTCACTTCGGCTTGCCGTCCGAGGCGCGAATACGCGCGCTGCGCGAAGCCGGCATCTACACGCTGGCGACGGCGACCAGCCTGCAAGAGGCTAGAGCTATTCAGGCGCGTGGCGTCGACGCGATCGTGGCCCAGGGCTATGAGGCGGGCGGGCATCGCGGCTGCTTCGATCCGCAGGCCGAGGATGAACGGCTAAGCACGTCTGTGCTCGTTCGCCGGCTGGTCAGCGAGACGACACTACCGGTCATCGCGGCCGGCGGTATCATGGACGGCCAGGGCATTCGCTCTGCCCTGGCGCTGGACGCCTGTGCCGCCCAACTGGGAACTGCTTTTATCCTGTGCCCCGAATCAGCAGCCAACGAAGGCTATCGCTCGACCCTCAAGAGCGAACGTGCCGAAATGACCCGCATGACGTCGGCGCTGTCGGGGCGGCCGGCACGTGGCATCCTCAACCGCCTGATTCGCCATGCCGAAGCCACCCCCGGGGCAATGCCCCCCGCTTACCCCGTGGCGTACGACGCGGCCAAGCGGCTCAACGCGTCGGCGGCCGGCCTCGGCCATCATGAATTCGCGGCGCACTGTGCCGGACAGGGCGCGCCACTGGCCCGTGAACTCCCCGCCGGCGAGCTCGTGAATCGACTGCTTCAGGAATGGCGAAACGCCACCTGACGCCACGGGGGCGATAAGCGCCTGAATACCGCGCGGTGCCGGCGCCGAGGTGCACGCTCTGGGTGTCAACGGCAGGCGGAGACTATAGGATAGGCAACGACCCCTCGGCATCGAGTTCAAGGAGGCACCATGCCTGCCACCCGCACGACCTCGCCCGCCCTGGAACGGGCCCACCTGGTGTGGGATCTGTTCATCATCGTGCTGGTGGTCGTCAACCTGTCGCTGCTGCTGTTCGATAGCCTGTTCCTGCTGCCGCCGCTGAATGCTGCCTTCGAGGCGGTGGCGCCCGGCCTGCATGGCGCTTACGAACAGAACATTCACGCCAATTTCCTCAGTATCGACCTGGCATTCGTGAGTATCTTCCTGCTCGACGTGCTGCTGGGCTGGGCGGTGGCCATCGCCGAGCGGCACTATCACCGCTGGTTCTTCTACCCCTTCGTGCACTGGTACGACGTGCTGGGCTGCATCCCGCTGGGTGGCTTTAGGTTGCTGCGTATCCTGCGCGTCATCTCGCTGCTGCACCGGCTGCAGCGCATGGGCCTGATCGACGTGCGGCGCTGGTATGTCTACAGCGTGGTCGCCAAGTATTACGACATCCTGCTGGAGGAGCTCACCGACCGTATCGCCATTCGCATGCTCGATAACGTGCAGCAGGAGCTGCGTTCCGGCGATGGGCTCTCGTCATCTGTGGTCGAGCGGGTGGTGGAGCCCCGCAAACAGGCGCTGATACGCGAGATCAGCCAGCGGCTGGAGACCATGGCGGGCGATGCCTACACCAATAACCGAGACGATACCCTGCGCTATGTGCGCGGTCTGGTCAGCCGCACCCTGGCGGAAAGCCCGGAGCTCAAGCGGCTCTCGCGCCTGCCGATGGGCAGCCAGTTGACGCGCGGCCTCGAAGGATCGCTTTCCGACCTGGCCTGCCACCTGGTCGACGAGGCGCTGGCGGGGCTGAAATCGGCGGAGTTTTCATCGCTGGTGGAGCATCTAGCCGAGAGCGGCTTCGATGCCTGGCTGCGCACCGATCCCAAGACCGAACAGATCACCGAGCAGGTGCTGGTGGATATGCTGGAACTGCTCAAGGAGCAGATCGCGGTGAAGCGCTGGCAGCAGCACTACGAATAGCGAGGCGGCCTGACCTCGCGAGCGTGGCGTGACCGCGTGCCGTCGATACGCCAGCGGTCAGGCGCCCACGTCCAATTGATCCCAGCCATAACGATCGACCAGTATTTTCAGTTGGGGAGGCCTGTAGCTGGGGTCGGCTTCGTAGCGGCGTCTGACACTGGGATGGATGAGCGTAGGCTTGCCTGAGACGATCAATGTCCGTTGCAACGGAGGCTTCATTCGGTACACGTGTTTGCGGGATTGGTGGAGCTTGCCCTGCTCTCCCTGCGTCAGGCTATCCCGCAGATGCCGTTCCACCATCAGGCCAGCGCCTTCGGCTTCGTTGAGCATCCACTCCAGGGGCGTATCAGAGGCGCGAATGCCCGTTCCCTTATCCGGCGGATAGGAGCCACCCACGTCGGTATGCACGCCGGCAAACCAGACCTGCTTCATGTCGACACCCGCTCTGGGCAGCCAGATGGTGGGCTCGAAGTCTTCGCGCTTTTCATCAATGGCCAGGGCCTGGCGTACCACCGAGGCGTTGGCACCGATCTTCGTGTCGTAGAATTCGTCATCCCGCTCGAAGAGCCCCATCAGGCTATGCGGAATCCCCAGGGCGCCAACGGTGTCCCAGGCGCCGATGAAATGCACCTGCCGCGACGCATGGCTATGGCGGGCCCGAAACGCCATGGCCGCTTCTCCGCGGGGATGGTTCTTCGCGCTGGGGCTCTTGTAGATCCTCCAGGCTTCTGTCACCAAGCGCGCATCCTGGCGTTTGAGAATGCCGCAGTTGTTGATCAGCCCGCTTATGGCTCGCACGGTGTAGGCACCACGGCTGAAGCCAAACAGAAAGATTCGGTCGCCGGGAGCGTAGTTATGCAGGATATAGCGATAGCCATCCATGATGTTCTTCTGAATGCCCTTGCCGGTCACTCCCGCGCTCAGGCTATCGTGGTATGAGCCAAGCCCCCAGTCGTAAAAGACATGCTGCTTCAGGTCACCGCGTTCCGGCTTGATGGCTCGGGAAAGCCGCAGCACATTGGTGGGAAAGTCCTGTTTCAGGTCATCCTCGGGGCGGTTCCAGGTACCGTCTGCGCAGACAACAATATTCGCCATCTCCCCATCCTCGCTTGCCACTGTCTCCTTCAGTGTAATTCGCCCATGAAAATCGCCAGTGCCGGTCACGGATCGCGAGTCACCAGTGGCCATTCTTACCCTAGTTGCCGGTCGTTTGGTCCTGCTGGAGCACTCTGAGAGAATAAGGCCACATTCATCCCGTGCAGCCTTTGATTGGTCCCTGATAGTTACCCGGCGCTATCGAACGGCCTCACCACGCCAGGTCGCTTTCGTTACCCAGCGACCGCCGCACGGGAACAGTGATAGGAGGTTAGCCATGACGACTAACCCATCGACCATTGCGCCCCTAGACCCCACCCGCATCGCCATCATCGAACGATTCGGCGGCTCCATCACACCACTCGACCCGCTAGGCGCCGAGGTGCGCGGCATCGATCTTTCTGCTCAGGACGCGCCGCCGCACGAGGTGATCGAAGCGCTTGAGCAGGAAATGGCCAATCGCGGTTTTCTGGTGTTCAAGAACGACACGCCGCTTGAGCCCGATGACTTCCTGCGCGCCAGCTGCTGGTGGGGTGGTAAGGAGCTGCACAGCACCCATGGCGTGCACCCGGCCACCCCCAAGGGCAATCGGCATATCTTCCGCCTGTCGAACGATGAGCGTCATGGCATTCCTGGCGTGGGGCCACAATGGCACAACGACGGCAGCTTCAACCCGGATACCTTCTCGCATTCGGGCTACCACATCATCCGGCCGGCCGAGAAAGGCGGCGGCACCTACTTCGCCCATCAGGGTGCCGCCTATGACGCCCTTCCGAAGGATCGGCAGGCCTACTGGAGCCGCCTCGCCTCAGTGAACTCTTCTTCTGGCGTGGTGCACCCCGTGGTACACGAGCACCCCATCTCCAAGCGCAAGTGCATCTGGCTGCACCTGGGCATGACGGGAGCGGTGATCGAAAAGCTCCCCGACGAGGAGGCCTTTCGTCTGCTGACCGCCGATGAACTGACGCAGCTGTGCCATGAATACAACGACATCCTGAATGCGGGGCTTGAGAACGGCTACGCCGCCGAATTCGAGTATCAGGAAAACGACTGCGTGTTTATCGACAACCTGGCCGTCGCGCATCGGGCGGCTTCCGGCGCCCACCTACCCGCCGAAGAGCAGGGCCTGCGCATCATGCACCGCAGCACCGTTCGCGGCACCCAGGACCTCGCCCCCGGCTTCGGCTTGCCGCAGCATGTCGACATCCATGGCCCCAGCCCGCTGGATGACGGCGTTTGGCAAGGCGGCGGCATCGGCTTTCGCTGGGAAGATGGTATTCCCATGCAAAACTAGCCCACCCTTGCGGCATTCAACGCAGGGCGGGCTAGTCGATGTGTCGGATGTGAAGGTGAGCTCTTTGACGTAGCGCTTATCGCTCTTCTGGGCAGCCTTGAGCAGGTAACGCTGACTCAAGGCTGCCCAATGGCGGGCAGGAGACCAGTGCACTGGTCATGCGAAAGAGCGATCACCTGTCCTTGGTATCACTGCTTACTCGCGGCGAGGCGCATCCCCAGAGAGATAAATACAGCGCCGAGGCCTCGGTCCATCCACAAACCGACCTGGCGGTTGCGTTTCAAGAAGTCGCCTAACCGTGCCCCCATCATAATCAGCGGCGGTTCTATAAAGGCGGCCACAAAGATGATCAGGCTGCCATGCAGGAATAGCTGGGCGCCAACGGGTCCGGCCCCTTCAACGACGAACTGGGGCAACAGGGCGAGGAAGAAAATCGCCACCTTGGGATTCAGGGCGGACACCAGCACGCCTTGCCAATAGATCGAGTGCTTGCTTACGTCACCAGCGCCTTCTTTTGAGATGAAGGCATCACCGCGCGACAGCAGCATTCTGATGCCAAGCCATATCAAATAAACCGCACCCACCCATTTCACGATGGAAAACGCCAACGCGGATGTTGCAAGGATCGCCGAAAGCCCGGCAGCGGCCATCACCACATGCAACGACGCGCCTGTCCAACTGCCCAGCATCGCCACAAGCCCCTTCTGGCGCCCATGGCGCAGGGTCTGGCCCAGGATGAAGGCGATATCCGGCCCTGGCGATAAATTGAGCAATACCGCCGTTGATAAGAAGGCCATCCAGTGAACAACCGTGTAGTCAAACATCCCCCCCTCCCCTGGCTATTTCTGTGCTTATGTCAGCAACAGTAACACCAGTGCTACAGGCTCTGCAGGACGTCGTTCCAGCAGCCGGCTTAAAGCGGCACGATATAGAGTGCACAAACCGTGGGCGGGCCTAATGAGATTAGTGCGACAACGGGCCGGCCTGCTGGACTTGGTTACGACCGCCCACCTTGGCTTTGTATAGCGCCTCGTCAACGCGTCGTACGAAGTCCCGCTCGGCTTCTTCTGGATCGAACGCTGCCACCCCAAAACTTGCACTGATTCGCCCCACGGCCGCGTAGGGGTGTTCATACAACGCCTGGCGCAGCCGCTCTGCGAGAGCCAAGGCATCCTGCAATGAGGTTTCCGGCGTCAGGATGGCGAACTCTTCCCCTCCCCAGCGACTGACGATGTCACTGTCGCGAACCTCGTTTTGCAAGGTCTTTGCCACACCGCGAAGCACGTCATCGCCCACGGCATGTCCGTGGTTGTCGTTAATGGACTTGAAGTGGTCCAGGTCCAAGAAGATTAGTGATAACGGGCGGCTGTAGCGTCGAGCCGTCGCACAGGAGATAGCAAGCCGATCATCAAACCCCTGGCGATTGAATGCCCCCGTCAAGTAGTCCTGCTCGGCGCGCTTGAGGTCGCTGATATCACGAACCATTGAGAAAAAGCCCTGAACATCGCCTTGGGCGTTGCGCACCGGCGTATAGTCCACCTCTACCGGCGTAACGGTGCCATCCGGATGCGTATAGCGATTCTCAAATGTGACTCGCTCGCCTGCCAGTGCCGACAGCATGTAAGGACGGTTTGATTCGAATGCCTCTTGGCCCATGACCTCAGCCACTCGCCTACCGACCAGCTGCTCGGTCGGGAGGTTATACCAGCGGTTGTAGGCGACGTTGATCTCGACATAGCGCAATTGATTATCGACGTACGAAATCATAATGGGCAGCGAATCCACCAGCAGGCTGCGCCGGTCGCGCTCACCCTTGAAGAGGCGGGCATCGGAAAGCGAAGAAGCAAGCACGTGGCTTGCCATATTGAGCAGTTGCAGGTCGCCCTCGTTAAAGGCGTGTGGACGACCTGAATAGACCTTGAGCACACCGAAGCAGTGCTCCTGATGGACAAGTGGTACCAGAAAGCCTGAACGGAAGCCGACTTGGTCGGCGGCGTCCCTTGCCACGCGAGTATCCTCATGGGTATCGCGACAGTAAATCGATTCGCCCTGGCGATAGCAGAGGCCGGATAGGCTGCCCGAAATCGGCAAACGTATCCCCGGTGAGCCGGCGACCCTACCGCTGGTGGCGGTATACACCATCTCGCTATCTTCGGGTTCCTCAATCGCGGCGCCATCTGCGCCTGTCACCGCTCGCGCTATATCGGCCACCCGATCGCGCAGCGCCTGTAAATCCAAACCGGCGGTGCTCACGCGGGTCTGGATCTCGGCCAGGGTCTGCAGTTGCTGGCGTTGCTGCTCGAGGTTGCGGATTGCCGACACATCGCGCAGAGAGGCAATGAAATAGCGCGGCTCGCCCTCGGCGGGAAAAGGGCGAATAGTCCATTCCATACGAAACGGACGGCCGTCCTTGCGGTAGTTCACGGTCTCGCCTTCAAGCACTTCACCCACCGAACCCGCCGACAGCCGCTGTCGCAGGGTTTGCATCACGCCGCCGTCGGCTTCCTCGCCCTCAAGCAGTGCTGGCGTTTGCCCCAATAGCTCCTCAGCGGTATAGCCGGTTAGCTCAAGAAAGGCGGGGTTAGCGTAAAGGATGGCCGGGCCAGGATGTGCCAGTCGACTATCAGTGATCAGAACCGCTTCACGAACGGTTTCGACGGTGGCTTTCAACAGCTCCTGGTCGTTTATAACGAAATTCATTGCCTGCCTATAGCCTGTCTGGGCCGGATTTTGGATGGTAGCACCGCCCATTGAATACTTGTTCGACAAGGGCTTCCAGGAAGCAGTTTACTATAGCGATTGGCGCTCGATATCGGCTAACAAACGACCGATTGCGGCGTATTTATCGGAAGTTGCGCTTAGAAATTGCGGCCAAGCAGCCATCACTCAGTCTGCTGCGTCACTTTCTTAGTATCAAACGCCAAGCGCCCGGCAATTGCCTGCATTTGCTCAACCGGCTGGTCATAGCTCCAGGCAACGTCGGTAATGCTCGAGAGCGAATAATAGGTGGAATCCCCCTTGAAGGGGCAATGGGTCACGGTGGAAGACGTCGACAGCTTCGACATGTCCACATCCTCTTTCGGGATGTAGTGGCGGTTTGGATAGCCACGCTCACGCAGTTCGATGGCACCTTTCGTGTCAGCGATCAGGGTGTCGCCTGAATAGATGCGTACCCGGCGAGTGTGGGGGTGCAGGGTGATGCGGGCAGTGTTTGAGGTATCCAGCACTACGCAGGCCCTCTGTGAGATTTCGGTAAGCCTCTAGGCTATCAGGATGTCTGCCTCTGTCACCCCGTGCCTTAGCATGGCGTTATCAACTCTCTAGTCGTTACCAACTCTCTAGTTCATGCCAGGCTGATTCAGGAAAAGAGGGCCAAGTCGGCTACCTGGTCGATATCCAGATGTATGCCGGGATCGTCGACTTCAAGCGCAACGTAGTGCTCACGATGGGCGCGGATCACGTCTTTCGCGCCCTCGTGACGGTTCTTGCCTGCCATGAGGTTGGCAAGCTCAGGCCAGAAAGCGCGGCCGAACAGCACCGGATGACCGGGACTGCCAGCGTGAACCGGACGCAGGATAAGCTCGCGCCTGGCTTCACGCTGCAAGGCCTTCAGTGTGGCGAGACGCAGAGCCGGCATGTCGCCAAGCAGGATGGCGGCAGCCTGAACGTCAGCCAGTTCAGCATCTTGCTCTAGCGCTGCGAAGGCGTCACCAATGCTCGCGCCCAACCCTTTGCTGGCATGAGGCGCGCGTAAAATGGGAGTTGTGGCCGCAAGCCCGAGAGCTCCGGGGTCATCGTCTTCACGCAGCACCACTCTGATGACCGGGAAAACGGCCGCAGTAGAGGCCAGGGTAGCGGCGAGCAGACCTTGGCCATTCGGCAGGCTGGCCAAGCGCTTGTCGGCGGTGCCGAAACGGCTTGAGGTGCCGGCGGCCATGATCACGGCAACGCTCTTCCTGGCGTTTTGCTTTTCCCTCTGTCTTCCGCTCTGGTCGGTGCTCTGGGTGCCCGGATCGTTGCGCGGATGCGAGTCTGGCGTGGCATTCATGGCAGCTTGGGGGTGTCTCCATCAGTCAGGAATGGCGGGGGCTAGCAGCTAGACTAGCGCGCTGGAGTTTATACTGGCCGAACCGCTGACTAGCGCCAAGCAAACCGTCACCGGCAGGTGAATAGGCGTAGGAGCATTCCTGCACGTATGCTGAAGCCATTGATACATCAGCAATTAAACGAACACCATGACATCACCCATAGCGCATAGCTAGAGCATCATCAATGCGTTGCGGGTGACAAACCGGCAAGGAGTCATTATGGCATCCTCGAGATTCAAGTCGCGACCGCGCGGCGGAGCTTGGCCGGTAAGGATCGCTTGGCTGGGGGTGGTGCTATTGGTGGCCGCGGCGGCGCTGATGGCGGGCTCAGGCAGCGCTTACCGCTGGGACTGGGTGTCGCTTAGCACGTCGTTCTCGATGCTGCGACAGGGCGCACACCTGGCGATAGGCGCAGGCGCGTTGGGGCTGGTCACAGCGCTGGTTGCGGCCTTCTGTCGACGCTGGCGTCCGGTGATGGTGGGGCTGCTCACCAGTACCGCAGTGGTGGCGCTGGTCGCCCTGCCCGCGCAGATGATGCAGCGGGCCCAGACGGTGCCGCCAATCCATGACATTACTACCGATCTCGACAATCCGCCCGCCTTTGAGGCGCTGGCCGCGGCGCGGGAAGCCGCCCCCAACGAGGTGGCCTATCCACAGGACTTCGCCGACCAGCAACGAGCGGCCTATGGCAGGCTGCACGCGATCACCCTCCCCGTGTCGATGGCTGAGGCCATGGCCGCCGTGAAGGCAACGGTAGAGGCACAGGGCTGGGACGTGGCCACCGCTAGCGACTCGAGGCTTGAGGCCACCGCCACCACCCGCTGGTTCGGCTTCAAGGACGATGTAGCGATCCGCCTGACGCAGACGGACGCCGGGGTTCAGGTCGACATGCGTTCGGCCTCACGCATCGGCAAGAGCGACCTGGGCACCAATGCCGCCCGCATCCAGGACTTCCTGGTGGCTCTGGATGCGCGGGTGGCGGCGGACTAGCGGCTAAAAAGTGCCAGTTAGCGTTAGCGTGGGGCTTTGCTCATTCCGGTGCCGGTAGCGCTTCCAGGCGATGCAGTACGGCTCGGGTGATTGCCTCGCGCTTGGGCAGGTCGGCCATGCGCTCGGGGGTGTCGAGGTTCAAGGCGAAGAACACCGGGCCGCTGGGCCGCTCGACCCAACCCATCCACCAGCCGACTTGGCCGTCCCAGCCGCTCTTGGCGCGCAGAATCCAGTCACGACCGGCTTCATTGATCATGATGTCTTTCACCAGCCGCTGGTCGGCTTCGGTGAAAGGCAGCGCCATGTCATAGAGCCGTTCGAGGAAGTCGACCTGCTCGACGGCGCTGACTCTCAGGCTGCCATCCAGCCAGAAGGTTTCGACATCGTCACCTACCCGGGCGTTGCCATAGCCGATTTCGCCCAGGTAAGCCTGCTCGCGCTCGCGGCCGATCTGGTTGACCAGACGCTGGAAGACCCAGACGGTGGAGTAGCGCAGCGCCGAGCGTAGGGTCTGGTCCTGATTCCATGCGGGCACATCACGCTCGGTGCCATCCCAGGGAAACACCTCGAACTCGTCCTCCACAGCGCCGGCATCCAGCGCGAAAAGCGCGTGGGGCACTTTGAAGGTGGACGCCGGCGAGAGCCGCTCATTGGCACGTCCGGGGTTCACCACGAAGCGCCCTGCACGGCCCTCACGCTTATCGACGA
Organism: Onishia taeanensis; assembly: GCF_003268885.1. Lineage (GTDB taxonomy): Bacteria > Pseudomonadota > Gammaproteobacteria > Pseudomonadales > Halomonadaceae > Onishia > Onishia taeanensis_A. Next base: position 190,194 of record NZ_QLSX01000008.1, read on the forward strand.
TCACCAGCGTGCCGTTGACGGCCTTCTGCTCGGCGAACACGCCGGCCCAGTCCGGGCGCTGTTGCCAATCATCGGCCGAGGCGTTCAGGGGTATCAGAGCAAGCAGGGCCACAGCGGCCAGGTGAACGAGTCGTGTCATGAGATCGGCGTTTCCGTATGGGCGAGCGTTATCATAAGGGCAACGGGAGAGCGTATCGAAAAACGTGACGAAATAGCCGGCAAGGTAGCGTGCGCAACATAACATGTTGGCCGTTGGGACTATCCTGGCCTTGCAACCGCCCCGGCTCGGTATGTCACGCTGGCACGAAACTGCCTTGTCGCCCAGGACGAGCTATCTTCAAGGTTCCCTATATCGGCAAAAAGGAAAGGAGTTTCCCATGAGCGAGAAGAGTGCCTACGAACAGAAGCTGCGCGCCAAGCTGGATGAGCTACAGGCCGAGGTGGATAAACTGAAGGCGAAAGCCCAGGGTGCCCAGGCCGATGCGCGTATCAAGCAGGAGCAACAGCAGGAGATCGATAAGCTCGAGGAAAGACGCGATGAGATGCGCGAGAAGCTCGATGAGCTTCGCAACTCAAGCGACGACGCCTGGGACGACATCAAGGCCGGCGCGGAACGTGCCTGGGACTCTCTGAGCGACTCCCTGGAGAAAGCGCGTTCCCGCTTCAAGTAATCCACCACCTCATACCTTGGGCGCCCTTCTCGGGGGCGCCCTTCTCATGCCAACCCTTCTCATGCCAACTCGGCGCGGCCCCCTCACTGCCCCGTTCTTCTCTTCCCTTCACGCAAGGAATGCCGTCGCCCTGACCTTGGCCGTTGTGGGCGACGTCCCTCAGTTATCGCCCTTAGGGGTTGGCTTCCGCGGATCGGTGGCTTTTTCGGCTTTGGCGGCCTCTTCGCCTTCAGGAGCGGTTTCGGTTTTGGCTTCTTCACCTTCAGAGGCGGCCTCGGTCTTCGCTTCTTCGGCCTTGGCAGCTTGTTCAGCTTCAGCTTCTTCTGCCTTTATGGCTTCTTCTGCCTTAGCCGCTTCTTCGGCTTCGGCTTCGGCTTCGGCTTCGGCTTCGGCTTCCTCAGCCTCTTCGACAATATCCGCCTCGGGCTGAAGCGGCTCGCCCTCTTCGTCTTGCAGCTGGTAATCGTAGGCCGCCTGGAGACCAGACTCTTCTTCGGTGTCTTCCTCTTCGGCCTGGGCGATGTAGCCCGGATAGAATGGCGAGAGGATGGCCACCAAGATGCCGAGGGCGGAGAACATGGCAAAGGCACTGGCGTAGCCGAATGCGTTCACCAGCATGCCGACGACGGGCGAGCCGGTCGCCTGGCCCAGCGATACGGCCATGAAGGGCAGCACCGGCCCTACCGACAGCCGCCCCGGCAACAGGCGGATGCCGGTCATCAGATAGAGGCCCGTCAGGCTCATATAGGCCAAACCGAAGACCAGCGCAGAAAATGACGCCAGCAGCGACTGACCGGGGCTTGCCGCGAGCAATGCTAGGCTTGCCGCCAGCATCATCAACATCAGGGCATGGGTGATGGGGGGATTGTTGCGATCGGCCAGGTCAGCCACCACGGCCCCGCCAAGGCCGGCGACACCCACCGCGAGCCACAGCCACCCGGTGGCACCAGCCGGCAGGCCGCCCAGGGTGACCACCAGATCAGGCGCGAAGATCCAGTAGGCAGCGGAGACGAAGCCCATCACGAAGGCAAACAGCGAGAGCCTGACGAGGCGCGACCACGGCAGTTCGCTGACCGGAGGCGGCGGAGCGGCGTTCGCCGGCAAGATCCGTGACACCGAGGGCAGGAGAAACCATGCGGCGATCACGCCGATGCCTGCCAGAACGGCGAAGGAAATATAGGCGAGGCGCCAGGCACCGGTCAGGAACAGCACCGTTGGCACGGCCACGACCACGCCGATACTAGTGCCCGCGTTCATGACCGAGCTAACACGCCCGTGCAGCGAGCGCCTGACCAACGCCTGCATGGCCGCCGTGAGCGCTGGCATCATCAGGCCGGTACAGATGCCGCACGCGAACACCCCTGCACCGAGGGTCAGTGCGCCAGTGGACTGACTGATCAACGCCAGCCCGACGACGCCGAAGGCTCCAGACAGCACCGCCGCATTACGGGCACCGAGATGATCGGCAGCGAACGGGGCAACTAGCGTGGCCAGCAGGAAGCTGATGAGGGGCAGCGCGCCGATGATACCGATCACGGATGCCGTGAGTTCCAGCTCATCGCGAATGGGAGGCACGAACAGGCCGAAGGCAAAACGCGCGAGCCCGAAACTGATCGCGATCAGCGCTGCACCAAAGAGCGCAAACCCGGTACTAGAGAGCGGCTTCATTCGGACTCCTTCTGGCAAGCATCGACACTGGCGGCCCGCTTCGGCTTCAGGTACTGCCCCTGCAGCGCTGACCGCACGCTCTAGTCAAGCAGCATATGAAGGCGCCGACTATCGCAGGCCCGACGGTAACAGACTCACCCCCGCCTTGGCCCGAGCATGAACCAACGATAGACGCTAATGCGCTTAGCGATAGCCCATTTATCGACGCCACGCATTTTTCCGCAAACCTGGCGGGGCTTGTCGCCAGCGGATCTGGCTAGCCAGGGCGACCACTGTCGCGCAATCAGCGTGATAGCATGGGCCGATCTCCGATCGTATCCCCCGACCACTCCCGCAACCCGACAGCGGATGTTGCATGGAGTGTTGAATGGAATCTTGCATGGAAGAGATCAGCCCAACATGGCTATTGGGCCAAGGCGTCAGCCTGGTGGCCCTGGCCCTCTGTTTAGTCGCTTTTGCCAGCAAACGCGACGACAAACTGTTCGTACTGCTGCTGTTCGCCAACGTCGCCTTCGCCGCACAGTTCGCGCTGTTCGGTAGCTGGGTGGCGGCGGGAATCTCGGCGCTGATCGTGCTGCGCATCGCGCTGGTGCGCCGTTTCCCACGCAACGTCAGGCTTATGCTCGGGATGCTACTGGCCACCCTGGCGGTGGCTATGCTGACCTGGAGCGGCCCGCGAGACATCCCGGCGGTGGCGGCGGGGCTGCTGGGCACCTGGGGCATGTTCATGCTGCGCGGTATTGCCATGCGCGCCGCCCTGGCGGTGGCGGCGCTATGCTGGGTCGCCAGCAACCTGCTCGCTGGTTCGATTGGCGGCACCATCGCCGAAAGCCTGATTTTCGTGACTAACGTGATCACCATTATCCGCCTTCGGCGTGATGCCCACCTGCGCTATATCCACGGCTGATGCCGAGACCAGTTGAGGCCGTTGCTGAGACTGTTGCTGAGGCCGTTGCGGAAACAGTGCCTCACTTCATATCGAAGCCGCGCTCGATCAGGAAATCCCGCATGTGAGGGCGCAGCTTGGTATCGAACAGTGGGATTAGGCGGCCTATCCTCGCCCCGCCAGGGTCGGTCATCCTTGCAAGGGGTTACCGGCCCGCCTACACCTTGAAGATGACCATGCCGGATGTAGGGGAAGATGTTCCACCAGGGCCCAAGGGAATGCTGCGCTTCCTGGGACTGGTGGCGCTGGGCGCGCTGATCGGCGGCCTGGCGGCACTCGCCGCGGTGGGGTTCGTGGCGGCCGTGCTGTGGCTCAACGACCTACTGCTGGTCTCACCCCGGGGACGCATGATGTTCGCCCACCCCGAGGCGCTGGCGATCGCCACCGTGCTGGTACCGACCCTGGGCGGGCTGGTAGTTGGCCTGCTGCACCGCGCCACCCCCGAGCGCCGCCCTCACACACCTGCCGACGTCATCGCCGCCGTGCAGACTCGCCGCGGCCGACTGCCGGTGCGGGCCGGGGTGCTCTCGGCGCTGAGCGGCCTGGTCTCCCTGGGCGCTGGCGCCTCGGTGGGGCAGTACGGTCCCCTGGTGCATCTGGGGGCGAGCCTGGGGTCCTGGGGGGCACGGTTACTCAGGCTGGACCGCTCCGACGACAACATCACCATCGCCTGCGGCGTGGCGGCGGCCATCGCCACGGCCTTCAACGCGCCCCTGGCCGGCATCGTCTTCGCCCATGAGGTGGTGCTGCGCCACTACGCCCTGCGCGCCTTCGCCCCGGTGGCGGCCGCGGCCATCGTTGGACACGTCATCGCCACCAATGTGCTCTCCCGCGGCGCCCTCTTCCATGTCGCCGATACCGTGCTGCCCCGCCCCTGGGAATTCGCCGTATTCGTGCTCATCGGCGGCCTGGGCGCCCTGGTGGCAGGTGCCTACATGCGCTCGATCCTCGGCGTCGGTCGGCTGGCCGAACACCTGCCCTTCTCTCCCTCTCTGCGACCTGCGATTGCCGGGGCCCTGCTCGGCGTGACCGCCCTGTGGGTGCCAGACATCCTGGGCATGGGCCAGGAGACGCTGCGCTTCGCCACCATCGCCGGGGCCTTCGGCGGCCTGGAACTGCTGGTAGTGCTGGGCCTCAAGCTGGCTGCCACGGCGTTGTGCCTGGGCATGGGCTTTGGCGGCGGGGTGTTCAGCCCGGCGCTGGTGATCGGCACGCTGTTCGGGGCCCTGTGCGGCACCCTGGTCGGCGGCCTCGGCGGCGCCCAGGACACCTTCGTCTTCTATGCCATCTGCGGCATGGTGGCGGTGACCGCGCCAGTGATCGGCGCCCCCCTGACCAGCCTGCTGATCGTCTTCGAGCTCACCGGCAACTACGCGCTAACCACCGCGGCCCTGGCAAGCGTGACCCTCGCCAGCCCCATCGCAGCCCAGCTGTTCGGTCGTTCGCTGTTCGACATCCAGCTGGCGAAGCGGGGCCTGGACCTCTCCGCTGGTCGCAGCCGCGCCGTGCTGCAGGATGCCCGGCTCCACGACCTGCTGAGTCACGACTGCGTGACCCTGCCTCCGGATCAGTGCGTCAGCGAGGCAGTGACCCGGTTGAGCCGCTCCGGCCACGGCGAGGCCCACCTGGTCGACGCTCAGGGCCGCTACCGGAGCAGCGTGACCCTAGCCGACCTGGAGGCCATGCGGGAGGACGGCGACGGCCAGCGCCCGGTGGAGGAATGCCCCAGCACGCCGCGCCCCGTGCTGGGGCCCCAGGCCTCGGTCTGGGAGGCGATGCGCCATCTCCAGGAGGTCACCGGAGAGGCCATCGCCGTGGTGGACGAGGCCGCGGACGGTGTCTTCCTGGGCGTGGTCTACGAGACCAGCATCGCCCGGGCCTTCCTGCAGCACAGCGATGCGCTGCGCCGAGAAGAATATGGTGCGGGCTGAGCGCAGGCGGGGAGCCCCCGTCCTGGCGTGGGTCATGGCCCTGGTCCTGGCAATGGGCATGGCGCTGTGCAGGCCTCTGCCGGCCGCCGCTTCGCCGGCCGCCCTGACGGTGCTGAGCTGGGGCGGTGCCTACGAACGGGCCCAGCAGCGCGCCCTGTTCGAGCCCTTCACCGAGACCACCGGTATCCCCGTGCGCGTGGCCCGCTACAACGGCGGCCTCGCGGCCCTCCGCCGTGCCGTGGCCGAGCAGGACGTACCCTGGGACCTGATCGACATGACACGCAGCGAGGCCATGGCCGCCTGCGCGGATGGCCTGCTCGAACCGCTGTTGCCCTCGCTGGTGGCCCCGGCACCCGATGGCACCCCGCCCGCCGAGGACTTCCTCCCCGGCTCCTTCGACCACTGCGCGATCACCCACTCGGTGTTCGCCACCGTGGTGGCCTATCGCCGCGACGCCTTCCCGGGACGCCGCCCCACCTCCATCGCCGACCTCTTCGACCAGCGCCGCTTCCCCGGGCCACGCGCCCTGCAACGTACCCCGGCGGCCAACCTGGAGTGGGCCCTGCTCGCCTACGGCGTCCCCCGGGAGGAACTCTACCGGCTGCTCAGCACCCGGCGCGGCCTGGACCTCGCCCTGGCGCGCCTGGCCGGCCTGGAGGACCTGCGCTGGTGGCAGGCCGGCGACACGCCGCCGCGGTTGCTGGCCGAGGGAGAGGTGGTCATGGCCTCGGGCTACAACGGACGCTTCTTCGACGCCATGGTCAACCGAGGCCTGCCCATCGAGATCCTCTGGGACGGCCAGTTCCAGGAGCACGAGACCTGGACGATCCCCCGCCACGCTCCCCACCCCGAGGCGGCCCGCCGCTTCCTGCGCTTCGCCACCGCCACCGAGCGCCAGGCGGAGCTGGCCCGGCACATTCCCTACGGCCCGTCCCGGCAGTCGGCGGCACGTCTGGTGTCCACCCACCACGACACCGGCATCGACATGCGCTTGCACATTCCCACCCATCCCCTGAATGCCGAGCGCGCGGTGACCCGCGACGATGACTGGTATGCCCGGACCCGGGAGCGGGTCGGCGAGTACTTTCATGAGTACTTTCGTTAGTACTTTCGTTAGTACTTTCGTTAGTACTTCCGCGCGGCCCTGTTCGACACGCCCAACGAGGCATCCGGCGCCAGCGCCGAGCCCCCTGCGGGCGGCGAGACGCTCAGCCCGGGTTCCTGAGAGACCAAGCACGACCTCGGCCTGGGTCGGATGCCCTCTGCGCCACATTCACGGCTGAAGCTGGGACCGTTTTTGAGACCGAATCTCACTTCATCTTGAAGCCGCGCTCTATCAGGAAGTCGCGCATGTGCGGGCGCAGCTTGGTATCGAACAGTGGGGTGAGGTTCTTGGACCAGTTGGTGTCCTTGGTGCCGCCGCTGCGCTCGCTGTAATAGCGCTGCATGGTGTCGTCGAAGGCCGCCACCTGCTCATGATCCTCGTCGTAGTAGTCTTCCTTGAGAATCGCCTCTACCGGCAGCCGCGGCTTGATGTCCGGGGTCTGGGCCGGGTAGCCGAGGCACATGCCGAACACCGGATAGACGTGTTCGGGCAGCCCCAGCAGATCGCTGACGGCCTGGGGATCGTTGCGGATACCCCCGATATAGCAGATGCCCAGCCCTTCGGATTCGGCGGCGACCGCCACGTTCTGCGCCATCAGGGCGGTGTCGACGCTGGCCACCAGCAGTTGCTCGGTCATGCCGCGCACGACATTGGCACCGGTGCTCTCGGAAGCCTCGGTGGGGCGTTTCATATCGGCGCAGAACACCAGGAAGTCAGAGGCGTCGGCCACATAGGCCTGTCCGCCGGCTAATTCGGCAATTTTTTTGCGGTTAGCCGGGTTCTTCACGTGGATGACGCTATACGCCTGAACGTGACTGGAGGTGGCGGCACTCTGGCCGGCACGGATCAGCTCCAGCAGCAGCTCGTGGGAAATCTTCTGCTCGGTGAACTTGCGGATCGACCGATGGGATTTCAGCAACTCGATGGTGGGGTTCATGAGACCTCGCGGAATGCAGTAGGGTAACAGGCCAAGATACCTAGCCTGCTTATTATCTTCCACCCTGAATGTCAGCACCGGACCTCGACTCGACGCAGGGTGAAGCGCCAACGCGACTTCTGGGTACGGCTCCTATAGTGACTGAAGACATCCCTTCATTCACAGGAGTGAGCGCCATGAGCACCGACAAGTCCCCGAGTGGCCCGGACCTGGCCGACGGCATCCCATTGAGCGAGCTGGCCGAGGGCGAGATGCTCACTGGCCATGTCGGCGAGGATGCCGTGCTGCTGGCTCGCAGCGGCGGCGACTTCCATGCCGTCGGCGCCCACTGCACCCACTATGGCGCGCCGCTCGGCGATGGGCTGATCGTCGATGACAGCGTGCGCTGCCCCTGGCATCACGCCTGCTTCAGCCTGCGCAGCGGTGAGGCCCTGGCCGCGCCGGCTCTGGACGGCCTAGCCTGCTGGAAGACGGAGGTGGTCGGCGACCGGGTCCACGTGCGCGAGCGCGCCGACCCTGCGCCCGCGCGCCGTCCGGCCCGGTCGCCCTCCTCGGTGGTGATCGTGGGCGGTGGAGCGGCCGGCGAGGCTGCCGCGGAGATGCTGCGCCGCGAGGGCTACACGGGGCCGGTGACGATCTTGAGCGAGGAGGCGGCCCCGCCTTGCGACCGGCCAAACCTCTCCAAGGACTACCTGGCCGGCACGGCGAAGGCCGCCTGGATTCCGCTGCGTGGCGATGACTTCTATGCACGCCACGATATCACCCTGCGGCTCGCCACCGCGGTGGCGGTGATCGAGCCCAAGGCCGCGCGACTGCGTCTCGCCGATGGCGAGGTGCTCGGCTACGGGGCGCTTTTGCTCGCGACCGGCGCCGAGCCGGTGCGCCTGGCGGTGCCGGGCGCCGAACTGCCCCACGTGCATACCCTGCGCAGCCAGACCGACAGCGAGGCGCTGATCGCCGCCGTCGAGGCCGGTGCCCGTCACGCCGTGGTGATCGGCGCCAGCTTCATCGGCCTCGAGGTGGCGGCATCGCTGCGCCAGCGTGGGCTCGAGGTGCGGGTGGTCGCCCCCGAGGCACACCCGCTTGAGCGAGTCCTCGGCGAGAAGCTCAGTGACTTTATCCGCGGGCTGCACGAATCGAAGGGCGTGATCTTCCACCTGGAAGAGCGCGTGGCGAGCATCAGCGCCGATATGGTGGAACTCGAAGGCGGCGAGCGCCTCGACGCCGATCTGGTGGTGGCCGGCATCGGCGTGCTCCCGCGCACCGCACTGGCCGAGGCCGCGGGCCTTAAGGTGGACAATGGCGTCTGGGTAAGCGACACCCTGGAAACCAGCGTGTCCGGCATCTATGCCGCCGGCGACATCGCCTGCGGGCCGGATCCGCTGAGCGGTGAGCGCGTGCGCATCGAGCACTGGACGGTGGCCCAGCGCCAGGGGCAGCGCGCCGCTCGCAATATCCTCGGCGCCGAGGATACCCGGGCCGCCGTGCCCTTCTTCTGGAGCCAGCACTACGACATCGGCATCAACTACGTGGGCCATGCCACGCACTGGGATCGCATCGAGACCGACGGCGCCCCGGCTGCCCACGACTTCACTGCGCGCTTCATCGCCGGCGGCCACGCTCTGGCGGTGGCGACAATCTTCCGGGATAGGGAGAGCCTAGAGGCCGAGGCCAAGATGGAGGCCCGTATCCGCTCACGCTAGGCGCGGCCTGTGGTGCACGCCTGCCGGAAGGCGACGGCATCGCCCCGCCGGGCGACGCAGGGACGGGCATGCCGGGTCGAGTGATACCAAGCGGACGGCTAGCGCAGCACCGCGGCAATCTCGCGCTCGCCGTCGAGCAAGTAGAACTCGCGGTCGGTGAGGTCATCTGCCTTAACCAGATGCGCCAGCGCATGGGCGACGTTGGCGCGAGAGACGGTATTCACGCCGCCGGTTTCCTCGAGCGAGGTAGCGACGCGCTCGCTGGCGGGCTCGTCGGTCAACCGCCCGGGCTTGAGGATCAGGTAAGGCACACCTGAGCTGCGCAGATACGCATCGGCGGCGAACTTGGCGGCCATGTAGGGGCGCAGTTTCTCGGGGGCTTCCTGCGGATTTTCGGCGCGCAGGGCGCTGACCATCAAGAAGCGCTTGATGCCGAGTTCGCGGCTGGCATCCACAGCGCGGGTGCCGGCGTACAAGTCGATCAGCAGCGTCTTGTCGGGCCCGGTATGGGGTCCGGAACCGGCGGTGAAGAGCACCTGATCGCAGCCTTCGAAGGCATGGCGGAAGTCGCCTTCGAGATCGGCGATCACGGTGTCGATGCCCTGCTCGGCGAACCAGGCGCGCTGGTCTTCATTTCGGATCATGGCCTTGATGGGCAGGCCGGCCTTGGCGGCAATCGCGCAGAACTGATGGCCGATCTGGCCGTTGGCACCGATCACTAAGGTGGTCATGCTCGTCTCCCTGTCGGTTCGTGTTGCTCGCTAGGTCCCTGATATTGGGTTCCTGCCATTAGGTTCCTAATATTCGTTACCACCAGCATTCTTAACATGCTGGCGCTTGCTGGCAACAGGCCGACAAGGCGCAAACGAGGCTGGAGCGAAGACGCCCGCTGACGTAAGCTCGCCGCCCTCATAGATGCCACAAACCATCGCTCCCTTTTCAAGGAGAAAGCCGTGAACCCCGAAGATCTGGAACGCCTGGTGACCCTGAAGATGCCGTTCGGCAAGCACCAGGGCACGCTGATCGCGGACCTGCCCGGCGGCTACCTCAACTGGTTTGCCCGGGAGGGTTTTCCTAATGGCGAGATCGGTCGGCTACTACAGCTGATGCAAGAGATCGACCACAACGGCCTCAGCGGGCTGCTCGATCCGCTGCGTCGCCGTGGCTAACGCTATATAAAGGCGGCCTCGAGCGCTTCTTTGCTTATCACTCTGGCATTACGACCCAATCGGGTTCTTCGAACTCGCCGATAACGCGAACCTCACAGCAAGGGGCCGCGCTCTTGATAATGGCGTCGATGGCTGGCGGATGCTCGGCTTCCATGGCGTCGCGACTGGCCTTGCTGTCCCAGTGGGCGATGGCGATCAGGGTGTCGGGATCGCCGATCTTGCGATGTAACTCGGTGCCGCGGGCGCCGAGCGCCTGTTGGATCAGTTCGCTGGCCCGCACCCAGGCTTCGGCATACTCCTCGGCGGTATAGCCGTCCTTGATACGCACTTCGAAGAGATACTTCATGCGGGTCTCCTGTCGATCGGCCCCTAATTGACCTTTGTCATCCCTTCCACGGCAGGTTAGTCAGGCCGGCCAACCCCGGACCTCAGCCCGGGTGGCCTCAAGAATGTGAATTCGCCCTCGCGGCTGAACGGAGGGTGCAGCGGCTATTCGAAGCTTGCGCAAACCGGGGACTGCGCGGAGGGGTCGTGGCTTTCGACATGTGTCGTTGCCATATCTCCGGCCTCGATAGGGATATGCCACTGGTGGTCATTCTGCATGCCGTCGCAGGTGCCGACGCTGCCGCCACCGAAGTTGGAATCGATCCAGTAGTCGACCGCATAGCTACCACCGGCCTGCAGCGCACCGGGGAAGGTAAACGAGAAGGCCGGGTCGCCGTCGGCGGAAACGGTGTCAGACTGCACGGCAAGCACCTCGCCCGAGGCAGTATCCACTAGGGCGGCCTTAATCGCCTGACCACCGTGTGGGCCGCCGAAGCTGGCGTCTCCCTGGAAGGTAAGATCCTGCCCATCGGCCGCCAGCGCTGTAGTGCTAAGCAAGGCGGTGGAAATGACAGCCGTGGCGATCAGCCATGAAGTGACTGACCTCAACGTGAAGTGATTCCTGTCCATGATGCGAAACCTCCCGAAGCATGACGAAGAGGCCCGAACGGGCCTTAACACAGCATAGTGGCTTGCCCGGCCTGTTGCCGACAAAGACAGCCTGGAAGGCTCCAACTCAGTTGATCGTTCAGGCCAGGCGCTCAGCTAAGGAGTCCAGGAAAATCACCCCAAAAAGTCTTGCATCGCGTGACATTCTCAGCATTTCTGACCATATTAGCCTGCGATGTGCCTCGTCATCGCTCTCTCATTGCAAGGAAATGCAGTCATGATGTCCGCTTCACGTTGTGCCGCCTTCGTCGCCGTCCCGCTGCTGTGCCTGGCCAGCACTGCCCAGGCGCTGAACTGGCAGGCCGCACCGCTCTACGAAACCATTGAGTTAAAGTCTGGCTTCCAACCTGATCCTCACCAGATCAGCATAAGCGCGGGCGGCGATACAGACGCCTCAGAAGCCGGCCCCAACTGCAGCGGCTTCGTAAACGGCGAAACGCCGGATTTGGAAATCAACTTCCAGGCTGGCCAGTACCCACTCTCCATCTATGCTGAGTCCGAAGCAGACACGACGCTGGTGGTCTATGACGCCAACGGCAACTGGCACTGCAACGACGACTATTCGACCAACAGCGGCAACAATCCAGCGCTGCAATGGAGTTCAGCGCCTTCCGGCAACTATAACGTCTGGGTTGGCACCTTTAACCCCAGCGAAATGCCCCAGGCGGTCGTCAAGATATCCGAGCGCGACCCTGAATGGACAGGCATGCCGAGCGACTCCTCTTCGAGCACCACGCCGGTCAACAATAGCGGTGACATCGAATGGGGCGACAATACCAGCCGGTGGGCCAATGATGGCGAATGCGATGACCCGCGCTTCGCAGGCGAAGGGGTGCACTCGCTCAATGTCGATGAGGACCGCTATCACGACGCTGTGGATTGCCAGAGTCTCTATGAACAGGGCCGTATCACGCTCGCGTCGGAAAGTGGCACGGTCAACAGCTCAAGCGACATCCAATGGGGCGATAACACCAGCCAATGGTCCAATGACGGTGAGTGCGACGATCCGCGCTTCGCCGGCCCCGGGGTGAATTCGAACAACCTTGCCGAAGACCGCTATCATGACGCCGCCGACTGCCAGAGCCTCTATGAGCAGGGGCAAATCTACTTGCAGTAATAAAGCATCGGCCATGAACGATGGCCGGATCAGCATGCTGCCTTTTCTTGCGCCAGGTCATCTGACCTGGCGCTTCGTTCGTGTCTACTGACCCCGTCGGGATCGAATAAACAGGCATATGAGCGAGGCGAAAAGAATGCGCACACTGATCGGCCTGGTGATGCTGGCCTGTAGCCTGTTGGCTCCCTCGGTACAGGCCGAATCACGCCTACTGCCGCGGGATAACCTGGCGGCCTTCGTCGATGGCTTCGTCGAGGCACGCATGACCGCCCATGACATCGCCGGAGTCAGCGTCGCGATCGTGCATCAGGGTGAGCTTGCACTGGCCAAGGGCTATGGCCATGCCGATCTGGCTAACGGCCGGCGCGTCGATGCCAGCCGCACGCTCTTTCGTCCGGGCTCGATCTCCAAGCTGTTCACCTGGACCGCGGTGATGCAGTTGGTAGAGCAGGGGCGGCTGTCGCTCGACGCGGATATCCGCCGCTACCTGCCCGACTTCCCCCTCGAGACGCGCTTCGACACCCCGATCACCCTGGTCGACCTGATGGCCCATCGCCCGGGCTTCGAGGATTCAGCCATGGGCCACCTGTTCGAGGACGACCCGACGCAGGTACAGACGCTGCGGGACTACCTGATCAGCCATCATCCCACCCAGGTTCGCCCGCCGGGCACACTGCCCGCCTACTCGAACTTCGGGGTAGCGCTGGCTGGTCTGATCGTTGCTGAGGTCAGCGGGATGTCCTGGGAGGCCTACGCCGAGCAGCATCTCTTCACGCCGCTAGGCATGGCCCACAGCACCTTCCGAGAACCCTGGGGGCCGCAGCGGCCGGGCAGGCCCATGAGCGAGGCACTGCGGGCAGAGGTCAGCCGGGGCTATGCCTACCGCCATGGCGCCTTCCATCCCGGCGGCTTCGCGTTCATCAGCGGCATCGGCCCCGCCGGGGCACTTTCGACCACCGCCACCGACATGGCCCGCTGGATGCTGGCGCACCTCAACGCCGGAGAACTGGACGGCCAGCGCATCCTGGCCGCAGAAACGGCGCGGCGCATGCACCTCCAACACGCCACCCTCGCCCCGGGACTGCCGGGCCTCGCCCACGGCTTCATCGAGAGCGAGATCGGCGGCTACCGGGCCATTGGCCATGGCGGCGGCACGGTCCACTTCGTCTCCGACCTGCAGCTAATTCCGGCCCTCGGGCTCGGCGTGTTCGTGTCGACGAACACCCCCAGCGGCGAGGCGTTGGTACGCGACTTCGTGCGCGAGCTGGTGACCCGCTATTTTCCTGGCCCGTCGGCGGCTGGACGCTCCACACCCGATTCAGCAGCTGCCGCACCGGCCGAGAGCCATGCGGCTCTCTCCATGGACGACTATGTCGGCAGTTACCTGTCTACCCGGCGCGCCTATACCACCGTCGAAGCGCTGCTTAACGTGCCGCTGGCCTCGATCGGCGCCGGCGAAGAGGGAGACCTGCTACTGACCTGGCATGGCCGGGAAACTCGGCTGGCGAGGGCGGGGAATAGGGACAGAGAGGACGAAAGCGACACTTTCGTGATCCCGAAGACCGGTGAGCGGGTCAGGTTCCTGCGCGATGAGGATGGCCAGGTAACTCAGCTGGCACTGCCGATTCCGGTGATGGTGATGGAGAAGGTCTCGGCTTTGAAGAATCCCCAGCTTCGCCAGCTCGCCCTCGGCGCAGCAATGCCGGTCTTCGCCGCCGTGCCGGTGGGGGCCTGGCTGCGGCGCCGTCGACGCCCGCGGCAAGCAGCGGGTGAGCGCTGGGCTGGCCGCCTGATCGTGGCAGCGGCACTGGCCTGGCTGACCACCTTTACAACCGGCATGGTCGCCGCCCTGCCGCTCAGCCGAGACGCGGCCAACGTCTTCTACCACTTCCCGTCGCCGCTGTTCCTCGCGGCCCTGGCCATCGCCCTGCTCGCGGCCGGGTTGACCCTGGTCAGCGTGGGGCTGCTCTACCCGGTATGGCGCCGCGGGCACTGGCCATACTGGCGACGCCTGCGGCATACCCTGGTGGTGCTGATCATGGTGACCTGCATAGCAATCCTTTGGAGCTTCAATGCCCTAGGGTTTCATTTCCTGGGCTTTCAGCTTCTGGGTACCTGAGTCCCGTGAGTCCGGCTACATCCAGCCCTTGCGGCGGAACAACCAGATCAGGCTGGTAGCAATCACGGCCATCACGCCAAGCAGAGCAAAATAGCCATATTGATAGCCGAGTTCGGGGATATAGGCGAAATTCATCCCGTAGAGACCGGCCAGGAAGCCGAGTGGCACGAAGATGGCGGTGATAACGGTGAGCACGCGCATGGTGATATTGAGCTGGTGAGACGAAATTGAGATATAGCCGTCTACCAGGTCACCGCAGTTGTCGTAATACATCTGCGTCAGGCTATACAGGCGCTCGAAACGCTCATGAACGTCGTTGACGGCGTGCAGGGTGTCGGCATCTTCCCGGGGCAGGTGATCATAATCATAGGCCATCAACTCCTGGGTGATCGACTGATGGTAGTTGAATATCCGCCGCATCTTCACCAGCCGCGACTTGTAGCTGATGATCCGCTTCATCAGGCTATCGTTGCCCGCTTCGATCAGGCCATCCTCCAGATCACTGAGCTGGGTCTCGAACTCCAGTAGGCTCTCGAGGTAGAACCCCGCCGAGAGGTGCATGATCTTCATCGCCAGTTGGCCGGGGGATTTGGCCAGCAGTTTGCTGCCATCCTGTCCCCACATACGATCAATGCTCATGGCGAGGCTCGGATGCAGACTGATCAGAAAGCGATCGCCGATAAAGAAGGCGACCTGCTGCGGGGCATAGTTGAGCTCAGCGTCAAAGGACGATATGCCCCGATAAATAATCAGGGTGTGCGTCTCGAACTCTTCGATCTTGGGAGGATGGCGCTCCCGCTGGGCGTCGATGATCGCCAGCGGGTGGCAGTCGAAGGCCTCGAGCAGGGCTCGCTGCCCTTCAGGTGAAACGCCCTGCAGGTCAATCCAGATGCGACTGTCCGGTTGCTCTCGCCAGTCGGCGATCAACTCTTCTCCGCCCGTGTGCGCATGACCTTCGGTGTCGAGCAGTAGCGTGCGAATCATGAGGCCCGATCCTTCCTGGATAATGGAAAGGTGCCAAGATAAGCCAGTCTCCATGACTTTGCACTGGCTCACCGTCGGCACGCCGTTCAGTGTCGTCGCAGTTTCCAGATACGCCAGGCTAGTCCGCCGATGATCAGGATACCCAACGGCGCGACGATGGCGGCAGCCTGGCGCGGCTCCATGCCCAGACCGACGGCATCGAGCCCCTCGAGGGAGAGCTTCAACAGACTGATGATGTAGTAGCTGATGACGATGATCGACAGGCCTTCGACGGCCTTCTGGATCTTGAGCTGGGAGCTGGTGCGCTCATTGAGGCTCTTGAGCATCACCGCGTTCTGTTCCTCGATCTCGACCTGCGCCCGGGTGCGTAGCAGGTCGCTCAAGTGGGCCACGCTCTGCTCCAGGCTGGCCTGACGGCGGTCGATGGCCGAGCAATAGCGCACCGTGGGCTGGAAGCGGCGCAGGATGAAGAGCCCGAGTCGTTGGCCATCGCCAGTGCGAGTCTCGCGCAGCTCCTCGATACGGCTGAAGACGATCTTCGCGTAGGCGTCGGTGGCACTGAAGCGTACCCGGGCGCCGGCGCTCGAATGCACCAGTCGCGCCGACAGCGCCGTGATGTCGCGCAGCAGGGGCCGGGAGTCGGTATCCTCGGCGGCGGCGTTGCGGTCCGAGAGTGCCGCCAGTTCCTGCTCGAAGCATCGCAACTCGCCGCTGCGTTCCTTGGCCAGCGGCAGCGCCAACGAGGCCATCATGCGATAGGTCTCGATCTCCAGCAGACGCCGGGTCATGCGGCCCAGCCGGTAATCGTTGAGGTGGCGGTTGACGATCAACAGATGGTTGACGCCATCCTCGGTCAGGCGGAAGTCGCTCCACACCGTGGCGTCTCCGCCACCGATATGCGAACCCGCCGGGTCCTTGAAGCCATAGGCGGCCAGATCGCCGTCAGGTTGCACGTCCTCCTCGACCAGAATCAGGGTCGCGTTGATCACCTGATCGCGGTGCGCGTCGATGATCTCGGCGAGCATCGCTGGCGGCGCCGGCCAGGTCGCGGTGTCCGGTTGCCTGGGCACCAGCAGCGAAAGGGTGAAGAACTCGGTGTGCCGTTCCCACTTCAGCACCATGCCTTCCAGGGACAGCACACCCTGGGCGGCGTCCTGATCCAGCCATTCGCCAAGATCCTCGGCCAGGCGAGCGATCAAGCGATCACAGGCGCCGTCGGCGTCTAGAAAGGCATAATGGTACAGATGAGCAGGCTCGGAGAAATACAGCGAGGGGCGAGCATGAAGCTCGTTGTGCAGGGTGGCGCGTTGGGGATGCATGGCCGAACCTGATGAGAGGCAAAAGCTTGAGGCTACCCGTTGGCCGGGCGGCGTCAAGCCTCTCGCGAGAGTTTTACGCCCTGACGTTGCCTCGGAGGTGGCCAACGCAGGAGGCGCCCACTCGGGGCGCCTCCTGGGCAGGCGGGATTCGTCGCCATGGTCCGGGCTAGACCGCGGCCTCGTAAGCGGCCTTGAGGCGATAGAACTCGCAGACAATCTCGTCCATGGCGGCGGTGTCATAGTCGCGCAGGCCGCTGACCACCAGCTTCTTGGAGCCTCGCCCGATTTTCTGGCCACAGGCGGTAAGACCGAACTCCAGCAGGGCCTCGCCGCGCTTGCCGAGCACTTCGAAAGACGAGTCCTCAAGCTCAAGGCCAGGGTCTTCGACGTCGAGGCGGTCCAGCGAAAAGCCCATGCTGTCGTAGATCACCAGCGGACGCTGGGGATTGAACATGACGCCATGCGTCTGCATCAGCGGCTTGAGGTAATGTGGGAAGTTCTTGCCGGAAAACGCCACATACCGACGCGTAAAGGCCGCAATCACGTCTTCGTCGTGCGTCAGTCCACCGCTTCGCTCAACTTCCAGGTACACCTTGCCCTGTTCGTCGGTGACGCGGATAGAGCCATCGTCATGCTCCTGGAAATCCAGCGCGACGTCCGCCCCTACCATGCTGCGAAAATGGAAGGCCATGCATTGAGACAAGCCGAACTTCGACAAGACCAGTGCAAAGAGCAGATCCCCCGGCACACAAAAGCGCCGCGCATCCGGGTTGTGGATCGGGTTGTAGTCTCCGGCGACCTGCTTGGCGAAATGGCTGGCTTGCTCCGCACTGATGCTGATGCGGCCGTCGTGGACCTGATGGAATTTGTCGAGAAACATGCGTCGTCTTATTGCACCTCAAGAAAAGATTAGGCTTCGCCCTTCCCGGGGCGAGAGCGGTCACGACAGTCCAAGGACAGCGGACATCCTGTTTACCTGACGCCATTGGCCGGCAAATTGTCGGCGATGAGCGACATTATTGTCTCACCTAGTCCTCATGCTTCGCGGAAGCCAGCACTCTCTGCTGTATCACTAGACTTCGCGGGGGTAACGTAACATGTTGTCAAAAATTCGCCTATCGCTGCGATGCGATATCCGCACCAACTCGCAAGTCCACTCCTTCCTGAATACCGCCATCACCGCCATGATTGACGACGATCTGTCGAATCGGTGCTCTCTGTATCGCGGGTATTCAGAATTCCCTTCTCAGATGCTTCTCTGTCCACCCTAAAGCTGAATAAGAATCATGATGTAGAGCATGCACGCAGGTTAATTGCCGCTATGCATCGAAGGTCTCTAATTGGTGTGACTACGCGGCATGATAGCATCGTAGAAAACCGTTATTTAAACCAAAGCCGATACAATAAATTATGAACAATAAATCGCCTTTTTCATGGCAACGCTACCTCCCAGCAATGGCACTCGCCCTGCTCTGCCTGGCCGTCAGCCCCTCGGTGCTGGCCATGTCCGGCGAGCTCGACCTAACCGGTTCGGCGGTAGGCATGTTCACCGTCGCCATCTTCGTTCTTGCCTATGTGCTTGTCATGCTTGAAGAAAAGCTGCACATGCGCAAGTCGAAGCCGGTGTTGGTGGCCGCGGGCATCATCTGGGGACTGATCGGCTGGGTCTATGTTAGCAATGGCATGCCGGACGCTGCCGAACATGCGTTTCGGGCCACGCTACTCGAATTCTCGGAATTGATGCTGTTTCTGCTGGTCGCGATGACCTACATCAATGCCATGGATGAACGCGGGGTGTTCGATGCCCTGCGTGGCTGGATGCTGGAACGCGGCTTCAGCTACCGCAGCCTGTTCTGGCTGACGGGCGGCCTGGCCTTCGTGATTTCCCCCGTCGCCGACAACCTGACCACCGCCCTGCTGATGTGCGCCGTTGTCACCAAGGTGGCTGAAGGCAATCACCGCTTCATCAACCTGTGCTGCGTGAATATCGTGGTGGCCGCCAATGCCGGGGGCGCCTTCAGCCCGTTTGGCGATATCACGACCCTGATGGTCTGGCAGGCCGGTCTGGTGGAATTCTATGAATTCTTCGAGCTACTGGGGCCGTCGTTGACCAACTTCCTGGTGCCGGCGGTGGTGATGAGCTTCTTCGTCCAGAAATATCATCCCAAGGCCCACGGTGAGCATATCGAGATGAAGCGCGGCGCGCGGCGAATCGTGCTGCTGTTCCTGCTGACGGTGGCGACGGCAGTGGCCTGTCATACCCTGCTCCATCTGCCACCGGTGCTCGGCATGATGACAGGCTTGGGTTACCTGCAATTCTTCGGCTATTACCTGCGCCGCAGCCTGCCTCGCGAACTGGAGCGCCAGCGCAATCATTACCGGCAGCGCGGAGACCTCCAGGCGCTGGAACGCCTGGGCAGTGTCGTGCCATTCGACGTATTCAACCGCATTGCCCGTGCCGAGTGGGATACGCTGCTGTTCTTCTATGGGGTAGTGATGTGCGTTGGTGGCCTGGGGTTCATGGGTTACCTGTCGATGCTCTCCGAAGTGCTTTACAGCCAGTGGGATGCCACCTGGGCCAATGTGTTTCTGGGCCTGATCTCAGCAGTGGTCGATAACATTCCGGTCATGTTTGCGGTACTGACCATGGAACCGGATATGTCGCATGGTCACTGGCTACTGATCACCCTGACCGCTGGCGTCGGCGGCAGTCTGCTGTCGGTCGGCTCGGCTGCGGGCGTGGCGCTGATGGGCCAGGCACGCGGCTCCTATACCTTCCTCGGACACCTCAAGTGGACACCCATCATTTTCCTCGGCTATGTGGCCAGTATCCTCGTCCATCTGTGGCTGAATGCAGGCAGTTTCGCTCTGCACTAACCTGCTCTAGCCGGCAGTTTCCGCTGCCGGCTACCTTTCTCCGACCTTATTTCCCCTTTTCATAGCGTTTGTCTGTCTCGACTCACCTGTCACTGACTTTTCCAGCTCAGGCAGCAGCCGGCATAGCCAATACCTCAAGCGTGCTTTAAGATGCTTAAATAAGCATAATTCATGAGTGCAATAATATTTCAAGTTGTAACTAGAACCTGATCGCACAATTTTGACCACTGCGACATGAGGAGTGAAAGGTCTATCAATCAGCCGACGTTAAATATAGCTCGCTGTGCGTGCCTTTCTCCCGGCCCAAGCACTTGTTCTGCCAGCAGCAGCGTGAATGACGCTGTCAGGGCAGTTTGTGAACAGCGAAGTGCCCGACCAGGTTCCATTAACCGTTTGGGTGAACCATGTCGGGAATAAGGTCTGGTCTGCCGCTCAGCTTGGCGCGCTGGCTGCTAACGAGCTTGGCCATGGTGCTCGCACCAATCTCTATTGCTGAGGAAGGACAGCTCGATATCGTCATGGTCGCGCACCAGGGTGTCAGAACAACATCGCTAAACCGGGATACCGCCCGAGCTATGTTCGCCATGCGGCAACGCACCTGGCCAGACGGACAAGCATTGAGGGTCTTCGTGCTGCCAAATGACCATCCGGTACATGAGCGCTTCGCCAAGCAGCGCCTGTCGGTCTACCCGCACCAGCTTCAGCTGTCCTGGGATCGTGTCGTTTTTTCGGGAACCGGGCAGGCCCCCACGAAAGTGATATCACAATCGGAAATGCTAGAACGCATCGCCACCACCCCGGGAAGTCTGGGGTATCTCGACAGGGAGCATCTGGATGATCGTGTCCAAGTCATATCAATGGAGTGAAGCAGGGGCACGACTCCTTGGCGTCATCGGCATTGTGGGTCTGTTCGGAACTGCTACAAATGCAGATGCTCAGAATATGGGCGATACACTACAAGTCCATGGCTTTCTCAGCCAGGCACTAGTGATCACTGATGACAATAATTTCTTCGGGCCCAGCAGCGAAAGCGGTGGCAGCACCAAGTTCACCGAAGTCGGCGTTAACTTTTCCGTGCGTCCCCACGAGGATGTTCTGGTCGCCGCGCAGGTACTAAGCAGGCGCGCAGGTGGCGATGGAAGTGAGGCGCAACCCGAGCTGGACTATGGAGTAATTGACTATCAAATACTCTCAAACCAGAAGCGAAACATAGGCTTGCAGCTGGGGCGATTCAAAAACCCTTTCGGCTTTTACAACCAGACACGCGATGTAGCTTTTACACGGCCAAGCATCCTGCTTCCTCAATCGATCTATTTTGACAGAACTCGCTCTCTGGGTCTGGCTGGTGATGGCGCTAGCCCCCTCTGTCAGCCTAGTTGTCCAGTTGGCGATTTTGCCTGAATCCACATCAGAGTGGGCGGCATAGGATTGTTCATGCCACGTTATTCCGAGGAACGTAAGGCCGCGGTGCTAAAGAAGCTGCTACCGCCTGACAACCGCAGTGTGGCGTCGGTGGCCGCCGAGGAAGGCATATCGGATGCGACCCTGTATGGTTGGCTGAAAACATGCCGCCGACAAGGAGTGCCTGTGCCAGGGAACCGTAAGACCGGAGATGATTGGTCAGCTGACGCCAAGCTGGCTGTGGTGATTGAAACGGCTTCTCTATCAGAGACCGAGCTTGGCACGTATTGCCGG
>NZ_QLSX01000009.1 GCF_003268885.1 Onishia taeanensis
CGCCCGGCGCATCACCGTGCACCTCGGTGATGCCGCCGACAAGTGGTGGCCCACCTTGCTGAAGGGGCTGCCGAGACTGACCGCGCTGAGCTGACACCCCAGCGAGACCACTACAGCACCAGGAACCGAGCGGCCGCAACGACGACCGGCGCTCATGGCTGCATTGACGGCGGCGATTGATTCCATACCGCTATATAAAGCCGAAAGAGGAGCACTCTTCAGGCATAAATCAGTGGGCTCTGACGCCGGAGATACGGATCCTGATGAGACCTGCCTCCGGACAGTAGCTTCAGACTGCCCGATTCAGAGCCCTCGTGAATGAGGCGGGAGGACAGCACCGCGAGCCGCCGCCTGGTGCTGCGCGACCAGCTGTCCACATCGCTAGGAGCCACTGCATGAGCCATACCGCCGACCACTCAGCCACGATGACCCAAGCCCGCTTTCGTCGCTTCGATGAGAGCCGCCGCGAGGAATGGGCCCTGATCGATTCACACTTCAGGGCCTATCAGGCCGATGCCAGCCGCCGGGTGCTTGTGCATCTGGAGCGCCTGCATGGCGACCACCATGGCTACCCGGTGGATCGCTATGAGCACTGCCTGCAGACCGCGACCCGCGCCCTGCGGGCCGGCGCCGACGAGGAAATGGTGGTCTGCGCGCTGCTGCATGACATCGGCGACGATCTGTCGCCGGCCAACCATGCCGAGATCGCGGCCGGCATCCTCGAGCCGTTCATCGACCCGCTGAACACCTGGATGATTCGCCACCACGAGCTCTTCCAGGGTTATCACTATCGCCATTTCTTCGGGCTCGACCCACACGCCCGTGACGCCTACCGCGACCACCCGGCGTTCGAGCGCACCGTGCGCTTCTGTGACGAGTGGGATCAGACCAGTTTCGATAAGGACTACGACACCCTGCCACTCGATACCTTCGTGCCGATGGTCGAGCGCGTGCTGGCCCGGACGCCCTTCGATGGCCTGCCCGAACTGGTGGATTAGCTGGTGGATTAACGGGCTGATCCCCAGAAACGCATAACCTCCAACCCGGTCTTGCGAGGCCCGAACCGGCCTCGCAAGACCGATGACACCGTGACCGCCACCCGGCGGCCGGCCAACCGCAAAGGAGATACAACGATATGAAAATGTTCCGATTGACCGCCATCAGCCTGACCCTGCTGGCAGGGCTGAGCCTGGCCGGCCAGGCCCTGGCCGCCGCCGGCGACCGTGACGATACGCTGCGGATCGTCGTGCCGCCCTGGCCCGGTGTCACCGTCAAGAGCGAAATGCTCTCACAGCTCATCGAGCCGCTGGGGTATACCGCCGACAAGCAGGAGCTCAGCTCAACGGTGGCCTATCAGACGCTCGGAACCAACGAGAGCGATGTTTTCCTGGCCGGCTGGATGCCGTCCCAGACCACCATCTACGACGCCGCCATGGCCAAGGGCACCATCGTCGACCTGGGCAGCAATATCAGCGGCGCGCGCATGGGCTTCGCCGTGCCGGGCTACGTCTATGAGGCCGGCATTACCAGCGCCGAGCAGCTGGCGGACCCTGAAGTCGCCGAGCGCTTCGGTTATACCGTCTACAGCATCGAGAGCGGCTCCAACGTGACCGACATGCTGAACAGCGCCATTGAGGCCAACACTTACGGCCTCGGCAACTGGGAAGGCATGTCCTCCTCGACACCCGGCATGCTCAGTGAAGTCGACGCCGCCGCGAGAGACGAGCGCTGGATCGTGTTCTACGGCTGGACGCCGCACTGGATGGTGCCGGAATACGACAGCCGTATCCTCGACGACCCGGAAAGCGTCTATGGCGCCAACAACGGCCGCAACGACGTCAAGACCATCGTCTCCAAGGCCTACAGCGACGCCAATCCCAACATGCGCCAGCTGCTCGATCAGTTCACGTTCTCGGCCGACGACCAAAGCGATTTCATCCGTGAATACAGCCTCAAGGAACGCAAGCTGGAAACCGTGGCGCATGACTGGCTGGTCGCACACCCTGAGAAGGTGGCCGAGTTCCTCGAAGGCGTGACGACTCGCGACGGCAAACCCGCCCTGCCCGCGGTGGAGGCCAGCCTGTAATGAGCGCACCGACCCGCCCTGCAGAGGAGCAGGCCATCCGCCGTGACTTGGCCGCCGCCTATCGGCTGATGGCGCGGGATGGCATGGACGACGGCATCTCGACCCACATCTCGGCGCGCCTGCCCGGCGAGCGCTTCCTGCTCAATGCCTTCGGGCTGCGCTTCGAGGAAGTCACCGCCGACAGCCTGGTGACGGTGGACGCCGAGGGTGAGGTGCTGGATGACCCCACTGGGCTTGGCATAAACCCTGCCGGCTTCACCATCCACAGTGCCATTCACGCGGCACGCCCGGACGTTGGCTGCGTGCTGCATGCCCACACCGTGGCCGGGGTGGCGGTGTCCTGCCTGGAAGAGGGCCTGCTACCACTCAACCAGTGGGCCATGCAGTTCCACCAGCGCATCGGCTATCACGACTACGAGGGGATTGCCTTGGACCTGGACGAGCGGCGCCGGCTGGTCGCTCATCTGGGGTCGCACAACGCCATGATCATGCGCCAGCACGGCCTGCTGACCTGTGGCAACTCGGTGGGCGATGCCTTCCTGCGCATGCGCGATCTCGAGCGCAGCTGTCAGACCCAGCTGGCGGCTCAGGCCACCGGGCAGCCGCTGCGCCATGCAAGCCTAGAGCTATGCGATCACGTAGCGAACCAGTACGACAAGTGGAACGACAGCGACTACGGTCTCGAGCTCGCCTGGCGCGCCGAATTGCGCCGCCTGGGGATCGAGGCGCCTGCTCAACCACACCGTGCACAGGAGGCCACCGGCTCCACGGTCGCCTGATCGACGGCCCTGGGGGGGCGAGGGACCTATCACCTTCGAACGCCTGGCCCCAGACGGCAAAAGGCCCGCAACGCCTGGCGTTGCGGGCCTTCCTGTTTGTCCGGGCAGTTTATGCCGGACTACCTGTGCCGTGCTTGTCGTGCGCCGTCGGCTCAGTAATCCTTGAGCAGCACCTCGAGGGCAAAGGCGTCGCCTGACAGCTCGCCGAAGCTCACTGCTGGGGTGTCGGGCACGGCGGCGCTCGGCCAAGCGGTCATCATGTCCTCATAGGCTTCTACCACTTCCGGGTAGGCCGGGCCGTCCGCGGCACTCAGGCTTGCTTCCTGTGCCGAGAGCATATCGCGGCCGACCAGCATGAAGCCGTGGCCGTCCTGATACTCGGGGCCGTTGACGAACTGTTCGCCATCGATGGCCTCGATGTACTCGTCCAAGGCGGTGTTGGTCAGCGCCAGCAGCACCCGGCTCTGGAAGGTCGCGTCCTGCTTCAGGGACGGGTCGATCGCGGCCTGGGCGTCGTGGATCGCCTTGCGCGCCGCTTCGTAGTCGCCTTCCAGATCGGACCAGTCGCCGCCTTTCGAGGCTTCTTCGGCTACCTTCAGCAGGACCGGCTTGAGGCCCTCGACGCCGCGGGCATCCAGCCCCGCTTCCAGCGAGGTGTAGTACTCGGCGACGGGGTGATAGAAGTGCGCCAGAGCATTGTCCTTGGCGCCTTCGCGGTACAGCTCGCTTGCCACCCGCAGGTGGCCTTCCATCAGCGCCAGGGTAGTGACGTAGACGCCCGGGTTGGTGGACGAGTAGCTGCTGCCGCTTTCACCACCTTCACCGCCTTCGCCTCCGGCATCAGCGCTCAGGTAATCGAAGACGCTAAAGGCGCTATTGCCGCCGCCTTCGCCGCCTTCGCCACCTTCGCCGCTTTCACCACCGTGATGCGCGCCGGATTCACCGCCTTCTCCCGACTCATCGCCGTGATGGGCACCGGACTCACCGCCTTCTCCCGGCTCGCCGCCATGATGGCTGCCGTGTCCTTCGCCACCTTCGCCCGCGCTTTCCATCTGTTGGGCGTCGCTGCTGCCGACGGCCTCTTCGTCACCGCTCGCCCAAGCGGCGCTGCTAGCGCCCAGAAAGACACTGGCTCCGATCCCGACCCAAACCTTCGTACGCGTGGTGGACATGATGATCTCCATGCTGTTGCGCTATTGTCTTGTGTGAGAAGCGGCAGCCAGCTCGCAGCGACGAGTGACGTGCGCCTGCCTTGCCGATGCTGGTAGGATGCCGGCTATTACGCCGAAATACAAACGATTAACATTTGATCCTGATTTCTCATCTCACAGGAGCCCGCCGTGATCCTCTGCATCGCCGACATCATCCCTCCCGAGCTGCTTGAGCGGGCCCGCGCCACCCTGGCCGGGGTGCCCTTCAAGGACGGGCGCGAGACCGCCGGCTGGCATGCCCGCACGGTCAAGCGCAACCAACAGGCCGATGGGCGCGACCCGGAGGTAGCGACGCTGCGCGAGGAGCTCACTCAGGCGCTCACTCGCCACCCGCTGTTCCAGATGGCGGTGCGTCCGGCACGTATGAAGCCGCTGATGTTCAGCCGCTATGATGT
Source organism: Onishia taeanensis (assembly GCF_003268885.1). Classification (GTDB taxonomy): domain Bacteria; phylum Pseudomonadota; class Gammaproteobacteria; order Pseudomonadales; family Halomonadaceae; genus Onishia; species Onishia taeanensis_A. The sequence goes on from NZ_QLSX01000009.1 coordinate 4,472, forward strand.
CGGTATGGCCTACGGCAACCACGTCGATGACGCCGTGATGGGCAGCCCCCAGGGCGCGCTGCGCACGGATATCTCCTACACCCTGTTTCTGGGAGATCCCGCGAGCTATGACGGCGGTGAGCTGCTGATCGAGTCCACCGCCGGCGAGCAGACCTTCAAGCTGCCGGCGGGCTCGCTGGTGCTTTATCCCTCTTCGAGCCTGCATAGGGTCGAGGAAGTCACCCGCGGGGAGCGACTCGCCGCGGTAGGCTGGGCTCAGAGTCAGGTGCGCGATCCAGGCCAGCGCGAGGTGTTGTTCGACCTGGACACCACTCGTCGCCAGCTGTTCGACGAGAGCGGCAACACCGATGCCTTCAAGGCACTCTCCAAGAGCTACGCCAACCTGCTGCGGATGTGGGTGGAGGTATAAGGGCGGTGTGACGCCTCGACCGAATATGCCGTAAGGTTGCACAAGATATCCCGTTGCCCACGAGGCTACTCCGCGAGCCTCTTGGGCGAGCCTCCTCAGATAGCGATCCGCCGAGAACACGCCATGACCGAGTCGACTACTACGCCTCAGCGCCCGCGCAACGTGCTGGGTGAGCCGCTGGCCCCCTGCTGCCACGAGAACGCCAGCGGCTTTTACCGTGACGGCTTCTGCCGGGTGGGCCCCGAAGACATCGGCGTACACGCCATCTGCGCCGAGGTCACCGAGCAATTTCTGGTCTTCAGCCGCGCCCGGGGCAACGATCTGGTCACGCCGCGCCCGGACTTCGGCTTTCCCGGCCTCGCCCCCGGCGATCGCTGGTGTCTGTGCACTGGCCGCTGGCAGGAGGCACTTGCCGTCGGCCTTGCACCGCCGGTCATTCTGGCCTCGACCGATCAGCGAGCGCTGGACGTGGTAACAATCGAGGAACTGCGCCGCCACGCGCTGGATGGCTAACTGGATGGCTAAATAGACCGGCCTAGCGACGCAGTCGCGGTTCGGCTAATCACGAGGCGGGCGACAACGACTAGGTCAGCGCCTGCCACATCAGATTAAAGCCGACGACGAACATCGCCAGAATCACCAGCCGGAAGAAAAGTGTTTCGTTGACGCGGCTCTGGAGCCACAGGCCACTGCGCACGCCGGCCCAGGCGATAGGCACCAGCAACAGCGATGCCCAGGCGCTGGTCACATTCACCTCGCCAAGCCATATGTAGGGGCCTAGTTTGATTACGTTGACCACCGCGAACGACACGGCGCAGGTGGCAATAAAGGTCTTTTTAGGATATTTGCGCGGAAGCAGGTACACGTTTATCGGCGGCGCACCAGAATGAGCCATAAAGCTGGTAAAGCCGCAGACACTGGCGGCAGGCAGGGCCCAGCGAGTTGAAATGGGCTTTCTGGCAACGGGCTTCAACAGCATATAAGCGGCGAACAGCAGGGTGATTACGCCGAGCACCAGGCGCACGCCCTGTTCACTCAAGCTACCAAACAGCACCGTTCCTACTCCCACACCGACAAACAGCCCCGGCACGAAGCGCCACACTTCCGCAGTTGCCTGCTTTCCCCACCATGCCTTCACCGCAAAGACATCCATGACCAGCAGCAGCGGTAGCAGCAGGCCTGCCGCATGGGTAGGGCTAATGGCGAGTGCCATCAGCGGCACCGAGAGCGTACCGAAGCCCCCTGCAAATCCCCCTTTCGAGACGCCCGTCAGATAAACGGAAAAAACGATCAACAGCCAGGCGATAGGGGAGTATTCAGGGAGCATGCCAGGTCCTTAACGGCGAGTAATGAAGAATTAATAAAGCAAAAGCGCTGACGATATTGCAACGCATGATGATGTCTAAAACGTCCGCTGACTGATACATCAGTATCAATAGGCGAGAGACATGCAACACCGGGCGTTCAGGCACAACGCCAACTGAAAGTGATATTAAAAACATCTTATAAAAAAGGCGTTGAACAATACATTCACCAACATGAAGCAAAAATACCGCCCTTAGAACAAAACGCATTTAACGATATGCCTTGTTATCCCCTCATGAATGGGAACGGGAAAATTCCACGATAAAGTCACGCAAAGGGCGGCCCATATTCATTTGACAGCCTAGAAACGAGGCGCCCATATTGGTTCAGCGGAATAATAAAAACACACCACCAAGCGAGATGATCATGAAAGGAATAACAGCATCAATCCTGCCTGCCGTCATGATGGGCACCATGGTACTCGGCAGCGGTCTGGCGACCACTGCATATGCACAAGACCCTTACACCGTTGGCGTCGAGGCCTCTTTCCCCCCCTGGGCCTACGTAGAAGGTGGCGAATTCAAGGGTATCGCTATTGACGCAATGGAAGCGATTGCCGAGCAAGCGGGCATCGAGATTGAATTCCAGGATATGCCCTTCCCCTCGCTGATCCCCGCTCTGGCAGCGGAGAAGATCGACATACTCGCCACCGGCCTTACCGTCACCGAAGAGCGTAGCCAAAACATCGACTTCACCATCCCTTGGTGGGAAACCAACGACGTCGTGCTGGTACCCGAGGACTCCGACCTCAACGTCTTTACCGCCGTGTGCTGTGGCGCCAAGGTCGGCGTGCAGGGTGGCTCCTCTCAGCAGGCGTGGATGGAAGAAAACGTGCTGAACTCCAGCGACATTGACGTTGAATTGGCCAAATACGATAACTACGTCACGGCAGTGGACGATATGGCAATCGGCCGCATCTCCTCGGTCATCGTCGACGATACGTCCGCCCAGGAGTACATCAACGCCGGCAAGGCGGTGAAGATGGCTGGCAAGATTTACATTCGCGCTCCGCTGGCGCTGGCCGTGGCCAAGGACGACCCTCAGAACATCCTGGGCGACCTAAACCAGGGCATTCTGGCCATCTACGAATCCGGGGAATGGGAAAAAATTGTCGGGGAGTACATTCCTGGCGTCACCGTGCCTTCCATCCCGGGCCATATGCCTGATTTCGTCGACACCTACCAGAAACCGGTCGCTGGCCTTCCCGAGCTCGGCAACGAATAAACCGATCTGACGGCGGGCACCTTCCAGCCAAGGGAAGGTGCCCGTCACGCAAGGGAAATCGGCATGAATATCTACGACGTACTACTTCGCGACTTCCCCTTCCTATTGAAGGGGTTGGGCGTAGCCATCGTGCTGTTGGCCGCCCTCTTGGCGATTGGTTTCCTGCTGGGCATGGCCATCTGCCTAGTAAAACTCTATGGCCCCAGGACACGTTTGGTGCAATGGCCGCTGGTCGTGTACGAGCGCGTCTTCCGAGGCGTTCCTGTCATTATCATGTTGTTCATCTTCTTCTACGGTCTCTCCGGCATCCTTGATATCTCGGCCTTTACTGCCGCGATATTGGCCATGGGCCTGCGTTCCGCGGCCTACCAGTCACAGATATTTCGCAGCGCCTTCCAGTCCGTGCCAGCCGGTCAGATGATGGCGGCCAGAGCCATGGGCATGTCCAAGGCCAAGACGATTCGCCATATCATCTTCCCCCAAGCAGCAAGGCATGCGATTGGGCCCTGGACCAACGAGTTCTCCTCGGAAATCAAGGAGACCTCCCTGGCCTATGTCATCGGGGTGGTCGAGCTGACTCGCCAGGCGCATTACATCATCACCAGCACCCAGGGCAACGTGCTGACCGTATTTGCCGTCGTGGCGCTTTTGTATTTCATCCTCAATCGAGCGGGCAACAGCCTGCTGTATGCCTTTGAACGCAAGCTGGCCGTGCCGGGCTTCGAAAAATAACGCGAGAATAACGCGAGAGGAACGCCAAGAATGGCCGACGATCTGATTCTGGACGTGCAGGATGTGAAGAAAGCCTACGACGGCCTGGAGGTGCTCAAGGGCATCAGCTTCGGGCTACGCAAGGGCGAGACCAAGGTGTTGATCGGGCCCTCCGGCTCGGGGAAAAGCACCCTGCTACGTTGCATTAACCACCTCACGGTGCCGGATGCCGGGCGCATCTATCTCAACGGCCATGAAGTGCTGGATAACAACATCGACGCGATGCGGGCGCGAATGGGCTTCGTCTTCCAGGACTTCAACCTCTTCTCGCATCTGTCCGTGCTCGACAACGTGCGCATCTGCCAGATCAAGGTCAACGGCACCGATAAGGAGACCGCTACCCAGCGCGCCAAGCGCGAGCTGGAACGGGTCGGCCTTGGTGACAAGGCCGACGCCTACCCGGCAGAGCTCTCCGGCGGCCAGCAGCAGCGCGTCTCCATCGCCCGCGCCCTGGCCATGGACCCCGATGTGCTGCTGTTCGATGAACCGACCTCGGCGCTGGACCCCGAGCTGACCGGCGAGGTCGTGCGCGTGATGCAGCAGCTGGCCACCGAGGGCATGACCATGGTGGTGGTGACCCACGAAATGAGCTTTGCCCGCCAGGCCGCCGACGAGATCATCTTCATGGAGAACGGCCATATCGTCGAGCAGGGGACACCGGACGCGATGTTCACTGACTCCGTACACGAGCGGACAAGGGCCTTCCTCAACGTTATCGCGGAGCACGGGTAAGCCATGCAGGAATTTATCTCCTTCGGTATCAAGTGGCTGCCTGAGCTGCTCAAGGGCGTTCCGATCACCCTGTCGCTATGGATCGTCGCGATCACCCTGGGCTTCTTTCTCGGCCTGGCGCTGTGCTGGGCAAGGGTCTACGGCAACCGGCTCTTCTACTGGCTCAGCACCGTCTATGTGGAGCTTTTTCGCGGCACGCCGATGCTGGTTCAGATGTTCTTCATCTATTTGGGGCTTCCCCAGGTAGGCATCGTCTTCGACGCCTTCACAGCGGCGGTGATCGCCATCACCCTCAACAGTGCCGCCTACCAGGCCGAGTACTTCCGTGGCTCGGTACTGTCGGTGCCAAAGGGTCAGATAGTGGCCGCCCGCGCCTGCGGCATGACCCAGTGGCAGGCGATTCGCCACATCATGCTTCCCCAGGCACTGCGACGGGTGATCCCGCAGTGGTCCAACGAGGCGATCATCGAGCTCAAGTTCACCTCCATCGCCTATACCATCGGCGTGGTGGAGATCACCGCCATCGCCTACGATGTCGGCTCACGGACCCTGGACTTCTTCCTGATCTTCCTCTGGGCGGGGCTGATCTATCTGGCACTGACCTCCACGGTGGCAAGCCTGCTGGGGTGGCTCGAGCGCCGAACCTATGTCCCCGGGGTGACCAGCATCTGAGGAGGCGTCGCATGATGCGGTCGCAGGGTGCCACGGAAGAAGCAGGAACAGGAGGAGTTACAAACAAAAGCAGGTGACAAAGGAAAGGGGGCACAAAAAAAGGCCTGCGATTGCTCGCAGGCCCTTTTTCGATGTTCTTGGCGCGCCCAGAAGGATTCGAACCTTCGACCCCTGCCTTCGGAGGGCAGTACTCTATCCAGCTGAGCTATGGGCGCGCGACTGCCTTATCAGCAGTGCCCGATCGGGCGGCCACAATCCTACCCGCCCACTGCGCGGCTGTCCAGCCTGATGGAAGGGGCCACTCGCGCCACAGCGTTTCCCACTTCAGAGGTTGCCGTTATACTGATTTTCAGGCGCCGATGCGGGCGTTCGATGACAAGAACGTAAGAGGTGGTGAGAGTGAACGTCAGCAAACTGATCATGGGCGGCCTGACCGCCCTTAGTCTGGCCGCGACCAGCGCCGCGTCGGCCCAAAGCGACATGAGCCACGATGCCATCGCCGAGCGCCTCGAACCGGTCGGCAAGCTATGTATGGCCGGTGAGGACTGCGGCACGGCCGCCATGGCCTCCACAACTGCCAGCAGCGGCGGTGATAGCCAGGGCGCCGAGATCGACGGCGCCGCCATCTACGGTCAGGTCTGCACCGCCTGTCACGATACCGGCGCTGCCGGTGCCCCCAAGAAGGGCGATGCCGGCGCCTGGGCGCCGCGCCTTGAGCAGGGCACCGAGACCCTCTACAGCCACGCCATCAACGGCTTCAATGCGATGCCGGCCAAGGGCGGCAACCCGAGCCTGTCCGATGATGAGGTCAAGGCCGCCGTCGATCATCTGGTGGACGCCAGCCAGTAGGCAGTGCTGGCGCGGATGGGGCATGGTCCAGACTTGCAACGACTGCTCGCTACTTTTGCTCGCGGCAACTGTTCACAATAGCTGCTCGCAACAACGTCGCAACTACGTCGCAACAACGTCGCAACAACGTCGCAACAACGGCACGCAGCATAAAAATAAAAGAGGGGGCGCCAATGGCGCCCCCTCCTTTTTTGCGTTGCCTCTGCGCGCGTGACGACGCTCGCCCTATCCGCGATCAGCCCGGTAAAGCGCCCTCCGCTCAATAAAACAAAGCCCCTCAGCCCAATAAGAACCTTCAGCCCAATAACGAGCGCAGGCCGGCGATGGCGTCCTTGCCCCGGGCCTGCTTCTTCTCGGGGTCTTCCTTGTCGGCGCGACCTTCCCAGTCGAGATCGTCCGGCGGCAGCTCGTCGAGAAAGCGACTCGGCGTGCAGTCGAGCAGCTCGCCATAGGCCTTGCGCTGGCGGGCCAGGGTCAGCGTCAGGGTCCGCCGGGCCCGGGTGATGCCGACATAGGCGAGTCGGCGCTCCTCCTCGACGGTACCGGCCTCGACGGCGTTGCGGTGCGGCAGCAGGTCTTCTTCCAGGCCCATCAGGTAGACGTGGGGAAACTCCAGGCCCTTGGAGGCATGCATGGTCAAGAGCTGCACCCGGTCGGAGTCGTCCTCCTCGGCCTGCTGCTCGAGGATGTCGCGCAGTACCAGCCTTGAGATGGCGGCCTCGACGCCGTCGGTCTCGGTCTCGAGGCTGTCGCTGTCCTCCGTGGCGCTATCCTCGGCGCTGCGCTCCATCGACTTCTCGAGCTGGTCGATCAGCGTCCAGACGTTGGCCATGCGCCGCTCGGCGACGGTGGGCGCGCTGGCGTTCTGGTGCAGCCAGGCCTCGTAGTCCATCTCGCGCAGCATGTCGCGAATCGCGGCGATGGCATCGCCCCCGTCCATGCGCCGGCGCACGCCGTCGATAAAGTGGGTGAAGCGGCCCAGGCGGTCGACCGCGCGCGCCGGCAGCACCTGCTCGAGGCCGATTTCATGGCAGGCGGCGAACAGCGAGATGCCGCGCCCGGTGGCCTGGTCGTTGGCATAGTTGGCGAGCTTCTCAAGCGTCCCGGGGCCGATCTCCCGGCGCGGCACGTTGACGATACGCAGGAAGGCATTGTCGTCGGCCGGGTTGATCAGCAGCCGCAGGTAGGCCATGGCGTCCTTGATCTCGTTGCGCGAGAAGAAGGAGGTGCCGCCGGAGAGCTTGTAGGGAATCTGGTAGTGCTGCAGCTTGAGCTCCAGCAGGCGGGCCTGGAAGTTGCCGCGATAGAGCACCGCGAAGTCGCGCCACTCGGCGCGCTCCTTGATGCGCCGGGTCAGGATCTCGCTGGCCACCCGATCCGCCTCGGCTTCCTCGTGGCGATTGACCACCACCCGGATCGCATCCCCCGGGCCGAGCTCCGACCAAAGCGCCTTCTCGTAGACGTGGGGGTTGTTGGCGATCAGGGTGTTGGCGGCGCGCAGAATAGTGCCGGTCGAGCGATAGTTCTGCTCGAGCTTGATGACATTGAGGCGTGGGAAATCTTCGCCGAGCGTCACCAGGTTCTCTGGCCGCGCGCCGCGCCAGGCGTAGATCGACTGGTCGTCGTCACCCACCACGGTAAAGGTGGCGCGCTCGGCCATCAGCAGCTTGACCAGCAGATACTGGGACACGTTGGTGTCCTGATATTCGTCGACCAGCATGTAGTGGATCTTGCGCCGCCAGCGCGCCAGCACTTCCGGGTCGTCGCGCAGCAATACCACCGGCAGCAGGATCAGGTCATCGAAGTCCACCGCGTTGTAGGCCTTGAGGTGACGGTTGTAGGCCTCGTAGACCCGAGCGGCGAACTGCTCGTCGTCATCGGCGGCATGCGAGAGGGCATCGCCCGGCAGCACCAGGTCGTTCTTCCAGGTCGAGATCTGGCCCTGCACCCGGTTGATCTGATCGGCATCGATCTGGGCGTCCTTCTGCATCAGGTCGCGCAGCAGCGCCTTGGCATCTTCCGGGTCGAACAACGAGAAGCCCGGCTTGTAGCCGAGCGTCTTGAGCTCGCCGCGGATGATGTTGAGCCCCAGGGTGTGGAAGGTCGAGACGGTCAGGCCGTGGCCCTCGCGGCCCTTGAGCAGCTGCCCGACACGCTCCTTCATCTCGCGAGCGGCCTTGTTGGTGAAGGTCACCGCGGCGATCTTGCGCGCGCTCATACCGCATTCCTGGACCAGATAGGCGATCTTGGTGGTGATCACGCTGGTCTTGCCAGAACCGGCGCCGGCCAGCACCAGGCAGGGGCCGTCGATGAAGCGCACCGCTTCCTGCTGACGCGGGTTCAACTTGGTGAGGCGTTGCTGGATCGACATGGTTTACTCCTGATCGGCACGCGGCGCGGCGGAGGGATCGGTGGGCTGGCTTTCGCCCATCGGGCTGCTCTCCGGATCGCCGGTTCCAGGAAGGCCGGCCCCCGGAAGCCCGGCCCCCGGAAGGCCGGCCCCAACAAAGCCCAGCTGTCGCCAGGCCTCGAAGACCAGCACGGCACCGGCGTTGGACAGGTTGAGGCTGCGGCTCTCGGGCAGCATGGGAATGCGCAGGCGCTGCTCGGCGGGCAAGGCATCGAGCAACGCCTGAGGCAAGCCGCGGGTCTCGGGGCCAAACACCAGAGCGTCACCTTCCCGGTAGGCGGGCTCGTGATAGCCGGTGCGTCCACGGGTCGAGACGGCGAACACCCGGGCCGGGCGACAGGCCTCGAGATAGGCCTGCCAATTCGCATGCACCCGAACACGCGCCCATTCATGGTAGTCGAGCCCGGCGCGGCGCAGGCGCTTGTCGTCGAGCACGAAGCCCAGCGGCTCGATCAGATGTAGCCGGAAGCCGGTGTTGGCGCACAGTCGGATCAGGTTGCCGGTATTGGGCGGAATCTCGGGTTCAAAGAGCACCACGTCGAGCATGCGAACATCCTGATCGAATAAGGGCCATAACGCAGTCGGGCCCCATGCGGGGCCCGACGACGCAGACGGTACGAGACCGCCTTAGAAGTTCAACCGCACGCCGATGTTGGCGCCGCTGTCCAGGGTGCGGGCACCACCGGTGCCGTCGAAGTCGCCGCGCAGGCGACGATAGCCGACATAGCCGTCGACGTTCGGGGCGAAGGCATAGCGCGCCCGCACGCCATACTCGGCGTTATCCTCGAGATCGCCGGCGGTGACCACATCCGGGGTATAGAAGGCGTAGCCGCCCACTGACATGGCCGGCAGGCTCGGGACGTAGGCGTAGCCGTAGCCACCCAGCCCCAGGCCACCACCGTCACCGACGTCGGTGTCGAGCTGCGTCCAGCGGGCGCCGATACCCATGTCGTAGCGGCTGTTGCGATCCACGCCCAAGACCTGGACATGGCCTTCGGTGGTGTCGCCATGGTCATCGCTGTCCAGCACGCCGCCACCCAGGGCGATGCCCGGAGCAATTTCAGCAGCCCCCTCGAACTGCACGGCCTCATTGCTTAAGTTCAGATCCAGGCTGCCTGCCTGGCAGGTCAGGGTGGCTGCCAGCAGAGCGGTACCGCTGATGAGCAGAGGAGTCAGTTTCATCGGAAAATCCCTAGGTCTAGATCGTGTGTCCAGATTGTGTATCCAGCGCGTGTTTCAAGGTCAAAACGTCACTCAGCGACGGCACCGGCTGCGCTTACGCCGTAGCGGGCGCGGTAGTCGCGAATGGCCTGGGCATGGCCCTGCATGGCCTCGGAGGCGTACTCTTCCAGGTAGGCCAGCACCATGTCCAGCGTCACGATACTGACGACCGGCATATCATAGCGAGCCTCGACTTCCTGGATGGCGCTGCGCCGTTCAGTGCCCTGCTCGACGCTGCCGCACTCCTGGCGATCCAGGGCGATCACCACGCCGGCCGCCTGGGCGCCAGCGTCGTCGATCAGGGTCATTACTTCGCGGATCGCGGTGCCGGCGGTGATCACGTCATCGATGATCAGCACCCGGCCCTCGAGGGCGGCGCCGACGATGTTGCCGCCCTCGCCATGGGCCTTGGCTTCCTTGCGGTTGAAGGAGAACGGCAGGTCGCGCTGATGGTGGTCGGCGAGCGCCACGGCGGTGCTGGCCGCCAGCGGAATGCCCTTGTAGGCGGGGCCGAACAGCACATCTATCTCAAGGCCGCTGTCGGCGATGGCCTGGGCGTAGAAGCGACCGAGCCGGGCCAGCGCCGAGCCGCTCTTGAAGAGGCCAGCATTGAAGAAGTAGGGGCTGACACGGCCGGACTTGAGGGTGAACTCACCGAACTTGAGCACGCCCTGTTCGATGGCGAATTCAATGAACTCGCGCTGATAGTCCTGCATGCTTACCGTCCCGCTCGCTGCCATCTTCGGATCTCCTGACTGCCCTGGCCGCACGGCCATTTACCCAAACGTCGAAACGTCGGGTATCATACACGCGCGACGGAAAAGGGACCACGTAATGAAAATCGCCAGCATCAACGTCAACGGTATCCGCGAAGCGGTCGAGCGAGGCTTTCTCGACTGGCTGGCCGGTCAGGATGCCGATGTCGTCTGCGTCCAGAATCTCAAGGCAAAGAGCTTCGAACTGGACGACAGCATTCTTTACCCGGAAGGCTATGAAGGCTATTTCCTCGACGCCGAGGAAGACGGCTTTTCCGGCGTGGGGCTTTATTGCCGCAAGATTCCCAAGGCCATCATGTACGGGCTGGGCTTCCCCCAGTGCGACAATGAGGGCCGCTTCCTGCAGGCCGACTACGATCGTTTCAGCATCGCCAGCTTCCTGATGCCGGACGGCAGTGATCCGACCGCCAAGCAGGACTTCATGAGCCAGTACCAGGATTACCTTGGCAAAATGGCGCGCAAGCGTCGCGAGTACATCATCTGCGGTACCTGGCACGTGGCTCACAAGACCATCGATCTGGCCAACTGGGCCGACAACCAGACCACGCCGGGCTTCAAGCCCGAGGAACGGGCCTGGATGGATCAGGTGTTCGGGCCGATCGGCTTTATCGACACCTTCCGCGAGGTCAACCGCGACGCAGGCGAGTACACCTGGTGGCCGGCCCTCGACCAACACCAGCCGCGCTCCCGGCAGGAAGGCTGGCGCCTCGACTATCAGTTGGTCGGCCCCAACCTCCGCCGCAATGTGGTCGACGCCTGGATTGACCGTGACGCGACCTTCTCGGAGTTTGCGCCACTGATCGTCGAGTACGACCTGGAGATCTGAGCGCCTCGATCCCTTAGTACGCCCTTAGTATGCCCGTCGCTCGCGCCTGTCGCGCCAGGCGCTCATGCCCCCGCAACGCAAGACGCCGGCCCTGAGCCGGCGTCTTGCGTGTTGGGGCCATCATGCCCTGATCGACACCGCTACTTGCGAATGCCCAGCGCCTCGCGCTGATGATCGAAGAGCGTCGAGCCCGCGTCTTCCGCCAGGTCCAGCATGGCGTTGAGCTCGGCGCGGGAGAAGGCACCCGCCTCGGCGGTGCCCTGCACCTCGATCAGCCCACCCTGCTCGGTCATCACCACATTCATGTCGGTGTCGGCACGGCTGTCCTCCGGGTAATCGAGATCGACCACCGGAGTGCCCTTGAAGAGCCCCACCGAGACCGAGCTGACCAGCTGCTTGAGCGGGTCTTTCTTGAGCTTCTTCTCACGCTGCAGGTAGCGGATGGCATCGACCAGCGCCACGCAGCCGCCGGTGATCGAAGCGGTGCGGGTGCCGCCATCGGCCTGGATCACGTCGCAGTCGACGGTGATGGTGAACTCGCCAAGCTGCTTGAGATCCACCGCCGCGCGCAGTGAACGGCCGATCAGACGCTGAATTTCCAGCGTACGACCGCCCTGCTTGCCGCGAGTCGCCTCACGGCCACTGCGGGAATGCGTGGCCCGCGGCAGCATGCCGTACTCGGCGGTCACCCAGCCCTGGTTCTTGCCACGCAGCCAGCGCGGCACGCCGGCTTCGACGCTGGCATTGCACAGCACCTTGGTATCGCCGAACTCGACGAGCACCGAGCCTTCGGCATGGCGCGTGTAGTCGCGAGTCAGACGAATATCGCGGGGCTGATCGGGCTGGCGGCCGCTGGGGCGCAGGGGTGTGGTGGACATGACATCTCTCGTTGCGGGAAATCAGAACAAAGGCCGGCAAGCGCCGACACCTGGTCGCCATTCTACACGCTCCCCAGCGGGAATCGGTTACGCTAGACTCGCCTTATTACATCTCAGGTATATCGTCAGGAGTCGACATGGTGCACAGCATGACCGCCTTCGCGCGGGCCAGCCAGGAAGCCGACTGGGGCAGCCTCGAGCTCGAGTTGCGCTCGGTCAATCAGCGCTATCTCGATCTGCATTTCCGCCTGCCCGAGACCCTGCGCAGCCTGGAGCCCGGCTACCGCGACGCCCTGCGCCAGCGGCTGAACCGAGGCAAGGTCGAATGCACCCTGCGCTTCGTGCCGACCAGTGGCGAGACCCTGAGCATCAACGCCGAGCGTCTGGCCGGCCTGGCCGCTGCCCTCGGCGAGCTGCGTCGCACAGTGCCCGAGGCCGCCATGCCCGATGCCCTGTCGCTGCTCGACCATCCCGGAGTGCTCGAATCCAGCGGCCCGGACATCGACGTAGTGACAGACAGCGCTCAGACGCTGTTCAAAGAGGCGCTGGATGCCCTGCTAGAGGCGCGCGCCAGAGAGGGCGCCGAGCTCGCCACGCTCATCAGAAGCCGCCTGGCCGCCGTTCGCCAGCAGGTCAGCGAGGTGAAAGCGCAACTGCCCGACATCCTCAAGCGCCAGCGGGACCAGCTGCTTGCACGATTGGACACGGTGCGTGCCGAACTCGAGCCGCAGCGGCTGGAAGCCGAACTGACCCTGATGGCCCAGAAGGCCGACGTCGACGAAGAACTCGACCGCCTGGCAACGCATGTGGACGAGGTCGAGCGCCAGCTCACCCTCAAGGGGCCGGTGGGGAGGCGCCTGGATTTCCTGATGCAAGAGCTCAACCGCGAGGCCAACACCCTGTCCTCCAAGTCGGTGGTCGCCGAGACGACCCGCAGCGCCGTGGAGCTCAAGGTCCTGATCGAGCAAATGCGCGAACAGATCCAGAATATCGAGTGATTCTCGCTGCCTCACAACGCCACGCCGTCACGGCCAAGCCCCGCTAATCACAGGCTATACCGACAAAACAACTACCCTGTCGTGACCATGGCCTGACGGACCACGCCCGGACCATCCCTAGCGATAAAGACGTTCCGACACAGCAATATCGGCCTGGTAGCGCTGCCCTATAGATCTAACCGTGCTGCCGTGCTGCGTGACCCGATCACGGCACGAAAAGTGGCAAGCAGACATGACATGCTCTTGGCATGAGTGGTTGGCGTGGCAGTGCCGAAAAAAATCAACACCTTGGCCCGCTCGTCGCAACGGACTGGGCTCTTGCGTATAGTGATGAGGCTTGAGTAACGCCCATATCATCGCTTTTTTTGATCATTGGCCGCCTCTGAATCATCTTACATGTGCCAGTATTGACGGTAGCCTCCCAGAGCTCGTCGGTTCGGCGTAACACCTTGTTATAGAATGACTAGCCATGCTTTTCTGTTACCCTTTCCAGTAGAGCGGATCGGCAGCAACTTACGCTATGCCTGAAGCTATCGCTTGCTAAATAATCGCACACTATCTAAATTGAGCTTGGACATGACTGATCACGCCGCCGATGACGACAGCCTGCTGACACTCGACAACCAGCTTTGTTTCGCGCTGTATTCGACTCAGTTGGCGATGAACAAGCTCTATCGGCGGCTGCTCAACGAACTTGGCCTGACCTACCCGCAGTACCTAGTCATGTTGGTGCTTTGGCAGCATGGTCAGTTGTCGGTGTCGAAGATCGGTGAGCACCTGGGCCTCGACTCAGCGACCCTGACGCCACTGCTCAAGCGGCTCGAGGCGCACGGTCTGGTCAAGCGCCAGCGCTCAAGCGAGGATGAGCGCCGGGTCGATGTCAGCCTAAGTACTGCCGGCGAAGCACTTAAAGACCGCGCCCGCGACGTGCCCAAGGCCGCTATCTGTGCCACCCACTGCGAACCGCAGGAGCTGGGAAAGCTGCGCGATGAGCTCAATGCCCTGCGCAAGAAGCTCGAGGCCGACGGCTAAGTTTTTTTGTTCATTTATATCGTGCGCTATTAAATAGCAATCAATCATTCACTGCAAAGACCCCACCACCTGGAGAATTGCCATGTCGATCGAAAAGGTCCTCTACCGAGCCGAAGCCACCACGACGGGCGGCCGCGACGGCGCCTCCCAGACATCCGATGGCGCCCTGTCAGTGCCACTGAGTACGCCGAAAGAACTCGGTGGCGCCGGCGGGAACGGCACCAACCCCGAACAGCTGTTCGCCGCCGGTTATTCCGCCTGTTTCATCGGCGCCATGAAGCACGCCGCCAGTCAGCAGCAGGTCAAGCTGCCCGAGGCGACTCAGGTGGTCGGCCAGGTCGGCATCGGCCAGATTCCCGCCGGCTTCGGCATTGAAGTCGCCCTCAACGTCTCGCTGCCGGGCATGGATCAGGCTGCAGCCCAGGCACTGGTCGACGCGGCCCATCAGGTCTGCCCCTACTCCAACGCTACCCGCGGCAACATCGATGTGACCCTCAACGTCGAGGTCTGATCGAGGACAACGGGGTGCGGTGATGCTTATCGCGACGGGCTGTCTGCGGACAGCAGCACACGACGTCACGCATCAACGCCGGGCCAATCGACCGGCGTTGTTGGTTCATAAGAAGGGAGGTGTGGAGGGGGTTAGCCCTGCGCCTTGCGCTGCCTCATCCACAAGAGGCTCACCAGCGAAGTGCCCGCCAGCAGTGCGACGCCGCCGGCGAACGCCATGCCGGCGGGTGCCAGACCGAAGGCGCGGACCGCAAGCCCGATACCCACCACCGGGATCGACAGGGCGATATAGGCCACGATGAAGAAGGTGGCGGCGACTCCGCCGCGCTGACTGCCGGGGCTTGCCTGCACGACGGCCCCCAGGCCGGCACGAAAGGCCATGCCCTGACCAATGCCCGCCACCAGGGCGCCGAACAGAAAGAACGCAAGCGAGGCGAGCCCGATGCCGACACCGACCAGCGAGGCGCCGAGAATCACTCCGGCGCAGCCCAGCGGCAGTCGCCAGGATGGAGAGAAGCGTTCCTGCAGAAGCTGGCCGAGGGTCGAGGCGAAGAATACTGAGCCCGCGGTAAGCCCGCTGAGCGCCAGGTTGTCATAGCCGAGCACACCGATCATGAAGGCCGGTGCCGTGGCGGTGAAGAACCCCAGCAGCGCAAAACCTGCGAAGCCGGCGATCGCCGCGGGCAGGAAGATATCGCGAACCTCCTCCGGCACCTGCAGCCGCTGTAGCGTGAGAGTCGGCCGAGCCGGACGGGTCACGGTCTCCGGCGCCTTGAGCACCGCCAGCGCCGCCAGGGCGGCCAGCACCAGGTGCACCCCATAGGCAAGACGCAGCGGCCAGGGCAGATATTCCACCAGCAGGCCGGCCACGATCGGCCCCAGTCCCAGGCCGCCCATGTTGACGGCGGTCGCCAGGAAAGCCGCCCGACGCGGCCAGGCCGCCGGCGCCAGCTCCATCACCGCCACGGTGGCGGTCGCCGTAAAAATGCCGGCCGACACCCCCGAGATGAAGCGGCCGACCAACAGGCTTGCAAGGCCATCGCTGGACAGGAAAACCAGGTCACTGATGGCCGCCGCCGCCAGACCGGCGCCCAGCATGGGGCGCCGCCCGAGCTGATCCGACCAGCGTCCGGTGGCCACCAGGGCGCCCATCACACCCAGTGCATAGACGGCGAAGATCACCGTGATGGTCAGCTGCGAGAAATCGAAGCGCGCCTGATAAACTGGGTACAGAGGCGTGGGCAGGGTGGTACCCAGCATGGTGATCAGAAACGCAAGCGCCACACCCAGGAAAGGCAGCGCCGATGCCTGGGTGCGGCTATCGCCAGCAGTCGTCATGGTCTCTCCTCGTAATAAAAAGATTCGCGCCAGATCAGGCCGGCACCTGTGTGGCGCGCTCCCGCGCCAGGGCAACAAGGAAGATCACTAGACCGCCCAACGCCATGGCCATACCCACCAGCCCAGTGGCCGACCAGCCCAGACCCACCGTCACCGCCATGCCGCCCAGCCAGGCGCCGAGGCCATTGGCGATGTTGAAGGCGGCGTGATTGAGGGTCGCGGCCATGGTCTGGGCCTCTCCAGCGACATCCATCAGCCGAGTCTGGAGCGGCGGCACCAGGGCACCGCAGGTGCCCACCAGGCCGACGAACAGCATGCCGCTCCAGATCTGATCGGCGGCCAGGAAGAAGCCCAGTTGGCAAAGCGCAGCCCAGACCAGGGCCCCCCCGATGGCAAGGCTCTGGTTAGCGTCGGCCAGCCGCCCGCCCGCATAGTTGCCGATGACGGCGCCCACTCCAAATACCGCCAGCACCAGCGGGCCCAGCGCCTCGGGCATGCCGGCCTGGTGAGTCAGGGTCGGCATCGCATAGCTGAACACGCTGAACATGCCCGCAAAGCCGACGCAGGCGACAGCCAGGGTATAGAGCACTCGCGGCTTGGTGATGGCCGAAAGCTCGGAGCGCAGCGACGCGCCCTCATTCGCAGGCTGAACCGGCACCCACAGCCTCACCAGCAGCGCCGTGCAAAGCCCCAGCGCCCCCACCATCACGAAGGCGGCCTTCCAGCCCAACAGGCTGCCGACCCAGGTAGCCAGCGGCGCCCCGGCGAGGATCGCCAGGGTCAGCCCCACCAGCACCCGGCCGACGGCACGGCCCCGCTCGTGGGGTTCGGCGACATTGGCGGCCACCAGCGCCGCCACTCCCAGGTAGACCCCGTGTGGCAACCCGGCAAAGAAGCGCAAGGCAACAAAGCCATAGAAGGAAGGGGCCAGCAGGGTCAGGAGATTACTGGCGGCGAACATTACCATCAGGCCGATCAGCAGCCGACGACGGGGAATGCGTGCGCCGATCGCTGAGATCAACGGTGCACCGACCACCACGCCCAGCGCATAGGCACTGATCGCCAGGCCCACGTCCTGGACCGCGATGCCGTAATCGGTGGCGATGCGCTGCATCAGGCCCATGATCACGAATTCGGTGGTGCCGATGGCAAAGCCCCCCAGCGCCAGGGCCTTCTCGGCCAGGTGGGGGTTCGAAGATGGACGAGTCGAGTCCATTGTCATATC
The DNA here is from genome assembly GCF_003268885.1 of Onishia taeanensis. Taxonomy (GTDB): domain Bacteria; phylum Pseudomonadota; class Gammaproteobacteria; order Pseudomonadales; family Halomonadaceae; genus Onishia; species Onishia taeanensis_A. Next base: position 21,708 of record NZ_QLSX01000009.1, read on the forward strand.
ACGCTCCCTGAGACAGTGGTGACGCAACCGTCAGGCGGCGCGAAATTAGCAGGCTATTATCCCAGAGGCCGGCACGGTATGCGATAATCGGTCTTTTATTGTGCGACGGATCATCGGGGCGCCCCCGGCGCATCGAAGGGTTTTTGATGCCCCTGGCACTCCCAGCGGCATTGCCGCCGGCACCAGCAAAGTAGAACCGCGAGTTGAGCCAACAAATCACGTAGACTCCGGTGATGCCCGTGACGCCGACCGACACACTTCGCCCCATCCGCATCATCGCCGCACGTCGGTGGTTGCTCCTGCTGTTCGTGGCCTGCCTGGTCGCGCTGCCGGCCATCGGCCGAGCCGCGCCGCCCTCCGCCGGCGACGACCGGGTCATCGTGGTCGGCGGCGACCACTACCATCCCCCCTACGAGTTCCTCGACGAAGACGGCCGTCCCGCCGGCTATGACGTCGAGCTGTCCCGAGCCATCGCCGAGGTGATGGGCATCAAGGTGCGCATCGAACTGGGCCCCTGGAGCGAGATGCGCCGCAAGCTGGAAAGCGGTGAGATCGATGTCCTGGAAGGCATGTCGTACTCCGAGGCCCGCGACGCCACCTTCGACTTCGCTCCACCCCACGCCATCGTCCACCAGTCCATCTTCGCCCGCCGCGGCACCCCACCCGTGGAGCGCCTGGAGGATCTTCGCGGCCAGGAGGTCATCGTCCAGCGCGGCGATATCATGCAGGACATGCTGATCGAGCGGGATCTGGGGGCCAAGCTGTTCACCACCGACACCCATGCCGACGCCCTGCGCGCCCTTGCCGCCGGCCAGCATGACTATGCCCTGGTGGCCAACCTGCCGGCGCTGTACCTCAGCCGCGAGCTGGGGCTGACTAACCTGGTGCCGGTCGCCCGCCCGTTCTCGCTGCGCTACGGCTATGCCGTCAAGGAGGGCAACGCCGACGTGCTGGCCCAGTTCAGCGAGGGCCTGGCGATCCTCAAGAACACCGGCCGCCATCAGGCCATCTACGACAAGTGGCTGGGGCCCCTGGAGCAGGGGCAGGGCCTGCCCTGGAAACGGCTCGGACTGATTGGCGCCCTCGCCTCGGGGCTGCTGCTGCTGATCCTCGGCGGCATCGTGGTCTGGAACCGCCTGCTCAAGCGCGAGGTAGCGAGCCGCACCGAGGAGCTACGCCGCCAGCAGCAGCAGCTGATCCAGGCCGACAAGATGTCCTCGCTGGGCGTGCTGGTCTCCGGCGTCGCCCACGAGATCAATAACCCCAGCGGCCTGCTGCTGCTGAACCTGCCGGTGCTGCGGGATGCCCACGACGATGCCCGCCCGATCCTCGAGGCCTACTATCGCGACCACGGCGACTTCCCGTTCGGCGGCCTGCCCTACTCGCGCATGCGCGACGAGGTGCCCTCGATGCTCGACGAAATGCTGGAGGGTACCCAGCGCATCAAGCGGATCGTCGGCGATCTCAAGGACTTCGCCCGCCAGGGCAGCCCCGAGCTCGGCGAGCGCCTCGACCTCGACGAGGTGGTCAAGACCGCGGTGCGTCTGGTCGACAACTCGATCCGCCAGGCCACCGGCCGCTTCGAGACCGACTACGCCGGCGACCTACCCGCCGTGTGGGGCAACGCTCAGCGCATCGAGCAGGTGGTCATCAACCTGGTGCTCAACGCCTGCCAGGCCCTGGAGGGGCGCGACCAGGGCATCCGCCTGACCACCCGGCACCTTGCCGACGACCAGGCCGTGATCCTGGAGGTACACGACGAGGGACGCGGCATCGACCCGGCGGCGCTCACCCGGCTGACCGACCCCTTCTTCACCACCCGGCGCGAGTGCGGCGGCACCGGTCTGGGGCTGTCGGTCTCCGCCGGCATCGTCCGCGAGCACCACGGCCAGCTGGACTTCGCGTCTCACCCCGGCCGCGGCACCACCGTCACCCTGACGCTGCCCGTGGCCTCGGCCGACGACGCTGCCACCTCCCACCAGGATGATCGATGAGCATGAACCTCTATCCCGCCTTCGGCCTGCTGCTGGTCGATGACGAACCCTCCTACCTGCGCAGCCTGAGCATCGCCCTGGAGCGCAGTGGCGGCATCAACCATCTCCACCACTGCCAGGACAGCCGCCAGGTGATGGACATCCTGGCGCGCGAGAACATCGGCCTGGTCACCCTGGACCTGACCATGCCCCACCTGTCGGGCGAGGAGTTGCTGCGGCGTATCGTCGAGGAACATCCCGATGTCGGGGTGATCGTGATCAGCGGCCTGAACCAGGTGGAGACCGCCGTCGAGTGCATCAAGCGAGGCGCCTTCGACTACTTCGTCAAGACCGACGAGCAGAGCCGGCTGATCGAAGGCATCAAGCGCGCCATCCGCCTGCAGGAACTGCGCCAGGAGAACCTGGCGCTGCGTCAACGCTTCCTCGACGACACCCTGGAGCACCCCGAAGCCTTCGCCGACATCATCACCGACGACAAGGGCATGCGCTCGGTCTTCCAGTACCTCGAGTCGGTGGCGCCCTCCAGTCAGCCCTTGCTGATCGGCGGCGAGAGCGGGGTCGGCAAGGAACTGATCGCTCGGGCCGCCCATGATCTGAGCGGCCGCCGCGGCCCACTGGTCTGCGTCAACGCGGCGGGGCTCGACGAGGGCGTCTTCGCCGACACCCTATTCGGGCATGAGCGAGGGGCCTTCACCGGGGCCGATCGCCCCCGTGCCGGCATGGTCGAACAGGCCGCGGACGGCACCCTGTTTCTCGACGAGATCGGCGACCTGAACCCGGCGTCCCAGGTGAAGCTGCTGCGCCTGCTGCAGGACGGCGAGTACTATCCGCTGGGCAGCGATCGTCCCAAGCGGGCAAGGGCGCGTATCGTGGTGGCGACCCATCACGACCTCGAGGCGTGTCAGCGAGAAGGCGGCTTTCGCAAGGATCTCTACTACCGGCTGCGTACCCATCAGGTTCAGATTCCCCCGCTGCGCCGTCGCCGTGGCGACATCCCGCTGCTACTGGACCACTTCCTCGCCGAGGCCGCCGACGAGCTCGGCAAGCCACGCCCGACCTACCCGCCCGAGCTGCCGGTGCTGCTGGGCACCTACGCCTTTCCCGGCAACGTGCGCGAGCTGCGCGCCATGGCCTACGATGCCATGAGCGTCCACCGCTCGCGAACGCTGTCCATGGCGGCCTTCAGGCGCGCCATCGATCCAGGCCTTGCCGGCCCCGAGCCGTCGGCCGAGGCGTCCATCGAACGCCACGTCTTCGCCCCGGACGAGCCCCTGCCGACGCTGCATGAGGTCGCCGACCTGCTGGTCCGCGAGGCCATGCAACGGGCCGAGGGCAACCAGTCGATTGCCTCAAAGTTGCTGGGCATCTCCCAGCCGGCACTGAGCAAGCGGGTGAAGAAGCTGCGCGCGTCCGGCGCGGAACCCCTATAACCCCGGCGACGGGATAACTAGGGTTATAGCGCCACATAGTCTATTAATTTCAATTGCTTACAGATCATCGACGCCCCAGGGCGTCTGGAGGTTATACCCCTTAACCCTCGCCACCGAGGCCAAGCCCCGACAGAAACGCAAGAAAAAACAATCATGTAACCGATATATCACCACCTGGCATGCCCCTTGCTCTTGATGAGGTGGCTCCATGACGAGAGCCGCGACATTCCAAGAACAAGAGGTTCAACGACCGATGCCCACCATAATCAAGGCGGCCTTACCCGCCGCAAGCGTCTCCCCTACCGAGTCGACGATCCACGAGGGAGGTGCCGCATGCTCGCGTTGATCAACGACCTGCTGTGGGGCAAGGTTCTGATCGCCCTGCTGATCGCCGTCGGGGTCGGCTTCACCCTGGCCTCGCGCTGCGTACAGTTCCGCTATTTCGGCCGCATGTTCCGCATCCTCAGCGCCAGCCAGGCCTTCAAGAAGGACCAACACGGCCACCTGAGTTCCTTCCAGGCGTTGCTGCTGTCGGTGGCCGGGCGAGTCGGCGGCGGCAACATCGCCGGCGTCGCCGTGGCCATCACCCTGGGTGGTCCGGGCGCGGTGTTCTGGATGTGGGTGGTCGGCCTGATGGGCATGGCCACCAGCTTCCTCGAGTGCACCCTGGCCCAGGCCTACAAGACCGCCGAGCCCGACGGCACCTACCGCGGCGGCCCGGCCCGCTACATCGCCCGCGGGCTCGGGCGCCGCTGGACCTGGCTGGCCGGCCTCTACTCGGTGCTGCTGCTGGCCACCTTCGGCTTCGCCTTCACCGCCCTGCAGTCCTACGCCGTGGCCACCTCCTTCGACGATGCCTTCGGCATCCCGGCTCACATCACCGGCCTCGGCCTAGCCCTGGTGGTGGGGCTGATCGTGTTCGGTGGCGTCAAGCGCATCGCCCGGGTCACCGAGGTGCTGGTTCCGGTGATGGCGGGCGGCTACCTGCTGATCGCCCTGGTGGTGCTGGGCCTGAACATCACCCAGATCCCGGACGTGATCGCGCTGATCGTCAAGAGCGCCTTCGGCCTCGAGCCGGCCATCGGCGGCGGCATCGGCGCGGCGATCCTGATGGGCGTCAAGCGCGGCCTGTTCTCCAATGAGGCGGGGCTGGGCAGCGCACCCAACGTCGCCGCCGTCGCCTACGTGCCGCACCCGGTCAACCAGGGCATCGTGCAGGCCTTCTCGGTGTTCATCGACACCCTGATCATCTGCTCCGCCACTGCCTTCATCATCCTGCTCGGCGGGGCCTATGATCCGGCCCTCGGCGCCGGCATCGACGGCATCGCCCTGACTCAGGCCTCCCTGGCCGATCATGTCGGGGAGTGGGGCCGTAGCTTCGTCAGCGTTGCGCTGCTGCTGTTCGGCTTCAGCACCATCCTCTACAACTACTACCTGGGCGAGAACAGCCTCGACTTCTTCAGCCGCGGCAATCGTACCCTGTTCAACGTCTTTCGCCTCGCCATCATCGGCCTGTGCATCTGGGGGGCGATGACCGACCTGGGCACCGTCTTCGCCTTCGCCGACACCACCATGGGCTTCCTGGCTCTGGCCAACCTGGTCGCACTGATCCTGCTCTTCAAGCCGGGGCGGCGCATCTTGCGCGACTTCGACGACCAGATCCAGGCCGGCGTCGGGCAACCGATCTTCGAGGCCGACAAGTTCAGCGACCTCAACGTCGACCCAGCAGCCTGGGAGATCGAACCCGAGGATCGTGAGCGCGTGCGCCGCGCCCAGGCGGCATCGCCGACCACTCCCTAGCCGGGTTTCTGCTTCCAGACGTCATCGGCCCGGCCGCGGCATCTGCCGCCGCCGGGCCGTCGCGTCCTGGCTCCCTTCGCGACGACCAGCCAGAGAGTTCTCATGGAAACGATGCAGGAATGGGTGGAAAGCCTGGAACGACGCGCCAGAACCCGGCTGGGCAGCGGCCGCGTCGCCAACTATATTCCCGCGCTGGCGCAACGGCGGGCCGACCGCTTCGGCATCGCCATCTGCACCAATGACGGGGAGATCTACCACGCCGGCGAGGCACAGGAGCCGTTCTCGATTCAGAGCATCGCCAAGACGCTGCTGCTGACCCTGGCCTTGCGCGTGCACGGCGATGCCCTGTGGACACGGGTGGGCCGCAATCCCTCGGGAATGCCCTTCAATTCCCTGACTCAACTTGAGGTGGAGGGCGGCAAGCCCCGTAACCCCTTCATCAACGCCGGCGCCATCGCGGTCACCGATCGCCTGGTCAGCGCCTTCGCCACGCCGTCGAAACATCTTCGCGACGTCGCCCGCCGACTGTCCGCCAACCCGACGATCCACATCGACGAAGGCGTGCAGGCCTCCGAGTGGCAGCATCGAGCCCGCAACGCCGCCATGGCCTACCTGATGCAGGCCTTCGGCCATCTGGACAACGACGTGGACGCCGTCCTGCAGGCCTATTTCTCCTGCTGTGCGCTGTCCATGAGCTGCGTCGACCTCGCCCGGACTTTCAATTTCCTGGCCGCCGGGGGATACGCCCGATCCCTGGGCGAGCAGTTCATCGCGCCCGACCTGTCACGGCGGATCAATTCGCTGCTGTTCACCTGCGGCATGTACGACGCGGCGGGCGACTTCGCCTACCGGGCCGGCCTACCGGCCAAGAGTGGGGTCGGCGGCGGAATCATCGCCATCGTCCCGGGCTGCTTCTCGGTCTGCGCCTGGTCACCGGCGCTGGATGAGCGCGGCAACTCGGTGGCCGCTCAGTACGTCCTCGAACTCCTCGCCGATGATATGGGCCACGGGGCCGGGGTCCCTCGCCACCTGAGGCAGGATGGCCGAACCTGGATGCTGTAGAGCGAAGGCCAATCTATGCGATACTTCGCGCCTTTCCGAGCCGCTCGCTCTTCAGCCGTCAACGTCAGGGACCTCGCTCATGCCCCAAGGCACTCTCTATATCGTTTCCGCTCCCTCCGGAGCCGGCAAGACCAGCCTGGTCAAGGCCCTGCTCGAGCATCTAGACGGCATCGGCGTCTCGGTCTCGCACACCACCCGCGAGAAGCGCCCGGGCGAGGTCGACGGCGTCAACTACCACTTCGTCGACCGCGAACGCTTCGAGGAGATGATCGAGCGCGGCGAGTTCTTCGAGCATGCCCGCGTCTTCGACAACTACTACGGCACCTCGCGTCCGGCGGTGGAAGCCCGCCTGGCAGCCGGCGAAGACGTGATCCTGGAGATCGACTGGCAGGGCGCCCGTCAGGTCCGCGCCCAGATGCCCGAGGCCGAATCCGTGTTCATCCTGCCGCCGTCCCGGGCCGCGCTGCGTGCACGGCTGGCCGGCCGCGGCACCGACGACGAGGCGATCATCGAGCGGCGCATGCGCGACGCCATCAGCGAGATGTCGCACTTTGACGAATATGCCCACGTGATCATCAACGACGACTTCGCCACCGCCCTGGCCGAGCTCGAAGCGCTGGTGCGCGGTCAGCGCACTCGGCTTGCCCGGGTACGCGAGCGCCAGGGCCTGCTGCTGGCGTCACTCTTGTCACAGGACGAAGGGCTACAGTAGACTGCACGGTCCCGCAGCGTGCCCGTCGGCGGGGCCTTCGAACGATTTATCTTTCCCATCCCTCGAACTCAGGTACCTGATCATGGCGCGAGTCACCGTCGAAGATTGTCTGGAACACGTCGAAAACCGTTTCAAGCTGGTGATGATCTCCACCCAGCGTGCGCGTCAGCTGGCCCGCGGCTCCCGCGATGCCCTGCTGCCCTGGGAAAACGACAAGCCCACCGTCATGGCGCTGCGTGAGATCGCCGCCCAGAAGATCAACGAAAACGTGCTCAACGAGCCGATCGAGGCAGCGGTACGCCCCCGTCGCGAGCCCGAAATGGGCGAGGAATGACGCAACCGCGCTGAATTCTGATATCGTCAACCTTTCCTTTGCGTTCAGGGTATAGGCGTGCTGCATGTTCACCATCGATGACCTGGCCGACCGCCTAGGCGGCTATCTTCCCTCGGAGGAAATCCGCCAGGTCAAGCGCGCCTTCTACTACGCCGAGCAGGCCCATGACGGCCAGCGCCGCCGCTCAGGCGAGCCCTATGTGACCCATCCGCTGGCGGTCGCCAACATTCTCGCCAACATGCACATGGACCATCAGGCCCTGATGGCGGCCATGCTGCATGATGTGATCGAAGATACCGGCGTCTCCAAGAAGGCCCTCGCCGAACAGTTCGGCGAACCGGTAGCGGAGCTGGTCGACGGCGTCTCGAAGCTGACCCAGATCACCTTCGAAGACAAGGCCGTCGCCCAGGCCGAGAATTTTCAGAAGATGGTGCTGGCGATGTCCCGGGACATCCGGGTGATCATCGTCAAGCTCGCCGACCGCCTGCACAACATGCGCACCCTGGGCGCTCTGCGCCCGGACAAGAAGCGCCGCATCGCCCGCGAGACCCTTGAAATCTACGCCCGCATCGCCGGGCGGCTAGGCATCAACACCATTCGCGTCGAGCTCGAGGACCTGTCCTTCCAGGCCCTGCACCCGATGCGCGCCGAGCGCATCAAGCGCGCGGTGGGCAAGGCCCGCGGCAACCGTCGCACCACCATCCGCCAGGTCCAGTCGAGCCTGCAGAAATGCCTCGACGACGACGGTCTGCCGGGCACGGTGGTCGGGCGCCAGAAGCACCTGCTGTCGATCTATCGCAAGATGCGCGACCAGCGTAAGCCGTTTGCCGAGATCATGGACGTGTTCGGGTTTCGCATCATCACCGACGATGTCGACAGCTGTTATCGCATCCTCGGTGCGGTACACAATCTCTACAAGCCGGTACCGGGGCGCTTCAAAGACTACATCGCCATCCCTAAGGCCAACGGCTACCAGAGCCTGCATACCACCCTGTTCGGCACCGGCGGCATGCCCATCGAGGTGCAGATCCGCACCCGCGAGATGGAGGCCATGGCCAACAACGGCATCGCCGCCCACTGGCTCTACAAGGCCGGCCAGACCGAGCGGCCAATCGCCGCCGGCAGCCACGCCAGGGCGCGGGAATGGGTGCGCGGCCTGCTCGAGATGCAGCGCCAGGCGGGCAATTCGCTGGAGTTCATCGAGCACGTCAAGAACGACCTGTTCCCTGACGATATTTATGTATTCACGCCAAAAGGCGACATCATGGAGCTGCCCCAGGGCGCCACGGTGATCGACTTCGCCTACAGCGTGCATACCGACATCGGCAACAGCTGCATCGCCTGTCGCATCGACCGCCACCTGGCGCCGCTTTCGAGCCGCCTGGAAAGCGGCCAGACCCTTGAGATCATCACCGCGCCCGGGGCCCGGCCCAACACCGCCTGGCTGTCGTTCGTGATGACCGCCAAGGCACGCTCGGCGATCCGCCATGCGCTCAAGCATCAGCAGCATACCGAGTCCGTCCAGCTCGGCCATCGCCTGCTCAACAAAGCGCTTGCCGATTACGAACTCAGCCTCGAGGAACTGCCCCAGGACGCGCTGCCGTCGCTGCTCGAGGAGCTGTCGCTCAAGCGCAGCGATGAACTGCTGGAATCGATTGGCCTTGGCAACCGCATGGCCCACGCCGTCGCCCACCGGCTCGCCAGCAGGCTGCCCGACGACCAGCCGGCCAGTGGCGGTGACATCGGCCCCGGCAATGCCGAAGGCTCGATCGTCATCAGTGGCGCCGACGGCATGGTGATCAACTTCGCCCGCTGCTGCCACCCGTTACCCGGTGATCCGGTGATCGGCCACCTTTCGGTGGGCAAGGGTATCGTCGTGCACCGCACCGAATGCCGCAATCTGGTGGAACTGAGGAGCGATCCGGACAAGCTCTTCAGCCTCTCCTGGTCGGAGAACATTCAGGAAGACTTCCCGGTGGCGCTGCGCATCCACATGGAAAGCCGCCGCGGCCTGGTCGCCGAGCTGGCGAGTCTGGTGACCGACGCCGATGCCAACATCGAGCGCATCGGTATCGAAGAGCGCGACGCCCGACTGTCGATCGTCAACCTGACCCTGTCGGTCCATGACCGCGTCCACCTGGCGAGCATCATGAAGCGGATCCGCAACCTGTCCCACGTCGGCAAGATCACCCGCGTCCGAAATTAACGCCGTTTCTTTCCCCCCGTCCGATGAGATCGGGCGGGGATATCTGTCGTTTTATTCCACGCCACATTCACAACAGGAGCATTGTTATGAGCAACAAGGCCGTCATCAACACCGAGAAGGCACCGGCTGCCATCGGCCCCTATTCCCAGGCCATCAAGGCGGGCAACACCGTCTATATCTCAGGCCAGATCCCGCTAGACCCGGCCACCATGGAGCTGGTCTCCGACGACTTCGAGGCACAGGCCCGCCAGGTCTTCAAGAACCTGTCCGCGGTGTGCGAGGAAGCTGCCGGTTCACTGCAGGACATCGTCAAGATCAACCTTTACCTGGTCGATCTCGACAACTTCGCGATCGTGAACCGGGTGATGGAAGAGTTCTTCGCGACCCCTTACCCGGCCCGCGCCGCCGTCGGCATCAAGGCCTTGCCCAAGGGCAGCCAGTTCGAAGCCGAAGCGGTGATGGTGATCGGCGACTGAACCGATGGCGAACGCCATCGCCTGTTCCTCGCGCCAAGGCCCAAGCGGCCATGCGCGAGGAATGATCGGTGGTCCTTTTATCTCGCACTAGCACTCCCTCCTTGCCAGTGAGAGACGGCCCCAAGCCGACCCTTCGCTGCCTCATTCAATCCTCCCTCGTGCCATCCTCGTTCGCCATGCCAAGCCCCCTATGTCCGAGCGCGCTCCTCAGCGTATCCCTCGGCTGGCGCTATAATCAGCTAATACTCATCGAGTCCGTGACCACCGACGAGGGGCCACGCTTCGACAGCCTGGCGACTTCACCTGGCGAGTAGCGAGTTTGCGGGAGGGGCAGCCATGCAAGCAGACAAGCGAAGGATAGCAAGGCAATGCCAAGGGGCGGTGATCGCCCTCATACTCGGGTGGAGCACGGTCGAGGTACACGCCTGGTCGCTGGACCCCGGGCTGGAAGGCGGCGTCAGCAGTGAGGAGAGCCCGACGCTGACGCTTGGTCTGCATCACGGCTTCACCGCCCCGCCTTGGCTGCCTAGCGAGTGGCAGCCGTGGTCGCTGCAGTTATCCGGGCGCTTGCTGTTGATGCCCGGGCGCAACAGCGAGAAGTCGAATGCGGCGCTGATCCTGGCCCCCGCGATGCGCTACACCTTCGCCGGAGGCACCTTCGTCGAGGGTGGCGTCGGCGCTGCGATCTTCCTCAAGACCCACCTGCGCGACAGCGAGCTTGGCACTGCCGGCCAGTTCGAGGACCGCCTGGCCATCGGCTGGCCGTGGGGGCGCGGCGCATTCCATCTGGCCATCGCCCACTACTCGAATGCCAGCATCAAACCGCCCAACAACGGGCTGGAGGTGCTATCACTGGGCTATCGCTGGCGGCTGTAACGCCCTCGGCGCTAGCGTGAGGCCTCGGGCAGGAAGCCGCCAGCCTCGAGCACCTGGGCATAGCCCTCACGGTAGCTCGGGTAGCGGAAGACATAGCCGGAGGCCAGCAGGCGAGCGTTATTGCAGCGCTTGCTGGCCCGGCGGCGCAGCGGCGACTGGATGACCTGGGTGGACTCGACCTTAAGTTTGGTGGCAAGCCAGGTCATCACCTCGTGCAGCGGCGCCGGCTCGCAGTCGGTGGCAAGATAGAGCGGCTCCACCGGCGCCTTGTCCAGCACGCGCTGAATCAGGTGCTCAAGCACCCCGGCACAGTCATCGCGGTGAATGCGGTTGGAATACATGGGGGGATTGGAGGCGGCGATGCGCCCCTCGCCGGCCTGGCGGATCAGCCGGTCGCGTCCCGGACCGTAGATGCCCGAGAAACGCACCACGGTGCCCGGCAACTCATGCGCGATCAGCGCCTCTTCGGCCTCCTGCATCAGTTGGCCGGAGAAGCCGCTGGGCTCGATGGGGCTATCCTCATCGACCTGCTCGCCTTCGCGCTGCGCATAGACGCTGGTGGAGGAGACAAAGAACACGTGACGCGGCGGTGCCTCGCGACCGGCGAACTCGGCGAGCACCGCCTTGAGACCGGCCGGATAGGCGGCGCGATAGGCGTCTTCCTCGAAGCGGTCGGCGCTCAGCACATAGACCAGGGTGTCGGCATCGGGCAGCTCGGCCACCGCGCCCTCGGCGTGAATGTCGAGAGACAGCGGTTCGATGCCGCTATCTTCGAGCGTCGCGGCCTTGCGGCGCACGCCCACCACCCGCTGGCCGGCCTCGATGAGACGCTTGCCAAGGGTCGTGCCGATGTCGCCACAGCCAATAATCAGTGTCGTCTTCTTCACCTTTGCCCTGCCCCTTGATAAAAAGTAGCTATCAGAACCATCCTGTTCATTTACTGCGAGAGCGCAGCCAGGCATCACATGACTCTAACAGAACTCCGCTACATCGTAACCTTGGCGCAGGAGCGCCATTTCGGGCGTGCCGCCGAGCGCTGTTTCGTCTCCCAGCCGACCCTGTCGGTGGCGGTCAAGAAGCTCGAGGAAGAGCTCGGGGTAGCGCTGTTCGAGCGCTCCAAGTCGACGGTACAGGTCACGCCCCTGGGCGAGCAAATCGTCGAGCAGGCGCAGCGGGTACTCGAGCAGTCGAGCGTCATCCGCGAGCTGGCCAACGCCGGCAAGGACCAACTGGCGAGCCCGCTGCGCATCGGCGCCATCTATACCATCGGGCCCTACCTGTTTCCCTACCTGATCCCGGAACTGACCCGCACCGCGCCGCAGATGTCGCTGTACATCGAGGAAGGCTTCACCGCCGACCTGCGGCGCAAGCTGAGAAGCGGCGAGCTCGACGCCATCATCGTTGCGCTGCCCTTCACCGAGACCGACGTGCTGACCAAGCCGGTCTACGATGAGGAGTTCGAGGTGCTGATGCCCGCCGATCACCCCTGGAGTTCGCGGGACAGCATCGCCAAGGAAGACCTGCTCCAGGAACGGCTGCTGTTGCTCGGCGAGGGGCACTGTTTCCGCGATCAGATCCTCGAAGCCTGCCCGGCGATCAGCGCCAAGCTCAACAGCCCCAATAACACCCTGACCGCCGAGGGCGGCTCGCTTGAGACCATTCGTCATATGGTGGCCTCGAAGCTCGGCATCACGGTACTACCCCATTCGGCGATCGGCACCGGCCACTACGAAGCCGGCGTGCTCACCTCCCGGCCCTTTGCCAGTGATGTGCCCTCGCGCACTGTCGCGATCGCCTGGCGGGCGAGCTTCCCGCGGCCCAAGGCCATCGACACCCTCACCGAGGCGATCCGGCGCTGCCGGGCCCGTCAGCTCGAGACCTCATGAGCGAGCTGACCCAGGACGTCAGTGCCCTCAAGGGGGTCGGCGAGGCGCTCGCGGGCAAGCTTGGCCGGCTCGGGGTGGCGAGCATCGCCGACCTGCTGTTCCACCTGCCGCTGCGCTACCAGGACCGCACCCGGGTGACGCCGGTCGGCACCCTGCGCGCCGGTCACGAGGCGGTGGTGCAGGGCGAGGTGGCGGCCTGCGACGTGATCAAGGGTCGCCGACGCAGCCTGCTGGTGCGACTCACCGATGGTTCCGGCATCCTGAGCCTGCGCTTCTTCCACTTCTCGCCCGCGCAGCAGCAGCAGTTCCAGCCCGGCACACGGGTCCACGCCTTCGGCGAGGCCCGGGCCGGCGCCACCGGGCTCGAGATCTATCATCCGGAATATCGCCTGCTCAAGGCCGGTGAGGCGGTGGTCGACGAACACCTGACCCCGCTCTACCCCACCACCGAGGGCCTCAACCAGGCGCGCCTGCGCGGCCTGATCGATCAAGCCATGCGCCTGCTCCAAGAGGCGCCGGCGGCGCTGCCGGACTGGATTCCGGAAGGCCTGCGCCAGCGTTTCCGGCTGCCCGAGCTGCATGCGGCACTTAACTACCTGCACCACCCGCCGCCCGAGGCCAACCTGGACCAACTGCGGGAAGGCACTCACCCGACCCAGCGCCGTCTGGCGCTGGAAGAGCTGCTGGCCCACCAGCTCAGTCTGCGGGTGGTGCGTCAGCGCATCCAGGCCGACGGCGCACCGCCCCTCCCCTCAGGCCGCAGCCTGCAGGCGCGCTTCGTCTCGAAACTGCCGTTCTCGCTGACCGGCGCCCAGCGCCGGGTACTCGACGAGATCGGCCGGGATCTCGAGCGCGCGGTGCCGATGCTGCGTCTCGTGCAGGGCGACGTGGGCTCGGGCAAGACGGTGGTCGCGGCGATGGCGGCGCTCACCGCCATCGCCGGCGGCTGCCAGGTCGCCATGATGGCACCAACCGAGCTGCTCGCCGAACAGCACTACCGCACCTTTCGCGACTGGTTCGAACCACTGGGCATCGAGGTGGCCTGGCTCGCCGGCAAGCTCAAGGGCAAGGCGCGGCTCGATACCAAGGCGGCGCTGGCCGACGGCCGCGTGCAGCTGGTGGTGGGTACCCATGCGCTCTTCCAGGCCGACGTGCACTTCAAGTGCCTGGGGCTTGCCATCATCGACGAGCAGCACCGCTTCGGCGTTCACCAGCGCCTGGCATTGCGCGAGAAGGGCGAGGCCGCAGGCCTGACACCCCATCAGCTGGTGATGACGGCCACCCCGATTCCGCGCACCCTGGCGATGAGCGCCTATGCCGACCTGGACGTCTCGGTGATCGACGAGCTGCCGCCGGGGCGCACTCCGGTGCAGACCGTGGCCGTCCCCGATGAGCGCCGTCCCGAGGTGGTCGCGCGCATCGAGCGCGCCTGCGCCGAGGGCCGCCAGGCCTACTGGGTCTGCACCCTGATCGAGGAATCCGAGGCCCTGCAGTGCCAGGCCGCCGAGGCCACCCACGAGAGCCTCACCGAGGCGCTGCCGGATCTCGCCATCGGGCTGGTGCACGGGCGCATGAAGGCCGGCGAGAAGGCCGAGGTAATGGCGGCTTTCAAGGACGGCGAGCTGGACCTGCTGATCGCCACCACGGTGATCGAGGTCGGGGTCGACGTGCCCAACGCCAGCCTGATGATCATCGAGAACCCGGAGCGGCTGGGCCTCTCGCAGTTGCATCAGCTGCGCGGCCGGGTCGGGCGTGGTGCCACCGAGAGCTTCTGCGTGCTGCTCTACCATCCGCCGCTGTCGGCCCACTCACGGGAGCGGCTGGGCGTCATGCGCGAGACCACCGACGGCTTTCGCATCGCCGAGAAAGACCTGGAGCTTCGCGGGCCCGGCGAGGTGCTGGGCACGCGTCAGACGGGACTTGCGGCAATGAAGATTGCCGACCTGGAACGTGACCGCGATCTGCTCGAACGGGTCGGCCCGCTGGCCAGGGCCCTGCTCGAGGAGTCTCCCGAATCAAGCGCGCCCTTGATCCGCCGCTGGCTGGGTGAAGAAGCCGGACGCTACGGCCAAGTCTGAGTCGAATCAGCCTGAGCCGAATCAGTCTGAGGCGACTCAGGCCTGACCGGCGCATGGCGCATCGCTCGACTCACCGCTGGGATGGGTCAGCACCCGCTCTGCCGCCTCGCTCATCGGCACAAGCTGTCGCGCGATGTGCAACAGCTGAGTCTGAATCACACGGCGCGCATCATCGCTGTCATCCTGCGCTATGGAGGGCTCTTGCTCGAAGAGCGCCAGCAGCGCGCGCTGTTCATCCTTGAGGTCCGGGATCTGCTGGCGCGACATCAGGCTGGCGGCAATCGCCTCGAAGCCATCGGCCACGCGGCGCGCCGCCGCATAAATAGGCGCGTCGTCCGCGCTCGCCGCCAGGGTGCCGCGGTGAGCCCCCAGGGCAGAGAGATAGCCCAGCAGCGTATTCGAGACGACCAGAAAGCGAAAACCGTCGTCGGCATCCTTCTTACGATAATGCCCTGGTTCCTGCAGCATGTTGGCGAGCACCGTGGAGAGCGCGGCATCCGCGTTGTGGGCGTTGCGTCGCGCCAAGCGGTAAGCGAGGTCATCCTGCTTGCCGGTCTCATATTGATGGATGATCTCGCGCAGATAATCGCTGTTGCGCGATAGTGCCGTCGCCGCCACCTTGTTGAGCCGCCGCCCCTGCCAGTCGGGCAAGATCAAGAAGACCGCCAGCCCCGAGATCAGGCCGCCGATCAGCGTATCGATAAGGCGCGGCAGGATAAGATCGAAGCCGTCGCCGACCTGATTGAAGCTGGTCAGCACCAGAATGGTGATGGCGACAGTGGCAATGACATAGTGTTTTTCGCGATTGGCGAAGAAGACCACGCCGGCCACGACCGAGAGCAGACACTGCACAAGGGCGCTAGGGAAGAGACTGATCGACGCCCAGCCCAAGCAGAGTCCGATCATGGTGCCCAGAATACGCTGGCGTAGAAAACGCCGAGTGGCGCCGAAATTAGGCCGACACACGAACAAGGTGGTCAGCAATATCCAGTAGCCCTGGGTGGGATGGATAAGATGTTGCACCCCATAGCCCGCCAGCAGGGCAAGCGATAGGCGTAGCGCGTGACGAAAGGTCGGCGAACCGGGCGTCAGGTTGAGGCGAATGCGCTCCCAGGCATCCTTGACGCTACGCGGAGAGCGATTGAACAGGCTGGGGTCTTTCTGATCGGCGCTGGCATCAGGATTGTAAGCACTTGCCAACTGATCCTCGAGGGTCGTCAGGTTGCGCCCGAGCGCCTGTAATGAGCGCAGCAGCGGCGCCCATTCGGGATGGTCCTGGTCCTGCAGGTAGCCGATCGACGCGCGCAGGTCATCCAGCGCCTGCTCACTCGGACCGTGATCGAACGGCTGACGCAGCAGTAGCGCCTTGGATAGCCGCTTGCAGGCCCGCCCCTGCTGGTCAAGCAGCCGCTGGCAGCGGAACAGCACGTCATAATGAAAAAACGTCTCGGCAAGGGCCGAATAGGGATAGTGAGAGGCGCTGACTCGTTCGTGGATGTCCTGGGCGATGAAATAAAGCCGCAGATAGCGGTTGAGCTTACGGTTACCGCGCTGGCCTTCAAGGCGCCGGAAAATCATCTCCTTGGCTTGGTTGAGGGCCATCACCACGCGTCCATTCTGTCGCGCCAACGCCAAACGACGGCTCTCGACATCCACCTCTCTGACCGGCTCGAAGAACGTCGCCTTGATAACCAGGTATTCGCCCAGCTCACGGTATAGCTGCGCCATGCTCTGCTTGACCGGCTGACGCGAGAACAGCGCGCACCAAAAGACCGAGATCAAACCATACCAGGCAGCGCCGCCGACCAGCAGCATCGGCTGATACCAGAAGCTGCCTTCTGTGGTCCCGCCGTGCTGCTCGATATTGATCATCGAGTAGACCGACAGAATCAGCGTCGCCGTGGCGATCGTCGCGTAACGCTGCTCGACAGCGCCCAGCATGATCAGGGTGAACGCGGCGAGTGTCAGCCCCGTGGCGAACAACAGAGGCCAGGGAAAGAGCAGCTCCACCGCCACCGAGGCCACGAAAAAACAGGCCAGGGTGACCAACAGGGCCCTGACGCGACCCTCCCAGTTATCGTCGGTCTCCGCCAGCGCACTGGCGATGATGCCGAGAAACAGCGGGATGGCCAGCGCCATATGGTCCTGATACCAGCTCAGCGCCATGGCACCGCTCAAGGCGATGAAGACGCGGAAGCTGTAGGCGAACTTGTCGAGCGTCCACAGTCGACGCAGCGAATGAGAGAACGAATCGGAAATCTCAATAACTCCTGGCGGGCATCGATGATGGCGGTAGCAACGGCACACACTTGGCGGCAGGATCAGCCGACGGCGAGGCGATCACGCCCAGCGGCCGAATGATTCGACTTTAGTATAACGCCATCTGCCCGACTAACCACGCATGCACACCACTCGCCACTCTATTTGATGTCCTATTCGCCACACCATTCGCCACCTCAGGCATCGCCTCCTGCATGGCGATTTGCATGGCGACTTACATGGAGAGAAACGTTGCGAAGGGAGCAGGCGGGTCAGCACATCGGGCAACAGGGCGAGGGGTCGACGTGACCTGCTATCGTCGAGAGCTAGAGGTGCTTGAACAGACGCTGCAGCTTGGCGAGATCGCCGCTGTCGCCAACCAGGCGCAGCTTGCCGGCCATCAGGCTCTCGCGGAAGGCACGAGACGTCGGCTTACGCAGCACCTTGACGGCCGTGGCCGGATCGTCGAAGCGCAGTTCGAGATCAAGATCCACCGGCAGGCTGGGCCCGGAGGTGATGCCGTCGGGAGTCATTCGGTAGTGGCGGGCAATCGAGAGATCCTCGGTGGCGATCCCCCAGTCCAGATGACCCAGCTCGGACAGGGCTTCACGAAAGCGTGGCTTGCGACGCCGGGCGCGCTTGAGCATCACGCTCAACAGCCAGAGCATCAAACGAAGCGTCATGGGCATGCCTCAGGGAAGGAAATTCATTCCACCGGCCGGACTGCGACCGGTGGAGCGCGTCACACAGGGAACGCGCGAGTGACGGCCACGCTTACTTGGTGACGGCGTCTTTCAGCGCCTTGCCGGGCTTGAACGCCACGGTCTTGCTGGCGGGGATGGTCAACGGCTGACCGGTCTGGGGGTTCTTGCCAGTGCGGGCGGCACGCTCGCGAACGGTGAAAGAGCCGAAGCCGATCAGGGACACATCCTGCCCCTTGGCGACACTGCCGGTAATTTCATCGAGGATAACGTTGAGTACCTGGCTGGCCTTGTCCTTGGATAGGTCGGCACGCTCGGCGATCGCCGAGGCGAGTTCTGGTTTGCGCATATAGCCCTCCTGGTGTGCGGTTCAAGGCGGCATCCGCCGCCTCAGATCGTTGTGAGGCCGGTTTCTGGTGGAGTCGCGGTGGTCGAGTCCAAGCCGGTATTGGCCAAGATGCCGAGGTGGTCGGAATCACCACGCCGGCAGCAACCAATCTAGATTAGCAATGCTGGGGCGACTCGTGCCAGTTCGACTTTCCGACGCACGCAGGCGCCTGTCAACGCAAAACCAATCATACGTCCGTTTTCGTCTTCTGCCCGAGCACTCCAATCACGCCCTTCCCCATCGATCCGCCAGTGGGCCGGCACCTGACGCGGCGGCAGCGCCACCACCGGCAGCAGCGGTGTCTTGACCAGTATCGGCCAGGGGCCATACGTCACCGGCGTCGGGGTGCCAGTGAGGGTCGCCGCCAGTGCCTTGGCACCGGCCTGCAGGGGCTGCACGTACATGGCGTTGATGCCGTCGACGCAGGCCACATCGCCCAGCGCATGGATGCCCGGCTGTGAGGTGGCCAGGTAGCGGTCGGTATGCACGCCCTCAGGGCCCACGGCCAGGCCGGCAGCCTCGGCGAGCGACGTGCGCGGCGATAGGCCGGTAGCGACCAGCACCAGATCCGCCTCGAGCGACCGGCCATCGTCGAGGGTCAGCGCCAGCTGCTCACCGTCCTCGCCAAGCGCCGCCAGGGTCCGGCCCGTCTGCAGCGCGATGCCGGCCTCCCGGAAGGCATCATTCAAGGCCGCCCCCAGCGTCTCGGGCAGCAGCCGCGCCAGCGGCGTGGGCTCAGGGGTGATCAGCGTCACGCCATGGCCGCCGGCGACCAGGTCATTGGCATACTCGCAACCCACCAGGCCGCTGCCGATGATCGCCACTCGCGCCGGGCGAGCGAGCCTCGCCAGCGCCGCGTGGAAGACGCGGTAGTCGTCGAGGTCATTGATCGCAAAGACCCTGGATGCCAGCGCGGGCGGAATCGCGAAGGGCGCCACCGGCGCGGCGCCGGTCGCCAACACCAGCTCGCCATAGGGCAACGTCTCGGCGCCGATCTCGAGGCACTTCGTCAGCGGATCGATCGACGTGACCCGGGTGTGGGTGCGCACCACGGCGTCGAGGCCCTCGGCCAGCGAAAGCGCATCGCGGCTGGCCAGCCGCGACGGGGGCAGCCCCTTGGCGAAGCCGGTGGAGAGCATCGGCTTGGAGTAATCGTCACCGCTGTCGGCAGTGATCAGGGTGATCGGCCGCGCGGCGTCACGGGCACGCACCTGGCGGGCCAGCTGAATACCGGCCATGCCGGTGCCGAGGATGGTCAAGGGTGCAGTCATGGCGCTCCCGACGAGCAATAACGTGAACGCCGCATGGTACACTATGCGCCCCGATATTGGCCTGGAGGCGCCCGGTGCGCGATCGCCCGACATCTCCCTCTCTGAGCACCACCTGGCGCCGCTGGTACCCCGCTGCCGTGGCCCGGCCGACCATGAGCCCCGCCTGGTGGACCTGGGTCGCCAGCCGCGACTCGCTGACGGCGAGGCTGATCGCTGCCGCCGACGGTCGTCCCTTTCGGGTGCGCCTGCTGGACCAGCGCATCGGCCGCCCCGGACACGACGAAGCCCGGGCACTGGGGCTCAGGCCCCGAGAGCGCGCCTGGCTGCGCGAGGTGGCGCTGTGCATCGAGGAGCAGCCCTGGGTGGTGGCTCGCTCGGTGGTGCCACTCGCTCGGCTCCACGGCCAGCGCCTGGATCGCCTTGGTGAGCGTTCGCTGGGCCACTGGCTGTTTCGTCAACCGGACCTCGAGCGCGGGCCGATTGAGGTCACCCAAGCCGCAGCAGGCTTTCACGGCGGCCTCGGCCCATGGGGGCGACGCTCGGTGTTTCGCCACGGTCGCTTCGCGGTACTGGTTCAGGAGTTCTTCCTCGATACCATGAGCGATGAGCTGGGCCTGCCGCCACGCTGACCGGCCGCCGCGCCTAAACCATCGCAGCTAGCCCATGGCGTTAAATGAGTCGTGACGATAAATGGGCCATGGCATTAAATGAGCCGGCGCGATAAAAGAGTGCCCTGGCCCTGGAGAATGGGCGTAGCGGCAGGGCCTGAAGAGACAACCTGGAGACCAAGATGGATCACGTCGAGCGCCCCCGTGGCCTGGCTCGCCTGCCCGACTTTCTGGCACTGATGCGCCTCAATCGTCCCATCGGTACCTGGCTATTGATGTGGCCGACGCTCTGGGCGCTGTGGCTCGCCGCCGAGGGCCTGCCCACCCGCACCCTGCTGCTGATCTTCATCGCTGGGGTCTACCTGATGCGGGCCGCGGGCTGTGTGGTCAACGACTACGCCGACCGCCACCTGGATGGTCACGTCAAGCGCACCAAGGCACGGCCGCTGGCCACCGGCCGCATTGCGGAGCGCGAAGCCAAGATGCTGTTCGCGGTCCTCGTCGCTGCCTCCTTCGTGCTGGTGTGCTTCACCAACGGCCTGACCGTGCTGCTGTCGGTGGCCGCCGTGGCCCTGGCCGCGGTCTATCCCTTCATGAAACGCTATACGCACCTGCCCCAGGTCGTGCTGGGGGCGGCCTTCTCGATGGCCATTCCGATGGCCTTCTCGGCCGTGACCGGCGCGGTACCGCTGGAGGCCTGGCTCTTGTTCGCGGCCAACCTGTGCTGGACGGTGGCCTATGATACGCAATACGCGATGGTCGACCGGGACGATGACCTCAAGATCGGCATCAAGTCCACGGCGGTGCTGTTCGGGCGCGCCGATATCCTGATGATCGGGCTGCTGCAGCTCTTGACCCTTGGGTTGCTGGGACTGATCGGTACCCGCCTGGCACTAAGCGGCTTCTTCTGGCTGGGGCTTGGCGCCATGGCCGCGATCTTCGTCTATCAGTACACGCTGATTCGCGGCCGCGACCGGGATCGCTGCTTCCAGGCCTTCCTCAACAATCACTGGGCGGGGCTGATCCTGTTCGCCGGCCTGGCCCTGTCGCTGTGGCCGGCGCCCTGAAGCAACTGCCGGACGAAAGGTGCGCCCCCTGAGGTCGGGGCCAAGAAAGGGGCGGAGCAAGAAGAGGGATACGCCCGGGTCAGAGCCCTTGATCTAAGCCCCTGATCAAGGGCCTTGGTGAGCCCCCTTGGTGAGAGCCGCCTGTCATGGCAATGTCATGTTAGCGTGGTGGAATCGTCATCATCTTGTCATTGTCCTTATCTTTGTAAGGCCAGGAGGCCAGCCAGATGAGCACCAAGACCGTCCTGATCGTCGATGACGAAGCCTCTATCCGCGAGATGATCGCCATCGCCCTGGAGATGGCCGACTACCAGGTCCTCGAGGCCGACAACGCCCAGACCGCGCATGCCATGGTCGTCGACCATCAACCCGACCTGCTGGTCCTCGACTGGATGATGCCGGGCATCAGCGGTATCGAGCTGGCCCGCCGCCTGAAGCGCGACGAAGCTACCGCCGAGCTGCCGATCATCCTGCTCACCGCCAAGGGCGAAGAAGACAACAAGATTCAGGGGCTCGAAGCCGGGGCGGATGACTACATCACCAAGCCCTTCTCACCCCGCGAGCTGGTGGCCCGCCTCAAGGCGGTGCTGCGCCGCGCCACGCCCAAAGGCGTCGAGCAGGCGGTCGAGGTCGAGGGGCTGCTGCTCGACCCTGCCAGCCATCGCGTCAGCACCCACGGCGCTCCGCTGGATATCGGCCCCACCGAGTATCGCCTGCTGCAGTTCTTCATGACCCATCAGGAGCGCGCCTATACGCGCAGTCAGCTGCTCGATCAGGTGTGGGGCGGCAACGTCTATGTCGAGGAGCGCACCGTCGATGTGCACATCCGCCGCCTGCGCAAGGCCCTCGGCGAGGCACACCAGCACCTGATTCAGACCGTGCGCGGCACGGGCTACCGCTTCTCTGCCAAGGGCTGAGTTACCTATGAACCTCTGGTCCCTGGAATTCTGGCGCCTGGCTTGGCTGGCCGGCGTTCTGACCCTGGCGGGCCTGATCTTCGGCGCTCCAGGTCTGGGTCTGGCATTGGGGTTCGGTATCTACCTGCTCTTCCATCTGCGCCAGCTGCGCGCCCTGCATCGCTGGCTGACCCAGTCGCGACACAGTGACCCACCCGAGGCCAGCGGTATCTGGGGTGAGCTCTTCGATCGCCTGCACCATCACCAGAAGGCGCAGGCCAAGACCCAGCGACGCCTGCGTAACACCCTGCAACGCATTCAGGATTCCTCGGAGGCGATGAGCGACAGCGTGGTGATGCTCGACCGCCGTGGCGACCTGGAATGGTGGAACAGCGCCGCCGAAACCATGCTGGGGCTGAAGACTCATCAGGATCGCGGCCAGCACATCACCAACCTGATCCGTGCCCCGCGCTTCGTTGAGTACTTCGACAAGCGGGCCTACCGAGAGCCACTGACGCTGACCTCGCCGATCGACGATCGACGCGTCCTGCAGTTCCAGCTGACGCTGTATGGCGACGACGAGCGCCTGTTGATGGCCCGCGACATCACTCGCCTGCATCGTCTGGAGCAGATGCGCCGCGACTTCGTGGCCAACGTCTCCCATGAGCTGCGCACCCCGCTGACGGTGCTGACCGGCTACCTGGAGACCTATGCCGACCATGCCGAGCTGATGCCGCCGCGCCTGGCCAGGAGCCTTGGCCAGATGCAAGACCAGGCCAAGCGCATGCAGAACCTGGTCGATGACCTGCTGATGCTGTCGCGCCTGGAGATCGACCAGCCCAATGCGCACAGCGAGCGCGTCTCCGTGCCGCCCCTGCTGGAAGCGATCCAGCACGACGCCGAATCCCTGTCGGGTGGCCGTCACCAGATCAGCCTCGACATCGAGTCGAACCAGGCACTGCGCGGCGACCCCAAGGAGCTGCGCAGCGCCATCTCCAACCTGGCCTTCAACGCCGTACGCTATAGCGGCGAAGGCTGTCATATTGTCCTGCGTTGGCGCGATCACCCGGCGGGCGCCGCCCTGGAAATCGAGGACGACGGCGAGGGCATCGACCCGGTGCATATCCCCCGCCTCACCGAGCGCTTCTATCGGGTCGACAAGGGTCGCAGCACGGCAACCGGCGGTACCGGCCTGGGACTGGCCATCGTCAAGCACGTACTGCTGCGCCACGACGCCCGCCTGGAAATCTCCTCCTACCCCGATCAGGGGTCAGTGTTTCGCTGCGTTTTCCCCAGCAAGCGCCTGGTCGAGGATCAAGCGGCCCACGCCTGACGCGACACCCCAGCTTTAGCCGCATTCACGACAGGCCCCACCCTCAAACGATAGCCATGGCAATAGTCGCCATGGCATGAGTAGCTATGACAGTAGTCGCTCTGAGAACGAAAAAAGCCCCGCTAGCGGATAGCAGGGCTTTTTTCGTCACGGCCAGGCGACAGCAAGGAAAGAAGGCGAAACAAGGAAACCATGCACGCCGGGCCACACCATGGGGCTCAGCGGCGGGTCGCTACCGCCTCTCCTGAAGCGCCAAGCTCGCGATAGTGGCGATCCCACATCAGCACCGAGCCCGCCACGGCGCCGGGCAGCAGAAAGAGGTTGGCCAGCGGAATCCAGGTCAGCAACGTGACCCAGCCGCCGAAGGTCAGGGTCGGCCACCAGCGACGGCGCAGCCGGCGGCGCATATCGGCGAAGCTGACGGCGTTGTTGTCCATCGGGTAGTCAAGATAGGTGATCGCCATCACCCAGGCCGAGAACAGCAACCACAGCGGCGGCGCCAGCAGGTTGGCCACCGGCACCCAGCTCAGCACAAACAACAGCGCCATGCGCGGCACAATGTAGGCAAGCTTCACCAGCTCGCGGCCCAGGGCATCGACGCCGGTGCGCACCAGGCCACGCTCGTCCTGCGGAGGTCGGCCGGTCTGCTGCGCCTCGACCTTGGCCGCCAGGAAGCCATAGAAGGGGGCCGCGATCAGGTGCGTGACCAGGGTGAAACTGAAGAACACCACCAGCACCAGAGTCACCACGAAGAGCGGCCAGATCAGCCACTCGAGCCAATTAAGCCAGCCCGGGACCATCGTCATCCAGCCATCCAGCCAGCCGCCGAAATGGCTCAGTACGAACTGAAGCCCGGCGACATAGACCACCAGATTGACCAGCATCGGCAGAAACACATAGCGTCTCAGACCCGGACTGAAGACCAGCCGGGTTCCTCGGGTCAGCGCCGTCAGGGCGTTGAGCATCCTCTCGCGACTCCTTCTCTCGATATACAGGTCACTAGACGTGTACATCCTGGATAAAACAACGCCGCCGCACGAAGCGGCGGCGATTTCGGCTGCTTGATGCCGCCATGGCGGCTATCGTCACTTGCGCTGCTTGAGCGCTTCCTCGTCGAGGTCGTCCGGATTGATATGGCGGATATCCAGCCCTTTAACCAGGTAGATGACGTACTCGGCCAGGTTGTTGGCATGATCGCCGATGCGTTCCAGGGCGCGCAGCACCCACATCACGCTGAGTACCGAGGTGATGGAGCGCGGATCTTCCATCATGAAGGTCATCAGCGAGCGCATCGCGGTCGTGTATTCGCTGTCGACGGCCTCGTCTTCGTGGACCACCTTGAGCGCCAGATCGATATCGAAGCGGGCAAAGCTGGTCAGCGAGTCGCGCACCATGTTGCGTACGCGCTCGCTGATATGCCGCACTTCGACGAAGCCCTTCTTGCCATTGTCGGACTCACTCAGCGACAGAGCGTTGCGGGCGATCTTGGTGGCCTCATCACCGATCCGCTCAAGATCGGACACGGCACGGGTGACCGCCAGCACCAGGCGCAGGTCGGAAGCCGCCGGCTGACGCCGCGCCAGCACCCGAGTGCACTCTTCGTCGATCTTGATCTGCATGTCGTTGACGGTCCGGTCCTGCTCGGAGACCTGCCTTGCTAGGCTCGAGTCGCCCTCGAGCAGGGCAATGACGGCATCCTGAACCTGTTTCTCGACCAGGCCACCCATGGCCATCAAGTGATTCTTGAGATCCTCGAGCTCATGATTGAACTGGCGGGAAATATGCTGGCTGTGGGTATCGCTGGTGATATCCATGGTGACACTCCTTGAGGACGCGCGGCATATCCTTGCGCCCGAGTTCGTATGCTTGGATCCGCGCGAGCCGCGGTACTGAAAGCCCTGTCACTGGCGAATGCGTCAGGGTGTCATAGCGTGCCTTGGGAGTATGACGCAACCAGGTTGCAATACGATGACGGTGAGCTCCCTGACCGTGGGTGGTGACGCCTAGGGCCGGCGTATATGATGACAGCGTCGGCCGCGCCCAGCGTGGGCCATCCTTGCCTTCATGTTACTACACCTTCGACAACAACAAGCCCACTGGAAACGCCGCCATGACCGATATCGATGACGTTCCCACGCCTCAGGGCCAACTGACCCTAAAACTGCTGGCCACCCGCCAGGACACCAACCTCTATGGCGACATTCCCGGCGGCTGGCTGGTCAGCCACATGGATCAGGCCGCCGAGCTGGCCGCGGGCCGCATCGCCCATGGCCGCACCGCTACGGTGGCCATCGAGGCCATGGACTTCCTGTGTCCGGTACGCGAGGGCTCGGTGGTCAATATCTTCACCGAACTCCGCGAAATCGGCCGCAGCTCGATCAAGATCAACGTCGAGGTATGGAGCCGTCCACCCCACGAGCGCAACCCCGATGAGCTTCACAAGGTGACCGAGGCGCGCTTCGTGATGGTGGCAATGGACGATAACGGCCGCATACGCGCCGTGCCCGACGGCCGTTGATCCACCACAGCGCCATTGAGCAACAGCCTCGCTTGATCAATATCGACAATGGATCAGCCGCTGACCAGTTCCCGCGTTTTCAGATAGGCAAACTCGCCGATATCGCTGAACGGCCGCACCAGCGACTGGAAGGCGCGGTAAGACTCGAGGATCTGCCGGGAGTCTTCGTCGGACTCGGTCTGTTTCGCCAGCACGTCCTGTGACGACGTATAAAGCGCCTTGATCACCTCGTCGGGGAACTGACGCAGCTTGACGCCATGATCCTCGACCAGCGTTTTCAGCGCCTCGGCATTGCGCAGCGTGAATTCGTCGATCATCGCCAGGTTGGCGGAACGCGCCGCTTCCATGACCACTACCTTGAGATCATCCGGCAGCGCCTGCCAGGCATCCAGATTGACAGTGCCCTCGAGAATCGCACTGGGCTCGTTCCAGGCCGAGGTGTAGTAGTAGTCGGCGACCTGATGCAGGCCGAAGGCCAGGTCGTTGTAGGGCCCCACCCAGTCCGCGGCATCCAGTACACCGGTCTGCATCGAGGTGAAGATCTCGCTCCCCGGCATGTTGAGCGTGGTCACGCCGATGCCGTTCATGGCCTCGCCGGCAAGCCCCGGCAGGCGCAGCTTGAGCCCCTGCATGTCCTCCAGCGAATTGATTTCGCGCTTGAACCAGCCCGCCATCTGGGTGCCGGTGTTACCCACGGCGAAGGGCTTGAGGTTGTACTTGGCATAGAGCGCATCCCAAAGCGCTTGCCCTTCTCCCTGGTAAAGCCAGGAGTTGGTTTCCTGGGCGGTCATGCCGAAGGGCACGGCGGTGAACATCTGCGCCGCCGGTACCTTGCCACGCCAGTAATAGGAGGCCGAGTGGCCCATCTGGGCAGTGCCCGACGAGACCGCATCGAACACTTCCAGCGCCGGGACCAGCTCGCCGGCCCCGTAGACGTCGACGCGCATGCGCCCGCCGGATAGCTGCTCGATGCGCTTGGCGAAATCGTTGGCGCCGGTCCCCAGGGCCGGGAAGTTCTTGGGCCAGGAGGTGACCATCTTCCAGGTAATGGTCTCCTGGGCGCTGGCGGTGTTGACGAAGGGCGCCGCGGCAATGCCGGCAGCGCCGGCGCCCAGGGCGGTAAGGAAGTGACGGCGGTGAAGGGGGCGTGACATGAAGAATGCGGCTCCGGTTAGCGGATTATCGGTATGGTGTTGCTGGTGTCCGCCACAAAGTATGCGCGAAGCCCGAATTGTCCGGCAAGCCCGCTGCTCGTCTACCTGTCATGGCCCGCCTTTCTTGCCCGCTTCACCTGTGTCTTGCCTGCCTGACTTCCATTGCCCGCCTGGCGTCCACCGCTAGCCTATAGCGGCGTCAGCTTGGCAAACCCCAGCACCAGCCACTTGTCGCCTTCGCCCTCGAAGCTGACCTGCACCCGGGCGCGCTCACCTGCGCCCTCGGCGTTGAGGATCACCCCTTCGCCGAACACCGGGTGGCTGACCCGCTGCCCAAGCGACAGCGAAGGCAGGTCGTCGCCGCCGTCAACAGAGGACTGGGACGGGGCATGGCCAGCGGTCACCGGCCGCGAGATCTGGCCGCGCAGGCGCACTTCCTCGAGATACTCCGCCGGAATTTCGCGCAGGAAGCGCGACGGCCGCTGGAAGGTCTCCTTGCCGTGCAGGCGGCGCAGCTCGGCATGAGTCAGGTAGAGTTTGGTCATGGCCCGCGTCAGGCCCACGTAGCACAGCCGGCGCTCCTCTTCGAGGCGGCCCGGCTCCTCCATCGACATCTTGTGCGGGAAGAGGCCCTCCTCGACGCCGGCGATGAATACCACCGGAAACTCGAGCCCCTTGGCCGAGTGCAGGGTCATCAGCTGCACGCAGTCCTCGAAGTCGTCGGCCTCGTGGTCGCCGGCATTGAGCGCCGCCTCGGCAAGGAAGGGCTCCATGGCGGCGGCGCCCTCGCCGACCTCCTGACCGTTCAGGGCATCGCCCTGGGTGAAGGCGCGGGCGGCATTGACCAGTTCATCAAGGTTCTCGACCCGAGCCTGACCTTTCTCGCCCTTCTCGCTGCGGTGATGCTCGACCAGGCCCGACTGCTGGGTGACGTGGGTGATGATCTCGTGCAGCGCCATGCCGGCGGTGTCGTTGTCGAAGCGTTCGATCAGCTCCGCGAAGGCCCGCACCGCATTGCCGGCGCGGCCCTTGAGGGTGGCGTCAGCGAGGCAGTCGTGCAGCGCCTGCCACAGGGAAACGTCGGTGATCCGCGCCCGCTCGCGCAGAATCTCCACGGTGCGGGTGCCAATGCCCCTAGCCGGCACGTTGATCACCCGCTCAAGAGAGGCGTCATCCTCCCGGTTCAAGAGCAGCCGCAGGTAAGCCAGGGCGTTCTTGATCTCCAGGCGCTCATAGAAACGCTGGCCGCCGTAGATGCGGTACGGCATGCCCTGGCGGATCAGGGTCTCCTCGAGCACCCGCGACTGAGCGTTGGAGCGATACAGGATAGCGATCTCACGCCGCGCGGTGCCTTCCTTCACCTGGGAGGCGATGGTATCGACGATGTAGCGCGCCTCGTCCAGATCATTGAAGCCCGCATACAACGAGATCGGCGCGCCGCGCTCGCCGTCGGTCCACAGCTCCTTGCCCATGCGCCCGGTGTTCTGGCTGATCAGGGCGTTGGCCGCCTCGAGGATAGCGCTGGTCGAGCGATAGTTCTGTTCCAGACGCACCGTCTTGGTGTCCGTGAACTCCTGCTCGAAGCGGCGGATATTCTCGACCCGGGCGCCGCGCCAGCCATAGATCGACTGGTCATCGTCGCCGACCACCGTGATGCCGGCCTGTTCGCCGGTGAGCAGCTTCAGCCAGGCGTACTGCAGGGTGTTGGTGTCCTGGAACTCGTCGACCAGCACATGGGCGAAGCGCTCCCGGTAGTGGGCGAGCAGCGCCGGGTTGTCGCGCAGAAGCTCCAGGCTTCGCAGCAGCAGTTCGCCGAAATCGACCAGGCCACCGCGCTCGCAGGTCAGCTGATAGCGCTCGTAGAGCTCGACCATCTGGCCGAGATAAGCATCGCCATGGGTCTGTACCTGATGGGGGCGCAGGCCTTCTTCCTTGCAGCCGGAGATGAAGTACTGCACCTGGCGCGGCGGGAAGCGCTCGTCGTCGATGTTGTGGTCCTTGAGCAGGCGCTTAACCAGGCGCAGCTGGTCATCGCTGTCGAGGATCTGGAAGTGCTGGGGCAGGCGCGCGTCCTGCCAGTGGGTGCGCAGCAGCCGATGGGCGATGGAGTGGAAGGTGCCGACCCAGACATTGCGCAGCGACTGACCCAGCAAGGCTTCCAGCCGGGTGCGCATCTCCCGGGCCGCCTTGTTGGTAAAGGTCACGGCGAGAATGGCATAGGGCGACAGGCCCTCGGTGCGCATCAGCCAGGCGATTCGATGCACCAGCACCCGGGTCTTGCCCGAGCCGGCACCCGCCAGCACCAGCATGTTGCCCTGGGGGGCACTGACGGCCTCGCGCTGGGCCGCGTTGAGGTGATCGAGAATCGCCGTGACGTCATCCATAGCGGGGCACTTCGGGTCGAAAAATGGACGCCTAGCTTAGCATAATCAGGCCCCGGGGCGGGCCGTCTGCCGGCGCCGCTGCCGTGCTTTTCAGGAAGTCATCATGGAGCCAACACGGGCCGGCATGCCACTAGTCCTGCGGGTCGTCACTCTCGCCCGGCGCATCCTCTTGCTCGGGAAAGCGCAGCGGGTTGAGGCTCTTCTTGACCGCCTTGAGCTGCTCGGCAAGCTTGGGCCCACGGGTCTTGGCCACCCCCACCGCCAACACGTCGATCAGTACCAAATGCGCGATGCGTGAACTCATCGGCGTATAGATCTCGGTGTCCTCGTGGACATCGATATAAAGCGGCATGCTGACCTCGTCGGCCAGCGGCGAGTGGCTGGGGCACAGACCGATCACCGTGGCCCCCACCGCGCGGGCGCGCCTGACGCTATCCACCAGCGCCCGGGTGCGTCCGGTCTGGGAGATCGCCACCACCACATCGCCCTGCTTGAGTGTCGCAGCGGACATGTTCTGCATGTGCGGGTCGGTATAGGCCGCTGTGGATATCTGCAGGCGAAAGAACTTGTGCTGGGCATCCGCGGCCACCGCACCGGAGGCGCCGAAGCCGTAGAACTCGACCCGGTTGGCCATGGCCAACGCATTGATGGCCTGGTTCAGCGCCTCGTTGTCCAGCCGGTCGCGCACCGACAGCAGGGTGCCGACGGTGGAGTCGAAGATGCTGTGAGAAAACTCGGCGACGCTGTCGCTGTCGTTCATCGAGAACTGGGCGAACTGGCTGCCCGAGGCCAGCATCTGCGCCAGCTTGAGCTTGAAGTCCTGAAAACCGTTGCAGCCCAGCGCCCGGCAGAAACGTACCACCGTAGGCTCGCTGACCTTGGCCTCGGTGGCCAGATCGACGATGCGCATGTGGATCACTTCTTCTGGGTTGCGCAGCACGAAGCGCGCCACCTTCTGCTCGGAGCGGCGAAAGTGCTCCATGCGATTTCTCAATTCATCGAACAGGGCACGGCTCACGGAAGGCTCCTTGGCAGGGGTGTGGATAAAGAACGTGATGAAAAATGTGGGTATAGCTGTGGGTAACAGTGTGGATAGGGAGCGTCGTAAAAGCGACTGTGGGTAAATAACCGATAGCCACAGTATGCCCCAGCCGGAGGTGCTGATGTCATTCTTGGGCTGCGCGTTCCTTTAGCGTTGAACGTCATCATCCTGTCAAGTGGGTTATAGTAAACAGGAAGGTGCCGGTCGCAGGACAGCACTCAAAGGGCGGCTGGCACCATCATCGCCCGTCAGGAGAGTCGATCATGCGTAATGTCGAACAGGTGTCCTCCGTCAAAAGCGAACTCCTCGATATTTTCATGAGCATGGAAGTCGCCGAGCATCAGCAGCGCCAGAAATCCGCTGCGTTACGCAACCTCAGAGCCCGCCGCGGCATCGAGTTGCATAAAGAATTCAAGCGGCTGGAGCAGGACCTCGCCGATCTCGACGATGATCTGATCCAGTAGCCTCGTTCGTCCAGGCTAAACGCCGCGAGCCCCGGTAGGACCGGGGCTCGCTGAGCTGTCACAGGCTAGCTCTTTAACCAGCCCTGTAACTAGGTCTGTGACAGGAGCAGGACCGGCATTCGATGACGGTCCATGACGCCTACACCCTCAGAGGCTGGAAACGAACACCGCCAGCACGCCAATCGGCGCGACATAGCGCGTGATCAGGTTCCACAGGCTGAAGTCGTAGATATCCATCCCCAGTTCCTTGCGTACGCCTTCCTTGTCGAGTCCCCAGGCAACGAACATGATGACGCCAAGGCCGGTTAGCGGCAGCAGGAACTTGCTGGTCAGCTTGTCGAGCAGGTCGAAGATATTCAGGCCGAAGAACAGCACCTCACTCCAGACGTTGAACGACAGCAGCGCGGCGATGCCCAGCGCCCAGGTAGCCACGCCGGCGACCAGGGTCGCGCTCACTCGCGACAGCGGCGTGCGCTCCTCGACGAATTCCACGACCGGCTCCAGCAGCGAGATCGCCGACGTCAGAGCGGCGAAGGTCAGGAGCAGGAAGAACATCAGGCCCAGCAGCATGCCGCCGGTCATGTTGCCGAAGGCGAGTGGCAGGGTAACGAAGATTAGCCCCGGCCCAGAGTTCAGGTCCAGGCCATTGGCGAAGACGATAGGGAAGATCGCGAGGCCAGCGCCCAGAGCGATGACGGTATCCATGATCACCACGGTGCGGGCGGTCTTGAGCAGGTTGACCTCCTCACCGAGGTAGGAGCCGTAGGCCATCATGATGCCCATCCCCAGCGACAGGGTGAAGAAGGCATGGCCCAGCGCCGCCAGCACTACTTCTCCAGTGAGCTTGGTCCAGTCGGGATTGAACAGGTAGCTT
Organism: Onishia taeanensis; assembly: GCF_003268885.1. GTDB lineage: Bacteria > Pseudomonadota > Gammaproteobacteria > Pseudomonadales > Halomonadaceae > Onishia > Onishia taeanensis_A. Next base: position 53,521 of record NZ_QLSX01000009.1, read on the forward strand.
GCCGCTTGACCGAAATAGCCCGTCGTCATGCCGTAACCCACCAGCACCACCAGCAGCACGCCAAGCGCCGGCATCAGGGTGCGCACCGCGCCCTCGAGCCCCTTGGTCACGCCGCGAGCCACGATGCCAATCACCAGCAGCATGAAGACCGAGTGCCACAGCAGCAGCTGTCCCGGGTTGCCCAACATGCCAGAGAAGAGTCCACCGATGGCATCGGCATCCTGGCCAGTGAAGTCACCGGTGACCGAGCTCAGGGTGTAGGACAGCGACCAGCCACCGATGACGCTATAGAAGGACAGGATCAGGAAAGCGCCCAGCACGCCGCTGACCCCTACCATCACCCAGCCTTTGCTGCGCCCCGCGCTCTTGGCCAACTCGGCCATCGAGTTGACCGGATTCTCCTGACCGCGACGCCCGATCAGCCATTCGGCGGTCAAAATGGGCAGCCCGATCAGGGCGATACACAGCAGGTACACCAACACGAAGGCAGCACCGCCGCTTTCGCCCACCATGTAGGGAAATTTCCAGATATTACCAAGGCCGACCGCGGAACCGGTGGCCGCGAGGATAAAGGTCAGCTTTGATGACCAATGTGCGTGGGATAGTTTGGACATGATTCACCTTGAGGTTGCGTGTCGCCAACGATCGGTCAGATGCGATGACGGCTGCTTGTGCTTGTTATTGCCACGTCCGCGGCATCATGGATCACACGATGCCAATCAAGGGCATGACAGGATCCGGGCAGGATCTCCGCCGCTAGCCGCCGCGCCTCGGTCCCTGATCTGGGCACAAGGCACGACTTTCATGCCGTGATATTGCGAGAATTCGTGCGGGTTTCACGCAAAACTCCACAATATCGAATGGTAAACGGCATGAAGGCCATAAAACTATCCGATCATGATCCCGATAGCCAGAGCGGATTGCCCTTGGAAAGGGCCGCAACCTCAGAAAAGCCCTGCTAGAAAAGGCTCGTTTGACGCTCGCCGGGAAAGGGGGCCAAAGGCGTTAGTGCAAGCCGTGCAGCGAGGCGTTCATGACAGGCTCTTGCAAGGGCCGGCGCCTGTCGATTGTCGGGTGTATGCACAAAGAGAAAAGGGGTTTTCCCCTGTTTTATCCACAGGCATAGCCTGTCAACCCAGGGCGTAAAACGGGCCTCATTGATAGTCGCATCGAAGTGACCGATGAAGCGCACTACCGGCTGCTGTGCCGTTGAGATCACGTGTAATGGGCGTTTGGGCTTTTCGCTCTGCGCCCTGGCCAGCCGCGCGTCATTCCCCGCGGGCGTAGCAAACAAGGGCCGCACGTCAAGCATGACTCGGTCTATCCCATGAGTTATCAACAATCGGTTGAGAGCCGCCTCGGCATTCCCCTTGTGGAAAAACTCCGGGTCACGGACCTCGACACAGGCGGGAATGCCGGCGGGCCATCGTTCCAGTAATGCCTCGAGGCTCGGTAACTCCTCAAGCCCGAAGTCCCGTGGCAACTGAATCATCACCGGCCCGAGGCGATCGTGCAGCGGCGAGAGTGCGGCGAGAAATTCCTCGACTTCAGCCTCGATGCCGGTCAGGCGCCGTTCATGGGTCAGGGCGCCGGGCAACTTGAAACAGAAACGGAAATCCGCCGGTGCCTGACGGGCCCAGGCAGCCACGGTATCGGCACGCGGCGTGCCGCTATAGAAGGTCGTATTGCCCTCCACCGTAGAGAACACCCGTGCATAGTCCGACAGGCGGTCACCCTGGCTGCCATGCGGCGGATAGAGCCCGCCGCGCCAGTCCTCGTTGGCCCACATGGCGAGCCCCAGGTGGAAGCTACGCGCGTTGGTGGTTGGCGGGGAACACGTATCGGTCACCGGAGCTGCTCTCTCATTAACACCAGGGTGGGTAACGGGAAGGGGATTATCCCTTGCTCGCCTGCCGTCGAACAGCCCGAACGAGCGATCACAACATGCCGGCACGACTCACGGCCAGAAAAGTAAACGCTCCGCCCGGCGATACCGGACGGAGCGACCCATCGAGACCACGCGGTGTGACGCGTGCCGGTCAGCTCGAGGACTGCGGGCTGGCGTCCACGCTGGCCTTGGCCGCCGCGCCAAGATCATCCGTCGTCGCAATGGCTTCATTCTGAGAGGCCCATAGCTCACGTTCCTCCTCGCTGGCCTTGGGCGAGAAGAGCCCCAGTTGCGCATAGAGAATCCCGATCACCGGCGACATCCAGCAGGCAAAGGCCAGCGGAATATAGAGCAGGTTCTCGACGTTACCATCGGCAATACCCAAGCCCAGCGCGCTGATCACGAAGGCCCCGCCAGCGTTCCAAGGCACCAGCGGCGATACCAGTGTGCCACCTTCCTCGATGGCCCTCGACAGGTTGAGGGTCGAGTAGCCGAGCCCCCGATAGGTCGGCGCGTACATACGCCCCGGCAGCGCAATGGAGAGGTAAGGATCGCCGGCAACCAGGTTGGTCGAGACTGACGTCAGCACCGCCGAGGTCTGGACGCCGCGGAAACTGTGCACCTTCTTCATCAGCGAGCGGATGATGGATTCAAGGCAGCCGGTCTTCTCCAAGGCGCCGCCGAAACCCAGCGCGATCAACACCAGCGAAATGGTCCACATCATCGACTGGATGCCGCCACGATTGAGCAGGCTGTCGATAGCGCTGACGCCAGTATCGATGCTGTAGCCGTAGTTGGCATAAGTGACCACTTCGTGGAGGCCGGCGCCCTGAGCGATCATGGCGGTCGCTCCCCCCGCCAATACGCCGGCGAACAGCGACGGAATCGGCGGCATGCGCTTGACGGCCAGCACGATCACTAACAATGCCGGCAGCAGCAGCCACGGCGAGATGGCGAAGTTGGCCTGAAGAGAGTCGGTAATCGCATTGATGCGCTCGAAGGAGGCGGTCTGATCATCGATCATGGTGTAGCCGGCCACCAGATAGATCACCAAAGCGATCAGCATCGAGGGTACCGTCGTGGGCATCATGTTCTTGATATGCGAGAACACATCGGTGCCGGTAACGGCCGGGGCAAGGTTGGTGGTATCGGAAAGCGGCGAGACCTTGTCACCGAAGAAGGCCCCGGAGACAACCGCACCCGCCGTCCAGTAGACAGGAATGTCGAAGCCAGCCCCGATGCCCATCAGCGCCAGACCCACGGTACCCACCGTTCCCCAGGAAGTACCAAGCGACAGCGAGACCACCGAGCAGAGTAGCATGGCCGCCGCCAGGAAAACGGCCGGCGAGAGCAAGGTCAGGCCATAGTAAATCAGCGTCGGTACCGTACCGCTGGCGATCCAAACGCCGATGATCATCCCCACGCAAATCAGCACAGAAACCGACGGCAGGGACACGTGAATGACGTGAAAAATCCCTTCTTCGATTCGCTTCCATCTGAAGCCAAGCTTGATGCCTACCAAGGAGGTGATGGCCAGGCCAATGGCCAAAGGAATATGCGGCGTAAAATCATCAAAATAGAAAAGTTGTACGCCGAGGGCCACCAGGGTCAACACTACTGGAGTAAGCGCCAACAAAAGTCCTGGTTTTTCGTAGTTCCTTGTTCTTGTTGAACTTTCCATAAACTTTTCCCTCATTCAGGATGATGCTGCGTTATTAGTCTTGTACTCGCAGGCAACAGCTTGGCTGTTTACTTTTGCCGCCGTATGGCGACAACAGTTGCTCTAAGGGCCTTGAAGCGGCCCTCGGAGTGGCGTGAATTAAGGTGGTATTTAAATCAACACACGCAGGCATTGCCCGGCGTGATAGAGCGTGAAGCCGCCTTCATAGCCAGAACTCCATAACGGCTTGACCTTGATCGGCTCAGGCGAACTGATCGGCAGCGGCAAAAGGTCATCCTTGCCGGTTACCAGGTAATGCGCAAAACCCTTGCCCACCACCGTGCCGGTGGTAACGCCACGCCCGTTGTAGCCCGAGACCCCCAGAATACCGGGGGCCGGCTCGAAGATGCGCAGGGTATGGTCGGGCGTAAAGGCGATCTTTCCCGTCCAAGTGGTCTCCCACTCGACCGCCCCTAACTGGGGAAAGTAGTGGCGTTGGATACGATCCGCCCAGCAGCGCACATAGGCCTGTGGACGACCGCTCCCTTTCCCCAGGCTGCCAAGGATCAGGCGTCCCTCGCTGTCCCGGCGCATGCTGCTCAGCACCATGCGGGTATCCCATGCCCCCTGCCGCTCAGGCAAGATATCGCCAGCGACCTCTTCGGACAGGGGCTTGGACGCCACCTGGAAGAAATGGCCAGGAAAGAAATGCTCCTTTACCTGATTCCAGTCATCCTCAGTATAGGCATTGGTGGCCACCACCACCCGCGGTGCCCGTACACTGCCTCTGGGCGTCGCCACGCGCCAGTCATCGCCCTCGCGGGTCACGCCCTGCGCCGGACTATGGGTATGGAGCCGAGCGCCGGCGGCGCTTGCCGCACGGGCCAGACCACGGGTGTAGCCGGCTGGGTTGATGGTGCCGGCACGCCGGTCGAGCAGAGCGCAACGAATCTGCTTCGTGCCGACTTTCTGCCAGCAGCCTTCGTCTTCCAGCAGTTCCACCGGTGCACCGCGTCGTGCTAGCTGCTCGGCACGGCGCGCCAGGTCCTGCTCGCCTTTGCCGTTATGGGCCAAATGCAAGGTGCCGGTCTGGGTCGCATGGCACTCGATGCCATGGCGGCCAATCAGCGCAAAGACTTCCTTGGGTGCTCCACCGAGGATGGCATTGGCGCGCTCGCCATCCTTTTCCCCCAGGGCTTTGAGGATGTCATCCGGGGGAATCCATAGCCCCGCATTGACCAGGCCGACATTGCGCCCCGAGCCACCGCTGGGAATATCGCCCGCCTCGACCAGGCTGACATCAACACCCGACTCCGCCAGATGCAGCGCAGTACTGAGCCCGGTGATGCCGCCGCCGATCACCACCACATCGGCCATCCGTTCGCCCTCGAGCGCTTCAAACTGAGGCGCCGGCTCGGGCGACGTGGCATGCCACAGGCACTGCTCTTTCATGACACCTCCTCTACTGGCAAGGGACGCCTTTGCGAGAAAGGCTGACCCGGATACCGATCTCAGCCCCTGCTATCATCAAGCAACCAAGACCGCCACCCTGGTGTTGCAGGATGGCGGAAGAGCCGATCAATCGAACTTGATGCCTTGGGCCAGGGGGAGTTCGCGAGAGTAGTTCACGGTGTTGGTCTGGCGACGCATATAGCTCTTCCAGACATCAGAGCCGGACTCACGGCCGCCACCGGTTTCCTTCTCGCCGCCGAAGGCGCCACCGATCTCGGCACCGCTGGGCCCGATATTGACGTTGGCGATGCCGCAGTCGCTGCCCAGATCGGAGACGAAGGTCTCGGCCTCACGCACGTCGGTAGTGAAGACGCAGGAAGAAAGCCCCTGGGGCACGTCGTTCTGCAGGGCCAGCGCCTCGTCGAAGTCGCGGTAGCTCATCACGTAGAGGATGGGAGCGAAGGTCTCGTGCTTGACCAGCTCGTCCTGGCGGTCCACCTCAACGATGGCCGGGGTGACGTAGTAGCCGTCCGGGTACTCGTCGGCCAGTTGACGCTCACCGCCGAAGACCGGGTAGCCCTGCTCGCGGGCCTTGCCGAGCACCGACTGCATCTGGTCGAAGGCCTGGGCGTCGATCAGCGGGCCAACCAGGCTGCCACCCATCGGGTCGCCGATGGTCACGCCGGCATAGGCCTTCTTCACCCGCTCGACGACCTCGTCGCGCACGGATTCGTGGACGATCAGACGGCGCAGGGTGGTGCAGCGCTGGCCGGCGGTGCCGACCGCGGAGAACAGGATGGCGCGGACGGCCATGTCCAGATCGGCGCTGGGCGCCAAGATCATGGCATTGTTGCCGCCGAGTTCGAGGATACTGCGGCCGACGCGGGAGGCAACGCGGGGCGCGACCTCGCGGCCCATGCGGGTGCTGCCGGTGGCGCTGACCAGCGGCACACGGGGATCGTCGGTGAGCACCTCACCGGCCTCGCGCTCGCCGATGACCACCTGGCTGAGATCGGCCGGTGCCTCGTCGCCGAACTCTGCCATGGCACGTTCGAGCAGCGCCTGGCAGGCCAGGGCGCAGAGCGGCGTCTTCTCGGAGGGTTTCCACAACAGGCTATTGCCGCACACCAGTGCCAGGGCGGCATTCCAGGCCCAGGGTGCGACCGGGAAGTTGAAGGCGGTGATCAGGCCGATCGGCCCCAGCGGATGCCAGCTCTCACGCATGTGGTGGCCGGGGCGCTCGGAGGCGATGGTCAGGCCGCACAGCTGGCGCGACTGGCCGACGGCGAGATCGCAGATGTCGATCATCTCCTGCACCTCACCCAGGCCTTCCTGGTAAATCTTGCCGCACTCCAGGGTCACCAGAGAGCCAAGGTCTTCCTTGTGGCGACGCAGTTGCTCGCCGAACAGCCGCACCAGCTCGCCACGGCGTGGCGCAGGCACTTGGCGCCATGCTTCAAAAGCCGCCTGAGCGCGATCGATGCGCGACAGGACCTGCTCGCCGCCTTCCATGGTCACTCGACCGAGCTCGCGGCCGTCGGTGGGCGACGTCACGGCATAGTCGCCGCCCTGGTAAAGAGCATCGGCCACTCCAAGGCGCTGCATGATGGACTCGATCATTCTTCCTCCGACTGTTCATGTGTACTTGTGAGTTGAGAACGAGTGCAGTATTGCTGGCGCGCTTGACCTAGCTCAAACGACGTTTTATACGAAGTTCATTCCTTTTTCTCTTGATGAGGCACGACATGAGTCGCCGTCACCTGCCCACGCTCACCGCCATGCAGTGTTTCGAGGCCTCGGCCCGGCACCTTAGCTTCACCCGTGCCGCCGAGGAGCTGAGCCTGACCCAGAGCGCCGTCAGCAAGCAGGTGGCACAGCTCGAGTCGGTGCTAGAGCATCCGCTGTTTCGCCGCGTGCGCAAGCGTCTTCAGGTCACGCCAGAGGGGTCGCTGTATCTGACCGAGGTGCGCAAGGTCCTAGCGCAGGTCGAGATGTCCACCCGCTATATGCAGTCCTACGGAGGCCAGAGCGAGGTGCTCAACGTCACCACCTTGCCAACCTTCGGCGCCCGCTGGCTGATTCCACGACTCAACGGTTACCGCTTCCGTCATCCAGGGGTCTATCTGAACATCGCCAATCGCGTGGAGCCCTTCGATTTCGAGGAGGAGAGGGTCGACGTGGCTTTCTTCTTCGGTCACGGCGCCTGGCCAAAGGCGGAATGCATCAAGCTGCTCGACGAAGAGGTGGTTCCGGTATGCGCCCCGACAGCGGTGCCGGAAGGCGGCATCGACGACCCACTGACATTGACTGACCTAGTGCTCTTGCAGAGTGCCACTCGCCCCGAGGCCTGGCACGACTGGTTCGAGGCTCAGGGCTGCTATACCACACACAGCTATCACGGGCCCCGCTTCGATACCTTCTATATGGCGCTGAGCGCCGCCCGGGCGGGTTGTGGCGTGACCCTGGTGCCACGCTTTCTCGTCGAGGAGGAACTGGCGACCGGCCAACTGGTGATTCCCTGGCGCTTCTCGCTGACCAGCCGCGATGCCTATTACCTCGCCTACCCCGAGCACAAGGGCGAGGTGGCTAAGGTACGCGGCTTCATCGACTGGATTCTCGAACATCTCGAAGCGCCGGCACAGGTGGACGGCGCCCGCCCAGCGAGCTAGCTCGCCGAGCGGTTAGGGATAAACAAAATAGTTGGCGTCGGGGCCATGTAGATGGCGCCAAGCCAGACGAAGTTAGCCACCGGCGGCTACAGCAACCGTCGCAAGCGCAGCGCCGCCATCATCTGAACGACCCCATATAGCAGCGCGATGACGCCGATCCAGATGGCGGTGACCTCCAGACCGCTGAGTGGGCTGACCACGAAGATGACGCCCAGCACCAGCGCCAGCACGCCACTCAGCACGGTCCAGCCCTCGCCGGGCACGTGGCGGCGCACCCGCAGCCCCAGCAACAGGCGGTGAATGCCGGCGACGACCAGCCAAAAACCCAGCAGCATCAGCAGCGCGCTCGCCGCCGAGAGCGGGTCGAGAACGGCGATCAACCCGAACAGCACCGAGATCCCCCCGTAGAACATGAGCCAGCCGCGAGCGAAGCCGCCGGGGGCGGTCGTCAGGGTGAACAAGCTGGTGATGCCTTCGGCGAGTGCCATGATGCCCATGATCCAGGTCAGGGCGGCAATCGCGGTAAGCGGCTGAAAGACGGCGACTACCCCGAACAGAATGGCGATGACCCCGTAGGCCATCAGGATCCACCAACTGCGCCCCAGCAGACTTCTCACTCCATTATCCATCGCTTCGCTCCCTCGTCAGTGAGAGCCCAGCATAGCAGCCTCCGAGACACCGGCCCCAACCGATCTAAACGCCTGGTATCGCTCGACATGCCGGCTCATCATGCGCTATTTCAAAGCGCCGGCGCAGGTGGACGCCGCCGCCCCGCGAACACTAGCTCGCCTTCGGGCTGGCCTCGGCACAGGCCAGCACATGCGCGACGAAGTGTCGGACCTTGGCGAGTTCGCCGAGCGGTTCGGGATAGACTAAATAGTAGGCATCGTGGCTGTGCAGGGTGTGGGGCCACGCCAGACGAAGGCGGCCGGCGGCGAGTTCCTCTTCGACCAGAAAGCGCGGCACCAGGGCGAGGCCGCCCTCTGCCATCACCGTGCGGATCAGCATCTGGAAGGTCTCGAAGCGGCTTCCGTGATAGCTGCGGGCGGTGGCAACACCCTGGTCGGCAAACCAGCGGTGCCAGGCATCCGGGCGGGTAGACAGGTGCAGCAGGTGACATCCGGCCAGATCCGAGGCCGCCCCTAGCCGCGTACGAGCGAGATAGGCCGGCGCCCCCACCGCCACCACGTCCTCGTCGAACAGCTTGTGGCACTCCAGATTGGGCCAGCGGCCGTGGCCATGGAAGAAGGCCACGTCGATGTCCTGCTCCTCCAGGTCAAAGGCCTGGACCCGGTCGGTGATGTTCAGGCGGATATGCGGATGAGCGCCGAAAAACGCCGGCAGGTGAGCACTCAGCCAATGGCTGCCGAAAGTCGGCAGGGTCGCCACCTTGAGCATCTCGCCATGACCGCTGTAGGTCATGATGGCGTTCGCCGACATCTCGATCTGGGCGAGAATCTTGCGCACCTCGGTCAGGTACAGCGAGCCCTCCGGGGTGAGCACCAGCGTACGACGCACCCGCCGGAACAGCTTGTGCTGCAGATAGTCCTCCAGCTGGGCGACCTGTTTGCTGACCGCGCTCTGGGTCAGGCTCAGTTCTTCGGCGGCACGGGTGAAGCTCATGTGCCGCGCCGCCGTCTCAAAGCACTGCATGGTGGTCGTCGAGGGCAGGTGGCGTGCCGTCATGTCTCGGCTCTCGGGAAAATCGCCATTCTAGCCAATTCCAACGCCTGATGCTCCGCCAGTGAGGAAGTAAAACATTCCCCACGGGCATTCACCTACCCGTCATCGCGGCACTTTTCTTGCCGACACCACTCAATGCATGAATTCTGGGAATGGGTTAGGCGTTTTTTTTCGTTTGAAGCCTCACCGGCGCCCTGCTTTCATCCTCGGCATATCGACTCTTGATGAATCACAGGAACCGTCCATGAATCTTCCTCACGTCAGTGGCTCGCTGGGCATCGTGCATCCCCTCTGTATCGAGCGAGGGCGCAACGCCGAGGTCTGGGACGAACAGGGCCGGCGCTATATCGACTTCATTGGCGGTATCGGCGTGCTCAATCTGGGTCATGGCCATCCGGCCGTGGTCGAGGCGGTCAAGGCGCAGGTCGAGACGCTCATGCACTCGGCCTTCAACGCGCTGCCACATCGCGGCTATCTGCAGGTGGTCGAGGCCCTGGACCGCTTCGTGCCGGTCGACTATTCACTGTCCTGCATGCTGACCAATAGTGGCGCCGAGGCCACCGAGAACGCCCTCAAGGTGGCGCGTGCCGCCACCGGCCGGCAGGCGGTGATCGCCTTCGACGACGGCTTCCATGGGCGAACCCTGGCGGCGCTCAACCTCAACGGCAAGGTCAAGCCCTACAAGGCACGGCTCGGTGCCCTGCCGGGACCGGTGTTTCATCTGCCGTTTCCCAGCCGCGACGGCGGCGTGAAGGCAGAAGAGGCTCTGGCGGCCCTGACCCGACTGTTCGAGGTGGAGATACCCAGCGACGAGGTGGCAGCGATCATCGTCGAGCCGGTGCAGGGAGAAGGCGGTTTCCGCCTGCTCGACGCCGACTTCGCCGCCCGACTACGGGCGCTGTGCGATGAACACGGCATCGTGCTGATCATCGACGAGATCCAGTCCGGCTTCGGTCGCACCGGCAAGCGCTTCGCCTTTTCCCACCTGGGCATCGAGCCCGACCTGCTGCTGATGGGCAAGAGCATGGCGGCAGGCCTGCCGCTGGCCGCCGTGGTAGGCAAGCCGGCGCTGATGAACGCCCTGCCCAAGGGCGGGCTGGGTGGCACCTATTCGGGCAACGCCGTGGCCTGTACTGCCGCCAAGACGGTCATGAATCTGATGGACGAATCACGACTTCGCCAGTGGGGCGAGGCCCAGGAGGCCGCGATCGTCGAGGCCCATCAAGGCTGGTGCGAGCGCTTTGCGATGGTGGGCGCCCTGACCGGGGTTGGCGCCATGCGCGGCATCGTCTTCGAAGACACCGAGAACGCCACGGGCGCCGAGCATCTCGCGGCGCTGCTGGCCGCCGGGCGCGAGGCGGGCGTGCTGCTGATGCCTAGCGGGCGGCGGCGCAACGTGCTGCGCCTGCTGGCACCGCTGACCACCGAACCCGAGGTGCTGGACGAGGGCCTGGCGTGTGTCACCCGCGCCCTGGAGACATTGAGCCCATAACCGCTCGACGAGAAGCCATTCGATCTCAACAGCTTGATTTGTGGTTCACAGGAGGGCTGAAACGGGCCCTCTTTATCGACCTAGCTTACGATGTTCAACATATATCCACGGAGACATGAAGATGTCGACTACTTCCCTCGTTTCTCCCGATGACATTCGCGACCGCTTTTCGAAGGCGATGTCGGCCATGTACCAGGCCGAGGTGCCCCAGTACGAGACGCTGCTCGAACTGGTCGAAGAGGTGAATCGCGAGACCCTCGAACGAGACAGCGCACTCGCCGAGCGGCTTGCCGCCCATGACGAGCTGAATCGTCTCGGGGTCGAACGCCATGGCGCCATTCGCGTCGGCACCGCAGAAGAGCTTGCCATGCTGCGCCGGCTGTTCGCGGTGATGGGCATGCACCCGGTCGGTTACTACGATCTCTCCGAGGCCGGGGTCCCGGTACATTCCACCGCCTTCCGTCCTATCGACGATGCCGCCCTTTCTCGTAACCCCTTCCGGGTCTTCACGTCGCTGCTGCGCCTGGAGCTGATCGAGAGCCCCACGCTTCGCGAACGGGCCGCGTCCATCCTTGCCGAGCGCGACATTTTCACCGCCGGCGCCCGGGAGTTGATCGCGCTCAGCGAATCTCAGGGCGGGCTCAGCGACGAGCAGGCCGACCGCTTCGTGGCCGAGGCACTGGAGACCTTTCGCTGGCACCGAGATGCCACCGTGGACCTAGACACCTACGAGGCGCTGCACGCCGAGCACCGGCTGATCGCCGATGTGGTCTGCTTCCGTGGCCCGCACATCAATCACCTGACACCGCGCACCCTGGATATCGATGAAGTCCAGAAGCGCATGCCGGCCGCCGGCATGAACGCCAAGGAAGTCATCGAGGGGCCGCCCCGCCGTCACTGCCCGATCCTGCTGCGCCAGACCAGTTTCAAGGCCCTCGAGGAACCGACTCATTTCAAGGGTGAGCGTCAGGGGACCCACACCGCCCGCTTCGGCGAGATCGAACAGCGCGGCGTGGCGCTGACCGGCAAGGGTCGAGCGCTCTATGATCGCCTGCTTGGCGCCTCCCGGGACAAGACCCAAGGGCTCGCCAACGAAGCCCACCAGCAGGCGCTGGCCGAGGTATTCGCCGAGTTCCCGGATGATGATGCGACCCTGCGCCGCGAGGAACTGGCTTTCTTCGAGTACCGCCTCACCGACGCCGGGCACGCCGCCGATGCAGGCCATGAAACAGACCTGGACGCGCTTATCGCCCAGGGTCTGGTCACGGCTCGGCCAATCACCTATGAGGACTTCCTGCCAGTCAGTGCGGCGGGCATCTTCCAGTCAAACCTCGGCGGCACGCAGAACGACGCCTGTGCCGGCCACGCCAACAAGGGAGCTTTCGAAGCCGCCTTGGGCGCCACCGTCACCGATGAGCTCACCCTCTACGCTGAGCGAGAGATCGCTTCCAAGGAAAGAGTGCTGAAGACCCTGGGGCGCGCCACGGCAGACTGAAGAAGGGTAATCTTGCCCACCAACAGTGGACACCCGTTAAGGTATTACACTCAGCGAGGTGACCCATGGCAAAGCAAGCTACCCCGATGAAGAAGACCCGTGCCCGTTACTCCGATGCCTACCGCGAGGAAGCTCTTGCCCTCGCTGACCGAGTGGGCACTGCCGCTGCCGCCCGTGAGCTGGGCTTGCAGCCCAGCCAGCTCTATCAATGGCGCGCCAAGGCCCAGCAGAAGAAGAACACCTCCGAGCGCGAGCAATCGCTGGCTGATGAGAACGCTAGACTTAAGCGGCAACTCGCTGAAATGTCAGAGGAACTGGCCATAACAAAAAACGCCGCGGTATACTTTTCGAAGAGCCTGGAGTGAAGTCCGCCTTCCATCCAGCAGCATCGCCAGGCATTCAGCACCCAGCATATGTACACCGTGCTCGGTGTGGCACGCAGCGGCTACGACACCTGGCGACAGCGTGGTGGCAAACCGTCCCCGCGGCGCCGTCAGCAGGCCATCACCGACCAGCGTTTGGCTGAGGCCTTTAAGCACGGCAAGGAGCGCTCAGGCGCCCCTAGACTGACCCACGACCTGAACGATGCTGGGATCGCCATCTGCCGCAATACCGTGGCTGCAAGCCTCCTGCGGCAGAATCTGCGGGCGAAAGCGGCTCGCCAGTACCAGGCCACCACAAACTCACGGCATGGACTGCCGGTGGCCCCCAACCTGCTGCTGCAGGACTTTACCGCCGGTGCGCCAAACCAGAAATGGGTCGGCGACATCACCTACCTGGCGACTGGTGAAGTCCACAATATGATCGATAGCATGGGGGCTTTTAGCCAGGCAGTCCATTGTCAAAAAAAGTCAGACCGACCTGGAACAAGCGCTCCACGTCACGTATGCGGCGCTTATCAATCATGAACAGGATCACATGGTCGCCGGATTCCACCATCACGGCATCGTGGGCGATCAGTACGTCTTTGCCGCGCACCACAGCGCCGATGGTGGTGCCCTGGGGCAGGTTGATCTCGCCGATGGCGCGGCCAACCACCTTCGATGACTGGGTATCACCGTGGGCGATGGCCTCGATGGCCTCGGCGGCACCCCGACGCAGCGAGTGGACGTTGACGATGTCGCCCCGCCGCACGTGGGTCAGCAGGCTGCCGATGGTCGCCTGCTGGGGGGAGATGGCGATGTCGATCTCGCCGCCTTGCACCAGGTCCACGTAGGCGGCGTTGTTGATCAGCGTCAGCACCTTCCTGGCGCCCATGCGTTTGGCCAGCATCGACGACATGATGTTGACCTCCTCGTCGTTGGTCAGGGCGCAGAAGATGTCGCAGTCCTCGATGTTCTCCTCCTCAAGCAGCCGCTTGGAGGTGGCGCTGCCGTGTAGCACCACGGTGCGGTCGAGGTGCTCGGAGAGCTGGGTGCAGCGGTGGAGGTTGTGCTCGATGATCTTGATTTGGTGGCTGTGTTCCAGATGCTCGGCGAGGCGCTCGCCGATGCTGCCGCCGCCGGCGATCATCACTCGGCGGAAGTCACGATCAAGGCGGCGCAGTTCACTCATCACCGAGCGGATATCGCGACGAGCAGCGAGAAAGAAGACCTCGTCATCAGCCTCGATGACGGTATCGCCACGGGGGATGATCGGCCGGTCTTTCCGGTAGATGGCCGCCACTCGGGTATCGACGCTAGGCATATGGCGGCGCAGGAAGCCCAGTTCCTGGCCCACCAGCGGGCCACCGTATATCGCCCGCACCGCCACCAGTTGCACCAAGCCGCCAGCGAACTCCAGCACCTGCAGCGCGCCGGGGTGCTCGATCAACCGGCGGATATAGTCGGTGACCACCTGCTCGGGACTGATCAGCACATCGATAGGCACCGCATCGTGGGCGAACAGCCTCTTGCGGGTCAGGTAGGCGGTGGCGCGTACCCGGGCGATCTTGGTGGGGGTGTTGAAAAGGTAGTGGGCCACCTGGCAGGCGATCATGTTGACCTCGTCGGAGTTGGTCACCGCGATCAGCATGTCGGCATCCTCGCAGCCCGCCTGGCGCAACACCATTGGGTAGGAGCCGGCCCCGGAGACCGTGCGGATGTCCAGGCGGGTATGTAGCTCTTGTAGGCGCTTACCGTCGGTGTCCACCACCGTGATATCGTTCTCTTCTCGGGCCAGATGCTCGGCTAGGGTTCCGCCGACCTGGCCGGCGCCGAGGATGATGATCTTCATGATAAGCGTTCCGTATTAGCGGTCGTCTCACCGGCTTCATCGGGTTCGACCAACAGGCGATAGCCTACGCCGGCTTCGGTTTGAAGGAGGTGGGCGGATTGAATGTTATCCCCCAATTTCGTCCTAAGACGACTCACGACAACCCTCAGGTAGTGAATGTCATCGGCATGGGTCGGGCCCCAAATTTCCCGCAGTAGCTGAGTTTGGGTCACCATACGGCCGGCATGACGACAGAGACGCTCGAGAAGAGCATACTCCTTGGGAGTTAAGTGGACCTTTTCATCACCGCGCAGTACTAGGCGCTTGTTCAGGTCGATGGTCAACGAGCCCTGGCGAAACAACATGGCTAATGATTCGCCGCTTTGACTGGCTCGAAACCGCAGCAGTCTTCTGACTCTGGCCAGCAGCTCCTGGATCCCGAAAGGTTTGGTGACATAGTCATTTGCGCCATTATCTAGAGCACGTACCTTCTCATCTTCCCGCTCGCGCACTGAGACCACGATCACTGGCACGCCGCTCTGGGCACGCAGTGCTTCGAGCACCTCCTGGCCATCGAGGTCAGGAAGGCCCAAGTCCAGCAGCACCAGGTCGGGGGAGCACTGCACGGCCTTCTGCAACCCTTCGCTGCCCGTCTCGGCCTCCACCACATCGAATCCCTGGGATGCCAGACTGATACGCAGGAAACGTCTGATTTGCCGTTCATCATCAATCACTAAGATCCGACCTATCGACCCGTTACCCATCGCTTCCCTCCATGTCATTGGGCTCTATGGGTAAGCGGACCTCGATACAGGTGCCCTCTCCAGTTGGGCTGGGTAGGGCACGGATTTGGCCACCATGGGCCCCCACCATACCGCGACAAATGGCCAGCCCCAGGCCGCTGCCATGGCGTCCTCGATCGCCTTCCCCTCCAGTGAAGAACATGTCAAATACTTCCTCCCGGCGTTCGGCAGGAATGCCTGGGCCTTGGTCGATAATCCGTATCCACAGCCATTCATCTTGCACGCCCGCTGTGATGTTCAGGCGCCCCTTCTTCGGCGAGAAGCGCACGGCGTTGTCGAGGATATTGACAAGAGCCTGCTCGATCAGGGCCGGATGCACATAGAGAAGCGGGAGGTCATGCGGCCAGTGTCTCACGAGCTCCAATCCCTCCAGTTGAGCCCCCAGACGTTTTACCGCAGCCGCTAGCAAGTCATCGAGCGCTACCCAGTCACGTTCAATCTTGAGGGTTCCGTGCCCAAGTCGCGTCATATCGAGTAGATTCTGAATATAACGGTTGAGTCGTTCACTCTCTCCAAGAATACCATCAAGCAGCTCATGGCGATCAGTATCCGTCAATTGTGCCTCCAGCTCACGCAGTGTGCTGGCTGACCCAATGATGGAGGACAGCGGGGTGCGCAAATCGTGGGAGACAGATGCCAGGAGTGCCGAACGTAGACGTTCATTTTCCTCCGACAAACGCGCGGCACCGAGGTCTTCAACCAATCGTGTGCGCACCAGCGCCATGGCTAGCTGGCTCAACAAGGTGGTAAGTAACGCCTCCTCCTCAAGCGATAGAGTGGTGTCACGCTGCTCCAGGGCCAGGGCGATGACCCCTAGGACGGCCCCGCGCTCCACAAGTGGCACCAGCCGCCACCCCTGGCCGCTGAGCGTATCGGTGCCCTTACCGCTGGGCTTGGCATGCTGCCAGCTCCAGCCGGCAGCATGCAGGGCCGTATCCGACAAGAGAACCGAGGCCGGTTCTGCCTGACTAACCTGCACGCCATTAGCGCCGGGTGTGCGCTGCAGAAAGGCTACTGGCACATTCAACCATCGCTCTAGCGTCTTGAGACCGACCTGGCGGACACTTTCATAGTCGGTGGCGACCGATAATGCCTGCACATATTCCAGCAGGCGGTGCGTCTGGTCCCGGCTTTCGCGCAAGGCCAACAGTCGGCGACGACCTCTCCCCGCAAGTTGTCCGACCGTTACCGCTACCGCCAGGAAGAAGACCACGGTCAACAGCTGGTCTTGCTCGACCATCACCAGTGTCAGCCTAGGCTCGGTAAAGAAGAAATTGAAAGCTAGAAAACCCAACAGCGCGCTGAGCATGGCCGCCCCAGTCCCCGCCAGCGCTGCGCTGACTAGGACGGCACCAAGAAACAGCAGCGACAGGTCAGCCAGCGACAGCCAGTTCTCAACGCTTAGCGCAAGCCCCAGGAAGGCCAGTGTGCTCCCGAAGGCGATTGCGCTGGCGGGAAAGCTGACGTGAAAGGGCCTATGCCGTGGATACCAGCGCGGGCGCCGCTCCGCCTCGGCCACCACCACCAGGTCGAAGACTCCGCCGCTCGTTAGAAGACGCCGGGCGAGAGGGCGACGCCAGAACCGCCAACCCGAAGGGCGCGACCGTCCAACCATCAGGGTGGTCACATTATGTTGGCGTGCGTAATCTAGAAGCTCCTGCAGGCGATCCTGTCCGTACAGGCGGCGTGCTTCACCTCCCAGCCGGGAGACCAAGGCAAAGGCCTGTTCGGTCGCGAGACGACGTTCAGGTGCATCATGTCCGCGGTCGACATAGACGGCGCGCCAAGTCGCTCGGCGACGTTCGGCCAATCGGTGGGCGGCGCGAATCAGTGCCGCGTCCTCGCTGCCTCCGCTCAGCGCCACCAGCAGGTGCGGTCGCACCGGCCAGGGCCCCGGTTTAGCGCTGGCTCCCATGGCATCGCGCACGTCAGAGTCCACACGCTCTGCCATGGTTTGCAGCGCCAACTCTCGCAGCGCATTCAGATTGGGTTCGCTGAAATAGCCATCCATGGCTGCTCGCGCCTGCTCCGGCACATAGACCTTGCCCTGGCGGAGACGCTCCAGCAGTTCGTCCGGCGTGAGATCGACCAGCGAGATATCACGGGCCCGCTCCAGCAATGCATCAGGTACGGTTTCCCGCATCCTCACGCTAGTGATGCGCGCTACCGCATCATTGAGGCTTTCTATGTGCTGCACATTGACGGTAGTCCAGACATCGATACCGGCGTCCAGCAATTCCTCGATGTCTTGATAGCGACGCGAATGGCGACTGCCCGGTATGTTGCGATGAGCAAGCTCGTCCACTAACAGGATCCTTGGGTGTCGTGCCAGGGCCGCGTCCAGATCGAACTCTTCGAAGGTGCGTCCATGATGGGTCAGCTGGGCCAATGGCAAGCGCGGCAGCCCTTCGCACAGGGCTTCGGTTTGTACACGGCCATGGGATTCGGCGATGCCAATGACCACATCGTCGCCTGCGGAGGCACGCTCCCTGGCGGCGCACAACATGGTGTAAGTCTTTCCGACGCCAGGCGCGGCTCCCAGAAAAACACGCAAAGAACCGCGCGCCTCGCGCCGCGCGGTTTGTTTGAGCAGGGCATCCGGATCAGGGCGCCGCTCGGCATCAGAGCTCATGGCACCTCCCATTCACTCTTCCAGGTTGCCCGGTGATCCGGTTAGTTCGTCAAGCGCCAGGTTGAGGCGTAGAACATTCACGGCGGGTTGTCCGAGTATGCCGCCATATTCGGTGGCGTTATTGATTAGCGTGTTGACGGTTGCTGTCGCAAGCTCCCTTGCTTGTGCGACCCGTGGCACCTGACTGGCCGCACCCTCTGGCGTGATATGTGGATCGATGCCGGAACCAGAGGCCGCCAGCAGCTCAACGGGGATCTCGCCGGGCGCCACGCCATCGCGAGTTGCAATGGTAGAGGCATCGGCCTGTACACGCTCGGCTAGAGCCGGGTTGTCAGGTCCGAGGTTGGAGCCGCTGACACCGAAGGCATCATACTCAGCCGCGGAGGGTCTGCCGATAAAGTAGGCGGGATCGATAAACTGCTGTCCGACTAGCGTCGAGCCGACCACGCGACCTTGTTTGTCCATAAGCAAGCTACCAGTAGCCTGATGGGGCATCAGCCAGCCTCCCAGAGCGCTGACCAGCAGTGGGTAGCCCAGCCCCAGCAGCAGAGCCATGACCAACGCCAGCCGAAGAGGGGTTGACCATGCCATCATGTGGCGTCGTTTGTCGGGCATTGTTACATCCGAGGCGGTATTTCTATTCATGTCTCATCCTCCTAGATCATCACGCTCATCAGCAGGTCGAACAACTTGATAACTGGAAACGGCAGAAGCAAGCCACCCAGCCCATAGATCAGCAGATTGCGTCTCAATAGAGTCGTGGCTGAACCGGCCTTGACTCTTACTCCTCTAAGCGCAAAGGGGATCAAGGCGGGAATGATCAAGGCGTTGAACAGCACCGCGGCAAGAACCGCCGTGGTCGGCGAGTTCAAGCTCAGGATGTCGAGCGAGTCCAGCGCCGGTAGACTTGCCGCGAACAGTGCGGGAAGAATCACGAAATACTTGGCCACGTCGTTGGCCAGCGAGAAAGTGGTCAGTGCTCCACGAGTTATCAGCAATTGCTTGCCGATCTCCAACGCCTCGAGCAGTTTGCCGGGATCGGAGTCAAGGTCCACCATGTTGGCGGCCTCACGGGCTGCCTGGGTGCCCGAATTCATGGCGAGCCCGAGGTCGGCCTGTGCCAGCGCCGGGGCATCGTTCGTGCCATCCCCCATCATTGCGACCAGCCGCCCACTGGCCTGCTCCTGGCGAATAATTTCCAGTTTCCGCTCAGGAGTAGCCTCGGCCACGTAATCATCAACGCCCGCTTCCGCGGCAATGGCGCCAGCCGTAATGGGGTTGTCACCGGTGATCATCACCGTCTTGACGCCCATCTCGCGCAATTGGGCAAAACGCTCGGCAATGCCTGGCTTGATCACGTCAGAAAGCGCGATCATGCCCAGCAACTGGTCGTTAGCGGCCACAGCCAGCGGCGTGGCGCCATTGCGTGAGATCCGTGTTACCAGTTGGGTGTAATCTTTCGGGACTTGCCCACCCTGTTCCTCGACCCACTGGGCAATGGCGTTGGGCGCCCCCTTGCGCAACCGGCGTCCGTCAATTAGGTCCACTCCTGAGAGGCGTGTCGACGCCGAGAAAGACTCAAAGGTCGCACCCTCAGTCTTTTCGGTGAGGCCCTCATCGACCTCTAGATCGCGAGCCAGGCTCAACACAGAACGTCCCTCAGGGGTCGGATCATCCAGGGACGTCAGGAAGGCCACGTCGCGGAGAGAATCCCGCTGGATGCCCTGACATGGAGCAAACTCGGTGGCTCGACGATCACCCAGGGTAATGGTACCGGTCTTGTCCAGCAGCAGGGTGTCGATGCTGCCGGCAATTTCTACCGCTTTGCCTGACTTGGCGACCAGGTTGGCGCGCATCGACCTCTCCATCCCGGCGATGCCGATGGCGGGAAGCAACCCACCGATGGTGGTGGGAATCAGGCACACCAGAAGGGCCACCAGCATTACGGTGGAAGTTTCGACCCCCACAAAGTTCGCCAAGGGTACCAGTGTGACCACCACGATCAGAAACACCAGGGTCAGCATCGCCAGCAGCACCGACAACGCCAGTTCACTCGGCGTCTTCTGACGACTGGCACTCTCCACCAGCGCGATCATGCGATCAAGCAGCGACTCACCCGGATCGCTACTCACTTCAATGACCAGTCTATCCGACAGCAGTTTGGTACCGGCGCTTACGCCACTGTTATCGGTGCCCGCCTCTCTCAGAACCGGAGCGGATTCGCCGGTTACGGCGGACTCATTGATCGATGCAGCCCCTTCGACGATTTCCCCATCGGCGGGTATTAGCTCGCCGGCCTCGACGATCACCCGGTCGCCACGCCGCAGCGTATCGGCAGCCACCAGCGCCTCTTCGCCATCCTTGTCGAGCTTACGCGCCTTCAACTGCCCCCGGGTTTCACGCAGGCTGCCAGCGTGCGCCTTGCCCCGGGATTCGGCCAGGGTTTCCGAGGCCGTGGCAAACAACAGAGTCGCCAGGAGCATTAACGTGATAGCGATGGCGAACCCGGCCCCCTTGCCACTTACCAGCGCCTCCACGCTGAGGAAGGCGCACACGACCGTCCCGATGCCTACCATAGCCATTACAGGGTTGCGCGCTAAGCTCCTCGGAGCGAGGCGAGCAAATGCACCTTTGGCAACCGATGCCCATTGAATCGGCTGACGAGCAGCACGCCGCCCACCTCCACTCGGCCCATGCTCTGGGGGCTGCTGTGAGTCGTGTTGCGTTGATATTGCCATGACGTATCTCCTCACTGAGCCTGGCTCAGTGCTTCGGCGATTGGCCCCAGCACCATTGCAGGCAGGAAGCCCAACAGGTTGATGATGACGATGACCCCTGCGGTCAGCGCCATGAAAGCACCGCTGTCCAGAGCCAATGTTCCACGACCAGCCGGGGCGCTACGCTTGACAGACAGCCAGCCTGCTACAGCAAGAGGAACCAGCATGGGCAGGAAGCGACCGATCAGCAGCGCGATAACACAAGTCAAGTTCCACCAGAACGAGGCATCACCGAGCCCCTCGAAACCCGAGCCGTTATTGGCAAAGGCAGAGGTATATTCGTAGATGACCTGGCCAAGCCCGTGATGGCCGGGATTGGACGTGCCATTCAAGCCAGGTATGGCAACCGCTAGTGCGCTCAAGCCAAGGATGAGCAGCGGCTGGGCAAGAATGGCCAGGCTGACCCAACGGATTTCCCGAGTCTCCAGCGGTCGACCGAATAGCTCCGGCGCTCGCCCTACCATCAGCGAGCCAATGAAGGCCGCCAGCATCAGATAGAGCAGAAAGCCGATCAGTCCGACGCCGACGCCGCCAAAGGTGACGTTGACCAGCATGTCCATGATCAGCACCGTGCCGCCCAGCGGGTTGAAGCTGTCGTGCATTGCATTGACAGAGCCATTGGAGGTTTGTGTCGTCCAGCTTCCCCATAAGGCTGACATGTCAGTGCCGAAGCGAACCTCCTTGCCTTCCATGTTGCCAGCTGGTGCGGCGAGCTCGGCGAAAGCCGCGTTGGGCACTCGTTCCGATGCCACCACCAAACCAGTCGAGATCAATGAGAACGCGAGCATCACACCCCCAATACCAACCATCAGTCGACGCCGGCCGGTCATCACCGCGACAGCCACCAGCAGTGCAACAGGTATCAGCATGAGCGCAACGGTTTCGATAATATTGGAAAGAGGGGTGGGATTCTCCAACGGTACGCTGGAATTGGGTCCATACCAGCCGCCACCATTAGTCCCCAGTTGCTTGATCGCCACCATGGCCGAAACGGGTCCAAGCGGAATACGCTGTGTCTCTTCCACCTGAGCATCAAGCGGTGTGATTTCATGTGCGGCTTGGTAAGTCGCTGGCACCCCCTGCCAGGTAAGCAATAGAGCGACAATTGCTGCTAACGGCAGCAGCACTCGTATCACGCTTCGCGTCAAATCGCGGTAGAAGTTTCCTACGCCTGGCTCACCTTCTTTCCGCTGCTTGGCCAAGAGAGAGGGTACGCACGACGGCTGCCAGTACGGCCATGCCGGTTGCAGGGGTCAGGAACTGCAACGTCACGATAGCGAATGTTTGGCTAAGATGTGAAAGCTCTGCCTGCCCGGAATAGTGCTGCTGGTTAGTATTCGTGGCAAATGAAACTGCCGTATGCAGCGCGGTATCCCAGCGCATTCCGGCAATCCCATCTGGGTTGAGTGGCAGGTAACCTTGGAACATGAAAACAAGCCAAGTCAGCACAATCAGCCCGGCATGAAGTTTCAGCGCGGCTATCGCGTAAGCTTGCCATGTCAGGGAAACCTCGGGATTGACTCCTGAAAGGCGATATATTGCCGCCTCGATGGGGCTAAAAACCCGGTCAAGAAACGAGCTATTCCCTTCAAGAGAACGTGCGATATGAATCCCCAATGGCAAGGCTAGCCCAATGACCAAGGCATACGTAATCATCAAGTCATACATGACATTCTCCTAGAAGTGCTCTGGCCACAGTAGGGCAACCATCAGGTATCCTCCCGCCACTAGTGCAATTAACAACATGAAGATATTCATGGCGTGCCTCCGTTTAAGTGCACTTCCAGACTAGATAGAAGTCGCATAAAACTTCCATGTGGAAATTGCCAGATAACCGTAAAAAATTCGTAAAAATGTATGGTCAGTGACGGGTCTGGGCATGCAGATGAAAGGTTCGCTTGCCCAAGGCGATTCCGATGATGGCGGGAGTGGTCGTGGCGTAGTTCTCGAAAGGAAGAAGCCCAGCAAGCATAGCCTGCTGGGCTTCGAGGTCAGGCTGACCATCTCATTAAGCCCGGACAAAGCCGGGCTATAGAACATCCTTGGCTGTCATTGACGCCAAAACATCGGCGTCAACAGCACCAGTACGGTGAGGATCTCCAGGCGCCCCATTAGCATGCCGATGCTTAGTAGCCACTTGGCGGCATCCGGGAGAGAGGCGAAGTTACCTGACGGGCCAATGATGTCGCCGAGTCCCGGCCCCACATTGGCCACCGCCGTAGCGGCGCCCGAGAGCGCCGTGAGGATGTCCAGCCCCATTAGGGATAGCCCGAGTGCCAGCCCGGCGATTGTCAGGAAGAAGAAAAACGAGAATGCCACTACCCCCCGCGTGACCTCATCGGTCAGCTTCTGGCCATTGTAGCGTGAGACAAACACGCCGCTTGAGTGGTTGAGAAAGCGCAGTTGACTGACCAGTAGCAGCATCGAGACTTGGAAGCGGAAGATTTTCATGCCTCCGGAGGTTGAGCCACTGCAGCCCCCGACAAAAGTGAGATAAAAGAAGGCCACCGTCGCCGCCGGGCCCCACAGCGTGTAGTCATCCGACGCATAGCCGCAGGTGGTGACCACGGAGATCACGTTGAAGACCACATGAGTGAGTGCCTCGAAGGGAGGGGTGCCCAGCCACATGCGCCACAGGGTCAGCAACAGGCATACCGTTGCCAGCAGGATCAGCAACCCCTGCACCTGCTGGTCCTGCCACAGCGACATCCGTGCCCCACGCAACACGCGTATATAGAGCACAAAGGGCAGGGCGCCCATCAACATGAACAGGGAGCCCAGCCACAGCAGCTGAGGTTGTTCTGCATAGGCTCCGAATGAGGCATCGGAATTGGCGAAGCCACCGGTTGCCAGTGAGGTCATGGCATGTACGATCGCATCCAGCGGTGCCATGCCTCCCAGCCAGTAGGACAACATGGCCAGTGAGGTGAATCCGATGTAGATCGACAGCGTGGCCTTGGCGATGCCGCCGGTGCGGGGCATGACCTTCTCCGACCAGTCGGAGGATTCGGTATGGAATAGCCGCATGCCCCCGACCTTCAGGAAGGGCAGAATGGCGATGCCCATGACGATGATCCCAACACCGCCCAACCACTGCATGATGCCCCGCCACAGCTTGAGACCGTCGGACAGGTTCTCGATGCCCTCGAGAATCGTCGAGCCGGTCGTTGTGATCGCAGACACGGACTCGAACACGGCATTGGTGAAGGATAGCTGAGGCGCCCCCAGCACCAGTGGTAGGCTGGAAAGTATACCGATACTCACCCAACTGAGCGTAGTGACAAGAAACATTTGCCAGGGCTTAAGGGCAATCTCGACGCGAAGGGTGGCTATAAAGCTGATAGCCACCAAAGCCAGCACGATACCGATGGACAAGCCGAAGGCCCACGCATCGGGCTCTTCCTCAATGATCAGGACCATCCAGGGCACCGCCATAAAGATAGCCAACACCAGCCAAAGTACGGAAAGTACCTTCAGGATCGGTGCCCACTTGAGCCACTGCTCCTTGATCCCGCTTGTGCGCATTAAGAACACCTCAACTCATTTATGATGCCGCCATCACGAGGCATCTCGTAATGTGCCATGGAATCACAGCTTGGCTTTTGGATCTGAGTGCAAAACCTAAAAATTTTATAAAGCCACGCCCATGAGCCCTGGCGTGGTTTCGCCCTTTGTACGATCACAGGAAAGCCTTGTAGGGGCTTTGTGATGCTGTGCGCCCCCCATGGAGTAGTCGCGTGTCACGTTCAACCAACGGGGAACCCGGTTGTCGCATATCGCACATGCGATTTGCGTCGCACGGTCAGTGTATAGCCAAGCGTGAGGGGACCCAGGCGACCAATCAGCATGACGGCCATTATCACCAGCTGCCCAGCAGTCTCGAGCTCACTGGTTGTGCCACGAGATAAGCCGACGGTTCCGAACGCAGACACCACTTCGAAAGCAATGTCCATGAAGTCGTCATCTACCAGAATCGTCAGCATCCACACGGCCATAAAAATCGTGGCCATTCCGATGGTCGTGGTCGCCAACGCTTTTAACAGTGCCTCCCGGCTCAGAGACCGTCCGAAGAAGTTAGTGCTCAGGCTCCCCTTGAGGAAGGAGCGCGTAGCGGTGATCAGGATGAAGAATGTCGAGATCTTTATTCCGCTAGCGGTTGAATTGGGGGCGCCGCCAATGAACATGAGAAGCAGCATCAATACAGATGTACCAGCCGTCAAAGCACCAATATCTAGTGTATTGAACCCGGCCGTTCTGGGTGTGACTCCCTGAAACCAAGCGGCCAACAACTTGTTGCCAAGTCCATCCAGCGCACCAAGCGTATTGGGGTTATTGAACTCCAGAACCAGGAGGGCCGCGACAGCAACAGCGTTGAGCACCAGTGTAGTAATGAGGATGACCTTTACGTAGACCGAAAGCTGGGTCCAGCGTCTTTTCTCCAGCACCTCCATGATGACGATATAGCCTAGGCCTCCGGTGATAAACAGTGCCGTGACCGAGAGGCTGATGCCTGGGTGGCTGACATAAGTGGATAAGCTGTCTGAGGAAAGAGCAAACCCCGCATTGTTGAAGGCAGAAATCGTGTAAAAGAGTGCTTGGTAAAGGCCTTCCTGCCAACCCATTTCGGGCACCATGAACGTGGCAAGTAACAGGATGCCGATGGCCTCAGTGACAAGCGCAAAGGAAGCAATGGATCTTCCCGCTCGCCTGGCGGTTTTGAGGGAGACTTCATTGAAGGCCTCCTGCGCCACGAGTTGGTGCTTGAGTCTCAACTTGAAACCGAGCGCCAGTGCCGTAAGCACAGCAAATGTCATCAGTCCCAGGCCCCCAAGCTGAATCAAGGAGAGTATGACCAGCTGTCCAAAGGTGGTGAACTGGCTGCCAGTGTCAACGACAACCAACCCCGTCACAGTTACCGCGGAGGTTGCCGTGAAAGCTGCCTCCATCCAGCTAATGGGCGCGACCGTAGCGATGGGCAGTTTCAGCAAGCATGTGCCCATCCCAATCAGTACGATGAATGCATGAAGCAGCAGGCGTGGCGGGTTGATGCTGCGCTTCCGATTTCGCCCCCTCCCCCTTTCCGGACGAGAAATCTTGTCAATCCTTATGTCGATCATAGGTTTTTGACTAGCTTTCTCAGTTCTTCCAGCCACCCGCCAAGCACCAGGCGGTCGCCTTCAAGCACTTTCCAGCTCTTATCCGGCGGTGCATGAATACTTTGATCTCGCTTCACCACAAGCGCATTGACGTTGACGCCCGCCACAATCTCACCAACAGTTTTTCCGATCAGGTCTTGCGTGGTCTGGAACTCGACAACAAAGTAATCATCATTGAGCCCCAGGTAGTCATGGACCATAGGGTAGTTGAGCTCTTGGGAAATTCGAACGCCCATCTCATGTTCCGGGGCAATGATGCGGTTAGCGCCGAGACGCTCCAAGATGCGATGATGTGCAACTGTCAGCGCCTTTGCCCATATTTTTTTTACGCCAAGCTCCTTGAGTTGAAGCGTTGCCAGCATGGTGGCTTCCACATTTCGCCCGATGGCCACCACAGCCACGTCATAATGTCCGGCATTGAGCTCTACGAGCGTGTTCTCGTCCGTCACGTCGGCAATGACAGCGTGTGTGATATCGTCCGCCAGCCGATCAACGCATTGCTCGTCACTATCAATGCCAAGCACATCGTGTCCCAGCTGGGTCAGCTCGCGCGCAATGGTGGTGCCAAAAATGCCCAAGCCAATAACAATGAACTGTTGCTTTTCTATCATATGGGGCCTTGACTCATTTTTTGGGGGCGGGGGGGGGGTACAGGCAAGACAGGAACAAACGCTGCAACAATAGGATGGTCACGAAAACTTGCAAGGGCCTTGGCCTTGGCCGTGTCCGTCCAGTGTCTGCGCGGGGGTGTCATTAGTGAATCAGCAACCCCATCGAACTCGTCCTGGCTTTAGGCACAAAGATCCGAGCTGCACTTGATCATTGAGGCCGGCCCTAGATCGGGTCGGATACCGTCACTCGACGGTCACCGACTTGGCGAGATTGCGCGGCTGATCGACGTCGGTGCCCTTGAGCACCGCCACGTGATAGGACAGCAGCTGCAGCGGCAGTGTGTAGAGGATCGGCGCCAGAGCCTCGTCGATGTGCGGCAGGCGAAGCACATGCAGGCCCTCGGCTTCCTCGAGGCCCACACTCTCATCGGCGAACACATAGAGCTCACCGCCCCGAGCACGCACTTCCTGCAGGTTCGACTTGAGCTTGTCGAGCAGGGCGTCGTTGGGGGCCACCGAAATCACCGGCATCTCGCTGTCGACCAGCGCCAGCGGGCCGTGCTTGAGCTCCCCGGCGGGATAGGCTTCGGCGTGGATATAGGAGATTTCCTTGAGCTTAAGCGCGCCTTCCAAGGCGATCGGGAAGTGGGCGCCACGGCCCAGGAAGAGCGCGTGATGCTTCTCGGCGAAGGCCGTGGATAACGCCTCGATCTCGCCGTCGAGCCCAAGCACGCGGCCCATCAAGGTGGGCAGGCCGCGCAGAGCCGTTACGATCTCGGCCTGGCGAGCCTCGTCCATGCCATTCACCTTGCCAAGACCCAGCGTCAGCAGCATCAGGGCGGCAAGCTGGGTCGTGAAGGCCTTGGTCGAGGCCACGCCGATCTCGGGGCCTGCCTGGGTCATCAGCGTCAGGTCAGATTCCCGCACCAAGGAGCTGCCGGGCACGTTGCAGATCGCAAGGCTTCCCAAATAGCTGAGCTCACGGGCGAAACGCAGCGCGGCCAGGGTGTCGGCGGTCTCGCCGGACTGTGACAGGGTCACGAACAGGCTGCCCTCGGGCACCACCACCCGGCGATAGCGAAATTCCGACGCCACCTCGACCTGAGTGGGCATGCCGGCGTACTGCTCGAGCCAGTAGCGCGCCACCAGACCCGCGTGATAGCTGGTGCCGCAGGCGACGATGTGCACCTGCTTGACCTTCGACAGCAGCGCCTCGGCGCCGTTGCCGAAGCTCTCGATCAGTGCGCTGCGCTCGCCCAGACGACCCTCGAGAGTTGCCGCAATCACCTGAGGCTGCTCGTAGATTTCCTTGAGCATGAAGTGGCGATACTCGCCCTTGCTAGCAGCACCATCGCCGTGCTCGAAGACCTGGATCGGGCGCTCGACGGGCTGCCCGGCGGCATCAAATATCTCGATGCTACCGCCGCGGCGCAGGCGGACCACATCGCCCTCCTGCAGATAGATGAAGCGGTCGGTGACCTGCAGCAACGCCAGCGGATCAGAGGCCAGGAAGGCCTCCTCGATGCCCACGCCGACCACCAGCGGGCTGCCCTTGCGGGCGCCGACCAGGGTACCGGGCTCGCCGCGGTGAACCACCCCCAGCGCATAGGCGCCGTCCAACGTCTCCAGCACGCGCTGCACCGATGCCAGCAGATCCTGACCGAGGGTGAACTCCCGGCCGACCAAGTGGGCAATGACTTCGGTGTCGGTCTGCGAGGTAAAAGCGTAGCCCTGCGCTTCGAGCTCGGCCTTGAGCACCTCGAAGTTCTCGATAATGCCGTTATGAACGACCGCCAAGCTGTCGCCGGACTGGTGCGGATGGGCATTGTGCTCGCTGGGCTTGCCGTGAGTCGCCCAGCGGGTATGGGCGATGCCCACGCTGCCGACCAGCGGTGAGGCATCGAGGCAGGCTTCGAGTGCCGCCACCTTGCCAGCGGCGCGCTGGCGTTCGAGGCGCCCCCCGGCCGTCAGTACGGCCATCCCGGCCGAGTCATAGCCCCGGTACTCGAGGCGCTTCAGGCCTTCGAGCAGGATGCCCTGTACGTTACGCTCGGCGACCGCTGCGACGATTCCACACATGCCGTTCTCCTCTCATGCTTACCGACGGCCGGACCGTCATGTCGAGCCGTCGAGTCGACCCCGGGCGGGCACCGTTTTAGCGTCTCGCGCCCCGGGTCGGATAAATTCACTTTAGCTGATGCGCCGTCAGTCCTTGAGGCTATTTCAGTCCTTGGCGCTCTTGGTCGGGCGCGGCCAGTCGGCCTTGCTGATCTGACGCGCCCGGGACACCGCCAGGGCGTTGTCAGCGACGTCCTTGCTGATGGTCGAGCCGGCACCGACGGTAGCACCCGCGCCGATGCTGACCGGTGCGACCAGGGCGGAATTGGAGCCGATGAAGGCGCCATCGCCGACCTCGGTGCGATGCTTGTTAACGCCATCGTAATTGCAGGTGATGGTGCCGGCGCCAACGTTCACGCCCTGACCCAGCCGCGCATCGCCGACATAGCTCAGGTGATTGATCTTGCTGCCTTCGCCGACCCGGGCGTTCTTGGTCTCGACGAAGTTGCCGACCTTGGCCTTGATGGCGAGCTGGGTGCCGGGGCGCAGCCGGGCGAAGGGGCCGATCTGGTTGTGGCCGGCGGCCACCGCCTGATCGATCACGCTGTGGGCTTCGACCACCGTCTCGGCGCCGAGGCGACTGTCGCGGATCACACAATAGGGACCGATGCGCACCCCCTCGCCAAGTTCCACGTCGCCTTCGAAGACGCAGCCGACGTCGATCTCGACGTCACGACCGCAGGTCAGCGTACCACGCACGTCGAGCCGCGACGGGTCGGCCAGGGCGACGCCTTCGGCCATCAGCCGCTCGGCAACGCTCTGTTGGAAAGCACGCTCCAGACGCGCCAGCTGCAGGCGGTTGTTGACCCCCTCCACCTCGACCGGCGTGGCCGGCTGGGCGGTGACGATCCCCACGCCTTCGGCGGCGGCCATGGCGATCACGTCGGTCAGATAATACTCGCCCTGCTGGTTGTCGGCGGATAGCTGCGGCAGCCAACGTTTCAGTTGGGCCGCGGTCATGGCCATGATGCCGGTATTGCATTCCTTGACCGCGCGCTCCGCTTCGCTGGCATCCTTGTGCTCGACGATGGCGACCACCTGGCCGTCTGCATCGCGCAGAATGCGGCCATAACCGTTGGGCTCCTCTAGGGTCACGCTGAGCAGCCCCATATGATCCTCGTCGACCCGGGCCAGCAGCTCGCTGAGGGTTTCACGGCGAATCAGCGGCACATCACCGTAGAGCACCAGGACCTTGTCATGGCCGAGCTGATCGAGGGTCTGGGCGACAGCGTGGCCAGTGCCTAGCTGCTCTTCCTGCACGGCGAAATGCACGCCGGCATCCCCAAGTGACTGGCGCATGTCATCACCGCCGTGACCGATCACCACATGCAGTTTGTCGGCGCCGAGGCCAGCCGCCGTATCGATCACATGACGCACCATCGGCTTGCCCGCCAGGGTGTGCAGGACCTTGGGCTTACGAGAGCGCATGCGCGTTCCCTGGCCAGCGGCGAGAATCACCACGTCGAGTGTCATCATGTCCCCTCGTTGTCTTGGTCCGAGTCTTGCGCCGGGTCCTGACCCGGCCGTGGAATACCTAGCTTGTCGAGCGTGGCATCGCCGACCCGCTCAGCGAACGCCGGGCTGACCCGACTGATCCAGCCCTCGCCATCGCGCTCGAGGGTCAGCACTGCAAGGCCTTCGCGGCGCGCCGCCTCAAGGGACGCCCGGGGGCCAAGCACGCTAAGCGCGGTCGCCCAGGCATCGGCGTTGGCGGTGGTCTCCCCCAGTACCGTCACCGACGCCAGCGCATGCTCGACCGGGCGCCCGGTGCGCGGATCGATGGTATGAGAGTAGCGCTTGCCGTCTTCTTCAAAATAGTTGCGATAGTCACCCGAAGTGGCCACCGACATGTCGGTCAGGGCGAGCACATACTGCGCTACCCGGCGGCGCTCGTCCGGCACCTCAACCCCGACCCGCCAGGGATCGCGGTCATCGTCTCGATGACCGCGCAGTACCAGTTCGCCGCCGATGTCGACCAGGAAGTTTTCGATCCCCTGCGCTTCAAGATAGTCGCCGACCTGATCGACGCCGTAGCCCTTGGCCACCCCCGAGAGATCAACATAAACATCGCTCAAGCGCCGAGCCCGACCAGCCTCGGTATCCAGTTCGACCTTGTCGGGACCGATCTGGGCCAGGCGCTCTTGGAGCTGACCCTCAGGTGGTATCTTCTCGGGGCGCGCTTCAGGACCGAAGCTCCACAGGTTCACCAGGCCCCCCACGGTGATATCGAAGGCGCCACCGCTTGCCTTGGAGACCTGCCGACTGATCTTGAGCACCTGCATGAGCTCGGGCGAGAGGCTCTGCCACTCGCCGACCGGCGAGCGATTGAAGGTGGAAAGCTCCGAATCCTCGCGATAAGTCGACATCGAGGCATCGACGGCCTCGAGCTCATCGAGAATCCCGGCTTCGATGTCGGCGACTTCGTCGCGTCTCATCGGCTTGGCCACAATCACCTGATAGTAAGTACCGAATATCTGGCCCTTGAGCGTAATTGGGGCCTCGCGGAGGGGCTCGCTACAACCGCTCAACGACACAATGAGCAGCAGCGCGGCAAGCGCGAACAGGGAAAGGCGTCGAGTCATGATCGCTGTCCTACCAGAGGAACCAAACCAGCCACAGCCCGAAGATCACGCGATAGATCACGAAGGGCTGCATGCCGATACGATGAATGAATGCCAGAAAATAATGGATGCACAGATAGGCGCTGATGCCCGACAGCAGGGTGCCACCGGCCAGCGCCGCCCAATCCACGGGCACGGGAGACTCGAGCAGATCGAGGGTCTTGAGACCGCCGGCCAGCACGATCACAGGAATCGACAGCAGGAAGGAGAAGCGCGCCGAGGCCTCGCGACTCAGCCCCAGCATCAGGGCCGCGGTCATGGTGATGCCCGAACGCGAGGTGCCCGGAATCAGCGCCAGCGCCTGGGCGAGGCCGATCAGCAGAGCTCCCTTCCAGGTCAGGTCAAACTCGTTGCGATTCCCGCGATGGCGAAGATCGGCCCAGCCCAGCACCAGTCCGAAGAAGGCCAGACTCGCCCCGATCACCAGGGCCGAGCGCAAGCTGGCCTCGACCAGGTCCTTGAAGGCAAGACCCGCTAGGCCGACCGGGATGGTGGCAAGGATCACCCACCAGGCGAGCCGCGAGTTCTCATCCTGGCCGCGTCCGGCAAGCGAGCCGCACCAACTGGTTATCATCTTGATCAGATCGCGACGGAAATACACTACCACCGCCGATAGGCTGCCGACGTGCAGCGCCACGTCGAAGGCCAGCCCCTGATCGGGCCAGTCGGTGAGGGCCGGGACCAGTACCAGATGAGCCGAACTCGAGACCGGCAAGAATTCAGAGATGCCCTGCACCAGGGCCAGAACGATGACCTGTAGCCAATCCATGCTGTTCACTTTCGTTGATTGGGTTAGCCCGCCAGACGCCCCTTGCGCCTGAGCTAAGTGGGGCTTGAGGATACACGTCAGGCTTTGTCTTGTCCTCGCCCCCGGCTCGGCTCATTTTCCTGAACCTTGTCTTGCCCCTAAACCTCGAGCTGGCCGGCCCGTTTGACCGAACCGTCGAGTCGGAGTGTCTAACCACGCCGCCCAGCTCAGTTGCCTAACCTCAGTCGTCGAGCCGAGCGGTTGATCTGAAATAGCTAGCCAAGCCCCAGCAGATGACTGGCGATGCCGAAGTAGATTACCACCCCGCAGGCATCGATTACCGTGGTCACTAGCGGCGCCGACGCCGTCGCCGGGTCCCAGCCGAGGCGGTCGAGCAGGAAAGGCAGACACATGCCGAGCAGGCTGCCGAACAGCACGATGGTAATCATGCTGATCGCCACCACCAGGGCCACCGCTTCGCCGCCGCGCATCACGCCAATCGGCGCCACGGCCAGTGCCATGGTCAGCCCCAGGGCCCCGGCCACCAGTAGCTCGCGGCCCATCAGCTTGCCCCAGTCGCGCACGCCGACATCGCCGGTGGCCATGCCACGTACCGTCAAGGTGGCGGCCTGGGCGCCGGCATTGCCGCCGCTGCCGATCAGCAGCGGTAGGAAGAACACCAGCGCCACCTGGGCGGCGATGGTGTCCTCGAAGAAGGCGATGCCGGCCCCCGAGAAGAGGTTGCCGAACACCAGCAGCACCAGCCAGACGATGCGCTTGCGATACAGCTTCAGCAGCGGCACTCGGCTGACGCCGGTCTCGAGCTGACCGATCGACATCCCCTTGTGGATATCTTCAGTGGCCTCGGCCTCGACGACGTCCAGGGCATCATCGTGGGTGACGATGCCCACCAGCCGGTCGGTATCATCGACTACCGGGACCGCCAACAGATCGTAGCGGGCCACCAGCTTGGCCACGTCTTCCTGCTCGGCGTCCACCCGGGTGTGGATAACGTCGCGAATCATCAGATCGGCCACCGCTGCGCCGGGGCGCGCCACCATCAGCTGACGCAGCGACAGGGTGCCGGTGAGCCGGCCGTCGTCATCGAGAACATAGATCTGGTAAACGGTCTCGGCATCCGGCGCCGTCTGGCGGACCCGCATCATCGCTTGGGAAACACTCAACCCAGCGGGGATGGCCACATAGTCGGCCGTCATCAGCGCCCCGGCGGTACCTTTCTCGTAGCTCGCCAGCAGCAGGACTTCCTCGCGTTCGTGACGCGCCATTCGCCGCAGCAGGGCCTCGCGGCGATCCTCGCCGACCAGATTGAAAAAATCGGCGCGCTCGTCCGACCCCATCTCCTCGAGCAGCTTGACCAATCGCTTGTCGGCCATGCCAGCGGCGAGCCGCTGCTGGGTCTCATCCTGCAGATAGCTGAAGACATTGCCGCTCCGCTCGAACGACAGCATCTCGAGCAGCGCAAGCGCCGTCTCCTCGTCATCGTCATCGTCGATGAACGTCTCGAGCAGCTCGGCCACATCCGCGGAGCGTCGCTTGCCAAGCAAGGCCTCGAGGGCGATCTGATCCTTCTGCGCAAGGGCGGTTTCGAGCAGCGCTTTGTCAGCCTGCAAGCTATCTGTCATTGCCATCGCATCCTCCTGACTCCGATGCTGTCTCTGGACAGCGGCCCAACGATACCTCGCCGGGTGTGACAAGACGGCCGGAGCCGACACAAAAACGCCCCTTGAACCGAGGGTCCAAGGGGCGTCGCGGACGGCTAAGGATAAGGCTTAGCCCTTGCCGGCCTTCTTGCGCAATTGCTGAATGGTCCGCAACTGGGCAACGGCCTCGGCGAGCTCGGAAGAAGCGCGCGTGTAATCAAGGTCGGCGTTGCTGTCGTTGAGTTCCTTCAGTGCATGCTGGCGGGCCTCTTCGGCAGCCGCCTCATCCAGATCGTCGGCGCGCACGGCAGTATCAGCAAGAATCGTTACTACCTCGGGCTGGACTTCGATGAAGCCGCCCGTGACGTAGTAATGATACTCCTGACCGCCGTCGTGAATGACCCGCACCGGTCCCGGCGACAGCTCGGAAAGCAGCGGGGTGTGACCCGGGAGAATCCCCAGGTCACCCATCACGCCTGCCGCAATCACCTGCTCGACGGCACCGGAAAAGATCGAAGCCTCGGCGCTGACGATCTCGCACTTGAAGCTTTTCGCCATAGCTATGTCCCCTCTGGGGCTCCCGTAGGGTGGACGACCTTACTTCATGGAGTTGGCTTTCTCGACCGCTTCGTCGATGGTACCAACCATGTAGAAGGCCTGCTCCGGCAGCTCGTCGTAATCGCCATTGAGGATGCCCTGGAAGCCACGGATGGTTTCCTTCAGGGACACGTATTTACCCGGCGCACCGGTAAACACCTCGGCCACGAAGAACGGCTGCGACAGGAAGCGCTGGATCTTACGCGCCCGGTTCACGGCCAGCTTGTCTTCATCAGACAGCTCGTCCATGCCCAGGATCGCGATGATGTCCTTGAGCTCCTTGTAGCGCTGCAGCACGCCCTGCACGCGGCGGGCCGTGTCGTAGTGCTCGTCACCCACGACCAGCGGATCGAGCTGGCGAGACGTGGAGTCGAGTGGATCGATGGCCGGATAGATACCCAGCTCGGCGATCGAACGAGCCAGTACCACGGTCGCATCAAGGTGCGAGAAGGTGGTCGCCGGTGACGGGTCGGTCAAGTCATCCGCGGGCACGTAGACGGCCTGCACGGACGTGATCGAGCCATCCTTGGTGGAGGTGATGCGCTCCTGCAGGACACCCATCTCCTCGGCCAGGGTCGGCTGATAGCCTACCGCCGACGGCATACGACCCAGCAGAGCAGACACCTCGGTGCCGGCCAGGGTGTAGCGGTAGATGTTGTCGACGAACAGCAGCACGTCACGGCCTTCATCGCGGAACTTCTCGGCGATGGTCAGGCCGGTCAGGGCCACGCGCAGGCGGTTCCCGGGCGGCTCGTTCATCTGACCGTAGACCAGCGATACCTTGTCGATAACGTTGGATTCGGTCATCTCATGATAGAAGTCGTTACCCTCACGGGTACGCTCGCCAACGCCTGCGAACACGGAATAACCGCTGTGCTCGGTGGCGATGTTGCGAATCAGCTCCATCATGTTGACGGTCTTGCCGACGCCGGCGCCGCCGAACAGGCCGACCTTGCCGCCCTTGGCGAACGGGCAGACCAGGTCGATGACCTTGATGCCGGTCTCGAGCAGTTCGCTGGTCGCTGCCTGATCCGCATAGCCCGGGGCCTTGCGGTGGATCGGCATGCGCTCTTGCTCGCCGATCGGTCCTGCTTCGTCGATCGGCTGACCGAGCACGTTCATGATACGGCCCAGGGTCTCCTTGCCGACCGGCACGGAGATGGCTGCACCGGTGTTCTCGACCTCGGTGCCCCGCTTGAGGCCTTCGGTGGAGCCCATGGCGATGGTGCGCACCACGCCGTCGCCCAGCTGCTGCTGGACCTCGAGTACGGTCTCGCTCTGCGAGACATTCAGCGCGTCGTAGACCTTGGGAACTGCGTCCCGCGGAAACTCTACGTCAATCACCGCGCCGATGATCTGTACGATACGTCCGCTCATCTTGGTTCCTCTTAGATACCTGCAAATGAAACCTGTGTGCCTGGGCGGCCGGTCGTCGAGCGACGGCCAGGCCCAGTGGCGCTATACGGCTGCCGCGCCGCCAACGATCTCGGAGATTTCCTGTGTAATCGCAGCCTGACGGGCCTTGTTGTACACCAGTTGAAGCTCGTCGATCAGGTCGCCGGCATTGTCGGTGGCACTCTTCATCGCGATCATCCGCGCCGCCTGTTCACAGGCGACGTTCTCGACCACGCCCTGATAGACCTGGGATTCGATGAAGCGCACCAGCAGCCGGTCCAGCAGCACCTTGGCATCCGGCTCATACAGGTAGTCCCAGTTTGCGGGACGGCTGTGTTCTTCGTCTTGCGAGTTGTCAGCCCCCATGTCGGGAGACAGCGGCAGCAGCTGCCGCACTGCCGGCTTCTGGGTCATGGTGTTCACGAACTGGTTGTGCACCACGTAGAGCCGGTCGAGCTGGCCCGCATCGTAGGCTTCCAGCATCACCTTGACGCTGCCGATCAGGTCTTCGATCTCGGGGGCTTCGCCCATACCACTGGTGGCCGACACCAGGCGTCCACCGTACTTGCGGAAGAAGCCGCTGGCCTTGGCGCCCAGCGCGCAGAAGTCGAGCTCGACGCCCTTGTCCTGCCACGCCTTGGCATCCTTGAGCACGGCCTTGAACAGGTTGGCGTTCAGGCCACCGCACAGGCCGCGGTCGGTGGAGACCACGATGTAGCCGACCCGCTTGACCTCGCGCTCGACCATGTAGTCATGGCGATACTCGGGGTTGGCGTTGGCGATGTGGCCAACGACATTGCGGATCTGGCGCGCATACGGCTGGCTGGCCGACATGCGCTCCTGGGCTTTACGCATTTTCGATGCAGCGACCATTTCCATGGCGCTGGTAATCTTCTGCGTATTCTTGATGCTCCCGATCTGGGTGCGTATCTCTTTTCCAGCTGCCATAGCGATCTACCTTTCGTTCGTGGCCCTCAGAACTATCCGTGGCCCGGCCGGGACACGCCCTGACCGGGCCGGGAAATCACCAGCTCTGAGTGGCCTTGAACCTCTCGAGACCGGCCTTGAGGCCTGACTTGATCTCGTCGTTGTAGTCGCCGCTGGCATTGATCGTGTCGAGCAGATCGCTGTGTTCGTCCTTCATGTAGGCATGCAGGGCATGCTCGAAGTCGAGCACCTTGCTCACGTCGACATCGTCCAGGAAGCCTTCGTTGGCGGCGTACAGGGACAGTGCCATCTCGGCCACGGACATCGGCGAGTACTGTTTCTGCTTCATCAGCTCGGTGACGCGCTGACCGTGCTCGAGCTGCTTGCGGGTCGCGTCGTCGAGGTCGGAAGCGAACTGCGAGAACGCCGCCAGCTCACGATACTGAGCCAGGGCCAGACGCACGCTGCCGCCGAGCTTCTTGACGATTTTGGTCTGGGCCGAGCCGCCGACACGGGATACCGACAGACCGGCGTTGATCGCCGGACGGATGCCCGAGTTGAACAGGTTGGTCTCGAGGAAGATCTGACCATCGGTGATGGAAATCACGTTGGTCGGAACGAACGCCGAGACGTCGCCGCCCTGGGTCTCGATGATCGGCAGCGCGGTCAGCGAACCGGTCTTGCCCTTGACTTCACCGTTGGTGAACTTCTCCACGTAGTCGGCATTGACGCGCGCGGCGCGCTCCAGCAGACGAGAGTGGAGATAGAAGACGTCACCCGGGAAGGCTTCACGACCCGGCGGACGACGCAGCAGCAGCGAGGTCTGGCGGTAGGCCACGGCCTGCTTGGACAGGTCGTCGTAGACGATCATGGCGTCTTCGCCACGGTCGCGGAAGTACTCGCCCATGGTGCAACCAGCGTAGGCGGCGAGGAACTGCATCGGGGCCGGGTCGGCTGCGCCGGCCGCCACCACGATGGTGTGTTCCATGGCACCGTGCTCTTCGAGCTTGCGCACCACGTTGGCAATGGTCGACTGCTTCTGACCGATCGCCACATAGACGCAGGTGATGCCCTTGCCTTTCTGGTTGATGATCGCGTCGATGGCGATCGCCGACTTACCAATCTGACGGTCGCCGATGATCAGCTCACGCTGACCGCGGCCGATCGGCACCATGGCGTCGATGGACTTGAGGCCGGTCTGGATCGGCTCGTCGACGGACTGACGGGTGATGACGCCCGGCGCGACCTTTTCTACCGCATCGGTCAGCTTGGCGTTGATGTCGCCCTTGCCGTCGATGGGGTTACCCAGTGCATCGACCACGCGGCCGATCAGCTCCGGGCCCACCGGCACCTCGAGGACGCGACCGGTACATTGAGCGGTCATGCCCTCTTCGAGCTGCTGATAGTCGCCGAGCACTACCGCGCCGACGCTATCCCGCTCGAGGTTCAGCGTCATACCGTAGATGCCGCCGGGGAACTCGATCATCTCGCCGAACATTGCGTCGGCCAGACCGTGGATCTTCACGATACCGTCAGACACGCTGACGATGGTGCCCTCGTTACGGGCTTCAGATGCGACATCCAGCTTTTCGATACGCTGCTTGATGATGTCGCTGATCTCGGAAGGATTCAGTTGCTGCATGCCATGTCCCTCAGACTCAGGCGGAAAGGGCCTCGTGGAGGCGATTCAGTCGACCGCGCACCGACCCGTCGATGACGGTGTCGCCGGCGCGCAGGATGACGCCTCCCAGGAGGGTGGAATCCACCTGAGTGGTAATGGAGATTTCGCGGTTCAGACGCTTGGCCAGTGCACTCGCGAGCGTTTCCTGCTGCGCGTCGTCCAGCGCAAAGGCAGAGACGATATTCACGTCCATGCGCTTTTCTTGCTGGGCCTTGAGCAGCTCGAACTTCTCGGCAATTGCCGGCAGCGCGGCCAGGCGTCCCTTGGAGCCGACCTGGCGCAGGAAATTGCCGACCTCGTCGTTCACGGCGTCGCCGCAAAGATCGAGGAGCAGGTCCGCTTTCTGGGTGCTGGTCAACTGAGGATTACTCAGTACCCGCTCACGCACATCGCCGTCTTGGGCGACCTGCGCAAGCGTTGCCAGCATGCCGGACCAGTCGTCGAGCGCCTTCTTGCCAAGCGCGTATTCGAAGGCCGCTTTAGCGTAAGGACGTGCGACGGTAGACATTTCCGCCATGGGTCACCTCCTCAAAGCTCTTTGGCGAGTTTGTCGACAAGTTCGCTGTGCTTCTTCTCGTCGATGGAGGATTCCAGGATGCGCTCCGCACCAGCAATGGCGAGGCGCGATACCTGCGCACGCAGCTCTTCCTTCGCGCGGTTCACTTCCTGCTCGATCTCGGACTTGGCAGAGGTGATCATGCGCTCGCCTTCTTGACGAGCCTGCTCACGTGCTTCCTCGATCATCTGGCTGGACCGCTTGTGGGCCTGGTCCAGGATTTCTGCTGCCTGTTCCTTGCTCTCACGCAGTGTCTCGTTGGCCTCTTCTTGGGCCACCTCGAGGTCGCGTGTCGCGCGGCTGGCAGCGTCCAGGCCATCGGCGATCTTCTTCTGGCGTTCCTGCAGAGCTTGCATGACCGGCGGCCAGACAAACTTCATGCAGAACCAGACGAAGACCGCAAAGGCAA
Organism: Onishia taeanensis; assembly: GCF_003268885.1. Classification (GTDB taxonomy): domain Bacteria; phylum Pseudomonadota; class Gammaproteobacteria; order Pseudomonadales; family Halomonadaceae; genus Onishia; species Onishia taeanensis_A. The sequence goes on from NZ_QLSX01000009.1 coordinate 92,745, forward strand.
TGGCCTGGCCGATCAGGGTAAGGTTCAGATTCACGCCGGCACCTCTCGCGTCACAGGTTTGGGGTTAAGATCACGACGGGTCTTGAGACCGTCGCGATTTAACCGACAAACGGATTGGCGAAGGTGAAGAACAGCGCGATACCCACACCGATCATGGTCACGGCGTCCAGCAGGCCAGCGACGATGAACATTTTCACCTGCAGCATCGGAATCATTTCTGGCTGACGCGCGGCGCCTTCCAGGAACTTGCCGCCGAGGATACCGAAGCCGATAGCGGTGCCGAGGGCGCCCAGGCCGATCAGCAGGGACACAGCGATAGCGGTCATACCCAGAACTTGTGCTTCCATGGTTCTCTCCAGTTTTCAGTCAAGTGGTTAAGGGTTAAGGGGTTAAGGGTTATCGGTTGCGAAGCTTAGTGCTTCTCCACCGCCATGCTCAGATAGACGATGGTCAGCATCATGAAGATGAAGGCCTGCAGGGTGATGACCAGGATATGGAACACCGCCCAGGTGAAGTGCAGCGGCAGCTGCCACAGCCCGATCATGGCGACCAGGATGAAGATCAGCTCACCGGCATACATGTTGCCGAACAGACGTAGGCCGAGCGACACCGGCTTGGCCAGCAGGGTCACGGTCTCGAGCAAGAAGTTGACCGGCACGAACAGCGCCTGGACCAGCTTGTTGGGCGAATTGAACGGATGCAGCGTCAGTTCACCGATAAAGCCGCTAAAGCCCTTCTCGCGAATGGTGTAGAAGATGATCAGGCCGAAGACGGACAGCGACATGCCCAGCGTGGCGTTGATGTCGGTGGTCGGCACGACCTTGAAGTAAACGTGCGCCGGGTCGGCACCAAACATTACCCCGATCTTCTGAGCGAGCATCGGCAGGATGTCCACCGGCACCAGGTCCATCAGGTTCATCAAGAAGACCCAACAGAAGATGGTCAGCGACAGCGGTGCAATCAGCTGGCTCTTGCCGTGGAAGGTGTCCTTCACCGAGTTATCGACGAATTCGACCATCAGCTCGACGAAGTTCTGCAGCCCGGAGGGTACCCCGGTGGTCGCCGCCTTACCTGCCTTGCGGAACAGCCACAGGAACAGCACCCCCAGGCCGATCGACCAGCCGAGCGTGTCAAGGTGAATCGCCCAGAACCCCATGTCGGACGCTTCCTGAGCGGAATGCGCCATCGACCAACCGTTTTCCGGGTGATTCCCGAAGGTCAGGTTCTGCAGGTGGTGCTGGATGTACTCCGTAGGAGTCTGGTTGTTGCCTGCCATACTCTGCCTCGATTTCAGGTGTGCGACGGTCGACGTAAAAGCCAGGGACCCAGCCAATGCACCAACAGCGTCGCCACGTAAGCGCCAAAGAAGAAAGCGGGATTTGAGGGAGGCACTGCCAAGAACACCAGCGTGAACAATGCCACCGTCAAACCAAACTTGCCGGCTTCTGCTCGATAGAAGCCCTTGACGATGTCTTGAGTATGTCTCGCCCCCTGGTAACGAAAGGCGCGCCAGACGAAATAGGCATTGGGCAACAGTGCCACTGCGCTTCCGGTCAGCGCCGATACCCCGCCGCCGATCCCGGCGGCCAGCATCCCGAGGGCGCTGGCCACGGCCAACATGAGACTCTGTGCCACGAGCAGGCGCGCAATGGGTGGTCGCTTGAGCTTGGCTGCCACCGGTAATCCCCTGCCTCGCGTCGTCTCACGCTATCGTCTGTCCGTTTCTGCCGCTAAAACTCACGACAAACTCCGGCGCGATTATAGGGAAGGCCCTTGGCGGCTTCAACCAAAGCTATCGCGATTTTGTACGATATTGCTTCAGTAGAGGACCAATAGCCCGCTAAACGTCGACAAATCACGTTAGCTTGCTAAAAGAAGCCAAGACGAATGTAGGGGGAATTCAGCCTACCTGATATGGCCAAGGATGCCGTCCAGCTCGTCGAGGCTGGTATAGCGAATGGTCAAGCGCCCCTTGCCGCTGCGGCCGTGCTGGATCTTCACCGGGGCACCCAGCAGCTCACCGAGCTGATTCTCGAGGCGCACCACATCGGTCGAGCGGGGCTGGCTGTCGGGCTTGGCCGGTGTGCCTTCAAGCAACTGCTTCACCAGGGCTTCGGTGGCGCGCACCGTCAGGTCCTTGTCGACCACCTCGTGAGCTGCCTTGCGCTGCGCGGCCCCAGACAGCGCCAGCAGGGCACGGGCATGACCCATGTCCAGATCGCCGCGCTCGAGCAGGGTCTGCACTTCCGGGTCCAGCGACAGCAGGCGCATCAGGTTGGCGACCTGGGCCCTAGACTTGCCCACGGCATCGGCGACCTGCTGCTGGGTCAGCTCGAATTCGTCCTGCAGGCGCTTGAGGGCCATCGCCTCCTCAACCGGATTGAGGTTCTCGCGCTGGATGTTCTCGATGACCGCCAGCGCCAGGGCGACCTGGTCGCTGACCTCGCGAATGACCGCGGGGATGACGTCGAGCTCGGCCAGCTGGGCGGCACGCCAGCGCCGCTCACCGGCGATGATCTCGTAGCGGTTGGTATCGATCGGGCGCACCACGATGGGCTGCATGACCCCCTGGGAGCGGATCGAGTCGGCCAGTTCCTCAAGCGCCTCGGGCTGGATATCGCGGCGCGGCTGGTACTTGCCGCGGGTCAGCTGTCCGAGCGGCAGGCGTTCGAGTCGTTCCTGATCCTGCGGGACGAGATCTTCCGCGGCATCGATCGGCACCATGACCTCGCCGTCGGCAGCGTCAAGATTCTCATCGGGCTGAAGAGAACGATGGCGGGAACCGGCACCGATCAGGGCATCCAGGCCTCGTCCCAGGGCTCGCTTACGCGTCATCTGGCAATCCTCGAAATCGATCCAACATTACAGTCCCCCGCGCAGCCAGCATTGGCCACTCGGGCGCGGTGTCACGCCCATGCATTACTGCCACTTAGCTGACATTACGGTCTTGTCCGTTCAGGCGGCTAGATCAGCTGACGACGAATCAGCTCCTTGGCCAGCACCCGATAGGCCTGGCTGCCGCGGGAGAAGCGGGCATATTTGGTCACCGGCAGACCGTGGCTCGGGGCCTCGGCGACCCGCACGTTGCGGGGGATGGTGGTCTTGAGCAGGCCATCGCCGAAGTAGTCCATCAGCTGCTTGCTGACATCCCGGGTCAGGCTGTTACGTGCATCGAACATGGTGCGCACGATACCCAGCACCTCAAGGCTCGGATTGACGCTCGCCTGCAGCTGCTCGACGGTATCGAGGAGCGCCGAGAGCCCCTCGAGGGCATAGAACTCGCACTGCAGCGGAATCAGCACGCCGTGGGCGGCGGTCAGGGCGTTGACGGTGAGCATGTTGAGCGAGGGTGGGCTGTCGATCAGCACCACGTCATATGCGCTCGCCACGCTCTGGATGGCGTTATGCAGGCAGCGCTCGCGACCCTGTTCGCGGTCGAGCAACGCCACCTCGGCGGCGGTCAGGTCACCGTTGCCGGGCAACAGCGCATAGCCGGCGACGGGGCAATCCAGGATCACCTCGGAGGCCCGCTTGTCGCCAAGCAGCACGTCCAGGACGCTGCCGTCGAGTTCATGCTTGTCGACGCCGCTGCCCATGGTGGCATGGCCCTGAGGGTCGAGGTCGACCAGCAGCACGCGGCGGTCGAGCGCCGCCAGGCTGGCGGCGAGATTGACGGCCGTGGTGGTCTTGCCCACCCCGCCCTTCTGGTTGGTCAAGGCGATGATCTTGGTCACGAGCGGCATCCTTCCTGGGTCCGGCTCCCTGAAAACCGGGGCAGCCTTGGTGGTCGCATTGCAGCGCTGTCTCAGTCAGTACGGCGAGCCAGCGTCAGCAGGTGGCGCGCGCCTTCCTCGCCGGGCACGGCCAGGGCGCGTCGCTCGACGAGGGTCACCCCGTCAGGCAGGGCGGCCAACTCTTCGTCGCTGGCCTTGCCCTTCATGGCCAACCATTCTCCGTTCTCGGCCAGCAGCGGGGCAGTCAAGCCGATGAAGTCCTCGAGACTGGCGAAAGCCCGGGAGATCACCTGATCGAAGGGCGTGGCCTCGAAGGACTCGACCCTCGCCTGGCTGGGCGTGACGTTGGCAAGGCCCAGCTCGAATACCGCCTGGCGCTGGAAGCGGACCTTCTTGCCGTTACTGTCGAGCAGCGTGACCTGAAGCGCCGGCTTGAGAATCGCCAGCACCAGCCCCGGCAGCCCCGGGCCGGCGCCGACATCGAGCAGTCGCGGGCCATGCACATGGTCAAGCACCGAGGCGCTGTCGATCAGGTGTTTGGTGACCATCTCATCGAGCGAGCGTACCGCGGTGAGGTTATAGGCGCGATTCCACTTGTGCAACAACGCCAGCAGGCCCAGCAGACGCTCGCGCTGGCCGGCATCGGGCGAAATGTCGAGGGCCGCGAGACCGGCATCCAGTCGGTCCGCCACGGCCTCGGGTACTGCGTTGACCAGGGTCTGATTCATGCGCTCACCGCCTGACTGTCATCCAGCAGGCGGCGCTTCTTCAGGTGGATCAGCAGGATCGACACCGCCGCCGGCGTCACCCCGGAGATACGCCCAGCATGAGCCAGGGTCTCTGGGCGAGCGGCTTCGAGCTTCTGGCGGATCTCATGGGAGAGTCCCTCGACGCGCTGATAGTCCAGGTCGGCGGGCAGCGGCGTCGCCTCGTGGCGCTTGAGCTTGTCAATTTCTTCCTGCTGGCGATCGATGTAGCCCTGGTACTTGGTCTGGATCTGCACCTGCTCGGCCACCGCAGGATCCTCGACCGGCTCGCCGGCTACTCCGGGAAGCCCGGCGACATCAGCGTACTCGAGTTCGGGCCGGCGCAGCAGCTCGGTGAGGCTGTACTCGCGGGTCAACGGCTTCTCGACTTTTGCCTGGAGCGAGGCAGCGGCATCACTGCCCGGCTGCACGAAGCTGGTCTTGAGGCGGGTGGCCTCTTGCTCGATGGCCTCACGCTTGGTGGTGAAGGCTTCCCAACGGGCGTCATCCACCAGCCCCAGTTCGCGACCGATCTCGGTCAGGCGCAGGTCCGCGTTGTCTTCACGCAGCAGCAGGCGGTACTCGGCCCGCGAGGTGAACATGCGATAGGGCTCCTGCGTTCCCAGAGTAATCAGATCGTCGACCAGCACCCCGAGATAGGCCTGATCCCGGCGCGGCGACCAGCCATCGAGCCCTTGCGCGCGGCGTGCGGCATTGAGGCCCGCCAGCAGCCCTTGGGCGCCGGCTTCCTCGTAGCCGGTGGTGCCGTTGATCTGGCCGGCGAAGTACAGGTTGTGGACGAACTTGGTTTCCAGGGTGTGCTTCAGATCGCGGGGATCGAAGAAATCGTACTCGATGGCGTAACCCGGGCGCGTGATGTGCGCGTTTTCCAGGCCCTTGATCGAGCGCACCACCTCGAGCTGCACGTCGAAGGGCAGCGAGGTGGAAATCCCGTTGGGATAGAGTTCGTGAGTCTCCAGGCCCTCAGGCTCGATGAAGATCTGGTGGCTCGACTTGTCGGCGAAGCGATGCACCTTGTCCTCGATGGACGGGCAGTAACGCGGGCCGACCCCTTCGATGGAACCGGAATACATCGGCGACCGATCGAGGTTGGCGAAGATGATCTCGTGAGTGCGCTCATTGGTGTGCGCGATGTGACAGCTGACCTGGTCGGGATGCATCTCCCGGTTGCCAAGATACGACATCACTGGCACCGGGCTGTCGCCGGGTTGCTCTTCGAGATCGGTGAAGTCGACGGTACGCGCATCGATGCGCGGCGGTGTGCCGGTCTTCAGGCGCGCCACATTGAACGGCAGCGCCCGCAGGCGCTCTGCCAGGGCATTGGACGGTGCATCGCCGGCGCGACCGCCGCGGCTCTGGTTGAGGCCGATATGGATCACGCCGCCGAGGAAGGTCCCGGTGCACAGCACCACGCTCTCGCCGAGGAAGCGAATACCGGTCTCGGTGACCGCGCCGCGCACGGTGTCGCCATCGACGATCAGATCGCCGGCCGCCTGCTGGAAAATGGTCAGATTGGGCTGGTTTTCCAGCATGCCGCGAATCGCCGCCTTGTAGCGAACCCGGTCGGCCTGGGCGCGAGTGGCACGCACGGCGGGACCCTTGCGGGCATTGAGCCGGCGAAACTGGATGCCGCCAAGGTCGGTGGCCAACGCCATGGCGCCGCCGAGCGCATCGATCTCCTTGACCAGATGACTCTTGCCGATCCCGCCGATGGCCGGATTGCAGGACATCTGGCCCAGCGTCTCGATGTTGTGGGTCAGCAGCAGGGTCTTGGCACCCATGCGAGCAGAGGCCAGAGCGGCTTCGGTTCCCGCATGGCCTCCGCCGATGACGATGACGTCAAAACGGTCGGGGTAATCCACGTTGCACCTCGAATGGCGCCGATGGCGCCGTGTCCATAACCGTCGTCGACCGACGGGGTGAGAAATCAGCGGCACAGTATAAACCTCCTGTGGGTAACCGTCAGGGGTTTTCCACACCCGGATTCCGAGCCAGCCGCTTTTGAGAAGGGTTCTATATAAAATACAGATTAAATAAGAAAGAAGTTCTGTTGTAGTAGTAACTACTGGTGTGGACACTTTCTGTGGAAAAACAAAATATCCTTATGTTTATCATCTATTTAAAATGTTGACCGATCGTGTGAAAAACGGCGGAGGGCGTGCGTACAGCTTGTCGTGAGCCTGTGGACGAAAGAGCGCTTTGTCCACAGTCACAAATGACCCAAGGTTATCCACCGAGCCTAGTCTTGGTTGTTACCGTAGCGGTCAACATGCGAGACCGATATCCGCGAAGACGCTGATGCCGGCGGTTGTGGAAGGATTTGAGGCCTGTGTGAAAAAAACTTGTCCACAGCCAAAAAAAAGGGCCTGTCGAGAAGTCGACAGGCCCTATGAGGTGCCACTATCAAGTCTTTTGCAGCCGTACCTGAGCGATTGCCAGGAAATTGGCAATGCGTTAAATCCGACGATCAGTGCTTGAGAACGCGTCCCAGGAAGCTCTGGGTGCGTTCATTCTGCGGATTGTCGAACACGTCTTCCGGCTTGCCCTGCTCGACGATCTGACCCTGGTGGATATAGATCACGCGGTCGGCCACTTCGCGGGCAAAGCCCATTTCGTGGGTCACGATCATCATCGTCATGCCGGCCTTGGCCAGCTCGCGCATGGCATCCAGCACCTCGCCGATCATCTCCGGGTCCAGGGCCGAGGTGGGCTCGTCGAAGAGCATCAGCCGCGGTTCCATGGCCAGCGCCCTCGCTAGCGCCACGCGCTGTTGTTGGCCGCCTGATAGCTGACCTGGCAGCTTGTCGGCCTGGTCGGCTATGTTGACCTGTTCAAGCAGCCTGTCGGCGTTTTGGGTGGCCTCTGTCTTGCTGGTGCCACGGACCTTGATCGGTGCCAGGGTGACGTTGTCGCGCACGCTAAGATGCGGAAAGAGATTGAACTGCTGGAAGACCATACCGACCTCGGTGCGGATGGTCTGCAGCGACTTGCTGCTCTTGCCGTTTGGCAGCAGCTCGTTGCCGTCGACCTCGATATGGCCGTGTTGGAATTCCTCGAGGCCGTTGATGCAGCGGATCAGGGTGGATTTGCCAGAGCCGCTGGCCCCGATGATTACCACCACCTCGCCGTGAGTGACCGAAAGCTCGATGTCCTGCAGTACATGCAGGCTGCCGAAGAACTTGTTGACCTTCTCCATGCGCACGATCAGCTCGGCGCCGGGCTCTGTCTTGATATCTGTCATGATCGGTTCCCTCGTTGTACCGATGTGCCTTGTACCGATGCGCGTGTACCGGCGTTATTGACCTACCAGTCCCTTGCGCTCGAGCAGGCGCAGGGCCAGCGAGAGGCTTAGGGTGATCGCGAGATACAGCATGGCGACCATCAGGTAGACCTCCAGGGCACTGAAGGTGGTGGCGATGTAGATCTGACCCTGGCGGACCAGCTCCCCGACGCCAATCACCGAGAACAGCGAGGTATCCTTGATGCTGATGATGCCCTGGTTGCCAAGCGAGGGGATCATGCGGCGAAAGGCCTGAGGCCAGATCACGTAGCGGAAGGATTGGGTGCGCGATAAGCCAAGTGACAGGCTGGCTTCTCGCTGGCCGCGTTCGATGGACTGCACGCCACCGCGTACGATTTCCGAGATATAGGCACCGGAGTTGACCGCAATGGCCGCGATGCCGGCCACCAGCGCATTGACCGGGCCGCCGATGATCTGCGGCAGGCCATAGAAGATGAAGAGCACCTGTACCAGCACTGGCGTGCCGCGGAAGATCTCGATATAGGCGATGGCTGGAATGCGCAGCCAAGCGACCGGGCTGATGCGTAAAAGGCCAAACAGGATGCCGATCAGAAAGCCGATGGCGAGACCACCGAATGAGATCAGCAGGGTGTAGGGAATCCCCGTCAGCAAGTAGGGAATCGAGGATATGGCGGCCTGCCAGTCGAATTGAAAGGTGACGTCCACGAGGGATCTCCCGTCCAGAAGCTTCGTCGGATAGATAGGGTAAAGAAGGCGTTGCCAAGGGCGCTACGCAAAGGGGTCGAGCCTAGTGACTCGACCCCTCTGCGACTGAGCCATGTCTGGCCGTTCGCAAACGTCTCAGACACGGCGACAGCTGGCCGTGTTATTCGGCGCTACCGAACCACTTTTCGTGGATCTCGTCGTAGGTGCCGTCTTCACGCATGGCTGCGAGGGCGTCGTTGACGGGCTTGACCCACTCGCTGCCCTTGACCAGGGCAATGCCGTATTGCTGGCCTTCATAGAGCGGTCCCACGACCTTGGCCCGGCCTTCACCGCGGGTCTTGGAGAAGTAGCCGACGTTGGGGGCATCGTAGAAGACCGCATCGACGCTGCCGCCGAGCAGGGCCATGTACATGTCGGAGCTGCCTGGATAGGGCGTGATGGTTGCCTCGTCGCCGAGGTTCTCGGTGAGGTAGTCGTAGCTGGTTGAGCCGATCTTGGTGCCGATGGTCATGCCAGCCAGGTCGTCGATGGTGCTGACGCTATCGTTGTCGGCGGCGACCAGGATGCGCAGGCCGCTATCGTAGTAGGGATCGGAGAAGTCGACGATCTCGCCGCGCTCGTCGGTAATGGTGATGCCGGCGATGGCGATATCCACGTTACCGGTCTGGATCGCCGGGATGATGCCGTTGAAGTCCATGGTGTTCAGGTTGACATCAAAGCCGGCGCGATCGGCGACTTCGGTGATGATGTCGATATCGAAACCGACCATCTTGCCGGAGTCGGTATCCATCATCTCGAAGGGCACGAAACTCGGGTCGGTGACCACATCGAGGGTCGGCTGGTCGGCGGCGCTGGCAAGGGTGGACATGCCAAGGCCGAGGGCAAGAGAGGAAAGCAGAGAGGCTTTTTTATGCAGTGTTGACATGAGGTTCCCCGTTTGGAAATTTTGTTTACGGAACACGCCCTTAACAATGGCGAGTTCCCGGGGAAGCGTCAAGTTGAAGAAAAATGCGCCATTTTGACGGTGATTTACACCATGAAGGAGGCGCCACAGCCACAGGTGCTGGTGGCATTGGGGTTCTGAATCACGAAGCGGGCGCCGGCAAGGCCTTCCTCGTAATCGACCGTGGAGCCGACCAGATACTGGTAGGACAGCGGGTCGACGATCATGGCGACGTCGTCGAAGGCGATCAGGGTATCGTCATCGCTGGCATCATCGGCGAAATCGAAACCGTACTGGAAGCCTGAGCAGCCACCGCCGGTGACGTAGACACGCAGCTTGAGTGCGGAGTTGCCCTCTTCGGCGATCAGCCCACGTAGGCGCCGCTGGGCGCTCTGGGACAGCTGCATCGGCTTGAGGGACCCGGGGTCAAAGGATTCGGCACCGCTCATGGAGATTCTCCCGCGGTTGATGGAATGGGGTTGATGTGGGGATTATCCCCAATCCCCAGCAAAAGGGTCAACTTTGTTAGGGATTGGGCGAAGCATACCGGACACAAGATGCCGCAAGGGCGCTGTGAATACCTCCCTGTACGCTACTTTTTCCTTCCCTGGAAAAAGACCCTTACGGCAACTTGTACCCGTGCCTCGCCCATGGGGAGGGGAATCAGGGCATCAGCGCCGGCGCCTGGAGGCCGGTCATTTCGTCGAAGCCGAACATCAGGTTGAGGTTCTGGATGGCCTGGCCGGAGGCGCCCTTGACCAGGTTGTCGATCACCGACAGTACCACCACGGTGTCGCCATCGCCGGGACGATGTACGGCCAGCCTGCAAATGTCGCTGCCCTTGACGCTGCGGGTCTCCGGGTGGCTGCCGGCGGGCATGACATCGACGGCGGGTTCGTCCTTGAAGCGGGTCTCGAACAGTGCCTGCAGATCGTCAGGCTCCTGTGTCAGCCGTCCGTACAGGGTGGCATGGATGCCGCGAATCATCGGCGTCAGGTGGGGCACGAAGGTAAGGCCCACCGGCCTCTTGGCCGCACGACCCAGGCCCTGGCGGATCTCGGGCAGGTGGCGATGACCGCTGGCGCCATAGGCCTTCATGGATTCGCTGGCCTCGGCCAGCAGCGAGCCCACCTTGGCACCGCGCCCGGCCCCGGTGACGCCTGACTTGCAGTCGGCGATCACATGCTCGATATCGATCAGGCCGGCTTCGAGCAGCGGCAGGAGCCCCAACTGCACGGCGGTGGGGTAGCAGCCCGGCACCGCAATCAGGCGTGCCTGGCGGATTGCCTCGCGATTGACTTCGGGAAGTCCGTAGACGGCCTCGTCCAACAGCTCGGGGGCGCCGTGGGGCTGGCCGTACCACGCGGCCCACTCCTCGGCGTCTTCCAGGCGGAAGTCGGCGGACAGGTCGATCACCCGGGTACCGCGCTCGAGCAGCTCGCCGGCCAGCGCATGGGCGACACCGTGCGGGGTGGCGAAGAACACCGCATCACAGCGGCCCAGCAGCTCGGCGTCCGGGGCGGTGAAGACGAGGCCCGGATAGTGGCCGCGCAGATTGGGGTAGAGCTCATCCACGGCGAGCCCCGCTTCAGAGCGCGAGGTAATGGCCGCTACTTCGACCTGAGGATGCTGGGCCAGCAGCCGCAGCAGTTCGACGCCGGTATAGCCGGTGCCTCCGACAATGCCCACCTTGATCACGATGTCCCTCCTTAGGTGCTGGCTTGGGTACTGGGTCGACCTCGATGCGGTCGAGTCTGAAGAGATGGTCCCGATATGATACACATGTCAGACAATGACAGGTGGAATCCCGGCCCCACCATGGGCCCCTTGGTCAAGGACGCGCCGACGTGCCACGCCCTCATCTTCCCGATCTGAGCCTTGCGACTTTCCGTCGCAAACTGGCCAACGTCGATGCCCTTCCCCAGCTGTGCGTGCTGGGGACAATCGCCGGGCTCGCCACCGGCAGTCTGATGGTGGGCTTTCGCCTGCTGCTGGACCTGGGGGCGCTGGCCTTCATGCCTGGGGCCGATTCGGAGGCCTTCGAGGGCTTGCCTGCCTGGTTTCGTGCGCTTCTGCCCTTGGCGGCGGTCGCGCTGATTGGGGTGGGCCTGTGGCGACAGCCCCCGGCGGCACGCAAGCTTGGTGTCGGGCATGTGATCGAGCGGCTGACCTATCATCAGGGACGCTTTCCGATGCGCAACTGGATCAACCAGTGGTGGGTCGGGGTGGCCTCGGTGCTCGGCGGGCTTTCCGCCGGTCGCGAGGGGCCGGCGATCCATCTCGGCGCGGCGGCGGTCAGCGGCATCGGCGAGCGTCTGCGCCTGCCCCACAACAGTCTGCGGGTGCTTGTCGCCTGTGGCACCGCGGCGGGCATCTCCGCCTCCTTCAATACGCCGGTCGCCGGGGTCATCTTCGCCATGGAAGTGGTGATGATGGAGTACACCATCGCCGGCTTCATGCCGGTGATCCTGGCCTCCAGCATGGGAGCGGTCGTCGCCCAGCTGGTCTACGCCACCGAGCCGGCCTTCCAGGGCTCGAGTGTGGCGCTGGATTCCTGGTTCAACCTTTCCTGGATTCTGGTCAGCGCGCTGGGTATCGGCCTGCTGTCCGGCGGCTTCATTCGTCTGGCCAAACTCACGACAGGCTTTGCTGCCTGGCCGGTCGCGGTGCGTTTGACCCTGGTGGGGCTCGCCACGGGCCTGGTGGCCTGGTGGTACCCCGAAGTGCAGGGCATCGGCTACGACAGCCTGGCGGCCACCCTGGACGGCGAGCTGGCGGTGAGCGTGCTGGTAGCCCTGGCGCTCGCCAAGCTGGGGCTGACCGCGCTCACCGTGGCCAGCGGTATTCCCATCGGCATCATCGGGCCGGTGCTGGTGTCTGGCGCTGCCGCCGGAGGGCTATGCGGTCTGCTCGGCCACTGGCTGTGGCCCGCGGCGGCGGCGGACCCGTCGCTGTTTGCCATGCTTGGTATGGCGGCGATGATGGGTGCGGTGCTGCAGGCGCCACTGGCGGCACTGATGGCGCTGCTCGAACTGACCCACAACCCCAATATCATTCTGCCCGGCATGCTGGCGGTGGTCATTTCGGGGCTCACCGCCCGTCGCCTGTGCCGCTGCGAGGGGTTCTTCATCAACCTGACCCGCCATGGCCTGCATCCTTTGCAGCAGCCGCTGGCGCAGGCGTTGTCACGGGTGTCGGTACCGGCGGTGATGGAGCGCAGCTTGGTGCGCAGCCAGCGCATGGTGAGCCGCGAGGAGGCAGAGGCGCTTTTACATGCCAAGCCGGCCTGGGTGGTCATCGTGCGCTCCCGGGATGACAAGCCGACGCTGGCGCTCAAGGCCGCGGACCTGGCCCGGGTGCTGCTTGATGATGAGGCCTGGGCCAAGGAGCAGCAGATCGACCTGCTCGAAGTGCCCGGCCAGCGTCTGGACATGGCGCCGATTCATCTCGAGGCAACCCTCAGCGAGGCGCTGGATCGGCTCAACGAAGCGCGCGTCGATGCGCTTTACGTGGAAACCTCGATGGGGCCGATCAAGCGGCGCATTTCCGGTATCATCACCCGTGAGAGTATCGAGAACTACTATCGCTACACGCCGTGAGCGGGCGTGGCCCGGCGGGCTGCTACCCCACCGATGACCTATGAGGAGTGGTTATGTATTTATGGATTCAGGCCCTTCACCTGATTGCCGTGGTGACCTGGTTTGCCGCGCTGTTCTACCTGCCGCGCCTGTTCGTCTATCACGCCATGGCGCGCGATGCCGGCGATGAGCAAGCCATCGGCTACTTCACCACCATGGAGCGCAAGCTGTATCGCGGCATCATGATGCCGTCGATGATCGCCGTGATCGTGCTTGGTGTAAGCATGCTGGCGATGGTGCCGGGCCTGATGAGCCAGGGCTGGATGCATGCCAAGCTGACCCTGGTCGTGCTGCTGATCGGCTATCACCACGTGTGCCTGGCCTATATGAAGAAACTGGCCGCCGGCACCTGTCAGAAATCTAATGTCTTCTTCCGCTGGTTCAACGAAGCGCCGGTTGTGGTGCTGGTCCTGGTGGTGATCCTGGCGGTGGTCAAGCCATTTTGATGCCCGATGCCAACGAATATGGACTGCATGACACTCGCCAGCTGCCGGTGGTGCTGGTGCTGGCCGGTCACGACCCCAGCGGCGGCGCCGGGCTAACCGCGGATGCCGAGACCATCGGCGCCTGCGGTGGCTGGCCGCTGACCATCCCCACGGCACTGACGGTGCAGAACAGTCGCGATGTCAGCGCCGTCATGCCCTGTCGCGGCGATGACATGCGTGCCATGGCCGCCGCACTGAGCGAATTCACGGTCTCCGCGATCAAGGTGGGGCTGGTGGCGGATCTCGAGAGTCTGGATGCGGTGGTCGATATCGTGCGTCGCTACCCCGGCGTGCCGGTGGTGGTCGATCCGGTGCTGCGCGCCGGCGGCGGACGCGAGCTGAGCTCCGCCGAGCTGATCGATGCCTTTCATGAACGGCTGCTGCCGCTGGTGGATATCTTGACGCCAAACCGGGGCGAGCTGACGCGGCTTACCAACTCCTGTTGGCAGAATGATACCGATCGCGCCATCGCGCTGATGGCCGCAGGATGCCAAGCGGTGTTGGTGACCGGGACAGACACGCCGGCGGCGGTAAGCGCCGCCGACAAGGTTGTCCACACCCTGCATACGCCGGACAATGGCCGTCAGTGGCAATGGCCACGCCTGGCCGGTAGCTTTCACGGTTCTGGCTGTACCCTGGCCTCGTCCTTGGCCGCTCATCTGGCGGCCGGCGAGAGCCTGATTCAAGCCTGTGCGCTGGCTCAGGAATACACTTGGCAGACGCTGCGCCATGGCTGGCGCCCGGCCGATGGACAGACGTTGCCACGTCGCCTGTGGCGCCATCCGAGCCCTGCCATCACTTCGGAGTGATGATGATCGAGCCTGACTGGACTCATGGCCTCTATGCCATTACCGATGCGGCCTTGCTGCCGGAGGACGAGCGCCTCTTCAGTGCCTGCGATGCTGCGCTGCGCGGTGGCTTGGCACTGCTGCAATACCGAGACAAATCCGGCGACGGCGAGAAGCGCTGGCGCCAGGCCAGCGAACTGGCGGCTCGCTGTGCGACGTTTGAGGTTCCGCTGATCATTAACGATGACGTGGCGCTTGCCGCTCGCCTGCGCTCGGCCGGCCACCGGAGAGTCGGAGTACATCTCGGCCAGCAGGATGGCCATGTGGACGGGGCTCGCTATCGACTGGGGCCCACGGCGATCGTCGGCGTCACCTGCCATGCGCGGCTGGATCTTGCCGAGCGGGCCGCGGCCGAGGGTGCCTCTTACCTGGCCTTTGGGCGCTTCTTTGACTCCCGTACCAAACCTTCTGCGCAGCCAGCATCGCTATCGCTGCTCGGCGAGGCCGGGTGTTTCGGCCTGCCGCGGGTGGCGATAGGTGGCATCGCGGCCGATAACATCGCGATGGCGCGCCGGGCCGGCGCTGATCTCGCAGCCGCCGTGGACGCGGTATTTGGCGGTCAGGATCCCGAGGCGCGCGTTAGTGAGCTTAACCGTCGATTGACCGCGGCAGCGCTTGATTCATAGCTTATCCACAGGGCACTCACCGAAAGTTATCCGCAGTGTCCAGAGACTTATCCACAATATTCGCTGCATCAGACCCGAGAGGCTTCCATGACCACCTCAGCAGAGCTCTTCGCACAGGCTTGTCGCCACATTCCGGGCGGCGTCAATTCGCCGGTTCGTGCCTTCAAGGGCATGGATCGTCCGCCGGTGTTCATCGAGCGCGCTCAGGGCGCCTACCTGCATGACGTCGAGGGCAAGCGCTACGTCGACTACGTCGGCTCATGGGGGCCGATGATCACCGGGCATGCCGATCCTGACGTGCTGGGCGCGGTGCGCGAGCGCCTCGACATGGGGTTGTCCTTCGGCACCCCGACGGCCATCGAGACCCGCATGGCCGAGCTGATCTGCGAGATCATGCCGTCTATCGACATGGTGCGCATGACCAACTCGGGTACCGAGGCCACCATGTCGGCGATCCGTCTGGCGCGTGGCTATACCGGGCGTGACAAGATCGTGAAGTTCGAGGGCAACTACCATGGCCACTCCGACTCGCTGCTGGTCAAGGCTGGTTCCGGCGCCCTGACCCACGGCGTGCCGAGCTCGCCGGGCGTGCCGGCTTCGCTTGCCGAGCACACCGTGACCCTGCCCTACAACGATATCGATGCGGTGGAAGACTGCTTCGAAGAAATCGGCGACGAAGTGGCCTGTATCATCGTCGAGCCGGTGGCCGGCAACATGAACTGCATTCCCCCGCAGGAGGGCTTCCTCGAGTCGCTTCGCCAGGTCTGCGACCGTCATGCCTGCGTGCTGATCTTCGATGAGGTCATGACCGGTTTTCGGGTCGCTAAGGGTGGTGCCCAGGCGCACTTCGGGGTAACTCCGGACTTGACCTGCCTGGGCAAGATCGTCGGCGGTGGCATGCCGGTGGGGGCCTTCGGCGGCAAGCGCGAGGTGATGGAGCAGCTCTCGCCGCTGGGACCGGTCTATCAGGCTGGCACGCTGGCCGGTAACCCGCTGGCCATGGCGGCGGGCATTGCACTGCTGACCAAGATTCAGGAACCGGGCTTCCATGACGCCCTGACCCAGCGCGTCGATACCCTCTGCGACGGCCTACAGGCCCGGGCCGATGCTGCTGGCATCGAAATGATCACCCAGCGGGCCGGCGGCATGTTCGGGCTGTTCTTCACCGCCCAGTCACGGGTCGATAACTTCGCGCAGGCCACTGCATGCGATGCCGAGGCGTTCCGCCGCTTCTTCTCGTTGATGCTCGACGAGGGAATCTATTTGGCCCCCTCGGCCTATGAGGCCGGCTTCATGTCCAACGCTCATACCCCGGAAGACATTCAGGCTACCCTGGATGGCGCCGAGCGTGCCTTTGCCGCCATGAACAAATCCTGAGGAGGCATCTCGGTGAGCGATGTCCTGATCCAGGCCCTCCGCCAGGCGGCCTGCTATGACCATCCGGTGGGCGATATCGAGATCCATGAGACGCATATCTCATGGATCCTGCTGACCGGCGACTATGCCTACAAGATCAAGAAGCCGGTCGATTTCGGCAGCTTCCTGGATTTTTCGACCCTGGAGAAACGCCACGCACTCTGCGAGCAGGAGGTGCGCCTCAATCGGCGCCTGGCGCCGAGTCTGTACCTGGACGTGGTGCCGATCTGCGGTTCGCCGCAGGCCCCTCGCCTCAACGGTGACGGTGTGCCTTTCGAGTATGCGGTAAAGATGCGCCAGTTCAGCAATCGTCACCTGTTCAGCAACCTGCAGGCCGAAGGTGAGCTCTCGATGGAGCTGCTCGACGACCTGGTCGATCAGCTGGTCGACTTTCACGAGCAGGCGGACAGGATCGAGACGGCGAGCCACCATGGCAGCGCCGATTCGACCCGTGAGATCATGGCCCGAGAGTTCTCGCTGATCGGCGAGCGGCTGCCGGATCCTGACGATGGCGAGCGGCTGAAGGCGCTTAAGGAGCGGGTCAACGAGATGGAAGCGCGGCTGGCGCCGGTGTTTGCCGAGCGCCATCGTGAGGGGTTCGTGCGCGAGACCCATGGGGATATTCATCTGGGCAACGCAGTGCGCCATCAGGGTCGGGCGCTGCTGTTTGATGGTATCGAGTTCAACGATGCGCTGCGCTGGAACGATGTCGGCTGTGATCTGGCCTTCCTGTTAATGGATCTGGAGGCTCGCGGTGAGCTGATGCTGGCGCGCCATGCGCTGAATCGCTACCTGGAGCTTTCCGGCGATTACGCGCTGGTGCGGGTACTGGATTACTACAAGATCTATCGTGCCCTGGTGCGTGCCAAGGTCGCCATGCTGCGCTATGCCGCCCCCGGCCTAGCCGACGATGAGAGGACGTCGCTATGGTCTGAGTACCAGCGCCACTTGTCGCTGGCCGAAGGCTACAGCGAGTTCCGCTTCCCCTACCTGCTGATTGGCGTCGGTGTATCGGGCAGCGGCAAGAGCCGCTTTACCGGCGAGATGGTCAGGCGTCTGGGCGGCGTGCGCCTGCGCTCAGACGTCGAACGCAAGCGTCTGTATGGATTCGCTCCACAGGCCGATAGCCAACAAGAGGGTGTGGATATCTATACCCCGGAGGCGACCGAGCGGACCTACCTGCACCTGGCGCGTCTCAGCGGCACTCTGTTCGAGGCGGGGCTATCGGTGTGTATCGATGCCACCTGCCTGAAGCAATCACAGCGTGAACTGCTGGCGGATCAGGCCGAGGCCCGAGGACTGGCGGTGATGATCATCAGTTTCGAGGCCGACGAGGCTACCCTGCGGTCACGCATCGAGAAGCGGGCACGACTGGGGGGCGATCCATCCGAGGCGAGCCTCTCGGTGCTCGAGCGTCAGCTTGAGCACTTCGAGCCCTTCAGCGAAGAAGAGCGCCGCCACCTGGTCCATCTGGATACGACCGCCAGAAATGCCAGCGAGACGCTGGCTGAACTGATCCATCAGCACATGAACCACCTCTGAAACGCCACGCCCTACGAAGACGTCGCTTGCCTATTTACAAAAGTATACGACGTTCTTCACCGCATTGTTTCCACTAGATTTTCCCCTCTCCACCTGGCTGTAGTCGGTGCCTGGTCTGCCAGGCGCCGACTTTTTGTATCACCAATGCATCATTGGTGGTAGCAACTTAATTTATTGAATTAAATAATAAACTGAGATTACTCCAGCGCTCTGCCATACGTTGGGTTGCAAGGATGAAACACTTTCCAAGCCAGCTGACGCCCGCTTTGTAAGGCTGTGTCGGGGTATCCTGGCCTAGCGCGATTTTATTTCCTGATACTTACAGTGATTTACAAACCGTTTCACAAGTTCTGGCACGCATTATGCCCTGTGAATAACGACTGCGAATGAATGTCGCCAGCCACTGACCGCTACAGGTTCTTTGACGAGTCATGGTTCGCAGCGAGAAGCAAGGGATCATATCCAGAGTGGAGAAACGGTCATGAAGAATTATGTAATCGCAGGTACATCAATGCTAGCCCTGGTAATGGCGATTTCCGCTGCACACGCCAACCCGAGTGCAGGTGTTGCCGAGAGAGCAGACCAGACGGTTAATTCAAATGCTACGTCAGTTGGCGGCAGCAGCGGCAGCGCCAATGGGGGGGGAGGCTTTGGAATGGGCTTTGGGGGCAGCTCCTCAGGCGGTGATTCCGATAGCAGCCTGGACTTGGACGATAGGAATAACACCTCAGGTCTGAATGCCGGCGCTGGTGGTACTGGCGGTTCAGGGTCTGGCACTGGCTTGGGTGGTGCAGGTGGTACTACCGGTCGCGGTGGTGACGCTTGGTCCATGAGCGAGTCCTACAACACTTCCACCAGCGTTATCTCGCTGCAGGATATGAGTTCTTCCGTGACAGGTTCTCGTATCAATGTCACCGGTGGCCGTGGCGCAGCTGGTGGTGCTGGCGCCGTCAGCGGTGATGCGGGTGCGATTAGCCTGGGGCTGGGTGCTGGCGGTGAAGGTGGCAACGGCACCGGTGGCAAGAGTGGCTATGCCGATGCCAATGGTGGTAACGGTGCTGCTGGCGGCGATGCCGGCGGGATGGGCGTAGGCATGGGGCTAGGCGCTAGTGGCGAAGCCGAATCTGAAGCCGGCTCTGGCTCTATGGCGGGTGGTCTTGCCTCAAGCTACAACGATGAAGATATGTCTCGCAGCACCCAGACCAGCCGGTCTGACAATGGGTCCAGCTCGGGTGCGACAGCCGGGAATGCCTCTTCTGGTGACGGCACCGGTGCTGGGACTGGTTCTGGCACAGGCACCGGTGGGGCCGGCGGTAACGGCGCTGCTGCAACTGCCTCAACCGGCGGCGGCGGTGCAGGCAACGGCGGCGGCGGCGGCGGCGGCACTGGCACTGGCGGAGCCGCAACGGCTGCTACCGGTAACGGTGGAGCTGGTGGTGCCGGCGGCGCTGGCGGAGCGGCTCTGCTGAGCACCGGCGCAGCCAACGTGAATGTCGCGGCTGGCAACTTCGGTGGCATCGCCAACATGAACGTCTCGACCGGGATCTACAACTCCCAGCTGGCCGGGACCAACGTGGCAGCGCACAGCAACGTCAACATCGGCAACTGAGGGTTGGGTTCGACCGGCATGACGTCGGAACGAACTCCTCCTGAGCAGTAACTGATAACGGCTGGCGGGGCTTGCTCCGCCAGCCCATTGCTCATCAAGAGTCTTCATAGCAAGGAGTGCCAGGCCATGTGCGCAGTCCGTGTTTCTTTGCCTCGGTACAAAGCAATCCTCATCGGTGTTGGGCTAGTCGCTGCTACCGGTATGAGTCAATTGAGTTATGCCGACGCCTCCGCTTCATCTACCTCTACCGGCTTCGATGATAGTAATAGTCTCGGCATGGAAGAAATGCAGGAAGCAAGAGGACGGGAAGGCATTAACCTCACCAATGTACAGAGTATCCAGAACATTGATACATCGGTGGACACGACCAGTTTCAATGTCTCCGGTGATGTCGTAACAGGTAGTGTCAACATCCAGGCAGACTCCCTGAATAGTTACAGCGGTGTCGGTGTGTTCAACATCACGACGGGCAATGCCAATGCCGTGAGTGGTGCGGTCGGTATAAGTGTTTACATCGCAAACCCCCAGTGATGGTTACGCCATTGATTGGTAGCGATGATATCAAAAGGGGGAGAGTTTGATGTCGATGTTTTTTCGTTCAGCAGTGATAGCTGCTTTTTTGAGTCTAGCGGCTCAACCTGTTTTGGCTGGCCCCGTAACAATTGCCAACCCCTTCGGTTCTTTCCAGGTCAAGGCTGAAAGTCTCAATGAATTACGTTGGGAGAACGTGGTACGTCAGCAGTATGACTTCAGTTGTGGTTCCGCAGCCGTCGCGACATTGCTGACCTATCATTATGAGCGCCCTACTTCCGAAGCCGAAGTTTTCGAATCGATGATTAAGCTTGGTGATGTGGATAAGATCCGCACCTATGGCTTTTCCATGCTTGACATGAAGCAGTACTTGGATTCACAGGGTCTTAATTCTGATGGTTTCCGTGTGAAACTTGAAGATTTTATCGGGATTGGATTACCTGCCATTACCCTGATCAATACGGGCGGATACAAGCATTTCGTGGTGATCAAGGGAATGGACGACGGTAACGTATTGGTCGGCGATCCGGCGGTTGGCACTGTGGTGGTTCCCAAGGAACATTTCGAGACGCTATGGACGGGAACCGTGCTAGGCGCTCGCGAAGACATGCTGCTGGCAAAACAGTATTTCAATAACAGTCGTGATTGGCAGGTCAGACCTGACTCGCCTCTCCAAAGAGGTATGCAGCGCTCGGCGATCGGTTCGGCCATGTTGCCGCTGCCGGGGCGCAATGAGCTGGGGCGCTAGTTATCTACGATGTAACTAGCTATTAACCAGGCCCCTTACTACTGAGCAGCGGTTTATCACTACAGGAGTGGCAAACCATGGAAGCGTCAAGGAGCATCAAAAAGGGGGGCTATCGCAAGTTGCATGGAAGCGCCCTGACAGCGTTGGTATTGGCAGGCCTTGTGTTAGTGCCTGCCACAGTGGAAGCAGAGAGCTTGATTCTGCGCGAGGCAACTACGTCACCGCTTGATGAAGATATCTATACGAACTCCCATGCAGACATCATCCCCTTGGATGATATGGAAGAATTGCGTGGTGGCTTCTCGATTGGCGGTGTTGATGTGGACTTCGGTGCCACCTTGCAGACCAAAATCGATGGCATGGTTCGCATGAAGACTCAATTGGCTTTTAGCCAGTCCGGCATCAATGTCGTCTCAGAGGAAATTTCCAACCTGTCACCCAATGTCACCAGCATCAGCCCTAATGGCACGTCCGTTACTCAGGTTGCCCCAAAGACATTCAACCTGGCAGGGCTTGCAGACTTTTCCGGGGTGGCTTTTTCGGATGCAGGCAGTTTTACGGCGGCACTTCATAATATCACACGAAATGCCATCATCAGTGCCGTTGTCAGTAATGGTTCCGGGCAGAATATATCCCAGAGTATTGATGTCAGTGTGACGTTGAGAAATGCCGAAACACTTCAAGCCTCACAGGCTCAGGCAGCGATCATGCGGTCATTCGGGCGCTTTTAATATTTAGCCTTTGATGGGAACTTTCGATTTTTTATACATGAAAAAGGCCTTCTTTGAAGGCCTTTTCTTTTTCATAAACTATCATCAAACAATTAGTTTATCAGAATACATCAAAACCAAAAGGAGCACGTAGCGTCAGTGTGGTATCGGGAGCATCGTCAGTGATACCGAATTCAAGGTTCAAGCTCAGCGCGACATCGGGGTCAAGCTGGTATGACCATCCGAGTAGCATAGACCCGATGTTTAACGATGCAGCCGTCTGAGTGGTCGTAATCCCGGTATCAGGATCGGTGAACTCTGTGTCTGTTTTTCCAATAAAATCATTCTTGTAGCCTAACGTGAAGGACGACTTTTGGTTGATAGAGTAGGCCATCCCGAAACTCAGGCGAATGGCATCACCGGGATCCACTTCACCGATGACGAAGTCCCCGATTCTTTCATTGACGTCATCCTTGATATTAAAAAGATAACCGATGTTAGCGAAGTAGATGGCCGGGTCTGACGGAAACAGGATGGTAAGGCTGGGTTCAATAGAATGAAACCCTGAGCCTGTGGCCAGTTCACGCTCTATACCATCATCGGTACGATCGATCTCGAAGGGGCTCTTGCCGGTCGTTGACTTGTAGCGCAGGTTGCCGACGTAGAAAGGTCCTCCATCGAGATTACGGTTGAGCTGGTAGTGGGCAGCGACCTCGATATCACCCAAGCCATCGCCCGAGCGCGAGTTCGTCAGGTCAAAGGTGGGGTTAACCTCTGCGATGGTAGTATTAACCGTATCCTCACGGTAGACATAGGGTACCTTGAGTTCGAGCTCCAGTCGGTTGGTCACCCCCAGGCGTCCAGTGAGCGACGTCGTCCAGGTATCCCGATCAACATCTTCGGCATTCAAGGCGCCGACCAGCAGAGTGCTGAGGATTTCGACACCGCGGAAGGTAAGTCGATTGACGCTGGAGTGTGAGTACTGGAATTCAGGCTCTAGTACAAACCGGCCTTGAGGTGTCAGTACCCCCCCTATATCGGGAATAGACTGAATTTCTGGCTGTGTTTCCTGTGCAGGAGGCGGCTGCCCTACCTGCTCCATGCTCTGATCGTCAGATGTCTGGGCATATGAGGATCCAGCCACCATCATTGTTAACAGACTGGGTAAAACGATCACCCTTTTGGTCATCTCGTGCATAGTCGTCCCCTCGCCTTTCAGCCCTTTTGACCCCAACAACGTTTTGATCGTTTGGACTCGATCATGTTGGTTTGCTCGCGTTAGGTATGATGTGCTAGCTAATGATGAATGCTTATTTTCTTACATACCCTTAGGCAAGCTTAGTTCATCTATAGCCGGCCTCAAGGAATTTACGCCGAGGATAAAAAAATTATTGGAAATAATGAGTTATCTAACCACTATAAAGAGGATAGCTTTATTATGCTGGAAGGTTCAAAGGTGGTTTTCTTGGGATGACTTCCTTCGGAAGCATGACGAGAAAGATGATGCTTCTCCATCAAGCGATAGAGCGTTACACGGGAAACACCAAGCTCCTTGGCTGCTTTTTGCACCTTATACTTGTTTCTGACCAAAGCGGCATTGATGACTTCATGCTCGGCCATCTCGCGGGCCTTTTCCAGGGTGAGCGGCTCTCGCCAGTCATGACTGCGTCGTTCCAGCCCCAAATCTTCAGGCGCAATTAAACGATGCTCACACATCACCGTAGCGCGCCTCACACGGTTGATGAGCTCCCTGACATTGCCTGGCCACTGATATTGCTGCATCACGGCTCTGCTATCCTGACTGAAGCCACGGGCCCTGGTGCTAGCCTCACCTGAAAATTTATCGAAGAAATGGTCGGATATAAGTCCAATATCTTGGCTGCGTTCTCTCAAGGGTGGCACTGAGATATGTAGTACATTTAATCGATGATATAAATCCTCTCGGAACTTTCCTTCTTCTATTGCCTTGTTAAGATCGACATGAGTCGCCGCTAATACCCTTACATCTACTGATATTTCAGCTGTATCACCAATGCGCTGTATCTTATGATCTTCTAAAAATCGTAAAAGATTAACCTGCATTTCGAGCGGCAGGTCCCCTATTTCATCTAGGAAAAGCGTTCCTCCTTGAGTTGCCTCGATGCGTCCAATCTTGCGTTTCACCGCTCCTGTAAAGGCCCCTTTTTCATGGCCAAAAAGCTCGGATTGAATAAGGTGGGTCGGCAAGGCACCACAATTGACAGCATTGAAAGGGCCATTTCTACGTAATGAAATCTCGTGAATGCTTCTGGCTGTCAGCTCTTTCCCTGTTCCGGACTCGCCATTAATAAACACTGGAGCATCGACTGCGGCCACTTTTTTGATGTTACAAAAAAGCCCCTGCATCGAGGCTGTGTTCCCCAACATTTGTAACATGCTACCGTGCTTCATTCCCTCGCGAGGGCTTCTTCCACTATTTGATTTCCTTAACATTGACATTGTCTTGCAGCGAACTAATGAAACGATAATGTCTTCAGTGGAATCGTGTTGCTCGTGAAAGACGAAAAGATTGCGTAATATAAACGTCTCGAGTACAGCATTATCTTCTAAAGAAGACGATCCAGATCTCAGCCATCCGACCCATTCTACATCGGGATAGGCATTGATGGACTCTTCAATCGCAGATAGCACGCCTTCATCAGAGCTGAAGATAGGTATCAGTCCGATAGGTATGTCACTTTCATCGCTCTGTGACTTGACTGCCAGCTCAGCAGATGAAATGCCTACCCAGCCCTTTTCCTTGAGAATACGAAGCTTCTCCTGAATATGTGGAGAGCATTCCTGAGGGAAAATGAAGAACTCAGGTGAGTCCATTCGATTCACCTTTATCTTTAAAAACGAAGGTAAAGCCGGCTATTTGGGGTCTTTGCTCAAGCGCCTTTGAGAATTTTTTTTAATGGGGCAGGGCTGGTCGCCAGGTTCTGTCGTGCCCAGTTCATTGCCTGAATACGATTGTGGACCTTGATTTTCTTGAAAATATTGTAAAGATGCGACTTCACGGTATGTTCGCTGACAAACAGTTTGTCGGCGATATCGGTATTAGAGGCACCAGAACTCAGCAGGCTGATGATTTCCATTTCACGGTGCGTCAGCCCGCAAACCGGGCGATACGCATTGCGCTGCTGCTGCCGGTAGAAGTTTATCAGCCGTGCCATCAGACTACGCGACATCCAAAGGTCGCCTTCGATGAGTCGATTGATCCCCTTGCAGGTCAACAGCAAGCTATCGTTACGGTAAAAAACGCCCTGCAGGTGGAAGGCAGCCAGTAAGTCTGCAGCGTGATCCTCGTCGCGAAGGTTCAGGGCCGCGAGTACCACGGTCTCATCCTCCAGTGACAGGTTGTGCCATTGCTGAATGGCCTCTTCGGCCACATGATTCATGTCCAGCAATACGATGTTCTTGCTACTGCCCTCTGGAATGACTTGTGCATCCGGCGGCAGGGCAGTGACCGTCTCCTCCAACTGCTCATGGATATAGTTGATGAAGAGCTGAGACTGCGGGTTGCAGTCTGTGACGAGCAGGATTGAAGTGCCTGGATGATTCATGACCTGTACTCCGGCGAAATTTTCATCATCCGATAGGATGAAGCCTCATCTGATCTAATATATAGCTGATCTTGCACCTAAGCGTTGCTTGTTCCTGCCAATTTGTAAAGTTTAGTTACAAAAAGGGCTTTTAGCTGCCGTCCAGAACGGGGATTGCGAGCCGCCATAACTGTCTTATTAATTTATATATATCAATTACTTAGTCTATTTCATCAGGTTCAGGATGAGTCGGCTGAAGCGTAACGCTGAGTTGATTTCCATAATGTAACTGATTGTGGATTTTTTTGGATTAGTGCTTTTCGATGGCTTTCATAATCTTCTCTGCCTATCCCCCTTCTCCGGCACTGGATGTCACTGGCGTAGCCAGGGGCGTAAAATGGTGGCATTTCCCTAGCAGGAGCCGAAATGATGATGACCACGCAACGACTGGTATTGGCCAGCGGAAATATCGGAAAGCTGCAGGAGTTTCATCGCCTTCTGGCCCCCCAGGGGTATGCTGTGCACCCTCAGTCAGAGTTTGAGGTGCCGGAGGTAGAGGAAACCGGCCTTACCTTCGTCGAGAATGCGCTGCTCAAGGCACGCGAAGCGTGTCGTGTTAGTGGCTTGCCGGCGCTCGCCGATGACTCTGGCTTGGCCGTGGACGCCTTGAATGGCGCCCCCGGTATCTACTCTGCTCGATATGCGGGTGAGCCGAAGAGCGATGACGCCAACAACCGCAAGCTGCTCGATGCCTTATCCGGGGTTCCCGATGGTCATCGCATGGCAAGCTATTGGTGTGTGCTGGTCTATCTGCGCCATGCCGAGGATCCGGTTCCCCTGATCGTGCAACGCAGTTGGGATGGCGAGATCCTTTCCTCGCCACGGGGTGAGGGTGGATTCGGCTATGATCCGCTTTTCTGGCTGTCATCCCTTGGCCGGTCAGCCGCCGAACTGGATGGCGATGAGAAGAACCGTGTCAGTCACCGAGGCCAGGCCATGCAGGCATTGCTGGAGCAACTGGCAATATGAGTGCTTTGCCCCCTCTCGCGCTCTATGTCCATGTCCCCTGGTGCGTTCGCAAGTGTCCCTATTGCGATTTCAACTCCCACGGTGTGGGCTATGGAGCAGACCTTCCGGAGGACGCCTACCTTAAGGCGTTGCTGGCGGATCTTGATGCCGATCTACCCTTGGCCGCAGGACGTGAGCTGGTCAGCATCTTTATCGGTGGGGGAACACCGAGCCTGATGTCGGCCGACTTTTATCGACGTTTCATCACTGAGCTTCGCCTCAGGTTGCCGTTGGCCGAGGACATCGAGATCACGCTCGAAGCTAACCCCGGTACCGTCGAGCACGATCGTTTCGAAGGGTATCGGGAAGCGGGGATCAATCGGCTCTCGCTTGGCATCCAGAGTTTTCAGTCAACCCAACTGGCCGCGCTGGGGCGCATTCACAGCGGCGACGATGCCAAGCGTGCCTTCGAACAGGCAAGGGCTGCAGGGTTTGATAATATCAATCTTGACCTGATGCATGGCCTGCCGGGGCAAGATTCTGCACTGGCGGAGAATGACCTTCAGCAGGCGTTAGCGCTTGGTCCTGACCACCTGTCCTGGTACCAGCTGACGCTCGAGCCCAATACCGAATTTCATTCCCATCCGCCGGCTTTGCCCGAGGAAGAAACGCTCTGGAACATTCAGGATAAGGGCCATGCACAACTCGAAGCGGCCGGTTTCCATCGCTATGAGATTTCGGCCTACAGTCGCCCCGGACGTGAAGCCCGTCATAACCTAAACTACTGGACCTTTGGCGACTATCTGGGCATTGGTGCCGGCGCCCATGGCAAGTTGAGCCGGCCGGGGGTACAGGGTCTGGAGATCGAGCGCCGCTGGAAGAGCCGCCAGCCCGAGGCATATTTGCGCCGCCTGAATGATCCACGCGGTTTTGTCGCCGGTCACCAGCGTATCCCTGAAGAGGACCTGGTGCTTGAATTCGCGATGAACGCGCTACGCCTGGTTGATGGCGTCCCTATGGACACCTGGATACGACATACCGGCCGCTCCCCCGATAGGTTGGAACGGTCGCTTAAGGAAGCACGTAATAAAGGATTACTTGTGGAAGATCCCTCGCATCTGCGAGCCTCTTCTCAGGGCTTGTTGTTTCTCAATGATCTCTTGGCTATGGTCAGTGACGACTAACCCAAGGTGACGAGCTCGTGACCCCAAGGAGTGTGAACCGCATGACCAAATACTTCCGCCTTGCCCTGCCGCTGGCTGCTGCCCTGACGCTTGCCGCCTGCACGACTACCAATCCCAACACCGGTGAAACCCAACGCAGCAAGACAGGTACCGGTGCCGCCATCGGTGCTGCCGTCGGTGCCATGGCAGGTATGGTCAGTGGCAGTGGTGGTTCCAGCAGCCGTGACCGTGCGTTGATCGGTGCTGCGGTGGGCGCCGCTGCCGGTGGTGGTATCGGCGCCTACATGGATCGCCAGGAAACACAGCTGCGCGAGAGCATGCAGGGAACCGGTATCGGCGTGGAACGCCAGGGTGACAACATCATCCTCAACATGCCGAGCAGCGTGACCTTCGCCTTCGATTCCAGCGACCTTACACCTGCAGCACGCTCTGCCCTGAATGATGTCTCGAACGTGCTGCAGCAGTACCCGGAGACGCGCGTCAACATTGCCGGCCACACCGACAGCACGGGGGCTGATGACTACAATCAGCGCCTGTCCGAGCGGCGTGCCTCGGCGGTGGGCAACTACCTGTCTCAAACCGGTGTCGCCGGCATGCGCCTGTCGATGACCGGCTATGGGGAAAACCAGCCTATCGCCAGCAATGACACCGAAGAGGGTCGTGCCCAGAACCGTCGGGTCGAAATCACCCTGACCCCGATGCAACAGCAGTAATACACCATCCTGCGCCTGCCCTGGCAGGCCGCATTCTGACCCGCGGGCCTGCCAGCAAGCCCGCGGGTCTTTTTCATGGATTCGACTATGCTTGCCTATCAGCATGCCTACCATGCCGGCAATTTCGCCGACGTTCATAAACACCTGACGCTTTTTGCCGTTACGCGACACTTATTACGTAAGAAATCACCTATTACGTATGTCGATACGCATGCCGGTCGTGGAAGCTATCCCCTAGACGCCGAGGAGACCCGAAAGCTCGAGGAGTACCGCCAAGGGGTGGCGCCGCTCTGGGAAGGACGGGAGGCCCTGAGAAAGAGTGATGCGTTGCTCGGCGAGTGGCTCGATGCACTTGTTCTGGCCCAGCGCGAGGCACGTCCTGAAGGTGAGCCGCGTCTCGCGGTCTATCCCGGCTCGCCCTGGTGGCTGACTCATGTCCTGCGCCCGCAGGATCGGCTCAGCCTTTACGAGCTGCACCCCAAAGAGCACGATCACCTGAGCGGGCAGGCCCTGCCTAGCAACGCCTGGCGCATCCATGGCGACGGGCTGGAAGGGCTAAAGAAGCGGCTGCCGGTCGCTACACCGCGGCTGTGCGTGCTGATCGATCCCAGCTACGAGCGCAAGGACGAGTATGCCGAGGTGGCCGCCACCCTCAGCGAGATCGGCCGCAAGGCCCGTCATGCGGTAGTGATGATCTGGTATCCGCTGCTGCCGGCAGGGCGACACCACGTCTTGCTCGACGAGGTGAAGCGGGCGGGCCTTCGCAAGCTGTGGCGCAGTGAGTTCATCCTCCAGGATCCCGGTACCGCCTCTCATGGCATGTACGGCAGCGGCATGCTGGTGATGAATCCCCCCTGGGGCCTCGATGAGATCCTGAATCAAACGATGTCGCTGAACCGTGCGCGTCTGGCCCCTCAGGGGCGCCACGAGAGTGGATGGTGGGTTGGTGAGTAAGCGGTCACTTCGGATTTGTCGTTTGTCAAAACGGGGTTCCGGCGTGCTGTTCTTCGATTAGAGCGGTCCCGGCGCGGCCGTATTGCGCGATCGCACCGGGGTCCGGCAGTGTGGCGTGTCGTCATTTACCGATGCAGAAACTGCCGAATATCTCGCCAAGCAAATCGTCGGCGCTGAACTCGCCGGTGATCTCGCCCAAGGACCGCTGAGCATCGCGAAGATCCTCGGCCAGGAGTTCCCCCGCCCCGTAGCCCGCCAGCTGGGCCTCACCGTTCTCCAGTGCCGCGGTCGCACGATCCAGGGCATCCAGGTGGCGTCGGCGGGCCGAGAAGCGGCCCTCGGTGGTGGCGGAGAAGCCCATCACCGTCTTCAAGTGCTCCTTCAAGTTATCCACACCCTCTCCGGTCTTCGCCGAAAGGCGCACCACCGGTGTGGGTGTGGATAAATCGAGTCCTGGGGCTTCCTGGCTGGTGTCGACCTTGTTACGGACCAGGGTCAGGCGGGACGGATCGGCAAGTCGAGCGACGAATTCCGGCCAGATGGTCATCGGGTCGGTGGCCTCGCTGATGCTGGCATCGACCATCAGCAGCACCCGGTCGGCCTTTTCGATCTCCGCCCAGGCGCGGGCAACGCCAATCTGCTCGACGGCATCCGGCGTGTCGCGAAGCCCGGCGGTATCGATCACGTGCAGCGGCATGCCGTCGATATGGATATGCTCGCGCAAAACGTCTCGGGTGGTGCCCTCAATAGCGGTGACGATGGCGGTGTCCTGCTCGGTCAGGGCATTGAGCAGGCTCGACTTGCCGGCATTGGGTCGCCCGGCGATCACCACGCTCATGCCCTCGCGCATCAGGGCCCCCTGGCCGGCGCTGATGCGCACCTCGGCAAGTTCTTCCTTGACCGCGGTGAGCATTGCCGCGACCTTGCCGTCGGCCAGGAAGTCGATTTCCTCTTCGGGGAAGTCGATGGCCGCCTCGACGTACATCCGCAGCTCGATCAATCGCTGAACGAGAGCATCGACCCGGGTCGAAAACTCGCCCTGCAGCGAGCGCAGGGCGTTTTCGGCGGCACTGCGAGAGCTGGCATCGATCAGGTCGGCGATGGCCTCGGCCTGGGCCAGGTCCAGCTTGTCGTTGAGGAAGGCGCGCTCAGAGAACTCGCCTGGCCGGGCCAGTCGCGCACCCTGCTGCACACAGCATTCGAGCAGCAGATCCATGATCACCGGACCGCCATGCCCCTGCAGCTCCAGCACGTCTTCGCCGGTGAAAGAATGTGGGCCCTCGAAGTAGAGGGCGATGCCTTCATCGATCACACCCTCTTGGCCTCGGAAAGGCCCGTAGTGGGCCTGGCGCGGGCGGGGCAGGGCATCCAGCATGTGCCGAGCGATCGCTGCGCACAGCGGCCCTGAGACGCGCACAATGCCTACACCTCCGCGTCCGGGTGGGGTGGCGAGGGCGACGATGGTGTCCTGGGTATAGAGACGACTGGCGGCCATGGTGACTCCGGTGACAAGGTCACGGGATTGTCCCGTGAAGGGTGCAGAAACGCCAGACCCCCGCCGGGGCGGGGGTCTGGGAGCGTGGCGGTGACCAAGATCACTCTCTGGTTTTCATGCCTTTGCCAACGCTTGGGTCGTTCTCGATGTTGCGCGTGATGAACCACTGCTGAAGGATCGAGATACTGTTGTTAACCACCCAGTAGACCACCAGGCCAGCCGGGAACCACAGGAAGAAGAAGGTGAAGATCACCGGCAGCATCTTCATGATCTTCGCCTGGGTCGGATCCGGCGGCGTCGGGTTCAGCAGCTGCTGCACGAACATGGATGCACCCATCAGGATCGGCAGGATAAAGTAGGGATCCTTCACCGACAGGTCCTGCACCCAGAACATGAAGGGCGCGTGACGCAGTTCGACGGATTCCATCAGCATCCAGTACAGCGCGATGAACACCGGCATCTGGATCACGATCGGCAGACAGCCCCCCAGAGGATTGATCTTCTCCTTCTGGTAGAACTTCATCATCTCCTGGGACATCTTCTGGCGATCATCGCCGAACTGTTCCTTGAGACGCTGCATCTCGGGCCCCAGCTTGCGCATGCGGGCCATCGACTTGTAGGCCTTGGCCGACAGCGGGAACAGGGCCAGCTTGACCAGCATGGTCAGCACCACGATCGACCAGCCCCAGTTGCCGAGCAGGTCATGGATGTGGTCGAGGAGCCAGAACAGCGGGTTGGCCAGGAACCACAGCCAGCCGAAGTCCACGGTCAGCTCCAGGTGAGGCGCCACGGCCTCGAGGCGCTCCTGCACCTTCGGTCCCATGTAGACGGTGGCGCCGAGATCGGCTTCGCCGCCCGGTGCCAGTGTCTGCAGCGGCCCGGCGAAGGCGGCGACGTTGCGCCCACGGGAGTCGGTCGCGGCGTAGTAGAGGTTCTGCTGGCTCTGCTGGGGGGCCCAGGCCGTGGTGAAGTAGTGCTGGATCATGGCAACCCAGCCGCCCTCGACGTCACGGTTATTGAAGCTGCCGTTCTGAATCTCTTCGAAATCCACCTTCTGGTAGTGGTTTTCCGGCGAGGAGTACGCCGCCCCCAGGAAGGACTTCATGCCCATGCCGGAGCCGGTGCTCGGATCGGCACTATTGTCCCGGGCCAGCTGACCGATGAAGCGCGCGCTGACGGGCTCTTCACGGTCATTGTTGAGGAAGTAGTTGACCTTGACGGCGTAAGTATCGCGCTGGAACGTCAGGCGCTTGGTCACATCGACGCCGTTGACCGTGGCGCTGAGCTCTACCACCACACTGTCGTCGCCTTCGCTGAGGCGATAGTCGGTCTGGCTCGGCGTGAAGCCAATCCGTCCTTCGTGCCCCTCTAGCTGTAGGCCCGATTTGGCGACGAAGCTGCGATTCGCGTTGTCGGAGAGCAACACGAAGGGCTGGTCAGAAGTATTGGTCAGCTTGTGATCGAGCAGGGCGGCATAGACGATATCGCCGCCTTGCGGATCGATGCGTACGTCGAGCACGTCGGTGGTCACGGCGACCAGTGCACGGCTGTTGTCGTTGGCAGCCGCTGGATCACTCATGTTGCCGGTAAGATCCGATGACCCTTGCGGGTTCGAAGAAGTCGTCGGTACCGACAGGCCCGACGCCTCATCGGGGTTGTCCTGGCCAGTGGGTTCGCCACTGGTGGCAACCGAGGGCGCCTGAGTTTCTGCGGTGACCTGGCCGTAGTCCTGGTTCCACTGTACGACCAGCAGGTAGGCCAGTACGGCGAGAGGAATCAACAGTAGGAGTCGTTTTACGTCCATGAGGGTCCTGCCCGATGGAAAATGAACATTCTGCAGTGCAGTGATTGTTGCCCCGTTAATACACACGAAAGCCTGCCAGGGGCAGGCTCCGAGGATCGCCGGTGTGTCCGATCAGGACAGCGAGGTCGACTGCTTGCGAACGTCTTTTTCCAGACGCCGCCACATGCCATGAAGCTGGCGATGCAGAGTGTCATTATCCAGCTCATGAACGCCGCGCCGGGCCAGGACGATGATGTCCACGGCAGGTAGGCGATGCTGCTGGTGACGAATGGATTCACGCACGAGGCGCTTAAGACGGTTGCGATCGACGGCTCGTCGCACGGTCTTCTTGCTGAATACCATGCCGACTCGAGGGTGGCCAAGCGGGTTATGACAGGCGAGAGCCAGCATCCCCTTGCCGTGAACCTTGAGTGACGCATGGTCGAAGACGTGACGGTATTCCCCGGCGTTCAGCAGGCGCAGCGACCGGGGAAAGTCCTGATGGGGCAAGTGCAATCTGAGATCACGCGCTCAGACGCTTGCGACCCTTGGCACGACGACGTGCGAGGACGGCGCGACCATTCTTGGTGGCCATGCGTGCACGGAAGCCATGGTTACGCTTGCGCTTGAGGACGCTGGGCTGAAAGGTGCGTTTCATAACTATTGATTCCCACGTGGTTAATTGGACATGACGTCTAATTGGCGAAGCCCTGGCTCCGACGGGGAACCCGGGTAGATTCGGCTCAAGACCGGGAATTCTAGTGAATTCGCCGTCTCGGTGCAATTTTTCCGTCGACCTCTCGTGGTCTTTTCTCCGCTATCGCCGCTGCAGTGGCATCGAGTGACCGGTCACCCGGCAAGCATCCGCAGGTGCTTAGAACACGATGACTGCTTCAACAACTATTGTTAGATCTTCTTACTGATGTTGTTACTAATAGTGGGGACAATATTTGTGGATAAGTCAGGATAAGTCATCTATTACAGTTTTTTATACTAGCGACAAGCCTGTGTGCAAACGGTCAATGTAAAGAGGACATCCGGGGGACAGGCTGATGACAAGATCAAGAGCTGTCCACAACCCAAGGTTTCCCTCAGGTTCATCCAAGAGTTCTTCAGTGGACAGGCGCATGGTTGTCCACAGGGAGAAATCCATGCCCCGCCATGTGGATAACCCGAGCCTCGAACGCTACAATGCGGGTCTTTCGTCAACCGGTTGGTGAGGTCGCGTGTCTGTCGCTCTTTGGCAACAATGTCTGGATTACCTGCAGGACGAACTGAGTTCCCAGCAGTTCAATACCTGGATCCGTCCCTTGCAGGCGGAGGAAGGGGAGTCCAACGAGCTTTGCCTGTTGGCCCCCAATCGCTTCGTCCGTGACTGGGTCAGTGACAAGTACGCCAAGCGCATCAGCGAACTGATGCGTGAACTGTCTCCGGCGAAGCCTCCCAAGGTGTCGCTGACGGTGGGCAGTCGGCGAGCCGCTCCGGCGCCTCAACCCCGTGAGCTGGGCAATCCGGTTTCCGCCGGGTCGCGTCCGGTGCAGGCCGCACCGGCGGTGCATACGCCGCCGCGGGGCGATTTCGCCGATGAGCGTGAGATTGATCAGATGCGTGATGAGGGGCCCCGGCGGCCTGCCGGCAACGCCCGCCAGGTACAGGTCGAGGGTAGTCTCAAGCATCAGAGCGGCCTCAACCCCAACTTCACCTTCGAGACCTTCGTTGAGGGTAAGTCGAACCAGTTGGCCCGTGCCGCTTCTCGCCAGGTGTCTGAGAATCCCGGTGGCGCCTACAATCCGCTGTTTCTGTATGGCGGCGTGGGTCTGGGTAAAACGCACCTGATGCACGCGGTGGGTAACCAACTGGCCGGCCGCAGCGAGAACGCCAAGGTGGTTTACCTGCATTCCGAGCGTTTCGTGGCCGACATGGTCAAGGCACTGCAGCTCAATGCCATCAATGATTTCAAGCGCTTCTACCGCAGCGTGGATGCCCTGCTGATCGACGATATCCAGTTTTTCGCCGGCAAGGAGCGTTCCCAGGAAGAGTTCTTCCATACCTTCAATGCGCTGCTTGAAGGCGGCCAGCAGATGATCCTGACGTCCGACCGTTATCCCAAGGAAATTAGTGGGGTGGAGGAGCGGTTGAAGTCACGGTTTGGTTGGGGGCTGACGGTTGCCATCGAGCCGCCGGAGCTTGAGACCCGGGTCGCGATCCTGATGAAGAAGGCCGATCAGGCCAAGGTCGACCTGCCCCATGATGCGGCCTTCTTTATTGCTCAGAAGATTCGCTCCAACGTGCGTGAGCTGGAAGGGGCCCTCAAGAAGGTCATCGCCGACTCCCATTTCATGGGCAAGACGATCACTCAGGATTTCATTCGTGAGTCCCTGAAGGATCTGCTGGCCCTGCAGGACAAGCAGGTAGGGGTCGACAACATCCAGCGCACCGTCGCCGAGTACTACAAGATCAAACTGTCTGATCTGCTCTCCAAGCGTCGCTCGCGTTCGGTGGCGCGTCCCCGCCAGGTAGCCATGGCCCTGGCCAAGGAACTCACCAACCACAGCCTGCCGGAGATCGGCGACGCCTTCGGCGGGCGAGATCACACCACGGTGCTGCATGCCTGCCGCAAGGTGCAGGCGTTGCAGGAAGAGAACGCGGACATCCGCGAAGATTACAAGAACCTGTTGCGCCTGCTGACCAGCTGATGGCCGCCGACCGGTTACCTTCGCATCACGTCATCGAATTCAGGACAAGAGTGGAGCACACATGAAATTTTCCATCTCCCGCGAAGCCCTGCTGCGCCCCCTGGCGCTGGTCGCCGGCGTGGTCGAGCGTCGCCAGACCCTGCCGGTACTCTCCAATGTGCTGATTCAGGTCCAGGACACCCAGGTGGCCCTGACCGGCACCGACCTCGAGGTCGAACTGATCGGCCGTACGGCCCCGACTCAGGTCGATGAGCCCGGCTCGGCCACGGTGCCGGCGCGCAAGCTGATGGATATCTGCAAGTCGCTGCCCGAGCAGTCGGAAATTCAGTTCGTGCTGGAAGACGGGCGTGCCGTGCTGCGCAGCGGTCGCTCGCGTTTCACCCTGTCGACCTTGCCGGTGGCGGAATTCCCCAATATCGAGGACGGCCAGGGCAGCGTCGAGCTGAGCCTGCCGCGGGGCACCCTCAAGCACCTGATCGATTCGACCTCCTTCGCCATGGCCCAGCAGGACGTTCGCTACTACTTGAACGGCATGCTCCTCGAGCTGCGCTCCAACCTGGTGCGCACCGTCTCCACCGACGGTCACCGTCTGGCGGTCTGCTCACGTCCGGCCGATATCGAAGTCGAACCGGCCCAGAAGCTGATCGTGCCCCGCAAGGGGGTGCTTGAGCTTTCACGCCTGCTCGATGACAGCGATGAGCCGGTCAGCCTGACGCTCGGCTCCACTCATGTGCGTGCCCACACCGGTGAATTCACCTTCACCTCGAAGCTGGTCGATGGCAAGTTCCCGGACTACGAGCGGGTGGTGCCACGCAATGGCGACAAGGTGTTCATCGCGGACCGTGCCGAACTGCGTCAGGTGCTGTCACGTACCTCGATTCTCTCCAACGAGAAGTATCGCGGCGTTCGGTTGCACCTCGAAGAGGGCAACCTGCGGGTCATGGCCAATAACCCCGAGCAAGAAGAAGCCGAGGAGAACGTGGCCATCGAGTACTCCGGGCCAGCCCTGGAAATCGGCTTCAATGTTGGCTATCTCATTGATGTACTTGGAGTTCTTGACGAGGATCGCGTACAGATGACGCTGGCTGACCCCAACAGCAGTGCTCTCATGGAGGAGCCGGGTGGCGGCGATGCCATGTACGTCGTCATGCCGATGCGTCTCTGATCTCTCCCTCCTCTGTACCACGGATGATTGCCCGGAGCGCCGGGCATCCCGGGAAGCGTGTCATGACCCTCGACCGTCTCGCCTTCATGGGGCTTCGCAATCTGGTCAGTCTGGAGATGGCGCCGCAACCGGGGATCAACGTCATCGTCGGGGCCAACGGCAGCGGCAAGACCAGCCTTCTCGAGGGGATTCATATCCTCGGCATGGGGCGCTCCTTTCGCACCCAGCAGCTTAAGCATGCCATCGATCATGACGATCAGACGATGACCCTGCATGGGCGCCTGGTCGGCGACCCACCGCTGCCGGTAGGCATCCGGCGCCGCCGTGATCAGTCTGAGCTGGAAATGCGCATGGCGGGTGAGCGAGTGGCGCGAGTCTCTCAGTTGGTCGAGGCGCTCCCCCTGCAGCTGATCAATCCCGACGCCTTTCGCTTGCTGGAGGGCTCTCCCTCATCCCGCCGCGAGTTTCTCGACTGGGGCGTGTTTCACGTGGAACACGATTTCCTCGAGGCCTGGCGCCGCGTACGCAGGGCGCTGAAACATCGGAATGCGCTGCTCAGGCGTGATAGAATTGACGGTCGTTCACTGGATGTCTGGGACCACGAGTTGGCGCAGTGGAGTGAACGGCTTGACGCCTTGCGACATGCCTATATGGACGCTTTCCTCCCGGTCTTCGAGGACACGCTCGCCGAGTTGTTGCCGCTTCCTGGTCTGAGCCTTCGCTATTCGCGCGGTTGGGATCGGCAGCGGACCCTGGCTGAGGTCCTGCGGCAGGGACGGGAAAGCGACAGTCAGATGGGGTTTACCCAACAGGGCCCGCAGCGGGCGGATCTGAAGCTTCGCGTGCAGCGCCGGCCGGCAGTCGAGGTACTGTCGCGAGGCCAGCAAAAGCTGGTGGTAAGCGCGCTGAAGCTGGCACAGGGACGGCTGCTGGAGATGTCCACCGGGCGCACCTGCATCTATCTCATCGATGACCTGCCTGCCGAACTCGATGCCAACCACCGCCGTGTTTTCTGCCGGTGGCTGGAGCGCATGGAGTGCCAGGTGTTCATCACTACTGTCGACCCCGATGTTCTCTCCGGGGTATGGCAGTCGACAACGCCAGTGGCCATGTTTCACGTGGAACATGGCCGGCTGGCGGCATACGGAATGAAAGACTTCACGACGGAGTAGTCAATGAGCGAACAGGCTTACGACTCATCGAGCATCAAGGTACTCAAGGGGCTGGATGCCGTACGCAAGCGTCCTGGCATGTATATCGGTGACACCGATGACGGCACCGGTCTCCATCATATGGTGTTCGAGCTGGTAGACAACTCCATCGATGAAGCACTGGCCGGTCACTGCAGCGAGATTCGCGTTGTCATCCATCCGGACGAATCAATTACGGTCAGCGACAACGGTCGCGGCATTCCCACCGACCTCCACGAGGAAGAGGGCGTGTCGGCGGCAGAAGTGATCATGACCGTGCTGCACGCCGGCGGCAAATTCGACGATAACTCCTACAAGGTCTCCGGTGGCCTGCATGGGGTAGGGGTGTCGGTGGTCAATGCGCTCTCTGAAGAGTTGAAGCTGACCATCTGGCGTGCGGGCCAGGTCCATGAGCAGATCTATCACCACGGTGTGCCTGCCTCACCGCTGGCGGTGGTCGGCAAATCGGAAAAGAGCGGCTCCCGGGTCCACTTCCGGCCGTCGCCAGAGACCTTTGCCAACATCGAGTTCCACTACGATATTCTCGCCAAGCGCCTGCGTGAGCTGTCCTTTCTGAACTCCGGGGTGGCGATTCGTCTGATGGACGAGCGCAGTGGCAAGGAAGAGCTGTTCCACTATGAAGGCGGTCTCAAGGCCTTCGTTGATCACCTCAATACCAACAAGTCGGTGCTGAATCCGGTCTTCCACTTTAACGTGGAGCGCGAAGACGGCGTCGGCGTCGAGGTGGCGATGCAGTGGAATGACACCTTCGCCGAAAACATCTTCTGCTACACCAACAACATCCCTCAGGGTGACGGCGGTACGCACCTGGCCGGTTTCCGAGCCTCGTTGACCCGCAGCCTCAACAATTACATTGAGGCGGAGGGGCTGCTCAAGAAAGCGAAGGTCAACACCTCGGGCGACGACGCTCGTGAGGGACTGACTGCAATCATTTCGGTCAAGGTGCCGGATCCCAAGTTCTCATCCCAGACCAAGGAAAAACTGGTGTCCTCCGAGGTCAAGACGGCCGTCGAGCAGGAGATGGGCCGGCAGTTCTCCGAGTATCTGGTCGAGCGGCCCAACGAGGCGAAGGCGATCGTCAACAAGATGCTCGACGCCGCCCGTGCCCGTGAGGCGGCTCGCAAGGCCCGCGATATGACGCGCCGCAAGGGCGCATTGGATATTGCCGGTTTGCCCGGCAAGCTGGCCGATTGCCAGGAGAAGGATCCTAGCCTTTCTGAACTCTACCTGGTCGAGGGTGACTCGGCCGGTGGCAGTGCCAAGCAGGGGCGTGATCGTCGCACTCAGGCGATCCTGCCGCTCAAGGGCAAGATCCTTAACGTCGAAAAAGCGCGCTTCGACAAGATGCTGTCCTCAGTCGAGGTCGGCACACTGATCACGGCCCTGGGCTGTGGCATCGGTCGCGAGGAGTTCAATCCCGACAAGCTGCGCTATCACTCGATCATCATCATGACCGACGCCGACGTAGACGGGTCGCATATCCGAACCCTGCTGCTGACGTTCTTCTTCCGTCAGATGTCGCAGCTGATCGAGCGGGGCCACGTCTTTATCGCCCAGCCGCCGCTCTACAAGATCAAGCGAGGCAAGCAGGAGAGCTACCTCAAGGACGAGCAGGCACTGGTAAATTACCTGACCACCACGGCGCTGGATGGCGCTGGTCTGCACGTTAATGCGGATGCGCCGGGGATTGGTGGTGAGCAGCTAGAGGCGCTAGTGCAGCAGTATCGTGATGTCATGAACCGCATCGATCGCCTGGCACGGGTCTATCCCAGCGAGGTGTTGCGCAAGATCGTGCATGCCGAGAGCCTGGCGGGTGAGGATAGCCTCAAGGATCGCGACCGGATGCAGCGCTGGGTCGATCAGCTGCAGGTCGAGATGGATGCGCTGATCGCCTATGAGGGTGGACCGCGCTATACCTTCGAACTCCAGGAAGATACGGAACGTGGTCTCTTCCTGCCGGCGGTGACCCTGACCGCTCACGGTGTTTCGACGGACTATGTGTGGGGCATGGACTTCTTCCGCAGCGTCGATTATCAGGCCATGACTGGCCTTGGTGATACGCTGGAAGGCCTGCTCGAAGAGGGCGCCTACGTGTCCCGCGGCGAGCGTCAGCAGCCGATCACGACCTTCTACGACGCTCTCGAGTGGCTGATGAAGGAGGCCCAGCGCGGCTTCTCTATCCAGCGCTACAAGGGGCTGGGGGAAATGAACCCCGATCAGCTGTGGGACACCACCATGAACCCGGATACCCGTCGTATGCTGCGGGTGACCATCGAGGATGCGGTAGCATCAGACATGATGTTCAACACCCTGATGGGTGACGAGGTGGAGCCGCGTCGTGACTTTATCGAGCGCTTTGCTCTGGTGGCCAACCTGGACGTGTGATCGCCTGGTCAGCGCCATGGGCCATGTGGAAGCTCTTTCATGACGTTAGCTTGCAGGCCAATGTTCCACGTGAAACATGGCACCACGCTCCGCTCCCTTAACGACACGAGGCCGGCATTTGCCGGCCTCGTGTCGTTGGTTCTGGTGGAGTGGTTTTGGTGTCAGGTGCCTGCCTGGCGCTAGGTCAGCCATCATCAGGCGGGTGGCTGGCTCAACGGCGGTATCTGGTCTGCACCCAGGCTGGCGTCTTCCTCTTTGACGGGACCTGGATCGTCAGCAGCGTTGCTGGCAACAAGATTGTCAGAGGCCTGGGTGTCGTCGATCAGCCATCCCACGAATGCGGATAGGTCATCGAAGACCCTGGCATGCTGCAGTCCCTCTCCCTTGGCTTCGGTGTCGCCTCCCTTGCCCGTTCGCACCAGTGCGCTACGACAGCCAATGGCTTCTCCCGCTTGGAGATCGCGCAGGCTATCGCCCACCATCCAGCTGCGCGCGAGATCTGCGAGACCAAGCCGGTCGCGAATCGTTTCCAGTAGCCCCGCCTTGGGTTTACGGCACTGGCAATTATCAGCAGGTTCATGGGGACAGTAGACGATTTGTTCGATCTTGCCACCGGCATCCTCTACCAGAGCATTCAGCCGGGTATGAATCGCGGCCACGACGCTTTCATCGAAATATCCCCTGGCGATTCCTGACTGGTTGGTGGCGACGGCTACTGTCCAGCCGGTCCGGCTGAGCCTTGCGATGGCATCGATAGCACTGGGATAGGGCACCCATTCGTCGAGAGATTTTATGTAGTTGTCGGAGTCTTGGTTGATGACGCCATCACGATCGAGAATCACAAGTTTTGGTGCAATGGGCATGACGGAGTGTCTCAGTGGGTAGGCTCAAACGTTTAGTGTAGGTGGGTGTTTCACATGGAACAACTGGCGGATGCAACACCTCGTGAATGACTCGAATGAATGTTCCACGTGAAACATGCTCGTTAGGTAAAACACCACCAGACTTCGATCACTACCTGAGTCGCGGCCCACCGAGGTTGAGGTAGGTCGGGTCGAATTCCGCAAATTCCACCAGTTTGCTGTAGTTGTCGAAGGTCACGATGCCGTCCCGGAACGTGACCATTCCTGCGTCCCGAAGTTGTCTCAGAACGCGATTCACGTGGATGGCCGTCAGGCCCAGCGCATCAGCGAAATGGTGCTGAGTGAGCGGGCAGGCATACCCTGTTTTTGACGCCCATGCCCGCTGTATGACGTCGTGTACGTACGCTCGAGTCTCAGTTCGAAGTTTTTTCCTGAGGCACGGCACGTCGGACATGTCTTAAGTGCGTTAAGGCACCATGTTTCATGTGGAACACGGCAGGGTTGAGGGAAAGGAGATGTCAGGCTAGATAAAAAACGCCCGCCATTGATGTCGGGCGTTTTTGTTTCACATGAAACGCTGAGCTCTTACTGCTGCAGCTCGGCAATATCGGCCACGCCCAGGAACAGGGCCTGCAGGTTGGCGAGCAGAGCCAGGCGATTGCGGCGGACATCATCGTCTTCCGCCATCACCATCACTTCATCGAAGAAGCGGTCGACCGGCTCACGCAGGCTGGACAGCGCATCCAGTGCCTCGGCATAGCGAGCCTCCGCGAACAGCGGTGTCACTGCGACACGACGCGCTTCCAGCGCTTCGGCCAGGGCGTGTTCTGCGGCTTCTGCCAGCAGGTGGGTGTCGACGTGCGTCGAGCCGTCGTGCTCCTGCTTGGCTAGGATGTTGGCCACTCGCTTGTTGGCGGCAGCCAGAGCGGCGGCTTCTTCTCGCTGGCTGAAGGCATGCACCGCCTGTACACGACGCGCGAAGTCCAGCGGCTTGGTGACCGGGCGTGCCCGTACGGCGAGGTAGACCTCGACGGCGATGCCTTCGTCCTGGGTCCAGGCCCGGAAGCGGTCGAGCATGTAGTCGAATACTTCATCGACCAGCCCTTCGGCCTTGGGGAGGCCTGAGTGCTGCGCCGCGGCAAGCTCAAGCAGCTCGCGCAGGTCCAGGTCCAGCTCGCCCTTGATCAGGATATTCAGCACGCCGATGGCGGCGCGGCGCAGGGCGAAGGGATCCTTGGCACCGGTGGGCCGTGCGCCGATACCGAAGATGCCGGTCAGGGTATCAAGGCGATCGGCCAGCGCCAGCGCCTGGCCGGTGCGGGTCTGCGGGATGACGTCACTGGCGAATCGCGGCAGGTACTGCTCGTAGAGGGCCTGAGCCACGTCCTCGGCTTCACCGTCCTGGCGGGCGTAGTAGCAGCCCATGATGCCCTGCAGTTCGGGGAACTCCAGCACCATCTCGGTGACCAGGTCGCACTTGGCGAGCTCGGTGGCGCGCTGGGCATGCTCGGCATTGCCGCCGATATGGTCGGCGATGAAGCGTGCCACTGGCACGCTGCGCGTGGCCTTGTCGGCCAGGGTACCCAACTGCTGCTGGAAGACCACGCTTCCGAGCCCCTCGCGGCGAGCCGCTAACGGGGTCTTGCGATCGATGTCATAGAAGAAGGCCGCATCGGCCAGGCGGGGCCGGATCACCTTCTCGTTGCCTTCGATCACCTGCTGCGGGTCCCGGCTTTCGATGTTGGCGATGGTGATGAACAGCGGCTTGAGCCGGCCATCGGCATCCAGCAGGTGGAAGTATTTCTGGTTGGCCTTCATCGAAGAAATCAGGCACTCCGGGGGGACTTCCAGGAAGCGCTCGTCGAAGCTGCCGGTGAGGGCTACCGGCCATTCCACCAGGCCGCTGACCTCGACCAGCAGGTCCTCATCGATTACCGCCTCGGCATCTAGACACTCGGCCTCGGCCAGTACCTGTTCGCGGATGCGTTCGCGACGACGGTCGCGGTCGGCGAGCACATAGGCGTCTTCCAGAGCGCCGAGATAATCATCGGCATGGGTCAGCGCAATGGCCTCGGGGGCGTGGAAGCGGTGGCCATAGGTGGTGCGGCCGGCGGTAAGGCCTAACACATTGGCCTCGACGACCTCGCGTCCGTAGAGCATCACCAGCCAGTGCACCGGGCGTGAGAACTCGATGCGCGAGCTGCCCCAGCGCATGTTCTTGGGCACCGGCAGGCCATCGATGGCCTTGCTGACAATAGCGGGCAACAAGGTGGTAACGGCTTCACCCTGCTGCTGTTCGCGATAGCCGAGCCAGGTGCCCTTTGGCGTCTCGAGGTGGATCAGGTCATCGACGCTGACGCCGCAGGAACGGGCGAAGCCTTCGGCGGCCTTGGTCGCTACGCCATCCTTGAAGGCGGCGGCCAGCGCCGGGCCACGGCGTTCGACCTCGCGGTCCGGCTGTTTGTCGGCCAGAGCGTCGATCTGCACGGCGAGTCGACGCGGGGTGCCATAGGCACGCACCTCGGCGAAGGGCACTTCGGCCTCGGTGAGGCCCTGACGCAGGCTCTTGGCCAGCGCGTCGGAGAGGCTGTCGATGGCGCTCGGCGGCAGTTCTTCGACGCCGAGTTCGATCAGGAAAGTATCGGTGGCCATGGCTCAGGCGTCTCCTTGTTCGGCTAGCAGTTCGCGTTTCAGGGCGTCCGGGGCCATCGGGAATCCAGCGGCCTTGCGTGATTCGTAATAGGCGTGGGCCACGTCGCGGGCCATAGTGCGAACCCGCAGGATGAAGCGCTGGCGCTCGGTGACCGAGATGGCATGCCGGGCATCGAGCAGGTTGAAGGTGTGGGAGGCCTTGAGCACCATTTCATAGGCCGGCATCGGCAGGCCGGCCTCAAGCAGCTTGCTGCACTCGCGCTCCTGATAGTCGAAGGCGTCGAACAGGGCCGGCACGTCGGCGTGCTCGAAGTTGTAGGCCGACTGCTCGCGCTCGTTCTGTAGGAAGACATCGCCGTAGGTGACCGTCGTGCCGTCCGGCGCGATGGTCCAGACCAGATCGTAGACGCTGTCGACGTTCTGCAGGTACATGGCGATGCGCTCGAGGCCGTAGGTCAGCTCGCCGGTCACCGGATAGCATTCGATCCCGCCGGCCTGCTGGAAGTAGGTGAACTGGGTCACCTCCATGCCGTTTAGCCACATTTCCCAGCCCAGGCCCCAGGCGCCCAGGGTCGGGGATTCCCAGTTGTCTTCGACGAAGCGGATGTCGTGGATCAGCGGGTCGATGCCGAGACGCTCAAGGGAACCCAGATAGAGCGCCTGAAAGTCGGCCGGCGACGGCTTCATGACGACCTGGAACTGGTAATAGTGCTGCAGGCGGTTGGGGTTCTCGCCGTAGCGGCCGTCGGTTGGCCGGCGCGAAGGCTGAACGTAGGCAGCGTTCCAGGTTTCCGGGCCGATGGAGCGCAGGAAGGTGGCGGGGTGGAAGGTACCGGCACCGACTTCCATATCCAGCGGCTGCATGATGGCGCAGCCCTGTTCGGCCCAATATTGCTGCAGGGCGAGGATAAGGCCCTGGAAGGTTTTCACGTCTGGCGTCGACTGTGTCATTGGTGAAGCACCGTTGGCCCATGAATTCAAGAACTGCCAAGTATACAATCAGAGGTTAATCGGATATAGGCGCGCGGACGGATTGAGCCGTGTGCCGAACATGATGGGGAATTGACGATGATTGTAGTCACAGGCGGCGCCGGCTTCATCGGCGCCAATCTGGTCAAAGCACTGAATGCCCGCGGTCGCCAAGACGTGCTGGTGGTGGATGATCTTTCCGACGGCACCAAGTTCGTCAACCTGGCCGACTGCACGCTGGGGGACTATCTCGATA
Source organism: Onishia taeanensis (assembly GCF_003268885.1). Lineage (GTDB taxonomy): Bacteria > Pseudomonadota > Gammaproteobacteria > Pseudomonadales > Halomonadaceae > Onishia > Onishia taeanensis_A. The sequence continues at coordinate 137,206 of NZ_QLSX01000009.1, forward strand.
AAGATGACTTCCTGATGCGCATCGAGGCCTCTCTGCGCGGCGATGATGCCGGGCTGCCGGAGATCGAAGCGATCTTCCACGAGGGCGCCTGCTCCGACACCACCGAGTGGGACGGGCGCTTCATGATGGAAAACAACTTCGAATATTCGAAGGTGCTGCTCAGCTTCTGCCAGGCCAAGGGCATCCCCTTCCTGTATGCCTCGTCGGCGGCGACCTATGGAGGCAGCGAGGTGTTCTTCGAGGCCCCCGAGCACGAGAAGCCACTCAACGTTTACGGCTACTCCAAGCTGCTGTTCGATCAGTATGTGCGGGCGCGTTGGGACACCTTCAAAAGCCAGGTGGTGGGCTTTCGCTACTTCAACGTGTACGGGCCCCGTGAGCAGCACAAGGGCAAGATGGCGAGCGTGGCCTATCATCACCACACCCAGGTTCAGGCCGGGCAGAACCCCAAGCTGTTCGGCGCCTGGGACGGCTATGAGGCCGGCATGCAGAGCCGCGACTTCGTCTACGTCGGTGACGTGGTGAATGTGAACCTGTGGTTCCTCGATAACCCGGACCGTTCGGGGATCTTCAACCTGGGTACCGGCCGGGCTGAACCGTTCAAGGCCATCGCCGATACCGCGATCGACTACTACGGCAAGGGCCAAATCGATTTCATCGACTTCCCGGATGAGCTCAAGGGGCGCTACCAGAGCTATACCCGTGCGGATATCACGCGCCTGCGCGAGGCCGGCTATACCGCCGAGTTCAAGACCGTCGCCGAGGGCGTGCGCGAGTATCTGGAGTGGCTGAATGGCTGACGCCGGCGAGCGGATTCTGGTAGTGGGGCCATCCTGGGTCGGGGACATGGTGATGGCCCAGAGCCTTCTGATGACGCTCAAGACGCGCCATCCCGGCTGCACGCTGGGCGTGGTCGCCCCCGGCTGGTCGCTGCCGATCCTCGAGCGCATGGCGGAGGTTGACGAGGCGCTGGCACTGGAGGTCGGCCATGGCGAGCTCGGCTTCGCCGCTCGTCGAGAGCTGGCACGTCATCTCAAGGGGCGCTTCGATCGCGCCATCGTGCTGCCGCGATCGTGGAAGTCGGCGATGGTGCCCTTCCTGGCACGTATCCCCAAGCGCCGGGGCTTTATCGGCGAGCAGCGGCTATGGCTGCTCAATGAGCGGCGCCGCCTGGACAAGACGCTGCTCGACCAGACCGTCAAGCGCTTCGTCTCCCTGGGGCTGCCCGAAGAGGAAGCAGCCAGCGGTGACTTCGCCATTCCGCGCCCCCGCCTGGCGGTGGACCCGGACAACCTGGTCGAGCTCAGGCTTCACCATCAGCTGTCATCGCGCCCGGCCATCGGCATGATGCCGGGGGCCGAATATGGCCCTGCCAAGCAGTGGCCTCTCGAGCACTTTCATGCGCTGGCGGTGCAGCTGGTGACCAAGGGCTACGAGGTTCGAGTCTTGGGCGGGCCGAAGGATGCTCCGGCCGGTGAGGTGATCTGCGCGGGCCTGTCTCACGCCCACAACCTGTGCGGGCGCACGCGGCTTGCTGATGCCGTGGACCTGCTCGCCGACTGCGAGCAGGTGGTGACCAACGACTCGGGGCTGATGCACGTGGCCTCCGCGGTCGGCACCCGAGTACACGCCATTTACGGCTCCTCGTCGCCCGAGTACACGCCGCCGCTGACCAGCAACGCCCGAATTCACTATCTGGCGCTGTCCTGCTCGCCGTGTTTTGCGAGGGACTGTCCGCTTGGCCACACCAACTGCCTCAAGGATATCTCGCCCGAGCGCATGCTGGAGGCGATCCTGCCCGCATCGCCCCAGGTGCTTACGCCTGCCGGCTGACTCGTTCGTTCTCGTACAGCTCGTTGAGCTTGGCGTACTTCATGTAGGCCCGAAAGGCGGTGGTCATCGCCACCGTCATGCCATCGCTACCCTGGAAGATGCCGCCCTTGAGGATCAGCTTGCGCAGGGTGGCGGTCAGGGCGTGCACTGCAGGCGCCCAGTTCGAGGCGGGCACGCCGCGATCCTTCATCGCCCAGGCATCTCGTGATGACAGCTGATTGATGCGCTCGATCCAGTGCTTGAGATCATGATAGGTGAAGTGGTGCAGGTGGGTGCCGGTTTGCTCGACCTTGGGCGCCTTGACGGCGGCATGGCCCTTCTTGGGCTCGTAGCCGGCCTGGGTGCGGTTATACAGCCGCGCCACCGAGTCAGGGTAGAAGCCGGCCGCGCGGATCCAGTGGTGGCCGACGTAGTTCTTGCGCCGAAACGCATAGGCCGTGGATGGATCAGCGAGGCTTAGAGACTGGATTCTGGCGACGGCATCGTCGTCGAGGCGCTCATCGGCATCGAGGGCCAGGATCCAGTCATGGCTTGCGTAGGGCACACCGAAGGCCTTTTGCGGCCCGTCACCCAGGTAGGCCTGCTCGATTACCCGGGCTCCTTCGGCCTCGGCGATCCTGACGGTGTCATCCTGACTGAGCGAATCCACCACGATGACCTCGTCACAGACCCGAAACAGTGAGCGGATGCAGTCGGCGATCTGTCGTTCTTCGTTGAGAGTGATGACCACTCCGGTTATCGGCGTCATGGTGCGATCTCTTGTTGTGCGAGTGCGGTGGGCATGGTGGCGTCGAATCAGGCCGTGAGCAATGCATGGCACGGGGTAGATACGTTGCGACAGCTCTGCTTATTGCCTGTCTGTTCAGTGCCTTAAGCCTGGCCTTGCAAAGGCGTATAGTGCTATTCGCGGCGCGTACTGGCCATAAGACTCGTACTGGCCGTAAATAATAAATAGTACCGGCCACAAAATGGTACCGGTCACCATTATTACCAATGACGAAGGGTACTAATGGCAAATGATACTCATGACAAAGGGTACCAATGACGAAACGTCGCAAGTGCGACGTCGTATAGTACCGCCTTGCGGCCCGGGCAGACCATGTGCCCGCGCCGCTGCCTTGTGTGAATCACTCCGTGGCGTCCAGCCGTCGTCCCGAGTCAGCCTGTTTTCATTGGGAGCCATTGTTGAAGATCATCCATGTCAATTTGGCCAAGGGGTTTCGTGGCGGCGAGCGTCAGACTGAACTGCTGATTCGCGCCCTTGCCGTACGCGAGGACGCAAGGCAATGGCTTGCTTGCCGGCGAGACTCGCCGTTGCGTGCCCGTCTCGCCGAGGTGTCCGGGCTTACTTTCATCGATGCCGATCACCAGCTCGCGGGCCATGGACTGGCGGGGCGCCTGCGCGCCGATGTCGTACATGCCCACGATGCCAAGGCGGTGCACTGGGCGGGCCTGCACCGCTGGCGGCATGGCGTCCCTTACCTGCTGACACGTCGGGTCGATGCGCCGGTCAAGGATAAACTCAGCAATCGCCTCTTCTATCGCGGAGCCGCTCGGCGGGTGGCGATCTCGTCGCTGATTAAGCGTCAGCTCGAGGCGCGTGACTGGGGCGAGGTGGCGCTGATTCCCAGCGCCCTGTCCGGACTCAAGGCCGATCCTGCACAGGCCAAGGCCCTGCGTGCCGACTTCCCGGGCAAGTACCTGGTCGGGCATGTCGGTGCCCTGGTCGACCGTCACAAGGGCCAGCGGGTGCTGATCGATGCCGCCCGGCGCCTCCAGCGGACCCAGCCCGACCTGCAGGTGCTGTTCTTCGGCCAGGGCGAGGACGCCGAGGTGCTAGAAACCGAAGCGGCCGACCTTGCCAATGTCACCTTCATGGGCTTCAGGGACAATATCGGTGACTACCTGCCGGGGCTCGATCTCTTCGCGTTTCCCTCGCGCAACGAAGGTCTGGGCTCGGTGCTGCTGGACGTGATGGACGCCGGCGTGCCGATTGTGGCCTCGCGGGTCGGCGGCATCCCCGACATTGTCCACGATGACGACACCGGGCTGCTGGTGCCACCCGGCGATGCCGAGGCTCTGGCGACAGCCATCGCTTGTCTGCATGATGACCCCGCGCGTGCCCAGCGACTGGCCGTCGGTGCGAGCGCACAGCTTGATCGTTATACGCCTAAGGCCATGGCCGACGCTTATTGGCGGCTCTATCGGGACATGATATAGCATGACTTGGCCACAGGGTCGGTGGCGGCGATGAAACGACAAGACGCATGGATGCCTTCAGACACTGGCGCAAGCGCTGCCAATGGGCGCGTGGCTGATACCGCGCTCCTTGCGCGCGCTTGCTGGCAGCAAAGGCAATGCGATGGCCCGGATGAAGACGCTACTGGCACAGCTGCACAAGAACGCACACAAGTTTCGTTTCTATGCCAGGCATGCGGCGGGGCTAGTGGTGCCGGCGGCCGTCCATCGGCGGCGCCTGGCGGGTATATTGGCCGAGCTCGATACCCTCGATGAGCCGGCGAGACAGGATGTCGAGGCGCGGGTCGCCTACTACAACCGCTGTGCCTCGGCCTTCGAGCCAGGTGAAAAAGCCACGACGATTGGCGGCTTCAGGCGCGACGGCAGCTGGGCCTACTATCTCGATCTGCTGCGCTACCTGCGTTTCTTCCCTCGGCACCTGCGCTTTCGCCATCTCTTCGGCGATATCCGCGAGGTGCCAGAGCGACCCTCCTTCCTCAAGAGCCGGCCGGTGAGCGGTGACAATCAGCATTCGGTGCTGCTCAAGCTCAATACCGTGCGCCACTACTACGTCGTTCCCGACCGCATGCCTTTCGAGGCCAAAGAGGACCGGTTGGTCTGGCGCGGCGCCTGCCACCGGACGCACCGCCAGGCGTTCGTCGAACGCTTCCACGATCACCCGCTATGCGACGTTGGCGATGTGCGGCGCTGCTCCCGGGGGCAGCCCTATCACCGGCCCTTCATGAGCATCGAGGAGCAGCTTCAGTACAAGTTCGTGCTGAGCATCGAAGGCAAGGATGTGGCGACCAATCTGAAGTGGATCATGGCCTCGAATTCCCTGTGTTTCATGGCCGCGCCGCGCTTCGAGACCTGGTTCATGGAGGGGCGGCTGGTTCCCGGCCACCACTATGTGCAGCTCGCCGATGACTATGGCGATCTCGATGAGAAGATCGCCTACTACCGGGATCACCCCGATGAGGCCAGGCGCATCATCGCCAACGCCAACGCATACGTGGCGCAGTTTGAAAACAAGCGGCGCGAGCGCCTGGTAGGCCTGCTGGTGATGGACAAGTACTTCGCCCGCTCGGGTCAGGCGTCGGTGTTGCCGTGGTAACCAGCGAGAATGGCGGGCAGCGCCGCCGCTGAGGCGAACTTCTCGAGCGAACGCTCGAGTCGTGCCAGGTTGCCCGCCTGCCAGCGACCCGCAGCCCGCAGGCGACAGCGGTCCAGATCGATCATGAAGACCTCGCCCTGCGGGCCGACCAGCAGGTTACGGGCATTGAGGTCCACATGGTCGAGTCCGGCGTCATGGAAGCGGCGAATGGTAGCGCCGACGCGTTCGAGCAGCGCGGCGTCGGCGTCCGGCAGGCAGTCGGCCAAGGCGCGGGCGCCGGTCAGGCGAACGGTGATCAACGCTGCCTGATAGACAAGGCCGCGCCGCCAGACGCCGGCAGCCACAGGGCGAGGCACAGGCAGCCCCTTGGCATGGAGAGCGGCGGTCAGGCGCAGCTCGCGAAAGGCGCGGGTGCCCTCGCGACCGGTCCACAGGTAGCTTGAGTCGTTGACGCGGGCGATCAGGCCGCCGCGCCGGTAGGGGCGCAGCACCCATTGCTCGTCCGGCCGGTCGGGGGCCTTCAAGAAGAGACTCGCCCCGCGACCAGGCGCCTCGCCAGTCACAGTGCCATGCGCACGCCAGTAGTCCGGACAGAACCAGCGTGGTTCCAGAGGCACGGGTGACGCCAGGTGATCGCTGGCAGTCGCATGCTTGTTGGCAGTCTCGCGGCCCTGTGCCGGTTTTCCCCCGTCACAAAAACGCCCTGCATCATATAGAATGAGAGCCTTGTCTTTCTGGAACGTTGCCAACTGCATGAAGCATCCTCTGCCCGTCCACCCCACGCACCTTTGCGTGCTTAGGCTCTCGGCCCTGGGCGATGTCTGTAACCTGGTGCCGACCGTGCGTGCCCTGCAGCGGCAGTGGCCGGGCGTGCGCATTACCTGGATCGTCGGTAAGGCGGAGCACAGTTTACTGTCGGGCCTGTCCGGGGTCGAGTTCGTGGTCTACGACAAATCGACCGGTCTTGCCGGCATGCGCGAGATATGGCGCACGCTCAAGGACACCCGCTTTGATGCGCTGCTGCACATGCAGCAGTCGCTGCGTGCCAGCGTGCTGTCGCTGGGGCTGCGCTCCAAAGTGCGCATCGGTTACGACAAGGCCCGGGCCAAGGACTGGCAACACTGGTTCACCCAGCATCAGCTGGCGCCGCATCCGCGTGCCCATGTGCTCGAATCCTTCATGGATTTTGCCCGCGAGCTCGGCGTTGAGGACCTGACGCCGGAGTGGGATCTGGCGATTCCCGACGACGCTCGGCGCGAAGCGCGCCAGGTCAGCGGCGAGCGGGAGTACGTGCTGATCAGCCCCTGCGCCAACCCGCGGCTGCGCAACTTCCGCAACTGGTCCGCCGAGGGCTATGCCGCGGTGATCGAACACCTGTGGAGCCGTCACGGCCTGGCGACAGTGATGAGCGGGGGCGGCAGCACCCAGGAGCGCGAGATGGGTGCCCGCATCCAGGCGCTGTGCTCCGAGGGCGCGGTGATCGACGCCATCGGTGGCACCTCGCTGAAGGGGCTGCTGGCTCTGATCGACGCTGCGCGTGCCGTCGTCGCGCCTGATTCCGGGCCGGTGCATATGGCCAACGCCCTGAATACGCCGACCGTGGGGCTCTATGCCACCACCAACCCGCAACGCGCCGCGCCCTATCGCTGGCGCGAGCATGTCGTCAATCGCTATCCCGAGGCCGTGCGCGCCTACCTGCACAAGTCGCCTGACGAGATCGTCTGGGGCACGCGTGTACGTCACCCCGATGCCATGTCGTTGATCCATGCCGATGACGTGATCGCCCACCTCGACGCTCTACTCATGGAGTCCCGCGATGAAGTTTGATCTGACCGCCCTCGAACAGGCCCGTCTGCTGGTGGTAGGCGATGTGATGCTCGATCGCTACTGGCACGGTGGCACCTCGCGGATCTCGCCTGAGGCGCCGGTGCCGGTGGTCAAGGTCAACGACGGCGAGGACCGTCCCGGCGGGGCCGCCAACGTGGCGCTCAATATTGCCTCACTGGGCGCCCACGCCGCCTTGGCGGGCCTGGTCGGCGACGATGAGAATGCCAACCTGCTGACCCATCGGCTCGAAGACTCCGGAGTGACCACTCACTTCCAGCGTAGCTCTGAAATACCGACGATTGCCAAGCTCAGGGTCATGAGTCGCAACCAGCAGCTGATCCGCCTGGATTTCGAGCAGGCGCTGGACGAGGTGGATACCCAGGACTTGCATGATCAGGTCGCGGCGCAGCTCGGTGACGCCGATCTGGTGATCCTCTCCGATTATGGCAAGGGCACCCTGAATCGCGTCGAATCGCTGATCCAGATGGTGCGCGATGCAGGCAAGCGGGTACTGGTCGACCCCAAGGGCAGCGATTTCCGCCGCTATCGCGGGGCCAGCGTGGTCACCCCCAACCTGACCGAATTCGAGGCGGTGGTCGGCCCTTGCCGAACCGACGAGGAGCTGGCTGCCAAGGGCGAGGCGCTGAGGGTCGAGCTCGACCTGGAGGCTCTGCTGATCACCCGTAGCGAGAAGGGCATGACTCTGATCCGCGCTGATCATGCCCCCCTTCATCTGCCCACCCGGGCCCGCGAGGTCTATGACGTCACCGGCGCTGGCGACACCGTGATCGGCGTGCTGGGGCTGGCGCTGGCCGCCGGTCACGGCTTCCCCGAAGCCATGACGCTTTCCAACCTGGCCGCCGGCCTGGTGGTGGCCAAACCCGGCACCGCGACCCTGTCGATCGCCGAGCTCTATACGGCACTGCACGGCGACAAGCTCGCCGAGTTCGGCCTCATCGAGGCCGCGCCGCTGGTCGAGGCGGTACGCGCCGCCCAGGCCCGCGGCGAGAAGGTGGTGATGACCAATGGCTGCTTCGACATCCTGCACGCCGGCCATGTCGCCTATCTGGAGCAGGCCCGCCGGCTCGGCGATCGGCTGATCGTGGCGGTCAACGACGATGCCTCGATCGCGCGCCTCAAGGGGCCGACCCGGCCGATCAACCCCCTGCAGCGGCGCATGCAGGTGCTCGCGGGCCTCGGCGCCGTGGACTGGGTGGTGCCCTTTGGCGAGGACACCCCGGCGTCGCTGATCGAGACCGTGCTGCCCGACGTGCTGGTCAAGGGCGGTGATTATCAGCCTGCCGATATCGCCGGCGGCGAGGCGGTGATCGCCAACGGCGGCGAGGTGCGGGTGCTCGACTTCGAAGACGGCGTCTCCACCACGGCGATGATCTCGACCATTCTCGACCGGGAACGCTGATGCTTGCCTGCTGGCCGCGCTGCCTCTATTCGGCGGCGCTCTATGTGCTTTCGCCGCTGATCTGGCGACGGGTATGGCGTGAGCAGGCACTTGCTCACCCGAGGCTGGCACGCCTGGGGATGATTCCCCGCAACGCTAGTGGCACATCGGCTGACGGTCTCAGCGAGCGCCCCGTCACCTGGCTGCACTGCGCGTCGGTGGGCGAGGTGCTGGCGGCGCGTCCGCTAATCGAGGCGCTGGCCGCCGCTCGCCCCGGGCACCAGTTGGTGGTCACCACCATGACGGCCACCGGCGCCGACCGGGTTCAGGCGCTGGCCGACACCATCAATGGAAAAGGCGTTGGCGCGATAGTGAGCCATCACTTCGTTCCGCTGGATTTCCCCGGTGCCGCGCGGCGCTTCGTCGCCCGGCTCGCACCGGTGCAGGCGATCTTCTTCGAGACCGAGCTATGGCCCAACCTGCTTGCCGCCTGCCGACGCCGCGGCGTGCCGGTCGCGGTAGTCAACGGCCGCCTGTCGCTCCGCGCCTTCGCGCGTTACATGAAGATCCGCCCGCTGATGGCGGCGGCGCTGGCCGACGTCGGCTGGCTGGCTGCCAAATCCGACGAAGATGCTGAGCGCTACCGAACCCTGGGCATGGCCGGTGCGGGCACTACCGTAGTGGGCTCGCTCAAGTTCGATGTGAGCGCCTCTGATGAGGATGTTGATGATAGTGAGCGCTTACATTTATGGCTCGGAGAGCGGCCGATCTGGGTCGCCGGCTCGACGCATCCAGGCGAAGATGAACAGCTGCTCGACGCCCACCGGCGCCTGCTCGAGACGCACCCCGATGCGCTGATGATTCTGGTCCCCCGTCACCCTCAGCGCTTCGATGATGTCGCCGCACTGTGTGAGGCGCAGGGCATGAGTGTGGCGCGTCGATCAAAAAATGAGCGCCCCAGTCGCGACACGAACGTCTATCTTGGCGATACCATGGGCGAGCTCTCGACCTTCTATGGGGCCGCGGATGTTGCCTTCGTGGGCGGCAGCCTGGTGCCAATCGGCGGGCACAACCTGCTCGAGCCCGCGGTGCGGGGAGTGCCGGTGGTCACCGGGCCATCGCTTGAGAATTTCAGCGATGTCGCCGCGACCCTGCGTGAGGCCGGGGCGCTCACCGACGTCGCCGATGCCGAGGCGCTTTCGAAGGCCTTGGGCGCGCTGATCGACGATCCGGCGGACAGAGAACGCCTCGGCGAAGCCGGTCGGCAGGTGGTGGCGGCCAACCGGGGCGCGCTCTCACGCACCCTGGAAGGCCTGGAGAGGATGATAAAGGCGAAGTAGGTGCTCGCTTACGCCTTGTCTTTTTCGGTGCGCGCCACGCCCTGGGGACCACCGAGCAGCAGCACATCGGCACCGCGCGAGGCGAACAGGCCGTTGGTGACCACGCCGACGATGGCGTTGATGCGGGCCTCCATGGCCACCGGGTCCTCTATCATGAACTCATAGCAGTCGAGGATCTGGTTGCCGTTATCGGTCACCACCCCTTCGCGATAGACCGGCGTGGCGCCGAGCTTCACAAGCTCTCTGGCCACGTAGGAGCGGGCCATGGGGATCACCTCCACCGGCAGCGGGAAATCGCCCAGCACGTCTACCTGCTTTGAGGCATCGGCGATACACACGAAGCGCTGGGCGCAGGCGGCCACGATCTTCTCGCGGGTCAGGGCCGCCCCGCCGCCCTTGATCATCTCAAGGCGCGGGTTGATCTCGTCGGCGCCGTCCACGTACACCGGTACCGTGCCGGCGAAGTTCATCTCGACCACGTCGATGCCGTGGGATTTCAAGCGCTTGGCGGTGGCCTCGGAGCTTGCCACGGCGGCCTTGAAGTCGTCGCGCAGAGCGGCCAGGCGGTCGATGAAACGGTCGGCGGTAGAGCCGGTGCCGACGCCGATGATCACTTCGCTGCCGAGCAGCGGGCGAATTTCCTCGATGGCGGCGGCGGCCACCGCCTCCTTCAGTTCGTCTTGGGTCATGAGAGCTCGCTTGGGGTTGTCGGAGTTTGGGATCGGCGGAAGAAGCGCCGCGATTATAGGCCAGTTCCGTGGCCGTGTTGATGGTCCCCTGTCCCGGCGTCGAAGGCGCTGGACGCCACGGCAGCGGGTCTGCTACCAATAGATGTTTTGCCACGCACGCGTTGGTCGCATGGCTTTGGGTCATGCCGACGCCCTTGGGATATCAGGATGCTCGAAGAAACCGTCAAGAAGATACTCACCGCCCGGGTCTACGAAGCGGCACGGGAAACGCCGATTTCAGCGGCCACCATCCTTTCCAAGCGTCTGCACAACCAGATTCTGATCAAGCGTGAAGACCTGCAGCCGGTCTACTCCTTCAAGATCCGTGGTGCCTACAACAAGATGGCGCAGCTTTCCGACGAGCAGAAGGCCAAGGGCGTGATCGCCGCCTCGGCGGGTAACCATGCCCAGGGGCTGGCGCTGGCTGCCAAGCTGATGGGCGTCAAGGCGGTGATCGTGATGCCGCGCATCACCCCGGAAATCAAGGTCCAGGCGGTGCGCGCCCGGGGAGCCAAGGTGATCCTCAAGGGAGACGCCTTTGCCGCCGCCGCCGCCCATGCTCAGGAGCTGATCGCCGAGCACGGCTATACCTACATTCCACCCTTCGACGACATCGACGTGGTCGCGGGTCAGGGCACCATCGGTGTGGAAATCCTTCGCCAGCACAGCGGCCGCCTGGATGCGGTCTTCGTGCCGGTGGGCGGCGGTGGCCTGATCGCCGGCGTGGCTGCCTACATCAAGTACCTGCGTCCCGAGATCAAGGTCATCGGGGTCGAATCCGAAGACAGCGCCAGCTTCAAGGCTGCCCTGGAAGCCGGTGAGCGAGTGGTGCTGGATCAGGTCGGCGTCTTCGCCGAAGGCGTTGCGGTGGCCCAGGCCGGTGAAGTGCCCTTCGCCATCGCCAGGGATCTGATCGATGAGATCATCACCGTCAACGCCGATGAGATGTGTGCCGCGGTCAAGGATATCTTCGAGGACACCCGCGCGGTGGCCGAGACCTCCGGCGCCCTGTCGCTGGCTGGCCTCAAGAAGTACATCCAGCGTGACGGCGCCGAAGGCGAGACGCTTCTGTGCATCAACTCAGGCGCCAACACCAACTTCGATCGCCTGCAGCACATCGCCGAACGCACCGAACTTGGCGAGCAGCGCGAGGCCATCCTGGCGGTGACCATCCCCGAGCGCCCGGGCAGCTTCAAGCGCTTCTGCAAGGCAATCGGCAAGCGCATGGTCACCGAGTTTAACTACCGCTACGCCGACCCGGACGCCGCTCACATCTTCGTCGGTGTGCAGGTCAAGCCGGGCGGCGAGGATCGCCAGGCGGTGATCGCCAAGCTGCGTGACGAGGGCTACCCGGTGGTTGATCTCACCGATGACGAGATGGCCAAGCTGCATATTCGCCACCTGGGCGGCGGCCGACCCAAGGAGCAGTTCGAAGAAGAAGTCTATCGCTTCGAGTTCCCGGAACGCCCCGGGGCCCTGATGAACTTCCTGACGCACCTGCCGGCTGACTGGAACATTTCGCTGTTTCACTACCGCAACCATGGTGCTGCCTATGGCCGGGTGCTGGTCGGCATGCAGATGCCCAGCGACGATCGCTCTCATGTCGAGGAATATTTCGACGCTATCGGTTACCGGTACTGGAAAGAAACCCATAATCCGGCCTATAGGTTATTCATGGCCTGATGGTCCGCAGTCGTAACAGTAGGTAAGTGTTGACTAACGGCTAGCCTTAGAGGTGGCAGGCGTTTTATCATGTGTTCTGGCTATTAAGGCGATTGTCATTCTTTAGGCTTAGCCTTATAGTCTTAAACGTCGTTAGTCAGACGACGCTTTCATCTTTTGTTACGACATCACGGAGTTGGCAATGAAACGCAAGCCCGATCTGGTCATGGCGCTGGTGCTGGTCTTCGGTCTCGGAGTGGTCGCCACCGGTTACGCTCAGGCCCTGGTCGGAAGCTGATGCTTCGCTGAGCCTGTGGTGACGCGATAGGCGTCACCATTTGGCTTTCATCGCAAGGTTTACCCGATCTCTCAGGCCTTATGCGCTCAGTCAGAGCTCATTCGACCAGCGCTCCTTTAACTAGGTTCTTTTAACCACGTTCTTTTGAGCCCCTTTAATCACAGCCACGCCAGACCGACTGTGAACGCCCCTACCCGTATCCCCACCCCTGACGCGCATCGATGACCCGAGCGCGTGATCGGTCGGTATTAAAGCGGGGTTAGGCAAAAGACCGGCCGCTGCCTTCCTCAGGCAGCGGCCGGTCTTTTTTTGTGGCCCGAGTTTAGTGCGAGGGTGGCATCGTGGCCTGGATGGGGCGTCGCGTGCTGGCGCTCGTGAGGGTGCCAGCCTGACGGGGTGGCTCCGGCGGTCCTCAGGGCCTAAGCACCCGGGCATCGCTTACGATGGCGTCCAGAGGCACGTCCCAGCTCGCCACCGGCAGCGTCGGTACACGCTGGCACTCATGGGCCAGGCCGATCAGCCGAGGGCGCGGGCCGCGCTGGCGTGTGAAGGCGAAGCTTCTATCGTAGAAGCCGCCGCCCATGCCCAGGCGCTGCCCCTGATCATCGAAGCCGACCAGCGGCATCAGCACCAGCTGCAGAGCCCAGGCGGGCAGGCGCCGGGCGCGATGGGCGCCGTGCCGGGTATCGGGTTCGCGGATGCCGAAGCGGTTGGTGACCATCGGCGTGCCTGCGTGGTAGCGCACGAACCACAGCCGGTTGTGCGTCAGTGGTGCCAGCACCGGCAGATAGACCTCTGCCCCGCGACGCTCGAGCCAGGCGATCAGCGGCCGGGGATCGATTTCGCTATCGTTAGGCAGATAGAGCGCCACGCGCTTGGCGCGACGAAACTCCGGCAGTCCACGCAAGCGGCGACACAGAGCCTTGGCGGCCTGGCGTTGCTGTCGAGGTGTTAGCGCGCGACGACGGCGGCGCAGGGTGCGGCGCAGCTCACGGCGTTGCTTCGGCGTATCGGCGACTGTCGAGAATGACGAATCGGGGGCTTTCTCGTCGTGATGGAACTCACGCGGGAAGGTCGTGTCAGGCAAGGGCGCATGAGGCATGGCGTACGAGCTCACGGCGGGCGGCGGATATCGAGGTTCCCCAGAATGCCGCTGTCGTTCTGGCCCTTGAACCCATTGGTTCAAGGTGGGTGGCCGCAGACAGACCGTCAGGCTTTCCGTCGCGCGGACATGCACACGGGTCTGTCTAGCATTTGGCCCCCTGGGTAATGCGCATAGGCTCGAGGGACTGTAACGGCTGGCGTACATTCCAGGGAACGCCTTCATCCTACCAGAGCGGGGCTAAGCGCCAAAGCGCAGATTGCTCAGCCGCTCTTGCCAGCATCCAGCGCACGTTCGAGACGCTCGTTGAGGCGGTTGAGGCTCTCCTCATCGGCCTTGCGCTCGTCGATCATCTGCAGGAGCTCATTGGTGATGTTCAGCGCCGCCATGATAGCGGTCTTCTCGGTGCCGAGCACCTTGGACTGGGAGTGGATGCCATGCATGGCGCGATCCAGATAACGGGCAGCGCGGTCGAGCTGGTCCTGTTCATCCGGTGGGCAGGCGATGACGTAGCTGCGGCCCAAAAGAGTGATGTCGGCAGTGCGACGGGCGTCATCGGTCATCGGTGGGCTCCAGACCGGGCCAGCGATGGGCCCGATGCGTTACTATGAAAGATATCGATTCACTATAAGAGAGCCGCTCGCGAGCGGTCAACGCAAGCCATGTTCGCCGGCCGCCGCGCCGGCCCGATTCAAGAGTGTTTCATGTCACTGATCAACGATCGCCTCGACTTTTCCACGGTTGCCGATGTCTTCCTGATGCACGGCAGCATGCAGTCTCCGGCCTTTCAGGATGGGCGACTGGCCGGCGCCCTGGCGCTCAATGACCTTAGCGCCGAAGCCTGGCTCGATGAGCTGTGCGCCACTTTCGGTATCGAGCAGCCGCGGGATCCGGAAAGTGCCGAGGTGCTGCTCGGCTGGCGTCGTCAGGCCCTCGATGCCCTGGCCGCCGCCGAACTCAACTACGAGCCGCTGTTGCCTGACGACCTGTTTTCTCTGGCCGAGCGCGCCCAGGGCCTGCAAGAGTGGACACTGGGCTTTCTCGAGCTGGTCCAGGCCGTTGACACCGAAACGCGCAACGCCTGGTCGGCGAACCTGCGTGAAGCGCTGGACGATCTGCAGACGCTGGCAGGTATCGAGGTCGACCTGGATGACAGCAGCGAGAACGAGAACGACCTCTTCGCGCTTACCGAACATGCCCGCATGGCGGCCATGCTGCTCTACACCGAGCAACATCCCGGCCAGCCGCAGGTCGAAGAGGCTGACGCCCCACAACAGTGAACCCCGTCTCAGGAGTCGAGATGTCACCCGAAATGCTTCCCCGCCCGGCCGCCATCGGCCGGGACGAGTATCGCCAGCGCTGCCAGACCCTGATGGCCGCCCTCCCCTCGCAGAGCGCCGTATTGCTGCCTGCGGCAAGCCTTACAACGCGCAGCAATGACAGCGACTATCCCTTTCGCCAGCGCAGTGATTTCCATTATCTGACCGGTTTCCCCGAGCCCGATGCTCTGCTGCTGTTGCTGCCCGGGCGTGAAGCCGGCGAAAGCGTGCTGTTCTGTCAGGAGCGCAACCCAGCCATCGAGGCCTGGACCGGCATCCGCTTTGGCATCGAAGGGGCGCTGGCCCACTTTGCCATCGACGAGGCTTTCGAGAACCCGGTGCGGGTCGAGCATCTCGCCGAGTTGATCGATGGCCGCGAGACGCTGTACCTGCTGCTCGACGACGCCGAGAGCCTGGCGCTTGCCGATGAGGTGCGCAGTGAGCTCAAGGGCCGCGCCCGGCGCGGCGCCATCGCTCCGCAGGCTCTGGCCGACCTGGCCCCGCTGCTGCACGAGCAGCGTCTGGCCAAGAGCGAGGCCGAGCTCGCCCTGCTGCGCCACGCCGGCGAGGTCTCGGCGCAGGCCCATGTGCGCGCCATGCGTACCGCCCGTCCTGGCCTTCATGAGTATCACCTGCAGGCCGAGCTTGAACATGAGTTCCGCTGGCAGGGCGCCCAGGGTCCGGCCTACGACAGCATCGTGGGTGGCGGTGCCAACGCTTGCGTGCTGCACTACATAGAGAACCACGATCCGCTTGAGGACGGTGAACTGGTGCTGATCGATGCCGGCGCCGAGTTCGATCTCTATGCCGGCGACATCACCCGCACCTTCCCGGTCAACGGCCGCTTCTCAAGCGCCCAGCGCCAGCTCTACGACATCGTGCTGGCGGCCCAGGAGCGTGCCATCGAGGCCGTGACGCCCGGCGCCACCCTGGCCGCCATCCACCAGGGCGTGGTACGTGACCTGTCACGCGGGCTGGTGGAGCTTGGCCTGCTCGAGGGTGATCTCGAGGCGGTGGTCAGCGAAGAGCGCTACAAGCGCTTTTACCTGCATTCTACCTCCCACTGGCTAGGCCTGGATGTGCACGACGTGGGCAGCTACCGCCGCGATGGCGAGCCTCGCCCGCTGGTGCCCGGCATGGTACTGACCGTGGAACCCGGCCTCTACATTCCCGACGACGAGGACATTCCCGAGGCCTTCCGCGGCATCGGCATCCGCATCGAGGACGATGTGGCGGTGACCGCCGACGGCCACGAGGTGCTGACCGCCGGAGTGCCCAAGCGGGTAGCAGAGATCGAAGCCCTGATGGCCAAGGAATGATCAGCGCCAGCGGCCGACAAGACTGCCTTACGTAATTTACGTAAAGGCGTGATTTTCTTTACGTTGAGCGAAAGCGAATGCAAGAGCGCATGACCCAAGACGCCCGCAAAACGCAGGATAGGCCGTGTCAGCGGGTCGATATCGCCATCGTCGGCGGCGGCCTGGTGGGGGCGAGCCTGGCCTGTGCCCTGGCGCCCCTGATCGAGCGGTCGGGGCTTAACGTGGCGGTGATCGAGGCCAATCCTCTGCCCGACCTCGATGAGACGGCCTATCAGCCGAGCTTCGATGCCCGGGCCAGCGCTATCGCCCAGGGCTCTCGAGATCGCTTCGAGGCGCTGGGGCTATGGACGGCGATGGCCGAGGAGGCCGAGCCGATCCGCCGCATTCATGTCAGCGAGCGTGGTCGGCTGGGGGCCACCCGGCTGAATGCCGAGGAGTTCGGCGTCGAGGCGCTGGGCTATGTGCTGCCCAATGCCTGGATGGGCCGAGTGCTGCATCAGCGGCTCGGTGAGCTGTCCCTTGATTGGCACTGCCCGGCGCGGGTGACCTCGATCAGCCCGCAGGATGGCGGCCATCGGCTTGAGCTGGATGATGGCAGCCGGATCGAGGCGGGCCTGACGGTGCTGGCCGATGGCGGCCGTTCAGGGCTCAAGGAGCGGCTTGGCATCGAGAGCCGGCACGAGGCCTATGATCAGGTGGCGGTGATCGCCAACCTGGAGGTCAGCCGATCCCACGACGGCGTAGCGTTTGAGCGCTTCACCCCCGAGGGGCCTCTGGCGCTGCTGCCGCTGTCCGGCCAGCGTATGGAGCTGGTGTGGACCCATCAGGGAGGCGCCGAGGCGGAGACCCTGGCCGCCAGCGACGGCGACTTCCTGGCGCGTCTACAGCAGGCCTTCGGCGATCGGGCCGGTCACTTTCGCCGGGTCGGCAAGCGCCACGCCTATCCGCTGTCGCTGGTCACTGCCACCGAGCAGGTGCGGCCCGGTCTTGCGGTGCTCGGCAACGCTGCCCATGCCCTGCATCCGGTGGCCGGTCAGGGCTTCAACCTGGCGCTGCGCGGCGTGATGGATCTGGTGGCCGCCCTCGAGGCAGGACTGGAGGCCGGCCGCGCGCCGGGCGATATGGCCACCCTGCAGGCTTTCGAGGCCCAGCGCGCCGCCGACCGTCACAGCGTCACCCGCTTCAGCGATGGCCTGATCCGGCTGTTCGGCGTTGACCACCCGCTGCTCTCGCATGCCCGGGCAGCGGGACTGATCGGCCTTAATCTGGCGGGGCCATTGCGCCGGGCCCTGGGGCGTCGGGCCATGGGGCGCGAACGCTGACACGCTGCGATGGAGGCTCACGCAAGGTCATCACGCAGGGCTGTCATGCAGGGCCGTCAGGCCGGGGCACAGGAAACACGGGAGAACGAGATGCAGCAACAGCAAGGCACGCCCGATGAGGCGATCATTGTCGGCGCCGGCATGGTGGGCGCGACCCTGGCGGTGCTGCTGGGCCAGGCTGGCGTCGCGGTGCGACTGCTCGATGCACGCCCGGCCAGCTTGCCCGACGACACGGCCGGCCGTGGCCGGCCTGGCCTCAGAGTCAGCGCCCTGACGCCGGTCTCCCAGCGGCTGCTGGAAGGCCTCGGGGTCTGGCCGGCGATGGCCGAGCGCCGTTTGTCGCCCTATACCGCCATGCAGGTGTGGGACGCCGAAGGCAGTGGCGAAATTCGCTTCAGCGCCGATCAGGCCGGCGTGCCGGTACTTGGCCATATCGTCGAGAATGACGTCACTCAGGCCGCCCTGGAGGCGCGCCTCGCCTCCCTGCCCAACGTGCGATGCGAGGCCGAGGCGCGTGTGGTTGCCCTCGAGGAGACCCATCAGGGACGTCAGCCACGGCGTGAGCTGCTGCTGGAAGACGGCCGCCGGCTCAGCGCGCCGCTGGTGGTGGCCGCAGACGGCGCCCGCTCACCGCTTCGCGAACGGGCGGGCATCGAGACGGTGTCCCGGGAGACCGGTCATGTCGCCGTGATCACCACCGTGCGGCTCGGGCGTTCGCATGGCGGCGTGGCTCGCCAGGCCTTTCTCGCCACCGGGCCCCTGGCCTTTCTGCCGCTGCGCATCGAGGGTCGCGATGATCACTGCTCGATCGTCTGGTCGACCAGCCCCGATGAAGCCGCAAGGCTGACGCGTCTATCGCCCGACGCGCTGGGCGAGGAGCTGGCGGCGGCCATCAACCATCGGCTTGGCGTGGTCACACCCATCGATCGCGCGGTCAGCGTGGCGCTGACCCAGCGCCACGCGCGTGACTACGTGCAGCCGGGGTTGGCGCTGGTCGGCGATGCCGCCCACAGCATCCACCCGCTGGCCGGTCAGGGGGTCAATCTGGGGCTGATGGACGTCGCCGTGTTGGCCGAGGAACTGCTGGCCGCCCGCGAGCGGGGTGTGCCGATGGGAGACGAGCGAATCCTCGCCCGCTATGCCCGGCGCCGGCGCGGTGACAACGCCAGCATGCTGATGTTGATGGATGGCTTCCGTCTGCTGTTCGGGGCGCGCCAGCCCGCACTGACCCTGGCTCGCAATCTGGGGCTTGCCGGCATCGACCGGCTGACGCCTCTCAAACGCGTGATGATGCGCCAGGCGATCGGTGAGCGCGGCCGCCTGCCCGCCAGCTGCCGCTGATGCACCGGGCGGGGACCGACCGCTCGCAGGCTATCCGCATGCGGCCTATCTGCACGCTATCTGGGCGTGGCCCAAGTGTGGGGCTCTGCTGAGGGTCGATAGGTGTACTAGGGGGCGGCAGTAACTTTAGAGGGCCAGAATTTAGAGGGGCCAGAATTTAGAGGGGCAAAAAACGGGGCGCATCAACTGGCTGTCGATGCGCCCCGTTCTTTATAGGGAGACTCTCTTCGGCGACGCTCTTGGGCGAGTGCCTTTGGGTTATCGCTTTCGACCTAGCGCTCGGCCCTGGGGCCAAGCACATTGAGTGCCTTGAGCAGGTTCAGCGCTTCGCTGAGCTGATAGTCGTCGCGCACCTTGGGCGAGGTCTCTGCCGCGGCGTTGCTATCGCCGCTGCCCTTGAGATGCCCGGACAGGTCGGCTTCGCGCAACCGCTGAGCGTAGCCGTCGGCGACTTCCAGGCGTCCGCGCACTACCTGCACGTCGGGGCTGATGCCCAGCGCCTGGATCGAGCGGCCGTTGGGCGTGTAGTAGAGCGCGGTGGTCAGCTTCAGGCCGTCGCCGTTACCCAGCGGCATGATCTGCTGCACCGAGCCCTTGCCGAAGCTCTCTGTGCCCATGATCACCGCACGGCGCTGGTCCTGCAGGGCGCCGGCGACAATCTCCGAGGCCGAGGCGCTGCCGCCGTTGATCAGCACCACCATTGGCACGTCGGGGGCGGTGGTCTGGGCATGCGCCGAGAAGCTCATCTGGCTGTCGTCGAGCCGACCCTCGGTGTAGACGATCAGGCCCTGATCGACGAAGGCGTCGACCACCTCGACCGCCGCCTGCAGCACGCCGCCGGGGTTGTTGCGCAGATCCAGCACCAGGCCGTTCAGGGCGCCCTCCTGCTGCATGTCGGCAAGGGCGTCGTTGACCTGCTCGCCGGTGCTGCTCTGGAACTGGCTGATGCGGAGATAGCCATAGCCGGGCGTCAGCAGCTCGTGCTTGACGCTCTCGGTGCGAATCACCTGACGGGTCAGGGTCAGGTCGCGGGGTATGTTTTCGCCCTGACGCAGAATGGTGATGCGAATATCGCTGCCCGGCTCGCCGCGCATCAGCTCCACCGCTTCCTGCAGCGACAGGCCGTCGGTGGCGGTGTCATCGATACGCAAGATGGCGTCCTGTGACTGCAAGCCGGCTTTGGCCGCGGGGGTGTCGTCGATGGGTGAGATCACCATCAGCTGACCGTCGCGCATGCCGACTTCGATGCCGATGCCGCCGAACTCGCCTTCGGTGGTTTCCCTGAGGCTCTGGAATTCCTGCGGGTCGAGGTAGGTGGAATGCGGGTCCAGCTCGCTGAGCATGCCGCGCATGGCGTTATGCAACAGGGTGCTGTCATCGACCTCGTCGACGTAGGCGCGCTTGATGCGCTCGAAGACCTCGGCGAAGGTCTGGACGTCGGCGACCGGCAGGTCGTCGCCCGAGGTCTGGGCCTGCGCCTGAGCGGAAGCGGGCAGCGCCAGCAGGGCTGCGCACAGCCAGGCCGTGAGCCGGGTCGAGAAAAACCGGGTCGAAAACAATAGGGGGGCCTTGACGCGCATTCGGTCTCCGTCGCGGAACTGGGGGCAAGTGCCCAGCATAGCGTTACAGCGGGGCAGGAATCCATTGATAGAGGTGCCTAGCGTCGGGCGATCCAGGTCGAGGGGTCGATCGGCTCGCCGTTGCGGCGCACCGCAAAGTAGAGTGCCGGAGTGGTGCGGCCGCCACTTACGCCCACGGCGGCGATGGTCTGACCGACGGTCACAGCATCACCGGGGGAAACCGTGAAGTGCTGAAGGTGGGCGTGCAGGGTCATCACGCCGTCGCCATGATCGATGATCAACAGGTTACCGAAGCCGCGCATCCAGTCGGCGAAAACCACCCGTCCGGCATGCACCGCCTTGACCGGGCTGCCTGCCGCGGCCTTGATCAACAGGCCGTCGCGATCCACCCCTTCGCCGGCGCCGAAGCGCGATAACACCTGGCCTTGAGTCGGCCAGGGCAGATCGCCGCGGGTCGATTCGATAGCGGTGGTGGGTGGCGGACGCTTGAGCGCGGCGAGCCGGTCGCGGACGTCGCCTAACACCTGCTCGGCATTTTCCCGCTCTTCCTTGAGGCGCGCCTGCCGCGTGCGCCCGCGGCTGATATCGGCATCGAGCTCGCTGAGCAGTGCCTCGCGCTCGGTGCGACGCGAGGCCAGCGTCTGGCTGCGCGCTTCGACTTCCTCGCGCACCCTAGCCAACTGATCGATCTGAGTGGTCAGGGCCTGGCGGTTGTCGGCAAGCTTCGCATCCAGCGTCGCGAGCTCGTCCAGACGAGCCTTGCGGGCGCGTGACAGGTGATTGAGATAGGTCTGCAGGCGATCCAGCCGCGTCGGGTCGTCCTGGTTGAGCAGCAGCTTGAGCTCGGGGGTGACGCCGAGGCGATAAAGGGCGTCGAGCTGTTTGGCGAGGGCCGCCTCCTGGGCACGGCGCTCGCCTTCAAGAATATCCCGACGGTCCTCTAGATCGGCGATGTCATCGTCCAGCGAGCGTCGCTCGGCCTGCAGCTCATCCAGCCGGCGGTGAGTGGCGGCCAGCGCCGTCTCCACTTCGGAAAGCGATTCGGCGGCATCGTCGCGGGCCTCGCGGCGGCCGGAGAGTTCGCGCTCCAGGGCCTGAATATCCTTGGCCAGGGCGTCCACGCGCGCCTTGGCCGCCTCCTCGTCGGGGGCGGCCAGGGCGGGCGTGACCAGGTCAATGGCCGGGCCAGCGCTCAGGGCATAGGTCAGGCCACAGGTCATCAGCAGCGTTAACCCGGCCCGGGGCATCGCCGACAGGGCGTCGGTGAGCCGGGCCGGGACAAGCCGCCCCGCCGTCCAGGACGGGGAGCGGCGGGAGCTGGCTGACGAAGCGGCTTCGGGATGCGGCGGGGTCACGACAGTTCGGTGAGGACCTGGCCTGTCATTTCCTCGGGGATAGCCTCGCCCATCATGGTCAGAAGGCTCGGTGCCAGGTCGCACAGCCGGCCATCTTCGCGCAGCTTGGCCTTCCGCTTGGTGACCCAGATCAGCGGCACTTCGCATGTGGTGTGAGCGGTCTGCGGCGCACCGGTCTCCGGATTGACCATCTGCTCGGCATTGCCGTGGTCGGCGGTGATCAGGCACTCGCCGCCGACGCGCTCCAGGGCCTCGACCACGCGGCCGACGCAGGCGTCCACGGCCTCGATGGCCTTGACCGCGGCATCGAACTTGCCGGTATGGCCGACCATGTCGCCGTTGGCATAGTTGCACACGATCAGGTCATAGGTGCCGCCGTCGATGGCTTCGACCAGCTTGTCGGTGACCTCGACCGCGCTCATCTCGGGCTTCTCGTCGTAGGTCTTGACGTCCTGAGGCGAGGGAATCAGCTCGCGGGTCTCGCCGCTGTAGGGCTCCTCGCGACCGCCGGAGAAGAAGAAGGTCACGTGGGCATACTTCTCGGTTTCGGCGATGCGCAGCTGCTTCATATCGCGCTTGGCGATGACCTCTCCCAGGGTGTTGGTAAGCTCTGCGGGTGGGAAGGCGGCAGGCGTCGGAATGTCGGCGGCATACTGGGTCAGCATCACCAGGCCGTCGCCGGCAAGCGTGGGGCGTGCCTGGCGGGTGAAGCCGGAGAAGTCATCTTCGGCGAAGGCCCGCGTCAGTTCCCGGGCGCGGTCGGCGCGGAAGTTCATGAAGATCGCCGCATCGCCGTCGGCCATCACCACCGGCTCACCCTGGGGGCGGATACTGGTGGCGTCGACGAACTCGTCGGTCTCGCCACGATCATAGGCGGCGGCGAGGCCCTCGACCGCACTGGCGGCAACATGCTCGCCCACGCCTTCGGTGGCCACCCGGTAGGCCTTCTCGACGCGGTCCCAGCGGTTGTCGCGGTCCATGGCGTAGTAGCGGCCGACCAGCGAGGCGATGAAGCCATTGCCCTCGCCGACCAGCTCGGCGAGCCTTGCGTCGGCGCGCTCGATCGAGGCCTTGGCGCTTTGCGGCGCGGTATCGCGGCCGTCGAGGAAGGCGTGCAGATAGATCTGCTTGGCGCCACGGGCAGCGGCCAGCTCGGCCGCGGCCAGGATGTGATCCTCGTGGCTGTGGACGCCGCCGGGCGACAACAGCCCCATCAGGTGCACGGCGCGACCGGCCTTGACGGCGGCATCGATCGGCGCGATCAGAGTGGCGTTTTCCTTGAGGGTATCGTCCTCGATGGCCTTGGTGATCCGGGTGAAGTCCTGATAGACGACGCGGCCGGCCCCCAGGTTCATGTGGCCGACCTCGGAGTTGCCCATCTGGCCCTCGGGCAGGCCGACATACTTGCCGTCGGTATGGATCAGGCTATGCGGATAGTCCCTGGCCAGGCGGTCCATCACTGGCGTGTTGGCGGCGGCGATGGCATTCGATTCCAGCGAATCGCTGTGGCCATAGCCATCAAGGATGATCAGGGCCACCGGGCGCGGGCGGGAGTTGGCATCGGACATGAAAAGGCCTCGTTGGTAAACGTCGGGGATTCCCCGGTCGGCGGTGCCGGCCCGGGGTCGCGACTCACGGCTCCTTGGGGCATCATATCCTAGGGCGGTGCACAACGTCAGCCGCTCGGGTGCCAGACGCGTCAGGATGCCTTGTGTATACTGGGCGCCGCCCCGGCGGCGGGGCATCCTGTGTTTCTCAACACCCGCGATTATCAACACCAGTGATTTCCAACGAGAGTGTCCCGGACCCATGATCGATCAGTTGTTCGAATTCGTGCAGAACCACGCGCTGCTGGCTGGCGCCTTCGTGATCGTGCTGGCGGCCTGGATCGCCTACGAAACCATGCAGAGTGGTCGTAGCGGCGTCGATGCCAGCGAAGCCACCCAGCTGATCAATCGTGAAGATGCAGTGGTTCTCGATATCCGCGATGCCAAGGACTTCAAGGAAGGCCATCTGGCCGGCGCCCGCAATATCCCCCAGAGCAAGCTCGACAATCGCCTCCATGAACTCGACAAGGTCAAGGACAAGCCGGTGATTGTGGTCTGCAAGCAGGGTCAGGCCTCCGGCACGGTGCTTACCAAGCTTCAGAATGCCGGCTTCACCCGGGCGCTCAAGCTCAAGGGCGGCATGGCCCAGTGGCAGGCGGACGGCCTGCCGATGGTGCGCAAGTAAACCGCTGCGCGCCGTCTTTATCACCCCATACCATCACGCACGCTTCAAGGAACTAAAGCCATGGCGGAAGACAACAACCAAACCACCGGTGGTGCCGAAGGTGCCGCCTCCGGCGAGCAGCAGAACCAGCCGCAGTTTTCCCTGCAACGCATCTACGTCAAGGACATCTCCTTCGAGTCGCCGAACTCGCCGGCGGTGTTCCAGCAGCCGTTCAAGCCCAAGGTCGGCCTCGATCTGAACACCACCAGCAGCCAGGTCGGCGAAGGCCTCTACGAGGTCGTGATCAAGGTTACCGCCCAGGTCTCCCACAGCGAGACCGGCAATACCTCGTTTCTCGCCGAAATCCAGCAGGCCGGTCTGTTCCGCATCGCCAACATCGAAGGCGCGCAGCTCGAGCACACCCTGGGGGCCTTCTGCCCCAACCTGCTGTTCCCCTATGCCCGCGAGTGCATCGACAACCTGGTCAATCGCGGTGGCTTCCCGCCGCTGATGCTGGCGCCGGTCAACTTCGAGGCGATGTACGCCCAGAAGAAGCAGCGCGAGGCTCAGGCCAGCGAGACCACCCAGTAAGATGTACTCGATCGTCGGAGAGCGGCCGTGAGCGGCCCGCGCATCCATGTCGCCGCCGGCCTCAGCGTCGGCGGCGAGCTGGTGTTGCCCGAGGGCCCGGCGCGTCATGTGGCGCTGGTGCTACGCCTCAAGGAAGGCGCGGCGCTGACGCTGTTTGACGGCGAGGGCCACGAAGCCGCTGCCGTGCTGGTGGAGGTCACCCGCAAGCGGGTGGTGGCGCGCCTCGAGTCGGTGACCCCCGGGCGCGGCGAATCGCCGCTCGGGGTGCATCTTGGCCAGGCGATCTCCAAGGGCGATCGCATGGACTACGCGATCCAGAAGGCGGTGGAGCTCGGGGTGGCGGCGATCACCCCGCTTTATACCGAGCACGGCGATGTGCGCCTCAAGGGCGACCGCGCGGCCAAGAAGCTGGCACATTGGCAGGCGGTGGCCGCCAGCGCCTGCGAGCAGTGTGGCCGTGCCACCCTGCCGCCAGTGCATGCGCCGATGGCGCTGGCCGACTGGCTTGCTGAGCGCGGCGAGCCGCTGCGCCTGGTGTTGCACCCGGCGACAGAAGGCGTCTTCGAGGCGGGTAGCCAGTCGTCAGCGCCTAAGACGGCAGCGCTGCTGATCGGCCCCGAGGGTGGGCTCTCGCCCCGCGAGGTCGACCATGCCCTGGCTGACGGCTTCACTCCGCTGACCCTGGGCCCGCGCATCCTGCGCACCGAGACCGCCCCTGTCGTGGCGCTCACGCTGCTGCAGCATCACTTCGGCGATCTCTAGTTCCGAGAAGCTAGCCCTGAGACACGCGAGTGTCGAACTGCTAGCTCTAGACGCGTTATCCGGTGCGCTATCCTCCTGGTGCGCCTTTCCGTCTCGTCAGCCCCGTTCATCATCGCCTCTCATCGTTATTTTTCAGGATATGCCCATGACCCGGTCTTCCAAGGATCGCCCCGACACCCGTGGCGCACGCGCCGCCCATCCCGTTGTCTCCACCCCCGCTGCCGATGCGCCGCTGGCCGAGGTCGGCCAGGTGGCTTATCTGGAAGTGGTGGCGGTCAACAACACCGGCGCCTTTCTCGGCTGGGGGCGCCCCAAGGACTTGCTGCTGCCCTTCAACGAGCAGCCCTACCGTCCCGCGGTCGGCAAACGGGTGCTGGTGATCATCTTCGAGGACGATCAGGGCCGGCCCACCGCCTCGATGCGCCTGGACGACTTCCTCCACGACAGCGTCGACGACGCCCTGCGCGAGGGTAGTCTGAGCGAGGACGCGGCGGGCGCCATGGCGACGGGGCGTGCGGTGACGCTGGTGATCGGTGATCGCACCGACCTGGGGCTCAAGGCGGTGGTCGACGACCGGATCTGGGGGCTTCTGTACCACGACGAGCTTCCGCGACAGGTGCGTCGTGGCGAGCGCCTGACCGGCTATGTGAAGCAGCGGCGTGAAGACGGCCGCCTCGACCTGTCGCTGATGCCGGCGGGCGTCGCCAAGCGCGACCTGGCTACCGACAAGGTGCTGGCGGCGCTCGACGAGGCTGGCGGCTTTCTCCCGCTGACCGACAAGAGCCCCGCGCCGGCGATCAAGGCACGCCTGGGCGTCAGCAAGAATGCCTTCAAGCAGGCCATTGGCGGCCTCTATAAGGCACGACAGATCACCCTTGAGGCCAACGGCATCCGCCGGCGCGAAGACGACCAACACTGATCCACAGAGGCCGCTTGCCAAAAGCGTCGACCTTGGTGCTGGCCGCGTTGCTGCGGCATACTGCGGCCATCATGCCCATAGCGGCATTCCCCCCTAGCCGAGAGCCGTCTTGATGAGCGAGCCGATGAACGCGCCGAAGAATGAGCCCATGAACGAGTCGATTGACACCCCCGGGAACACAGCACGGGGCGGTCGCGCCCTGAAGATCGGGGTGGTGATGGATCCTATTGCCGACATCACCTATAAGAAGGACACCACCATGGCCATGCTGTGGGCGGCCACTGCGCGCGGTGCCTCGCTTCACTACATGGAGCAGGAGGATCTCTACCTGCGCGACGGCCGCGCCCACGCCCGGCTTCGCGATCTCGAGGTCTTCCACGACCCCGAGGATTGGTATCGCCTCGGTGAGCCGGTGGCCACGCCGCTTGCCGAGCTCGACGTGATCCTGATGCGCAAGGACCCGCCGGTGGACGGCAACTTCCTCAATGCCGTGCATCTGCTGGGCTTCGCCGAGCGCGAGGGCGTGCTGGTGGTCAACCCGACCCGGGCACTGCTCGAATGCAACGAGAAGCTCTTCGCCCAGCAGTTCCCCCAGTGCTGCACGCCGACCCTGGTGTCCTGCAGCGAACCGGTACTGCGCGCCTTCCAGGCCGAGCATGGTGATGTCATCTTCAAGCCGCTGGACGGCATGGGCGGCAGCGGCATTTTTCACGTGCTCCCGGACGGGCGCAATATCGGCGCTATCCTCGAGACGCTCTCCGATCGCGGCCACCGCCAGATCATGGCCCAGCGCTATCTTCCCGAGATCAAGGACGGCGATACCCGCATCCTGCTGGTCGACGGCGAGCCGATTCCCTATGGTCTGGCCCGGGTGCCGATGGCCGGCGAAACTCGTGGCAATCTGGCCGCCGGCGGGCGCGGCGTCAGCCGTGAGCTGACCGCCCGCGATCACTGGCTTATCGAACAGGTGCAGCCGATGATTCGCGAGAAGGGGCTGCTGTTCGTTGGCCTCGATGTGATCGGCGATTACATCACCGAGATCAACGTGACCAGCCCCACCTGCGTGCGCGAGATTGACGACCAGCGCGGCACCGACATCGCCGGTACCCTGATGGACGCCATCGAGCGCCGCCTCGACGCCCACCGGGCCGGCTAGCGCCCTCGCCATGGCTTGGCTCGGCGATGTCGTCAGTGTGCCCTTCGGCGTGGCGTCTGATGATAGCCACGCCCCGGTCACCCGGGGCTATCGCCATGTGTTCGCCTGGGCGGTAGCGATCGGCCTGCACCTGATCTTGCTCGCCCTGGTGGCGGGCGTTTCGCTGCCTACACCGCCCGCGCCAGCATCGTCGCACAGCCTTGATGTGGTGCTGGTCAGCCGCCCGGCAGCGACGCCCGAGCGGGCCAGTGCCATCGCCGAGGCGGCGCAGGAGGCCGCACGCCTCGACACCGCGGCTGAGACGGCGCCCGACCTTCTGCCTGAGGCGACGCCCGAGCCCGCCAACGCTTCCGCAACGCCCGAGCCGGCGTCCGCGAAACGCTTAGCCGAGCAGGTTGCCGCGCCTTCCCCCGAGCCCGTCGCCGAACCTGAACCGGCGCCTGACGCCGAGCCTGAGCCCTTGGTGGCCGCCGAACCGGTGAGTGAGCCGGTGAGTGAGCCGGTCGCTGAGCCCGTATCTGAGACTAAGGCGCCGTCTCTGTCCGGTCGCGAGCTGGCCGCCAGTGCCACCGCCTCGCTGCGAGAGCGCGACTTCGCCATGAGTGAGCAGCCCGCCGAGCTCGCCGACCAAGAACAGCAGGCCGCGAGGGAGGCCGCCGAGGCCCGCTACGTGGATGCCTGGACGCGGCGGGTGCAGGATTACGGCAACCGCTTCTACCCCGCGCCGCCTGACCTGGACGGTCAGTTGAAGGTGCGCGTGGTGATCGACCATCAGGGGCAGCTCCTGCAGGCAGAGGTGGTACAATCGTCGGGACATCCCGAACTCGACCAGGCGGCGCTGGATACCATTCGTGGTGCAGCACCTTACCGGCCCTTCGATCGTGGTATGGCCGGGCTCGACCGCCTGTCCATCAGCCGCATCTGGCGATTCGGCACCGGCAATGATTTCGGCGTGCGCTGACGCCCGGGAGGCCCATGCAAAGCTTGAAGCACCATTTTCTGCTGGCGATGCCCCACCTCGAAGATCCCAACTTCGCGGGCAGCCTGAGCTACCTGTGTGATCACGACGACAATGGCACCATGGGCGTGATCGTCAATCATCCTCTGGACATGAGCCTCGACGCCCTGTTCGAGCAGCTGGAGCTGGATGCCAGCGAGAGCCTGCATCGCAACGCCCCGGTCTATTACGGCGGCCCGGTCCATCAGGATCGCGGTTTCATCCTGCACCGCGGCTCCGCCAAGCCATGGGATTCCAGCATCCAAGTCGATAACGACATCGCCCTGACCACCTCGATGGACATGCTCAAGGCGCTGGCGGAAGGCCGCGGCCCCGACGACTTCCTGATCTGCCTGGGCTGCAGCGGCTGGGAGGCCGGCCAGCTCGAGGACGAGCTGAAGGACAACGCCTGGCTGACCGTCGAGGGTGATAGCCGCATTCTCTTCGACACCCCGTCGGAGCAGCGTCTTCACGCCGCCGCTGGCATCCTCGGCATCGACCTGAACCTGATGAGCCGCGAGGCAGGGCACTCCTGATGGCCAACCCAGGCGAACGGCTGATTCTGGCCTTCGACTTCGGCACCCGGCGCATCGGCGTGGCGGTAGGCAACGAGATGCTCAAAAGCGCCACGGCGCTGGAGCCGCTGCCGGCCCGGGACGGCATCCCCGACTGGGCGCAGGTCACGCGCCTGATCGAGGAGTGGCGCCCGGACCTGTTCGTGGTCGGCCTGCCGATCAACATGGACGACAGCGAGTCCGAGATGAGCACTCGTGCCCGCAAGTTCGGCAACCGGCTTTACGGGCGCTACGGTAAACCCTGCGAGATGGTCGACGAGCGCGGCTCCACCCGCGAGGCCAAGACCCTCGCCCGGGAGGCCGGCCACCGCGGCAACTACCGCGAGGAGAGCGTCGATGGCCTCGCCGCCGCGCTTATCCTCGAAGGCTGGTTCGCCCACGAGGAAGGCCTGCCTGGCGGGCGCACGACCGGCTGATACCGCAGCTTGTTTCTGACATGACTTGCCAAGACGACAACGGCCCGCTCACTGAGCGGGCCGTTGTCGTCTTGAGGTGTTGCGTCAGGCGGGTATCAGCCGCGCAGGTCGTCGACGCCGACGGTGTCGGGCACGAACCAGCGCACGTCGCGTAGATCCTTCTCGATCAGGTGATCGACCTCAAGCAAGGTGGCGAAGATCGCCATGCGCACAGGAATGCCGTTGTCGGTCTGGCGGAAGATCGCCAGGCGCGGGTCGCCGTTGAGATCCACGTCCAGGTCGTTGGCCTCGGGGCGGCTGTCGCGGGGCAGCGGGTGCATGACGATGGTGTCGCGGTGGCAGTAACGGTCCATGAAGGCGCGGTCGACGGTGAAGTCTCGCGACAGGCCGCCGAAACTCTCGCTCATCTCGGCGGTGAAGCGTTCCTTCTGGATGCGGGTGGTGTAGACCACGTCCAGATCGCTGAAATCGCTGGCCAGGCTCTCGCGGGTCTCGATCCGGTGCCCGCGATTGCTGACCAGGTCGGTCAGGTGATGCGGCATCTCGAGCCCCGGCGGGGCCACCAGGGTGATGCGCATCGGCTCGTACAGCGACAGCAGCTTGATCAGCGAGTGCACGGTGCGCCCGTACTTCAGGTCGCCGGTGAGCAGGATGTGGGCGCCGGCAAGCGACTTGCCGAGTCGGGTGAATTCCTTGTCGATGGTGTAGAGGTCGAGCAGCGCCTGGCTGGGGTGCTCGCCGGGGCCGTCGCCGCCGTTGATCACCGGCACGTTGGTGGCGCGGGCGAACTCGGCCACCGCGCCCTGCTCCGGGTGGCGCAGCACGATGGCGTCGCAGTAGCCGCTCATCACGCGGCTGGTGTCGTAAAGCGATTCGCCCTTGGCCATCGACGAGAAGGTGAAGCCGGTGGTGTCGCACACGCTGCCGCCGAGCCGGCTGAAGGCGGCGTGGAAGCTGACGCGGGTGCGGGTACTGGCCTCGAAGAACAGGTTGCCGAGCACCGCTCCCTCCAGAACGCGGGTGACCTTGCGGCGTTGGGCGATCGGCTCCATCAGCGCGGAGACGCGCATCAGGTGATCGACATCGTCGCGTGACAGGGAATCGACGGAGAGCAGGTGGGAACTCATCGCGGGCCTCGGATGACTGGATACGGTGAGCGCTAGTGTACTCCGCGTGGCGCCACGCTTCAGCCTCGCTGTATCGCGCCTGCGGCTCAGACCCGCTTACCTAGACTCGTTGATTTAGGCCCGGTCGTCGGGGCGCCGACCGCTGGGGCGCCGGCCGCCCAGCAGGGCGGTGATTTCGTCGGCCGCGTCACGCACTAGCTGGCCAAGCTCGTTGAGTCGCGCCTCGGGAATGCGGGCCATGGGCCCGGAAACCGAGATCGCCGCCAGCGGCCGGCCGTGTTCATCGTGAATGGCGGCGGCCACGCAGTGCAGGCCGATTGCATGCTCCTCGCGGTCGCAGGCAAAGCCCGCGCGACGAATCTCGGCCATGGCGGCCTCGAGGGCGGCGGGGGTATCCAGGCTATTGGGGGTAACACGCGGCAGGCCGTGGGCATCGCGGATGCGGCCCACCTCGGCCTCGGGCAGCCAGGCCAGCAGGGCCTTGCCGACGCCGGAGGCATGCATCGGCGCGCGTGAGCCAAGTCGCGTGATCATGCGCATCATCTGCGGCGACTCGGTCTGCGCCAGGAAGACCGCCTGGCCGTTGTCCTCGATGCCGAGGTTGGCGGACTCGCCGCTGGCGTCGGTCAGTCGGCGCAGGAAGGGCCGGGCGGTGGCGACCAGGTCGCGGGCCTCGAGGAAGGCGTTGCCGATGCGAAACGTCTTGACGTCGATGCGCCAGCGGCCGAGTTCCGCCTCCTGGGTGATGAAGCCCTGACCGTACAGGGCCTGCAGCAGCCGATGCGTGGTGGAGGGAGCGAGCTCCATGCGCGCGGCGATGTCTGAAAGCGCGAGCCCTTGGGGCTCAACGGCCAGCACCTCCAGAATGTTCAGTCCGCGCACCAGCGACTGGCTGTGGCCGCCGCCGCTCTTGCCCGTGCCGGCGGGGCGTCCCACCGTCTTGCGTTTGCCGTCTGTCACGCCGTGCTCCTCATGGCCTTCCTGGTCGGTTCACAGGATACCGCCTCGACGGTGGGCTGTCGTGAAAACGGAAAGGCCTTCCACCTTTTCACTAGATGAGGTCACGACAGGTTGTTACGGCTGCTACTCGTGCTCCGCGGCGCGGGATTCGAGCCGCAGTCGTGCGATGCGATGGATCTGGTCGATGGCCGTGCGGCGCTCCTCGTCCAGGGTGTTGTCGAGCCGGGCCTCGAAGGCCGCGAGGATGGCATGGCGATCCCGGCCCTTGACCGCGATCACGAAGGGAAAGGCGAAGCGCGCCTGGTAGGCCGCATTGAGGCGAGTAAAGCGCGCAAGCTCTGCGGGGGTGCACTGATCCAGCCCGGCGCCGGCCTGCTCCTTGAGCGAGTCGTCGGTGAGGGCGCCGGCCAGTGCCGCCTTGCCGGCGAGATCCGGGTGGGCGCGAATCACCGCGAGCTGACGGTCTTCATCCGCTGCATCGAGCACGGCGGCGAGGCGCCGGGCGAGGCCGTCGAGGTTATCCGCCCCCGGGCCGAGGCCCTGATCCCAGGCGGCCGCGGCGATCCAGGGCGAACACTCGTAGAGATCGCCGAAGCGGGCGAGGAAGGCCTCCCGGTCGAGGCGGCTGGGGCGAAGGTGCGTTGGCAGGGGAGCGGAGAAATGATCAGCCATGGCGACTCCTTTGCGCGGCGGCGGAAGATATGCGATACAGTAACTGTATACAATAATCAGGGACGAAACACGTCCCGACCACCCACAGGAGGTCTCATGGGGTATCTGACCACCCATGTGCTCGACACCGCCCGCGGATGCCCGGGCCAGGGCATCCGCCTCGAGCTCTTTCGCCTCGACGGCGAGTCCCGCACCCGCCTCACCGAGGCCGTGACCAACGCTGATGGCCGCTGCGATGCGCCGCTACTGGAGCGCGATGCCTTCACCGAGGGTGAATACGAACTGCTCTTTCATGCCGGTGATTATCTTCACGCGCTGGGCGAGCCGGCGTCGGGCGTCTTCCTCGAACGGATTCCGCTGCGCTTTCGGGTCGCCGACGCCGATGAGCACTACCACGTGCCGCTGCTGCTCTCGCCCTACGGCTATACCACCTACCGCGGCAGCTAACGCCCACCTCGAGAGATACTTATGGACTATCTTCACGACTGGGCCAACCTGCTGCTGCGCTGGGGCCATTTGATCGTCGGCGTGGCCTGGATCGGCGCTTCCTTCTACTTCAACTGGCTCGAGAACCACCTCGAGCGCCAGAACGCTTCCCTGGGCGACGGCGTGGCTGGCGAGCTATGGGCGATCCACGGTGGCGGCTTTTACCACCTGCAGAAGTACGAGCTGGCACCGCCGCGCCTGCCCGAGCCTCTGCACTGGTTCAAGTGGGAGGCCTACACCACCTTTCTGACCGGCTTTGCACTGCTGTGGGTGGTCTACTACCTGAACGCGGGTACCATGCTGCTGCCACCGGGCTCGGCGCTGGCACCCTGGCAGGGCGTACTGGTGGGGCTGGCGGTGATCTTCGGTACCTGGTTCGTCTATGACGCCCTGTGCCGAAGCCCCCTGGGGCGCCGCCCGGCGTGGCTGGCGCTTACCGGCTTTGCGCTGCTGATAGCGCTGACCTGGGCCCTGATGCAGGTCTTCAGCGGCCGCGCGGCCTACATCCATGTTGGTGCGGCGATCGGCACCTGCATGGTGGCCAACGTCTTCCGGGTGATCATCCCCGGTCAGAAAGCGCTGGTGAGTGCGATGCAGACCGGCGCCGAGCGAGACCCGGCTCACGGCCGCCATGCCCTGCTGCGCTCGCGGCACAATAACTACCTGACCCTGCCGGTGCTGTTTCTGATGATCAGCAACCACTACCCCATGACCTACGCCTCCGAGTGGGGCTGGCTGGTGCTGGCGGGGCTGATGGCGTTCAGCGTGCTGGTGCGTCACTACTTCAATATCCGCCATCTGTTCGGACGCAAGGTGTGGGTGCTGCCCGCTGCCGGTCTGGCGCTGGTGACGCTAATGGCGGCGATGGCGCCCGAGCCGGCCCCATCGTCTCTCGCGACGACCGGGACCGCCGAGAGCGCGGCCCCCGAAATCGCCTTCAGCGAGGTGTCCGCGATCATCGAGGAGCGCTGCGCGGGCTGCCATGCCGTCGTGCCGACCTTCGGGGGTTTTGCCGCCGCGCCTGCCGGCGTGCAACTGGACACCGGCGAGCAGATTCGCCGTCATCTCAAGGATATTCAGCGCGTCGCGGTCACCACTCACTACATGCCGCTTGGCAACGTCACCGGCATGACCGACGACGAGCGGGCGACCCTTGGCGCCTTTATCGAGCACTCGGCTCCTTGATGGCCGGTTTGCCCCGGCAAATCGTATACAATGACCGCTCTAGCAAGGGCAGTCTGCAGCGAGGAGTGAGGTCATGAACCAGCGCCAACGATGGCCCGAGGGCAAGCAAGGATCGGCCCCGAAGGCAGCGAAGCGCCGGGGCAAAGACGGTGATGGGGCCAAGCGCCACGAGACGATCTATCAGTCGATCAGCGACGCCATCATCGAGCATCGCCTGAGGCCGGGCGCCCGGCTAAGGGAGGATGCCCTGGCCGATGTCTTCGACATCAGCCGTACCGGTATCCGCAAGATTCTGCAGCGTCTCGCGCTCGAGGAGTTGGTGACGCTGACGCCGCGCCGCGGGGCCAGCGTGACGCGCCCTTCCGCCGATGAGGCCAAGGACGTCTTCGATGCCCGCCAGATGATCGAGTGTGGCCTGATGCCGGAGATTACCCGACGCATCACCCCCGAGGATGTCCGGGCGCTGCGTGACATGGCGACCCGCGAGCGTGAGGCGTTGCGAGCTGGCGAGCAGAGCACGGCCATCAAGCTCTCGGCGGCTTTCCATGGTCACCTGGCGGGGCTTTCCGGTAACGCCACCCTGGCGGCCTTCGTCGAGCGTCTATGCTCACGTTCCTCGCTGATTCTTGCGGTCTATGGCAATTCGGGCCACCTGGGCTGCGAATCCCATGATCACGATGACCTGGTGAGCTATTTGGAAAAGGGGAACGGCGAACGCGCTCAGGCGTTCATGGGGCGCCACCTAAAGGCCATCGAGGCCTCGCTCTCCATCCATAGCGAAGAGGATGGGGCGCCGGATCTCTACACGATATTTTCGCGCTGAGAGGCGGCTTGCTTTGGGTGCCATCAACATAAAAAGGCCCCCGCCGATGGCAGGGGCCTTTTTATGCGAGGGGTGAGTCGCTGATCAGCTGCTCACCACGCCCCGGTCGCTCTGTTTCCTCATCAGCAGGTAGTAGAAGCCTCCGCCCAGGGCAGCGCCAATCAGCCAGGCGTAGCCGCCCAGCGCTTCCAGGGGCGGCACCCAGACCGAGGAAACGGAGAACAGCGCGGCCAGGCCGAACGCTACCAGGGCACGCCGATTCCAGCCCTTCACGTAATGATAGGCGCCGTCGGGATCGCTCGAGAACATGTCCTGAATATCCAGCCGCTGTCGCTTCACCAGGTAATAGTCGACCACGATGATGCCGTAGAAGGGCGCGATCACGGCGCCGAGCGCATTGACGAAGCCAGCGATGCCAATCTGGCTGATCACGGCGACCCACAGGGCACCGACGAAGAAGGCGATCACGGCCGTGATCAGCCCGCCGATGCGAAAGCTGATCCTGCGCGGGAAGAGGTTGGCCAGGTCATAGGCCGGCGGAATGAAATTGGCCACCAGGTTGATGCCGACGGTAGCGGCGAAGAAGGTGATGGCGGCGAGAAGGGTCAGCGGCAGCGAGTCGACCCGCTCGATAATCTCAGAGGGGTTGGTCAGGGGCTCGCCGAACAGCACAAGAGTGCCGGCGGTGATGATCAGAGCGATAAAGGAGAAGATTGCCACGTTGAGCGGCAGTCCCAGCAGGTTGCCAAGCTTCATGTCGCGCTCGCTTCTGACAAAGCGCGAAAAGTCGCCGAAGTTGATCACCACCGCGGCGAAGTAGGCGATCATGGTGCCGGTGATCGTCAAAAAGGCGCCTATAGCGCTGCCCTGATAGTCGCTGCTGGCGCTGAAGACAGTGCCGATGGCGGGCAGCAGGTCGCTGCCGGCCTGAAACCAGACCACCAGCATCAGCACTACCATGACGCCATAGACCAGTGGTCCCGCCCAGTTGAGGAAGTGCTTGATCTTGTCGATGCCCTGCCAGAACAGGGCGATCTGGAAGAGCCAGACGATCACGAACGACAGCCAGCCGATGGCCGACATGCCTAGCCACTGCCCGCCTGGATCGCCGAACAGCGCCGTCAGCAGCAGCATCAGCGCCGTCGACGCGAAGTAGGTCTGCACCCCGTACCAGAAGATGCCGATGATGGCTCGCAGCATGGCCGGCAGGTTGGCGCCGCGGACGCCCATGCTGGCGCGGACCATCACCGGAAAAGGGATGCCGTATTTGACGCTGGGTCTGCCGCTCAGGTTGACCAGCCACATCACCACGAAGCCGGAAAGAATGATCGCCGCCATCACTGCCCAGCCGTTGAGGCCATAGGAGATGAACAGCGAGGCGGCCAGGGTATAGCCGAACAGACTCTGGATGTCGTTCGCCCACACATTGAATATCTCGAACCAGCCCCAGCTGCGCTTGCTCTTTGGCAGAGGGGCAAGGTCATCGTTGAAGAGCGTCCGGTCGATACGCCGGATGTTCAGTTCTGGATCGGTCATGATGAAGGCCCGTTGGAATTGTTGTTCAGGAAAGGCGCTCCGTTGCGGAGAGCCCTCTTCAGGAGGGTGTTGTTACCCTCCATGTCGTTAACCTTGATGTCATGACCTTAGCTGCAGAAACGCTGGCAGGGGACCAGTACTTCATCAGCAGGAAGTAGGTCAGGCCGGCAGGCACCAGGCTCGCGTACCAGGAGACGGAGGCGATGTTCAGGGCAACCACGGCGCCTACGGCCGTGGCGATCAGGGCGGCATAGTTGGTGCCGCGATAGGGCCCCTGTTCGTCATACAGCTTGGCAAGATCCAGGGTGCGGCGCCGGATCAAATAGTAGTCCACCACCAGGATGGCGAAGATCGGCCCCAGAAAGGCGGAGTAGGTCTGTACAAAGACCTGCAGGCCGGCGGCGGAATCATCCTTGACCAGTTCCCACGGGAAGGTGGCAAAGGCCAGCAGACCGACAATCACCGTGGCGGTGCGGAATTTAAGCTTGAAGGTATCCATCAGCACATAGGTCGGCGGCACCACATTATTGAGCACGTTGGTAGTGACCTGGGCAAAGGCGATGAATAGCAGGGTGGTCATCAGCAGCGGCGTGTTGTCTACCGCATTGGCGAACACCTGGATGGGGTCGGCGACACCGGTCGCCTCGGACACCATATAGCCGATCAGCCCCATGAACAGGGTGCAGGGCAATATCGACATGGCGTAGATGGTGGTCAGCAGCCCCGCCCCGGTGCCTTCCTTGTGCTCGCGGGCATAGTCGCTGACGTTGAGCATCATGGTGCTGTAGATACCCAGGAAGAGCATGGTGGCGCCCCAGAAGGGCATGCCCCAGGAGCCTTCGGTGCTCAGCATGCTGGCAGACAGCTCGTCGCCATAGCGCTGGACGGTGCTGTAAAACATGTAGACCAGCGCGACTAGAATGAAGGCGCTGCCGATGTTTTCCAGCCACTTGATGCCCTGGAAGCCCAGCACCGACAGGGCGATCTGCAACGACTGAAAGGCGATGAAGAAGAAGACCAGGTTGTCGAAGCCGAACAGGGTCGCCGAGACCATATTCAGGGCGCCGGCCCCGATCCAGCTCTGGAAGCCGTACCAGACGATGGCGGGCACGGCGCGAACCAGGCCCGGCAGCCGGGTGCCGCTGAAGCCGAAGGCACTGCGCGCCTGAACCATGAAGGGAATGCCGTACTTGTAGCCGGCCGCGCCGTTCAGGGCCAGCGCGATGCCGATCACGAAGCAGCCGATGGCGATCGCAAGCGTAGCCTGGACCAGGTTCAGCGTGCCGACCACGCTGGAGCCCATGGTGAAGGTGCCAATCGACACGCAGCCGCCGAACCAGGCCAGCAGATAGGAGGTGCGGCCCATGATGCGCGTCTTCTGAGGCGCCAGGGATTCGTCGCCTATCGCTTTGGCGGATGTGGGGTGTGACATGTCGTGGGGTGCAGTGGCCGAAGTGGCCTGGGCCCGCAGGGGCTCATGACTCATGGTGTTGTCCTCGCAAGAAGGTGATCACTGTTGTTGTTGTTCCGGCCGCTGGGCCGGGGTAACTCTTGCGGCGTGCTACTCGGGTTATATTTTTTTATGTGTTGCTATCTCTGGTGCTGACGGTCTTGCACGGGCTCGTTGTTGTTCGGCCCTAATGGCTGATGTCACTCGCTTGGGGTCATGTGAGAGTCATGTGAGACAGGTGTTCGAAGCGCCCGGTGAAGGCTTTGGGACGCGGGAAGGCCAGATCGCCGAACTTGCTGGTGCCCAGCCCCAGCCCCACCAGGGCCTCGGTGAGCTTGACCGCAGCGGTCACGCCCTCGACTACCGGCAGGCCGACGGCTTCGCTGATCTCGCCGGTTAGATCGGCCATGCCCCCGCAGCCCAGCACGATGGCGCCGATGCCGTCTTCGTCACGGGCACGTCGACACTCGTCGATGATGCGCGACAGCGCGGCCTCGCCCTGTTCTTCCAGGTCCAGCACCGGAATCTCCGCGGCTCTCACCCGCCGGCAGTGGTGGCGGAAGCCATAGCTCTCCAGGAGATGCTCGGCGATGATGCCGGTGCGCCCCAGGGTGGTGACGATGGAGAAGCGGGTGCTGATCAGCGAGGCCATGTGAAAGGCCGCCTCGGCGATGCCGATGACCGGGGCCCGTGTCAGCTCACGAGCGGCCAGCAGCCCCGGGTCACCGAAGCAGGCGATGATGTAGGCATCGACCTGCTCGCGCTCGCCGGCCATCACCTCCTCGAGCACGCCGACGGCGCTGATGGCTTCATCGAAGTGGCTCTCGATGGAAACCGGGCCACTCTCTGGGGTCGTGGCCATGATGTGGGTGCCCGGCGAGGCGATACGCGAGGCCGCCTCGCCGATGGTGGCGGTCATGGTCGCCGTGGTATTGGGGTTGATGACGCGAATCCGCATCGTGAAACGACTCCTGATAGGTCTTGAGAGCGTGTCTTGAGAACGTGTCTTGAGAGCGTTCGGTTGAGAAAGAGGCTCGAGTGGATGCGGCTTGTCTGGCGTTGGACCGGTGTTTCACCAGCAAGCAATATATTTTGTATACAAAAACCTAGGCGAAATTTTTCCGGGATGCAAGCAGGAGGGCCTAGCCAACGGCTGTCGCAGGTGCCCTGTCGGCGTCGAGAAGTTAAGACTTTTTTCTGCTATGGCAGTGTGTTGGCCTCTATATCGAGGTGGTGGTTGGATTGGTTTTTTCGAGTACAGAGCGTGATGCGGTAAGCGAGAGCGGGCCAGCCTGTTCTCCGCATCGCATTTTGGGGCAGGCTTGCAGAATGAATGGATACAATTCATTTTGTTATTGTATCCATGGGTCTTCGTGTCGCTGCTGCGCCTCTGGCCGCTAGCTGACACCAGCGCACTGACAACGGACACTGGCATTAGAACAACAGGAACTCTGCGATGAATTCACCCGCGCATGACGGCTATCCCCGCGATCTGATCGGCTACGGCCGCACGCCGCCCCAGGCCAACTGGCCCGGGCGGGCCCGAATCGCCGTGCAGTTCGTGCTCAATTACGAAGAGGGTGCCGAGAGCTGTGTGCTGCACGGCGACAGCCACTCCGAACAGTTTCTCTCCGAAATCGCCGGCGCCGAGGCCTACCCTGATCGCCATCTGAGCATGGAGTCGATCTACGAATACGGCTCTCGGGCCGGCGTGTGGCGGGTGCTTCGCGAGTTCGAGCGCCGCGGCCTGCCGCTGACCGTGTTCGGCGTCGCCATGGCGCTGCAGCGCCACCCTGACGTGGCGCAGGCGTTCAAGGAGCTTGGCCATGAGGTGGCCTGTCATGGCTATCGCTGGATTCACTATCAGAACGTGCCCGAAGCGGTCGAGCGCGATCACCTAGAGCGCGCGCTTTCGATCTTCGAGTCGCTCTACGGTGAGCTGCCCCTGGGCTGGTACACCGGCCGCGACAGCCCCAATACGCGGCGCCTGCTGCTCGATCAGGGCGGTTTTCTCTATGACAGCGACTACTACGGCGATGACCTGCCGTTCTGGACCGACGCCCAGGACAGCCAGGGGCATGCGCATCGCCACCTGATCGTGCCCTACACGCTGGACACCAACGATATGCGCTTCGCCTCGCCGACCGGTTTCGACCACGGTGAGCCGTTCTTCCAGTACTTGCGCGACGCCTTCGACGTGCTCTACGCCGAAGGTGCGGAGACGCCGAAGATGCTCTCGATTGGCCTGCATTGCCGGCTGATCGGCCGTCCCGGGCGGTTTCGCGCGCTGCAGCGTTTCCTCGATCATCTCGAGGCCCATGACCGGGTGTGGATAACCCGGCGTGTGGATATCGCACGTCACTGGCAGGCCGAGCATCCGGCCTGAGCGACGCGGCGAAACATTGCACCACATCACATCAGCGGTCGTCGGGATCGACGACTGCCGCCATCAAGGTATACCCATGACCCAACGCAACTACTACGCCCCCAAGGGCGGACTGCCCCCGCAAACCCAACTGTTGTCGGATCGGGCGGTGTTTACCGAGGCCTATGCGATCATTCCCAAGGGTGTGTTGCGCGATATCGTCGCCAGCTATCTGCCCTTCTGGGAAAAGACCCGACTTTGGGTGCTGTCGCGGCCGATGACCGGTTTCTCGGAAACCTTTTCCCAGTACATCATGGAAATCGCCCCGGGCGGCGGCAGCGACCGGCCCGAGCTCGACTCCGGCGCCGAGGGCGTGCTGTTCGTGGTGGAAGGCGAGCTGACGCTGACGCTTGCCGGCGAGACCCATCGCCTGATGCCGGGGGGCTATGCCTTCATTCCGCCGGCGAGCGACTGGCAGGTGCGCAATGACGCCACGAGCGAGGTGCGCTTTCACTGGATTCGCAAGGCTTATGAAGCCGTTGAAGGCATCGAACCGCCGGCCGCCTTCGTCACCAACGAACAGGACATCGAGCCGACCCCGATGCCGGATACCGACGGCAACTGGGCGACTACGCGCTTCGTCGATCCGAGCGACATGCGCCATGACATGCACGTCAATATCGTCACCTTCCAGCCCGGCGGCGTGATTCCCTTCGACGAGACCCATGTGATGGAGCACGGCCTCTACGTGCTCGAGGGCAAGGCCGTTTACCATCTCAACCAGAACTGGGTCGAGGTCGAGGCCGGTGACTACATGTGGCTGCGCGCTTTCTGCCCACAGGCGTGCTATGCGGGCGGCCCCGGCCCCTTCCGCTATCTGCTCTACAAGGACGTCAATCGCCATATGGCGCTGAACGCCTCCGCGGCCTATCGTGGCCTGACACGTTAATGCCGGCTGAGGAGATTGCCATGCTCGAGCTGATCGCCCGTCCTCTGACCCATGAGGCCTTCGCGACCTTCGGCGACGTCATCGATAGCCGCGGGTCGGCGTCTTTTCCCATCAACGCCGGGCGTACCCAGCGCCATCATGATCTGGCAAGTGTCGAGCTCCTGGGGGAGGGAGCCCGACCGCTGATCAGCCTGTTCGTCAGCCAGCCGGTCAGCCTGCCGCTGGAAATCGCTCATCTGGAGCGCCATCCGCTGGGCAGCCAGGCCTTCATGCCGCTGCACGAGGAGCGCTTCCTGATCGTGGTGGCGCCCCCCGGTGACGTCATCGACTCCGGTCAGGTGTGCGCCTTTGTCACCGATGGTCGCCAGGGCGTGAACTACCACGCCGGCACCTGGCATGCGGTGCAGTCGGTGCTCGAGCACGAGGGGGAGTTTCTGGTCGTCGACCGGGGCGGCCCCGGCAATAACTGCGACGAGCAGGATCTGCAGGTGCGGGTGAGTCTGTCCTGAAGGTGAAGGTTATGATGGGCTTGGGCTGAGGGCTGCCGTCTGGCCCTTCTCTGGCCGTCATCGGCGCTCCTGGGGCATGATGGCGTTTCCTCAAATGCCTTTTTTACTGGCCCTGTTCATAAGCCCGAGGAGTCTCCATGCGCACCGACAAGGGCACCATCGAGACCGGCCCGAGCCTGCTGGGCGGCGTCAGCCTGCCTGCCGCAGCGGTCTTCGAGCCGGCGCTTGCCCATAACCTTGCCTGGATGCAGGCCTTCGCCGATGCCCATGGAGCGCGGCTCGCTCCCCACGGCAAGACCACCATGACCCCGGCGCTCTTCAAGCGTCAGCTCGAGGCTGGCGCCTGGGGCATCACGCTTGCCACCGCCCCCCAGTGTCGTGCCGCCTTCGCTGCGGGCGTCACGCGGCTTGTGATGGCCAATCAGTTGATTGGCGAACCCAACATGGCGATCATCGCTGATCTGATCGAGCAAGGCGCCGAGGTCTACTGCGTGGTCGACAGCGCCGCCAATGTCGCGCACCTGGGGCGCTACTTCGCGGCGCGTGGCCTGCGTCTCAATGTGCTGATCGAGCTGGGCGTGGCGGGCGGGCGCTGTGGCTGTCGTGACCGGGAGCAGGTGCTGACGCTGGCCGCGCGAATCCACGATGAGTCGGCGCTGGTGCTGGCCGGGCTCGAGGGCTATGAAGGGGTGGTGAAGGCTGACGACGGCGAGCCGGCGGCGGCGATCCGTGCCTACGCCTGGCACATGGTCGAGGCCGCCCGGGCGCTTGAGCATGCTGACCTGATCAAGGCCGAGACGGCGCTGATCACCGCCTCAGGCTCGGCCTGGTACGACCTGATCGCCGAGGTCTTTCACGAGGCCTCACTCGGTGCGCGCTTCGTGCCGGTGCTGCGCCCCGGCTGCTATGTGGTGCATGACCACGGCATCTACCGCGAGGCGCAGCGCGGCATGCTCAAGCGCCAGCCGACGATCAAGCAGGGCCTTTGGCCGGCGCTTGAGGTCTTCGCTCAGGTGCAGTCGCTGCCGGAGCCGGGGCTCGCCGTGGTAGCCATGGGCAAGCGCGATATCGGCGCCGACCAGCTGCCGGAGCCCCTGCGTCGCTATCGGGAGGGTGGCCGTGCCGAGCAGACGCTGTCGGTGGCCGGCTGGGAGGTCGTCAAGCTGATGGATCAGCATGCCTTCGTGCGGCTGCCCGCCGCAGCCGTTGGGAATGGCGGGGACGAGGTGCGTATCGGCGACATTATCGCCTTCGGTGCCTCCCACCCCTGCCTGACCTTCGACAAGTGGCGCCGCGTTTGCCGGGTCGACGCGGCGCTTACCGTTATCGAAGAGATGCCGACCTGTTTCTAGGTCGGCGTGCCGGGGCTTGGCGTCAGGACGGCTCGTGTTCGTCGGGGCCGGCCTCGCGATTGGGCAGCACCAGGTTCATGACGATGGCGCACAGCGCGCCGGGAATCAGCCCGGATTCGATGATCGCCTGCAGGTTGTCACTCAGGCCCGCATAGAGTCCCTCTTGGGCCGGCAGGCCAATGGCCGCCGACAGCGAGACGCCGATGATCACCATGTTGCGCTTGTCGAAGGCGATGTGGGACAGCATCTTGATGCCGGCGCTGGCGATCATGCCGAACATGATCAGCACGGCGCCGCCGAGCACGGCGTCGGGAATGCTCGAGATCAGCGCGCCAAGCTTGGGCACCAGCCCGGCGATCACCAGGAAGGCCCCGCCGATCGCCACCACGTAGCGGCTGACCACGCCGGTCAGCGCCACCATGCCGACGTTCTGACTGAAGCTGATCTGCGGAAAGGCGTTGAACACCGCCGCGAATACGCTGGACAGGCCGTCGGCCATCACGCCACCGGAGAGCTCGCGGCGGGTCGGCTGGCGGTCCATGCCGCCTGAGGTGGTGCCGACGATATCGGCAATCGACTCGGCGCAGGTCACCACCGCCAGCAGCACCACCGGCAGGATCGCCGCTAGATGGAACTCGACGCCGATGGCGAGTGGCGCCGGCAGCGACAGCCAGCTCGCCTCGCCCACCTCGGAGACATCCACCAGCCCGAAGGCCGCGGCGGCCAAGTAACCCGCCAGCAGGCCGATCAGCGGCGCCGCCTCTGACCAGATGCCGCGGCCGAACTGATGCAGCCCCAGGGTCACCAGCAGCACCAGGGCCGCCAGCAGCAAGTGATGCGGGGCGCCGAAGTCTTCAGCGCCGAAGCCGCCACCCACGTAGGCAAAGCCGACCGGAATCAGCAGGGTACCGAGCATCACCACGAAGGTGCCGGTCACCACCGGCGGGAACAGGAAGCGTACCCAGCGCAGACAGCTGCCGACCAGCGCCATGGCGATGCCGCCGCAGAGTCCGGCGCCCAGCGCCGCGGGCAGCCCCATGCCCACGGCGATGGGAATCAGCACCGGCACGAAGCCGAAGCTGGTGCCCATCACGATCGGCAGTCGCGCGCCGATCGGTCCCAGGCCCAGCGACTGCAAGAGCGTCGCGGCACCGGCGACGAACATCGCCGCCTGGATCATGAAGGCGGTCTGCTCGGCGGGCAGATCGGCGGCGCCGGCGATGATGATCGGCACGGTGACGTTGGCGACGAACATGGCAAGCACGTGCTGCAGCCCCAGCGGGATCGCTCGGGTCAGCGGTGGCAGGGCATTGACGTCATGGGTGCTGCGAGCGCGCGAGGGCGCATCGGCGAGCGAGTCGCTGTGAAGGGTCATCCTTGGTTCTCCGCATGCATTGTTGTTGATGATGGTTGGATGCTGGAGCGGGCGTGGGATGGCTCGCGACGGAGTCGCGGGCGGATGCGGTGGCGTCGACAGATCACTGGTTCGACGGTCCACACCTCTAGATATTTTGTATACATTCTTTGTATATCATCAGGCGACCCGGCCGCAAGCCGTGTCTGTCGATGGCCGATCGCGAAGGGGGCGTGGAGGGGGCGGAAGGCTCGCAAAAACGCCGCCTTGGGGGCGGCGTTGTGTTGTACGGGGCGACTGGCGAGCTTAGTGTGCGTCTTCGCTGGTTTGCTTGTTCGCGCCTTCCTTCATCTGACGCGGGTCGCGGCCCAGCGGATGCGGCTCGCCGCGCTGCTTGGCCAGCTGAATCTGGCGCTGGCGCTCGCGGGCGCCAGCGCGAGTCTTCTCGGGCAGCGAGTCGAAGCAGTGTGGGCAGCTCACGCCGGGCTCAAAGCGTTCAGAGCGCTGGTCCTCGGCGGAGATCGGCATGCGACAGGCATGGCACTGATC
Organism: Onishia taeanensis; assembly: GCF_003268885.1. GTDB lineage: Bacteria > Pseudomonadota > Gammaproteobacteria > Pseudomonadales > Halomonadaceae > Onishia > Onishia taeanensis_A. The sequence goes on from NZ_QLSX01000009.1 coordinate 181,927, forward strand.
GAACACGCCCTCGCTCAGGTCGTGACGCACCGTCACCCGGTTATCGAAGACGAAGCAGTCGCCGCGCCACATCGACTCATCCTCGGGCACTTTCTCCAGATAGTTGAGGATGCCGCCCTTGAGGTGGAAGACTTCCTCGAAGCCCTCGTGGAGCATGAAGCTCGAGGCCTTCTCGCAGCGGATGCCGCCGGTGCAGAACATGGCCACCTTCTTGTGCCTGGCCGGGTCGTAATGCTCCTTGACGTAATCCGGAAACTCGCGGAACGACTTGGTCTGCGGGTCGACGGCCCCTTCGAAGGAGCCGATCGCCACTTCATAGTCATTGCGGGTGTCGATGACCAGCACCTCCGGGTCGGCGATCACCGCGTTCCACTCCTCGGGATCGACGTAGGTACCGACCTTGGCGTTGGGGTCGACGTCCGGCACGCCCATGGTGACGATCTCGCGCTTCAGCTTGACCTTGGTGCGGTAGAACGGATGTTCGTCGCAGTAAGATTCCTTGTGATCCACGTCGGCAAGACGCGGATCACGGCCAAGCCAGCCAAGCAGCCCGTCGATGCCCTCGCGGGTGCCGGAGACGGTGCCGTTGATACCTTCGCGGGCCAGCAGCAAGGTGCCCTTGACGTCATGATCGAGCATGGCCTGACGCAGCGGCTCGCGCAGGGCTTCGAAATCATCCAGCGTAACGAACTTGTACAGGGCGGCAACGACGATGCCCCCCGCTGAGTGGGGTGATGCCATGGAGCTCTCCTGGTTGTCGTCCTCGCAAAGGACGGACCGGGGTTGAAAGTGGCACGTATTTTACCCGCCCGGCGGGGCGTTCGCACCCCGCAGGTTTTGATCTCGATCAGGCCGGTGGCGGGTTGGGGGGTGAGGTGGTGCGCAAACGCAACGACCCCGGCCTTTCCAAGCCGGGGTCGTCAGTGCGGGCGAGGGACTCGCCTTGCACTATTACGCCGTGCATTTACGCCGTGTAGTTGGTCTCGGAGTAAAGCACGCGGATGCGCAGGGTGTGCTCGACCTTCTTGAGGGCCTCGAGTGCCTGGGGGCCGTAAGCCTTGTCGACATCGATCACCACGTAGCCGACCTCTTCATTGGTCTGCAGGTACTGGCCGGAGATGTTGATGCCGTTCTCCGAGAGTACGCGGTTGATCTCGGACAGCACGCCGGGCACGTTCTCGTGGATGTGCAGCAGGCGATGCTTGTCCGGGTGCGCCGGCAGGGCCACTTCGGGGAAGTTGACCGAGGTGATGGTGGTACCGTTGTCGGAGTAGGTGATCAGTTTTTCCGCGACCTCGACGCCGATGTTTTCCTGGGCTTCCAGGGTCGAACCGCCGATGTGCGGGGTCAGGATCACGTTCTCCAGGCCGCGCAGCGGGCTGACGAATTCCTCGCTGTTGCCCTTGGGCTCGACCGGGAAGACATCGACTGCCGCCCCGAGCAGGCGCCCTTCCTTGAGGGACTCGGCCAGCGGCTCGATCTCCACCACGCTGCCGCGCGAGGCGTTGATCAGGATGCCACCCTGCTTCATCAAGGCGATCTGTTCGGCGCCCATCATCCAGCGGGTCGAGGGCAGGTCGGGCACGTGCAGGCTGACGATGTCGGCGCGGGCCAGCAGCTCCTCGAGGCTGCCCACCTGGCGGGCGTTGCCCATGGCCAGCTTGGTCACCACGTCATAGTAGATGACGTCGAAGCCCAGCGACTCGGAGAGCACCGACAGCTGAGCGCCGATGCTGCCGTAGCCGACGATGCCCAGGGTCTTGCCGCGGGCCTCGTGGGAGTTCTTGGCGCTCTTCAGCCAGCCGCCCTTGTGGGCCTGGGCGTTCTTCTCCGGAATGCCGCGCAGCAGCATGATGGCCTCGGCCAGCACCAGCTCTGCCACCGAACGGGTGTTGGAGTAGGGGGCATTGAACACCGGGATGCCGCGCTTGAGCGCCGCGGTCAGGTCGACCTGGTTGGTGCCGATGCAGAAGCAGCCCACCGCGACGAGTTTCTCGGCGGCGGCGAAGACACGCTCGGTTAGCTGGGTGCGGGAACGCAGGCCGATGAAGTGAACATCGCGAATCTTCTCGATCAGCGACGCTTCATCGAGCGAGGTGGAGAGATGCTCGATGTTGGTGTAACCGGCATTCAGGAAGTTGTCCACCGCGCTCTGGTGGACGCCCTCGAGCAGCAGGATCTTGATCTTGCTCTTGTCCAGGGACGTTTTGGCCATTGTCGAATCAACCCTATCGTTGGCGTGAGTCGCCTAGTTCTGCGAGACCCGGCCAACCACGGGCGCGGCGCCTCTTCGTGATATGTCGTCTGTTGGCCTGTCGAGGCTTTATCCCGTGGCGCACGCCCAGGCAAGGCGTCGCCCCCAGTCGCCCTTATCGCCTCAGTCACCCTTAATAGGTAGCGAGAAGCGAGAAGCAGGGTCAACAGGGCGCATATCCTAGCACAGACGCGGCCCCTGCCGTCGGCGACCGGGATGAAAATGCTGCTTGCTGTTCATGAACGAGCTGCATGGACAGCAAGCACGAACGCGGTGCAAGTCGGCCCGGGGCAGACGCACCCCCCGGGGTTGCGTGTATACTGATCGACCAGATTTTTTGACGCGCGCGGGCCCGGCGGCCTGCCCACGACAGCGAGATGCCCATGGCCGATCAGGACAGCATGCCGGATGCCGGTGCGCCCCCTCAGGATTTTGCCTCGACCCTAGAGCGGCTCGAAGCCTTGGTGACTCGTCTTGAGTCCGGTGAACTGAGCCTTGAGGCCTCGCTTACCGCCTTCGAGCAGGGCGTTGGGCTGACCCGTGAGGCGCAGCGTCGCCTCGATGCCGCCGAACTCAAGGTGCGCAGCCTGGTCGAGGGCGGCGATGGCGATCTCGATGAAGCGCCCTTCCCGGGCGGTGCGGAGGACGTGCGGTGAGTGCTCAGGACAGTGCCCAGGAAAGCACCCAGAAAAAAGCGCCGGCCGTCGCCGGGTCGGTGTCGCTGAAGCCTACGTTGAGCGTGGATCAAGCGCGCATCGATGCCTGGCTCGAGGCGCTGTTCGCGACGCCGGGCGTGGCCGAGCGCCTCGACGCCGCCATGCGCCATGGTGTGCTGGGCGGCGGCAAGCGTCTGCGGCCGGTACTGGTGTATGCCGCCGGCCGCGCTCTGGGCGCCACTGACGAGGCGCTCGATCCGCCCGCCGCGGCGGTGGAGCTGATTCACGCCTACTCGCTGGTGCACGACGATCTGCCGGCGATGGACAATGATGATCTGCGCCGTGGCCAGCCGACGGTCCATCGGGCCTTCGACGAGGCCAGCGCGATACTCGCCGGCGATGCCCTGCAGACCCTGGCCTTCGAGGTACTGGCGCACCAGGCACATCCGCGGCTGGCCGCCTTGGTGGCGACGCTGGCGGAGGCTTCAGGGCGCAGCGGCATGGCTGCCGGTCAGGCGCTGGATCTCGCCGCGGTGGGCCAGCCGGCCGATCTCGAGGCGCTGGCACGCATGCATCGCCACAAGACCGGCGCGCTGATTCGCGCCGCCGTTCGCCTGGGTGGCCTCACGGCCGTCGACGCAGACGACCCGCGCCTGGTGGCGCTGGACGCCTATGCGGCGGCGGTCGGCCTGGCCTTTCAGATTCAGGACGACATTCTCGACGTCACCGGTGATACCGTGACGCTGGGCAAGACCTCGGGGGCCGATGCCGCCCGTGACAAGCCGACCTATCCGGCCCTGCTCGGCCTCGATGGCGCTCGCGCCATGGCCGATGACCTGCTCGACGAGGCCCTGGCGGCGCTGGCGCCACTGGGCGACGATGCCGCTACGCTGGCTGCCTTGGCTCGCCACATGATCGAGCGCGACCACTGACACGATAGATGCCCACATGAAGCTGTTCGACGAGATTCCCGCCGAGCGTCCGGCCACGCCGTTGCTCGACACCCTGGATACGCCCGCCGCGCTGCATGCGATGAGCGCGACTCAGCTCGCCCAGTTGGCCGATGAACTGCGCGCCTACCTGCTGTATAGCGTTGGCGTCAGCGGCGGTCACTTTGGCGCCGGGCTCGGCGTGGTGGAGCTCACCGTGGCGCTGCATCAGGCGCTGGACACCCCCCATGACCGGTTGGTCTGGGACGTCGGTCACCAGGCCTATCCGCACAAGATTCTCACCGGCCGGCGCGAGGCGATGCTCGGCATCCGTAAGCACGGCGGTCTGGCCGCTTTTCCGCGGCGCACCGAGTCGGAGTTCGACACCTTCGGGGTCGGTCATTCCAGCACCTCGATCTCCTCGGCCCTGGGCATGGCCCTGGCCGCTCGCGCCCAGGGCCAGCGGCGTCGTGTCTGCGCGGTGATCGGCGATGGCGCCCTGACCGCCGGCATGGCCTTCGAGGCCCTGGCCCACGCCGGGCATGTCGACGCCAACCTGCTGGTGGTGCTCAACGACAACGAGATGTCGATCTCCGAGAACGTCGGCGGCATGGCCAGCTACCTGGCCAAGATCCTCACCAGCAAGCCCTATACGATGATGCGCGAGAACTCCAAGCGCATGCTCTCGCACCTGCCCGGCGCGCTGGAACTGGCGCGCCGCACCGAAGAGCACATGAAGGGCATGGTCAGCCCGGCGACGCTGTTCGAGGAAATGGGCTTCAACTACATCGGTCCCATCGATGGCCACGACCTGCCGCTGCTGATCCAGACCCTTCGCAGCATGCGCGATCTTGACGGTCCGCAGTTTCTGCACGTCAAGACGCGCAAGGGTCGCGGCTTCGAGCCCGCTGAGGCCGATCCGATCGGCTATCACGCCATCACCAAGCTCGAGAAGCCCAGCGCGACGCCGGCTGCATCGCCGGCGCCGGTGATGCAGCCGGGCGCCACGGACACGCCGCCGCGCCCGAAGCCGAAGAAGTATTGCAACGTCTTCGGCGACTGGCTGTGTGACATGGCCGCCGCCGACGATCGGCTGATCGGCATCACGCCTGCGATGCGCGAGGGCTCGGACCTGGTGCGCTTCTCCAAGGAATACCCCGATCGCTATTTCGATGTGGCGATCGCCGAGCAGCATGCGGTGACGCTGGCGGCCGGCATGGCCTGCGAGGGCAGCAAGCCGGTGGTGGCGATCTACTCGACCTTCCTGCAGCGCGGCTACGATCAGTTGATCCATGACGTCGCCGTGCAGGAGCTGGACGTGACCTTCGCCATCGACCGGGCCGGTCTGGTCGGCGAGGACGGCCCCACTCACCACGGGGCGATGGACCTGTCCTTCCTGCGCTGCGTGCCCGGGATGGTGATTCTGGCCCCGGCCAACGAGGCCGAATGCCGTGCCATGCTGTCGGCGGCCTACCATCACCCGGGTCCGGCGGCGGTGCGTTATCCTCGTGGCACGGGCCCGGGGGGGGAGATTCCCGCGCACCTCGAGCCGCTGGAGATCGGCAAGGCGGAGATGCGCCGTCAGGGCCATGGCATCGCCATTCTGGCCTTCGGCAGCCTTAACGGTGCCGCTGCCGAGGTCGCCGAGCGCCTCGACGCCACTCACTTCAACATGCGCTCGGTGAAGCCGCTGGACCGCGAGGCAGTGCTGGCCGCGGCGCGCTACCATGACCTACTGGTGACTCTCGAGGAAAACGTGGTGGCCGGCGGCGCCGGCAGCGCCGTCAACGAGCTGCTTGCCGGGGCCGGCGAGTCGGTGGCGGTGCTCAATCTGGGCCTGCCCGATGCCTTCGTCGAGCACGGCACGCCCGCCGAGCTGCTCAGAGATTGTGGCCTCGATGTGTCCGGCATCGAGGCTTCCATCCTGGCGCGCTGTGATTAGGCGCTTGCCGTAACGCGCTCGATAGCCTTGGTCTTAGTCACGCCGCCCTCTTGGGCGGCGTTTTCGTTCCAGGCCCTCTGCCTATCGGTGCCGGCGCCAGCACCGATAGGCAGAGGGCATCGAGCATATTGTGATAAACTGTTAGTAAGCTAATTAACTTGCTAATAGTATTCTCCCCATCGCAACACAGCGCAAAGGAGATTCGCTATATGAAACGCCAACTTACTCTCGCCGCCCTCGTCGCCGCTGCCGTTCTGCCGATGGCTGCTCAGGCCAGCGTTGCTACCGAGCGTGCTCTCGACGTCAACCAGGCGGCTCCTGAACAGGTGCAGTTCAGCGCTTCTAAGCAGTCGGTCGACGACTTCCGCGTCAATGAAGCAAGCGCTGGATTAGCCGAGGCTCGCCAGTCACTGCTCGCCCAGCAAGCGCGTCATACCGACTTTTCACGTCAGGCGCAGGCCGAGGCACTGAGCCACGCTCAGGCGGCAACCCGTTAAGGCTGGCGTTCTTCGCTAAGGCCGACAACCCTCGCTTAAGAGTGACTTTTTTATCCCTTGCCTGGCCCCACTTCGGTGGGGTCTTTTTTTTGCTTATCGGAACACTGCGGTTGGTCCTGTTGGGACATGCCCTTGCGGCGAACGGCGATAGCGAAGAGGTATCAAAAGTATCGGAATAAACTGTTAGCATGTTAATTAGCGTGCTAATATTATCATTGTCATAGCAACACAGCTCAAAGGAGATTCGCTATATGAAACGCCAACTCACTCTCGCCGCACTCGTCGTCGCCGTTCTGCCGATGGCCGCTCAGGCAAGCATCGCGACCCAGCGGGCCCTTGAGGTCAATCAGGCCGCCCCCGAACAGGTGTCGGTCAGCGATACCCGCCAGCCGGTCGCCGATTTCCGCGTCAACGATGCCAGTGCCGGTCTTGCCAAGGCGAGCCATTCGCTGATCGCCCAGCAAGAGCGCCACACTCACTTTTCGGCTGAGGCCCAGGCCGATGCGTTGAGCCATGCCCAGGCAGCGACGCGTTAAGCCCTACCCGTCTCGTTCAAGCATCCTTCTTGATCCCTTGCCTGACCCCACTTCGGTGGGGTCTTTTTTTGGCACGAAAAAAAGCGTGGTTATCCCCGCCTAAAGGCGGCTACGTGCATGGTTGGTCGTGGCCGGATGGCTGTCCGGCTGCGTGACGCCGTCATGCTGATGGCGTGTCCCTCGTGGCCGCGCCCCAGGCCCTGATAGAATGGCCGCACGGCACGCCTCGGCGAGCCGGCCCCTTGAAAACCTTGCTGTATTCACCCACGTCGGCGCGAGGCACCGGCTTTAGGACGAGAGAATCATGTTTATAGCGATATTGATTGGTGCGCTGCTGGGCTATCTGATCGGTGGCCCGATCGGTTTGCTCATTGGTGGCGGTCTTGGCTACTGGCTGATCCAGCGACTCAAGAAGAGCCTGATCGGCAAGCTGGCAGGTGCGCAGGCGCAGTTTCTCGAATCGACCTTTGCGGTGATGGGCTGCATGTGCAAGGCCGATGGCCAGGTCACCGAAGACGAACTCGAGGCGTCGCGGCAGCTGTGGGACCGGCTGCGGCTGACCGAGGCCCAGCGCGCCAAGGCGCGTGAAGACTTCACCCGTGGCAAGAGCGAAGATTTCGATCTCGAAGCGGAACTCGCCAAGGTGCGCGGCGTCGTCGGCAGCCAGCGAGCCATGCTGCAGGTGTTTCTGCAGGTACAGCTAGCGGCCATTGCCGCCGACGGCCAGCTGCATCCCGCCGAGCATGACATGCTGCTGCGCGTGGCCCGAGGCCTTGGGTGCTCGGAGGCCGAGATCGCTCAGATCGAGGCCATGCTGCGCGGCGGGGGAGGAGCCGAAAGCGGCACCCAGGGGCCCTCTCTCGAGGATGCCTACCGGGTACTGGGCGTCGAGGAAGATGCCAGCGACGCCGACATCAAGAAGGCCTATCGCCGCCTGATGAGCCAGAACCATCCTGACAAGCTGGCCGGCAAGGGGCTGCCTGAGAGCATGCGCGAGATGGCCAAGGAACGTACCAGCGAGATCAGTAACGCCTACGAGCGCATCAAGAAGGCCCGCGAAGCCACTGCCTAGGTGCCGGCAGGTGCGGGCTAGAAGCCGGTAAAGGGCAGGACGCCAGTATAGATGGCGGCGTAGTGGCAGCCGCTGCCGGCCAGCACGAAGCCATGCCAGATGGCGTGATTGTAGGGAATGGTCTCGAGCACGAAGACGATCACGCCGAGGGTGTAGATCACTCCGCCACTGATCAACAGTACAAGACTGGTCGGCGTGAGCGTTGCGACGAGATCGCCGGCCGCCAGGGCGGCTAGCCAGCCCATGGCCAGGTACATGATCAGCCTTAGGGCCGTGAACCGATGGGGCCAGAGAATCTTCAGGGCGATGCCGCCAAGCGCCAGGGTCCAGACCACGGCAAGCATCAGCCAGCCGGGGCCGTCGCGCAGGTTCACTAGCATGAAGGGCGTGTAGGTGCCGGCGATCAGCGCATAGATGGCGCAGTGGTCGGCGATCTGCAGCGCCCGCTTGAGGCGTGGGTGGCGGCTGCTATGGTAGAGGGTCGAGGCGGTGTAGAGGCCGACCAGGGTAATGCCGTAGAGGCTCAAGCCGACCAGCTTCCAGGGGTCGACGTCGTGAGCAAGGCTTGCCGCCACGATCAGCGCGGTCATGCCCGCAATGCTGAGCACGGCACCGATACCGTGGCTCACGCTATGCAGGAGTTCCTCAAGTAGGGTATAGCCGTCAGCGGCATCTGCCGGCGAGGCCGGATCATGGGTAGGTGATGAGTTCGCGACCATGCTTTCTCTCTCCGTGCTTTCTCAGCCAACGGTCGAGCCTGCGCAGGTCGCTGAATCGGGGCGGCGGGGCCGCGCCACGTCGCTCAGGACTGTCGTTCGTGAGCGTAGATCAGGACTTGCGCTCTATGTCCACGTCATCTGCCTGGGTGAAATCGCCCAGTGCCATCATGTGTCCCAGCTTGCCGGCCTTGGTGGACAGGTACTGCTCGTTATGAGGATTAAGACCGGTGGTGATGGGCAAACGTTCACTCACCTCGACGCCGTCGCGGGTCAAGGCCTCGACCTTGCGCGGGTTGTTGGTCATCAGCCTAAGCGAGGACACGCCTAGGTGATCGAGCATCGGCACGCACAGACCATAGCGGCGCATGTCGGCGCCAAAGCCTAGGCGCTCGTTGGCCTCGACGGTATCGGCGCCTTCGTCCTGAAGGTGATAGGCCCGGATCTTGTTGAGCAGGCCGATGCCACGGCCTTCCTGGCGCAGGTAGAGCAGCACGCCGCGGCCTTCGGCGGCGATCCGCTTGAGCGCTTCCTGCAGCTGGTAGCCGCAGTCGCAGCGCATCGAGAACAGCGCATCACCGGTCAGGCACTCGGAGTGCACGCGCCCGAGCACTGGGGCGCCATCGGTGATGTCGCCGAGCGTCAGGGCGATATGATCCTTGCCGGTGGCCTCGTCCTCGAAGCCGTGCATGGTGAAAGTGGCCCAGGGGGTGGGCAGCCGGGAGGCGGCGATGAATCGGATCGTCACGAAAAACCTCGATGAAACGGGGCGGCGCTTGGCACGCGATGCCCCAAGTCTACCAGCATCGCCGCGCACGCTCACGGCTCGTGCACGCTCATGACCTGGTGGCGGCATCGCCGCGCCATTAAACGATATCCTTGCGGATCGAGGCGGCTGAGAATCGAGGCATCGAGTCGCAGGGCTAGTCCCTCGGGGCCTGGCATCCGGTACAATGTCGGCAAATTTCTGTGTGGATGACGTCGCATGCAACTCGAGAACGATCGTATCCTGCGCGCCCTGGCGCGTGAGCCCGTGGATCGCACCCCGGTCTGGATGATGCGCCAGGCCGGTCGCTACCTGCCGGAATATCGCGAGCTGCGAGGTCAGGCCGGCAGCTTCATGGACCTGTGCCGGGATACCGACCGGGCCTGTGAGGTGACGCTGCAGCCGCTGGAGCGTTTCCCGCTGGATGCCGCCATCCTGTTCTCCGACATCTTGACCATTCCCGATGCCATGGGCCTGGGGCTCTACTTCGAGACCGGCGAGGGCCCCAAGTTCCGAAAGCCGGTGCGTACCCCGGCCGAGGTAGCTGCCCTCAAGGCGCCGGACGTCGAGCGCGATCTCGACTATGTGATGAACGCGGTGAGCGCGATCCGTCGCGAGCTCAACGGCCGGGTGCCGCTGATCGGTTTCTCGGGCAGCCCCTGGACGCTTGCCACCTATATGGTCGAGGGCGCCTCGAGCAAGGACTTCCGCCATGTGAAGACCATGCTCTATGACACGCCGGATACCATGCACCAGCTGCTCGACGTGCTGGCCCGGTCGGTCACCGACTATCTGAATGCCCAGATCCGTGCCGGTGCCCAGGTGGTGCAGATCTTCGATACCTGGGGCGGCAGCCTGTCGACGCCGGCCTACCTCGAATTTTCGCTGCGCTACATGGAGCAGATCGTCGCTGGTCTGATCCGTAGCCACGAGGGTCGCCGGGTGCCGGTGATCCTGTTCACCAAGAACGGTGGCCAGTGGCTCGAGCATATCGCCGCCAGCGGCGCCGATGCGCTGGGCCTGGACTGGAGCACCGAGCTTTCCGATGCCCGTCGCCGAGTCGGTCATCGGGTCGCTCTGCAGGGCAACCTGGATCCCAATGTGCTGTTCGCCAAGCCCAGCGCGATCCGCGCCGAGGTGGCGCGAGTGCTCGACAGCTACGGCAGCGGCCCAGGACATATCTTCAACCTCGGCCACGGCATCAGCCAGTTCACCGATCCTGGCCACGTCAGCGCCTTCATGGACGCGTTGCACGAGCTGAGCCCGGCCTATCACGCGGCGGACTGAGCCCATGGGCTTTCTCCTTCGCCTGCACGAACGGCGGCGCGCCTGGGCGGGGCTCGCCGTTTTGGCGGCGCTGGTGATCGCCATCGGTAGCCTGACCCCGGGCACCGAGATGCCTGACAGCCTGCCCTGGGACAAGGCCAACCACTTCATTGGCTATGGTGGGCTGGCGGGCCTGGTGGGGCTTGCCGGTATCAGCGCGCGGCCGGCCTTCATCGGCGTGGTGGCCTACGGGGTCGCCGTCGAGTTCGCGCAGTTGCCGGTGCCCGGGCGCATGGGTGGCGATCCCTTCGACATCCTGGCCAACACCCTCGGCGCGCTGCTTGGCCTGGCCGTGCTGGCCCTGCTGCGCCGGTGCCTGCTGCGCGACGGCGCTTGAGGAACCGTCGCCCAGGCAACATCACGTAAAGCTAGTCCCCTTTTCCTGTTCTGAGAGTCCATGATGACCGAATCACTCGACACCAGCTGGTTCACCGAAGTCTTCGATAGCCACGGCAGCGCCTTCTCGTTGAAGGTCCGCGAGAAGCTGTGGGACGTTACCAGCGCCTATCAGCACCTCGAGGTCTATGCCACCGAGACCTATGGCAACCTGATGGTGCTCGACGGCTGCGTGATGCTCAGTGATCGCGACAACTTCCTCTATCACGAGATGATCGCCCATCCGGCGCTGTTCGCTCACTCGGCCCCCAAACGGGTAGTGATCATCGGCGGCGGCGATTGCGGCACCCTGCGAGAGGTGCTTAAACACCCGGGGGTCGAGCATGTCACCCTGATCGATATCGACGAGGAAGTGACCAGGGCCGCCGAGCGCTTCTTCCCGGCGCTGACCGAATCCAATGACGACCCACGCGCCGAACTGCTGTTTGCCGACGGGGTCAAGTGGGTGGATGAGGCCGACGACGAGAGCGTCGATGTGGTGATCATCGATTCCACCGATCCGGTGGGCCCCGCCGAGGGGCTATTCAAGGTCGATTTCCTGAAGCGCTGCCATCGTCTGCTGCGCGAGGGTGGGGTGATGGTGCAGCAGAGCGAGTCGCCGCTCTATCACAGTGGCAGCATCATCCGCGAGCTGCGTCGCGATATGCATGCCGCCGGCTTCGAGAGTGTCGCCACGCTGCCGTTCCCGCAGCCGGTCTATCCGTCGGGCTGGTGGAGCGTGACCCTGGCCGGCAAGGGCGCCGACGTGAATGCGTTTCGCGAGGCCGACGCGGCGACAAGCGATATGGCCTTGGACTACTACACCGCTGAGGCCCATCGCGGTGCCCTGGCACTGCCGCCCTTTATGCGCCGCGCCTTTGCGGAGTGAGTCACACCCGACACCGGCCCAGCGCCGGTGTCGGTGCCTGTGAAGGCGCCTGTTACGGCTTCCTGCCCTCTTGTCCTTTTTACTGCTCTCTGGTGCTTTTCTCTTTCACTGGCCCGCCTTTACTTCCGCTCCTCTTTATTTACGTCTTGGCGCCTCGCTTCGGTCTCCTCACATGACCGTTCCTCCTGTCGCGTTTTCCAGCCGCCTCATTGAGCTCGGCGTGACTGACATCTGGGTAACACCTCGCGTCAGTCAACGTTCTACGACTTTTGTTGGGTGATTTTAATTTATTGTTTTTAAATTTCTTTTATCTTTCTTGGTCGTCTTGTCAGGCGTTCTCACTGCCGCTTGCGTTGAAGAAAGGTTGTCGGTGCTATCTAACCGCTCACGAATTGGCTTTGCTACTGTCGGGCGACGTGCCACGAGCATGACAACAACAATTCACCCAATCCAAGGGAATAACCATGTTGCACAACAACAAAACCCTGCTGTGTTCCGCGACCGCCCTAATGGCCGCCATGCTGGCGACGGGCTCTGCCCAGGCCGGCGAGACGATGGATGCTGTGAAAGAGCGCGGCCAGGTCGTCTGCGGCGTCAGTACCGGCCTGCCGGGCTTTTCCACGCCCGATGATCAGGGCAACTGGGAAGGCATCGACGTTGACGTCTGTCACGGTGTCGGTAGTTTTCAACCCAGTTGTCCAAATCGCTTCCATTAAGCAGCTTTCTGATTCCGTTCTTTTTCCTGCGGCTTGCCAGGATTGAGCGATACTTGTCCGATGGCCTCCCAGCGTCGAACGTCGCCAGACCAGCGCTTGGGATTCAGGCGCTTTGCGCGTTCATAAACCCCTTTTCGCTCGGCCAAGCGCTTAGTATCCGTGCCACGATGCCGGTCGGCAGGCGTGACGAAGTTAATGCCACTGTGAAGGTGTTGTTCATTGTAGGCGTGCTCGAACGACAACATCCATTCCCGCACAACGGCCAGTGAGGAAAAGCCCTTCGCTGGCCACGCTGGACAGTACTTAACGGTGCGGAACA
>NZ_QLSX01000010.1:0-87094 GCF_003268885.1 Onishia taeanensis
TGTTCCGCACCGTTAAGTACTGTCCAGCGTGGCCAGCGAAGGGCTTTTCCTCACTGGCCGTTGTGCGGGAATGGATGTTGTCGTTCGAGCACGCCTACAATGAACAACACCTTCACAGTGGCATTAACTTCGTCACGCCTGCCGACCGGCATCGTGGCACGGATACTAAGCGCTTGGCCGAGCGAAAAGGGGTTTATGAACGCGCAAAGCGCCTGAATCCCAAGCGCTGGTCTGGCGACGTTCGACGCTGGGAGGCCATCGGACAAGTATCGCTCAATCCTGGCAAGCCGCAGGAAAAAGAACGGAATCAGAAAGCTGCTTAATGGAAGCGATTTGGACAACTGGGTTGAAAACTACCGAGAGAATGAGTCTACTGTATAGCCAGAAGGCATGTAATCCTTATTTAGACCATGGTGAATGAGAGGTTGGTTTTCTCGCTGAGAAATATAATTATGACCAACCAGTTCTATTCCCCTCTCATCTAAACAGGCAATCTCTTCAATTAGCCCTTTTATTATTCTCTTTTTAATATGCTCAAACAATTTATATGTTTCCTACTTTGAATGGTCGCAGAGTATCGTGTTCAGTAGAGTGCTAACGCTTGGTTTAGCGGCGGCCTGTCAAGGCCGTCCGGTGGAGGCCCTAGGCCGAAACAAACTACAACCACTTGTTAGCACTTTTTCAGACTCTTTGGCAAAAATGCGTCAATTTCCTCATCGGAAAAAGTCATATCTTCAAGGCTCTTCAGGGCTTCTTGTGCTTTTTTATATGCTTTGAAGTTAGTGCTGGGCGCACCTAAATAAAGAGCATGTAACTCGGTTAATAAGTGATCTCTCTTTTCTCGCAACTCATCTTCACTGCCTGAATTGGAACGCAAGTCGGTCAGAAGGGAGAGATACTGCTCGCGAATCAGCCAGAGGTCAGCAGCAGCTTGACGGTGCTTCTGCGCCAATTGACCGAGGTCGTAATCTTTTGTGTACCCATTTAGAACAAGTAATGCAACCGACACTAGGCCGCCAGCAATCGCGCCAACTTCCCCAGTTCCAAAAATTATCGAAACGAAACCAGCTGTACTAAGAGCAGACAATATAATTTGTGCAATCTTTATATTTGAAAGCCGACTCAGAAGAATATCGGCGCATTTCTCATGTGTTTTATGCGAATAAACGACCCGGCCATAACACTCCCGAATTTGCTCTTCGAGGTATGCCAGCACGTTATTGCTAGCTTGGGAATTTGGTTCCAAAAATCTCTCTCCAGCTCTGTTTGGCTGACCATTCACGCTTAGGGTCTGCTGACTCGTGTTTACAAGCCTCTATTGCGATATTGCAACAACGTCTCGCTTTCCATTGGAACAAATCCTTGCCATAAACGTACTGACCACTACCGGGGGCTTTCCAGTACTCCTTTGTTTTATCCTGATTTGCCATAAAATTAAAAAAGTCGCGACACATCCAATCATAGTACACAAATGATTTATCTCTATGTTCCCAATTTTCAATAAATTGGTAGGCCAACGTGTCTATCAGCAAGCCTCCTATTGGAACATCCCATTTTCTTTTCCAAATACGCATCATCCTACAAAGCCAAATCAGGTTTTTGTTACACTGGTTGTTCCTCGCCCTGATTGCTTCAATTTCTGGTTTTGGATTGGTGGTACGCCAACGGCCCCCATTATTTGCATCAGGATAGGTGAAGCTATCATCTTTATTAACAAATGCAGGAACAACCTCGTAAGTCAGACCATCATCAAATGGAACCAGAATCACTTGACCGTCACCACGAATCTTGGTGGTAGCATAAGTTCGCTCTATGGAGCGCTTTACTTCCTGGAGCAATGCTGACTGGCCGTTTCCATTGTAATTGTTGTATCGTTCGTAGACGCTATATGGCAAACGAAATAACATATCAAGATCACTAAAGCCCCCCACGGCAGTGTTTCTACCATAGGAGCCGACATAAAGACTGTGCGAAGTGTCAGAAGCTGTATCCCAAAAATCAGTATTCAGCCTTCTTGTAATAGCTTTATACCGTCTTGATATTGAGTCCTTATTGCTGACCTTGATATTCCCACAAAATGTGCTGAACCAATCTCCTACGGCCATCTTTACTCCTTCGTGCTAACGCAGAGCTCAGCCGCGGCGAAGCCGTCGGCTGCAGCGCCTCGTTAGGCTACTGTTCATGTTGACCTTATGCCAATTCTTCATCGTAGGTCTTCCAGTACTTCTCATGGTAGGGCGAACTCTTCATTGGAGCCACCGCCCAATGGTAGCGAACCCCGCGGCCTATCATCAGCGCTGCCCGAAGCTCATCCTTCGGAACATACTCATAACTAGCCCGACGACGCTCCATCTGAACATTTTTCAAAGGAGCGCAACCGTATATTTCTTTAAACTCCTGAAGGAGGTAGGCCTCTAGATCTTGATATGCAAGACGGTTATTTCTGACTCTTGGGATGCATATACCGACCTGAAACGAGAAGTCTCTAACGAGATCAGCCAACTCACCCAGCCAGTTCTTATGCTGGATTATCCTACTTTTGAAATTGCCCTCTCCAATGTATAGAGTCGGCGAGATCCCGAGCGGATACTGAATGGCAAACAAACCGTTTACCCGAATGACGTAAACGCAACGATCGAGTTGTTCCTCCCTAAGGTCAAGCTCGACGAGCTGGGAGACGATGTCCTTGGACCATGTGTAGCCCGGCTCCCAATCTAGCCATTTCCACTTGACTGTAACCTGCGTGCTCACCCCTACCGTTCTCCTTTGCCTAACAGTGATTAGACTGCGCGCGCGTTCAAGTCAATAAACGAGCGCGCTATACTCTATATAAATCCTTGATAAAAAAGGTTTCCAAGAATGAGTAGGCTACCTATGCAGAATTCGCACGCCTGCGCGTTTTGCCGGATCCAATAATACTGTGTATTCATCCATGGTCCGAGGTGGTCGGATGTGTGTGCGCAATGCATACCACTTCCGGTGATAGGTCAGGTGGAGCGGTCATGCATCTGAAGTGCCGCAGGTATCGTCCGTTAGGTTTGAATCCTGTGGCAGGAAAAGCGGTAAGCCACCAGGCACGCTACCGCCCCTACTTGGGCATGGTGTGATGGCATCCTGCCATCCATGCAGTAGTCCTTCCCCTGGCGCGATGCTGCCGATCATTGCTTGGCTGTTACTGACTGTGAACGGTTAGCCTATTCATTAGTCGCTCTGGATGCAAAAGACGTCGCTCAATTCCACTACGCGAAGGTGAGCCGGTCGGTTTCAGCTGTCTCAAATGGAAACACCCTGAAAGCTGGGGCCCAGCTTTCAGGGTGTGATTGAGGTCTTGCGGGTAGCAGGAATTGCACGGTTCCTATTGGCAGGCGGCGTTACAGCCCCAGCTCATGGGTGGCTTCTTCGCGCATCTTGAACTTCTGGATCTTGCCGGTAACGGTCATCGGGAAGGCGTCGACGAACTTCACGTAGCGGGGAATCTTGAAGTGGGCGATCTTGCCCTGGCAGAAGCCCCTCAGGCTTTCTTCATCCAGCTCTTCGCCCTCGATGAGCTTGACCCAGGCCATCACTTCTTCGCCGTACTTGGCATCGGGTACGCCGATCACCTGCACGTCTGAGATGGCAGGGTGGGTGTAGAGGAAGTCTTCGATCTCGCGGGGATAGATGTTTTCCCCACCGCGAATGATCATGTCCTTGATGCGACCGACAATCGCCACGTAGCCGTCTTCGTCCATGGTGGCGAGATCGCCGGTGTGCATCCAGCGGCTGGCGTCGATGGATTTGGCGGTCGCTTCGGGGTTGTCCCAGTAGCCGAGCATCACGCTATAGCCGCGGGTACACAGTTCGCCGCGCTCGCCGCGTGGCACCACGGCGCCGTTGGAAGGATCGACCAGCTTGACCTCCAAGTGCGGGTGAATGGTGCCCACTGTGGTGACGCGCTTCTCGAGCGGGGCATCGGTGAGGGTCTGGAAGCTGACCGGGCTCGTTTCGGTCATGCCGTAGCAGATGGTCACGCCTTCCATGTGCATCTTGTCGATCACCTGACGCATCACTTCGATGGGGCAGATGGAGCCGGCCATGATGCCGGTGCGCAGGGTCGAGAGGTCGAACTCGGCAAAGCGCGGGTGCTCCAGTTCGGCGATGAACATCGTCGGCACGCCGAAGAGGGCGGTGGCGCGCTCGTTTTCCACGGCCGTAAGCGTCGCTTCGGCGTCGAAGCCGTCTCCGGGATAGATCATGGTCGCGCCATGGGTCATGCAGCCCAGGTTGCCCATCACCATGCCGAAGCAGTGATAGAGCGGCACCGGAATCACCAGCCGGTCGGCCTCAGAGAACCCCATGGCGCGGGCCACGAAGAAGCCGTTGTTGAGAATGTTGTGGTGGGAAAGCGTCGCGCCCTTGGGTGAGCCGGTGGTCCCAGAGGTGTACTGGATGTTGATCGGCTCATCGAACTGCAGCGCCCCCTGAACCTCGGCGAGTTGTGCCGGGCTGACCGTCTCGGCACCTTCCAGTAGGCCTTGCCAGGTAAGCATGCCGGGCAGGGCATCGGCGGTATCCAGGCAGATCACCTGCTTGAGCGCCGGCAGGTGAGGGCAGTTCAGGCCGCCTTCTTGCGGCTTGGCGAGCTCCGGGGCCAACTCGGCGATCATCTGCACGTAGTTCGAGGCCTTGAAGCGCCCCTGCAGAATCAGGGTCGCGGTGGCGGACTGGGTGAGGGCGTATTCCAGCTCGTGGGTGCGATAGCTCGGGTTCAGGTTGACCAGGATGGCGCCGATCTTGGCGGTGGCGAACTGGGTGATGGTCCATTCGGCCCGGTTGGGCGCCCAGATACCGACCCGCTCGCCCTGCACCACACCGGCGGCGAGCAGCGCGCGGGCGGCCTTGTCGACTTCGGCCTGCAGTTCCCGCCAGCTATAGCGCAGCCCCTGGTGCAGGCTTAGCAGGGCATCGCGGTCGGGTACCCGCGCGACAGTGGCATCGAAACAGTCGCCGATGGTCTGGCCCTTGAGGGGCGTGTCGCTGGTGCCACTGACATAGCTTGCTACGGGCGGGGTGGTGGGCGAATCCGGGGTGGGGCGTTGGCGTGTCATGCTGGCTCCTATGGTTATTGTGCTTTTAGGCCCTGTCCGAAAACTGGCTGCGCTCGACCATACGGCGTTAAAAATCAGCTCAAAATGCTCATTTACAGTACGTAAACTCCGCTTTTTCCCTGATTTTTGCCTTGTCTGATCTTCGCTCGCCGACTTTTCGCACAGAGCCTAGAACCGGAGCGCCGCGCCCGCCACACGGGGCGCGTTTTGCTGGTATTCCAGGCTAAGGCCCGGGTTAAGGGTCCAGGCGCTCCAGCACCGCCCGGCAGCGCGTCTCGACGTCATCGAGCTCATGCTGCATCAGGCGGATATCCTCGAGGCGTTGCTCCATATCGGCCCGTTTCTCGGCGAGAATTTCGAGCATGCGATGAAGCTGGCGGGTGTTACCGCCGGGCATGGCATCGTAGAGCTCGACGACCTCGCGAATCTCGGCCAGCGTGAAACCGAGCCGCTTGCCGCGCAGCGTCAGCTTCAGCCGCACCCGGTCCTTGTCATGATAGATGCGTCGTTGGCCCTTGCGCTCAGGCGACAGCAACCCTTCCTGCTCGTAGAAGCGGATGGTGCGGGGCGTTACCTCGAACATCTCGGCCAGCTCACCGATCGCGAAGGTTCGCTTGCGCCTCACGGCTCCCGCGGCGGCATCGGCCGGGGTTGCCTGGGACTCGGTCTGGCTGGGCTTGGGCATAGTGACGTTCCTTGGCGTTAGCGATGCTGTTGCGATGCATTGGTCGGTGACGGAATGATCGCATGAACGCCGTGGCGCTTCGACTCTCCCAGATTAGTTATGCTTGACGTTAACGTAAAGGGAATATATTGCTGTTGGCCTTAGACCAAGGGGTGGCTTGCGCCCGACCAAGCAAATGCTAGGTTGGTGGCATTGCCCGGCGAGGCCGCGGCCGCCCCGTCATTCTTGCTGTCATTCATGCTACGGAAAGCGTTATGGCCGGGCCGACGTGAATACCGACTGTTTGTACGGCGCCTTTCGTTAACGCCAACTTAGTTAACGCTGGCCCGTTTCAGACGATGTCGGGACGCCTGCCGGCCGGTGACGTCAGAGGAGATCACCATGGATTTTGCACTCACCGAGGACCAGTACGCCCTGCAGCAGGCGGCTGCGGACTTCTGCCGTGCCGAACTCGCCGACCATGCCGCCGACTGGGATGCCCGTTCGCACTTTCCGGTGGATGTCATCAAGCGTGCCGGTGAAGCCGGCTTTCTGGGCATCTATATCGATGAGGAGCGGGGCGGGCTGGGGCTCTCGCGGCTCGAGGCTTCGCTGATCTTCGAGCAGCTCGCCCAGGGCTGCATCTCGACCACTGCCTATCTGACCATTCACAACATGGCCAGTTGGATGATCGCCAACTGGGGCAGCGAGGCGCTGCGCAAGACCTGGCTCGAGCGGCTGATCAGCGGCGAGCTGCTGGCCTCCTATTGCCTGACCGAGCCGGGCGCCGGTTCGGATGCGGCCAACCTGCGCAGCAAGGCAGTACGCGAGGGTGATGAGTACAGAATCAGCGGCTCGAAGATGTTCATTTCTGGGGCCGGGTCTACCGACGTGCTGGTGGTGATGGCGCGCACCGGGGCGTCTGATTCCGGCGCTGGCGGTATCTCCGCGTTCCTGGTGCCTGCCGATAGTGCCGGTATCGAATACGGCAAGAACGAAGAAAAGATGGGCTGGAAGAGCCAGCCAACGCGGCTGGTCAGCTTCGATGATGTGCGGGTGCCGGTCGGGAATCGTCTCGGCGAAGAAGGCGAGGGCTTCCGCCTGGCCATGAAGGGTCTCGACGGTGGGCGGCTCAACATCGCCAGTTGCTCGCTGGGTGCCGCCCAGCAGGCGCTGACGCTGTCTCGCGACTATCTAGGCCAGCGCAAGCAGTTCGGCCGCGAGCTCTCAAGCTTCCAGGCCCTGCAGTTCAAGTTGGCCGACATGGCAAGCGACTTGGTGGCATCGCGGCTGATGGTGCGCCATGCGGCCTGGCGTCTCGACCAGAATGATCCCGAGGCTACCGCCCACTGTGCGATGGCCAAGCGGGTCGCCACCGACATGGGCTTCAACGTCTGCAACGAGGCCCTGCAGCTGCACGGCGGCTATGGCTACATCAAGGAATATCCGCTGGAGCGACTGGTCCGTGACACCCGCGTGCACCAGATCCTCGAGGGCACTAACGAGATCATGCGCGTGATCAGCGCCCGGCGCCTGCTCGCCGATGGCGTGATCGAGTCGCTGCAGTGAGGCGCGCCCGACGCTACCTATCCACCACCTTTCAGTTTCTCCGATAACGACCGACAAGGAGCCCGATCGATGACCGATGCACCCGTGCTGTTCGAGGAGCGCCCGACCCGCGAGGGGCACCTTATCGGGGTGGCGACCCTCAATGCCCCAAGGGCGCTGAACGCCCTGTCGCTTGCCATGATCGAGCAGCTCTCGGCCCGCCTGACGCAATGGGCCGATGACGAGCGGGTGGTCGCCGTCTGGCTGGAAGGCGCCGGCGAGAAAGCGTTCTGCGCCGGCGGTGACATCGTTGCGCTTTACAAGGCGATTCAGGCCGGGGAGGGCGGCGCCCTTGCCGAGACCTACTTCACCGGCGAATACGGCCTCGACTACCAGATCCATTGCTATGAGAAGCCGCTGCTGGTGTGGGGCGACGGCATCGTGATGGGCGGCGGCATGGGGCTGATGGCCGGTGCCGGTCACCGCCTGGTCACCGAGACCTCGCTGCTGGCGATGCCTGAGATCAGCATCGGCCTTTATCCGGACATCGGTGCCAGTTGGTTCCTCAACCGCATGCCGCCGGGCATCGGCGCCTACCTGGGCCTGACCGGCGCCCAGCTCAATGCGCGAGACGCCTTAGACCTGGGCCTTGCCGACCGCTTCGTGCCTCGGGCAAGCCGCGAGGCCTTGTTCGAAGCGCTGCTATCTGCCGACTTTGATGAGGCCGATGACACCCGGGCGCTGCAGGCGGTGGTGGGGCGTGTGCTCGACCGTTTCGAGAATCGGGGCCAGGCACCGGCTGCCCAGCTGTGGCCGCATCGCGATCACCTGCAGCGCCTCACCGCCTGCGCATCGGCCACGGATGCCGCCGCGCGCATCCTTGACGATGACCATCAGGATGACTGGCTCGCCGCCAATCGGGCGCGGCTCGCCGCTGGCTGCCCGCTGAGCGCGCAGCTGGTCTGGCAGATGATCCGGCGTCATTCCCGCACCGGCCTCGCCGAGGCCTTCCGTGAAGAGCTCAACCTCTCGGTGCAGTGCTGTCTGAAGGGCGATCTCGCCGAGGGCGTGCGGGCGCTTCTTATCGACAAGGACAAGACCCCGCGCTGGTCGCATTCAAGCGTTGGCGCGGTGCCCAAGGCCGATGTCGAGGCCCTGCTACGACCGCTGTGGAACCCTGAGACGCACCCGCTGCGCGAGCTGTAATACAGCGATGCAGCAACGATAACGGCAACAACAACGCAACAACGCAACAACAACAACGATCACATAACCACCCAATAAGGAGCCACGCCATGCGTATCGCCTTCATCGGTCTTGGCAACATGGGGGGCCCCATGGCCACCAATCTCGTCAAGGCTGGCCATGATGTCTGCGTCTTCGATCTCTCGGATCAGGCCATGCAAACCCTCGAGGACGCCGGCGCTAGCCGTGCCGCAAGCGCCGAGGCGGTGACCAAGGAGGCCGAGGTGGTAGTATCCATGCTGCCAGCCGGCGCCCATGTGAAGGGGCTCTACTTGGGCAACGACGGTGCCCCGGGGCTGCTGGATACCCTCGCCGGTAACCCGCTGATCATCGATGCTTCGACCATCGCCCCGGATGATTCCCGCACCGTGGGTGCCGCCGCCGCCGAGCGCGGGTTTGCCTTCGTGGATGCTCCCGTGTCCGGCGGGGTGGGCGGTGCGGTCGCCGGCACCTTGTCTTTCATCGTCGGTGGCAGCGACGAGGGCTTCGAGCGGGCCAAGCCGGTTCTCGAGGCCATGGGCAAGAACATCTTCCACGCCGGCGAAACCGGCGCCGGTCAGGTGGCCAAGATCTGCAACAACATGCTGCTCGGCATTCTCATGAGCGGCACGGCAGAGGCCCTGGCGCTGGGCGTCGAGAACGGCCTCGACCCGGCGGTGCTCTCCGAGGTCATGAAGCAGAGCAGCGGCGGCAACTGGGCGCTCAATGGCTACAACCCCTGGCCTGGAGTGATGGAGAAAGCGCCGGCCTCCAACGACTACCAAGGTGGCTTTCATACCGACCTGATGGCCAAGGATCTGGGGCTCGCCTGGGAGCTGGCGCTGGGGTCAAAGTCGACGGTGCCGATGGGGTCTCAGGCGCGTAACCTCTTTGCCCTGCATGCGGCCAATGGCAACGGCGGGCTCGATTTCTCGAGCATTCAGCGCCTGTATCGCCGCGACGAGGACTAAGGTGAGAGGCGGCGAGGAATGAGAAGCTCAGAGCAGTGAGAGGTACGTAAGAGTGCAGTGAGAGATACGTAAATAGAGATAGCTGGGGAAATAGAGATAGCTGGAGAAATAGAGATAGCTGGAGAAATAGAGAGGGCCGGCGACGTCATACGCTGCCGGCCCTTGCTCACATTGGGGCCTTGGCCTGAGTGGGGCACAATGACGTCCCCTTTCGACCGAGGTTGCCATGACGTCGACATCTTCTTCCCAGTCACCCGCCCGGCGCGGCTCGATGCTCGAAGCGCCCATCGCCCGCACGCTGGTGCGCAAGACTCTGCCGGTGATCGGCGGCATGCTGGCGATGATGACCTTCAACCTGGTCGATGCCTGGTACATCGCCAGCCTCGGCACTGCGCCGCTGGCGGCGGTATCCTTTACCTTTCCTGTCGTCTTTGCGGTGATCAGCCTGGCGATCGGGCTCGGCATCGGCACCTCGGCGGTGGTGGGGCGCTTGCTCGGCCAGGGCCGTCACGACCTATTGGCACGCCGCGCCACGGATGCGGTGCTGCTGTCGCTGCTCGTCGGGGCTCTGGTGACACTTGCCGGGCTGCCAAGCATCGAGTCGCTGTTCTCGCTGCTGGGGGCCGACGCCACCCTGATGCCCTATCTCGAAGCCTACATGGGCGTGTGGTACTGGGGGGCCGCCCTGGTGATCGCGCCGCGCATCATCAACAGCGTGTTACGTGCTCACGGCAATACCCTGGCGGCGGGGCTGTCGATGGGCGTTGCCGCGATTCTCAATCTGGCGCTCGACCCGCTGTTGATCTTCGGCGCTGGGCCGGTGCCGGCGATGGGTGTGGCCGGGGCGGCACTCGCCACAGTGCTGAGCTGGGGGCTGATGACGCTGGGCCTGATCTGTCAGCCGCGGCTGCGCGGCCTGATTGCCTTTCGGGGTCTTACCCTTGGTGCGCTGGTGGAGTCCTGGCGCGTACTTGGGCGCATTGCCTTGCCAGCGGCGGTGACCAGCCTGTTCACGCCGGTGGCCATGGCGCTGGTGACCCGCATCGTCGCCGACCACGGCCATGCGGCGGTGGCGGCCTTCGGGGTCGGATCGCGGCTGGATGCCATCGCCCAGATCGTGGTGCTGGCGCTTTCAATGACGCTGTCGCCGCTGGTCAGCCAGAACCTGGGCGCCGGCCAGCTCGCGCGGGTGCGCCGGGCTATCGGCGGCTGCCTGGGCTTTGTCCTGGTCTGGCAGCTGGCGATCTGGGCGGGGCTGCAGGGCCTGGCGCCCTGGCTGACCGCTCGCTATGCCGAGGGGCCGGAGGTCGGCGAGGTGCTGCGCGACTTTATCTGGCTGGTGCCGCTGGGGCTTGGCGCCCAGGGGGTGGTGATCCTCTCGGTGTCGTCGCTCAATGCCCTGCATCGGCCCCGGGATGCCATGGCGCTTTCCGTGGTGCGCCTCTTCGTGCTGTTCGTGCCGCTGGCCTGGCTGGGCAGCCGGTTGGACGGGCCGCATGGCATCTTCACCGGTATGCTGACGGCTAACCTGATCATGGCGGGCATTGCCTGGTGGCGGCTGAGGGCAGTGTTGGCACGCCAGCGTCAGTCGCAAGGCCATGATGAATCGCAGGGCCAGCTCCAGTAAGCGGCCGCGACCAAGGTCGGCTTGGCAGGGCAGGATGCTTGATCTACATTGCATTTAAATGTCGACATTATTGAGGAGCTCCCCATGAGCCAGATCACGCCTATTACCTGGGACGACCCCTTCCGCCTCATCGACCAGCTCGACGAGGACGAGCGCATGGTGCAGCGCACCGCCCACGACTACTGCCAGGACAAGCTTCTGCCGCGGGTGATCCAGGCCAACCGCCATGAGCATTTCGATCGCGAGATCATGAACGAGATGGGCGAGCTGGGGCTGCTCGGGGCGACGCTCGATGGCTACGGCGGGGCGGGCCTCAACTATGTCAGCTACGGCCTGATCGCCCGGGAAGTGGAGCGGGTGGACTCCGGCTATCGCTCGGCGATGAGCGTGCAGTCGAGCCTGGTCATGTACCCGATCCATGCCTTCGGCAGCGAGGCGCAGCGCGAGAAATACCTGCCCAAACTGGCCAGCGGCGAGTGGGTCGGCTGCTTCGGCCTCACCGAGCCGGACCATGGCTCCGATCCCGGCGGCATGAGCACTCGGGCGGTGCGCACGGAAAGCGGCTGGCGCCTCAACGGCAGCAAGACCTGGATTACCAATTCGCCGATCGCCGATGTGTTCGTGGTATGGGCCAAGGACGAAGAGGGCATCCTGCGCGGCTTCATCCTCGAGAAGGGCACGCCCGGCCTTACCGCCCCCAAGATCGAGGGCAAGTTCAGCCTGCGGGCCTCGATCACCGGCCAGATCATGCTGAGCGATGTTGAGGTCGGCGAAGAGGCCTGCCTGCCCAACGTCACCGGCCTGAAGGGACCCTTCTCGTGTCTCAATCGTGCCCGCTACGGTATCGCCTGGGGCGCCATGGGCGCCGCCGAGGCCTGCTGGCATGCCGGTCGTCAGTACACCCTGGATCGCAAGCAGTTCGGCCGCCCGCTGGCCGCCAATCAGCTGATCCAGAAGAAGCTCGCCGACATGCAGACCGAAATTGCCCTTGGCTTGCAGGCGGCGCTGCGGGTCGGGCGGATGATCGATGACGGCCAGCTGGTGCCGGAGGCGATCTCGCTGATCAAGCGCAACAACGCCGGCAAGGCGCTGGATATTGCCCGCGTCGCCCGGGACATGCACGGCGGCAACGGTATCAGCGACGAGTACCACGTCATCCGCCACGTGATGAACCTCGAGGCGGTCAACACCTACGAGGGCACCCACGATATTCACGCCCTGATTCTCGGTCGTGCCCAGACCGGTATCCAGGCCTTTACCGGCTAACGAGTCGACACCAGAGAAGATCAAGCGGGGCGTCGGGAACAAGCCGAAGAGGAGGTCCTGCGCCATGGGTGAGGAGCACCGCTCCGAACGGGCTGGCCATGGATGGCCAGCACCGGCCCTGCGAGCGGCGCAGGATGCGAGAGCGCCGCAGGGCGCAGGTAGCTTACAGGGAGGTATTCATAGCGCCTCCTCATTGGCTTGTTGCCGAATCAACCCGAGCGACCAAGGAGCTCAAGATGAGCGGACCCCTGGAAGGGCGCGTCGTGCTGGATATGTCGCGGGTGCTGGCCGGCCCCTGGGCCGGGCAGCTGCTGGCCGACCTGGGTGCCAGGGTGATCAAGATCGAGCATCCAGGCCGCGGCGATGATACCCGCGCCTGGGGGCCGCCATGGCTCGAGGACGTCGCCGGCGACCCGGTCGAAGCGGCCTATTACCTGTGCGCCAACCGCGGCAAGCAGTCGCTGGCCGTGGATATCGCTCGGCCCGAGGGCCAGGCGCTGATCCGCGCGTTGGCGGGCCGCGCCGATATCCTGATCGAGAACTTCAAGGTCGGGGGGCTTGCGCGTTACGGCCTCGACCACGAGAGCCTCAAGGCCGAGAACCCGGAGCTGATCGGCTGCTCGATCACTGGTTTCGGCCAGGATGGCCCTTATGCCGGGCGGCCCGGCTACGACTTCATGATTCAGGCCATGGGCGGGCTGATGAGCCTCACCGGCGAGCCGGACGGCATGCCGATGAAGACCGGCGTGGCGATCACCGACGTGATGACCGGGCTATATGCCACGGTGGGGGTGCTGGCGGCGCTGGACGAGCGCTCCCGCACCGGTCGCGGGCGCTACATCGACGTGGCGCTACTCGACGTGCAGCTGGCTACCCTGGCCAATCAGGCGCTGAACACCCTGGTCAGCGGTCGGGCGCCCGAGCGTTATGGCAATGCGCATCCCAATATCGTGCCCTATCAGGCCTTTGCCTGCGCCGACGGCCATCTGGTGCTGACGGTGGGTAATGACGCCCAGTTCGCGCGGCTCGCCGCGCTGCTTGAATACCCTGAATGGGCCCAGGACCCGGCTTACGCCACCAATGCCGCCCGGGTTGCCCATCGCGAGACGCTGGTGGAAAAGGTCGCCGAGTGCCTGGCGACTCGCTCACGGGACGCTTGGCTGGCAGCCTTCGAGGCGCACGGCATTCCGGCGGGGCCGATCCACAGCGTGGCCGAGGCCCTCGAGGATGCCCAGGTGCGTCATCGCGGCCTGGTCAGGACCCTCGAGCGTGGCGGTCAGGACGTGCCCCAGGTGGCCAACCCGCTGCGTTTCGACGGGGTATCCTGCACCAGCGAGGTGGCGCCGCCGGCGCTGGGGGCCGACAGCGATGCGGTGCTCACCGAGATGGGGCTGTCGGCCGAAGACATCGCCAAGCTGCGCGACCTGGGCGTAGTGCGTTAAGTGTTGCGCTGAGTGGCGCGCTGAGCAGCGGCCTCGGGGTGGTGTTGGCTCAGCGCGGGCTGAAGCGACGGTGCAGGCCGGCCTCGGCAATCATCCGGGTGGAGATTTCCTCGATCGAGAAGCGCGTGGTATCGATGTAGGGGATATGCATCTGGCGATACAGCCCCTCGGCCTGGGCGACTTCCTGCATGCACTGATCCATCGAGCAATAGCGGCTGTTGGGACGCCGCTCGCTGCGGATCGCCGCCAGGCGGGGCGGGGCGATGGTCAGGCCAAACAGCTTGTGGCGGTAGGGCGCCAGCGCGCGCGGCATCTTGAGAGTGCCGTCCTCGTCGTAGTCGTCTTCGGTGAGCGGGTAGTTGGCGGCGCGGATGCCGAACTGCAGCGCTAGGTACAGCGAGGTGGGGGTCTTGCCGCAGCGTGAGACGCCGATCAGGATGACGTCGGCCTTGTCGTACTGGTTGAGCCGCGCGCCGTCGTCGTTGTCCAGGGCGAAGTGCACCGAGTCGATGCGGTTCATGTAGACATCGTCCTGGCCGATCGAGTGAGTGCGCCCCACGGTATAGGTGGAGTGGGTGGCAAGCTCTTCTTCCAGCGGCTTTAAGAAGGTCGAGAAGATGTCGACCTTGAAGCCGGGGGCCGTGGAGACGATGCGCCGCACGTCCTCGTCGACGATGGTGTCGATGATGATCGGCTGCTCGCCGTCTCGGGCGGCGGTGGCATTGATGCTGTCCACCAGCGCCTGCGCCTTCTCGGTGTCATCGATGTAGGGCTTGGTGATCATGCGGATCTCGACGCTCTCGAACTGCGCCAGCAGGCTGCGGCCCAGCGTTTCGGCGGTGATGCCGGTGCCATCGGAGATGAAAAAGGCGGTACGTGGCATGAGGGAACCTTCGGTTCTTGTCGTGACGACTGGTTAGCGGCGACGGGTTAGTTGTGACTGAATTAGTTGTAACTAGTGAGTTGTGATTGATTTACGGCGACGGTTAGGTAGTGGCGCCTGAATGGCTCGATTGTCTCGGCTGACGGGCGGCGCGGCAAGCGCCATGCGGCCCCGCGGCGCTTTCGTCCGGTAGGTTTTGGTGGCGTCATCTCAGCCTGACTACAAAAAGGCGGCCAAAAGACGCCGTGTTGTAAAAATCCTCCAATGACTTCGCTATTAGACCAATGGCGAACATCCCCGACCCTTGATAGGGTGCTTAGCATCCAGCTATGGCGGCCGTCGATCGCGATGCGGCGATCGTTGCCAGTGAGTGTCACCAGTCGACAAGGGGGTCGCGTGAAAGAGTCCGTGAATCAGTACATTGAGTGGTTCGACCAGCTCGGCATGAACGACGTCGAGCGCGTGGGCGGCAAGAACGCCTCGCTCGGCGAGATGATCTCCAATCTGGCCAATGCGGGCGTCAGCGTGCCTGGCGGCTTTGCCACCACCGCTCATGCCTATCGCGAATTCCTCGCTCACGACGGCCTCAACGAGCGCATCAATCAGGCGCTGGCGCGGCTCGACGTCGATGACGTCGAGGCCCTGGCCAAGACCGGCGCCGAGATTCGTCAGTGGGTGATCGACACGCCGCTGCCGCCGTCCTTCGAAGCGGCGCTTGGCGAGGCCTACGATGCCATGGTCGCCCAGCACCCCAGCCTCAAGGTCGCGGTGAGAAGCTCTGCCACCGCCGAAGACCTGCCGGATGCCTCTTTCGCCGGCCAGCAGGAAACCTTCCTCAACATCGAAGGCTTCGCCAACATCAAGCGCGCCGTGCATGAGGTGTTCGCCTCGCTGTTCAACGACCGGGCGATCTCCTATCGGGTACACCGCGGCTATGCCCACGAGAACGTGGCGCTGTCTGCCGGCATCCAGAAGATGGTGCGCTCCGAGACCGGCGCGTCAGGGGTGATGTTTACCCTCGACACCGAATCCGGTTTCCGCGACGCCGTGTTCGTGACGGCCTCCTGGGGGCTCGGCGAGACGGTGGTGCAGGGCGCGGTCAACCCCGACGAGTTCTACGTCCACAAGCCGACCCTGGACGCCGGTCGCCCGGCGGTGCTGCGGCGCAACCTGGGCTCCAAGCTGATCAAGATGATCTACACCGGCGATGCCAGCGCCGGCAAGTCGGTGGAAACCGTGGACGTGCCGCTGTCCGATCGCGGTCGCTTCTGCGTCAACGATGAGCAGGTCATGGAGCTTGCACGTCAGGCGATGATCATCGAGCGCCACTACCAGCGTCCGATGGACATCGAGTGGGCCCTGGACGGCGACGATGGCCAGGTCTACATCGTGCAGGCCCGCCCCGAAACGGTGGTGTCCCAGACCGAGGGCGGCAAGCTCGAGCGCTTCCACCTGCGCGAGAAGGGACGCAACCTGATCTCCGGGCGTGCCATCGGTCAGCGCATCGGCAGTGGCGAGGTCAAGGTGATCATGACCCCGGACGAGATGGGCAAGATCAACGAGGGCGACGTGCTGGTCACCGACATGACCGACCCGGACTGGGAACCGATCATGAAGCGTGCCTCGGCGGTGGTCACCAACCGTGGCGGGCGCACCTGCCATGCGGCGATCATCGCTCGCGAGCTGGGCATCCCGGCGGTGGTCGGCTCCGGCGACGCCACCAGTGTGCTGCGTGACGGCCAAGAGGTCACTGTATCCTGCTCCGAAGGCGATACCGGTCATGTCTACGAGGGGCTGCTGGACTTCGAGTGCAAGACCACCAGTGTCGACAGCATGCCCGAGCTGCCCTTCAAGATCATGATGAACGTCGGTAACCCGGATCGCGCCTTCAACTTCTCGAGCCTGCCCAATGCTGGCGTCGGCCTGGCGCGCCTCGAGTTCATCATCAACCGCATGATCGGCGTGCACCCCAAGGCGCTGCTCGACTTCGACACCCTGCCGGTAGAGCTTCAGCAGACCATCGAGCAGCGCACCGCGGGCTATGATGACCCGGTGAGCTTCTACGTCGACAAGCTGGTCGAGGGGATTTCGACCCTGGCCGCGGCGTTCTACCCGCAGAAGGTCATCGTGCGGCTGTCGGACTTCAAGTCCAACGAGTACGAGAACCTCATCGGCGGCAAGAACTACGAGCCCGGCGAAGAGAACCCCATGCTCGGCTTCCGCGGCGCCTCCCGTTATCTGTCGGAATCCTTCCGCCCGTGTTTCGATCTGGAGTGCCAGGCGCTCAAGCGTGTGCGCGATGTGATGGGCTTCGACAACGTCCAGATCATGGTGCCCTTCGTGCGCACCACCGACGAGGCCCGCGGTGTGATCGACATCTTGTCCGAGAATGGCCTCAAGCGCGGTGAGAACGGTCTCAAGGTGATCATGATGTGCGAGCTGCCGGCCAACGCGCTGCTCGCCGATGAGTTCCTCGAGCACTTCGACGGCTTCTCGATCGGCTCCAACGACTTGACCCAGTTGACCCTGGGGCTGGACCGGGATTCCGGGGTGATCGCTCACCTGTTCGATGAGCGCAACCCGGCGGTGCTCAAGCTGCTGTCGATGGCCATCCAGGCCTGTAAGGCTCAGGGCAAGTATGTGGGCATCTGTGGCCAGGGGCCCTCGGACCATCCGGATCTTGCCAAGTGGCTGATGGAGCAGGGCATCGATTCGGTGTCGCTGAACCCGGATGCCGTTCTTGAGACCTGGTTCATGCTGGCCGGAGAAACTATCGGCTAGGTTGCCGCGCGTCGCGCTCGATCCAGAACCCCGCCCTTCGAGGCGGGGTTTTTCGTTTGGGTGCGTGGTGTATGGATGATGGGGGCGTGGTGTATGCCTGCTGCCTGTGTAGTGGATGTGAGGCGGGAGCGTGGAATGGACGTCACGGGCCGAGAGTCGACACCAACCTTCAGCCTGCTAACATTGTGTACGATACAATCTTGCACATGAGACGCCGGCTCACGGCGCGGATGCGGCGCAACGCGCCGCCGATGACTACCTCAGGAGAATTCCCCTTGGCCAGCTTCACTCTGAACGGCAAGCCGGTCAGCGTCGAGGTGTCTCCGCAGACCCCACTGCTGTGGGTGTTGCGGGATCACCTTGGCATGACAGGCACCAAGTTTGGCTGCGGCATCGCCCAGTGCGGCGCTTGCACCGTCCATCTCAACGGCAGCGCCACGCGTACCTGCGTGCTGCCGGTATCCGGCGCCGAAGGCGCCGATATCGTCACTATCGAAGGACTGTCAGACAACGATGACCACCCGCTGCAGCAGGCCTGGCGTGAGCATCAGGTGCCGCAGTGCGGTTACTGTCAGTCGGGTCAGATCATGCAGGCCGCTGACTTCCTGAGCCGCACCCCGGACCCTAGCGACGAGGAGGTCACCCAGGCCATGGCCGGGAATCTCTGCCGCTGCATGGCCTATGTGCGCATCCATCGAGCGGTCAAGCGTGCCGCCGAGATCGGCAGGGCCAGCCAGGCATCCACCGCCGGCGTTGGCGTTTTCGACCCGACCCATGATCAGGAGGTGACCCATGGCCAGGTTTGAAGACCAGCTGGCGGCCGTCGAGGCCAATGGCAGCGACGCTCAGGGCAACGAGAACAATGATGCCCAGGGCATCACGCGCCGCGGCTTTCTGATCGGCACCATGGCCGGCTCGGCGATGATGGCCTTCGGCCTTTCCGGTGTCGCCAGCGCGGCGAGCGGTGGCTCGGCGAGCGAATCGCTGGCTGCGGGTCGCTATGAGCCGACGATCTGGTATGCCATCGCCCCCGACGGCACTGTGACCGTGCATATCACCAAGGCTGAAATGGGCCAGCACGTCGCCACCAGCCTGGCCCGCCTGGTCGCCGAAGAGCTCGAGGCAGACTGGTCCTCCATCGAGGTCGTCTACGTCGATAGCGACCCGAAGTGGGGCTATATGGTCACCGGCGGTAGCTGGTCGGTACACCACAGCTATCTGCCGCTGTCCCGTGCCGGCGCGGCTGGCCGTATTGCCCTGATCGAGGCCGGCGCCAAGCTGCTGGGCGTTGATCCGGCCGATTGCCGTGCCCGCCAGGGCCAGGTGATCAGCGGTGATACGTCGATCAGCTATGGCGAGATCGTGGCTCAGGCGGGTCTCGAGCGCACCTTCTCCGAGGACGAGCTCAAGCAGATCAGCCTGAAGCCTGCCAGCGAGCGCCGTGTGCTGGGCACCAAGGGCGATGCTCTGGACGTGCCGGCCAAGGTCAACGGCGAGGCGATCTATGGCATCGACGTCACCGTCGACAAGATGCTCTATGCCCGCCCTGTGCTGCCGCCGACCCGCTTCGGCTCAAAGCCGACGTCGGTGGACGACAGCGCCGCCCGGCAGATCGAGGGCTATCGCCAGACCATAGAGCTGGACGATCCGTCTGGCGTCTGCCAGGGCTGGCTTGCCGTGATCGCCGACAGCTATTCCTCGGCGATGCGCGCGACCGATGCCCTCAAGGTCGAGTGGCAGCGGGGTGACAGCTACGACATCAGCGAGGCAGATATCCAGCAGCAGGGCCATGCCCTGGTCAAGGCGCCGAGCCGGGATAATGGCTCGCTGTTCGTCGATATCGGCGAGGTGGCCTCGGGTCTCGAGGGCGCGAGTCAGGTGATCGAGTCCACCTACACCACCTCGAGCGTGTTGCACTTCCAGCTCGAACCGGTCAACGCCACCGTGGTCGAGGAAGACGGCCATTGGCACGTGCACTGCGGCAACCAGCAGCAGTCGCTGGCGGTACCGATGCTGGCCAAGGCCCTCGAGGTCGATGCCAGCAAGATTACCCTGCATCAGTATTATCTGGGCGGTGGCTTCGGTCGGCGCCTCTACGGCGACTACACCATTCCGGCGGCACTGGCGGCCAAGGCCCTGGGGCGGCCGGTGAAGATGCTCTTCACGCGGCCCGACGACACCCGTCTAGACTGCGTGCGCTCGCCCTCGGTGCAGCGCCTGCGCTCAGGCCTCGACGGCAACGGCAAGGTGGTAGCCTCCGAGCATGCCGCGGCTGCCGGTTGGCCCTCTGCCGCCATGGCGCCGGCCTTCCTCGCCGAGACGGTCGAGAACGGTGGCAAGGTCGATTCCTTCGCCATCAGCGGTGCCGATCACTGGTATGACGTCGGCGCCCAGCGGGTCTGGGCACAGCAGAACCACACGGCGCATGAGGTCTTCGTGCCGGGCTATCTGCGCTCGGTCGGGCCGGGCTGGACGACCTGGGCCGTGGAGCAGCATATCGACGAGTTGGCACTGGCCGCCGGCCAGGACCCGGCACGTTTCCGGCTCGGCCTGCTCAAGGCCGAGGGTCGCAATTCGGGCCAGGCGCCACACAGCGTCGGCGGTGCTGATCGCCTCAAGGCGGTGCTCAAGCGGGCCATGGACAAGGCCGACTGGGACAGCCGCGACAGCCTGCCCGAGGATGTGGGCATGGGCGTGGCGCTGACCTTCGGCCAGGAGCGCAACATGCCGACCTGGGTCGCCTGTATCGCCCGGGTCAAGGTCGATCGCGGCGATGGGTCGGTCAAGGTCGAGCGTCTGACCACGGTGGCCGATGCCGGCACCCTTGCGCATCCCGACGGTGCCATGGCGCAGCTCGAGGGCTCACTCTTGTGGGGACTTTCCATGGCGCTCTTTGAGGGCACCGAATACGAGAAGGGCAAGCCGAAGGCGCTTAACCTGGGCGCCTACACGCCGCTGCGCATGAACCAAGTGCCAGAGATGGATCTCGAGTTCGTCGACACCGATGCCATGCCGGTGGGCCTGGGTGAGCCGGGCACCACGGTGGTAGCGCCCGCCATCGCCAATGCCATCCAGCATGCCGTCGGCGTTCGCCTGCGCGACATGCCGATGCGCGCCGAGGCGCTCAAGGCCGCCCTCTAGGGCAAGCCTTGCCTCTTGATCCAGTAACGCTGTCCCAGAAGCCCCGTTCCGGCACGTCCGGGCGGGGCCTTCCCGAGTGAGACCTATCATGCAACACCTTGATCTGACGGTGATCCGCCAGGCCCTTGCCTGGGCGCAAGAGGGGCAGACGCTGTGGCTGTGCACGGTGCTCTCGACCTTCGGCTCCTCGCCCAGAGAGCCCGGCGCCTGGCTGGTGGCGCTTCGAGACGGTCGCCATGTGGGCTCGCTTTCCGGCGGCTGCGTCGAGGAAGACTTCCTGGCGCGGCTGTCCGATGGCGCCTTTCAGGCGCCGGTGCAGTGTGTGCGCTATGGCGACGTTGATGGTGAGGAAGGGGGGCTGGACGGGCCCGGTGTCTCGCTTCCCTGCGGCGGTATCCTCGATGTGCTGGTCGAACGCCTGTCACCGGGTGAAGAGACCCTTGAACACCTCACGGCCCTGGAGGCCGCGCTGACGGGCCAGCGGCCGCAGCTTCGTCACGTTGATCTGGCCAGCGGCCAGTCGCAGCTCGAAGACGATTCTGGCCTTGGCGAGCGGGTGGTGCTGCCGGCAGTGGGCAGCGAAGAGGCACCGGGTCAGGTGCAACTGCGCGTCGGCCCGGCGGCCCGGCTGGTACTGGCCGGTATGTCCCCGGTGGCGGAGGCCTGCGCCGAGTTTGCCGTGCGGCTGGGGTTCGAGGTCATCCTCTGTGATCCCCGTCCCGATATCTTCGCAGGAGTCTCGCTGCCCGGCGTCGAGCGGGTCGAGACGCTGCCCTCGGCCTTCATCGCCGGGGGCGGCTGTCACGGGGCCACCGCAGTGGTGGCGCTGACCCATGATCCGCGTATCGATGATCTGGCAATGATCGAGGCCGTCAGAACCGAGGCCTTCTACATTGGCGTGATGGGCTCACAGAAGACTTCCGCGGCTAGGGCCGAGCGCCTGAAACGCAGCGGTGGCCTGAGGGAAGCCGAGCTTGCGCGCATCCAGATGCCGATCGGGCTTAAGCTCGGCAGCAAGACGCCGGCGGAAATCGCCCTCGCGGTGATGGCCGATATCGTGCGGGTGCGCCGGGGGCGGGAGCGTACCGACCTATAAGCATGTTGACGCTTCCAATCAAAAGCGCCCGACCAATTCAATTGGCCGGGCGCTTTTCGTTCTTCGCCACGTCATGCGGCAATGTGGCGTCAGTCGTCGTTGTTGAGACTCTCGTCGACGTTCTGTTCGACGCTATCGCCAACGCTATTGCCGAGCCAGGTAGCGACGAGGTCCGGGTGCGAGTCGACCCAGGCCCGGGCGTTGGCCTCATAGTCGCCGTTGGCCTGGTTGGCGGCCATCAAATCCTGCATGTCCGCGAGGGTCCACTGAAAACGATCGAGGATGGCGGTGATGCCTGGCTTCTCCTCGGCGAGTCCCCTGCGGGTCACGGTGTGGATCTGTTCGTTGCTTGAATAGATGCCCTGGGGATCGTCGAGGTAGCGCAGCGAATGGTCCGAAAAGACCGGATGCGGGGCCCAGGCGGTGACGACGATCGGCTCTTTGCGTGACATTGCGGTCTTGAGGGTTTGGCTCATGGCCGCATCGCTGCCCGCGACCAGCTGCCAGTCCTCGATGCCGTAGGCGTCCATTGCCTGTTCGGTCAGACTCATGATGCCGGCGCCCGGGTCGATGCCGTGGATGCGCTGGCCAAACGTCTCACCGGCGTCCGACAGGTCGGCGATCGAGGTGGCGTCCGCGTAGCTCGGCACGGCCAGGCCGACGCGGGCATCGGTAAGGTTGGGGCCAAGGTCATCGATCTTATCGGCCATGCCTTCGAGGTAGCTGGCCTGAGTGACCGGCAGCCAGGCGCCGCTGAAGGCATCCAGTTCGCCGACTGAGAGTCCCTGCCAGATGGCGGCGAGGCTCACCGAACTAACATCCACTTGATGGCCAGCGTCCTCGAGGACCGCTTTCAAGACATAGGTGCTGGCCTGGCCGGTGGCCCATTCGCCTATGCCAAGACGCAGGCTGTCGGCCTGGGCCAGGGGGCTGACGGCGCCGAGAACAAGGCCGGCAGCAGCGAGCAGTGAGCGACAATACATCAAACAATCTCCAGCAGTAGACAGTAGGAGGAACACCACGTAACGAGTCGACAATGATAACGGTTCTTTGCTGATGACGATGCCGTTCTTGCACTTTCTCGGCCCAATCTGGAACTAGACTGTGGGTATGTCTTCCCATCGTAGGTGTGTAATGAAACGCAAAGGATTCTTTTCTGCTCTGCTGCTTGGCGCTGCCCTAGGGCTGGTACTTGCGTCTGGCCCACTGCTGGCCAAGCCTGACCACGGTCAGGGCGAAGGCCAGGCATCCTGGAAAGCCCCGGGCGATGGACATGACAAGGGGCATCGCGGCCAAGAAAGAGGGCACGGCGGGGGCCAGCACGGTCAGGGCCTGGCCGGTGAGGGGGATCGTTATCGCGATGAATCCCGGGAGCGAGACCGCTACCAGTATCACGAGCGCGAGCGTGATCAGGACGGTATGTGGGGGCCGAGGTTCGACGAGCGCGAGATACGCGAGATCTTCCGCAGCCGGCGAGAGTACCTGGAGCATGACGACCGCGATAGCCTGCCGCCCGGCATCCGCATGAACCTGGAGCGCGGCAAGCCGCTGCCTCCCGGCATTGCCAGAAACTTCGATGAACGCGTGCGCCGTGAGCTGCCTTATTACGACGACTATGAGTGGCGCCGTGTGGGAAGGGATGCCGTGTTGGTCGACCCTGCCAATGAGATCATTCTTGAAGTGATCCGCGACATCCTGCGCTGACCTAGCCTAATCATGACCGAGCCTAACCAGATCAGCGGCGCCGGACAGGCGCCGCTGAGGGCGAAAGCGCAGTTTCTTCCACCATGCGATGCGCGATCACGGTGCTCGAGTAGCTTGCCACGATTGGGTCAGCCCTTCAGGTTAAGCTGCTCCTTGGCGATCAGGATGCCGTTGTTGTCGGCGTAAAGCCATTGCCCGGGGGTGATGGTCACGCCGGCGAAGCTCACGGTGATATCTCGCTGACCTTCACCGCGCTTCTCGCTCTTGCGGGGATGGGCAGCGAGGGCCTGGACGCCGATATCGGTCTCGGCCAGCACATCGACATCGCGCACGCAGCCGTACATCACCACGCCCGCCCAGCCGTTACTGGCCGCCTGCTCGGCCAGCATGTCGCCAAGCATCGCGCAGCGCAGCGAGCCACCGGCATCCACTACCAGCACGGCGCCGTTACCTGGCTCGGCGACGGCCTCCTTGACCCGCGAGTTGTCCTCGAAGCACTTGACGGTGCGCACCGGGCCGCCAAAGGCGTCGCGACCGCCGACGTTGACGAAGATCGGTTCGAGCACCTCGACGTCCGGGTAGGCGTCGCAGATATCGGGCGTGATGATGGAAGTCATGGGATTCTCCTTGAGCTGGAACCCTGATGGTGCCACAACCTTGGCGTTGTGGAACCCCGCGATGGGACATAGAAACGCCGGGCCTGGGCCCGGCGTGTTCTGTTCCGCTGGCCTATCTTCGCGTGATCAGAAGCGCAGGCCTGCCGAGGCGGTGAAGGTGTCGATCTGGTAGTCGCTGTCCAGGTCGTAGCGCTCGTATTCGGCACGGACCAGGAAAGGATCGAAGTTGAACTGAGCGCCGACGCCATAGACCGGATCGGTGCCGTCGTTATCCTCGAGATCCAGGCTGGAGTTGCCAAGGTTGCCATCGACGTTGGTTTCCCACTTTGCCAAGCCGGCTTTGGCGAAGGCCGTGAACCAGGGGGTGATCGGCAGCTGGCCGACAACGTTGACGCCGTAAGCGTTGGACTCGAGGTCGGTGTTGGCGACGTTGTTGCCTTTCAGGCGGGTGCGGCCAAGGTCGGCGTAGAAGACCTCGGTGGCGAAATACGGGTTGAGCTCATAGCCGACGAATCCCTTGAAGACATTGTCATCGTCGTCGACATCGAAGTCTTCGGAGCCGGACTTGATGAAGTTGTCGACGTCCTCCCGGTCATTCTCCAGCGAGCTGAAACCCGTGCCAAGGCCCAGGTAGAGGCCTTCGGCACTCGGAGCGGCGAGCACGGCCGGTGCTGAAACGCACAGGCCAGTGGCGAGTGAGGCTGTAAACAGAGTACGGAGTTTCATGGGCTTCTCCTTGATGGCGATATCTGGGTTGACCTAGGCGTCCCAGCGTTGGTGCATCTTGCCGAGGAAACACGGGCAGTACGGTTGATTGACTAGCCCTCGGAATATAAGCAGAACACTGTTCGATAACAAGGTTTGCTCGGTAACGTCGGGTGAGTTTTTGTTGTGATTGATGGCGCATCGCCAACGCACATGGTCAAAAAAAAGCGCCCCGCAGGGCGGGGCGCTTCGGTCATCGACTCCGGGTTATCTTTACTGACTGCAACGTGAATACGTCAGCAGCGTGATAAACCGGCGATGGTGCGAGCATCGTCGATTAGTGTGATGTCCGGTCTCAGGCTTCGGCGACCGGAATCACGTTCGAGGCAGCCTTCTGGAACTCCTCGATTTCATGGAAGTTCATATAGCGATAGATTTCACCGGCCATCGCATCGAACTCGCCCATGTAGCCCTGGTATTCCTCGACCGTCGGCAGGCGGCCTTCTACCGCTGCCACTGCGGCAAGCTCAGCAGAGGCGAGGAAGACGTCAGCGCCGTCGCCCAGGCGGTTGGGGAAGTTACGCGTAGAGGTGGATACCACGGTGGACTTCGGCGCCACGCGCGCCTGGTTACCCATGCACAGCGAGCAGCCCGGCATTTCCATGCGGGCGCCGGCGCGGCCGTAAATGCCGTAGTAGCCTTCCTCGGTCAGCTGGTGCTGGTCCATCTTGGTCGGCGGTGCCAGCCATAGCTTGGTCTTCAGGCTGCCGGCGGGCTGCTTCTCGAGCAGTTTGCCGGCGGCGCGGAAGTGGCCGATGTTGGTCATGCACGAGCCGATAAAGACTTCGTCGATCTGGCGGCCGGCGACCTCGGACAGCAGGCGGGCATCGTCCGGATCGTTCGGGGCGCACAGTACCGGTTCCTTGACGTCTTCGAGATCAATCTCGATGACTTCGGCGTACTCAGCGTCCTTGTCGGCGCGCATCAGGCTCGGATCGGCCAGCCACTCTTCCATGGCCAGGATACGGCGCTCGATGGTGCGACGGTCGCCGTAACCAGCGTCGATCATCCACTTGAGCAGGGTGATGTTGGACTTCAGGTACTCGGAGACCGAATCCTCACCCAGGGTGATGGTGCAACCGGCGGCGCTACGCTCGGCGCTGGCGTCGGACAGCTCGAAGGCCTGCTCGACGGTCAGGTCTTCAAGGCCTTCGATTTCCAGCACACGACCGGAGAAGGCGTTCTTCTTGCCGGACTTGTCGACGGTCAGCAGACCCTTCTGGATGGCGTAGTAGGGAATGGCGTGAACCAGGTCACGCAGGGTCACGCCCGGCTGGCGCTTGCCCTTGAAACGCACCAGTACCGATTCCGGCATGTCCAGCGGCATGACGCCGGTGGCGGCGGCGAAGGCCACCAAACCCGAGCCCGCCGGGAAAGAGATGCCCATCGGGAAGCGTGTGTGGGAATCGCCGCCGGTGCCGACGGTGTCGGGCAGCAGCATGCGGTTCAGCCAGGAGTGGATGATGCCGTCGCCCGGGCGCAGCGAGACGCCGCCGCGGTTCATGATGAAGTCGGGCAGGGTGTGGTGGGTTTCCACGTCGACCGGCTTCGGATAGGCGCTGGTGTGGCAGAACGACTGCATCACCAGATCGGACTGGAAGCCGAGGCAGGCCAGGTCCTTGAGCTCATCGCGGGTCATCGGACCGGTGGTGTCCTGAGAGCCCACGGTGGTCATCTTCGGCTCGCAGTACATGCCCGGACGCACGCCGTCCAGCCCGCAGGCCTTGCCAACCATCTTCTGGGCCAGGGTGAAGCCCTTGCCGGTGTCGACCGGCTGCTCGGGCAGGCGGAAGACGTCGGACGGCTCGAGGCCCAGGGATTCACGGGCCTTGCCGGTCAGGCCGCGGCCGATGATCAGCGGGATACGGCCGCCGGCGCGGACTTCGTCGAGGATCAGCTGGGTCTTGAGCTCGAAGGTGCTGACCACTTCGTTTGTACCGTGCTTGCAGACCTTGCCTTCGTACGGATAGACGTCGATGACGTCGCCCATCTCGAGTTTCTCGACGTCCATCTCGACGGGCAGGGCGCCGGAATCTTCCATGGTGTTGAAGAAGATCGGGGCAATCTTGCCGCCGAAGCAGAAGCCGCCGGCGCGCTTGTTGGGCACGTTGGGGATGTCGTCGCCGAAGAACCACAGCACGGAGTTGGTAGCGGACTTGCGCGATGAGCCGGTGCCGACCACGTCGCCGACGTAGGCGACCGGGAAGCCCTTGGCCTTCACTTCCTCGATCTGCTTGAGCGGGCCGGTGGTGCCGGGCTCTTCCGGGTTGATGCCGTCGCGCGGGTTCTTGAGCATGGCGTTGGCATGCAGCGGAATATCCGGGCGTGACCAGGCATCCGGGGCCGGGGAGAGGTCATCGGTGTTGGTCTCGCCGGGCACCTTGAAGACGCTCAGGGTGATCTTCTCTTCGAGGGCCGGCTTGGCCAGGAACCACTCGGCGTCGGCCCAGGACTGGATGATGTCTTTGGCCACGGCATTGCCTGCCTTGGCGCGCTCTTCCACGTCGTGGAAGGCATCGAACATCAGCAGGGTGTGCTTGAGCTGTTCGCCCACTTCCTTGGCCAGGCTCTCGTCGTCGAGCAGCTCGACCAGCGAGACGATGTTGTAACCGCCCTGCATGGTGCCAAGCAGCTTGACCGCGTGGGTCTTGTCGATCAGCGGGGACTCGGCTTCGCCCTTGGTGATGGCGGTCAGGAAGCCTGCCTTCACGTAAGCGGCCTCGTCGACGCCCGGCGGCACGCGATCGGTCAGCAGCTCGAGCAGGAACTCTTCTTCGCCGGCCGGCGGATTCTTCAAAAGCTCGATCAGTGCGGCGGTCTGCTCGGCATTCAGCGGCTTGGGCGGCACGCCCTGGCTGGCGCGTTCTTCGACATGTTGGCGATAGGCTTCAAGCACGGAGGGACCCTCATCAAGTTGATCTTCCAGAGCGTGGCCTGCCGACGACACATGGCAAAAAATGATCGTCGATCGTGACGCTCCGGGACTTTCGTTATGCGTCTTGCGGGAGGCATAAAAGTTTACCTGAGTTTGTCGACAATGTTAAGCAAGCCCCCGTTGTCAGGCCTCGTACCTTGGTCGTGGGGTTGGCAAGTGACGCCCGGATGACGCGGCCTTGCATGGCCTGCTGTGCTTTCGGTGCGATGCGGGCCCCAAGCGCGATCGAGCACTAGCAAGAGCCCTGACAAGGGACACGGCAAGAGTGTCGTGGAACCGTCGAGCCGGGTAAGATAGCGGGCAGCAAAGAAGGAGAGTCATGACACGCCGAATCATTTCGCCCTGCGTCGGGCTGTGTTCGACCACCGTCGGTGACGATGTCTGCCGGGGCTGCCAGCGCCATTCCGACGAAATCCGCGACTGGCCTACCTATGAGTTTGATGAGCGGGACCTGCGTCTTGCCGAGCTGGATGCGCTGCGGGTGGCGGCGGCCGGGGAGCTGCTGCGGGTGGTCGATGCCGACATGCTCAAGACCCAGCTAGATCGTCATCGCATCCGTCATCGCGACGACCAGCCGCCGCTTTCTCAGGCGGTGGAGCTTCTGCGGGTGGGGCGCGATCGCATCAATGACCTGTCACGCTACGGACTCGAGGCGGTGGGAGAGGGGCAGGGTCTGTCGCCCGCCGCGCTGCACGCCCAGCTGGTGCCGCGTTTGATGGCAGTGGCCGAGGCCCGGCGTCAGGCATCGACCTGATTCTTGTCATGACAGACCCTCGCCATGCCCCGGCACTCATGATGACGATGACTCAGCCTTTTTTATTGAGCCCTTTTTCATAGAGCCTTGTTGGTAGGGATTGGTTGATAGAGCCCACGTTTGATCGCCCTGATCAATGACCCTGACTATCGCCCTCACTATCATCCTCACTATCACCCTGACGATCTGAGAGACAATGCAAGATACTGTGGAAGACCTGCTACCCGCCGAACTGCGGGACTTTCTGACCTGCGAGACGCCTGATGCCTGGATCGAAGCGGCGCTTGCCCACCCGGACCTGCTGCTGATCGATCATGCGCAGTGCGAAAAGAAGGCCGCCTCGACGGCGATGAGCCTGATGTATCGCTATGTCGATCGTCCGCTTTTGTTGACCAAGATGTCGCAGCTGGCGCGGGAGGAGCTTCTGCACTTCGAGCAGGTGATTCGTGTGATGGAGGCTCGCGGCATCGAGTATCGCCACCTCAGCGCGTCACGCTACGCCGAGGGGCTGCGTCGTCATGTGCGCCGCGAGGACCCGGAGCGGCTGGTGGATATCCTGATTATCGGTGCCTATATAGAGGCGCGCAGCTGCGAGCGATTCGCTCGTCTGATCCCTCATCTCGATGTCGAGCTTGCCAAGTTCTATCGCAGTCTGGTTAAGTCAGAAGGACGCCATTACGAAGATTATCTGATGCTGGCCCGTCGCTATGCCGCAGAGGCGAATGATAAGAGCGTGGAAACGCGCATTACTTTCTTCGCCGACTGCGAACGCCAGCTGATCTGTGAGCCGGATGAGGTATTCCGTTTTCACAGTGGCGTACCTGCCGCAGCCTGAGGGAGTGCCTGCGTTAAGGTGGTGAGACAGCAAGAAGACGCGCGTGAAGGCCAGCCAGAGATGTGACCCGGTCAAGGATACCGGGGACGATACGCAGCCGCGTAAACACAACAAAGGGTTCGGCAGGCTCACTTCGCGTAAGGGTGTCGTAGTTGTCCGAGCCAGCAAGATAATAACGCAGGTACCAACACGATGCGGGAACCCTCAGTCAACGAGCAGTTAGCGCTTTTCGGACACTTTTCCCTGACCCTGGGTGAGGACTGCCTGACCCAGTTCAGCTATGACAAGGTCAAGGCCCTGCTGGTCTACCTCCTGCTCCATGACCAGCCGGTCAACCGAGCGACCCTGGCCGAGCTTCTCTGGCCGGATCAGGGCCTGTCATCCGGCCGAACCAATCTGCGTCATGCCCTTCACTGTCTTCGCCAGTCACTGGGTGACGAGGCCGACCAGGTGCTGGTGGTCTCCCGCCAGACGATCGCCTTCAAGCTGCCCGAGCACTGGGCCTTCGACCTTCATGAGCTGCATGATCTGCTCGATGGGGTGGCGAATATTCCCACGCTGGAAGCCATTCTCGACGCCTATCGTGGCGATCTCGTCGAGGAGCTGCAGCTCACCCCCTGCGCTGAGTTTCAGCGCTGGCTCCTCCAGGTGCGCAACGAGTGGCGCCAGCGGGTCATCGCCTTCGCCGAAACGGTCATCGAAGAACATGACGATGTGCCGGAGTCGCTGCTGCGAACCCTGGTCAGCCGGTTTTCCGGCTACGGCCCCTTCCACGAATGCTTGGTGCGACAACTGGCCGAGCAGGGGCAGTCGGCGGCCGCTCATGAAGAGTACAACGCCTATCTGCAGCTGTTGGCGCTGTCCGGTCAGCAGCCTGACCTCAGCTTTCTCCAGCTGGCCAGGTACTGGTCCGACAGCCAGTCAGAGCTTTCGCCGATCACGCCGCAGGGTGCTTTCTCTCGGGCCATGGCCGCCGACAGTACGCCTCTTCAGGAAGATGAAATCGAGCAGCGACAGCTGTCGGTCATGGCGATTCGCCTGAAGCTTGAAGGCGACTGGCAGGACCGCTCGGAGACCTGCGCCTGCTTGCGCCTGCAGATAGAGCTGCTGCGCTGGCTGG
This sequence comes from Onishia taeanensis, assembly GCF_003268885.1. Taxonomy (GTDB): domain Bacteria; phylum Pseudomonadota; class Gammaproteobacteria; order Pseudomonadales; family Halomonadaceae; genus Onishia; species Onishia taeanensis_A. The sequence goes on from NZ_QLSX01000010.1 coordinate 30,461, forward strand.
AAGAGCAATGTCATCACCTGGGCGGCTTCTGGCTGACCGGCGCTACCGGTGGGCTGGGCCTTGCCTGCTTCGGCACGCATGGCCCGGCGCATCAGCTCGCTGAACTGGTCGCGCTCTACGAGCACTGCCGTACCACGCTGCCCGAAGAAAGTCAGCGGCGCTGGTCCGGTGAAGGCGAGATGCCGCGATTCACTCTGTCTGCCGGGCTCAACAGCGGTCGGGTGGTCTATGTGCCTGAACGCCAGCTGGTGGACCCGCTCGGTCAGGTAACCCAGCGTTCTCTGGAACTGATGGGCGCGGCCGATGGCAGTGAGCTGGTGATCTCTCATGAATCCAGCCAGCACATGCCGCCGGCGCTGGATCTTCAGCCTCGACTGACCTCGCGGCTGGTGGCCTGCGACGGCAAGGTCCAGCTGCGGGCGCTGGTCCTTGGGGTCAACGAGGGCGGCCGCGATGCGATGCCGCCGAGCCTGGTGGGGCGCGAGTCCGATCTGCGCAAGCTGCGCGACGCCCTCGCTCGGGCAGGCATCGGCCTGCGCCAGAGCGTGTTGGTGCGCGGCCCCTCGGGCATGGGCAAGTCGGCGCTGATGGTGGCGTTTCGCCAGCTCGAACAGAGCCGTGAAGCGGCCATCTGCTGGCAGCCTGCGACACGCATGGCTGCCCAGACGCCCTACAGCGTGGCGCGCACCCTGCTGCGCTGGCACCTGGAAGCAGAGCCCAGCGAAGCGCTGCTGGATGAGTTGCTGGAGGGGTATCCGGCGCTGGAGATCGATGACAACCAGCGCCGGCTGCTGGCCGAGGCTCTGGGCATCTGCCACAGCGACGAGGCGATACTGATCCAGAGCGGCGAGGCGGTCGAACTGGTGGCCAGGTTGCTGCAGCAGCTGATCGAGGCCTTGACCCAGGACTGTCCGCTGGTCTTGATGCTCGATGATCTGCAGTGGCTCGATGAGCCGTCCTACAAGGTGCTCGCCGCTCTGCAGACGCGTTTGCCGATCAACTGTCCGCTGCTGCTGGTGGCAAGCCACCACGGTCGCGAATCGTTGCCTTCCAAGCTGCACTGGGACCAGCAGATCACGCTGGGTCGCCTGGACAATCAGCAGTCTTCGAACCTGCTTTCGCAGCTGGCGCGACGCTACCGTTTGCATCTCAGCCCGCGCCTGCGCAGCCAGTTGATCGAGCGCTGCGATGGGGTGCCGCTGTATTTGCAGGAGATCTGTCGTCGCCTGGACATGGAGCGTCGCGAAGGGCGTAGCGTGCAGATCGATGAGTTGCCGCAGGGCTTGCTGGGCCTGTTGGCGAGCCGTATCGATCAGCTTGACGCCGACCGGGAGGTGGCCCAGATCGCCGCCGTGCTGGGGCGTCAGTTCCGCATGGACTTTCTTGCGGAGTGCAGCGGCTGGGAGGCCGCGCGACTCAAGCAGGCACTTGAACAGATGTTGCGCCTCGAGGTCATCGAACCCTGCACGTCCTCGCCCGAGTGCGAATACCAGTTCAGCCACCAGCTCCTTCAGGAAGCCGCGTACCTTTCATGCCCGCGGGATGTCAGGGTGTCCATTCATCGCCAGGTGGTCAGCCTGATCGAAGAGCGCTTCCCGATCTGGATCAGCCGCCATCCGGGCGACTTTGCCACTCATCTGCGACGCAGCGGGCACTATGCTCGCGGTGCCCGTTACTTCGAGCTGGCGGCCCGCGAGGCGCTCAAGGTCAGTGCCAATCGTACGGCCCTGAAGATGGCCGACGAGGGCTTGGCCAGTCTGCGCCAGGTCGAAGACAGCGCCGAGCGAGAGATCAGCCTGCTGACCGTGCGCGGTCAGGCGGCTTTCGCCATGGAAGGGCATGCCTCGCCCACTGCGCATGAAAGCTTCGTGCGAGCGCGAGACTTGCTGGCGGCCCAGCAGGAATCTCAGGAAGCGTCGCAGGAGGCCTCTCAGCAGGAGCAGGCCGACGATGAGAGCGATCTCGAGCAGCGCTTCCTGGTCAAATGGGGGCTCTGGGTCGGCTGCAGTCAGCGGCATGCCCATGCCGATGCCTTCTCGCTGGCCTCTCAGCTGGCGGGGCTGGCTGCTCGTCTCGAAGACCCTCGCTATCTGCGTCTGGCCGACTATGCCCGAGCCAGCTGCGAATACTGGGCCGGAAGCATCCGTCAGGCCTACGCTCACCTGGAAGAGGTCGATCCGCTGCATCAGCCGATGATGATCGAGTGGCTGCCGTTCTCCGATCATCCTCAGGTGGCTGCTGCCTGCTATCAGGGCTGGGCGCTGTGCCTGCGTGGCGACTATCGCCGAGCAGAGGTGCAGGCAGAGGCGGCGATTCGTCTCGCCGAAAGCCTCAATCATCCGGGCTCGCTTGCCATGGCCTTGATGTATGCCGCTGCCGTCTATCGACAGCTGGGGCATGTGCATCTGGTCAGTCGCCGTGCGCAGCGTGCCTTCGAACTCACTGGCACGCCGGATCTGCACTTATGGCAGATGTCGTCCCAGAGTCTCTTGGGGTGGGAGAAGGCGCTGGCGGGTGATCGTGAAGGGCTCAAGGTGATCGAGGCCTGCATGGAGGAGTTCGATGCCATTTCTGGCCGTCATCGCTACCAGACGCCGATGTTGTGGTGGATCGATGCGCTGGTCGTGTGTGAAGAGTTCGAGCGCGCCGAAGACTATCTCGATCAGTGCCTGCTGGTGGCGCAGGAGCGCAGCTCGCTCTACATGCCGGAGCTGGCCATTCAGCTGGCGCGGGTGCGCCACCGTCTTGGCCATCCGGTCGAGGAAGTGCGCCGTCTGGCCGAGCAGGCGCTGGAGCAGGCCCGCGAGCACGATAACCTCCATCAACAGCTGAATGCCCTGGAGCTTTGGCTGACGCTGGTGGACCCGCAGGATGTGGCCGCGCGTGATGCGTTCCGCAAGCTTTTGGGTAGCGTGAGCGTCAGCGATGCGCCGGTACTCATGCGCTGGCGGACCCTGCTTGATCATCGGCTGGAGGCGCCGGCGCGGGCGGAAAGCTAGCGGCGACCTGAGACCTGGGACGCGAGCTGAGGGCAAGACCCTCGGCGCACCTACCGCGCTTGGCGAGTATCAAGAAAATAGTGCGCATGAAGGAAATAGTGCGCATGACGAAAAACGGCCCATCCGCCTGGCGGATGGGCCGTTGTGTTGCTGGGCGAAAAGCATCGGTCGGGTGGAAGCGCCTCGGTGTGTCAGGTCATGGTTTCCCAGGCGGCGATTCGTGCCAGCGCTTCTTCGCGATCGCTGCCGCAAAGCTCCTGATCGAAGTCGAAACGCGCGCAGACGGCAGGGCGGCTCGGGTCGCCAAACAATCGGCAGAGGTTGTCATCATCGAGCTGCACGCAGCGCACGCCGGCCGGCTTGCCCTCAGGCATGCCGGGAATCGCTGAGCTGATCGAGGGGGCGATGCAGCAGGCACCGCAGCCCGGGCGGCATTCGCCGGTGGCGTGAGCGGAGGTAGACGCCGCGGCCTGGGTACTGGCAATCAGTCGGCTCATGGCGTTCGCTCCGCAATGGCTCCCTTGCCGATGCCCTCGAAGGCCTGGACCCGCGTGACCTGGCCGGTTTCCGCAGCGATCTCGCCGGCAAGCCAGGCGGCGATCTGCTCGATGGTGGTGGCCGTCGGCAGGATCAGGCAGCGCTCGCGGGGCAGGCGCAGCAGGAAGTCGCCCTGGGGCGCGCGATAGCGCGTCGTGAGCTCACCCTGAGCAACGCCCTCGTCCTCGATATCGCCTGCATCGACCAGATAACGATCCGCCATGCGGCCGGCCCATTCGGCCTCAAGCGCCGGGGCGCGTTCGCCTGTTTGCCAGATATGGAGCGGCGAACGATGCCCGTGGGCGATGCGCTGGCAGTTACCTGCGTGGCGGCGCAGTCCGTGGCTATAGGTGTAGGCAGCACCCGACAGGGCTTCATCCTCGAAGGTGAGGCGAATCGCGCTGACCCGCGGCGGTGGGTCTTGCAGCATCTCCTCGCTGAAGCGCTCGGCAAGCCCTGTCGGTGTGATCTCCGCCCAGGGCACCAGAGTGAAGGCCTGGTGCGGGCCGCGCACCTCCATGGCGTAGGGCGTGGTGGTGCGGATCGCGAGGCCTTCCGGGCATTCGCTGACCGTCACGCCCGGCGCCTCGGTCGGTACGATCAGGGTGTGGTCGGCACCGTCGTCCAGCCGCGACTTGATCCACGGCTTGACGTGGCCGAAATCAAACAGCATGCCATCCTCGCCGAGTTCGCCGTCGAGTTCGGCATTCACCTGCCAACTGACACCGATCAGGCCACGTGTTGGGCACCACAGCGAGGCGTCGAGATGGGTCAGGCCATTGACGAAGAGGGTCATCAGTCGATCCCCGCGATCTTGTGAGCCTGCAGTGACAGCTGCCATTGAGGTGCACTCAGGCAGTAGTCAACGACGTCGGCCATGGTATTGCCGTCTCCGCCCAGCGGGCCGAGGTCCATGGGCTGCAGATAGAAGTGGCGAAAGTTGAGCCCGGCGAAACGCTCGGGTGGGGCGTGCTGTTGCGGATAGACCAGCTTCAGCTCGTCGCCTGCCATGATGGCAAGCGAGGTATCGCCCTTGGGGCTGACACACAGCCAGTCGATACCGGTCGGCGGGGTGAGCGTGCCGTTGGTCTCCACCGCGACCTCGAAATCGCGGGCATGCAGCGCCTCGATCAACGGTGAGTCCAGTTGCAGCAGCGGCTCACCGCCGGTGAAGACTACGTAGCGCTGGCCGCCGGGCACCGCGGGCCAAAGCGCGGCGAGATGATCGGCGAGCCCTTCAGCGTCGTGAAAGCGACCGCCATTCTGCCCGTCGGTACCGACGAAGTCGGTATCGCAGAAGCGGCAGGCGCTGGTGGCTCGATCCTGTTCGCGCCCCGACCAGAGATTGCAGCCGGAGAAGCGGCAGAAAACGCTGGCACGCCCGGCCCGGGCCCCTTCGCCCTGCAGGGTATAGAAGGCCTCTTTGACGCTATACATCGTGGCGCCCTTCGCCTGAGTCAGCGCTGGTTTCTGCGTCAGAGCCGGGCCGCTGTGATGTGGCAGCTTTTTCATCCGAGCCGGATCGCTGTGAAGAGGAATAGCCCAGCGGGTCGCTCAAGCCATGGTGAGCAAAGGCGGCCAGGCGCTCTCGGCAGCTGCCACACTCGCCGCATGCCAGGGTCTCGCCCAGGTAGCAGGTCCAGGTGTTGGCGTAGTCCAGCCCCATGGCGAGGCCGTCGGCCAGGATCTCGTGCTTGCCCTTGTGCAGATAGGGCGCCTCGATGGTCACCGGAGAGAAATTGGCGATGGCCGCGACGTCGTTCATCTTTTCTACGAACTCGGGCCGGCAATCCGGATACAGCACGTGATCGCCGCCGTGGGCGCCGTAGAAAACGCGATCGGCGCCGATGTTCACCGCCTGAGCGATGGCCAGCGACAAAAGGATCATATTGCGGTTCGGCACCACGGTGGCGCTCAGGTTGTCGGCATCGTAGTCGCCGCCGGGCAGTGCCTGGGAGGCGTCGGTGAGAGCTGAGCTATCTATCAGGCCGTGAATGGCGCGGATATCGACGATCTGATGGGCGATCCCGAGTTGCTCACAGACCTGTTTGGCGGTGTCGAGTTCACGGGCGTGCCGCTGCCCGTAGTTGAACGACAGGGCGTGGAGCTCATAGCCCTCGCGGCGGGCCCGGTGCAGCACCGTATAGGAGTCCATGCCGCCGGAGTAGATCACCACGGCACGGGGAGTTGAAGAGGTCATGGAGATGTCCTTTCGGAGAATTTGTTTAGGCCGCAGCCTGGCGGCGCGGACGCCCGGGATCCGGTCCGGACGAGCCGCGCATTGTAGAGACTGGCGTCGCCGCTGTCATGCCTTCGCCATGTCTCTGACATGGGGTCGTCATGGCATTTGCCGAGGATATCGACATCACCGGAGGAACCCTGATGCTCGATATCGAACGCCTGATCGACGACAAGTACCCCGCCCTCAATGGTCGCGCGCCCCTGGTGCGCCAGCCAGCCATGGGGTTGTTGCGACGCTTGATGCATGAGGATGAGGTCAACGACTTTCTGGCGCGGCACCGCGACGCTGGCCCTTTCGAGTTCGTTGATCATGTGCTGGAGCATTTCCGCTTCAGCTACATGGCCTCGGCCAGGGATCGATGCAACATCCCCAGCGAAGGGCGAGTCGTGATCGTCGCCAACCATCCGCTGGGGACCCTGGATGGCCTGGCGCTGCTCAAGCTGGTGGGAGAGGTGCGCCGCGACGTCAAGGTGATGGTCAACGATCTGCTGTGGGAGTTCGTGCCGCTGCGGCCCTTGCTGCTGCCGGTCGACAACCTGACCGGCAAGGGGTACCGGAAGACTGCGCGCGCCGGAAATGAAGCGCTGATGGCAGAGCAAGCGGTCATCGTCTTCCCCGCCGGTGAGGTGTCCCGGGCAGGGCCCTCGGGGATCAAGGATGGTCCCTGGCTTAGTGGTTTCCTGCACCTGGCCCGCAAGACGAATGCCCCGATCCTGCCGGTGCATGTGGGCGGGCGCAATTCCGCGTTGTTCTATTCGCTTTCGATGATCTATCGGCCGCTGGGCGGGCTGCTGCTGGTCAATGAGATGTTCAAGAAGCACGCCATGGATCTGCCTATCCGAATCGGGGAGCCCATTCCCCTGGCGCGCTTCGATTTGCCGACGCTGCCCAACCGCACCAAGCTCAAGCTGCTGCGCAAGCACGTCTATCGGCTAGCCAAGAATCGCTCTCCGCTTTTTGTCACCGAACGGCCGATCGCTCACCCGGAGCCGCGCCAGGCCTTGCGTGCCGAGCTGGATCAGGCGCAGTGCCTGGGTATGACCAAGGAGGGCATGCGGATTCTTCTGCACGACTATCGCGCGGACTCGGTGGTGATGCGCGAGTTGGGGCGATTGCGCGAGCTGACCTTCAGACGCGTGGGAGAGGGGACCGGTGAGCACCGTGATCTGGATGACTATGATCGCCATTATCAGCACCTGCTGGTATGGGACGACAAGGCCATGGAGATAGCCGGTGCCTACCGTCTGGCGAGGGTGGGTGAGGTATTGAACACCCATGGCGTCGAAGGCCTCTATTCGGCGTCGTTATTCGACTGTTCAGGGGAGTGGCTGGCGAGTGTCGGTGAGGGTATCGAGCTGGGGCGCAGCTTCGTGCAGCCTCGCTACTGGGGGCGGCGCAGTCTGGACCTGCTCTGGTTTGGCATCGGCGCCTACTTGAAGGCGAATCCGTCGATCGCCTGGATGGTCGGCCCGGTATCGCTCTCCAATGCCATTCCACGAGCTGCCCTGGAGTTGCTGGTGTACTACTACCAGCACTATTACGGCGCCAATGAGTCAGGCGTGCGCGCCCGCGCGCCGTTTCGGGTGTCGTCGGCGACGGTTGAGGAGGCCAGTGCGCTGTTTTGCCACGAGGATGCTGTTGCCGACTTCAAGGTGCTCAAGCAACAGCTCGGCATGCATGGTGTGACGGTGCCGGCGCTCTACAAGCATTACACCGAGCTGTGCACGTCAGGCGGTGTGCAGTTCCTGGATTTCAGCGTCGATGCCGACTTTGGTTACTGCGTGGACGGTCTGGTTCGGGTCGAGGTCGCAAAGGTGAAGGCCAAGAAGCGGGCGCGCTATATGGGCGAGTGAGACTGGTTAATTGGAACTGGGTTAGACAGACAGGCTTGGGCGGAACCGGTGGGCGGCGAGGCAGAGCAGGGCGCAACAAAGCAGGTCGAGAAATAGCAGGTCGAGCAATAGCGGGGCCAGGCGAAAGTAGGCTGAACCGTATCGCAGCTGCTAGCCGCGCAAAGAGGCCGGTGGTGCAAGGATGCTGGTCTTGATGAGGCGGGCTGGTTACCCTCGGGGTATCTGCGCACCAGCAACCGGAACTCGAATATGGCCACTATCGAACACAGCGCGACATTGCCGGCGACGCCGGAGCGGGTCTTCGAGCTACTCAAGAGGGTCGAGGACTTCGCCGAGTATTCTGACCTGATCGAGTCCATCGAGCCCCTTGGGGATGACCGCTACCGCTGGCATGTCAGGGCGGTCGGCGTCGACTGGACCTTCGACGTGGCGATTACAGAATCCCGTGCGCCGGAGCGGTTGGCCTGGGAGTCCATCGACGGGGTGAAGAATCAGGGCTGTTATCGACTGACGCCGGTGCCTGAAGGGACGCATGTTTCCCTCACGCTCGACTACGTGATCAAGAATCGCCTGGTGGAGCGGGCCGTCAACAAGGCGGCCCGCCCGCTGGTGAGCAGGGTCAGCCGACAGATTCTCGAACGCGTCGAGGCGCGGCTATGACCTTGATCGGCCCGTCGAGCTCGACGGGCTTTTCATCACGGGCTTTTCATCAGGCCCCGCGCAGCGCCGCATTCAACTGATCGACCACTTCTGCCCAGTCGGCGTCTTCTTCCAGGGCGCTGCGAATCAGCTCTGCCTGTGACTGGTTCCAGAAGGGGGCTTCGGCCAGCCCCACGTCGTCGGGAAGTGGCGCATGACGCTCGATAAAGGCCTGGATGGAGGCGTTGTCGGCGGGAAGGCCGAGCTGTTCAAAGAGTTCACTGAAGGGGTGTACGCCATGTTCCATATTGATGCTCCTTGTGATCAGTCAAGACTGAGTCGGTGATTCCGTGTCTTCAGGATTGTGTGTCGTGAGGGCTACTTACCTTGAGTATCGTGCCACTCGGTGTGATATCGAGCGTTGTTGCTTTCGTCTTTGTGACGTCAAAGTGGCAGCCTGCCAGCCTTTCTCTCTCTGGCGCCACCTGTTCATGCCTGCGACAGGCAGCCTTCTATAATAGGCCCTTCGGCTCAGCGTTCGCCGATAAGGCTCGTCAGGAAATGCCGGCGCCGTTCGGCGTCGCTCAGCGGCTGGGCCAGCAGGTGAATCAGCTTGGTCATGGCGGCCTCGGGGGTCATGTCATCGCCTGAGAGCACTTCTGCATCCATGAGCCCCTGGCCGGCCGCGTAGGTGCCGATCTCGATTCGTCCCTGCGGGCATTGGCTGATGGCAGCGACCAGCTTGCCTTCACCCCTGGCCTGGGCGAGCACCTCGACCAATGCCGGGTCATCGGCAATATTGCCTCCTCCCCAGACCTCCAGCAGGGCGCCGCTGACGGTGTCGTCGAGCAGCATCGCGCCGAGCTGTCGTGCGGTCATGCCCGGCCATAGCGTGATTCTTACCACTGGCGAAGGGCCTAGTACACGATAGTCAGGCAGCTCGAAGCGCTGGGCGCCGCGCTGGTGGTCGGCCAGTCCGCGGCCGGGGTAGAGCACTGGCGCGCCGTCGACCAGTTCGCCGAGCAGCGGATAGTTGGGGCTGATGAAGGCATCTTCGGCCTGTGTTTGCCACTTGCGGGTGCGCACGCCGCGAAGCAGGCGTCCAGCGAAGTAGAGCGCGACTTCCTGGAGTTCTGGCTGGGCGGCGAAGCGCAGGGCGCCCTCGACATTGGCGAGCGCATCGCTGTGCTCGGCTTCCAGCGGGTGCATAGCGCCGGTCACGACCACCGCTTTATCGATGCCCTGAAGCTGAAAGGCCAGGCTGCTGGCGGTCCAGCTCAGGGTGTCGGTGCCGTGGAGAATGACGATGCCTGAATAGGTCTGCTGATAGGCCTCGATCAAGGCCGCAAGGGCCTGCCAGTCGGACGGACAGGCGCTGCTGGAGTCGATGGGCGAGGCAGTTGCCAGGAAGTCGAAGGCAGGCAGGCTGGTGCGCCGAGCCGGTGTCAGGGTTTTCAGCTTATCGCGCAGCCGAGACTCGAAATTATCGCCCGGTGCGAGGCCGTGAGGGGTCTCGACCATGCCGAGAGTGCCGCCCGTATAGATGACCAATAAAGGGGAGCGGGACGCGTGCATGGGGACTCCTGTCAGCGGTTAGGGGAAGGTGCCATGATACCCGATGCGGACTTTGCTGTGATCGGGGGTGGCGCCAGTTGGTGGTCGAGGAAATCAAGCCCCGCCTCGATGGCCGGGCCGGCCGTGAGGAAGGTGGTGTAGTGGCCGCGCAATGTTAGCCGATACAGCGTATTGGGAATGCCGCGAGCGTCCAGGGCAGCATGGAAGACGTCGGCTTGCTCAATCGGCACCAGGCCGTCGAGGTTGCCATGAAAGAGGAAGAAGGGTGGGGCGCTGTCGCCAAGCTGGAGTAGCGGTGACGCTTGGCGATAGCGAGCCGGGTACTCGGCCTGAGTGCCGCCAATGAAGTCGGTAAGCAGACGTCCGTCGTCGAACCGCAGAAGGTCGGTCGGCGTGCCGCCGGCCAGCACGCCGGCAAGCCGTGTCTCTGGGCCTCCGTAGGGGCTGTCCAGTGGGTTGTCGGCATGCATCACGCCCAGCAAGCTGATGAGATGTGCGCCGGAGGAGTAGCCGACGCCGATGATGCGATCGGTATCGATACGCAAGCGTTCTGCCTGGTCACTGATCCAGTGCATGGCCTGCTGAAGGTCATGAAGCTGTGCAGGAAAGCGGTAGGTCGGTGCAAATCGGTAGTCGATGTTGACGGCCACGTAGCCGCGCTGAGCGAGGCGCTCGGCGATGGCGTCCATGTCGGCCCGCTCGCGACGCTGCCAGCCTCCTCCATGAACGACCAGGGCGGCGGGCCTGAGCTCGGCGTCATCCGCGGTGGCCGGCAGGTAAACATCCGCCTGCAGGGGCTCTGGCCAGTTCTGTGGCGTGTAGGTGACGGCGTCGAGGCGACGTGTGTCGAGGGCGGCGGGTGTCTCGTCGAGGCCCAGCGGATAAGCCGCGCAGCCAGCTAGCAGCAGTGAATGCAGTAGCAACAGGAGTGGAATGGCCAGGCGGCGCGATAGCCGGGAAGCGACATGCATGGCGGGGCTCCGTAAGTCAGGAAACGAGCCTAATGTAAAACCCTTGTATCGATCTTGTACAGACTGGCACAAAAAAGGCGCCATATCGGCGCCTTCCTCGTGAAGCGGTGTTCTGTCTCTAATGCTGTCTCGAGCGTACTCTCTCGAACGTACTGTTTCTAACGTACTGCCGCGAACGGGCTCTCGACAGTCTGCCTCAGGCGTCCGTCAGAGCCTTCTGTCGGGGTTTCTCTGACATGCTGTCAATGCTGCCCAGGCGGGCGACCATGGCTTCGACCATCTGTGCCGAATGCTCGGCGGCCTGATCGATGAACGCCTTGAAGGAGATGTTGGACTCCTGTCCTGCGATGTCCGACAGGGCACGAATGACCACGAAGGGGCATCCGTAGAGATGGCAGGTCTGTGCGATGGCCGCAGCCTCCATCTCGGCGGCGAGCATGGTCGGAAAGCGGTCTCGGGTACGTGATACTGCTTCCGGGCAGGACATGAAGATGTCGCCGGTCGCGATCAGCCCTTCGACGACCCTCAGTTCGCCCAGGGATTCGATACATTCCCTGGCGATGGCGACCAGCCGGCTATCGGGAAGATAGGCGGCCGGCATCTGCGGGACCTGGCCATGCTCATAGCCGAAGACCACGGCGTCCACATCGTGATGACGTACCTCGGAGGAAATCACCACATCGCCTACGGCGAGGTCTTCGCCGAAGCCACCGGCGGAGCCGGTATTGATGACCACGTCGGGCTTGTAAACGTCCAGCAGCAGGGTGGTGCCTACCGCTGCATTCACCTTGCCGATGCCTGATTGCAGGATCACCACCTCAACGCCCTGAAGGCGTCCGGTGTGGAAGGTGCAACCAACATGCTCACGGGTGCGTCGATCCTCCAGGTGGGAGGCCAGCAGCGCTACCTCTTCGGCCATGGCGCCGATGATGCCAATCTTTTTCATGCGTGTGTCGCCTTGGTCATCGGATCAGTCAAAAATGAGCTGCCATTCGTCGCGCTTGGCGAGGAAGCCGCGAGCGATCTCTTTGGCGCCTTCGAGGCTGTGGCTAGCGGCCCACCCGCACTGCATCTCGTTGCAGGCCGGCACTTCCTTAGCCTCGAGTACGTCCTCGAGCGTCTTTTCGATCAGCGTGAGGATACCGTCGTAGTCGTCGTGGTTGATCATCGCCCAGTAGAAACCGGTCTGACAGCCCATCGGGCTGATGTCGACGACCTTGTCGGTGTGGTTGCGCGACATTTCTGCCATCAGGTGTTCGAGGGAGTGTAGCCCCGGCATGTCCATGTGGTTCTGGTTCGGCTGGCAGATGCGCATGTCGTACTTGTAGATCTCGTCGCCATGCAGGCCGACGGTAACGCCGGCCAGGCGGACGTAGGGCGCTTTGACCTTGGTGTGGTCGAGATTGAAACTTTCGACGTTCATCTTCTGGTCGCTCATGTCACCTGACCTCGTCTAGCAAGTTGATTAGCTATTCCCCCAGTGACGAAACCACTAGGGCGAAAAAAGGGGATTCTAACGTAATGAGCCGGCTGGCGCCTACTCAGGGCCGCTGCGCGTCATTCGGCCTTCATGGGATCATGGAGTTCCGCGGCGTAGAGAGTGTTCTCGAGCAGCGAGGCGACCGTCATCGGACCGACGCCGCCGGGGACCGGCGTGATGTAGCTGGCGCGTTCGGCGGCCGGGGTGAACTCCACGTCGCCGATCAGCTTGCCGTCATCATTGCGGTTGATACCTACGTCAATGACGATAGCGCCTTCCTTCACCCACTCGCCCTTGACCAGCCCCGGCTTGCCTACTGCCACCACCAACAGGTCGGCGCGGCGCACCTGAGCCTCGAGGTCCTTGGTAAAACGGTGGCAGACGGTGGTGGTGCAGCCGGCCAGCATCAGCTCCAGGGCCATCGGTCGGCCGACGATGTTGGAGGCGCCAACGATGGTGGCGTCCAGTCCGCGCACGTTGAGGCCAGATTCCTGCAGCAGGGTCATAACACCCTTTGGCGTGCAGGGGCGCAGCAGTGGTAGGCGCTGAGCCAGGCGGCCGAGGTTGTAGGGGTGGAAGCCGTCGACGTCCTTGTCGGGCTTAATGCGCTCGAGAATAGGGCGCGGATCCAGGTGCTCGGGCAGCGGCAGCTGTACCAGGATGCCGTCAACGCGCTCATCGGCATTCAGCTCGTCGACCAGCGCCTCCAGATCGGCTTGGCTGGTGTCCGCGGGCAACTGGTGGCGAAAGGAGATAATGCCGGCTTCTTCGCATGCGCGATGCTTGTTGCGGACATAGATTTCGGATGCCGCATCTTCACCGACCAGCACCACGGCCAGGCCTGGACTGCGTGCGCTGGATTCGTGACGGGCCGCTACCTGGCGGGCAACCTGTTGACGAACATGAGCGGCAATGGCCTTGCCATCGATCAGTTGGGCGGTCATCGGCGTTTCCTAAAAAAGTTAAGTCGGCGGGCCGGCGGGGTATACCTGCAGCGGGCGACGAAAGATTGAGGGTGCTGATTTTCGCATGAGCTGGCCTCGAGTCAAAGCATGCTTGTGGGAGAGTGTGCGCTAAGGGCTTGACCAGCGGGCAAGGATGCGTAAAATACGCTCCGCATTGAGGCGGCAGTTTTCGCGTCAATGTTGTGCAGCTTGATGCCGACGGGATGTAGCGCAGTCTGGTAGCGCGCCTGCTTTGGGAGCAGGATGTCGGGGGTTCGAATCCCTCCATCCCGACCATGTAACCTTTTGATTTTTTTACATAAAGGTCTTGGCAAGGGTTGCAGGTAAGAGTCTAGAGGCTTTAGAATGCGCTCATAGCTCAATCGGATAGAGCAACGGCCTTCTAAGCCGTAGGTTGCAGGTTCGAGTCCTGCTGGGCGCGCCACTGGAAATTCGAGTGGTCGGCAGCAAGGCGAGTACCTGGCAAGCGAGTCGATATGGTGGATGTAGCTCAGTGGTAGAGCCCCGGATTGTGGTTCCGGCTGTCGTGGGTTCGATCCCCATCATCCACCCCATTCGTCGCTTGTAGTGTGTTTTGGTAGTGGTGGATGTAGCTCAGTGGTAGAGCCCCGGATTGTGGTTCCGGTTGTCGTGGGTTCGATCCCCATCATCCACCCCATTACCTTCCCTCCTGATATTCCTTACCCCTTCTTATTCTTAGGTTCGCGGCCAGCGGTCACGGGTCGTTTTTGTGTGCCTGAGTTTTGTGTGTCTGGGTTTTGTGTGCCTTGATGTTGCGCCTATGGCGTCTTGGCCTGGGCGTCATCTCCGCAAGGTGGCCGGGTCGTCATTTTTAATGCCGTGAGCCCAAGGTTTTTGCCGCAATCCCCCTTGTAACAGGCAACAGCGCCCCCATAGTCATGGCATCGCGCTTGCCAGCGTGCATCGGGGTTCTTAGAATTGATCCCCTTTGACCATTCAACGCTTTTTCGAACGCCCCAGTGGTAGAGGACTATTCATGCAAGTTTCCGTCGAAACGACCTCCCAGATCGAACGTCGCGTCAAGGTTCAAGTGCCAGCGGCCGAGATCGATCAGGCCGTCGAGGCTCGCCTCAAGGACACCGCCAAGAACGCTCGCCTGAATGGCTTCCGCCCGGGCAAAGTGCCGATGGCCGTGGTCCGTCAGCGCTATGGGCAAGATGCGCGCAACGAAGTGGTGGGCGAGGTGATGCGTGAGCGTTACGTTCAGGCGATTACCCAGGAAAACCTCAACCCGGCGGGTTACCCGCAGATCGAGCCGACCGTCAATGAAAGCGGCCAGGATCTCGAGTTCGTCGCGACGCTGGAGATTTATCCGGAAGTCCAGCTGGCCGGCATCGAAGGCGCCGAAGTCGAGCGTCCGGTGGTCGAGGTGACTGATGCCGACGTCGAACAGATGATCGAGACGCTGCGCAAGCAGAATGCCTCCTGGGCTGAAGTCGATCGCGCCGCCGAAGACGGCGATCAGGTCACCCTCGACTTCCAGGGCTTCCTGGGCGACGAGCCGTTCGAAGGCGGCAGTGCCGAGAACCATGATCTGGTGATCGGTTCCGGCAGCTTCATTCCGGGCTTCGAAGAGCAGCTGGTCGGCGCCAAGGCCGGTGACGATACCGAGATCAAGGTGACCTTCCCGGAAGATTACCAGTCCGAGAACCTGGCCGGTCAGGATGCGACCTTCAAGGTCAAGGTCCACAAGGTCAGCGGGCAAGAGCTGCCGGCGATCGACGAAGCCTTTATCCAGCAGTTTGGTGTTGAAGGTGGCGATGTCGATACCTTCCGCGCCGAGATCAAGAAGAACATGACCCGCGAAGCCGCTCAGGCCGTCGACAACCGCGTCAAGCAGCAGGTACTAGACGCGCTGAAGAAGGCCAACGACATCCCGGCGCCGCAGGCTCTGGTTCAGCAGGAAACCGATGCCCTCAAGCGCCAGGCCGCTCAGCAGTTTGGTCTGGGTGAAGACTTCGACGTTTCTCAGCTGCCCAACGAGCTGTTCGCCGAGCAGGCCAAGAGCCGCGTTCAGGTTGGCCTGCTGCTGGCAGAGGTCATCAAGGTCCACGAAGCCGATGCGTCTGACGATGAGATCAAGGCCAAGGTCGAGGAACTGTCTCAGCAGTACCAGGATCCGCAGCAGGTCATCGATTACTACATGAGCAACGATCAGCTCAAGAACCAGCTGAAGTCGTCGATTCTGGAAGAGAAGGCCGTGGCGGTTCTGCTCGAGCAGGCCACCGTGAAGGATGTCGAGATGTCCTACGAGCAGGCCCTGCAGGCGGCTCAGCAGCAAGCTGAAGCGGCCGAGGAAGAAGAGGACGACGCCAAGGCGTGATCGACGACGGCAGTCGTTGGCAGTCCGGCTTCGGTCGGGCTGCCAGGCATGCTTTACTGTCTCCATGACGCCGCATAGGCGGGGTCGTAATCCAGTCATCGGATGAAGGACGTCACACAATGGGCAACGAGTTCGATATTCAAAACGCTGGCGGCCTGGTGCCGATGGTGGTCGAGCAGAGCGCACGCGGTGAGCGCTCCTACGACATCTACTCGCGCCTGCTCAAGGAGCGTGTGATCTTCTTGGTGGGACCGGTGGAAGACTACACGGCCAACTTGGTAGTAGCGCAGCTGCTGTTCCTGGAGTCCGAGAATCCGGACAAGGACATTCACCTGTACATCAACTCACCGGGTGGGTCCGTCACGGCGGGTATGTCGATCTATGACACCATGCAGTTCATCAAGCCGGACGTTTCCACCGTCTGTATCGGTCAGGCGGCGAGCATGGGTGCGCTGCTGCTGACCGGTGGCGCCGCAGGCAAGCGTTATTGCCTGCCGAATTCACGCATGATGATCCACCAGCCGCTGGGCGGTTATCAGGGTCAGGCCTCGGATATCGAGATCCATACCAAGGAAATTCTCAGTATCCGTCAGCGTCTGAACCAGATCCTTGCCGATCATACCGGCCAGGATATCGAGACCATTGCCAAGGACACCGACCGTGATAACTTCATGACGGGTGCCCAGGCTACGGAATACGGTCTGATCGATGCCATGCTGGAGAAACGCCCGGCATCCTGATAGCGTGGAAATCATCTCCAGCCACGATATGCAACTCCGGCGGCCCTTAAGGCCGCCGTCCGTAGAGAGGTACGCAAATGGCCGACGGCAAAGGTAAGGACGAGAGCGGCAAGCTGCTGTACTGCTCGTTTTGTGGCAAGAACCAGAACGAAGTTCGGAAGCTGATCGCCGGCCCGTCCGTCTATATCTGCGATGAGTGCGTCGACCTGTGCAACGACATCATCCGCGAGGAGGTCCT
The DNA here is from genome assembly GCF_003268885.1 of Onishia taeanensis. Taxonomy (GTDB): domain Bacteria; phylum Pseudomonadota; class Gammaproteobacteria; order Pseudomonadales; family Halomonadaceae; genus Onishia; species Onishia taeanensis_A. Next base: position 47,044 of record NZ_QLSX01000010.1, read on the forward strand.
CGAGGCCGATGCCGAAAGCGATGAAGATCGCCTGCCGGCACCGCGGGAGATTCGGCACACCCTCGATGATTATGTGATCGGCCAGGACCGCGCCAAGATGGTGCTGTCGGTGGCGGTTTACAATCATTACAAGCGTCTGCGTGCCGAAGTGAAGAGCGACGAGGTGGAGCTTGGCAAGTCCAATATCCTCCTGATCGGCCCTACCGGCAGCGGCAAGACGCTGCTTGCCGAGACGCTGGCGCGCTTGCTCAATGTTCCCTTCACCATCGCCGATGCCACGACCCTCACTGAGGCGGGCTATGTCGGTGAGGATGTCGAGAACATCATCCAGAAGCTGCTGCAGAAGTGTGACTACGATGTCGACAAGGCTCAGAAAGGCATTGTTTACATCGACGAGATCGACAAGATCTCGCGCAAGTCGGACAACCCCTCGATTACCCGCGATGTCTCGGGCGAGGGCGTCCAGCAGGCGTTGCTCAAGCTGATCGAGGGCACCACGGCCTCGGTGCCGCCGCAGGGTGGTCGCAAGCATCCGCAGCAAGAGTTCCTGCAGGTTGATACGGGTAACATCCTGTTCATCGTCGGCGGTGCCTTCGCCGGTCTGGACAAGGTGATCCGGGAACGCGCCGAGAAGGGTGGCATCGGCTTCAATGCCGAGGTCAAGAGCAAGGACGAGAGCAAGGGTGTGGGTGATGTGCTGCTCGACGTCGAACCCGATGATCTGGTCAAGTTTGGCCTGATTCCCGAGTTCGTGGGTCGCCTGCCAGTCATCGCGACACTCACCGAGCTCTCCGAGGATGCCCTGATCCAGATCCTCACCGAGCCCAAGAACTCGCTTGTCAAGCAGTATGTCAAGCTGTTCGAGATGGAAGGTGTGGAGCTCGACTTCCGCGAGGAGGCGCTGCGCGCCGTCGCCGAAAAGGCCATGGCTCGCAAGACCGGAGCGCGCGGACTGCGTTCGATCCTCGAGGCGGTGCTGCTTGATACCATGTACGAGATTCCGTCGCTTGAGGGTGTCACCAAGGTGGTGATCGATGACTCCGTGATTCGCGGAGAAAGCGAGCCGCTGCTGATCTACTCCCAGCAGGAAGACAGCAAGGTGGCGGGCAAAGACGGCTAAGGCCGTTCCCCTCCGGAGCAGGGGCCGCATCTGCGGCCCCTTTTTTTCGCGCTCTTTTGTCCTGGCGGCCTGTGGCCGCGCTTGTAAAGGACGCCCGTTGCCCCCATCACCTGTTCAATCATTCGAGCATTGAGGAACGTCTGCGATGCAGCAGAACGCCGAACAGACCCAGAGTCTGCCCCTATTGCCGCTTCGCGATGTGGTGGTTTACCCGCAGATGGTGATTCCGCTGTTCGTGGGGCGAGAGAAATCCATTCAGGCGCTTGAGGCGGCCATGGCCGCCGACAAGCGCATCCTGCTTGTCGCTCAACGTGAAGCCGGTCAGGACGAGCCTGATACCAGCGACCTGTTCGCGGTGGGTACCGTCGCCGAGATCATGCAGCTGCTGAAGTTGCCCGATGGCACCGTGAAGGTGCTGATCGAAGGTGCCGCCCGAGCCGATGTCGGTGATATCACCGTGGTCGATGAGGGCTATAGCCGGGCCGAAGTGACCCTGCGCGAAAGCGAGCCGCTCACCGAGCGGGAGCAGGAATCGCTGGTGCGCGTGCTGCTCAATCAGTTCGAGCAATACGTCAAGTTGTCCAAGAAGGTCCCCAATGAGGTGCTCAACTCTCTGTCCGGGATCGAAGACCCCAGTCGACTGGTCGATACCATCTGCGCCCACCTGTCGCTGAAAATTGGCGACAAGCAGCAGCTCCTCGAGATGGATCGTGTGCGCGACCGTATCGAGCACCTGATGGCGCTGATCGAGTCTGAGATCGATCTGCTGCAGGTCGAGAAGCGCATCCGGTCGCGGGTCAAGGACCAGATGGAGAAGTCGCAGCGCGAGTACTATCTCAACGAGCAGATGAAGGCCATCCAGAAAGAGATGGGTGAGCTCGACAACGTGCCCAATGAGGCCGAGAAGTACGAGCAGGCGATCGAAGAATCCGGCATGCCCGACGAGGCCCGCGAGAAGGCCACTCAGGAGCTTGGCAAGCTGAAGATGATGGGGCCGACCTCCGCCGAGGCGACGGTGGTGCGCTCCTATCTTGATTGGCTGATCGCGGTGCCCTGGAAGAAGCGTACCCGGGTCAAGCACGATCTGCTGCGGGCCCAGAAGGTCCTCGATGAAGACCACTACGGGCTCGAGGAGGTCAAGGAACGTATTCTCGAGTATCTGGCTGTCCAGAAACGGGTCAAGAAGCTCAAGGGCCCGGTGCTGTGCCTGGTGGGCCCGCCTGGGGTGGGCAAGACCTCTCTGGGTCAGTCGATTGCCCGAGCGACCAACCGCAAGTACGTGCGGCTGGCGCTGGGTGGCGTCCGTGACGAATCCGAGATTCGCGGCCATCGCCGTACCTACATCGGTTCGCTGCCGGGCAAGGTGGTGCAGCGCATGAGCAAGGCCGGGGTCAAGAACCCGCTGTTCCTGCTTGATGAAGTCGACAAGATCGGCATGGATCATCGTGGCGATCCGTCTTCTGCATTGCTTGAGGTGCTGGATCCGGAGCAGAACGACAAGTTCAGCGATCACTATCTCGAGCTTGATTACGATCTGTCCGAAACCATGTTCATCTGCACCGCCAACTCGATGAACATTCCGGGCCCGTTGATGGATCGCATGGAGATCATTCGTCTGCCGGGCTACACCGAGGACGAGAAGCTGGCGATCGCCAAGCGTTACCTGATCCCCAAGCAGCTCAAGGCTAATGGCCTGAAGGACGACGAGCTCTCCTTCGAAGATGATGCGGTGCTCGAGCTGATTCGCTACTACACCCGAGAAGCGGGGGTGCGCGAGCTGGAGCGTCAGGTCGCGAAGGTTTGCCGCAAAGTGTTGCGTGAACGTATCGAAGCGCAGGGCAAGGAAGGCGCCCAGGCGCCCCAGCAGCTGGCTGCTGAAGGCATTGAGCGTCACGCCGGCGTGCGTCGCTTCAGCTATGGGCTCGCCGACCAGGAAGATCAGATCGGGCGCGTGACCGGGCTCGCCTGGACGTCGGTGGGCGGCGAGCTGCTGACCATCGAGTCCGTGCTGACCCCGGGCAAGGGCCGGATCAACAAGACTGGCTCTCTCGGTGATGTGATGAAAGAGTCCGTGAGCGCCGCGCAGACCGTGGTGCGTGCCCGGGCCAAGGCGCTGGGAATCGATCCTGAGCGCTTCGAGAAGGAAGACCTGCACATCCATGTGCCTGAGGGGGCGACGCCGAAGGACGGTCCCAGTGCCGGCATTGCCATGGTCACCGCGATGGTATCCGCCTTCACCGGACGGGCGGTTCGTTGCGACGTGGCGATGACCGGCGAAGTCAATCTGCGCGGCGAGGTGATGCCGATCGGTGGCCTCAAGGAGAAATTGCTGGCTGCTAGGCGCGGTGGTATAAAGACCGTGCTAATTCCCGAGGAAAATCGTCGAGACCTCAAAGAAGTGCCGGACAATATCAAGGAAGCATTGGATATTCGTCCTGTGCGTTGGATTGATGAGGTGCTAGAGGTTGCTCTCGCCAAAAAGTCTACCCTCGAATCTGATAAAAATCGTCCGGATGACTCTGCCTCTTCCCAGACGGTGATCAGCACTCACTAGTGGTGATTTTTACTGCCATGCCAAGGTCAAAACCTTGGCATGGTGGGGCTTGGGACCAATAGTTGCTTGACGATCTTTTGCGGCATTGCTATAAATTACGCTTTGCTGTGATCGTTTAAGCCGCCTCAAGATAGCGCCGATTTCCAGTAATTTCTGAAACAGTCAAGGGGTGAAGTGTGAACAAATCCGAGCTGATCGAAGCCATTGCCGCGTCTGCCGATATTCCCAAGGCGGCTGCAAGCCGTGCGCTCGACGCCATGGTCGATAGCGTCACTGAAAGCCTGAAGCAGGGTGATTCCGTCTCTCTGGTAGGGTTTGGCACTTTCTCCATCAAGGAGCGTGCTGCGCGCACCGGCCGTAACCCGCAGACCGGTCAGCCGATCGAAATCAGTGCCGCCAAGGTGCCCAGCTTCAAGGCAGGCAAGGCGCTCAAGGATTCCGTCAACTGAGACGCTGGGCTTTGCCTAGCGGACTGACGGTCCTCTGTATGGCGCATCGCTTAGCGGTGCGCCTTTTTATTGGGCGCGATTCCCGTGGTGTCCTGGACGTAGCGCTGAGACGCAGTGCCAGAGACATGATGCTCAAGAGATGGCATTTAAGCCATTGAGCCATGGTGTTTGAGTCATAGCACTTGAAACATGGCACTTGAGTTACAGTCTCTGAGTCACGGTTGCCCCAGGCCCGTATCAGGCGCCTATAATGAACCGTTTTTTCTGCCAATCTCCAGCCGAGGCCAGTAATGCTGCAACGTATCCGGGACCGCTCCACCAGCTGGGGCGCCAAGATCATCATCGGCGCGGTGATCGCGACCATGGCCCTTTTTGGGGTCGACTCTCTGGTCGGTCTGCTGTCGTCCGACGGGGATGATGTCGCCACCGTCAATGGGCAGTCGATCACCCGCCAGCAGGTCGAAGTGCAAGTCCAGCGTGCGATCCGCAGTGGCCAGGTGCCTCCGGAACAGGAGCGTCAGCTGCGTGGCCAGGTGATCGATCAACTGATCCGTACCTCATTGCTGGATCAATACGTGGAAGAGGGTGGCCTGCATCTCTCCGAGAGTCAGCTCGACAAGCTGATCGTCTCGTTGCCTGAATTCCAGGACCAAGATGGCAACTTCTCCCGGGAATTGTTCAAGAACCGCCTGGCCAGTGCCGGCTATACGCCGCTGGCATTCCGGGCACAGCTGCGCAATGACATGCAGCGTCAGCAGCTTCAGCAGGGCCTTTCCGCTAGCGAGTTCATGCTCGACGATGAGCAGCAGCGATTGGCAGCCCTGCAGAACCAGACGCGTCGCTATCGCTACCAGCAGCTCAATGCCTCGGATCTCGAAGAGACCCCTCAAGTTAGCGAGGCGGACCTGGAAGCCTATTACCAGAATCACCGTGATGACTACCAGCGTCCCGAGCAGGTGAAGCTGGCCTATCTGGTGCTCGATCGTCGAGAGCTGGCCGATCAGGTCGAGGTTGACGACGCGCAGTTGCGCTCGCTCTATGCCGAGCGGGCCAGCAACGCCGAGCGTCGTGTCTCGCACATCATGCTGACCTTTGGCGACCAGCGCAGTCGTGAGGAAGCGGTGGCGCGTCTCGATAAGGTCAAAGAGCGTCTGGCCGCAGGTGAGTCTTTTGCGTCGCTTGCCAAGGAGGTGTCGGATGATACGTCAACCAGCGATAGCGGCGGCGATCTGGGCGTGATCAGCCGCGGCTTCTTCGGCGAAGCCTTCGAGAACGCAGTGTATTCCCTCGACCAGGGGCAGGTTTCGGATATCGTCGAAACCGACAACGGACTGCACCTGCTCAAGGTCACCGAAATCGAAATCCCGTCCTTCGATGAGCTGCGCAGTGAACTTCGCGACCAGGCAGCCATGGCCGATGTGGATGACCTCTTCAACGAGCGAGTCCAGCAGCTGATTGATGAAAGCTTCGCTGCCGACGACCTGGCGAGTATCGCCACGGATGTCGGCGCCGAGCTGCAGGCCAGCGACTGGGTGTCGGCCGACGGCGCCCAAGGGGTGCTGTCTGAGCCTGGGGTAATGGATGCCGCGTTCACGACGGACGTGCTCGAGGAAGGCTTCAACAGTGAGGTGATCGAGCTGGATGATGATCGCCGTCTGGTGCTGCGTGTGCGCGATCATCGCCCGGCGACCACGCTGGCCCTTGATGAGGTGCGCGAGCGCGTGACTGCTGCAGTCGAGAAGCTCAAGGTGCAGGAAGCGCTCACAGCACTTGCCGAGGAGCGTGTGGCTGCGCTGCGTGATGGCTCAGTAGAGGCCGTCGATTGGCAGCAGGTCGAGTCTGCTACACGTCAGAATGGCGGCGATGTGCCTGCGGCGGTGAACACGCTGGCTTTCCGGCTGCCGAATCCGGAAGGTGAAGCGCCGGTGTATGGCCAGACCGCCGTCCAGAACGGAGTGGCGCTGGTGGCCCTGGATGCCGTGCAAGAGGGTGACACGTCTGATGCTGCCGAGTCTCGAGTGGCTCAACTGGTCGAACGCCTGCGCGCACAGGCGACGGTCAGCGGGCTGCTCGAGCAACTGCGCAACGATGCCGAGATCGAGCGTCTCTAGTGCGAGTAGCCGGGTAGAATGACCCGATGCTTAACCGCGCAGTTAAAAACGCGACCCGCTAGGGTCGCGTTTTTTTGTGGGCTCGGCTTTCGTTGGCTCAATGCATTTGTTGGCCGCATGTGTTGATGTTTCGGTGGCTCGTCAGGGCTCGGTCGGTGGTTCAGGGTCCGTCAATGGCGAGTCGGATGTAAAGGCCGTTTTATGGTATTCGCTCGCGGCCGCGACCTCGGCGAGGCCAATTTCCTCTGGGGTGGGCGCCTCGCCACCGGCCAGAACCTGCAAGACGGTGTGGACGCCCTCGGATAGGGACTCGAGGTGATAGCCGCCTTCGAGCACCAGCGCGAGCCTTCCTTCGCAGTGCTGGTCGGCCAGGCCCTGAACGATCTCGGTCATGGCGGCAAACCCTTCGTAGCTCACGTTCAAACAGAGATCGAGCCGGTGAGCATCGAAGCCGGCCGAGACCAGGATCAGGTCCGGCTGGAACCAGGCGGCGGCTGGTACCAGGATGTCGCGAAAGGCCATCAGCATGGCCTGGTCCCCAGACCCGCCCGGCAATGGCACGTTGACGGTGGTGCCTTCGCCGAGGCCGGCGCCGATGTCCTCTAGCCGGCCCGAGCCTGGATAGAAGGGGGCCGCACGGTGAGTGTCGAACAGCATGACGTCTGGCGAGGCCCAGAAGATATCCTGAGTGCCGTTGGCATGGTGGGCGTCCCAGTCGACGATTAAGACGCGCTCCATGCCTAACTCCTGCTGGGCATGGGCAGCGGCGACCGCCACATTATTGAAGAAACAGAAGCCGCGAGAGCGAGCCGGTTCAGCATGATGCCCGGGGGGGCGACATAGTGCGAAGGCGCTTTGGGCCCGGCCCTTGCAGACAGCTTCCACGGCGGCGATAGCGGCGCCGGCAGCCACCTCGGCGGCCTCGATGCTGCCGGGGGATACTGCCGTGGTGTCGACATCCAGCCAGGCGTTCTTGCCCCGCATGCGCTCGATTTCCCGGAGGTGGGCGTCGGTGTGTACGCGGCCGAGCTGTTCTCGCGTGGCAGGTTCAGCGGTCTCGAAGCTCACGCCCAGAATGGGTTCGGCGGTGAGCCGCTCGGTGATGGCGGTGAGCCTTCCTGGATGTTCGGGATATTTCCACTGCACGGCAAGGCCGTTGAGGATCTCCCTGACTCGTCGATCCAGGCGCCCTGGCAGGAAGGGGTCCTGGATGTCGGGCTGATGGTTAAGCATGCGGTCGTCATTGATCACCAGCACTGAGCGGTCGCCGATCACGAGCATTCTCCGTCACGTTGGGTGGTGCCCGACCGGTGCGCCGGGAGGGCTGTTTGATTCAGTGTCGTCCTCTCCTGCGTCTCAAGCAATTCGGCTTATGTACAGCGAATGGCTTTTCAGCCTTTCAGTGTGGTGTGCAGCGGACTGTTGAATCGGATTTTGTGTTATAAAGTAACATAATTGTGCTTGCTTCATATTTGCCGACGTCATCGAGGATCCGTGCCAGTGCCTTCTCCATTGCCTTCATCCGCTTCTCGTTCTAGCACGCCCCTGTCAGGTGTCCCCGTGCATGTGATTACCGGGTTTCTCGGCAGTGGCAAGAGCACGCTGATTCGCCACTTGCTGGCCCATAAGCCTGTTGATGAGCGTTGGGTGTTAGTGATCAACGAGTTCGGTCAGATCGGTATCGATCAGACCATGTTCGACGAGCGCGAGGATGTGGTCGTCAAGGGGTTGCCGGGTGGCTGTCTGTGTTGCCAGTTGGCCTTCGTGCTGCAGGCCTCGCTGGTCAATCTGCTGCATCGCCATCGACCTGATCGGCTGATCATCGAGCCTTCGGGGCTTGGCCATCCCGCGGGCCTTCTGGACCTGCTGCGTAGTGATGCCTTCGCCGAGGTGCTGGAGGTGCGCGATATCATTGCGTTGCTAGATCCACGCCGGCTCTCTGATCCGCGTTCACGAGAGCATGAGACCTTTCGCGATCAGTTGGAGATGGCCGATGGCGTGGCGCTGACCATGACCGACTTGGCCACGGATCAGCAGTGCCGGGAAGCCCAGACGTATCTCGCCGATTTATGGCCTGCCAAGCGCTGGGTCGAGGAGGCGCCACACGGGCAGCTGTCGGTGTCGCGTTTGCTCGGCGACCCTGTGCGAGGGGATGACCCGACGGGAGCCGGCGTTACCCATAGTACTTTCGTTAATCAAAGTACAGGTGCCACGGTGCCGTCACGGCCGATGCCGCACTCCAGAGCTCATGAAGGACAGGTTCCGGTCACGCTGGATACCTTCGCTTATCGTGAGCCTGCCCCTGGGGCGCCAGTGTGTGATGAAGGAGGGTCGCTCGGCTTTCGCAGCCTGGGATGGCGCTTTCATGCCAACGACGTGTTTTCGCTGGATGCGCTGGCTCAGCTGCTGGAGTCGCTGCCCGCAGCGCTGCGTATCAAGGCGGTGGTGCACACTGAATCAGGTTGGAAGTGCTACAACCGGGCCGCGGGGCGGGTGACGCTTACGGCGGCCAGTTGGAGGCGGGATTCTCGCCTCGAGCTGATCATGGAAGCGGGCAGCCAAGGCTTGCCCGAGGCAGCGTCGCTAGAAGCGAGTCTGCTGGCCTGTCGAGAAGAGGGAGAATCTGCGCTGAACTCGCTCCGCTAGGGGCGCTGACGCTGCCTTTAGGGGGCGGTGGGTGGTACAATTTCGCATTGCTATCACGAAGCTAGCCTTGCCAGCCTCACGTAGCGCCAAACAGTCGCAGTGCAAAGGATTTGACGACCCATGGGTGACATCGCCAGAGAGATTCTGCCAGTCAACATCGAGGACGAGCTCAAGCAGTCGTATCTCGATTACGCCATGAGCGTGATCATCGGCCGGGCGCTGCCCGACGTGCGTGATGGCCTCAAGCCGGTGCACCGGCGTGTGCTGTTCGCCATGCACGAATTGAACAACGACTGGAACAAACCCTACAAGAAGTCGGCCCGTGTAGTCGGTGACGTCATCGGTAAGTATCACCCGCATGGTGATAGTGCGGTGTACGACACCATCGTACGCATGGCGCAGGATTTCTCGATGCGCCACGTGCTGGTCGACGGTCAGGGTAACTTCGGTTCCATCGACGGTGATAACGCCGCCGCCATGCGTTATACCGAGGTGCGCATGGCCAAGCTCTCTCATGAGCTGCTGGCCGATCTCGAGAAGGATACCGTCGACTGGGTCGACAACTATGACGGCACCGAGCGGATTCCCGAGGTGCTGCCGACCAAGGTTCCCAACCTGCTGATCAATGGCAGCTCCGGTATTGCCGTGGGCATGGCCACCAACATCCCTCCCCACAACATGAACGAGGTGATCAGCGGCTGCCTGGCGTTGATCGACGACCACACGCTGTCGATCGATGACCTGATGGAATACATCCAGGCGCCTGACTTCCCCACCGGGGGCATCATCAACGGTAAGGCCGGGATTCTCGATGCGTACCGTACCGGTCGTGGGCGCATTTATGTGCGCGCGCGTCACACCATCGAGCATGATGACAAGACCGGCCGGGACCACATCATCGTCAACGAGCTGCCGTATCAGGTAAACAAGGCCCGCTTGATCGAAAAGATTGCCGAACTGGTCAAGGACAAGAGGATCGACGGCATCGCCGAGCTGCGCGACGAGTCCGACAAGGACGGCCTGCGCGTGGTGATCGAGGTCAAGCGCGGCGAGAGCGGTGAGGTGGTGGTCAATAACCTCTTCGCCCAGACGCAGCTGCAGAACGTTTTCGGCATCAACATGGTCGCGCTGTCTGACGGCCAGCCGAAGACGCTTAACCTCAAGCAGATGCTCGAGGCCTTCATTCGCCACCGTCGCGAAGTCGTCACCCGCCGTACGCTCTTCGAACTGCGCAAGGCTCGTGAACGCGGTCATATTCTCGAGGGCCTGGCGGTCGCGATCTCCAACATCGACGAGGTGATCGAGCTGATCAAGGCCTCGCCGTCGGCCGCTGAAGCCAAGGACAAGCTGCTGGCCCGTGACTGGCAGCCGGGTCAGGTGACCGGCATGCTGGAGCGTGCCGGTGCGACTTCCTGCAAGCCCGAGGACCTGGAAGAAGGCTTCGGTCTCGACCAGGCAGGCCAGCAATATCGCCTCTCGCCGGCCCAGGCCCAGGCCATTCTCGAGCTGCGCCTGCATCGCCTGACCGGTCTCGAGACCGAGAAACTGCTCAACGAGTACCTGGGCATCCTCGAGAAAATTGCCGAGCTAACCGCGATTCTGGCCTCTGCCGACCGCCTGCTCGAGGTGATTCGCGAGGAGCTCGAAGCGATCCGCGATCAGTATGGCGACGCGCGCCGCACCGAAATCCAGATCAGTCACCTCGACCTGCATATCGAAGACCTGATCGCCGAAGAAGACATGGTGGTAACCATTTCTCGCAGCGGCTATGCCAAGACGCAGCCGCTGTCCGACTACCAGGCCCAGCGCCGCGGTGGGCGTGGCAAGTCAGCGACGGCGATGAAGGATGAAGACGTCATCGAACACCTGCTGGTGGCCTCGACCCACGACACCGTGCTGTTGTTCACCAACAAGGGCAAGGTCTACTGGCTCAAAGTCTACGAGATGCCCAACGCCAGCCGTGGCTCGCGGGGCAAGCCGCTGGTCAACCTGCTGCCGCTTGATGAGGGCGAGGCGGTGAGCGCCATGCTGCCGGTGCGCGAGTATCGCGAGGACAGCTTTATCTTCTTCGCTACCGCCAAGGGTACGGTCAAGCGCACCAGCCTCGATCAGTTCTCGCGTCCGCGTAGCGTTGGCCTGATCGCCATCGACATCGACGACGACGATCAACTGATCGGTGCCGCCATTACGTCTGGCTCTGATCACGCCATGCTGTTGTCCTCCAACGGCAAGGCCATCCGCTTCGAGGAATCCCATGTCCGTTCCATGGGGCGCACCGCTCGCGGCGTGCGTGGCATGCGCCTGCAGGAGGACGCTCGGGTGATCAGCCTGATCATTCCGCAGTCCCAGCAGGTCGATGTCGAGGACGACGCCGAAAGCGGCGATGAGGTCCAGCCGGATGTGGTGGCCAATGATGGACAGATCTACATTCTGACCGCCTCCGAGCGCGGCTATGGCAAGCGTACTCGTCTCGAGGAGTTCCCGCTGCGCGGGCGCGGTGGTCAGGGCGTGATCGCCATGCAGACCAGCCAACGCAACGGCGACCTGGTCGCGGCGATGCAGGTCTACTCTGCCGACGAGATGATGCTGATCACCGACAAGGGCACCCTGGTGCGCACGCGCGTCGAGGAGGTTTCCACTACTTCTCGCAACACCCAGGGCGTGATGCTGATCCGCCTGGGCGAGCGCGAGGCGCTGGTCAAAACGGTGCGTATCGACGAGCCGGAGGAAGAAGCGCTTAGCGGCGAGACGCTTGACGGAGCTGCTGACGGGACGCTTGAGGCGGGCGCCGACGACGCCTCAAGCGAAGCCTCCGAAGAGGGGTCTGACAGCGATGCGCCCTAAGGCGATCACTGAGCGCCGTTAGCCGACACCATCATTCTGGAATACAACGCTGATGACACGTCATTATAATTTTTGTGCGGGACCGGCGGCGCTGCCGACCGCCGTCCTGGAGAAGGCCCGGGAAGAGCTGCTCGATTACCAGGGGCGTGGCCTTTCGGTGATGGAGATGAGCCACCGTAGCGCCGAGTTCGTTGCCATCGCCGAGCAGGCCGAGGCGGATCTGCGCGAGCTGCTGGCCGTGCCCGATAACTACCGGGTGCTGTTCCTGCAGGGCGGTGCGTCGATGCAGTTTGCGATGCTGCCCTACAACCTGCTTGGCCAGGGCGGCACGCCGAACTACCTCTATACCGGTATCTGGGGCAAGAAGGCCATCGCCGAAGCGCGTCACCTGGCCGGTGCCCATGTGGCGGCTTCCAGCGAGGCCAATGGCCTCATCGCCGTGCCACGCCAGGCCGATATCGCGCTGTCGAGCGATGCCGCCTATCTCCACTATACGAGCAACGAAACCATCGGCGGTCTCGAGTTCGACTATGTGCCCGAGGGGCGTCTGGCCGATGGCAGCGAAGTGCCGGTGGTCTGCGATATGTCCTCGTCGATTCTCTCCGGCCCGCTGGATGTCTCGCGGTTTGGCGTGATCTACGCAGGAGCCCAGAAAAACATCGGCCCGGCCGGCCTGACGCTGGTGATCGTGCGCGATGACCTGCTTGACAGGGCGCGTCCCGATACGCCGACCATGTTTAACTACAAGGTCATGGCCGAGCATGGCTCTATGTACAACACGCCGCCTACCTATAGCTGGTACTTGGCGGGTCTGGTGTTCCAGTGGCTGAAGCACGAGATCGGCGGTCTTGAGGCGATGAATGCCCTCAACAATCGCAAGGCCGCCAAGTTGTATGACGCCATCGACCAGAGCGGTATGTATTCCAACCCGATCGCGGTGGCCAACCGTTCGCGCATGAATGTGCCCTTCGTGCTGGCCGATGATCGCCTCGACAGGGCTTTCCTGGCCGAATCCGAAGAGGCCGGCCTGCTCAATCTCAAGGGCCATCGCAGCGTGGGAGGCATGCGCGCGAGCCTCTATAACGCGGTGCCCGAGTCCGGGGTCGATACCCTGGTGGAGTTTATGGCCGACTTCGAACGTCGGCGCGGCTAGCGTCGCAGCGGGCGGCACGCCCGGGGCCATTGGCGCTGGGTGCTGGCCGTACCATTGTCGAATCAGGGGTTTAGTGTAGGGGAAATCGAATGAGTGACACCCCCATCGATCTCGATGCGCTGCGTCAGCGCATCGATGGCCTGGATGGTGAAATCCTTCGCCTGATCAGCGAGCGCGCCCAGTGCGCGGGTCAGGTAGCCAAGGTCAAGACCGATTCCGACCCGGATGCGGTCTTCTATCGGCCAGAGCGTGAGGCTCAAGTGCTCAGGCGCATCATGTCCCTCAATCAGGGGCCGCTGGATGCCGAGGAAATGGCGCGGCTGTTCCGCGAGATCATGTCGGCCTGCCTAGCGCTCGAGAAGCCGGTCAAGGTGGCTTACCTGGGGCCCGAAGGCACCTTCACCCAGCAGGCGGCGCTCAAGCACTTCGGCGAGAGTGCCGTCAGCCTGCCGATGGCCGCCATCGACGAGGTGTTCAGGGAGGTCGAGGCCGGCGCCGTCAATTACGGCGTGGTGCCGGTGGAAAACTCCACCGAAGGCGTAGTGAACCACACCCTCGATTCCTTCATGGACTCCTCCATGCGCATCTGCGGCGAGGTGGTGCTGCGCATTCATCACCACCTGCTGGTGTCGAGCAATACTCGCCGTGACAAGGTCTCGCGGGTCTATTCGCATCCGCAGTCCTTCGCACAGTGCCGCAAGTGGCTGGATGCCCATTATCCGCATGCTGAGCGGGTGCCCGTCTCATCCAACGCCGAGGCGGCCAAACTGGTCAAGACCGAGTGGCATAGCGCGGCGATTGCCGGCGATATGGCAGCCAAGCTCTATGGTCTCGAGAAGATTGCCGAGACGATCGAGGATCGCCCGGATAATTCGACTCGCTTTCTGATCATCGGCAATCAGGACGTGCCGTCTTCGGGTGAGGACAAGACGTCCATCGTGGTTGCCATGCGCAACCAGCCCGGCGCCCTGCATGACTTGCTGGAACCCTTCCATCGGCATCAGATCGACCTGACGCGCCTCGAGACTCGGCCGTCGCGCACTGGGGTGTGGAACTACGTGTTCTTCATCGACTTCCATGGCCACCGCGATGATACGCAAGTGGCGGCCATGCTGGAGGAAGTGCAATTGCGTTGCGCCGAACTCAAGGTGCTGGGCTCCTATCCGGTGGGCGTGCTCTGATCATGATGGCGTCTTCCAGGCCTCAGTCGGCGACGCCGTCCGTCCCGGATGCGAGCAGACTCGGCGAGCCCCAGCTATTGATCCTCGGGCTCGGGCTGATCGGCGGCTCGCTTGCCGCGGCCCTCAAGGCCGGCGGTTTTGCTGGCACTATTCTGGCCTGTGACCGGGATGCCGACGAAATCGCTCGCGGTATCGAGATGGGCATCATCGATGGCGGCGACACCGATCTTACCGCCGTGCTGCCGGGCAGTAGCCTGGTCGTGCTGGCGGTGCCGGTGCTGGCCATGGATGCGGTGATGGGGGCCTTGGCCGCGGGGCTGCACATGTCCGATGCCGAGGTCGTGATCACCGATGTCGGCAGCACCAAGGCGGCGATTCGCGATGCTGCCGAGCGCATCTTCGGTGAGCTGCCGGCCAACCTGGTGCTGGGGCATCCGATTGCCGGCTCCGAGAAGAGTGGGGTGTCAGCCTCCAACCCCACACTATATCGCCAGCACAAGGTCATCATGACGCCCGACGAGAGGACGGCCCCCGAGGCGCTGTCTCGGGTGCGTGCCCTGTGGCAATCCTGCGGCGCCACGGTGCTCGAGATGTCGGTTGAGCGCCATGATCAGGTGCTGGCGCGTACCAGCCATCTTCCACATCTGCTGGCTTTCTCGCTGGTGGATACCCTGGCTCGCCAGGATGAGCGGCTGGAGATCTTTCGCTACGCTGCCGGTGGCTTTCGTGATTTTACCCGTATCGCCGGCAGTGATCCGGTGATGTGGCGGGATATCTTTACGGCCAATCGCGACGCAGTGCTGCAGGCGCTCGATGATTTCGAGGGCGGCGTGGCGCGGTTGCGTCGTGCCGTGGAAGAGGGCGACGGCGATGCCATGCTCGGCATCCTCGACCGTGCCAGCCATGCGCGGCAATATTTCGATACGCTGTTAAACCAGACCAGTTATCAGGCGGGTTATCAGACCATGCAAGACAATTCCATGCGCTACCGGGTCAGCCCCGGTGGCAGCGTCGCCGGGCGCATCCGCGTGCCGGGTGACAAGTCAGTGTCGCACCGTTCCATCATGCTCGGCGCGTTGGCCGAGGGCGTAACCGAGGTCAAGGGCTTCCTAGAGGGTGAGGACAGTCTGGCTACCCTCCAGGCCTTTCGCGAGATGGGCGTTGCTATCGAAGGGCCGCACCAGGGGCGGGTGACCATCCATGGCGTTGGCATGCACGGCCTCAAGGCCCCGGCAGGGCCGATTTACGTGGGCAATTCCGGCACGGCCATGCGCCTGTTCACCGGTCTGCTGGCTGGCCAGGCCTTCGACAGCGAACTGACCGGCGACGCCTCGTTGACCAAACGGCCGATGGGGCGAGTGGCCGACCCGCTGCGCCTGATGGGTGCCAAGATCGATACCGCCGAAGGTGGGCGTCCGCCGCTGAAGATTCATGGCGGCCAGCCGCTCAAGGGCATCGACTATGCCATGCCGATGGCCAGTGCACAGGTCAAGTCCTGCCTGCTGCTAGCCGGCATGTATGCCGAGGGCGAGACCCGCGTCAAGGAGCCGGCACCGACCCGCGATCACACCGAGCGCATGCTCAATGGCTTCGGGTATCCGGTCGAGCGCGAGGGTGACACTGCCTGGCTCAACGGCGGCGGCTCGCTCAGCGCAGGCCCGATCGACGTGCCCTCCGATATCTCCTCGGCGACCTTCTTCCTGGTCGCCGCAGCGATCACGC
Source organism: Onishia taeanensis (assembly GCF_003268885.1). Lineage (GTDB taxonomy): Bacteria > Pseudomonadota > Gammaproteobacteria > Pseudomonadales > Halomonadaceae > Onishia > Onishia taeanensis_A. Next base: position 62,824 of record NZ_QLSX01000010.1, read on the forward strand.
CAGGTGCCGACCTGACGCTCGAGCATGTCGGTATCAATCCGACCCGTATCGGGGTGATCAATATCCTCAAGCTTATGGGCGCCGACCTCGAGCTATCCCAGCAGCATGAGGTTGGCGGAGAGCCGGTCGCGGATATCAGAGTGCGCTATGCGCCGCTGAAGGGTATCGATATTCCGGTCGACCAGGTGCCGCTAGCCATCGACGAGTTCCCGGCGCTGTTTATCGCCGCCGCCAATGCGCAAGGCAGGACTCGCCTGCGCGGGGCAGAAGAATTGCGCGTCAAGGAGTCTGATCGTATCCAGGCCATGGCCGATGGCCTGGATATTCTCGGCGTCGAGAATACCGTGGTGGCCGACGGTATAGACATCGTCGGCGGTGACAATGGTTCCGGCGCGCCGAATTACGGCGGCGGTCATGTCGATAGTCTCGGCGATCACCGCATTGCCATGGCCTTCGCGATAGCAGGGCTGCGTGCCCGTGACGAGATCGTGATAGATGACTGTGCCAATGTAGCCACCTCCTTCCCTGGCTTCGTCGAGCTGGCGCGCCGTGTTGGACTGACCGTCGTCCCCGAGTCTGGTGCGGAGTCCGTGGCCTGTGAACAGCAGGAGGATGCATGAGCGATGCCGAAACACGGGTGCTGACCATCGATGGTCCCGGTGGGGCCGGCAAGGGCACCATCAGCCGTCTGGTCGCCGAGGGGCTGGGTTGGCATCTGCTGGACAGCGGGGCGCTCTATCGGCTGACCGCCCTGGCGGCCATGCGCCATGCGGTGGATCTGGCTGACGAGGCGTCCCTGGCAACACTGGCCTCCAACCTGGACGTGGTCTTCGTTCCCGACGAGGGCGGGAGCCGCGTGCTGCTGGAAGGGGATGACGTCAGCCGGGAGATCCGCACCGAGCAGGCCGGCGACCGAGCCTCTCAGGTGGCCGCGTTGCCGAAGGTGCGTCAGGCACTGCTGAATCGTCAGCGAGACTTTCTCAAGGCTCCGGGCCTGGTGGCCGACGGCCGTGACATGGGGACCGTGGTATTCCCCGCGGCCCCTCTCAAGGTGTTCCTGACCGCCAGCGCCGAGGAGCGAGCCAAGCGTCGCCATCTGCAGTTGCGGGAAGCGGGGCAGGATGCTAGTCTACCGAGTCTTTTAAAGGAGATTCAGGCCCGCGATGCGCGAGATATGCAGCGCAGCGTTGCCCCTCTCGAACCGGCAGCCGATGCCATCGAGCTGGACACCACGAGCCTGACAATTCCGGAAGTGGTGGAACGGGTGAAGGATCTGCTTGCCCAACGTGGCATTGCTTGATCGTCCAACGATCCATTACGGGCCTCGGGATGATGTAACGACATGGGCGGACAGCACGTACTGAGAGTCCGCTCAGGTCTAACCAGCGTCAACATCCCCGGGGCATATTGCAGTAGGCCCGCACTCGCTGGTGGTGCGGAGAAGGCGGTAAGCCGCCATTCAACGTTGATCACGTAGGAACATCATGAGCGAAAGCTTTGCTGACTTGTTTGAACAGTCTCTCCAAGACATCAACATGGAGCCGGGCGCCATTGTCATGGCGACCGTCGTCGACATTGAAGGTGATTGGATCACCGTCAATGCCGGTCTGAAATCCGAAGGCCAGATCCCGTCCGCGCAGTTCCGCGACGAAAACGGTGAGCTGACCATCGGTGTGGGCGATGAAGTCAAGGTTGCACTGGAAGCCGTGGAAGATGGCTTCGGTGAGACCCGCCTGTCCCGCGAGAAGGCCAAGCGCGCCGAGGCGTGGAAAGAGCTGGAAGCAGCCTTCGAGAAGGATGAGATCGTCAAGGGCGTGATCAACGGTAAGGTCAAGGGCGGCTTCACTGTCGACGTGGCTTCTATCCGTGCCTTCCTGCCGGGCTCCCTGGTAGATGTGCGTCCGGTGCGCGATACCGCTCACCTCGAGCACAAAGAGCTGGACTTCAAGGTCATCAAGCTCGACCCGAAGCGCAACAACGTGGTGGTTTCCCGTCGCGCCGTGCTGGAAGCCGAGAACAGTGCCGAGCGTGAAGCGCTGCTGGCCACCCTGCAGGAAGGCCAGCAGATCAAGGGTATCGTCAAGAACCTGACCGACTATGGTGCCTTCGTGGACCTGGGCGGCGTCGATGGCCTGCTGCACATCACCGACATGGCCTGGAAGCGCATCAAGCATCCGTCCGAGATCGTTGCCGTCGGCGACGAGATCAACGTCAAGGTGCTGAAGTTCGACCGCGAGCGTAACCGTGTGTCCCTGGGGCTCAAGCAGCTGGGCGAAGATCCCTGGGTCAACATCAAGGGTCGCTACCCGGAGAACACCAAGGTCAACGCACGCGTTACCAACCTCACCGACTACGGCTGCTTCGCCGAGCTGGAAGAGGGTGTCGAAGGCCTGGTCCACGTGTCCGAAATGGACTGGACCAACAAGAACATTCACCCGTCCAAGGTCGTCCAGGTTGGCGACGATGTCGAGGTGATGGTTCTGGATATCGACGAAGAACGTCGTCGTATTTCTCTGGGCATCAAGCAGTGCACCACTAACCCGTGGGAAGACTTCAGCGCTCGCTACAACAAGGGCGATCGCGTTGCTGGCAGCATCAAGTCCATCACCGACTTCGGTATCTTCATCGGCCTGGAAGGCGGTATCGACGGCCTGGTGCACCTGTCCGACATCTCTTGGTCCGAGACGGGCGAAGAAGCCGTGCGCAACTTCAAGAAGGGCGATGAGGCCGAGGCCGTCATCCTGTCCATCGATCCGGAGCGTGAGCGCATCTCTCTGGGCATCAAGCAGCTGGACAGCGATCCGGTCGCAGAGTACCTCGCCGTCAACGACAAGGGTACCGTTGTTACCGGTCGTGTCGTCGAAGTCGATGCCAAGGAAGCGCATGTTGAGCTGGCAACAGACGTCGTGGCCGTGCTCAAGGCTTCTGAGATCAGCGCCGATCGCGTTGAAGATGCGCGTAACGTCTTGAACGCAGGCGACAGCGTTGAAGCTCGCATCGTGAGCGTGGATCGCAAGAGCCGCGTGATCAACTTGTCCGTCAAGGCCAAGGATCAGGACGACACCCGTAAAAACATGGGTCGTCTGCGTGAGCAAGAGTCCGAGTCTACGCCGACCACCATCGGTGATCTGATCAAGCAGCAGATGGGTCAGGACTAAGTCCTGCCCAGGCGTCTCGGCCTGCCGAGATGTCCTGAAGCTTGAACAAAAACGCCGCCCTCAGGGGCGGCGTTTTTTTGGTTCTGGCTTCCGGGTTCGGGGTGGTCATTTAATCTAGCCGCAAAGAACGTGAGTTTTCTCGTTCCGTCATTCAGTCGTTAAGTGCTGGCTGGCGAAGCATTCAAGAACCAGTCCTTCATGGTCGTGGTGATCTGGCGCATTTCCTCATCGAGGGTGACATAGGCGGGCATGGTGTAGAGCCAGCGGCCGAAACTTCTTAGCCAGACGCCTCGGCTACGCGCGAAGTCCTGGGCGCCTTTGAGGCTTGACGCGTCATGCACCTCGATCACCGCGGTGGCGCCGAGTACGCGCACATCCTCAACGGCAGGGTGTGCCTTGAGGTCGGCATCTTCGGCCAATTCCTTACGAAGAATCGCGTTCAGTGAGGCGATTTTGCCCAGATAGTCTTCCTCCTCGAAGACCGCCAGACTCTCCAGGGCCACGCGGCAGGCGAGAGGATTGCCCATGAAGGTGGGACCATGCATGAAGGCGCGGTTGGGGTCTTCACTGAGAAAAGCTGAGTAGACGGCATCTGTCGCCAGAGTCGCTGCGTGTCCCAGATAGCCGCCGGTTAGTCCCTTGGAAAGCACCATGATGTCCGGTGTAACGTCGGCGTGGTCGGCGGCAAACATCTTGCCGGTGCGCCCGAAGCCGGTGGCCACTTCGTCGAAGATCAACAGTACGCCGAATTCATCGCATAACGCTCTTGCCGCCTGAACGTAATGGGGGGAGGTCATGTTAAGGCCACCTGCAGCTTGCAGTAGAGGCTCCATGAGCAGCCCGGCGATCTCGTGGTGGTGAGACTCGAGTACCTCGCGCAGGCCCTTGATATCGGCTTCTACGGCTTCTCTCGGAGCGTCGAAGGCGGCGGTGGGTGCTGGCGCAAAATGTTGTGTCGGCAGGAAGCCGGAAAAAAGGGAGTGCATGCCTTCCTCGGGGTCGCATACCGCCATGCAGCCCGTTGTGTCGCCATGGTAGGCCTTCATCAGTGACAGCATGCGGTGCTTGCCTGGGTGGCCGCGCTGCACCTGGTACTGCACGGCCATCTTCATGGCGACTTCCATTCCGACCGAGCCACTATCAGAGAAAAAGACATGATTGAGTCCTGGCGGCGTTACGCGCACCAGGGCAGCCGATAGTTGGTCGGCAGGTTCATGGGTCAGTCCACCGAGCATCACATGGCAGAGAGTGTCGGCTTGCTGTTTGATCGCCGCAACGAGTCTGGGGTGTCCATAGCCATGAATCATGCACCACCAAGAGCAGGTGGCATCAAGCAGTTGCTCGCCATTTTCCAGAGTGAAGTGTGCTCCATCACCGCCTATTACCTTTAGGGCGGTGGGCTGAGTCTGCATCTGTGCATAGGGGTGCCAAAGTGTCTGGCTCATGTGATCCTCTTTGTTAACATGATGATGTATTCAAGGTTAACAGATTCTCTCTCTATCGGTCATCCTTTCGGTGGCTATGTAAAAATGAGTAAAAAAATAAGCAATGGGAATGTGTTTGGTTTCTGATATTGTCGTTTAAAATAAAAACGATTAGAATCATGTTAGGTCGATTACATCCCCGGCTTTGCTGACCCACTATCCCGTAGTGTCTACCAGAAGCAGATATAAGGAATTGCCATGTCCCTGCTCAACGATTACATGCAGAAAGAACAGATGCTCAAGCAGCTCACTGACGAGCTCCACAAGATGGAAAACGACAACCGTTTGAAGTCTGAGCTCGAGTTCAAGGAAAAGCTCGAAGCGCTGATGAAAGAGTTCGGTAAAAGCGCCGCCGACGTCATCGAGTTGGTCGACCCTAAGGCCGCTTCCCGTGCTGCAGCAGGCAAGCCGGAATCTTCCGGTGGTCGTCGCAAGCGCAAGCTGAAGATTTACAAGAACCCGAATACCGGTGAAGTCGTCGAGACCCGCGGCGGCAACCAGAAGACCCTCAAGGCCTGGAAAGACGAGTACGGCAACGATACCGTCGAGTCCTGGCTGGTTCGCGTGGAAGAGTGATTTAGCCTCTTGCTCGGACATCGCCCTCGGTTTTGCCGGGGGCGATTTTTTGTCTGGTAGATTATATGTCCTTCATGAATACTTGCCGTGGTGTTTGCTAGGCCAACTCTTCGAGGGGTGTCGCCATACAGCAACACTTGACTTGTGGCGCTATTATGTACTGCTGCTGGCTTTCTGTAGTGAAAAGGCGTTAATAGTTTCTGTCGCCGGAAATACCTGATCGATCGCCTCCTAGTCAGCCATCACCATCATTAACGTAATGCCGCTGGTTATGATGCTCATTTTTTCTGCATCGTTCCCGCGTGACGCTTGGTTTGTCAGAGGCGCCACAAGGTCCAATACTGGTGGCCGTTCTGTGGGGAAATAGTGAAATAAGCTGTCGTCACGAGTCTGAGGAGACTTCAATCAGGAGTTAAGGCGTGGCATGGCCAAGGCGGCATACAAATGTATGCGCCGTAGCCTCAGAGAGCCGCTACCTATAAGTGAGGAAAGGAGTAAGTTGGCTGGGCTCGCGGACGGGGTGAGTTAATGCCATAGAGCCGATCGGTGGCTCTTTTCAAGTGCTTTTCAAGTACTTTTCAGGCACCGTCTAGCGGTAGCGGTAGATCCTAATGCTCGGTAGAAAGGGGGTATCCTCAAGGCGCTCGTCGCTCCTTTTGGCCCGTGTACGCTTCTCCTGCGGGGTGGGCTGGGGCTGATTATGATCAGGCAGCCGACCATCTGTGCTAGGAATGAATAACGGCAGTGCGACGTTCATGGCACGACGCTCGCGGCCATCGGCTAGTGGTTCGGCAAAGAAGAGGTTGGCGCGCATCAGGGGAGCCTGCTTCTGGACCTGGGCGAGTGGCTCACTGTCAGGAATTCCGGCTAGGCGTTTGAGTTGAATACGAACATGAGGTGAGTCGGCGTCAAGTGCCAGCAACTTCTTCTCGGCTTCGCGGACGCTCAGTTTCTTGATCGAGCGACCACTCGAATACCAGGCCAGTCGCACGCGGGAGAGGGGGGCATTCGCCACCGGTATGGCGCGCCAGCATTGTTTGAGATGAAGTCTGGCGAGACCCTGGCCGGTGAGGTGTGCATGCAAGGCCGGGTGGCGAAACGGCAGTATCGCCTTGATCTCGGGGATAAGATCGGCGGCATGCTCACGAATCTTTGCCAGTATGCAGGCGAAGTCGTCTTTGGCTTCATTGACCTTTCCAACATGCTCGAGCATCCGCTGGTCGGCGGCAATCAGCCCGACATAGCTGCGGGTGGCGCGGCCATCCTGTCCGTCCTGATACCAGAAGTCGAGCAGTGCGGCCCTTAGCCAGTCGGCATTGGGTGTTGAGTGGTGCAACGCCCAGGCGCCGATGCCTATTTCACGGTTCTGCTCTCGGAAGTACTGCACCAACTCTTCGATGCGATTGATGATCGTGTCGAAGGTCGCTTCCAGCTCGGCCAGCAGGCGATACTGTAGTGGCTGAAGGTCTTTCGCCTGATTCTTATGTTCGTCGTCCTGCATGGCGCTGATTCGTTATTCCTGGCCGCGCTCGGCGCGCATGATCATCTCGTCGATCTCGGTCTCATCCATGGCGGGCTCGCCGGCAATGCGATGTGACTCATCGGCCCAAGCGCCCAGATCGAGCAGTTTGCAACGCTTTGAGCAGAATGGCCGATGTAGGTTGTCCTCTACCCAGGCTACCGTTTTGCGACACTGTGGGCAGGCCACTTCCAGAGGGCGAGAAGCGTGTTCTTGGGTCATATGGATCTCGTGCGGGTAAAGAGTTACGTCAGCATGCCCAATCGTCGAAGCCAAGGCAATCCAGCTTGGCTGGGCTTTTCTCAGGGGGCGCTCTTAAGAGGTCTCGCGATGACGGCGATATAGGCGATCAAGTCTTGCAACCTGGTGCGCCAGGTCATCGGCACCGCCGCTGTTGTCGATAACGTCATCGGCTTTGGCTAGTCGCTTCTGCCTGGGCATCTGTGCCGCGACTATCGCGCGAGCCTGCTCTTCATCAACGCTGTCGCGGCTGGCGGTTCGGCTGATTTGCAGGGCTTCGGGAATATCGATCACCAGGCAGCGGTCAACCAGACGATGCTGATCAGACTCAAATAACAGCGGGGACACCAGCAGGTGATAGGGGGCGTCCGTTGCCGCCATGCGCGCCAGGTGTGCTTCGAGGCGCTCCCGAATTCGCGGATGGGTGACCGATTCCAGCCATCGCCGCTCGGCTTCGTCGCTGAAGACAATGCTACGCAGCGCACGGCGATCCAGGTGGCCATCGGCGGTTAGTACGCCGGGGCCGAAGTGATCCACGATATCGGTAAGGGCGGGCTCTCCCGGTTCTACCACTTCGCGTGCCACATCATCGGCATCGACCCAGTCGATGCCGTGGGTCGCGAAGGCCCGTGCAACGGTCGACTTGCCCGAGCCGACGCCACCGGTAACGCCGATCGTAAGGCTCATGATATCAGGCCCTGATAGGCGGCCTGCAGTGGGGCACCGGCTAGCAGGGCAATCCAGCCAGCCATGGCCAGGAAGGGGCCGAAGGGCATCGGGGCGCCACGCAGTCGTGGCACGACGAGCTGAACGAGGATGCCGATGATGGCCCCCACTCCCGCCGATAGTATCAGCACCATGGGCAGGGTCTGCCAGCCCAGCCAGGCCCCCAGCGCGGCCAGCAGTTTGAAGTCGCCATAGCCCATGCCTTCCTTACCGGTCACGAGCTTGAATAGCCAGTAGAAGCTCCATAGTGAAAGATAGCCGGCCATGGCGCCAATGACTGCCGAGGTAAGCATGAGTGGTTGAAACATCAACTGGTAGCCAAGCCCGACCCATAGCAGAGGAAGGGTGATGATGTCGGGCAGCAGCTGAGTGCGAAAGTCGATCACCGCTAGAGCGAGCAATGCCAGGCAGGCGCCTATCAAAAAGAGGCTCTGAAGGCTCGCGCCGTGGATGGCGATGACGGCGACGACCAGCGCCATGCCGGCAATCTCAATCATGGGATATTGCAGGCTGATAGGTTGCTTGCAGCTCGCGCATTTTCCCCGCCGCTTCAGAAAGCCGAGCAGAGGGATATTGTCGTGCCAGCTGATCGGAGCATTACAGGCCGGACACTGCGAGGCTGGGGTCACCAGGTTGAAACTGGCCGGCGACTCTTCCTCCAGCTCCAGCGCCTCGCGGGCTTCTGCTCGCCAGCCTTGCATCAGCATCACAGGCAGCCGAGTGACCACGACGTTCAGGAAGCTGCCCAGGCATAGACCGAGGACAATGATCAGCGGCCAGAACAGGGTAGGGGGAAGATCGGCAAGCAAGGGGGGCTCCTAGGCTCTGCATGTTTAGGAAAAAAAAGAGCATTATATCTTTTTGGGGCAGGCCCGTGGTGGCGACGGGCCTGCCATGGCCAGGTTAGATAACGCTGCCTAGCTCGAAGATTGGCAGATACATTGATACAACGAGGCCACCGACCAGAACGCCGAGTACGACGATAATGAACGGCTCGAGCAGCGAGGTAAGGGCATCGACCTTGTTGTCGACCTCCTCCTCGTAGTACTCCGCCACCCGGTTGAGCATCGCATCCAGCGAACCGGCTTCCTCGCCGATACCCACCATCTGTACGGCGAGCGCCGGAAATTGTTCCGTCAGACGCATGGCGAAGTGCAGCTGCTGCCCGGCTGAGACATCATCGCGCACCTGAAGTACGGCACGTTCGTAGACCTTGTTTCCGGAGGCGCCAGCGGCAGTCTCGAGCGCCTCGACCAGCGGGACGCCGGCACCGAACGTGGTGGCGAGTGTGCTTGAGTATCGCGACACCGATGACTTGTCGAGAATGTCGCCGATCACCGGTATCTTTAGCGCCAGGGCATGCATCCGGTAGGTGAAGGCATCGGATCGTCTCATGCCCTGGCGAATCAGCATGATGCTCGCAACAATCAGTCCGATTCCCCAAAGCCAGTATTGCTGGGCGAATTCGGACATGGCGATGGTCATGCGTGTCATTGCCGGGAGCTCAGCACCAAAGCCCTGAAACAGGCTCTCGAACTGAGGGACCACCTTGATCAGCAGTAGTGCTGTCACGCCAATACCCACCGAAATGACGGCGACGGGGTAATAGAGCGCCTTCTTGACGCGCCCCTTGAGCGTTTCGATCTTCTCTTTGTAGCTGGCCACTTTCTCCAGCATATGGTCAAGAGAGCCTGACTGTTCGCCTGCTTCGATCATGTTGGTAAACAGTCGATCGAAGTGTTTGGGATGCTTGCGCAGCGCGTCGGAAAAACTGGTGCCCGCCGAGACATCGTTCATCAGCTCCTGGACCAGGGCGCTCATGGTTGGATTCTTGAGGCTTTCCGCTACCACAGAAAAGGCCTGAAGCATGGGCACGCCCGCCTTGATCATGGTCGCCAGCTGGCGGGCGAAGATCATGATATCGCGTGACTTGATCTTGCTCATACCACTGCCAAGGCTGCTCTTGCGGCGTATGCTCTTGACGAGAATGTTCTGGCTATTGAGTTGCCGCTCGACCTCTTGCTTCTCCTTGGCAACGATCTCTCCTGAGACCCGCCGCCCGCCGGGGCCTTTGCCTGTCCATTTCCAACGTTGCAGCTTTGCTGGTTTTTTTTGCTTGGGCTGTCGCGCCATGGGCATTCCTCTAGAGTGATGATAGGCCCGTTTGGGTCATGATCGGCAACGATGTGGCGTGGGATCAGTCCCGAATAATGCGGTTGACCTCCTCAAGGCTGGTCATTCCTTGCATGACCTTGAGAAGGCCACTGCGGCGCAGATTCGGATGGCCTTCGCGGCGTGCTTGCTCGTCAAGCTCTAGGGCGTTGCCATTGCGCATAATCAGCTGACTGATGGTGTCGCTGATAGGCACGACTTCATAGATGCCGACGCGTCCCTTGTAGCCAAGCGTACAATGTCGGCAGCCGACCGGGTGGTAGATGGTCGCCTGCTGGATTTCATCCTCATTGAAGCCTTCTTCTCGAAGCACTTCTGCCGGGAGGCTCACCGGTTCCTTGCAGTGCTTGCACAGGCGGCGCGCCAGGCGCTGGGCGATGATCAGCGACACCGAACTTGCAATGTTGAACGATGCGATACCCATATTCGACAGGCGTGTCAGGGTCTCTGCGGCCGAGTTGGTGTGCACGGTGGATAGCACCAGGTGGCCGGTCTGCGAGGCCTTGACTGCGATCTCCGCCGTTTCCAGGTCGCGAATCTCGCCGACCATGACCACGTCCGGGTCCTGGCGCAGGAAGGCGCGAAGAGCGCTGGCGAAGGTCAGGCCAATCTTTGGAAGCACGTTGACCTGGTTGACGCCAGGTACCTTGATCTCGACGGGGTCTTCGGCGGTAGAGATGTTGCGCTCACCGGTGTTGATGATGTTGATACCGGTGTACAGCGATACCGTTTTACCGCTGCCGGTGGGGCCGGTGACCAGAATCATGCCTTGAGGTTCAGAGAGCGCCTGCTCATACATCTTTCGCTGCGGTGGTGTGAAACCCAGTGAGTCGATGCCCATCTGGGCGGTGGTAGGGTCGAGGATGCGCAGCACCAACTTTTCGCCGAACACTGTCGGCAGAGAACTGACGCGGAAGTCGATCGAGCGCTGCTTGGAGAGTTTCAGCTTGACGGCGCCGTCCTGCGGCAGGCGGCGCTCGGAGATATCCAACCGTGACATGACTTTCAAGCGAGCAGCGATGCGGGTGCGCATGCCGAAGGGAGGGCGTGCAGCCTCGATCAGGATGCCATCGATGCGCATGCGAATTCGGTAGCTTGATTCGTAGGGTTCGAAGTGGATGTCCGAGGCCCCGCGCCGTATCGCGTCCAACAGTACCTTGTTGACGAACTTGACCACCGGTGCATCGTCGCTGCCAGCGGTAATGGCCTGGTCGTCTTCAGGATCGTATTCCTCGTACTCGAGCCCCTCCAGAGCATCGTCGGCGCCGTCCAGACCTTCGAACAACTCGGCATTTTCGTGATGGCTGAGATAGCTCTCGAGCACTGGCCCCAGCTGATCCACCGGGGCCAGAATGCCCTCGACCTTCAGATTGGTGGCGAATTGCAGCTCGTCCAGCAAGGCAAGCGTCGACGGGTAGGGCACCGCCACGGTCAGGCGGTGCTCGGTGCGATACAGCGGCATCACGGTGAGCCGGCGCAGGATCTTTTCTGGCATTTCCTGGGGTGGCGGCAGGCTGGCTAGTCTAAGAGCGTCCAGGTCGATCAGCGGCAGTCCATACTCCCAGGCCGCCGACAGCACCGTCTGACGCGCCGGCACCAGGCCGTTCTCGACCACGTGGCGCATCAGCGAGACGTCTTCTTCTTCGGCTTCCTGCACGGCCCGCAGAGCGGCAGCTTCAGTCAGTTGGCCGTCAGCCACCAGGCGCAGCGCTAACCCCCGCAGCGATGAGGCTACGCCGGCATCCTTGGCTGGAAAGCCATGATTGGCTGCTCCCCGGGGCTGTGATTCCTGCATAGAGGCTCCTGAAACGATCGCTGCGAATATGGTAGCTATCATTCTATCTGGTTAGGCAAGCGTTAGGCAGTGGCAGCGCCTGCTGGTGCCTTCGCCATGGCGGAGCAACCTTCATTCGCCCGCATGGACGGCGTGGAGGTCTGGAATGGGCGAAAGCCGACTCTTTCAGTGCCTTGCCGTTGTCATCTGTCTGGCTTAGGGTAATGCGTACCAAAGTATTGGTCGCAGCTATCATTGAAACTGATAGAGCATGAGCACACACAGCATTGCTGATGTCACGCAACAGAATCGCTAGTACCATGCTGCTCAGCCAGGCAAGCCAGCCGACTGAAACGTATGTATCGGCAACGTCGCCCTAATGGGCAGTCAAGCAAGGGGATGAAACATGAAGAAACAAGGCATGAAACACATCAAGGGCATTCAGTCGGGGCAGGGCGGTTTTACCCTGATCGAGCTGCTGATTGTGGTGGCGATTATCGGGGTGCTGGCGGCGATAGCTATTCCGCAATATTCTAATTATCAAGACCGTGCGGCGAGAGGGGCTTGTTTGGCTGAAGCAAGAGCCTACCTTACTGACGCTGAGCTTCTTAGTAGTGGCGCAATTGAAGATGGCGATAAATCGTCCCCTGCTGCTAATGCATGTGAGGGCATTACTATAGCATCTGGCTCAGTCAGTGCTTCTGTAGCGGTGTCAACTGGTAATGAAAGCATAACTCTTACACCCAATGAACCTGATGGAGGAACGAGCGGCTGGTCTGCAGGTTAATAATTATTAACTTTTTATTGTATAAGGGCCGGCTCTGCCGGCCTTCCTTATTTTGATTGTTGAGGGTATAGATAGCTTTTTGTTGATTGAGCAGACTGCATATCTTTTCGGTTTTCAATAGCTGATAAGGCAGTAATTAGCATATTTATATATTTTGGTGAAGGCCTTCTGCTAATCTCTTCCTGTATTTCGTAACTATATATTTTTATCAGTTTGTTGTTGCGTTCCTGGATGGCATTGTTGAGATTTACTTCTTGTATTATTTGAGATATTAATGGTGATAGGCCGAGCGGGTTGATGATTCCTCTCATGTCAACCTCATTTTTTTTTACATTTATATTATTGTTTAGGTGTGAAATTGCCTGGAGGTTGGTGGCAAAAAAAATCCATAATAGAGGGGTTGCTATATAAGATAATGCTTTTATTATAAAGGTATATTTGTATTTTTTTTGTCTTTTGGTGGGGAGGTTTAACGATAAAAAGAAGGTTATTAACGTAAAAGCTAGCCAGTGTGCTGTTGAGTGATAGAAAGGATACTCCGTCATTGAGTGAAGTGCCAATGGTGTTAATAGCGCTGCCAGCATCATTCTTTCGCCCACTGGGCCATGCTTCCATAGACGCCAGCAGGCCCACCCTGCAAAGGCCAGAATGGCAATTACCGGCAAAAGCCCGCCCTCGACCCCCCACAGCAGCAGCTCATTATGAGGATGGCTGTAGTTAAGGGTGATAAATGGCTCGACGATGTCAGGTTGGTTGACTGGCTGGGCTGCTCGCCAGTCAGCGAAGCTGTAAAGGAAGTCATGCTGAAAGCGCCCGTAGCCCCAACCCAGGAAAGGCTTTTCCAGGATCATGCGCAGGCTATGCGTATAGACGTAATAACGCTCGCCGGAACTCTGGATGGAGGCATCATTTCTTGCTGCGTCCCCCAGTGAATTGATAATTATCGCCAGCAAACATCCCGCCAGAAAGGCGCCACCCCAGATCAGGAAGCGCTTGCGGCTTTGGTGCCAGAGATAGAAGAGCACCATTGGTACCACAATGATGGTCGCTAGCCATCCAGTGCGCGACATGATGATCAAGAGCATCGCCGGCATAAATAATGGAGCGAGAAGAGTGATGTCACCTTCTACGCGGTTGCGTGATTCATTGTAGAGCCAGGCCGAAATTGCGAGACCGGTGGCCAGGAAACTGGCCAGCACATTGGGCTGCTGGAAGATGCCGTAGGGACGGCCATAGTTGGGGTCGTAACCCACCCAGTTACCTGGCTCTAGAATAAACTGCTGGATATAGGCGTAGGCAGTTTCCATCAGGGTGCCGGCGAAAATCGACATGCCGAGCCACCACCAATGACGTCGCGTCAGTTCCAGTTGCGCCAAGCCAAGCAGTAATAAGGCACCTGCCGTTAATCCCAGTAAGCGGGGCAGGGCAATCAATGACGCTTCGCCCCAACTCCAGAAAAATGGCATCCATAATATAGCAACCAGCATCGCCAGGCCGATATGGAAGCTGCTGTAGCGAATCACGCCGCGGGTCATGGGCCACAGCGAGATGGCTATCATCAGCGAGAAGCCCATCCAGACGGTCGCGTTGAACGGAAGCCGTAATCCCGCGCCGCCCATATTGGGAAAGGTGACATGCAAGGCCAGCGTAAAGGTGGCCATGCACGTTATGATCAGCCATCGAATCAGCCGGTCATTGAGGCCGGTGGTCGTTGTCATTGGGTCATCCATGAAGGAGCAAGAGTGGGTCATGCGAAAGGACTAGTGTCGCCAGCGCAAAGAGTGAAGTCCAGCTGCAGGCATGGCTGTTAAGTGATAGTTGCTGGAAATGTTTGGTAGGTGAAGAAGAGGGCGGGGCAAGTGGGCGATCAGTACACCACTACCCGATCTCGCCCGCCGGCCTTGGCGCGATACAGCGCTTCGTCGGCGCGAGCGTAGAGCACATCGAAGTCATAGTCTTCCTGGCCGTGGGTGGTAGTCAGGCCGAGGCTGACGGTGAGGCGAATGATGTCTTCGTTGTGCAGGACCACCATGTTGTCGATCCCCTGGTGAAGCCTCTCGCAGAGCTCGTAAGCGCCTTGACTATTGGTGTCCGGCATCAGCAGGCAGAATTCCTCGCCACCGATACGTGCGGCTACATCGGACTCCCGCACCAGTTGTTTCAGCGTTCTGGCCAGCTGTTGCAGCACCTTGTCGCCGAAGGGGTGACCGTACTGATCATTGATGCGCTTGAAGTGATCAATATCGATGATGGCCAGGCTGATCGAGGCGCCACTGCGCCTGCCAAGCGCTAAAGTGTGCCTGGCCTTGGCCATGGCGGCGCGGCGATTCTCCAGGCCGGTCAGTTCATCCGTGACCGAGAGCTGCTCGAGCGCACTTTGTTGGCCAAGAATTTTTTCGATGGCCACCAGAAGGCCCAGGATAACCACCAGTACCAGGGCGCCCAGGGCGATGATGATCTGTGTCATCACCGACATGATGTGCTGCTGCTCGGTGGCGCCCCGCATCATCAACGTATGCAACTCGCTATAGATGTAGGCCAGACTGTTGTCGATATCTTCGGTGAGATCGTGCAGGGGCTTGAGTTGCTCGGGGTGCTCAAGCACATCCTGTGCGATGGCGGTTGCCTGCTGAAGCAGGGTATCCAGGTGAGCAAACTCCGCGATGATGTGCCGGGTATCTTGCGTCGTCAGTTGGCTACGCTGCAGGTACTGTTCGATGGTCATCTGGCGGCTATTGATAATCCAGAGAGCCTGGAGCAATTGCTGTTGGTGCAGGGGCTGAGGGTGGTCCAGCAAGTTGAGGCTTGATTGGCGCAGCGCCTCACCATCGTGCTGTGCCCGCACGATTTCGCTGGAAAAGGCGATGTAGTCGGCATCCAGCTGTTTTTGGGCATAGCTGGCATAGAACGTGATGGCAATCACCGCCAACCCCACCAACACGAGGAAGCCCACCCAGACCAGCAGTCGTCGATGCGAGAACCCGAGGGCGTGCCGGGCCTTGATGATCGCCATGGCGTTCAGCTCGCGTTGATCGTCGCCAGCGACCAGATCCACTTGTCGAAGGGCTCCTGCCCCTCGAGTACGGCTTTTTCATCGGCTGGCACCACCAGCATCAAGGGCCCGCGCTGGCTCTGAGGGATCGGTGCGCCGTCGAAGCGGGTGACGAGCAGGTAGTCCTTTTCCTTCCGCTGCGCTTGTTTGAGGAAGATGGAGTAGTTGTCGACGGCAATCAGGCGCAGCCGTGCGGCATCGCCCAGCGCATAGGCGGAGAGAAAATCTTCCAGCAGTACGCCACTGTAGACGCCCGCCGGCCCCTCCGGGTGCTGCAGTGTTGCCTCATGCAAGGGCAGGCGCTCGATGTCGGAAAGCGACAGCTGCTCTCGGCGATCGGCGGCCTTGCGGGTAGAGCATCCGCCTGTCTCTTTAGGTGTCGCTTCTGGTGTGGCCATTGGAACGATCCAGGACAGGAGTTTGCTGAACATCATCATGATTTTCCCTGCGTTGCCGCCGCCGTGCGTCTAACCAGCTGATGCCGATGGCTTATGTTTTTATAGGAAGCGGTGACCATCTATCTATGTGGGGCCCTTACATGTGGGGCGGGTCGAGGAGGCATCACCGCTTTGTTACCAAGGGTAACTTTAGACGAGGGACATGCATGTGTGAACAGGAAAAAGACCGCGCTGACGCTTTCATGAGCCATATCAATGTGTGACTCGCGTCAGCATCACCTGATGGCCATTCAGTACATGGCCTGCTCTTCGCCGACGACTTCCTTGAGCAGTTCCAGGTAGAGCTTGTCGGCCTCTGAGTGTTCGCTGGGATCTTCGGGGATATGCACGCTGGTGGTGTCGGAGATGTCGTTGGCGATGCGGGCCATGATCTTGGCATCCGACCCTTCCGCCAGGTGCTGGCGCGCGACCACCAGGGATTGCTCGAGGATCTGTGGATCCTGCAGCAGTTTCTTGATGAATCCGCGTAGCTCGTTGATCACGCGTGTTTTCTGGATTTCGGATGCGGACATGGGCGGCTCCTCTCAATGGCAAAATCTTGATATCAAAACGTACCGGGCAAGGCGGCTGCCACGGTGATGGCGAGACCATAGCATATCGGCTGTGGTGTCGGTGAGCCCGGCCGCGCCGGAGGGTGGACTGCCATGCAGGCTGTCCACCAGTAACGGTGTTTACCTTCACTTTATTGTGACATCGCATGGCATGAATAATTGGGTAATATCTCCTCATCATTGCTGAGCCGTATACTGCGTGAATTTGGCGGTTGCTCAGCAAAAATTGTGGCAGGCTCTCCATTAGAGTCTAATAGAAGTTGGCACTGTCACTTGCAGCCGGTGGCGAGCCCTGACCAGGAGCGCCCAGGCCGATGAACGGACGATATCCCATGACAAACCTCTCCGCCCCAGTTTTCCTCTGGCCGTTGTCGCGCTCTCACCGCTCCGCCTCGCGCTGGCTTGCTGGCTCACTGCTGGCCGCATCGATGGTGCAGGCCGCCCCCATTCTGGCTCAAGAAGCTCCAGCGGGCAGTATGACCCTCACTGAGGCCGTCCGTCAGGCTGTTAATGGCAATCCTGAGGTGCAGGTTGCCTGGCATGCCTTCCAGGCTTCACGTAATGAAGTCGACGTGGCGCGTGGGGGCTATTTGCCCAGTGTGGATGCCACTGCAGGCATTGGGCGTGAAGCGGTGTCCGATGACGGTGCCGGCAGTTACAGCACGGATTTCGTCGAGCTGACCCTGACACAGATGCTGTATGACGGCTTCTCGACACAAAATGAAGTGGCGCGGCTTGATCAAGCCAAGCAGGTGCGCTTCTTTGAGCTGCTTGATGCCAGTGAAGAAGTGGCGTCCGACGTCTTCCGCGCCTATGAAGATGTGCGCCGCTATCGTGAGCTGGTGTCGCTGGCGCAGGATAACTATGCCAAGCACCTGCGTGTCTATCGCCAAATCGAGGAGCGCGTGACGTCAGGCTCAGGCCGGCGGGTCGATCTGGAACAGATCAGCGGTCGTCTGTCACTGGCAGAATCTAACCTGATGACCGAGGCGGCTAACCTGCACGACGTCAGTGCCCGTTTCCAGCGGCTGGTGGGAGAAATCCCTTCGTCTACGTTGGCACCGCCTCCAGCGTTGGGTCAGGCGTTGCCAGCCTCATTGCAGAATGCTCTGAACATGGCTTACCAGGGCAACCCAGGTTTTCATGCCGCCATCAAGAATATCGAGGCGACGCGAAATGAACTGGCCGGAACGCGCTCGGCCTTCCAGCCGCGGCTCGAGTTTCGCGCGCGGACGGGGCGTGACAACGAACGGTCGGGCGTGGCCCGTCTCGATGGCAGTTCTGCTGAGCTGGTGGCCAGCATGAATCTGTACCGAGGCGGCAGCGATCAGGCGCGCTTCCGTCAGATCAGCGACGAGGTCGAACGCAGCATCAGCCTGCGCGAACAGGAGTGCGTTGGCCTTCGCCAGACCACGTCGATCGCCTATCAGTCTGCCCGGCGGCTCGAAGAGCAACAGCGCTATCTGAACCAGCACCGGCAGCATATCGACCGGGTGCGTGGCGCCTATCAGCAGCAGTTCGATATTGGCCAGCGGACTCTGCTGGACGTCCTGGATAGCGAAAACGAGTACTTCGATGCCAGCCGTGCCTATGCCAATGCCCTCTATGATCAGCGCATTGCCGAAGCGGAGACCCTGGCCGCCATGGGGGCGCTGCTCACTCAGCTCGAGGTGCGCCGTGAGGGGTTGCCATCTCTTGGTGAAATCGGCAGCGAGGGCGTCATGGTCGACGCCGAGACGATCTGCCCGGCACAAGGGCCAGCAAGCCTTACGCTTGATGACCTGACGGCCGGCCTCGATATTCCCAAGGCCGCTTCGCCGGATATCGTGCTCTCGGCGGATGCGCTGTTCGCGCCTGGAAGCGCCGAGCTGTCTGCCCAGGCGAGGGAGGAACTTGCGGGCCTGGCAGCGGAGCTCAAGGCCCGCAACGATCTGGCCCGCGTCGTCATTGCTGGCCATGCCGACAGTTCCGGCAGCGACGCCATCAATGAGCCGCTGTCGCAAGCGAGAGCCGATCAGGTGGCCGGTTACCTGGCGACCCGCGGTGTAGATAGAGAGCTGCTGGTGGCGCGCGGCTTCGGTTCTCGCCAGCCGGTGGCGACGAATGATACGGCCGAGGGGCGGCGCGCGAACCGCCGTGTCGAGATCACATTTGAGACGTTGGACTTCGGCTTCGATGCCTCGACGATGCGCCCAGGGTCACTTTCCGCTGCCTACGGCGACTCCATTGGAGCGGCCTCTACCATGCCGGAGGCTGATGCCCAATCCACTTATCTCCAAGTGGCGGCACTGAGCGCTGCGGATCGGGCACGGGCCCTCAAGGAGGAGCTGACGGTGCGTCTTGCCAGTGAGCTGCGGGTACTCAGTGACGGCGACCTGCATCGCGTTCAGGTAGGCCCGGTGGCCTTGAAGGAGCTCCCTTCGCTTCAGGCTCGTCTGCAAGCATTGGGTTACACCGGGGCCTTTGTCGTGCAACCGGAACAGCCAAGCTGAATGCACCCGGCCGTGAGGCGACACCTCGAGCCAGCACGCCATGCCCATCTGGCGAGAGTTTGGCTCGCGTTTTCTTATTGTTTGAATCGTCGAGGTTCCATTGACCAGTGATGCCAAAAAGGCCAAGGACGCCTCCCGCGAGCTTCCTGCTCAAGACACGCCGCCTCCCCAGGACGACCTACTGGCATGCCTGCAGGTGGTGGCTCGGGCTCATGACCGGGAAACCAATCCAGAAACGCTGACGGCGGGTCTGCCGCTGGAAGAGGGGCGCCTCACGCCCTCGGTGTTCGCGCGCGCCGCCAAGCGCGCCGGCCTATCGACGCGCCATACGCGATGTCGGCTGGTCCAGCTGAACCCGTCACTGTTCCCGGTAGTGCTGCTGCTCGAGCCAATGCGTGCTTGTGTGCTGCTGTCGTTGAACGTCACTGAGCGTCAAGCCAAGGTGATTTTTCCTGAACTTGGCGAGTCGGCGGTCAATGTGTCGCTGGATGAGCTGCAGGCTCGCTACAGTGGCCGCGCCCTCTATGCTCGCCCGGCCTTTCGGTTTGATGCTCAGAGCCCGCAGCGCGGCGCTACCCGACACGGCCACTGGTTCTGGGATGTGATTCGTGAGAATCGTCGCGTCTATCGTGATGTTCTGATTGGTTCGGCGATGATCAACCTCTTCGCCATTGCCATGCCGCTGTTTGTGATGAACGTCTATGATCGCGTGGTTCCGAACCACGCTGCCGAGACACTCTGGGTGTTGGCGATCGGGATCTTCGTGGTGCTGTGTTTTGATCTGGCCCTGCGTCTGATGCGCAATGCCTTCGTGGATCTCGCTGCCAGTCGCGCCGACGTCAAGCTCTCCTCGTCGATCATGTCGAAGGTTCTAGGTATGCGGATGGAGGGGAAACCCGCCTCTACGGGCTCTTTCGCCTCGACGCTGCAGTCCTTCGAATCCGTGCGTGCTTTCATCGGTTCCGCGACGGTGGTAGGGCTGGTGGATCTGCCGTTTGTGCTGCTGTTCGTCACCATCATCGCCTTGATCGGTGTGCCCTTGGTCATCCCGATCCTGGTCGGCATCGTTTTCGTGCTGCTTTATGGTTTGGCCGCTCAGCGTCGGTTGCATGAGCTCTCGGCAACGACCTGGCGTGCCAGTGCGCAACGCAATGCCACCCTGATCGAGTCGCTTGGCAACCTCGAAACCGTGAAAGCACTGCGTGCTGAGGGGCGTATCCAGGCTATCTGGGAAAGGTCTACGGCCTTTCTATCACGCACTTCGGCTCAGCTTCGGTTGACTGCTTCCTCGGTGACCAGCGTGGCAATGTGGACGCAACATACGGTGGCGGTGGCGGTGATCGTGGTCGGCGTCTATCTGATCATCGCGGGAGATCTCACCCAGGGTGGCCTGATCGCTGCGTATCTGCTGTCGTCCCGGGCCATGGCGCCGATCAGTCAGTCGGCGGGGCTGCTGGCGCAATATCACCAGGCATCGACATCTCTTGCGTCATTGAATGAGGTCATGGCCCAGCCAACCGAACGTGCTGACCAGCAGCAATGGGTATCGCGTCCGCTGATCCGTGGCGATATCGAATTCTCGCGGGTGTCGTTGCGTTACCCGAACGAGCAGCGTGAGTCGTTGCGTGAGGTATCGCTCAAGTTAGCGGCGGGGGAAAAGCTGGCCTTGCTGGGTCGGGTCGGGTCGGGCAAGTCGACCTTGAATAAGCTACTGCTCGGACTCTACCGGCCCACTGCGGGTGCGGTGACAATCGATGGCGTGGATATTCGCCAGTTCGATCCTCTGGAATTGCGTCGGCACATTGGCTATGTGCCTCAGGATGTCAGCCTGTTCTTTGGTTCTCTGCGCGACAATGTGATCGCCGGTGGCGGTAGTGATGGGGTGAGTGATGAGACCTTGCATTGGGCCATCGACGTCGCGGGGCTCAAGGAGTTCGTCAACAGTCACCCGGAAGGGCTGGATATGCCGGTTGGCGAACGGGGTGAGCGGCTTTCCGGTGGGCAGCGTCAGGCGGTGGCAATTGCCCGTGCGCTGGTGCACGACCCCCAGATTCTTCTGCTCGATGAGCCGAGCAGCGCCATGGACCATGCAAGCGAAGAAGCCTTCAAGAAGCGTCTGTCGGCGCTTGCCAAGGCCAAGACGGTCATCGTGGTGACGCACCGGACCTCGTTGCTGTCCCTGGTGGACCGGGTGGCCGTGGTCGATGGCGGCAAGATAGTGGCCGACGGGCCGCGGGATCAGGTCGTCGAGGCGCTGCGCAATGGCAAGATCGGGAGGGCAGCACGATGAGCCGAAAGGAAGAACCCGCCCGCCATGCAGAGCAGAAGGGCTTCGAGGCCATCGGTCATGTGTCGGCCCATGGGGGCAAGGTGTTGCGCCCGTTGATCGACCGGCTCTTCGCCAAGCGCGTGTCTGCTGCTCACCTTGACCGTGACTGGGCCACGGATGCCGATTGGGCGCGCATTCAGCAAGAGCCTCTGCGTGCTCGGGCGCTGCTTTACGGAATGGTGCTGGCGATAGTGAGCCTAATGGTATGGGCCTATTTTGCAGAACTCGACGAGGTCAGTCGCGGCACCGGGCGAGTGATTCCTTCCTCCCAGCTACAGCGCGTGCAGTCGTTCGACGGCGGGGTAGTCAATGCGATTCTGGTTGAGGAAGGCGAGAAGGTTGAGGCCGGTCAGCTTTTGATGCGCATTGACCCGACCCGCTTCATTTCGACGTTTCGTGAGAACCGCGCCCGGGCGCAGGCCCTGCAGGCACGGGCCGCGCGTCTGAGTGCCCTGGCTACGGGCAGCGACTTCGATCCGCCCGAGGCGCTGCGTGCCGAGGCTCCCGAGCTCTTGGCTCAGGAGTCAGCGTTCTATGCCAGCGGTCTGTCCGCGCTTGCCGAGCAGCAGGGCGTGCTGCAGGAACGGCTCAGCCAGCGTCAGGCCGAGCTCGCCGAAGCCCAGTCGCGGTTGGCCACGGCGAGCCGCGAGCTCAGCCTGGCTTCACGGGAGCTGACGCTGACGCGCCCGTTGCTTAACTCCGGTGCCGTGTCAGAGGTGGAGGTGCTGCGGCTTGAGCGGGAAGTCTCTCGCGTCAGGGGTGATCGCAACCAGGCCCAGTCCCAGGTGGCGCGACTCGAGTCCGCCACAGAAGAAGCGCGGGCTCAGCTTCGGGAGGCGCAGGCGGAAAAACGCAGCGAATGGCGCAATCAGCTTTCCGAAACGCTCTCCGAGCTTTCTACGCTCGATGAGTCCAGCACCGGGCTCGAGGATCGCGTGCGGCTGGCGGAGATTCGATCTCCGGTCGATGGCATCGTGCAGCGCATGACCATCACGACGATCGGCGGTGTCGCGCAGCCTGGCCAGGACGTGGTCGAGATCGTGCCAAGCAACGATCAGTTGCTGGTCGAGGCGCGTATCGCCCCGCAGGATATTGCCTTTCTGCGGCCAGGCCAGCCGGCCACCATCAAGCTCACGGCCTACGATTTCGCGGTCTATGGCGGTGTGCCGGCAGAGCTCGAGCATATCAGCGCTGACACCATCACCGATGAAGAAGGTAATACCTTCTATCTGGTGCGGGTCAAGACACAGACCGATGCGCTGAATAAGGGCCTCGACATCATTCCCGGCATGACCGCTGAAGTGGATATTCTCACCGGAAAGCGCACGGTCATGGAATACCTGCTCAAACCCCTGCTGCGCGCCAAGCAGAACGCCTTGACGGAGCGCTGAGTCGATGATGCAACACTGGATTCTTTTATCGTCTGAACAGGTGCCGATGCGCTGGCGCGAGGCTTTCCCCGATGGGCGCGCTGGCGATGAGTCCACGGTGAATGATGCGCGGGAAGAGCCATACCATGTATGGGTGCCGAGCCAGTGGCCGGAATGGGAGGAAATGGTGGCACGGCTCGCCGCGCGCGGTGCCGTGGTCTGCGTGCTGGCGCTTCAACCGCAAAGCGGCGAGGCGCTTCGTGCATTGGCGGCTGGGGCGCGAGGGTATGCCCACTTGCTATCGCCCGCGGAGTTGCTCAGACAGGTCGCCTTGGTGACCGAGCATCAGGGTATCTGGATGGGGAGCGAGCTCTTGTCTCAGGTCGTCGGGTCCAGCTTTCGGGCTCTTGGTGGACGTGAGGGGGTAAAGACCGAGCGGTTGGGGCGTTTAACCGAGCGTGAGCGTGCGGTTGCTATGGCAGTGGCCGAAGGCCATAGCAACAAGGAGGTGGCCCGGCAGCTTGATATCACTCCCCGAACGGTAAAGGCACACCTGGGTGCCATCTTTCGTAAGCTCGAAGTGCGTGACCGCATGCAGTTGGTTCTCATGCTCTCTCGCCAGACACCCTCCACTCCCCAGCACTAGTCTTTTCCTACTGTACTATCGGTACAGTATCCCTTGCGTCTTTCACGCCGTAGCCTGACTGGCATAAGCCATATTTCTGCCTTCGACCCCGATGTCGGAGGCGCTGCCCCAGTTGGGAGTTTTTATCATGTCCATCGCAACCGTTGTCTCTGTTTCTGGTCAGGCTTGGGCGCGGGACGCCGAAGGTAATCTTCGCGAGCTTCAGCAAGGTGACCAGCTCTTGGATGGCGAGACCTTGGTGACCTCCGATAGCGGCGCGGTGCAGCTGGATTTCGCGGATGGTCTGCCGCCGGTTGCGATTGTTGGTGGCCAGCAGGTGGCGATGAGCGGCGATCTGGATGCAGACGAGCCTGTTGAGCCGGATGAGGCCAGTGCCCAGGACGAGGGCATTGACGCTTTGCTGGCGGCGCTGGACGGAGAAGGCGATCTGCTCGAAGGCCTTGAGGCAACGGCCGCCGGTGGTGGAGATGGCGCTGAAGGCGGCGGTCATAGCTTCATACAGCTGGCGCGCATTGTGGAAAGTGTTGATCCTCTGGCATTCGCTTTCGATAACGCCCGCGGAAATAATATCGACAGTGAGCTGCGCGGGTCGCCGGCATTTCTTGATACCTCGGTCGTCAATGTTGCTCCTGAGGCAAGCAATGACGTCTTCACCACCGACGAAGACACCGCCCTGAGCGGGGCCAACGTGCTGGCCAATGACACCGACCCCGAGGGCGACGCCCTTACGGTCACCAGTACCGATCCCCAGCAGGTCACCTTCACCGGGCCCGATGGCTTTACGGTGACCGCCGAGGTCACCATCGACGAAGATGGCAACGTGAGCTTCAACCCGGCAGGCGACTTCGACGCCCTGGGCGTGGGCGAGAGTGCCACCGGCACGCTCACCTACACCGTCAGTGACGGCACCGCCACCGATACCGCGACGGTGACCCTG
>NZ_QLSX01000010.1:88019-174290 GCF_003268885.1 Onishia taeanensis
AGTGCCACCGGCACGCTCACCTACACCGTCAGTGACGGCACCGCCACCGATACCGCGACGGTGACCCTGACCGTTAACGGCGTGAACGACGCCCCAGCGTCATCGGATTCCCAATTTACGGTTCAGGAAGATACAGCCTATACGCTAGATCTCGATGATTTCGGGCATTACACCGATATTGAAGGCGATGCCTTGGCGGCCATCGAAATCACTTCGCTTCCGGAAAATGGCGTACTGGAGCTATCGGGGGAGCAGGTGTCTGCGGGTGACACCATTGCTATCTCCGCTATTGAGGCCGGCGATCTCGTATTCGTGCCCGACACGAATACGGATGAAGATGGTGCCTTTGGATTCCGCGTCCAGGATGCCGCCGGTGACTGGTCGCAGAGCACTTATCAGGCCGCGGTAGTGGTAGAGGCGATTGCCGATACACCTGAGGTTGCCATCCAGCTCGGCGCCCCTTCGGAGCTCAAGGATACGCTTCAGTATGAGAGCAAGTCTCTGACCTTCGATGCTAAGCTCGGCGACGATAAGGGTGATGGCAACATCGATGGCAACTCCAGTAACTACGAGGAAAGTGTCTCCCAGACACTGAGCTTCGGCCCGCAATATGCGGGACAGACGGTATCCCTGACACTGGATGTCGATATTCAGGGTACCTGGAACCAGGGATGGGGAGTTACCGATGATTATTGGCAGGTGCTGTCAGGTGATGAGGTGCTCGAGACATTCAAATATGGTTCACCTTTGAACGAGGACGTGTCAGGGAATGTCATCACCAACATAGCCGTGGTACTTGATGAAAACGGTGAAGTGGAACTGTCGTTCCGAGCCTCTACCACTGAGAAAAGCGAAACGGTCACCATCAATGGGGCAACCGGCGAGGTGGCCGGCACTACCTATGAGGTCGTCACAGGATATGAATATTCCATCGATGTCTCGGCGGCGCTTCAGGATCGCGATGGCTCCGAGAGCCTGAGCCTGTTGATCGAAGGGGTGCCGGAGGGCGCGACGCTTAGCCAAGGAACAGACAACGGCGATGGTACCTGGACGCTGTCGGTGGCGCCCGGAGAACAAGACTTTGCGACCAACCTTACAATGACAACACCCGCTAATGTGAATGGTGGCTTTACGCTTACTGTTAAGGCGACGGCGACAGAGGCGTCTGGAGGCGACTTGGCCGTGAATACGGCGATGGCAGTCGCATCTGCTTATGAGCCAGGAAGCCCGAGTCTCGACGCGCCGTCAGCCGAACCGATCATTGCCGGTTACCACGGCTATGTCTCCGGCCAAGGTAATGGTAACAATACCGGCACCTATGCCAATAACAATGGCTTGAAGGAGACCTCGGCTTCCAATGCTGAAGCGATAGTCAGTGCCGATGGCTTTTACTCGGTGGAACGAAACGGCAATCCGCATTCAGAAACCAGCGATAGAATTGATCCAACCGAAGCACTTGTCCTTGAGCTGGGCCAAGCGGTAAACAGTGTGACCTTCGAAGTTCAGGGGAATGTTGGCGAGGCTCAGTGGTCTGTATTTGCCGCTAATGGCGATCGCCTTGGGGGGGGCAGCGCTCTCGGTGAGCCTAATAGTGAAGGCTTCCTGACGGTCTCCTACGATATGCCTTTTAGCTATATTGCCCTGGATGGTGGTGATGATTCTGCCTTCGCGGTCAAGCCAATCGGTGTCGGCATTGCGGGCACAGCCTCGGATGACACACTGAATGGGTCGGCGGGAGACGATACGCTGATCGGCGGTGAGGGAGACGACATCCTCTATGGCCAGGAAGGTGCTGATGTCTTTGCTTGGCAACTCGGTGACGAAGGGCAACCCGGCAACCCGGCCCAGGATACTGTGAAGGACTTTTCGCTTGCCGAAGGGGATTCCCTCGATCTTGCCGAGCTGCTGGTCGACGAGCAACCTGGCTCAATTGATGACTATTTGCATGCCGCACCCAGCGCCAGTGGCGGCGACACCATCCTGCATGTCAGTACTGGCGGAGGTTTTGCTGGCGATTATGCCAACAATTCGGGGCAGGAAAATCAGACGATTACCCTGGAGGGGGTGTCGATGGGTGATCAATCGTCACAGGAATTTATCAACGATCTGATTAATAATGGCAACCTGAATATTGATCAATGATGGGTCTGTGGCGATATCGCAAGCCCGTGTCAGGGATGAAACGTCTCGCGAGGAGGCAGTGTGTACATCAAACGCAATAAGGCGGGAGATATCGAGCAGGTCAGCCGCGTAGCGACAGACGAGTGTCGGGAGCGAATCGATGTTGACGACCCCGAACTGGATGTCTTTCTGGGACGAGAAGACAATGAAAGCGGGGCCAGGCTCGCCCAGTCGGATTTGGGTCTGGTTCGCGTGATTGAGGACCTGGTCGATGTGCTCATCGAACGCAACTTGATCAGCTTCACCGACCTACCAGAGCCTGCGCGGGAAAAATTGATGACTCGCCAGACTCTACGTCAGCGTCGTAACAGCGTGAGTCTGTTAAGCGAGCAAGACGAGGAAGAGTCAATTTAGGTCCCAACTTAGTTCAATGCGGTCCCGTTGTTGCTTGAACCTCATAAGCCGGATTTGCCATTGGCCAATCCGGCTTATTCGTGACTGCCTGTATCGTGACTTTGCGCGGTACGGCTTTGCGTATTGCATTAATCCTTGATCTTGATTGCTGTTCCCGTTACACCATCCATGCCGATCTCAAGGAGCACTCGATGCTCGCCAGGCGTTGATACGCCCTCGGCGATAGCCAGGATGCCCAGCGAGTGACTGAGGGTGGCCATGCCGCGAAGCAGGGTCTGTTGGGCCGGTTGATGGTCAACCCCTTTAGTAAGTGAGGTATCGAACTTCAAGTAGCTAAGACCACTGTCCTGCAGATCGGCTAGGCGAGTAAATTGCTGTCCGACGTGCTCAAGACCAATACGGCATTCGAAACGGCGCAGGTCACGGCAAAGTGACTTGAAGTCCTCCATATGATGGACGGCCACCGATTCGGGTAACTCCAGCCATAAACGCTTTGCCTCTCGAGGGTAGGCCGTCAGCAGTTCGCTCAACCGCTGTCGGAAACCGGTACTTGAAATGGCCCTTGAAGAGAGGTTGAGTGCCAGAGGGGTCTCTTCCTTTTCAAGACAATGGAGAGCACTAGTGATGCTGGCCAGATCCAGGGCGTCATCCATCCCGAACCGCGAGATCCAGCCAAGATAAACGCCTGCTGGTTGCCACTCGCCTCCCAACCATAGTCGTGACGGGCATTCCTCGTGTAACAAGTTGCCTTCGGCATCCATGACAGGGTAACGAGCCAACTGGACGCCATGAGTGAGTGCAGCATCCAGGGCGCTGCGCCATTCAGCGTGGGTGCTAAACAGCAGGTGGCTCGCTTTCTGGTCGGTCACGCAAACCGTTCTGCCGCCACGAAGCTCAGCCTTGGCGAGTTCACCATCAAGCTGACTCAGCAGCACGTCACGGGGTTCGTGGCGCGAAAAGCCCACAATGCCAATGGGAAGGTTGAGGAGCACCGGTTGGCGATCGGCAATCGGATGCAGGCGTCGTTTGAGCTGATCTGAAACATCATCAGGTGACAGGCCATTGGGCAGCAGCAGCGCAAAATCACTGCCATTGAGCCGCCCCGCCTGGCTTCCCGGATATTCCAGGGCAAACTGTTGGAGTGTGATGGCCAGGTCATGGAGGAAGCGGTCGGTCTCGGGACGTCCCATTCCATCATTGAGGCCTTCAAGGTCGGTGACGCGTACTATGGCTAAGCAGCCATGATGGAACTCTTCGTCGTTTTCCAGCACATATTCCAGACGCGTCATGAAGTAAGAACGGTTGGCAATGCCAGTGGGTTCATCCTGTTGTAGCTTGCGCCGTAATTCTTCGAGCTGACCGCTTTCACGGGTCAGCATCTGACGTACGCTGCCAGACAGCCTGTTCATGGCCATGACAAGATCGCGCAATTCCCGCGTCTTGGGTTCTGGAGAGATGGTGAAGCGCCGATTGCCGATGTCGTTGGCCTGGGCAATAACCGCCGTCAACGGGCGTTGGATGCGACGTACGATCAGCCAGGCGATCAGGGCGCTGATTAGCGCGGCGAGGGCAAACCACATCACCAGCCTCTGGCTGCTTTGCCACAGGGAGCGATAAGCATAGCTATGTTGGCTTTCGATTGTCAGGGTCCCGTATTGGCGCCAGCCGTCCTGCACTACGGCATGGCCGGCTGGAACGGAGATGCGGGCCAGTTCGACAAACCAGGCGGGGACATCGCCAATGAACGTCGGGGCCTCACGACGCAGGATGAGTTCGCCACTGGGATCCCGCAATTCGATGCGTCGATAGTGGCCGGTATCGAACTGGGCGGCCAGCAGGAGCTCGATGGTGACGGGGTCCTTGTCAAGCTGGCTCATGGACAAGGCGAGGGCATTGGCGTTGTCGGCGTTCTTGATGCGCACTTCCTGCTCGATGTAATGCCGACTCGTGGACAAGCCCACGATCAGGCTGCCGCCGAAAGCGAGTAACAGTACCGTCGCGATGGCGAGCCATAGCTGCTTGATTAGAGACATCCCGAGCCTCCCCTGTGCCGCCCGAAGGCGTTGCTGTCGATCATCATCCTAGAAATCCTTGTTCTCGCATCCTTGCCAGTACGTTGCGCCAGCGTGATAGCCGCTGGACGGGGTCGGCTCGCGAGCGGCTGGAGCCGCCTGCCCAAAGGCCGTCGCTATTGAAGCTGAACACGGGGGTGAGATCGAGCCGCTCGCTAGCCGGCCGGATGGTCTCCACCAGATTGTCCAATACGAGAGGTTCCGCGCCGGGCAAGCGGTAGTACCCCAGCACCATATGCGCCTGAGAAAGCCCGCCGCGCCCAAGACTTGCGCGCACGTATATCAGCCTGAGCCGCTCAATGGGCACGCCCAGCTGCATGAGGCTTATATACTTGGCGATCGTAAAGTCTTCGCAGTCACCTTTGCCCCTTCCCAGCGTTTCCAACGGTGTGGCCCAGTAATCCTCCTGTTGCCAGATGGCGCGATCATCAAGCCAGCGGATGCGCTGATTGAAGAAATCGTTGACCCCCGCCAGCTGCTCGGCGATGCCGAGTGGCTTAAGGCGCTCGAGCAATGCAAGCCAGGCGTTCAGGGCAGCCGTGCCCTCGGTGCCGTAGCGAGACTGCATGACCTGGCGTAATCGCGAGGGATCGAGCGCTGCGCCGACCGGCGACGACAGACCCAGGCAGGCACCCGCCAATAAACCTCCCAACCCCATCAGCAGCTGACGTCGCTGACGGCGAAAGGTAGGGCTGGCAAGTGGTCGAGCCATCGACGATTTCCTGCCCGAAGGGCCTAAAGGAGAGATGTTTTAAGGCCAAGTGAATATATCAGGCCTTGCCTGGCCCCTGCCAGATACGTAACCGACCGATCCAAGGCAAGCCGGCGGCATGCTTTCGCAGGCTATCGGCCGCCTCGTCGAGGTTAACTTCGGGCTGCAACTGCTGCACGTAGAGGGACACGTCGATGCGCTGGTCCAGATAGTGAAGGTCCAGGGTCAAGCAGGATTCCCAGGCGGCGAGTCCGGACCAGGCCTTGGCGAGTTCGGTCTCCACTTCCTCACGCAGCGGCAGCGCATGAAGAGGGCTCTGTGGTGGTGCGTGCTGATCGTCTTCGGGGTCGATGTGGAACGTCACATCGCTAAGGTCTGGAAATGAATGATGCAGTTGTCGGCAGACTTCATTGCCGACTTCATGGGCTTCCGAGACGGTGACTCGGGGGTGTACCACTAGGTGCAGGTCGA
The DNA here is from genome assembly GCF_003268885.1 of Onishia taeanensis. Lineage (GTDB taxonomy): Bacteria > Pseudomonadota > Gammaproteobacteria > Pseudomonadales > Halomonadaceae > Onishia > Onishia taeanensis_A. The sequence goes on from NZ_QLSX01000010.1 coordinate 93,810, forward strand.
GCAATATCTGGCCGCCGACGGTGCGAGTGCGCAGGTCGTGCACGCCGCGAACGCCTGGGACCTGTTCGGCGGTTTCTCGCATGCGTTGCTGGTCGGACGCGGGGAGCGCGGTGTCGATCAGCTCCTGGCTCGCTTCCCACAAGAGCGAGCCGCCTATCTTACCGACCATGATGGCGACCACCACAGCCGCTGCGCCATCCAGCCAGCCGGCCCCGAGCTGAGCGCCAAGCAGGCCAACCAGCACCACCACGGTGGATAGCGCATCGGAGCGCGAGTGCCAGGCATTGGCCTCGAGAAGTTTGGAGCCTACCTGCTTGGCGATCTTCATCGTGTAACGATAGATCCACTCCTTGGCGAGCAGAGCCACCACGGCGATGCCGATCGCCCAGGGCCCAGGCGCCAGAACCGGCGTGCCGCTGAAAAGCCGCTCAAGGCTGGCCCAGGCGATGGCACCGGCAACGAAGATCAAGATGCTGCCGAGCCACAGTGTCGCCAGCGTTTCGATGCGACCGTGGCCGTAGGGGTGACCGCTATCGGGCGCTTGACGACCGAAGTGGGTGGCGCCGATCACGAAGATGTCGGTGAGGATGTCTGAGAAGGAATGAATGCCATCGGCCACCAGGGCCGCCGAGCCGACCATCAGCCCTGCCACCAGCTTGAACATGCCCACCACGAAGTCGATGCCTGCACCAATCAGGGTGACCCGATGTGCGGCCCGTGTGTTGGCAGCGTGGTGATCAGCCTGGTTCTTGGCCGTGCTGTCGATAGCGTGATCGCCAGCCGAAGTGGGGGAGTGGGGGTGAGCCATAGGGATTACCTCAAACGGATGGCCCATCGCGATGGAGCCGGTGGCTGAGAGTGTGGTCGAAAGTGTGGCCTAGAGTGTGGCTTAGGGTGTGGCAAAGAGTGTAGCTGAGAACGCGGTCGTGCCCGGCATTGGGCGGTGCCTGGGCAGTGGGCACCGCCCAGGCGATAGGGCGTAGGCGGGCCCTATCGTGCGGGCTTGTCGTAGCTAGAGTCGACCGGCGCGGTTGAGTACGGGGTTGGCGTATTGGGCAAGCCACCAGTCACGTAGGTGAGTGGGAACCTCTGCCAGTCGGGCATGAAAACGCTGGCGATCAATGTCGGTGACCTCGGTCAGGTCGACGAGATCTGGCGCCAGTCCGCTGGCTTCGAGGGCCAGTTGGTGACTCGGGAAGAGATGATAGCCTTTCATGACTTGCTGATCGATCTCTTGGGCAACTGCCTCAGGACTTTCAAAATCCGCTGACAGTGGCGTGCCGAAGGTCAGCTTGATGCGTCCCTTGGCGCCGGTGATGCCGGCGACGATGGAGCGAATGTCCTCGAACTCGATCTTCTGGTAAGCGCCCTCGGTATGCATGGCATAGAGCTCACGGGCCTTTTGCAGGTCGCAGGGGTCATACTCGTAGCTGATCGACACCGGCACCATGCGTAGCTCGCGGATGATATCGCCGAGCTTTGCCTGCTTGTCGGCCTGGCGCCCTGACATGGTCAGCATCTTGATGATCGCCGGGTCGGCGCGGTCGATGCCGTCCTTGGCGCGGCCTTCGCGCTGTGCCATCCAGATCGAATGATTATCCTCGCCAATCGAGTGGCGGATATAGCTTGAAAGTAGCTGATATGCCGCCAGCATGGCGCGCTTGCCCTTGGCCGAGCGCGGCACGATGAAGCTCTTGTTGAGGCGCATGAGATCCGACACATAGGGCTTCTGAAGCAGGTTGTCACCGATGGCGATGCGTACCGTGCTGCGGCCAGCCTGATAGAGCGCGTAGTTGACGAAGGCCGGGTCGAGGGCGATATCGCGATGATTGCCGATGAACAGATAGGCCTGGTCATCCTCCAGACGATCGAGGCCTTCCACCTCGAAAGTGTCGGTCGTGGTACGGATCATGCGCTGCATGTAGCTGGCGATGCGCATCTGAAAGTCATACACGCTATTCACCCCGCGCATTTCGCGGCGGATGGCGAAGCTGGCGATGGTGCGCGCCAAGCGTGGCGCCAGCCGAGCGAGTCTTGGAAGCTTGAACTGGGTCAGGGCATCGAGCAGCTCAGCATTATTGGCCAGCCGTACGATGACCTCGGCCACCTCATCGTCCTTGTAGGGGCGAATATCGGCGAAGGGGTCGTTTGTTGTGGCGGAATTTGTGGTCACGATGAAGAAATCACGAGGTTGAAGACTAAAAAGAGGTAAAGGGCGCCGATCATGGGCTGGGCGCAGCCGAGGCTTCGCCGTCCAACCAGCCGATCAGTCGTTCCACGACCTCGGCCAGCGTCTGTGCCATCAGCACGAAGTCGGCTTCCATGCGCAGTATGGCGTCATCGCCGTCATTGGCTTGGTTAGCCTCATCGAGCAGCGCATCGGAAAAACGCAGAGATTTGAGCGCGAGGTCGTCGTGCAGGACCAGGGATAGCTGCCCTTCGACCTCGAGTGCCAGCTTGTGGGCTTGGCGTCCGCCTTCGAGTAGGGTCTGGATCTCGTCGCTGTCCAGATCCACGGCCCGGGCGCGCAGCACGCCATCATCTCCCTGAGCCTTGAGCTCGACCTGGTCGCCGAGTAAAAGGCCAGTCGGGCGACTGTCCGCTTCCTTGAGCCATGCGGTCATGGCGCGAATCGGCAAGGCTTGGGTCGCAAGCGGAGTCACCTTGAGGCTGCCCAGCGTCTGGCGCAGCAGGTCGAGAATTTCCTCGGCGCGGGCACGGCTGCTGGCGTTGACGGCGATCAGGTCGCGGCGCGTGTCCCACCACAGGTCGACCTTCTGACTCTTGATGAAGGCGCGCGGCAGCAGTTCTTCGTAGACCTGTTCCTTGATCGCCTGCTTTTCCTTGCGTGGCAGTGGACGGCCTTCGGCGGCCTCCCGGTCGGCGCAGCGCTCCTCGACTTCTTCTCGCACCACGCTTGCCGGCAGCACGCGCTCCTGACGCAGTGCCGACAGCAGGCGGTGCCCCTGGATCTCATGGAGGTGGCGTTCACTGCCACGGCCGCCTGGCGTCCGCCAGCCCAGCCGCGTGGCTTCGCTACCTCCCAGCGGGCGGAAGGCCTGTTCGGCGAGCTGGTCGTCCAGGTCGTCGTGGGCGATCTGCGGTGCGTCATGCAGGCGATAGAGATGCAGGTGCTTAAACCACATGGCAAGTCTCTGACAAAAAAGGAGCAACATTATGGCCAAAGGGGGCCTTCGGTGCCAGCTCTGGGCTGGCGATGCGCATGTCGTTCTGGCGCATGCGCACCTTCTGGCCAGGCCTCAAGCGCTGGGCGGTGCGTCAAGCGGGAAGTCGCGCAGCTCGGGAGCTTTTCCGGCTTCGAGGCGAATATCCCAGCCTTGATCGGGCTGCCAGTCGCCCAGCACGATGCGTATGGCAGGCTGGTCATTGAGCGTGAGGTCATGGATGGCTGGGCGGTGCGTATGGCCGTGAATCAGCAGGGCCGCGCCATGTGCCTTCATGGCCTTGACCACCTCATCGGGCGTGACATCCATGATGTCCTCGGCCTTGTTGGAGTTGGCATCGCCAGACTGCTCGCGGATCTGCTTGGCCAGCGCTAGGCGCTCAGGGATAGACATCGCCAGAATCTGCGCCTGCCACTGAGGATCGCGGGCCTGGGCACGAAACGCCATGTAGGCCTCGTCCCGAGTACACAGGCTGTCGCCGTGCATCAGAAGGATCGGCTCGCCGTCGTTGTCGAGCTTGGTGGGGTCATCGAGCAGGGTAGCCCTACAGGCATCGGCAAAGCGCTTGCCCATCAGGAAGTCGCGGTTACCATGCATCAGATAGACCGCCGTACCGGCACTGCTCAGGCTGTTCAGCGCCTTGGCGACGCGCTTGACCAGGCCAGCGTTGCCGCTGGGTTCGGCTTCCGGCAAGTCGAGGATGTCATCGCCGACCCAGGCCTCGAAGAAATCGCCGAGGATATACAGAGCATCCGCCTTGCTGGCCGTTTGCTCCAGGTAGGTTAAGAGGCCGTCGGTGATCTCGGGGGCACCCGGGTGCAGGTGCAGGTCGGAAATCAGCAGAGTCGTCATGGCGAGCCTGTTTTTAGATGCAGTTTGTTTTGGTGCCGCTGGTGAATACTCAGCTGGCTTGGCGCCACCGTCGGGCACTTTTTACCATCGAGCATAATTCACCACCTGACAATATAACGAGACACGCCCGCGCGAAGGCGGGCGTGTCCGTAGGCGCAGTTCTCAGACGTCGCCTTGAGCGTCATCCTTGAGGTAGGCGCGCTGAATCACCACGTCGTCGGCGGGTACGTCGGCGTGCATGCCGCGGCGAGTGGTCGGCACGGCGCGAATCTTGTCGACCACGTCCATGCCATCGACCACCTTGCCGAACACGCAGTAGCCCCAGCCCTGCAGGTTCTTGCCGCTGTGATCGAGGAAGTCGTTGTCGGCGATGTTGATGAAGAATTGGGCGGTGGCCGAATGCGGGTCCTGGGTGCGGGCCATGGCCAGGGTGCCCTTGCGATTCTTCAGGCCGTTGTCGGCTTCGTTCTCGATTGGCTCACGGGTCGGTTTCTGGTTGAAGTCGGTGTCGAACCCACCGCCTTGAACCATGAAACCGTCGATGACGCGGTGGAAGAGAGTGTCGTCATAGTGGCCGTCGGTCACGTACTGCTGGAAATTCGCGGCGGTCTTGGGCGCCTTGTCGAAATCGAGCTCGATGGTGATGTCGCCGTAATTGGTCTTGAGAATAATCATCAGAATTTGCGTGGGATGCCCGGTACTTTGAGTGCCGGGAGGGATAGCGCGTCGCCCGAAGGGCGACTAGGCGGCCCGTTTCCCTTCTCCTTGTTGATGGATTGAAGATTTTCGGTGATAGCGATAGCCATCACCGCGTTGAAGAATCGAGCAGTATTTGTGTGAAATACCCTGCACGGCCCCATGTTCGTTTTGAATGTTGAAGCTACCCGACTTGCGGATCGCCACACGACCGACATGCGTGCCGGCTTTCTTGCCGGTCGGCACGATGGCCTTCACCATGTCGCCAGTCTGGAAGCCCTTCGCCCGCTTTTCTCGCATCAGATAGCCGCGTGGGAAGCCGTGCTTGGTCAGCCGCGTTCGCTGGTAGCTGCCGCGCCCCATGGCCTTGATGCTGAGGGTTGGCACCTGCCAGCCATGCAGCGCATTGACCTGGCCGACGCAGGCGGCATCCAGGGCATGCGTCTTCGGCACGCCCAACTGGCGACGGTTAAACTTGGTTTGGCTACCCGAGGCAATCTCGACCGGCAGGCCAGTGTTGGCCAATGCTCCATGCAAGGCCCATCGAGTGGCATTGACCGCCGAAGCATCGCGTAGCGGTCGTTTCTGTTCACGTATGACGCGCTGATAGCGCGTCTCCGCCGAGAGCTTATTGGCCTTGAGGCGCGTCTTGAGCCCCTTGTCGCGAGAAAAGAACGTCTCCAGCGAGTCGTTGCCCTTGGCCTGATTGCAGTCGTGGCAGGCGATGGCGAGATTGCTGACTCGATGGCTGCCGCCACGTGAGCGTGGTACCACATGCTCGGTCTCCAGCGGCGTGTCCGTGGTGCCGCAGTAGGCACATTCTCGTCCCCACTTCTCCAGCAGGTACTCGCGCACCTCGTAGCCCATCAGGGTGCCTTGTTGATACTCGACGCCACTGATCTCGGGGTTCTGCATCTGCTGCATGTCGAATCGCACCAGCTCCTGAGCCAGCTCGGTTATCGGGCCCAGCAGCCGCAGGCGGTGGATCCATGCTAGCTGGGTATCGACCCGGTGCTGAAGGCTCGGCGGCAACCAGCCCTCACGTCGCGTGCGGTTATTGAAACGTGGTGCTCGGTAGCGCAGCTGGTTGCGACGGCGACGGCGGAAGGCACGGCGCTGGGTCAGGGCCTCACGGATCTGGAAGCCACGATGCAATAGCTCGAACAGCGACAGGACGTGCTGGCCTTCGGCGCTCGAGCGCACCACGGCCACCCCTGTCGCCTTGCTGCCGGGATCGAGTTTCAGCGCCAGGCGCTGTGTCTCGCCACCGATCCGATCCCGCAGCCGGATCGTGAACGGGTAGCGCTTGTGCACCACAGCGCGTCCGCGCTCCAGCATCAACCGGGCACGTTTCTCGCTGCACGGCATCAACGGATGCTTCTGTTTATCTAACACGAAAACCGACATTCGATTTTCACCTTGTTCGAACCCTTACGGGTCTTGTGTCGCGGGCCTTTCGGCCCGTCTCCCTTCGGGAAGGTCAGTCACCGGCTCCTGCGTTGCCGCAGCGATCAGAACCTTCGGTGCTTTACCTTTCACCAGCATGATTCAGACCTTCCAGTGTCCGGAACTCAGGAAGCATTCCGGAGTGGGTCTTGACGACCTGTGACTAACGTAGCGGATTGGTTACCGCTTTCCCTGGTCAACCTGGCCTGTGGGTTTCAAAAGCCTCTCCCTTCAGGGAGAGGTAGTTGACGTCAGTTTCCCGGAAGTCGTAATGGGCGCCTTGGCGTTGCGCATCTGCGTCGCGCTATAATAGCTGTTTTGCATCGACGCGCGAAGTCGGCATCCGCCATCCGTCCAAGTCGGTTTGGATGGGTGAGAGGTCCGGCCAGTCGCCAGCGTACTCCATCAAGAGGTTCCCAGACGCCCCATGAGCAATGACAGCACCAGCGCCCCGAACTTCATTCGCAACCAGATCAGCGAAGAGATCGAGGCTGGCAAGGTCGACAAGATCGTTACCCGCTTTCCGCCGGAGCCCAATGGCTTCCTGCATATCGGCCATGCCAAGTCGATCTGCCTGAACTTCGGCCTGGCCGAGCAGTTTGGCGGCGACTGTCACCTGCGTTTCGATGACACCAACCCGGCCAAGGAAGAGCAGGCCTACATCGATGCCATCAAGGAAGACCTTCACTGGATGGGCTTCGAATGGGCCGGTGACGTGCGTTATGCGTCCGATTACTTCGACCAGCTCTACGCCTGGGCGCAGCACCTGATCCGCGAAGGCAAGGCCTATGTCGACGACCTGTCGCCGGACGAGATCCGCGAGTACCGTGGCACCCTGACCGAAGCCGGTCGGCCGAGCCCCTATCGCGAGCGCAGCCCCGAGGAAAGTCTCGACCTGCTCGAACGCATGAAGCAGGGCGAGTTCGCCGAGAGCGAGAAGGTGCTGCGCGCCAAGATCGATATGGCGTCACCCAACATCAATCTGCGCGACCCGATCCTCTATCGCATTCGCCACGCCAGTCATCACCAGACCGGCGAAAAGTGGAAGATCTATCCGTCCTACGACTTTGCTCACGGCCAGTCGGATGCCATCGAGGGCGTGACCCACTCGATCTGCACCCTAGAGTTCGAGGATCATCGCCCGCTCTACGAATGGTTCCTCGACAACCTGCCGGTGCCGGCCAAGCCGCGCCAGATCGAGTTCGCGCGACTCAACCTGAATTACACCCTGACCTCCAAGCGCAAGCTCAAGCTGCTGGTGGATCAGGGCATCGTCGATGGCTGGGACGACCCGCGCCTGCCGACAATTTCTGGTATGCGCCGCCGCGGCTACACGTCGGCGTCGATTCGCAAGTTCTGTGACATGATCGGCGTGACCCGTGCCGATGGCGGCCTGGTCGAGATTGGTATGCTCTATCACGCCATTCGCTCGGATCTTGAGGACAATGCGCCGCGCGCCATGTGCGTGATGAAGCCGCTCAAGGTGGTGTTGACCAACGTGCCCGAGGATCACGCTGAGGTGTTCGAGGTTGCGGGCCATCCGGCACGTGATGATATGGGCACCCGCAAACTGCCGTTCACCCGCGAGATCTGGATCGACCAGGACGACTTCATGGAGGAGCCGCCGAAGAAGTTCTTCCGCCTGGCGCCCGAAAAGGAAGTGCGGCTGCGCAATGGCTATGTGATCCGCTGCGATGAGGTTATCAAGGACGACGCTGGCGAGATCAGCGAGCTGCGCTGCTCGGTGGATTTCGAGACCCTCGGCAAGAACCCGGAAGGCCGCAAGGTCAAGGGCGTCATCCATTGGGTCAGCGCCGAGCACGGCGTGCCGGTCGAGGTGCGTCAGTACGATAACCTGTTCCAGGTCGAGCAGCCCGACAAGGACAAGGAGACCGACTTCCTGGAACACCTGAACCCTGAGTCGCTGGTGACCGTCCAGGGCATCGCCGAGCCCTCGATTCGTGACGTCGCTCCCGAGTCGCGCTATCAGTTCGAGCGGGTCGGCTATTTCTGCGCCGACCGTTATGCCTGCGTCGACGGCAAGATAGTGTTCAACCGCACCGTGGGTCTGAAGGATGGCTGGGCCAAGGCACAGAAGAAGGGCTGATATGCAGATTTACAACACCCTGACGCGCCGCAAGGAACCGCTCTCGCCGATCGAGCCCGGCAAGCTTGGCATGTACGTCTGCGGCATCACCGTCTATGACTACTGCCACATCGGGCATGCCCGGGTGATGGTGGCCTTCGATGTCATCACGCGCTACCTGCGTGCACGGGGCTACGACGTCAATTATGTGCGCAATATCACCGATATCGACGACAAGATCCTCAAGCGTGCCGAGGAGAACGGCGAGGCGATTGGAGCGCTGACCGAGCGCATGATCACCGCCATGCATGAGGACGAGGATCGGCTCAAGGTGTTGCGCCCGGACCACGAGCCCCGTGCGACTCGTCATATCGACGACATCGTTGAGATGATCGAGACCCTGATCGGCAAGGGGTTTGCCTACGCGGCCGAGAATGGCGATGTCTACTATCGGGTGCGCAAGTTTGCCGACTACGGCAAGCTCAACAACCGCGACCTGGATGAGATGCGCTCCGGTGCACGTATCGATGTGGGTGAGCATAAGGAAGACCCGCTGGACTTCGTGCTGTGGAAGGCCGCCAAGCCGGGCGAGACCAGCTGGCCCTCGCCCTGGGGTGAGGGTCGGCCCGGTTGGCACATCGAGTGCTCGGCCATGTCGACCTGCTGCCTGGGTGACACTTTCGATATCCATGGCGGCGGGCCGGACCTGACCTTTCCGCACCACGAAAATGAGATCGCCCAGAGCGAAGCGGCTACCGGTTCACGCTATGTGAACACCTGGATGCATGCCGGCGCGGTTCGGGTCGACAGCGAGAAGATGTCCAAGTCGCTGGGCAACTTCTTTACTATCCGCGAGGTGCTCGAAGTTCACGACCCGGAAGTGGTGCGCTATCTGCTGGTGGCGAGCCACTACCGCAGCCCGATCAACTATGCCCCGGATGCCCTCGATGATGCCCGTCGCTCGCTGGAGCGCTTCTACAACGCTCTGAACGGCGTCGAAGCGGTCGAAGGTCGGGTGGAGGCCCGCTTCGACGAGCGCTTCACGGCGGCCATGGATGATGATTTCAACACCCCCGAGGCCCTGGCGGTTCTCTTCGACCTGGCACGTGAGCTTAACGTGGCCAAGAAGGAGGCGCCCGAGACCGCCCCGGCGCTGGCCTTCGAGCTCAAGCGCCTGGGCGAGGTGCTGGGGCTCTTCGATCAGGACCCGGCGGCCTTCCTGCAGGCGGGCGCCACGGCGCTTGCCATCGGCGAGGACGAGATCGAAGCGCGCATTGCGGCTCGGGCCGCGGCCAAGAAGGCCAGGGACTTCGCCGAGGCCGATCGCATCCGCGAGGAACTCACGGCGCTGGGTATCACCCTCAAGGATTCCCGCGAGGGCACCACCTGGGTCGTCGATCGCGACTGAGACGATGTTTGGCCTTCGCCCGCCTCAGCGGGTGAAGGCCACCTGGGCGGGCGGCAGTGGCAGCTTGCGAGGCCAGTCGTCGCCGACAATGAATAGCCGGTGCCAGGTATCGTCCTCACCCTTGAGCACCAGGGGCAACGGTGCCGCGCCGGTGCTGAAGCGCGTCGCCAGATAGGCCTCGACTTCCTCGAGCGGTCTGAGCCGCTCGGGGAGCGGTGGCGCCAGCCAATGAGGCTTGTGCAGCCAGGCCCCTTGGGTGTCAGCGACCAGCTCGGCGCGAAAGGCCGGCCAGTCGTGCCAGGTGAGCCATTGGCCGCGCAGGTGCTCGGCGGTGGCTTCGACGGGCGAGGGCAGCGGCCTTTTTGCCGGGTCCCGCTGCCAGGGGTAGAAGAGCACGCCGGGCATCGCCATGCGCTGATCCAGGCTTCTTTCGCCATTCTCTAGGGCGTTGCGCCCACTCTGCGTACCTTTAGTGAACTCGCTGACGGCGAGGCGCGCCTCCGGGGTGTCGATCAGCGGCAGCTGATGGTGGAAGAGATGGCTTCGCTTGCCGGCCAGGCTATCCGCGCAGCCAGGCCCCACCCAGCGCGCCTGGTCAGTGGCGTCGCCGGGGCCCTCGGTGAGGCCCAGATAGAACTTGATCGCGACTTCCAGGTGAATGGGCACATCGCACGGACGGTGCTCCTGCTGCTGCAAGGAGGACGGTCGACGGCGGCTCGTTTGCTGATAGACCATGTCCAGCTCACCCAGCGTGCGTCGTTCCCGCATCACCGGCAGGTTGTGGGCCAGTAGCCGCGTATTGGGCGAGCTCTCGAGCAGGAATTGCCAGAGCCGTTCGTGATAGTGCCCGAGGCGCGCATTCATGGCGCCGCCTACCCAGTCTTCCAGTGCCTGGGGAGCGGCTTCCAACCGATCCAGATAGTCTCGCCAGCCCCCATTCGCAAGCCCCAGTTCATCAAGCCTCGGCCGGCCAGGGCAGGGCATGCTGAGCAAGTCCGGGGCGAGGCACAGCCAGCCAAGGTCACGCACCAGCGGGTGGCGCCAGGTGTCCAGCATGCCGTCGGGATTCGTTACTCTGTCGTCGTCCATCGATTCCTCAAGCCAGGACAGGCGTTTAACGTTGACGTCCTGCCAGACCATCCATCCTGACATTGTAACGTCAGTTCCTTATACTGCCTGAATACTTGGCATACCACTGGGGTAAGTGCGATGAAGCGGACATTGACATGGATAGCAGCATTGGCAACCAGTGCCATGGTCGGGCAGGCACAGGCTGCCGCCCCGGTGGTGGTGTCCTCGAAGATTGACACCGAGGGCTCGGTGCTCGGGGAACTGATCATGCAGTCGCTGGAAGCCGGCGGCATCGACACTGAAAACCGCCTGCAGCTGGGGGGCACCAGCATCGTGCGCCAGGCGATCATCGCCGGCGAGATCGATATCTACCCCGAGTACACCGGTAACGGTGCCTTCTTCTTCGACATGGCGGACAGTCCGGTGTGGAAGAATGCCGCCGAGGCTCATGCCAAGGTCAGTGAGCTGGATCGCGAGGCCAACGGCTTGGTGTGGCTTACCCCGGCCGAGGCCAATAATACCTGGGCGATGAGCGTGCGCGGTGACCTGGCCCGGGAGCATGGCCTCGAGTCCCTTGAGGACCTATCGACGTATCTTGCGCAAGGAGGTGAGCTCAAGTTTGCCGCCAGCGCTGAATTCGTCGAATCGGAAGCGGCCTTGCCGGCATTCGAGCAAGCCTATGGCTTCGAACTCGACTCTGACCAGCTGGTGGTGCTATCCGGCGGTAACACCGCCGCCACCCTGCGTGCCGCTGCACTGCAAACCAATGGCGTCAACGCCGCCATGGCCTACGGCACCGATGGCGGACTGAATGCGCTGGACCTGCACGTGCTCAAGGACACACTGGAAGTGCAGCCGGTCTATCAGCCGGCCCCGGTGGTGCGCCAAGAGGTGCTCGACGCCTATCCGCAGATTCCCGAACTGCTCTCGCCGGTGTTCGAGGCGCTGGACCTCGAGACGCTGCAGCGTCTGAACGGTGAAGTCGCCGTCAACGGCGCCGACCCGGCCAAGGTCGCGGCGACCTTCCTCGACCAGCTCGAGCAATAAGCATTTCTGGGCGGGCTCTCGCAAGCGTGTCACCTTCCTCGCCACTTTCACAGCGGCGCTCGGCGTCCCCTAACCGGGTGCTGCTGGCCCTGATGCCGGCAGCGCTTGCGGCGCTGACGCTTCTGGATATCGCCAGCGTTCAGCCCAATCGCATCGTGCCGGGGCAGGGCATGGATCTATGGGCGATGCTGGGTCCCGCCAGCGTGCTCCTGGCGCTACTCCCGTTGGGGATTGTCGGCCTGGCGTGGCGGGCCACAACGCTCCGGTTGCGCTGGGCCCTGTGCCTCGTCGTGCTTGCCATGCTCGCTCTACCCCTTGGGCTGGCCGCTTTCTGCCGTGCTTTTATCGACCCCGATGCACCCTACGCCCGAGTGGGGCTGGCGGCAGGGTTCTGGGTGCTGCTGTTCGTGTTCATGCTGGCGCTGATCGAGTTTAAGGCGAGCCTGCGGCTGCCGCGTGGCAGCTGGTGGGGGCTTGGCGCGCTGATGCTCGGGGCCTGGGCCTTGTCGCTTGCCAGCGGGGCGCTGGATAAGCTGGCCCTGATGCAGGAATACCTGGGCCGCAGCGACAAGTTTGTCGAAGCGCTTATTTATCACAGTCTGTTGGTAGCCTCGGCGGTAGGGCTGAGCCTGGTGATGGGATTTGCCCTGGCGCTGGCAATGCGCCGCTGGCCGCGGCTCGAGCGCAGCATCAATGGGGTTCTGAGCCTGATTCAGACCATTCCCAGCCTGGCCCTGTTCGGTTTGCTGCTGGCGCCGCTGGCCTGGCTCGCCGATCGTTATGACTGGCTGGCGGCGCTCGGCGTGCAGGGCATCGGCGCGGCACCGGCGCTGATCGCCCTGGTGGGTTACAGCCTGCTGCCGATGACGCGCAATACCTTCGTGGCGCTGGGTGATGTCGATCCCGGGGTTATCGAATCGGCCCGGGGCATGGGCATGAGCCCCAGCCAGATATTCCTGCAGGTGCGCTTGCCGCTGGCACTGCCGGTAATGATCGAAGGCGTGCGCATTACCAGCATTCAGGCGATTGGCCTGGCGGCGGTGGCCGCGCTGATTGGTGCCGGTGGGCTCGGCACCTTCGTCTTTCAGGGGCTGGGGCAGGCCGCCATGGATCTGGTGCTGCTAGGTGCCTTGCCGATCATCGCCATGGCGGTGATCGTCGATGGCCTGCTGACCGCCCTGGCCGGCAGGCTGCGACAAGGAGTTCGTCATGACTGAGCAGGTGCGTATCGCGCTGCTGAACGTGTCCAAACGCTTTGGCGAGGACACCGCCGTTGACGGCCTATCGATTGCCATCGCGCCTGGTGAGCTCTGTGTGCTGGTGGGCACCTCTGGCTGTGGCAAGTCCACCACCCTGCGCATGATCAATCGACTCATCGAGCACAGTGACGGCCAGATCCACATCGACGGTCAGCCGATTCGCGAGATCAACGAGCAGGCGCTGCGTCGGCGCATCGGCTATGCCATCCAGAGTACCGGGCTCTTCCCGCACTGGACGGTCGCTCGCAACATCGGCCTAGTGCCGCGGCTGTTGAAATGGCCCGCTGAGCGCATCCAGAAGCGGACCCGCGAGCTGATGCAGCTGTTGGGGCTCAATGAAGCCGAGTTCGCCGGCAAGTACCCCCATCAGCTCTCTGGCGGTCAGGCGCAGCGTGTCGGTGTGGCCCGTGCCCTGGCGGCTGACCCGGACATCCTGCTGATGGACGAGCCCTTCGGCGCCCTGGATCCTATTACCCGGGAATCCCTGCAGGACGAACTGCTCAGGCTCCAGGCGCGGCTGCACAAGACCATTGTCTTCGTGACCCACGACATGGAAGAGGCCTTGAAGCTTGCAGATCGCATCGTGGTCATGAATCGCGGGCAGGTCGTGCAGCAGGGCAGCCCCCAGGAGCTACTGACGGCGCCGGAGAATGCGTTCGTCGAATCCCTGCTCGGCGGGCGTGATCGCGGCCTCAAACAGGCGGGTCTCATTGCTGTGCGTGACGTGATGCACCCGACGGGCGCGCGCCGCCAGACCACCGCCGCGGCGGTCGGTAAAGATGACAGCCTGCGCGAGGCCCTGTCGGTGATGCTCCTGCATCGTCTGTCGAGCCTGACCGTGGTGGATGAGCGCGATCGCACGGTGGGCACACTGGGGGTCGATGACATCATGCACCGCAAGAACCAGCTCCCTGTCGCCTCGGCCAAACCCTCCCAAAAGCCCGCTTCCAGAAGCGACACCGGCGATGCGTCCGAAGGTAAGGCCAAGGCTCAGAATAGTTCCCAGGACAGTTCCAAGGATGATGCCAAGGATAGCGACGAGGAAACGGCGTCACCCCAGGCCTCGGAGCCTCGCCATGAGGACTGATCCCGTTATCATGGGCGCTTCTATCCTATCGCCTTGGCGACGCTGGGCGGCTCCACTTGGCTGGTTCGCGGCGCTTGGCACGCTGCTGGTCGCCATGCCGCACTTGGGGCCACTGTTCGCCGCCATCGACCCCGAGGCCCGTGAGCCGATCTATCGTCGTGATGCCTTCGTCGATCTGTTGGCCAATCACCTGCTGCTGGTGGCCGGCGCCTCGTCCATCGCCATCGTAAGCGGGGTGAGTGCCGCGATCATGGTCACCCGGCCGTGGGGGCGTGATTTTCTGCCACTGGTCAGTCAGTTGGCCTCCATCGGTCAGACCTTCCCGCCGGTAGCGGTGCTGGCGCTCGCTGTGCCCTGGCTGGGCTTCGGCGGGCTGCCTACCGTGGTGGCCCTAGTGCTCTATGGTCTGCTGCCGATCGTGCGCAATACCCTGGTCGGTATCGGTGAGGTGGATCCCGCCACCCGGGAGGCCGCTCGAGGCATGGGCATGTCACCAACCCAGGTGCTCTGGCAGCTCGAGCTGCCGTTGGCCGCGCCGGTCATTCTGGCCGGTATCCGCACCTCGGTGACCGTGGGGATTGCCACCGCGGCGATCGGTTCGACCATCGGCGCCAAGACCCTCGGGGACCCGATCATCGCCGGCATCATCAATGGCAACACGGCCTACATCCTGCAGGGCGCGATCCTGATTGGCGTGCTGGCGCTTTCCATAGACAGCGTCTTCGCACGCCTGCTGCCCTCACAGCGCTGACGGCTCACGTATCGGGTTCTTGTCTCGAACCGCTTTTATCCCTCCTGTTTTCTGGCTCTTCGTCGTTGGGTGTGGAATTCGCTCCCTGATCTGGGCCAGGATATGACCTCCACTTGGACAGGAGGCATGGCATGGACGGCACCCAGATTCTGACCCTCGGCTTGGGCCTGGAAGCGCCCTGGGTTCTCAAGGACCAGCATCTAGATACCTCCGTGTCGCCCCACCGCCTGGACCTCTATGTCGAGGCCGAGCGGGGAAGCCTCTACCCCTGCCCGGCGTGCGGCAAGGCCTGCCCGGCCCACGACTTCACCGACAAGACCTGGCGGCATCTGAACTTCTTCCAGCACCACTGTTACCTGCATGCTCGCGTGCCTCGCACCAAGTGCCCCGAGCATGGCGTCAAGCGCATCGAGGTGCCCTGGGCACGGCCGGGCAGCGACTTCACCCTGCTGTTCGAGCAGGCCGCCATGTCACTGGTCAAGGAGATGCCGGTGCTGGCCGTCTCCCGGCAACTGGAGATCTCCGACAAGCGCCTGTGGCGCATCGTACATCACCATGTGGGACGGATGCTGGGTCAGCTGGACCTGTCCGAGGTCGAGGCCGTCGGCCTGGATGAGACGGCCTCACGACGCGGCCAGCGCTATGTCACCGTGTTCCTCGACATGCAGCGTCAGCAGGAGCCCGTCATCTTCGCCGTGCCCGGCCATGGTAAGGCCGCCATCGAGGCCTTCGGTGCCTTTCTGGTCGAGCACGGCGGCGACCCGAGCAACGTGGTCGAAGTGGTCTGCGACATGTCCCAGGCCTTCCTGAGCGGCGTGGCCGAGCACCTGCCCAACGCCGAGGTGACGGTCGACTGGTTCCACATCGTGCAGACCTTTACCAAGGCGCTGGACGAGGTCCGCAAGCGTGAGCGACGCCAGCAAGCTCATCCCAAAGCGCTGCGCTGGGCGGTGCTGAAGAACACCGAGGCCGGCAACCTGACAGCCAGCCAGATCACCGCTCTCCAAGAGCTGGTGAGCGACCGTAGCGCCACGGCGGATGCCTGGATTATTAAAGAGAAGTTGAGGTGGATTCAGCAGGCGCCGACGCCGCGTGCCGCCCGATGGCGCATCACGAACTACCTCAAGGTCATGCGGGAGGCCGTTACCGGCCAGGCACTCCTCAAGCCGATGGCGAAGGCCCTGACGACGCTGGAGCGGCATGCCGAGCAGGTAGTGAGGCGCTGGATATCGGGACTGACCAACGCGCGCCTGGAAGGCATGAACGGGCTCTTCCAGGCGGCCAGGTCACGCGCACGCGGCTACCGGAACGAGGCCAACTTCATCGCCATGATCTACCTGATCGGCAGCCCTGTGGGGCGCTTGCTCGATCAGGCCAAATCCACATGAAGCGTCGAAGAACCTGTTTTCTCCACCTTGTCTTGCTCTGCATCGACCGTTCCTGCTCGCGCCCAAGCGTGCGATGGCGCGGCGGGATCAGCCGCCTCCCTTAGCGGATGAGTGACCGTTCATGGCGCCTGCGACCATGGTCTCAGGCACCGTGGCTATACAGCACCCCATGCCGGGCTCTATCTTACGTTAACGTAAACTTGCGGCATCAGGTCATTACCAGGCGGACTATGCCATCGGTTTGGTTTATGACTACCTTCTGAATAACCATGCCCTCACAAGGGGCGTGAGGCTTTTCACCACCACCCCCAGGGAAGAGCATCATGACAACAACCACTTCCTCGCTCGTTCACTCCCCGACCTTTCTGAAGGGCGACGAGTTTTCGATCGATACCTTTGCGTTGCTCAAGCAGGACGGCAGCCTCTTTGAAGGAGCAGCGGCGCCCGAACTCGACCGCGACAAGGCGCTGCGCATCTACCACGCCATGGTCTTCATCCGGGTGCTCGACGAGCGCATGCTGGCCGCCCAGCGCCAGGGCCGGCTGAGCTTCTACATGCAGTGTACCGGCGAGGAGGCCGCGGTAATCGGCAGTGCCGCGGCGCTGGATGACGAAGACATGATCATGGCTCAGTACCGTGAGCAGGGGGCGCTGGCCTATCGCGGCTTTAGCTGCGACGAATTCATGAATCAGATGTTCGGCAACGAGCGTGACTACGGCAAGGGACGCCAGATGCCGATCCACTATGGCTCGGCCAAGCTGCATTACATGACCATCTCCTCGCCGCTGGCCACTCAGATTCCTCAGGCCACCGGCTATGCCTATGGGCAGAAGCTCGCCGGCGATGGCCACTGCACTATCACCTATTTTGGCGAGGGGGCCGCCTCGGAGGGCGACTTCCATGCCGCGCTGAACATGGCCACGGTGCACAAGGTCCCGGTGATTTTTTTCTGTCGCAACAACGGCTATGCGATCTCCACCCCGGCGGTCGAGCAGTTCGCCGCCGATGGCGTCGCCCCCCGAGCCTTCGGCTACAAGATGCGGGTCATGCGGGTCGACGGCAACGACGTGCTGGCGGTCTATCAGGCCACTCTGGAGGCGCGCCGGCTGGCCGTGGAGCATAACCAGCCGGTATTGATCGAGGCCATGACCTATCGCCTGGCGGCCCATTCATCTTCCGATGATCCTTCCGGCTATCGCAGCAAGAAGGAAGAAGAAGCCTGGCGGGAAAAAGACCCGATCCTGCGACTACGCCGCTGGCTGGAATCCCGCGAGTGGTGGAGCGATGAAGAAGAGAAGACCCTGCAGGAGCGCCTGCGTCGTGAGGTGCTAGAAACCATGAAGGTAGCCCAGAAGCGCCCGGCGCCGCCTCTCGAGAGCCTGATCACTGATGTCTACGACACCCCCACGCCGCAATTGAACGAGCAGTTTGCCGCGCTGGAAGCGCATATCCGGCTTTATCCAGAGGCCTATCCCAAGAGCGCTTCCCAAGGCTCGACTACGTCATCGGATGCCGAGAACGGCCAGGGAGGGCGCTGAGATGGCGAACATCAATTTACTGCAGGCCATCAATCAGGCGCTGGATATCGCCATGGCCGCCGATGAGCGAGTGCTGTGCTTCGGCGAAGACGTCGGCGGCTTCGGTGGCGTCTTCCGCGCTACCAGCCACCTGCAGGAAAAATACGGCAAGGCACGCTGCTTCAACACGCCGCTGGTCGAGCAGGGCATCATCGGCTTCGCCAATGGCCTGGCCGCTCAGGGGTCAACGCCGGTGGCGGAGATCCAATTTGCCGACTACATCTTTCCGGCCTTCGACCAGATCGTTAACGAGTCGGCCAAGTTCCGCTACCGGTCTGGCAATCTGTTCAATGTCGGCGGCCTGACCATTCGCGCGCCCTACGGTGGCGGTATCGCCGGCGGGCTCTATCACTCCCAGTCGCCTGAGGCGTATTTCGCGCATACGCCGGGCCTCAAGGTCGTGGTGCCCCGCAACCCGCACCAGGCCAAGGGGTTGTTGCTGGCGTCCATCCGTGACCCCAACCCGGTGCTGTTCTTCGAGCCCAAGCGGCTCTATCGCGCCTCGACCGGAGAGGTGCCGGAAAGCGATTACCAGCTGCCCCTAGGCGAGGCCGAGGTGATCAAGGAAGGCAGCGATATCACCCTGCTGGCCTGGGGCGCCCAGATGGAAGTGACAGAGCAGGCTGCTGAACTCGCCGAGAAGGAGGGTATCTCCTGCGAGATCATCGATCTGCGCAGCATTCTGCCCTGGGACGTCGAGACCGTGGCGACCTCGGTCTTAAAGACCGGCCGACTGCTGATCAGTCATGAGGCACCGCTGACCGGCGGCTTCGCCGGCGAGATTGCCGCCACCATCCAGGAGCGCTGTTTTCTTTACCTGGAGTCGCCGATCAGCCGGGTCACCGGCCTGGATACGCCCTTCCCGCTGACGCTGGAGAAGGAATACCTGCCCGATCGCCTCAAGGTCTTCGAGGCGATCAAGGCCAGCATGGCGTACTAGAACCCGGTATCCGGACAGGAGAGCAATGATGAGCGATTTTATGCTGCCCGATATCGGCGAAGGTATCGTGGAGTGCGAGGTGGTCAAGTGGCTGGTCGGCGAGGGCGACGTGATCGAGGAAGACCAGCCCGTCGCCGAGGTGATGACCGACAAGGCGCTGGTGGAGATTCCCGCGCCCTATCATGGCCGGGTCACTCGGCTGTATTACCGAGAGGGTGAAATTGCCAAGGTGCATGCGCCGCTCTTTGCCCTGGTGGGAGATGAGGCCGGCGAGGAAGGACCGTCACCAGAAAAAGAGCAGGGTCAGGCACACCAGGGGGCGTCTCAGCCGGCAACTCGAGAGGCGGCCACGCGCGCGCCGGAACCAGCGTCTCAGATCGCCGCTGAATCGTTGTCTCGGCAGGCCATCTCCGCCAGCGGCACCGACTTCGTGCTGCCGGATATCGGCGAGGGCATCGTCGAGTGCGAGGTCGTCGAGTGGCGTATCCAGGAGGGCGACGAAATCGCCGAGGACCAGCCGGTGGTCGACGTGATGACCGACAAGGCATTGGTCGAAATCACCGCACCGGAGGCCGGCCGTGTGACCCGGCTTTACTATCAGCAGGGCGAGCATGCGCGGGTGCACTCGCCGCTGTTTGCTTATCTTCCCGAAGGACTAGGTCTCTCCGAAGGGCAAGCGTCTTCTAGTGCCGCCGAGCCCGCGGCGACCAACCCGCAGACGACGCGGCAGGCGGGAGGTGCTGCTGAGGGCGCGGTCGTGTCGCCGAGTGCACCGCAGCAAGGACGCGCCTCAGCCCAGGGCAGTGGTGCTTTCGGGCGGATTCCGGCGAGCCCGGCGGTGCGCCGTCTCGTGCGCGAGCATGCGCTGAGCCTTTCTGCCATTCCCGGCTCGGGCAAGCACGGCCGGGTGCTCAAGGACGACGTGCTGCGCTTCCTCGAACAGGGCGAGCACAGCGACGAGCACCGCCAGCCATCGTCGAGCGAGACGCCTGCGCCGACGACGGTCGGTGGCACCTCCGCCGTCGGCGAGATCCGCGTCGAGCCCCTCAAGGGCATTCAGGCGGTGATGGCGCGGCGCATGGTGGCTTCGGCCAGCACCATTCCGCATTTTGCCTACGGCGACGAAATCGACGTCACCGAGCTGCTGGCGCTGCGCGAACGCCTCAAGCCCGAAGCCGAGGCGCTGGGGGTGAGGCTGACCTTGATGCCTTTCTTCATGAAGGCCCTGGCGCTTGCGGTGCAGGAGTTCCCGATCCTCAACAGCCGGCTCACTGATGAGGTCACCGAGATTCACTACCAGAGTGCCTGCAATATCGGCATGGCGGTGGACAGCCGGGTCGGCCTGATGGTGCCCAATGTGAAAGGCGTCGAGCGCAGGAGCCTGCTGGCCATCGCCGGCGAGATCGCGCGCCTGACCCTGGAGGCACGGGAAGGCCGCGTGCAGCAGGCAGATCTCAAGGGTGGCACCATCAGCATTTCCAATATCGGCGCCCTGGGCGGCACCTACGCCACGCCGATCATTAATGCCCCGGAGGTGGCCATCGTGGCGATCGGCAAGACTCAGCGGCTGCCGCGCTTCGATGCCGATGGCCAGGTGGTGAGCCGGGCGATCATGACCGCGACCTGGTCGGGCGATCATCGTGTGATCGACGGCGGCACCATTGCCCGTTTCGTCAATCGCTGGAAGGGCTATCTGGAGTCACCGCAAAGTATGTTGCTGCACCTTGGCTAGGTCGCGATGGGCAGGATCATGCTGGGATCGCACTGACGGGATGAGATCATGACGGCGACGTCGCTCCAGCAGTTCTACATCCCGGAAGAGCAGTCGATCTACCTGCTCAGCCATGACGATGCTAAGAAGCTCAAGGACTGGGTCGCGCTCTGCCAGACCCAGCTCGAGCAGCTCGGCTACCGTGACATCGCTCTGATCGGCAAGGGCGCCTATGGCTTCGTGTTTGCCGGTCGGGCGCGGCACCCGGCCGGCGAGGTCGAGCACGTCTTCAAGTTCACCCGGGTGACGCTACCTCAGAAGTTGCAGGACCGGCTCGAGGAAGAGGCCTTCATGCTCGAGCAGGTCGAGCACCCGCGAGTGCCCAGGCTGATTGCCTACCAGCGGGTGCGCAACCAGTCGATCCTGGTCATGGAGCGGGCACCGGGGGAGAACCTCGAAGAAGTATCGTTGCGCCACGGCCGGCTGTCGCCGCGGCTGGTGGTACATATTGCCGCGCAACTGGCGGACATCCTGCGGCACTTGCGCCGTGAGTCTGGGCGGCGCAAGCCGCTGGTGCACGGCGATATCAAGCCCTCGAACCTGGTCTTTGATGCCGCCACCGAACGTATCGCCCTGATCGACTGGGGCTCCTCGGTCTTCGCTCAGCTCGACGAGCGCCTGCAGCACGTGGCCACCAACGTCATGGAGCTGATGTCCGATAACCTGCAGCAGACCAACGCCCGCCTGGGCGATGTCTATTTCATTGGCGAAGAGCAGCTGAACGGCGCACTGTCGTCGCCACGTTTCGATGAGCAGGGCGCGGCCGGGACGCTATATGCACTGGCCTCGGGGCAGTCCTGTCGTTTCGGCCATCGGGCGATACCCGCAACGTCGCTTGGCCTGCCCATGGAGTTTGCCCGCATGCTCGACGCCATGCTTTCGCCGGACCCGGCGCTGAGGCTGCGGGCCGGCGATTACTTTCTTGATCATATGCCGCGGCTGGCGCGCACCGTGATGGTCGAGCTCGACGAGCCCCCCGAAGCGTCACTGCTACCCGTCTGGGTGCGTCCGGCCGGGCGCGAGATCGATACCGTGGTCTACAGCTCGCGCAAAGCCTTCCTGCGCGAGGAAGGCGCGCCGGAGCAGATGAGCGAGGTCAACGACGTTCAGCTCGACCGTTACTACAAGAACTTCATGCAGGGCATGGGGGAGACCGAGAAGGCCTTCCTGGCCGCAGTCAGCCGGCTCGGTCGCTATCCCGTGGTCGGCGGCCTGGCGATTCGCTGGGAGGCTGACGGTATCTACGTCGATATCTCGCTTAACCTCCATGACCCCGCCCTGAAGGCGGCCTTCGTCAGCGCCGTCAACAACATGATTCACCTGGCAAGGGCCATCTACCGTCGAGGGATCTTCAAGAGCTGCCTGTTCAATGCTCGGGAGACCCTGCACGTCGACCGGCTGGGGCCGGATCAGCCCTTTATTCTCACGCCGGACATGCGCCTGCCCTACGAGGTCAGCGCGGTCCCCGAGCTCGAGGATCACACCCGGGTGCATTCCTATTTCGAGGATGGCCCCGACCCGGAAGAATTCCTGGTGCTGCCCGACGAGATCATCGTCTCTCTCGAGGCTCTCAACGCCATCCACCATACCGGCATGATCATCTTCGAGGCGCTGCCCACCCACTTGAAGATCCACAGCTACTACCGGCTGCTGGATCCGGCACGCGAGTCGGAGTTTCGAAAGCGACTGAATGACATCCTGGCGGCGGTGGGGCTGATCGAGGGGCTTGGCGTCTCGGGCTTCATGAAGATGCCTTACAAGGACACCAAGTTTTTTGCCCACATCGAGCGCATGCCGGAGCGCTACTACCCCAAGAATCCTTATTCCCCCAAGAACCCCTATGCCTCATGAGTCAGTCCGCTGACCACGCACACCGCAGACCTCACTGCCCGCTCAAAGGCCCGCCGATGTTTAAGCCAGGCACCGATTAGACCGCTATTGGCATACCTGCTCGGGCTCCATCCGGGCCTCGCCTCTGGCAAGATAGGGGCCATGGATGTCAGTAACGAATAAGGACGTGGCATGGCCCATCTTTTACGCATCGTGATGATTCACGGCCACCTTGACGGTGTGGTCGAGCTGAATGTCGATGGTCACACCAATATTTGCGGGACCAACGCCTCGGGGAAGACCACCTTGCAGCGCCTGGTGCCGGTGTTTTACGGCGAGCTGCCCAACAAGGTAGTGCCCAAGACACGCATGAAGTTCGATGCCTTCTATCTGCCGCATCGCAACAGCTACCTAGTGTATGAATACCGGCGCGAGGCGGGCAATGTCTGCCAGGCGGTGTTGACGCGCAAGAGCGATGGGGGCGTCGAGTACCGCTTCGTGGGGGCGCCATATCGCCCACAAGACTATCTGGTGGAGAGCGAGGCCGGTGTCGCGGCCCTCGATTACAGTCAGTGGGCCAGCGAGCTGCGCCGCGAGGGGGTGAGCGTATCGGCCAAGCTGGGCGCTACCTCCGAATACCGCTCGGTGATCCAGAATGATTTCACCCAGCTGCATGGCAATAGTCGCGATGGCCTCAGGCTGCGCCAGATAGCCGCTCAGTTCAGCCTGGTGAAGCCCGAACGCCGCATCCGCCACATGGAGAAGCTGATCTCGGCGGTGCATGCCAAAGAGGGCAAGATGGATACCCTCAAGACCATGCTGGCCGCGATCTTCGAAGAAGATGGCGTCGAGCTGCCGGTCACCCGGATTCGCAATACCAAGGCCCGCGACTGGATCGCGCAGATGCGTCAGTCGATGCGCCTGGAGCCCATGCAGCAGTTAGTGGCCCGGCTTGGGGAGGTGGATCGCGACATCGCTGACCTGGAGGCGACGTTATGGCAGCTCAAGCCCCAACTGGAGGCCGATCGTCATCGCGCCGAGCGCGGCCTGGCCGATAGCGATGAGCAGCTTGCCGTCCACCAGCGTGACTTCCAGGCCCGTGAACGTGACTACGGACAGACCCGCGACGCGCTTAACGATCGCTTCAGCGAGCTTAACAGCGAGCTCGAACGTACCCAGCATGAGCTCACCGATCTGCAGCAGCAGTACGAGCGCTACGCCGAGGCGGACATGCCGGCCCTGGAGCGTGATCTGGAAGCCTTGCCCCAGTGGCGTGAGCAGTGCCAACAGCTTCGAGAGCACCTGACCCACATGCAGGAAGCCGTGCAGGCCAGTCAGGCGCAGCTCGATGGACGGCTGCGCGAGCTGGCCGATGTGCTGGCGCGGCAAACAGAGGAAACTCAGGGCCTCGTCGATGCCCTGGGCGATGAGAAAACTGCCAGTCGCGAGCAGCAGTGGGAGGCCGAGCGCAGTATCGAGTCGCGGTATCAGGACGAGCGTGCAGCCCTCGAGGGCAGCTATCAGGCGCGGCTCGAGCAGGGCGTCGAGCGATTGGCCGAACTCAAGGCGCAGCTCGCGTCTACCACCCAGACTGGCGAAGAGGCCCAGGAGGCCGAACTGGCCCAGGCGCGGCTGGACCAGGCGCAGAGCGATCGCAATGCCGCATCTGAGAGCCTGGAAGGCGTGCGCCACGAGCACGAGACCCTAAAGCGCGAACGTGACGCCGCTGAACGTGAGCGCGAAGCGGCCAGGCAGCGGTTGTCTGAGGTTCAGGATCATGGCTATGCGCTGCATCAGCAGCGTGATCCTGCCCAGGGCAGTCTGCGACATTTTCTGCGCTACCACCGGCCCGGCTGGGAGCAGCAGTTGGGCAAGGTGATCGCGCCCGAATTGCTCGAGCGTCGGGATTTGTCGCCGCAGCTTTCTGAGGTGGCGCCAGAAGGGGGGCAGGGTGACCTGTTCGGTGTGGCCCTCGATCTGGCGGCGATTGACCTGCCTGATTACGCACAGGATGAAGCCAGCCTGATGGCGGCTATCGAGGCGGCCGAGGACGCGCGTCAGCGGTCAGAGGCCGAGCTGCAAGCGGCCGAGAAGCAGCTCAAGTCAGGCCACGACCGCGTGCGGGAGGCCGACGAACGCCTGGGGCAGGCGCGGATTGCGCTCAAGCGAGCCGACGAGGAAGTGAAGTACGCGCTCGAGGCGCGAAGCCAGCAGCAGGAACGCCATGCCCGGCAGCAGAAAGAGCGTCGTCTGGCTGGCGAAGAGGCGCTGGCGGCTCAGGAGGCGACTCAGCAGGCACTGCGTGACGAAAAGCGTGAGCAGCTGAAGGCGATGGCGGAATCTCACCAGGCGCAGCTTTTGGAGCTGAAGGCCGATGGGCAGAGCCGACTGGATAGTCTGCATGAACAGATTCGCCAGCATAAACAGCGGCTCGATGACTTGAAGGATGAACACCGGCGTCAGCGCGAGGAGCTGGAAGCCGCCTATGATCGAGAGCTGCAGGAGCAGGGCGTTGACCCCGTTACGCTGCGAGATACCCGCTCGCGTTTGACAGCGCTCGATGAGCGTATTCGGACCACGGCTCGGCGCCGCGAAGAGCTCGACGCCTATACCCGTTTCATGCGCGTTGAATGGGGCGAGCGCAAGCCACAGCTGGTCGACAAGGAAGCGGTGCTGTCGCGTGACCTCCAGGCGGTCAAGCGCGAACTCGAGCAATGCAGGCAGGATTTCCAGGCGGCCAAGTCGGCGCATCAGGATGCGATCAAGGCACTCAAGGCCCAGCGCGACGCGCAGCAGCAGGTGATCGACGCCCTCAAGCCGCTACTGAGCCAGTTGGCCGGCCTGGGGCTTGGCGCGTCGACTCAGCCTATCAGCGAGGCGCCCGGCGATGTGCATGAACGCATGGAACGGGCGCGGCAAGCCCTGGCCAGTCGCAGTCATGAACTGGATACCCTGCGCAAGGGCTGCGAGCAGGTGGAAAGCGAGTTGATCAAGGGCGCCACGTCGGGCTTCGTCGAGACCCTCGACGCCGAGCGGGCCAAGCTTGTGGAAGATGACCCCGAGCAGGCCGGCAACCCTCGGCGTCACCTACCGCTATTGCGCGGCATGCTTCAGCTGCTGGAGGATCAGCAGCAGCAGCTGATCCAGGAGGGGCGCAATCTTGGCGATGACCTGGACAAGTTCTTCACCGTCTTTCGCGACCTCAACCGCCGCATCAGTGCCCAGAGTCGTCGCCTCTCCGAAGAGGTCGCCGACGACCTGCGCCTCGAGGGCATCAGCAAGGCCGAAGTGCGCATCCAGTCGACCATCGATGAGCTGGGCTTCTGGGAGCCTCTTAAGCTGTTTGCCGAGCATTTCAGGGCGTGGCGCGGCGACGGCCTGCCCAGCGATGACTATCTCAATGCCCTGGCCGATGTGGTGGACCTGCTGCGCAGCGATCAGCAATACAGCTTCGAGAGCCTGCTGCGCCTCGAGCTTTACTTGAACGAAGGCGGCAACGATCTGGTGATCAAGAACGATCGCCAGCTTCTGGAATCGTCTAGCCACGGCATGGCCTACCTGATCCTGTGCAAGTTCCTGCTTGCTTTCACTCGCTTGCTGCGCGGCCAGGCGGAGATCGCCATCCACTGGCCCATCGACGAGATCGGCACGCTGGCCTATCACAACGTCGAAAAACTTTTCGATGCCTGCGACAGCAACCGCATCCATATCGTCGGCGCCTTTCCCAACCCCGAGTCGGACGTGCTGATGCTGTTCCACAATCGCTATCTGATCGATCGCGACGACAGCCGCCCCAACCGTCGTTGTCTGAAACGCATCGAACCGCGGCTGAGTCGCCTGGCCGAGCGGCTGCAGGCCCGCGCCACCGAGGAGGTCGTAGAATGATTGAACATGGCCCATTGATCGAGCGCTTGCTGGCCGGCGATTTCATCTGTGCGGTGAGCGACGAGAGCGCCTTTCGGCGCCTGCAGGACGAGCAGATCCGCGAGCAGCTCGACACCTACCTGCGCCCGCTCAATCGGCGACTGGCCGCCAACCCGGAGGGCAGCGTCTATTTTCTTGCCTGGCGGCACGTGAACGACGAAGCCCGGGAGCAGCTCTCCCAACAGTTGGGCGAGACGCTTCACAGCCTGTTGCCGCTGCTTGAGTGGCTACGGCTGGTGCAGGAGGCGCTGGGGCGCGATGCCCTGATTGCCCCGGGCGACGTGCTCAAACCGGCCGAATTCAGCGCCAAGTGTGAGGATAACCAGAGCCTACGCGAGCGGCTGGAACGACTGGCTACTGATAGCTTCTTCGGCTCCCAGAGCGAGCAGCTCGACGCGCAGTTGAAGCAGGTCTTCAAGCGTCTCAAGGAGCATGGCTATCTACTCCAGCCGCATGCCGACCGACAGGTCTACCTGGTGACCGGCAAGGTCGATTACCTGATCGACCTGGTGCGTTTCATTCGCGACGAGGAGAACCTGCCCATCGACGAGGAGGCGCCGGCGACTCAGGAGGCCCTGCTGTGAGTGAGGTTCACGCCCTGGAAAGCCGACTGCTGACCACCGGTACCGAACGGCTGTCGCTGCTTGGCAAGCACGCCGATGCACTGATGCAGGGCTATACCCGCGACGAGGTGCCGCTTGAGGCACTGACCGATGCAGCCTTGCGCAAGCTGCTCGCGGCTCGGATTCTGTGGCGGCCCGATGAGCAGAGCGGTGTAAAACTGTCCCCCAAGGTCCGGGATCTGATCGCCGAGATGCTTGCCGACGAGACCCGGCGACACGTCAATGCCGGTGTCGCCGAGACGCTGGAGCTTATCCGCAGCCTGGTGCAGAGCTATCGTGAGGCGCGTAGTCGCGGTGAATACTGGCAGCAGGAGCAGCAGCTCTTGCGCCTGCGTCAGGAGGTGGACGACCTCAACGGTCGCTTCGCCGATGCCATCGACAGCCTCTGGCAGCGCCTCAACAGCGACTTTGGGTTTGTCAGTCGCCTGAACGACAAGATTCGCGAGAACCATCGCGCCCAGAAGCAGATCGAGCGCCTGCTGGACGGCCTGACGCTGATCGACTTCGACGAGCTGATCGAACTGGTTGGCAGCGATGGCACCCTGCGCAAGTTATTGATCAGTCAATTGCAGCAGCAACTCAGCCAGCACTACACCAGCCTGAGAGAAGTGCAGCGACGCCTGACCGAACTGATGACGCGCTTTCGTCAGCAGCAGTCGCGTAGCCGCCTGGTGGCCGGCATGGCAGCTTTCCTGCGCGAGCACCCGGGGTTCGTGCCCGGCAACTATGCCCGTCGTAGCGAGGTCCCGGCCCTGGTTAACCGTGCCACCTCGCTTACTGCGGCGGCGGCGCCCGCGCTGGACCGTCATCGGGATACCGCTGTGCTCAGCGAGCTGGTTCGCCAACTGCCGGCACCGGTGCAACCGCCACAGGCCGTGGAGGCCGCTCAACCCGCCGAGCAGCAGCAGGAATCTCGCGTCGCCGCTCGTCAGCAGGCCCTGAAGCAGGATGTCGAGCGCTTCTACCTGGCGGTGGTCGATGAGGCTGACGCCTCCGGCGTCAGTGCCTTGGGCTATCTACACGCCAGGGATCTGGATTGGCAGGACGAGATTTGGCTGTTCCAGGTGATCGCCGAGTATCAAAGCCTGCCGCGCAGCGAGCAGCGCGCCTTTCGTCTTCATCAGGAAGAGAGCCAGGCCAGCAGCTTCAATCACGTGCGGCTGATCCACGACGTCACGCTGCAGCTGGCGCTTCCCGCATGACGCTCTCTAGCGCCGCCCGTCGTGCCCTCAACGAAGTCGAGCGGCGGCTGCGCGGTCAGCCAACGCTTGAGAAGGCGCGTAGTGCCAAATGGGTCAAGGAAGTTGAGGCGTGGTGTGCTCAGCAGGATATCGATCTGCGCGCACGACAGAACGTGAAAACGCTGCGATTTGATCGTGATCTGCTCTCCAAGATCAATCGCGTGCTGGAGAGTCTTGGGCAGGCGCCACTGGGCGTTAGCCTCAGTGGGCTCACCACGTCTGAACAGGCCTACCTGGGAAGTGAGGAAGCGAAAGGCGTGGGACAACGCCCGCGATTCCGGCGGGTGCTGGTCAACCTGCCGCTCGAGTCCTCTCTGTCTTGGCTTTCCGCCGAGTCTCGCCAATATCGCGACCTGGACTGGCCGTCGATTGACCTGGGGGCCTTCGATGCGCTCATTCAGATAGAGAATCTCGACAGTTTCTATGCCTTTAGCGGCGACACAGAGGCCAACGTCATTCGCTCGACAACTGCTCGTCGCATTTGTCGGCCGCTGGTCATCTATCGCGGCGACAAGCACTACGGCGGCGGCTTTGCTGCCCTGGCTAGGGCGTGGATGGACACCGGCAAGCCGCATGGCTATCTGGGTGACTTCGATGCCTCCGGCGTGTCGTTTGCGCTGGCGAGCCAGTCAACGCATCTGATCTTGCCACCATTGGAATGGCTTGCCGCCAAAGTGACCGGCGATCATCTGCCGCCAGAGCAAACGAAGACACAGGCCGTGCTTCGTCAACACCTGAAAAGCCTCCGCCGAGATCATCCGTTGCAGCCTTATCTAGCGCTCATGCTCGGCCAGCAGCGCGGGCTCCGGCAGCAGTGGTTTGGGGCCGATCTCGAGTGGGTGCCGCTGGGCCTTGGGTCGGACTAGACTTTCTGCGTCTGAGCGCTCTGTGTCTCCTATAGCGAGGCCGCTGAGCGAGCCGCCTGGTCATAGAGCCCCGACATGGCACGCAGCAGCCCTGCCATCTGGTGCATGTCCTCACGACCGATGCCCAGCGAGGACAGCGACTCGACCAGACAGTCCTCGCGGATCTCTGCATAGCGCTGGCAGGCCGCACGACCCTCATCGGTGGTGCGGAAAAGGGTTTCTTTCCCCTGTTTCTCGCCGGCCACCAGGCCGTGCTTGCCGAGTTTCTTCAGCGCATAGGTGACGGTGTGGGTGTCCTCGACGTTGAGCACCAGGCAGATATCCGCCTGGCGCTTGGCTCGTTCGCGATGGTTGACGCTGTGCAGCACCAGTACATCCAACACCCCGAGTTCCGGGTATCCCGCCGCTGTCATGCAACGCACCATCCAGCGGTTGAAGGCATGCCCCGAAATGATCATGCCAAACTCGAACTCCGACAGCTCCTGTGCGCTGTGGGAGAGGTGTTCCGACGACACGATCGGGCCGCGGCGGGTCGCGGCGGGTGCGACGACGCTGTCCTTGCTCATCAACTGTTCCCCATGGCCTCGGGCAGGTAGGTAACTATCTGTGGAAAGAGAGTGATCAGGATAACACCCAGCAGCATCAGGCCGAAGAAAGGCAGCGCGGCCCTGGCGATATGCAGAATGTTGCGCCCGGTCATGCCCTGCAGCACGAAGAGGTTAAAGCCAACCGGCGGTGTGATCTGTGACATCTCCACCACGATCACCAGGAAGATACCGAACCAGATCAGATCGATGCCGGCGGCCTCGACCATCGGCAGCATGATCGAGGTTGTCAGCACCACCACCGAAATGCCATCGAGGAAGCAGCCCAGCAGGATGAAAAAGACCGTCAGCACGGCCAGCAGCATCAGTGGCGACAGCCCCAGGGTGCCGATCCAGGCGGCCAGATCGCTTGGCAGGCCGGTGAAGCCCATGGCTGCGGTCAGGAAGGAGGCGCCGGCGAGGATGAAGGCGATCATGGTCGAGGTCTTGACCGCGCCGAGTATCGCCTCGGTGAAGATGCGCCGGCTCATGGCGCCCTGCAGCTTCGCTAGCAACAGCGACAGCACCACGCCGACGGCAGCCGCCTCGGTGGGCGAGGCAATACCGGCATAGATTGAGCCGATCACGCCCACGATCAGCGCGAACAGTGGAATCAGGCGGCGGGATGCCCGCAGCTTGTCCTTGAAGCTCATTCGCGCCTCGGCCGGTGGCACCTTGTCCGGATAGCGCCAGGACCACAGCATCAGGTAGCCGGCGAATAGCGTGATCAGCATCACACCCGGCAGCACACCGGCCATGAACAGTCGCGCGATGGACTGGTCGGTGGCTACCGCATAGACGATCAGGATGATCGAGGGTGGAATCAGCAGGCCAAGGGTCGCCGAGCCGGCCAGGGTGCCCAGCACCAGGCGCTCATCGTAGCCACGCTTGGTAAGTTCGGGAATCGACATCTTGCCCATGGTGGCGCAGGTGGCAGCCGATGAGCCGGAGACCGCCGCGAACAGGCCGCAGCCGACCACATTGGTATGCAATAGGCGCCCAGGAATGCGTTGGAGCCAGGGCGAGAGGCCGCTGAACATGTCCTCGGCGAGGCGCGAGCGAAACAGGATCTCGCCCATCCAGATGAACATCGGCAGGGCGGTCAGCTCCCAGCTGTAGCTTGCGCTCCAGATATCCGAGGCCATCACGTCGCCGGTGGGAATCGAGCTGAACTGACTGATGGCGATCCAGGCGAGCCCCATCAGGGAAAAGGCCACCCAGACGCCGCTGCCGAGCAGCAGCAGCAGGGCGACCAGCAATACGGTCATCATGACGAGCATGGGAGAACTCCGTGCTTATTCTTGGCCGCTATCGTCGACCTGGAAGGTCGCCGGGCGAGTCAGGGCTATGACCAGGGTATTGACCCAGGCCTCGAGCAGCGCCAGGCAGAACAGCAGCGTGCCGATCAGCATGGCGCTCTGCGGAATCCACAGCGGAATGCGTAAAAGCCCGTAGGAGGTCTCATTGAAGGCGATGCTGTCGGCCAGCAGGCGGTATTCATAGAAGGCCAGATAGCTTGCCAGCAGGAGTGCCAGGCTCAGGCACCATAGCTCGATGAACACCCGGATTTTGGGCGGCAGGTTGCCGATCAGCAGGGTCACGCGGATATGGCCGCCATTGACGAAGGTGTAGGCCAGCCCCAGGAAACTGGCGCCCACCAGCAGGAAGCCGGAGATTTCGGAGAGGCCGGGGATAGTCAGCCCCAGGCTGTCCAGGCCCAACTGTTCTGCGGCCATGTCAGCCAACCGGCCAAGGATCTGGGCGGTGATCAGCGTACAGATCAAACACAGGCAGAGGGCCGCGCCATAGGCACCGAGGTCATACAGCGGGCGGAGTCGGAATTGCATGAGACGTACCTATTGAAGTACCTGTTTGAAGCACTTGCTAGAAGTACTTGTTAGAAGTACTTGTTAGAAGTACCTGTTGAGAAGTACCACGGCGAGGGAAGGGCAAGGCCCCGGCGACATGGCCGGGACCCTAGCTAATCGCGTGTTGTGCTGGATTTATTCCTTCGCGTCGCGGTAGTTCTGGAGAATCTGCATGCCCTGCGGGCCGGCGCGATCGACCCACTCTTCGGTCATCATGCTGCCGATGTCCTGTAGCGCCTTGGCCAGTTCAGGGCTTGGCTCGCTGACGGTGATGCCGTTCTCCTTGAGGGTCGCCAGGGCATCCTGGGTCTCCTGGCGGCTCATGTCCCAGCCGCGCTGCTCGGCTGTCGTCGCTGCCTCCAGCACGGCCTGCTGGGTCGTCTCATCCAGGCGCGAGAAGGCACGTTCACTGACGATCACCATGTTCTTGGGTAGCCACAGCTGGGCGTGGTTGAAGTGGCTCAGATAGTCCCATGCCTTGGTGTCGGCGCCGGTGGCCGGCGAGGTCACCATGGCATCGACGCGGCCGGTGCTGAAGGCGGTGGGGATGTCCGGCACCTCGATTTGGGTCGGCACGGCATTGGCCAGACTCGCCAGGCGCTCGCTTGACGTGTTGTAGGCGCGCATCTTGAGGTTGCGCAGATCCTCGATCTTCTCGATCTTATCCTGGGTGTAGATACCCTGGGGTGGCCAGGGTACGGCGAACAGCAGGCGCAGCCCCTGTTTCTCTAGCTCCTCGCCAATGATCTCGCGAGAGGCCTCCCACAGCGTCCAGGCGTCTTCGTAGTTGGCTGCCAGATAGGGCACCGAGTCGACCTCGAAGATCGGATTCTCGTTGGCCAGACGCGACATGATCAGCTCCCCCGCCGGCACGATGCCACGACGGACCGAGTTCTTGATCTCGGCATGGTCGATCAGCGAGCCGTTGGAGTGCACGGTGATATCGAGCTCACCGTCGGTGGCTTCGCGTACGTCATCGGCAAATTCGCGGATGTTCACGGTATGGAAGGTGCGATCGCCGTAAGGGGTTGGCATGTCCCATTCGGTGGCGGCCTGGGCGCTGGTAGCAAGCGTCAGGCTGGCGGCGGCAACACCGAGGCTGGCGAGACTTGCGCTGGCAAAGGTCTTGGCGGTCATCGAAAAATCCTCATTGTTATTGGCGAGGTTATTGTCGCGGTCATCGGTCCATGGCGACAGCAAGCATCGCACGGATACGACGAGACCAATGTACGAGAGGAAGCCTAGGTCGAGATAGTTGCCCGCGTCAACGATGTTTCGACTCTTTAGCAGCGTTTTAACAATAAAATATAGATAAATTATTTTTCGGAGAGCGGAGAGAGCGAGGGCGAGGATGTTGCTAAAGGGGGAAGGCCCCGCCACGCCAGCTTGTGTATCGCGATAGGCGGGGGAGCAGAGATGCATTGGGCGCTGAAACTGGCCCGGTGAGCTGGAGGCAGGGAGTCAGACCAGTCCGCGGGCCTTCATCAGGTCGGTAATGATCGGCACTGGCGTCATGATGTGATCGCGAGTCAGGTCGCCGGCCCGTTTGGCATCGCGGGCGAGTATCGCATCGACGAGGTCGGCATGTTCCTGGCGTTTGGCAGCCAGAGCTCGGTCGGAAAATACCGTCTGGCAGAGCCATAGGTGGCGATAGCGAGCGGCCTGGTCGAATAGGCTTTCTCGGGCCATCAGCAGCTGGCGGGAGCCACAGCCGGCGACCAGGGCGCTATGGAATGCCTGGTGTCGTCTGTCCCAGACATCGAGCATTTCATCCGGACCATGTACCTCGGCCACCTTGGCCAGCGTGTGGGCCTTGGCCAGTATCTCTGCCTCCCAGGTGTCGTCGCCGCGTTCGATTGATAGTTGCACCAGCATGGCTTCGAGCTGGGCCCGGGCATCATAGATATCGTCAAGTTCCTCGATCGACATGGGCGCCACGCGATAGCCGCGCTGGCTGATGGCCACCACCAGGTGCTCGGATACCAGCTGTGACAGGGCTTCACGCAGGGGGCTGATGCCGAGGGCATATCGCTCCTTCAGGCGGCTCATCAAGAGCTTCTCACCCGGCTGGTAGATCCCACAGATAATGTCCTGCTTGAGCCAGGCATAGGCGCTGATGCCCATGTTCTGGCGAGGCCCTCCTTGCCGGGCGCTGCTCTGGCGTGGGGCGTTGTCCTTGGGTGGGGAGTGATCCATTGGCGCTATCCATCGCGAGGTGATGACAATATCTACATGATACCCAATCCGACGGTACCGAGCATATCGTCCCGGGTGCATGTTATTTTTGACGAAATATAAAAACGTCGACATTTTTATATATTGTGGCTATTATTTGGTTTGTCCATGCATCAAAAGCTCAGGTTAAAAGGCTCGTACGTGCCCTGAGTGGCTTGCGGACCGCTTTTATTATGATGATTTGCTCTGGAGGTTCCGATGACCGTCTTGACCCAGTTCGACGCGACTGCCGTGCCGGCCCCTCAGGCGCTAGAAGGCTTCACCCTCACGTCCTCTGACCAGTCGCCGCGCCTGCTTGAGCTGACGCTGTCTCGCGAGGTGGTCGATGCCTTTGTCAGTGCCGTGGCCGAGTGGCCGGTGCAGGCACTGGAATACAAGTCTTTTCTGCGTTTTCGCATTGCGCGCATTCTCGATGATCTGTGCAGCAACACCCTGCAGCCGTTGCTGATCAACACATTGGCTGATCGCCGAACGGGCGGCCTTTTGGTCACTCCGGAGGGCCTGAACCAGGTCGAGCAGGCCGAGGACATGGTCAAGGTATCCACTGCGGTAGCGCATCTGATGGGGCGTTCCAACTTCGATGCCATGAGCGGTCAGTATTACGCTCGCTTCGTAGTCAAGAACGTGGATGAGTCGGACAGCTACCTGCGGCAGCCGCATCGGGTCATGGAACTGCACAATGACGGTACCTTCGTCGAGCAGGACACGGACTATGTGCTGATGATGAAGCTCGACGAGCAGCACATGGAGGGAGGGAATTCGCTGCTGCTGCATCTCGACGACTGGGAGCACCTGGCGCATTTCTATCATCATCCGCTGGCGCGTCGTGAGATGCGCTGGACGGCGCCACCCAGCAAGCGAGTCGACAAGGACATCTACCATGCGGTATTTGATGTCGACCGAGACGGTCTGCCGGTTATGTCCTACATCGATCAGTTCGTGCAGCCCAAGGACTTCGAGGAAGGCAACTGGCTGGCCGACCTCTCCGATTCGCTTGAGAACAGTGCGCATCGGTTGTCGGTACCCGTGCCGGTTGGTAGCTTTCTGTTAATCAACAACCATTATTGGCTGCATGGCCGCGACCGTTTTACGCCGCATCCTCAACTGCGTCGTGAGCTGATGCGCCAGCGGGGGTACTTCACCCATGCCAATACGTTGCGCCAGTCGCGTCAGCGCTAGACTTCGTCTGAACACTATTCGGCGGGCGTCAAAAGCACGACATTCCCAACAGCGAGGAAATGCCGGTGTACGATTTCATCATTCTGGGCGGCGGTATTCTGGGCATGTCCACCGCCATGCAGTTGGCCAAGGCCTATCCTGATTGCCGTCTGTTACTGGTCGAGAAGGAAGCCGGCGCGGCCCAACACCAGACTGGCCACAACAGTGGCGTTATCCATGCCGGTGTCTATTACACGCCGGGCAGCCTGAAGGCGCGCTTCTGTCTCGAAGGCAATCGCGCTACCAAGGATTTTTGCGATGCCCAGGGCATCCGCTATGACGAATGCGGCAAGCTGCTGGTTGCCACCAATGCGCTGGAAATGGAGCGCATGCAGGCGCTGTGGGAGCGCACCGCCGCCAATGGCCTCGAGCGAGAGTGGCTGGATGGCGATGCGCTGCATGAGCGGGAACCCAACATTACCGGTATTGGCGGTATTTTTGTGCCGTCGAGCGGCATCGTCGACTACGGCGAAGTGACGCGGGCTATGGCCGCCGAGTTCGAGCGGTTGGGCGGCGAGATTCGTTATTCCACCGAAGTGATGGGCATTCAGGAGCGTTCCCGGGAGGTGGTCGTGCAAACCTCCCAGGGAGATATCGCCGGCAAGTTTCTGGTGACCTGCTCGGGGTTGATGGCTGACAGGGTGGTGCGCATGTTGGGCGAGACCCCAGGGTTTACCATCTGCCCCTTCCGTGGCGAATACTATCGTCTGCCCGAGAAGCATAACCACATCGTCAATCACCTGATCTACCCAATCCCCAACCCGGCCATGCCGTTTCTGGGGGTGCACCTGACCCGAATGATCGATGGCAGCGTCACGGTGGGGCCCAACGCGGTGCTGGCGCTCAAGCGCGAGGGGTATCGCAAGAGCGATGTCTCGTTGACTGACATGGCACGGATGTTCACTCACCCCGGCATCCTCAAGGTGCTAAAGGCCAACCTGCGCCCGGGGCTGATCGAAATGAAGAACTCCCTCTATAAGCAGGGCTATCTGGAAGAGGTTCGCAAGTACTGCCCGAGCCTCACGGCGGATGATCTCGAGCCTCACCCGGCCGGTGTGCGGGCGCAGGCGGTATCCCGTGAGGGCAAGCTGATCGACGACTTCCTGTTCGTCGACACGCGGCGCACGGTCAACGTCTGCAACGCGCCTTCGCCGGCGGCCACCTCAGCGCTGCCGATCGGCGAATACATCGTCGATCGGGTCAAGGAACGCCTGGCTGACGTGTGCTGAGCCGAGGTGTGGAGCGGGGCGTTGGCGCTCAGTCCGCGCGCTGACGTAGCTCGCACCAGGCCGCATAGGTACTGAGGAAGACTCGGCCGCTAAGGCTTTCCAGCAGGTCGCTCTGCTTGAGCTTGTCCATCACCGGCCCTTTGACCTCAGCGAGGTGCAGGGTGACCTCGGAATCCTTGAGGCGCTCATTGATCGCATCGAGGCTCTCGAGGGCCGAGGCGTCGATCAGGTTGACCGCCGAGCAAATCAGGACGACATGCTCGACCTCAGGCCGGTTGGCGATCAGGGCGTAGACGGTG
Organism: Onishia taeanensis; assembly: GCF_003268885.1. Taxonomy (GTDB): domain Bacteria; phylum Pseudomonadota; class Gammaproteobacteria; order Pseudomonadales; family Halomonadaceae; genus Onishia; species Onishia taeanensis_A. Next base: position 130,291 of record NZ_QLSX01000010.1, read on the forward strand.
TCTTCCAGATAGCGGGCATTGGCGAAGTAGAGGCTCTCATCGATGCGCAGCAGGGCCACATGGCTGTCGCTCTCGACGTCATGACGGGTGATGTTGCGGAAATGTTCGGTTCCCGGCACGCGCCCGACCAAGGCACTGTGGGGGCGGCTGGTGCGATACAGGAAAAGGCCGATCGACAGCGCTACCCCGGCGATGATGCCCGCTTCGACGCCTTCGACCAGGGTCAACAGTATGGTGGCTGCCATGGCGGTGAAGTCGCTACGCGAATAGCGCCAGGTCTGGCGGATCATCTTCACGTCGACGAGAGTCAGGATCGATACCGTGATGGTGGCGGCTAGGGTGGCCACCGGCAGGTGGTAGAGCAGCGGCGTCAACGCCACGGTCACCAGGGCAATGCCGATGGCTGCGATGGTGCCGGCAGCAGGGGTCTGAGCGCCGGCATCGAAGTTGATCACGGTGCGAGAGAGCCCACCGGTGACCGGCATGCCCGCTGACACGGCGGCGGCGATATTGGCCGTCCCCAGCCCGATCAGCTCCTGATTGGGCGAAATACGCTGGCGGCGCTTGGCGGCCAGCATCTGGCCCATGGACACCGACTCGACGAATCCGACTACGCTCAGCAGCAGGGCGGGTACCAGCAGTTCGTGCCACAGGGACAGGTCGAGGACCGGCAGCGTCAGAGGCGGTAAACCGCGGGGAATGTCGCCGACCACGGCGACGCCCTGGTTGGCGAGATCGAAGCGCCAGGTCACTAGCGTGGTCAATATCACGGCAAACACCGGCCCAGCCTTGGCCAGCAGATCGGCGGCGCCGGCGGGCAGGCCAATCGCGCGCAGGCCCTGGCGGCCGCGGCGGCGCATCAGCACCAGAAAGGCGAGGCTCCCGGCTCCGATGGCAAGCGTCGCGGCATGCGTATCGGTCACGCTCGTGATCAGGTTCGGTAACAGCTCGGCGACGGTAAAGCCCGGCGCGGATATGCCTAGGAGGTTGGCGACCTGGCTGGTTGCGATCAATAACCCCGATGCCGTAAGAAAGCCGGAAATCACCGGGTGGCTGAGGAAATTGGCGAAGAAGCCAAGCTTGAGGGCCCCCATCAGCGTCAGCATCAGACCCGAAAGCAGGGCCAGCACCATGGCCGCCTGCAGATATTCCGCGCTGCCGACTACCGCTACGGGCGCCAGGGCAGCGCCGGTCATCAGGGCAAGAATCGCGACCGGACCCACCGCCAGGGTGCGGCTGGTCCCGAACAGCGTATAGGCCAGTAGCGGCAGTATGCTGGCATAGAGCCCGACCACCGGCGGCAGCCCGGCGATGATGGCATAGGCCAGCGACTGGGGGATGACCATGATGCTGACGATGATGCCGGCCACCAGATCGGCCGCAAACAGGCGGCTCGTGTAATGAGGAAGCCAGGTCAGGATGGGCAGGTAGCGCTTCAGCATGGGGCTCTACTTTTGGCTGGCAGCGGCGGGAGCAGTGCGGGCGCGAGACGACCAGGCCGACCATGAGTATAGCGCAAGGCCCACCCAGATCAGCAGAAAGCTCGCCAGTTGCAGCGGTGCCAGAGGTTCATGGAACACCAGCAGGGCGATGCCAAACTGGATGCTCGGGTTGATGTACATCAGAAAGCCGAGGGTAGCCAGGCGTAGCCGCCGGGCTGCACCGGCAAATGCCAGCAGAGGCAGGGCGGTAATCACCCCGCTGGTGATCAAGAGTGCCGTCTTGGTCGGGGTTTCCAGGAAGTGTCCGCTGCCCTGGACGCCTAGCCAGGCGACGGCGGCCAGGGCCACTGGGAATAGCAACAGCGTCTCGACGAATAGCCCCGACAGGCCATCCAGCGGCACCTGTTTGCGCAGCAGGCCATAGGTGCCAAAGGAAAAGGCCAGCGCCAGGGTGATCCAGGGCAGCTCGCCCAGGCCCACCAGCTGAATAACGATGGCAATGCCGGCGAGGATGACCGCCACACCCTGCAGGCGGTGCATTCGCTCGCGCAGCACCAGCATGCCCAGCGCCACATTGACCAGTGGTGTCAAAAAGTAGCCGAGACTTGCCTGCAGTACCTGACGGCTTTCCACGGCATAGATGTAGATGCCCCAGTTTATGGCGATCAACACTGCGCAAGCCAGCACTCGACCGAGGCGTCGGGGCTCTTTTAGAGCGCCGATCACGGGAGACCAGCGCCCCAGCACGCTGACCAGTATCACCAGAAACAGGCATGACCAGAGCACGCGATGGGGCAGAATCTCGAGGGCCGGCACGCCATCGAGGAGTGCAAAGAACAGCGGGAAACAGCCCCACATCACATAGGCGCCCAGGCCCAGCGTGACCCCCTTGGCAGCCTCTGGGTCTCGGGGTAAGGAAGTCGTCGTTTGTCCCATTGCTGCGTCCCTGCCTCGCCTTGGAAAAGCCCTAAGCTAGCATAACGCCTTCATCAGCCCCAGCCGATGTTGGTGGAACCGGCCCATTCCGGCTCTGTAATCGGCAGGCGCACGACGACACGAGGCGGCCGAGACCGTTACGATAGGGAGACACTGGCTTGATCAACGGAGGGCATGGCATGAGCGACTTGAGAACCACTCTGGTGCAGTGCGACCTGCGCTGGGAAGATCCCGATGCCAATTGTGAGATGCTCGAGGAACTGCTCGGCGAGCTGGGCTCGGCCGAGACGGATCTGATCGTGCTACCCGAGATGTTCGCGACCGGCTTCACCATGAACTCCAGGGAAATGGCCGAACCCATGGCCCAGAGCAGAACCGTTGCCTGGCTCAGGCAGCAGGCAAGGTCGCGTGGCTGTGTGGTGACAGGTAGCGTTGCCATCGAAGATGACGGCAGCTGTTACAATCGGCTGATATGGGCGCGGCCTGACGGCAGTATCACCCACTATGACAAGCGTCACCTGTTCCGGATGGCCGGGGAGCATGAGCGCTATGGTGCCGGTGATGAGCGAGTGATCGTCGAGCTCAAGGGCTTCCGTCTGCTGCTGTCAGTCTGTTACGACCTGCGCTTCCCGGTGTGGATGCGTCAGCATCCGGACCAAGGCGAGCATTTCGAGTACGACGTGCTGTTGTGCATCGCCAACTGGCCGGCCCCGCGCCGCCAGCCGTGGCGGACCCTGCTGGCAGCCCGAGCGATCGAGAATCTCGCGTTCGTGATCGGCGTCAATCGTGTTGGCGAAGATGCCAAGGGCCTTGCCTATGCCGGCGACTCCATGCTGCTGGACTTCAAGGGCGAGCCGATCGTCGATCGTCCCCGTGATCAGGCCTTCCTCCACACCGTGACTCTCGAGCGACAGCCGCTCGAGGATTTTCGCGACAAGTTTCCCGCCTGGCGGGATGCCGATGATTTTGAGGTTTCTTTTTAATGCGTTTGGACAAGTTTCTCAGCGACACCACCGACCTGACCCGCAGCCTGGCCAAGAAGGCCATGCATCGGGAAGAAGTCATGGTCGATGGTGTTGTCGTCAAGAACCCGGCTACCCAGGTCGGTTCGCACAACAAGGTAAGCTGGCTGGGCCAGACACTGGCGCTGGTTGGGGTGCGCTATGTGATGCTGCACAAACCCGCCGGCGTCGAGTGCAGTGCCCGTCGCGGCCTTTACCCACTGGCACATGAGCTCATCGAGCTGCCCAAGGCAGAGCGCATGAATACGGTGGGGCGCCTGGACGTCGACACCACCGGCCTGGTGCTGATGACTGACGATGGGCAATGGTCGCATCGGATTACTTCGCCTAAGCGGCGCTGCGAGAAGGTCTATGAGGTGACCCTCGCCGAGTCGCTGGAAGGTGAGGAGGCCCAGCGCGCGATCGAGGCATTCCAGGAAGGCGTGCTGCTTGACGGTGAGGAGCAGCCGACCAAGCCGGCTGAGCTGGAGATGCTTGGCTCCCATCAGGCCAGGCTGGTGCTGATCGAAGGCAAGTATCACCAGGTCAAGCGCATGTTCGCCGCCATTGGTCATCATGTGACGGAACTGAACCGTTCTTCGATCGGCCCGATCGAGCTGGATGCGGCGCTGGCTCCCGGTGAATGGCGCCATCTCAGCGAGGAAGAAATCGCCGCTTTTTAAGGGAATCTACACCGAGTAAGTATACCGTTATCTTACTCGGTATGATGTCGGTGTAAGAAGCCTTGGGTGAGTAGTCGTGGTTGAGTGGTTCTGGAAAGGTCGTGATTGAGAGCCCGTGCTAGAGAGGTCTCTGGTGGAGAGTTCCTTGATAGAGAGTTCCTTAATAGAGAGGTCTTTAATAGAGAGGTCGATGCAAGGAGGTTGAGCAGAGGATATTGGGAGCAAGACCTGCACAGAAAAACCAGGGAGAAGGGGCGCTGTCCGAGAGCGTGGATATCGTTTGGCCGGTCAACTTAGATTAAAACCGGAAAATCAGCGAGGCGGTGGCCATGGTCAGGTGGTCGAGGTCATTGGAGTCGATGACCTCGTATTCCAGTTGGCCTACCAAGGAGCGGTATAACCGCATGTTGGCTCCCATCCCGTAGATAGGAGCAGTACCGCCCATGGACCCTGACGACTCGGGGGAATCGATGCTGCCGCGCCATTCTGCAAGCCCCGATTTGGCAAAGACGCCGACACGCCCCATCTTCACACCGGCCAGCAGGCTGCCGTTCATGCTGATGGTATCGAGGAGGGTGGGAGAGCCATCGAGTGACACCGAGACATTGTTGCTCTCGAGGTAAGCAAGCTCTGCGCCAAATTCCAGGTGCGGAAGGCGAGAAAAGAAATAGCCGGCCATGACACGAAAGCCGGTGGTATCGCCGTTGGCGGTATTCACCTTGCTTCCGCCAATTGTCAGGCCATTGTCCAGAGCAATGCCTCCATCGTCGGTGTCCGCGTAGATCGAGCTGTTGTCAGATCTGGCAGCCAATGCCGTGGAGCTAATGCCCAGTAGACAGAGCAGCGTCAAATGGATCAGACAGCGGCTCAATGCGGGGGGCGTCATGTGATGTTCGCCTATGCTTGGACTCCGGTGGAGTCAGCCATTCATCGGCTTAAAGCTTAGTGCTCGGCACGAGGTTTATCTACTTTTTGTCATTCAAGGGCTTGGCGCCGTTGCCAGTTTTCCCCCTGAATTTGCTGCGCAGGGTGAACAGCAGCGACTTGAAGGCCTGCGTCAACACGAAGACAACCCAGCCGGCCGTCGCCAGGATATTGACCATCAGCATCTTCTGACTGCCGCTTAGCGGCGTGGTCAGAAGTCCCTCGACCACCACCGCAAAGAACAGCGCCATCAGCAAGGGCAGGGCGAAAAGGTGCATCTGCATTTCAGTGCGCCGACGGCGGACCCGGAAACGGCGCAGGGTGATGCGCATCGGGCGGTGGCCCCAACTGACCACCAGAATGGTCGCGACCAGGGTTAAAGCCGCCACCGTTGGCATCGTCGAGCCATCCCAGATCGAGAAACTGACCGACCAGGCCAGGGCCAGCCACATGGCGCCCTCCAGGGCGGCAATGATATCGGCTGACTGGCGAACCCTTGGCATGATGTCTCTCCCTGAATAAAGGCCACCATAATACGTAACCCGACGGGACTTGTCGCAAGCCCTTATCGCAAGCCTTGCTTTCCTGGAGACCGGTCTATCTCGCCAACACCCTGATTCGACGGATCGCTCAGGGGCCACGCAGTGAGGTCGAGACGTTATACTATGCCCCCGCCATCTACCACACAGGATCCGCCGTGAATCAGCTGACCATCACCACTCCCGACGATTGGCACCTTCACCTGCGCGATGGCGAGCCGCTTGAGGCGGTCTTGCCCTACAGCGCCCGCCAGTTTGCTCGGGCGATCATCATGCCCAACCTGACCCCACCGGTCACTACCACCGAGCAGGCCCTGGCCTACCGGGAGCGCATCCTTGCGGCGCTGCCCGAAGGGGCGAACTTCGAACCGCTGATGGTGCTCTACCTCACCGACAACACCCCGGCCGAGGAAATCGAGCGGGCCGCGGCCAGCGGTGTGATCAAGGCAGTCAAGCTGTATCCCGCCGGGGCAACCACCAACTCATCCTCTGGCGTCACCGACATTCGCCACTGTGATGCGGCCATTGGCGCCATGGCGCGCCTGGGCTTGCCGCTGCTGGTGCATGGCGAGGTAACCTCGCCGGAGATCGACATCTTCGATCGCGAGGCGATCTTCATCGAGCGGGTCATGGCGCCGCTGCTCGAGCGTCACCCGACCCTCAAGGTGGTGTTTGAGCACATCACCACGGCGGATGCGGTGAACTTCGTGCGTCAGGCGTCGGATAACGTCGCCGCTACCATCACCGCCCATCACCTGCTGTTCAACCGCAACCATATGCTGGTCGGCGGTATCCGTCCGCACTATTTCTGCCTGCCGGTGCTGAAGCGCGAGACCCATCGCGCAGCGCTGATCGAGGCGGCGACCTCGGGTTCGCCCAAGTTCTTCCTGGGCACGGATAGTGCCCCCCACGCCCGCGGGGCCAAGGAGTCGGCCTGCGGCTGTGCTGGCGCCTTCACCGCGCCCGCCGCTCTTGAGCTCTACGCGACGGCTTTTGAGCAGGCAGGGGCATTGGATAAGCTCGAGGGCTTTGCCAGCCACTTCGGCGCGGACTTCTATGGGCTGGCGCGCAATCAGGGCACGGTAACCCTGAATCGCGAGGACTGGCAGCTGCCTGGCGAGCTTGCCTATGTCGGTGATGACGTGATCGTACCGCTGATGGCGGGCGAATCGCTGTCCTGGAAACTGGCTGACGCCTGAAACACGCATGCCCCATGAACGACTGCCCTATGGCGACCGACGTATGATGGCTTTCTCATGACTGGCGCGCTCACTCTGCCCATCGAGGCCCGCCTGCCGGCTATCCGTGAAGCGCTGGCCGGACACCCCCGAGCCCTGCTGGTCGCCGAGCCCGGCGCCGGCAAGACCACTCGGGTGCCGCTTGCCTTGCTCGACGAGTCCTGGTGCCGTCAAGGCAAGCTGCTGCTGCTCGAACCGCGTCGCGTGGCGGCTAGGCTCGCCGCGCGCTACATGGCCGAGCAGCTCGGTGAGTCGCTTGGTGAGACGGTGGGCTATCGCATGCGCGGCGAGAGCCGGGTGGGACCAAACACCCGACTCGAGGTCATCACCCAGGGGGTGCTAACACGCCTCTTGCAGGACGATCCACTGCTCGAGGGCGTGTCCGGGATTATCTTCGATGAATTCCACGAGCGCAGCCTGGAGGCGGATCTGGGGCTGGCGCTGACCCTGGATGCACAGCAGGGACTGCGCGATGACCTGCGACTGCTGGTGATGTCGGCGACCCTGGACGTGGACGCGCTCAAGCAAGTGCTGGGCCAAGCGGCCCCGCTGATCGACTGTCCCGGCCGTTCCTATCCGGTGACGACTCATCACCGACCGGTGAATGTGCGTGACGATGCTGCCCGTCAGCAGGCGGTGGTCGTGCGCGAGGCGCTGGCTGAGAATGAGGGTGATCTACTGGTGTTCCTGCCCGGTGTCGGCGAGATTCGACGCCTGGCCCGGGCGCTGTCCAGCCTCCCGGACGATGTCGCGGTGCTCGAGCTGCATGGCCGTTTGCCGCTCACTGAGCAGCAGCGTGCACTTAGCCGGGATGACCAGGGCCGGCGCCGGGTGGTGCTGGCCACCGCCATCGCCGAGTCCAGCGTGACCGTCGATGGCGTGCGAGTGGTGATCGATGGCGGTTTCGAGCGGGTGCCGGTGTTTCAGGCGCGACTGGGGCTGACGCGTCTGGCCACTCAGCGACTCAACCGGGCCAGCGCCGACCAGCGGCGCGGCCGTGCCGCTCGCCAGGGCCCGGGGGTATGTTATCGACTCTGGGCCGATGAACAGCCGTTGCCGGCTCACGGTGATCCCGAGATATTACAGGCCGACCTGGCGCCGCTGGCCTTCGAGCTGGTGCGCTGGGGCATTCAGGATGCCGCGGCGCTCGAATGGGTCACGCCACCGCCCGTGGGCCCATTGGCCGCGGGTCGTGCCTTGCTTGAGCGTCTTGACGTGCTCGATGACGATCACCGGCTGACCTCGCTGGGGCGTGGCTGCATTCGCTGGCCCTGTCATCCGCGCCTGGCGGTGATGCTCGAACGGGCGAGTGAACTCGATGCCATGCCGCTGGCCTGCTGGCTGGCGGCGCTGCTCGAGTCACGCGCTGGCGGCGACGCGCGCGACCTTTCGGTGACGCTCTCGCAGTTGCCCGGTCGCGATGCCCGGGGCGCCGAGGCACAGTGGCTTCGCGATGCCAAGCGTCTGTCCGGCGTCGCCCAGTGCGGCCTCAAGGTGGCGTCGCTAGCGCCGTTGGGAGAACTGCTGGCGCTGGCCTATCCCGAGCGGGTGGCGCTCTATCAGTCGCCAGGGCGTTTCAAGCTGGCCGCCGGCAACCTGGCGCTGCTCGAGGCGAACCATCCGCTGGGACATGCCGAGGCGCTGGTGGCAGCGGAATTGGACGGCCAGGCTCAGGGCGCGAAGATCTATCGCGGCGCGGCATTATCCTTGTCACGGCTTGAAGCGCTTTTTCCTCAGACGCGCGAATTTCACCCCCGGCTTGAGTGGAGCGATGAAGAAGGACGACTGATCGGAGAGGATGTACGCTCGCTGGGTGAACTGGTACTCGAGCGACGGCCCTTGAAGGCCCTGCCCGCCGAGGCGGTCCGCGAGGCGTTGTTGTCGGCAGTTCGCCGACGTGGTCACCTGGCAGTCGATGCGGCGGCCGAGCAGCTGATGGCGCGCGTGGCCTTGCTCCGCCAGACCCTGGGTGACCCTTGGCCTGATTGGTCGCAGAAGGCGTTGCTTGCCGATCTTGATGTCTGGTTGGCGCCCTATCTGGATGGCGTGCGGCGGCTCGACAAGCTCGATCGCCTGCCACTGGCGTCAATCCTCCTGGATCGGCTCGACTGGCCTCAGCGCCAGACCCTTGATGACCAGGCGCCGACCCATTTGGCGGTGCCCAGTGGCTCCAGGGTCCGGCTCGACTATACCGGCGCCGAGCCGGTGCTGGCGGTCAAACTGCAGGAGCTGTTTGGCCTCGCGGAGACGCCGCGTATCGCCGGCGGGCGAGTGCCGGTGCTTTTACACCTGCTGTCGCCCGCGGGTCGTCCCCTGCAGGTCACTCGAGATCTAGCGAGCTTCTGGACCAACGGCTATTTCGAGGTGCGCAAGGACATGCGCGGGCGCTATCCCAAGCATCCCTGGCCTGAAGATCCATGGAATGCCCGAGCCACCGCCCGCACCAAGCAACGCTAGCCGTCGTTAGGTGTCTAGTCTGTTTGACCCGCTTTCGAGCGTCTTCACGAATGCCGTGATGGCGTGAATGCCGTCGCGGACCTTCTCGAGGCCTGGATGCGCGATCACGGGGCCCGAAGTGGTCAGCAGGGCGGCACCATCGAAATCGACGTAGGCCAGGCGGACCGTTAGCCGTTCGGCCGGGGCGCCGAAGGCGGAGCCGGGCAGCAGGGCCACGCCGCACTCATCCAGCAGGACTTCGGTCAACTCGCTGCCGGTGGTGATGCCGCGCTGGGCCAGGGCCTCGCGATGGGCTTCGAAATCCGGGTAGAGATAGAAACCACCGTCGGGCGCATGAGTGCGAATGACCGCGTCATCAAGTTTAGCGGCGGCCCACTGGCCGATCTCTGCAAGGATCTCTCGCTGGCGCGTGATGTAGGCATCCAGTGCCGGTGTGCGCTGGTAGGCCACGCAGGCAGCTTCCTGTATTGGGCTTGCGACGCTCGACCAGGTCTCGGACGCGATGCCAAGCAGCCGTGAGAATAGCGCCTCGCCAAGCGAGGCTGGCACATGCATGGCGCCCAAGCGCCAACCGCCCGCGCCACACCATTTCGACAGACCGGTGGTGGTCACTGTGCCTTCCGGGTAATCCCGTGCGAAGGCGCGATGGCTGCCGTCATGGTCGAGCACTCCGTATATCTCGTCGGATAGCACCAGCAGATCATGCCGCCTGGCGACGTCAGCGAGTTTGGCCTGTTCGGCATGATCAAGCGACAGGCCGGTGGGGTTGCCTGGCTGGTTGAGGATCAGCAGGCGGACTCGGTTGTCCGACTCTGTCTTTTCTCCCCTCATTACTCCTTTTTCGGTTGGGGCGCGATCGGCCAGGGCTGCTTCGAGTGCGGCGGCGTTGACCTGCCAGCGGCTCTCGAAACTGCACGTCAGGCGCCGGGTGGCGAGCTGGCACATCCGCGCCTGGGGCGCATAGGAGACCCAGGCCGGGTCTGGGATCAGCACTTCGGCGTCGGCAGGCAGCGCCTTCATCAGGGCGAACAGCAGAAGCTTCGAGCCCGGGGCCAGCAGCATTTCTCCGGCCTGCCAGTCGACGCCATCTACCTCGCGATGAAAGGCTGCTACCGCTTCGCGGGCTGAGGCTAGGCCCTGTACTGGCAGGTAGGCCTTGTCGGCGGCATGGGCGGCCAGGGCCTCGACGGCTGGTGTGAAGACCGGGAAGGGCGACTGCCCGAAACCGAACTTGATCACCCGCTGACCGCCGGCCTCGCGCAATCGTGACTGCTCGTTGATCAGCAGGGTGTCTGAAGCGCGTGGAGCCTCGCCGGCATTGAGCCGTTGAGTCAAAGTCGACGTGCTGGCGGATGCCGAGTCATGGTGGGCGGATGAAGAAGAGGGCATGTCAGCCTCCTGAGGCTTGGGCTCTTGTCGGGTGGTGTCTGTTGGGGGCGGGGTGACGTTGGTCGCGGGTCTGAGTTATTCGACGCCAAGGCGTGCAATCAGCGCCTCTCGGCGACGAATCCTCTTGATGGCGTCCGGTCCCAGGCGAGCGGCCAGTCGGGAGAGCAGCATTTCGACTAGCAGGAACAGTGAACTCATCGGATTGAAGAAAAAGGGCCCGCTCGCTGGGGCGACCAGCGTGTAGTCGCTCAACCCCGGGACTTCACCACGAGGATGGTTGGTCAGGCCGAGAATCGGCGTGCCCTGGTCGGCCGCCGCCCGGGCATAGGCCAGGGTGCTACGGCTCTCTGGGCGAAAGGCGATAGCGACGACGCAGTCCCGCTCGTCGAGATCCAGCGCGCATTCGACATCGACACCGGCGGTGGAGGCAATCAGTTGGACGCCATCGCGAAGATAATCGAGGTAGTAGGCTAGGTAGTGAGCGGCGGCAAAGCTCGCGCGTAATCCCACGACGTGCACTCGCCGGGCGCTAAGCAGCTGAGAACAGGCAGCTTCCAGGGTGGCGTTATCGAGTGCCTCCAGGCAGGCGGCAACATTGTCGTGCTCGGCCTGACAGAGGAACTGCTCCGGTGCCATGGCGCTTGAGGAGGTACTCTGTTTGGCATCACCGATCAGGCGCTGGGCACGGCTCGAATAGAAGCTGCTGTCGGCAAGATCCTCGCGGAAAAGCGCCTGAAAGGTCTTGAAGCCCTCGAAGTGCAGGGTTTTGCACAGGCGAGTCAGGGTCGAGGCATTGACGCCATGATCTTGAGCCAGCGTCGAGATGTTGTTCAGACCGACCTGCTGAGGCTGGGCCAGGAAACTTTCCAGCAGCGTCAGCGCCCGGGCCGAAAGCTTGGGGAGCGGCGCGTTTCGCCAGTGCTTATCGCCCCGCCGCGCAGCCTCTACCAGGCGTGCCAGTGTCGCAAGGTCGTGAGGGGGAAGTGCATCTTCAGAGGGCGAGTCTTCGGGCGATGCTTGGGGTAATGGGGGCATCGGGTATCCTCTAGCCAGCACTTGGGTATGACGGTAATGGTAATCTTTGTTTGCATAAACGCAAATATATTTGCGAAATATCGGTTGTGAGGCCTGCCCCGTACGATGAGACATCCCCGGGGCCTGTGGTCGGCGTCGGCGGATGAGAAGACTCTGGCTGCAAGAGCGGGACGCGTTAATTCCGATTGAATAACATCTTGTGTTCAACTCTGCCGGGGTCGCGTCCACCGTCAAGATGGACCGCCTATGCCAATCCTTTCGCTTTATGAAGATCTAGGAGACATGTTCGCCTCATGCCAGATATCAGCAGTTTATCTCCCTTGATGCTCGGCACGCTTGGCAGTCTGGTGGCCGGCCTGATGACGGCCGTCGGGGCTTTGCCCGTACTATTCGGCAGGATTCCATCGCCCGCCATGCGTGACCTGTCGCTGGGGTTTGCTGCTGGCGTCATGCTCTCTGCGTCTTTTTTCTCCTTGATCATTCCCGCCCTCGATGCTGCCGGTGGGCGATATGGGGAAGGAATGATCCCGGCGGCCATCGTGTCTGTGGCGATTCTTCTGGGTATTGGAGCGGTGGCACTGCTCAATGAGCTCTTGCCGCATGAACACTTCGAGAGCGGGCCAGAAGGGCCTGCGAGTGTGTCGCTGCGGCGGGTCTGGCTATTCGTCATGGCGATCACGATCCATAACTTTCCGGAAGGCCTGGCCGTGGGCGTCGGTTTCGGATCGGATGGGCTAAGCGGCGGGATGCCGCTTGCCATCGGTATCGGACTACAGAACATGCCGGAAGGCTTGGCAGTTGCTGTGGCACTGATGGGGGAGGGCTATCGGCGCCATCAGGCATGGGGCATTGCGGCTATCACCGGCCTGGTTGAATGCTTCGGCGGTCTATTGGGGGCGGGCATCACCACGCTGTCGTCATTGCTGTTGCCCTGGGGGCTTGCCTTTGCGGCGGGCGCCATGCTGTATGTCATCAGTCATGAAATCATTCCCGAAACGCATCGTAACGGTCACCAGAAAAAGGCGACCGCGGGCCTCTCGATCGGCTTGGTGATGATGCTCTTCCTTGACGTCTGGCTAGGTTGAGGCGGATAGGCGTACACGATGGTTGACCTCGGCGCTCAAAAGCTTCAAGGTGCACACAGTTGGTTAGCAAGCAGTAGAACGTCAGATGTAAGCGATCCCTTTGGTCGTGCTGGTGTATTTCTTTCTTGTTTACCCACTGCTCTATCGGGTAACACCCGGCAATTGTATCAACGCGCTAACAGCGCAAGGATCGTAAAAATGGCAACTGGCACAGTTAAGTGGTTCAACGACGCTAAAGGCTTCGGCTTCATCGCACCGTCCGACGGCGGCGACGATGTCTTTGCTCACTTCTCCGAAGTCAAAATGGAAGGCTTCAAGTCCCTCCAAGATGGTCAGGAAGTGACCTTCGAAGTGACCCAAGGTCAGAAAGGCCTGCAGGCTTCGAACATCCAGCCGGCGTAACGCCGCTGATCCTGGCATCGCCAGGCATTAGAGGCTTCTAGTCTCTTCAAACAAGGCCCGCGCAATGCGGGCCTTGTTGCGTCCAGGCCTTGGAATTGAAGAAGACCAAGGTCTATTACTCTGACAGCGGCTCGGACGCGCTGAGCGAGCTCCTCGGCCTAGACTCGCTTGATCTTGTAAGCCATGGCCGGAGGCACTCCTGTGGCTCACAGGCCTTGTCGATTTTACGACCGGGCCTACTAGGCTTTGATCACCGCCAGCCTGAACCAAGTCATTGATAAATAATTATTTATCTACTTGATCCTGTCATTGGTATCCAAGTAGACCCCCGCCTGCGCGAGCACCGCGATTAGATATCTCACACTCATTCGATGATGAAAATGATGATGTGAAATCCCAATAGTTTTGTAACCTAGTGAAAGAAATCTTCATTTATTGTAACTAAATTCCCTGGATGAAGGTGGCTACCCGACAGGTGGCTTGTGATCCGTTTGGCTGGCCGGGGTGATACAAAAAGATAAGAATATATGGCATTTCGCCAATACTGGAAACTGGTTTCAGTGGCGGTAGCGTGGTTTTATTTCGCAAGGGAGTACGTAATGGAAGAAATATTCCATGCTGGGGAAGTTCATAAAAGGGCCGTTGGAAAGTCTTATATTTCCATCAGTCTTTCTCTGTTGCTGTCAGTTATTATCTTGGCTTCCCAAGGCTGTGCCTTTGCGCCAGGAGGACATATAAGCTATGAGACTGACTCCCCTCCTATAGATGACTTAGTCGATATTAAGGCCATTACGCCTGAGCTCGTGGCGGCCTATCGGAAAGATATCAATGGCGACATTGCTAGCTTGGTTCCACCTGAGATTCAGCAAGAGCTCGATGACTATCAATACCTCGTCGGGCCAGGGGATATTCTGAGTATCATTGTTTATGATCATCCGGAACTTACCATTCCGGCCGGCGCCGAGCGCAGCGCTGCGGAAACCGGGAATACCGTACATCCGAACGGGACAATTTTCTATCCTTATATCGGTAGCGTTCGTGTTGCAGGTAAGTCGTTGGATGAGATTAGGCGGCTTATTACTACCAACCTGTCTAATTACATCAATGATCCACAAGTTGAAGTCAATATCGCCGCCTACCGTTCCAAGAAGGTCTATGTGAGTGGTGCAGTCACTTCGCCAGGAACGTTGCCGATTACCAGCGTGCCCTTGACGGTGCTTGACGCGATGAGTCAAGTCGGTGGCGCCACCGAGAATGCCAACTGGCACAGTGTGATACTCAATCGGAAGGGCGGTAAGCAGGAAATCTCCCTGTATGCCTTGTTGCGGCAGGGCGATCAGGCGCAGAACCTGTTATTGAAGGATGGAGATGTTCTCCATGTGTCGACTCTTGAGAATCAGAATGTCGCCGTGCTCGGTCAGGTACGCACCCCCGGTAATCTAGCCCTCGGCAATGAGCGGATTACATTGACAACGGCCTTGGCAAGAGCTGGCGGTGTCATTGAAACAACCGCAAAGCCCTCCGGAATATTCGTGATACGGGTGCAGCCTCCAGAGAGTGATAAGCTGGCTACCGTTTATCAGTTAGACATCAGCAATGCCGCTGCATTGACTATGGGAACTCACTTCCCGCTACAACCAAAAGATGTAGTTTATGTGACGGCTGCGCCACTGGCTCGCTGGAACAATGTTATCAGTCTGCTGTTGCCCACGGCTGTGCTTCCTATCACTATATCTGATGCCAACAATGGACTCGAAGGCCTGTAGTCATCAGTTAGCCAGTCTGTCTGGATCGTGCTAGTGAACAATCTGTTATTTATTGCTATGGGTTGATGTCTAAACAACATGTTTTATACCGTCGATCGGTTTTCTTTGCAGGTATCTATAAGCGAAGATTAACCAGGCACAAAGGCACCGTTATGACTAAGATGCAGCAGATTCCCAATGTGCCTCATGAAAATACAGATATAGACATTTCCCGCTTGTTAGCCATTATGCTGGATAATAAGTGGTTGATATTGTCTGTTGCATTCTTGTTTTTCCTAGGTGGGGCCGTTTATGCTTTCATGTCGAAACCCGTGTATAGGGGAGATGCGCTGGTTCAGATAGAAAAGCGTTCTTCCGTTAACCCTCTCGGGGACCTAAAAACGGTGATGGGAGAAGAAAAGAAAAGTTCATCTGTAGAAGTTGAAATTCTACGCTCCAGGATGGTGTTAGGAAGAGTTGTTGATCAGATGAACCTTGATACTATTGTCGTTCCACATACGCTTCCTCTCGTTGGAAAGTATGTCCAAAGGAAAAATATATCTCGCCCTAGCACTTCCTCAATACCAGCCCTGAACAAGTTTTTAGAGCGCTATAGTGATTATCTCCCTTTTTCCAATGAGATTGAGGCCTCTGTATGGGGTGGTGAGAGCATTAACGTTGGGCTTTTCTCGGTTGAAGATGCGCTACGAGGTCGATCTCTGACATTGAAATCCTTGGGGCAAGATGGCTATCAACTTCTGCTTGGCGATGAACTGCTGGGTAAGGGCGTAGCGGGAGAGAAAGCCAGCTTTATGGAGGGGGCTATAGAACTGCGAGTGGCAGAGATGGTGGCACCAGAGGGAGCTGAATTTACGCTGACCAAAGCACTGCGGTCGGTTGCAATACAGTCTCTGGCTTCCAGGCTCTCCGTCGCTGAAACAGGAAGTGGTTTCGTTGGCAATGCTGGTATGCTCCGCTTGACATTGACGGGTACGGATCGTGAGGAAATACGCCGCTTGCTGGACGCCATCAGTGAAAATTTCTTGATGCAGAATGTTGAGCGGCAGTCGGCACAAGTAGATCAGAGTCTGGCATTTATTGACGAACAGGCACCGGAGCTCCGTACCCAGTTATCCAGTGCCGAAGACAAGTTGAATGAATATCGTGTCAAGATGGATAGCGTAGATCTTGACTCGGAGTCTCAGTCAGTCATTGCTCAATTGATTGATGTGGAGAAAAAGTTGAGCGAAGTGGAGTTTCAAGAAGCAGAGATGGCGCAGCGTTTCACTCGGAATCATCCTGCTTACCAAGCGTTGATTCGGCAAAAAAGCTTCCTGAGGAATGAGCGAGATCGGCTTAATGCGCGTGTTGAGAAGATGCCCGCCGCTCAGCAGGAAGTTGTCAGGCTGACCAGGGATGTGGAAGTCACGCAAGCGATATATGTAAACCTTATAAATCGATACCAGGAGTTGCGTTTGGCAAAGGCCGGTACAATTGGCAATGTCCGTATTATCGATTCTGCTCAGGTTAGCCCAAGCCCGATTACGCCGAAGAAAATGTTAATTATAATGTCCGCCACTTTACTAGGTGCGACCTTGTCCATCGGTGTGGTATTGCTGCGTGCCTTTGTCAATAGAGGGGTAGAGGTTCCCGAGCAGCTAGAAAGTATCGGCCTGCCAGTTTATGCTACCGTGCCCTTATCGGATGATCAGTTGAAGTTGGTGAGAAAAAGCAGAAGCCATTCTCGAAATGGAAATGTGATCAAAGGTATTCTTTCAGCCGAAAGCCCAACGGATATTGCAATCGAGGCGCTCAGAGGACTTCGAACTAGCTTGCACTTTGCCATGATGGAGTCAAAAAATAAATGCATTATGATATGCGGACCAAGCCCTGAGGTTGGCAAGAGTTTTGTGGCGATGAATCTGGCAGCTGTTTGTGCTCAAGCAGGTAATAGGGTCTTGCTTATCGACGCCGACATGCGGAAAGGGAATATTCACAAAGCATTCGGCGGGCATTCGGCAGAGGGGCTTTCAGATTTCCTGTCAGGGAAGGTTGAATGGAAGAAGTTGGTTCGTGATACGAGTATTGAAGGACTTTCTTATGTTTCTCGGGGCTTAGTGCCGCCCAATCCTTCAGAGCTTTTAATGCAGGACAGGTTTGGTAGTTTTCTGGAGGATGCTGGCAAAGATTACGATCTGATTGTCATTGACACGCCACCCGTTCTAGCTGTTACAGATAGCGTGATAGTGGGCAAGAAGACAGGGACTTCCCTCATGGTTGCGCGTTATAGGCATAACTCACCAAAGGAGATAAAGCTGGCGTTGCGTCGATTCGAGACATCTGGCGTAGAAGTGCGAGGGTTTATTCTTAATGCGCTGGAGGGAAAGGCTAGGATTAACTACGGCTATTATAATTACGCCTATAAATAAAGTGTTTTTAAGGAATCTAATTTCTTGCCGGCTCCAAATGATAGTGTCCTGCATGATCACGTTGGAAAATTTGGGTGGGGTGTGACGTTTTTTGTATAAGTGTCATACGGTGAATTCCTGGAAGATAGTGATAATTAAAATGAATCTAAAAGGAAAGAAAGTTCTCGTCACAGGTGCGGATGGCTTTATCGGCTCTCATCTTGTAGAAGCTTTGGTAAGTCAGGGATGTTCCGTTCGAGCCTTTGTGATGTATAACTCCTTCAGCTCCTGGGGATGGCTTGACCATTGTGAGCCCGGTGTTCGCAATGAACTGGATATATTTGCTGGAGATATACGAGACCCGAATGGTGTTCGCCAGGCCATGAAAGGGTGCGACGTCGTCTTCCACCTTGCTGCCCTCATCGCCATTCCCTACTCCTACCACTCGCCCGATACTTACGTCGATACCAATATAAAGGGCACATTGAACGTTGTGCAGGCAGCGCGGGATTTGGACGTGGCGAAGGTCGTGCATACGTCTACCAGCGAAGTGTATGGAACGGCACGTTACGTACCCATTCACGAAGAGCACCCTCTGCAAGGGCAGTCACCTTATTCCGCGTCGAAGATCGGGGCTGACCAACTTGCGTTGTCGTTCCAGCGTTCGTTCTCTACGCCAGTGGCGCTGATTCGTCCGTTCAATACCTATGGACCACGCCAATCGGCCCGGGCCGTGATTCCCACCATTATCACTCAGCTCGCATCCGGCGCGCGCCGACTGAGCCTCGGTGCATTGCACCCGACCCGAGATTTCAGTTTTGTCTCCGACACTGTGGCCGGCTTCATGCGCGTGGCGGAGTGCGATGCTGCCGTGGGTGAAGTGATTAATGTCGGCAGCGGCTTTGAAATCAGCATCGGGGATACCGCCGGCCTGATTGCCGAGCTGATGGGCTGTGAGATCGACATCGGCATCGATGAGCAGCGGTTGCGTCCTCAAAATAGTGAGGTGGAGCGGCTCTGGGCAAGCACCGAGAAGGCCGTTCGGCTGCTGGGTCACCAACCCGAGCATGGAGGCTTGGATGGATTGCGTCGTGGACTAGAGAAGACCATCGCCTGGTTCACCGAGAGTGAGAACCTGAGCCATTACAAAGCGCACCTCTATAACATTTAGGCGCTGTCTGGAAACTGCCTGAGCTCGCCGACGTTTCAGACAAGGTTAGCACCGATATCAAGCGCACTGCTGTTGTGCTGTTGAATAGCCAGGAGAGCCAGTGAGTGAATTTTTCGTAGTCGGGGGCGGTGGCCACGCCCGGGTGTTGATTCATGGGCTTCTGAAGTTGGGGCATCAGGTCTATGGCTATACGGCGTTGCACGATGAAGGAAGACTGATGGGCGCTCGTTATCTGGGCACCGACTTGTCATTTCATGAAATTGAGACTCATCGATCTGCATCTGCGGTACTTGGGATGGGGAAGGTATCGGTAGAAGGGCCACGGCTCGCAAGCTTCGAGCAATACCGGGCCCGTGGTTTCAGCTTTCCGGCCATTTATATGGTGGGCGCTACTGTGCATGACGATGTTCGTGCCGGAGCCGGGACCGTCGTTCTGGATGGAGCTGTGGTCGTCACCGGTAGTCGCCTGGGTCAGGCCTGTATCGTCAATACCCGTGCCACGGTCGACCACGACTGCGAGCTGGGTAATGACGTTCATGTTGCTCCGGGCGCCACCCTCAGCGGCGGTGTTGTGATCGGTGATCACTGCATGATCGGAGCGGGCGCCACCATCATTCACTCCGTTCGGGTATGTGCGGGGTGTTTGATTGGTGCCGGCGCTACCTTGACTCGCGACATAACCACTCCGGGAACTTATGTCGGCGTTCCAGCCAGGAGAATCTCATGAGCGCTTCACCTTCCACCTTCGTGATCGCTGAGGCCGGGGTGAATCACAATGGCTCCTTGGACATGGCCATCGAACTTGTCGATACCGCCAAGCAGTGTGGGGCCGATGCCGTCAAGTTCCAGACCTTCAAGGCTGATCGCCTGGTGACTCGCAATGCCGCTAAGGCGGCCTATCAGCATCAGGCCGTGCCGGGGTCGAACTCCCAGTATGCGATGCTGAAGGCCTTGGAGTTGACGGATGACGACTTCCGGCATCTTCATTCCCACTGCTTGGACATCGGCATCGAGTTCCTGTCCAGTCCCTTCGACGCCAGCAGTGCCATCTTCCTGGACGCGCTAGGCATGCGTCTGTTCAAGGTTCCCTCTGGGGAGATTACGAACCTGCCTCTCCTGAAGTGCATCGGAGGCTTCGGCAAGCCGGTAATCCTGTCGACCGGCATGTGTTACTTGGCGGAGGTCGAGGTTGCCCTGAACCTCTTGAAAGAGGCCGGGGCGGGGGACATCACGGTACTGCACTGCGTCACCGAATATCCGGCTCCCTATGCTGAGATTAACCTGCTGGCGATGAACACTCTCGCGAGTGCCTTTGGTGTCAGCGTGGGCTACTCCGATCATACGGCAGGTAATGAAATTCCTATCGCTGCCGTGGCCATGGGCGCCCGTGTGATCGAGAAGCACTTCACTCTGGATACCACCTTGTCGGGCCCCGACCATGCAGCTTCCCTGGCACCGGCGGATTTCCGCCAGATGGTTCAAGCCATTCGTCATGTTGAAAGCGCCCGTGGCGACGGCCGCAAGTGTCCGGCCCCTTGCGAGCGTCCCAATCTCGATGTAGTCCGCAAGAGCATCGCGACGGAGTGTCCGATTGCCGAGGGGGAAGTCATCACCCTGGAACACTTGGCATTGAAGCGGCCGGGGAGTGGGCTTGCGCCCAGCCAACTCGAGATGGTCGTGGGGCGCCGTGCGTCTCGCACCATCGCTGCCGATGAACTCCTCGGCTGGGGAGACCTGGTGTGAGCAGTCGACGTATATGGGTCCTATCGACCACTCGTGCCGACTATGGCCTGCTTTATTGGCTGTTACGCGAGATCGACGAGGACCCCGAGCTGGAGCTGATGCTGACGGTCAGCGGGTCCCACCTGTCGACCGAATTTGGTGAGACCGTTCGCGAGATTGAGCGCGATGGTTTCCGTATTCATCGCCGTCTTGAGGTACTGCTGTCTTCTGATAGCCGCACGGCGATGGTCAAAGCGATGGGACTGACCATGCTGTCCTGTGCCGAGTCCTTGGCGGAGGATCGCCCTGATCTGCTGGTGTTATTGGGAGACCGGTTCGAGATCGTACCGGTAGCACTCGCCGCGGTGGCGCACGGTATTCCTCTGGTGCACCTGCACGGTGGCGAAACCAGCCGTGGTGCCCTCGATGAGTACTTCCGTCACGCTGTCACCAAACTTGCCAATATCCATTTTCCTGCGACCGAGGTGTATAGGCGCCGCATCATTCAGATGGGAGAGGACCCGGCATGGGTGTTCAACTACGGTGCGCCGGGCCTGGATCACCTTCATCGCAGTGAGCCGGTTAGCCGCGATGCCTTGGAAGAGGTCCTCGGCATATCGCTGGACCGGCCAACGGCCATCGCGACCTTTCATCCCGCCACCAGCGATATGACGGCCGGCTGCAGGTCACAGGTAGCAAATCTGCTGGAGGCACTCGAGGCGTGTGACAACCTCCAGGTGGTTTTCTCCAAGGCCAATGCCGATATCCAGGGGCGGGATATCAATCTAGCGCTGGCTCGCTGGTGTGCAGATCATCCTGATCGCAGTCGCCTTTTCGACAACCTTGGACCACTGGTTTACCAGGGGTGCCTTCGCCATCTCGACCTGATGTTGGGTAACTCCTCAAGTGGTCTCGTTGAAGCGCCGTCTTTTGGGCTTCCTGTGGTGAATATCGGGTCTCGCCAGGAAGGTCGCTTAGCCGCCGCCAATGTCATATCAGTGGACAATCGAGTCGACGAGATTCGTCGGGGCATTGCCCTTGCCCTGAGCCCCGAATTTCGAGCGCAACTCATCCATCTGCAAAATCCCTATGATCGCTACGGCGATGGTTGGACCTCGCGACGGATAAAAGAAACCTTGAAGGTTGTTCCTCTTGATACCGGGGTGACCAAAAAAGGATTTATCGATGCCGCTATGGCAGCCGGGAACGAATGAGGGGAGGTTATACGATGTTCGACTCACTTTTGATTGATGAGCATCGCAAGGTCCTTGCGGCGTTACACCAACTGGAAGAGACCCGGCGTAAGATTCTCTACGTCACCAATGAGGAAGGCCAGTTGCGTGGGACACTAACAGATGGTGACGTGCGGCGTTGGATTCTGGGTGGTGGAGACCTGGAAGGGCAGGTCGGCGATGTGTGCAATCACATTCCCTATTCTGCGCGTGAAGGCTATCGAATGGCTGATATCGAAAGTGCCATGTCGACGCACAAGATCACATCGGTGCCGGTGCTGGATGACGATAATTGCATCATCGATGTTTTATTCTGGGAAGACCTCTTCCAAAAGGAAGGTAGCATCAAGAAGCAGGAGCCCCTCGCGTTACCGGTTGTCGTCATGGCCGGTGGGAAAGGCTCTCGGCTTGCTCCTTTCACCAGCGTATTGCCCAAGCCGCTGATTCCGGTCGGAGAAAAGACCGCTATCGAGATGATCATCGACTCATTCGTCCAGTGTGGTGTCGATGATTTTTATCTGTCGGTCAATTACAAGTCGAAGTTGATTCAGGCCTATTTCGAGGAACTTGAACCGTCCTATCGCATTAGCTATATCCATGAGGAAAAGCCACTGGGGACGGGGGGTGGCTTGCATGCACTGATTGGTCGCTTTGAAGGCGATCTTATCGTGACCAATTGCGATGTCATTATCAAGGCGGACTACCATGCCCTGATGGCACATCACGGCCAGGAGAATAACGACATCACCATGGTTGTGTCACTGCGCCATTACGATATTCCTTATGGCATCTGTGACATTGTCGATAACGGCCAGCTCTGCGAGATGCGGGAAAAGCCCCATTACAACTTCCTGGTTAACACCGGACTTTATGTGCTCAAGTCCTCGGTTCTCAATCTGATTCCCGAGAATCAGTTTTACCACCTCACCGATTTGATCCAGGACGTCAAAGAGCGGGGTGGACGTGTCGGCGTTTACCCCATTAGCGACAAGGCCTGGTTGGATACCGGTGAATGGCAACAGTACTGCGAAACCATGGCGCAGCTACGCGCTTGATGCCTCTCCGTGACAGCCTCTGCATGTCCTTTGTTTGAAGGTGAACGCAATGATTGAAAGCCAACGCGTCGTGGCCATGATCCCGGCTCGCGGCGGCAGCAAGACCATCCCTGGGAAGAACCTACGTGATCTCAATGGCAGGCCATTGATTGCCTGGACCATTGAGTTGGCCTTGAGCCTCGAGGAAGTGGATCGGGTCATTGTATCCACGGACAGCGAAGAAATTGCCGCCGTTGCACGCCAATATGGCGCTGAGGCCGTTTCTCGCCCTCCCGAGTTGGCAACTGATACCGCCTTGGTCCTGGATGCTGTGCGTGATCTCGCGCATCGCCTTCATCAAGAAGGTGAGGACGCGGCCTATGCACTCCTATTGGAGCCGACGGCACCCCTGCGCCGCGGTATCGATGTGCAGTCCTGCCTGCAACGCTTACATCAAGATGGGTTGGACTCGGTGGCAACGTTCAAGCCCGCCGACCTGAACCCGCACCGGGCTTGGCGCATCCATGACGGGATGCCGGAAACCTTCGTAGAGGGCAGCGTGCCCTGGTTACCGCGGCAGCAATTGCCGGAGGCCTTTCAGCTCAGCGGCGAGGTTTATGCCTTCCGCCTCGACACGCTCGCAAAAGCGACGCGGGGCATGCTGTTCGGGCGGACCGGGGCTGTGATTGTCGATGGAAGGGCATCATTGGACATCGATAACGAACAGGATTTTCTTATCGCGGAATTCATCACCAGGGAGAGCCAGGATGAACAGATCTCTGCATGACTTACTCAATCTTGAGGGACGCACTGCACTAATCAGTGGTGGTGCCGGTCATCTTGGGCTCGCCATGGGTGAGGCGCTTGCCGAGCTAGGGGCCAACGTAGTGATTGCCAGCCGTGATGCCGAACGGTGCAAGGCGATCGCGGCTGGGTGGTGTGATCGTTGGCCAGCCGCGCAGCACCGGGGAATCGCACTCGATGTTACCGACCGGGAGTCGGTAGCCCGCTGCGTAGAGTATTTGCAAGACACTTGCGGCGGTCTGGATATCCTGGTCAACAATGCCTGGTCGGGCCGCAAGAACAGCTGGCAGAGCATTGATGAAGATGACTGGTACTACGATGTGGACATCAGTCTGAATTCAGTATTCCGGATGGTGAAACAGTGCCACCCCCTGCTAAAAGCCAGTGCTGGCAGCATCATCAACATCTCGTCCATGTATGGTCATGTGGCTCCCGACTACCGCCTTTATGAAGGCACTGACCATGCCAACCCGCCCAGCTATGGCGCGGCCAAGGCCGGTGTCCTGCAATTCACTCGCTACCTGGCCAGTTTTCTCTCGCCTGATGCCATACGTGTCAACGCAATCAGTCCGGGGGCCTTCCCGCATGCCATAACCCAGGATAACCAGGCCTTCATGGAGCGCTTGAAGAGCAAGGCCCCCGCAGGTCGCCTAGGAGAGCCAGAGGATCTGAAGGGAGTCGTAGCGCTGCTGGCAAGTGATGCCGGTGCTTACATGACGGGACAGAACCTGTGTGTCGACGGTGGCTGGGCGATCTGGTGAATCGGTGCATCAAGGATGAGCCACGAGAAGGGAAGGTGGGAGACGCGATGAAAGTATGTCTGGTCAACGATACCTCCGATGACCCGAATTGGGGCGCTCGAGCGACCTCTTTGGCGCTTCGCGAGCTGATTCATGAAGCAGGCGGGCAGGTCGAATCGACGCTGTATCAGTACCGTATTGGCATGGCGCAGACGGAGGATATTGCGTCAGTTCGAGACGCTGAGGTTCTATCAGGGCAGGTGGAAGATGTCGCGCCGAGCCGTTGGCAAGAGTTTGAGTCTAGAGCCCGCGAGGTCATGGATGGCGTCATCTTTCCGGAAATATATACCGCTCTGGCCATTAGTGACGTCGTGCTAGTCAGCGGCGAAGGCTGCATCTATGACTGTACCCGGCAAAGTCGCATGATCTACTTCATCGCCTATCTGGCAAAGCGTTTTTTCGGCAAGCCAACGGCGATAGTCAACCACAGTATTGTGATGAACGACCCGGTATTGAGGGAAATCGCCGACCATGTCTATCCGTTGTTGGATGACATCGTGTTTCGCGAGCCAGACTCGGCGTTGGCCTGTTCCCGCGGGCTGGGTCGCGTAGCGTCTGATGCCGCCTATCTGTACCAACCACAAGGCACAGAATGGTGGTCTCGGCTGGGATCAGCTCAGGAATCGTCTCAGGATGAGAACGAAGGCGATATCTTGCGCGGTGGAGCCTTCGATCCGCAGGCTCCTTATGCCTGCATCGGTGGAGGTTCGGTGTATTTTCGTGGACTCAAGCCGGGGTTCGATGCGGTACCGAGCTTCAGCAAACTATGTCGAGCGCTGCAGGCATGTGTCGGGCAGGTCATTCTTACCGCTTCGTCGGGCAAGGATCTGCGCATCATGGAGCCCGTTGCTGAACGCCTCGACCTGCCTTTGGCCGGTGTCAATTTGCCTATCCAATCGGCGGTAAATCTGATGGGGAATGCCCAGGTTTACATTGGCGCTCGCTGGCATCCCAGCATCTTTGCACATAGCGGCGGTACACCGGTCATCGCCCTGAATCGGCATACTGTCAAAATGGATGCCTTTCTCAAGCAGGCGGACATGCAGCAGAGCGCCTTCGATCCATTCGCGATCGAGGATCAGTTTGACGATCTGATGGCAGAGGTCAAAGCACACCTGCAGGCGGGAGAAGGGCTCAGAAGACGCTTGCGCAGCAGGGCGCTTCGGCTCGCCGGTATGGCGCGTGAGAACGTGCGTCTCCTGACCTAAGTCCGTTCTGTCTATTGAATCTCGTGATACCCAACTCCTGCCCTTAATTTAGAGGCTTACGCTCCATGGTCACGCGTGTCGGCATGCTGGGAATGAGTGATGGTAACGGCCATCCGTTCTCTTTCTCCGCGATTATCAATGGTTACTCAGACAATGGGATGCGTCATTCCGGCTGGCCAGGCATCTATGACTACGTACGTCGCCGCCATGGATCGGAATTCGGCGTGGGCGATCTGCGCGTCACCCATGCCTGGACCCAGGACGCCGAACAGACGGCGGCCCTATGCAGGGCCACAAGCATTCCGCATGCCGTCTCGTCACCCACCGATATGCTCGGTGTAGTAGAAGCGGTGATCATCGCTCGGGACGATCATGCCTCTCACCGCCCCCTGGCCATGCCCTTTCTGGAAGCCGGTATACCCGTATTTATCGATAAACCTCTGACACTGGATCTCGACGAGTTGCGCTGGTTCACGCCTTACCTTGAGAGCGGCTTGCTTATGTCCTGCTCGGGAATGCGCTATGCCAAGGAATTGGACGCATGGCGAGCAGGACAGATCGATCATGGCGAGATGAGACTGGTTCGCGGAACCATCGTCAACGATTGGGAGCGCTATGGCGTGCATCTTCTGGACGCCATCCTACCGTTGATGCCATCACGTCCGATATCAGTAAGCGCCCTGCCGGCCGCCCATGACTCCTTGATCGTGGTGATGGGGGACGGTGTGCCGGTCCACATAGATGCACTCGGACAGGTGCCGGCGATGTTTCGCGTAGAACTGATGAGTAGCCACCATATCAGCTGTTTCGATATTACTGACAACTTCTCGATGTTTCGCCGCACTCTCTGGGCTTTCTGGCGGCAGATAGTAGATGGACATCCCGCGATTCCCGCTGTGGAGACAGTCGACGTCATTCGTACATTGATCGCTGGAAAATTAGCGCTCCAGAACCGAAAGGAGGTGTCATTAGGTGGATTCGACAACCTTTTATGACCTGTTTGATCTCAAGGGACGTGTAGCAATCGTGACAGGTGGACTCGGCATTCTGGGGCAGCATTTCTGCCAAGCTCTGGCGGAATTTGGTGCCAATGTGGTGGTGGCCGACCTGGATGGAGAGTCTGCGGAGCGATATGCGGCTGAGCTAGGACGGGATACGGGCGTGCGTTGTATCGGCCTGCCCTGTGATGTCAGCGACGAGGCTTCGGTGGAAGCACTAGTCACTAGCACGTTGGAGCACTTCGGTGCCATCGATATTCTTCACAATAATGCGGCCAGCAAGTCCGATGATCTCGGGGCCTTCTTCACACCGGTAGAAGAATACAGTCTGGCGGAATGGAGAAAGATAATGGCCGTTAATCTGGATGGCGTATTTCTGGTGTCACGCAGTGTGGGTCGCCGCATGATTGAGCAGGGTAGGGGGGGGAGCATCATCCATACTGGCTCCATCTATGGCCAGTTAGGCAGTGACCCACGCATTTATCAGGGGTCTGAATACCTGGGAATCGCCATTAACACGCCGCCTGTCTATGCCGCTTCAAAGGCAGGAGTGTCTGGGCTGGCGCGGTATCTGGCCACTAATTGGGCGTCACACGGTATCCGGGTCAACACCCTGATTCCTGGTGGAGTGCAAAGCGGTCAGAACGCGGCATTCGTCGATCGCTACTCCCAGCGAGTACCGATGGGGCGGATGGGGCAGCCCGACGATCTAGTGGGAGCCCTCATCTTCCTGGCCTCGGACGCCTCGCGATACGTCACCGGTCAGTGCCTGTATGTCGATGGCGGACTCAGCGCCTGGTAGCTCACAAAAGATATTGATAACAATACAGAAGACTAGGTAGCGACGATCATGGCGAATAATCTTACCATCGTGATGTATCACTATGTCCGCCCCTTGAAAGAGTCCCGCTATCCCGATCTCAAGGCTCTTGAATCGGAGAATTTTCGTGGCCAGCTTGATTACATACAGCGTCATTACACAGTAGTGAACATGCAAGACGTCATTGCCGCAACCCGCGGTGAGGCCAGGCTGCCGGAGCAAGCCATCCTGCTTACCTTTGACGATGGCTATCGGGATCACTACGAGCATGTCTTTCCGCTGCTCGTTGAGCGTGGCGTGCAAGGGAGTTTCTTTCCTCCCGCTTGCGCGGTGCGTGAAGGGCGCGTGTTGGACGTCAACAAGATTCACTTCACCCTTGCCAGTAGCACCAATCCACAGCGGCTGATCGCCGAGATATTTGCCGTCATGGATGCTCACCGCAATGAATACGGTTTGCCCGGCAATGCGGAATGCTTTGATGCCTTTTCAAGAGAAAGCCGCTATGACAGTGCCGACGTGACCTTCATCAAGCGCATCCTACAGAAGGGACTGCCGGCGCCGATGCGCGGGTCTCTCATTGATCGCCTGTTTCGTCAATTCGTGACCAATGACGAGCGCGACTTTGCCGCAGAGCTGTACATGGATGATACCCAGCTGCGTGAATTGCTTGACGCCGGCATGTTCATTGGCAGTCACGGTGATCAGCATCTGTGGCTGAATACGCTTAGTGCCGACGAACAGCGGAGTGAAGTTGAGACCAGCCTGGAATTCATGGGTGATATTGGTGTGCCACAACATGATTGGGTCATGTGCTATCCCTACGGCGGTTATAACAATGCCCTACTGGCGCTTTTACGGGAAAAGGGCTGTGCACTGGGGTTGACTGTTGACGTGGGTGTGGCAGATCTAGCTCTAACAGACCCTCTTTGCCTGCCAAGGTTGGACACTAACGACTTACCCAATTCGCTTGACGCCTGCTTAGCACACGGTGAGCCGACCAACGAAGGCCGGCATCTCGAGGCATAAACTCATATGAGTCGTCGTAACAGGACTGCCCATGACTAACATGATGAAACTACTTGCCGACCTGACGCCGCTCAATCGCGTGGTCTGTTCCAGCGACTTTGATGACACCATTCGCTACATGCAGGATATTCTACCATTTCGTGAACATACCTATTCTGCTGATAATAACTATAATGGTTGGGTTATTCCCAATAAATGGGATATCAAAGCCGCTAGAATTTATTATCAGGGAAAAACGATCTACGAGAGCGGACATCCGCTGGCCGTCATGGCTCTCTCCACCTCTTTCAGTGGCACCGTGGATCGCGAGGAACTGCGGCGCCACCTCCATTACGATCATCGTTACCCCGATGCTGTTCCTTTCCACTTCCGTCAGCTCTTTCGTAGTTGGCAACGAGACTGGGGGTTCTGTGTGCCAAAAACCTTCTACGACGGCCTACAGGAAGGGGAGTACGATGTTCTGATCGAGACTGAAGAGGCGCCGGGAACGCTGCGGGTGATAGATTACACTCTCGAGGGGAAGTCCCCTGAAACTATCATTTTTGCTGCCAACTTGGACCACCCCGGTGTGGCTAACGACGGCCTATCCGGTGTAGCGGTGGGAGTGTCCCTGTTTGAGGCATTACGCCGGCGTCAGGAAAAGACCAACTTCAGCTACCGACTGGTACTGGCACCAGGAATCATCGGCAATGAGTATTATCTTGGCCACCTAGCGAGTGCCGAGATAGAGCACTTGCTAGAAGGGGTAATGCTGGAAATGCTAGGTTCACCTACCGAGCTTGCCCTTCAGCATTCTCGTCATCGAGAGTCCAATATAGAGTTAGCAGTGGCCGAGTCGCTAGTAGCGAATGACTGTGAACATCATACCGGGGAATTTGAAAGCGAGTTACTTAACGACGAGTACATCTGGGAAGCCTATGGTATTCCCATGGCGTCCTTGTCACGCTTCCCGTATCCCGAGTATCACACCGATAGCGATAATCTGGATTTAATGCGACCTGAGCGGCTGGAAGAGGCCGTAAAGGTGCTAATGCAAGCAGTCGAGACCTTGGAGTCGAGTTCTATCGTGCGCAAGCGTTTCTCAGGAAACATTTGCCTTTCCAACCCCGAGTATGATCTCTACATTGATCCGGGACAGGTCGCCTTTGGCGATATGCCTGACGAACAGCGCCGTCGCATGCGACTATTGATGGACACAATTCCTACCCTGACTAGGCCTACGAGCATCAATATTCTGGCGGAGAGAGTTGGTTTGCCATTAACGATGGTCGAGAATTATCTCGCAAAATGGGTTCGTCATGGACTGCTGGAACTGACCTGATTTTTCTCGCCTTGTCGATAAGTCTTGAGTCTCATCCAAACTGTTGATTAGTCACTTGTTTATAGGTGTTTTGCAAGTATCGCTGTATTTTTTAAGTGGCTTTCAATCCTTTATTGGGAATGAGTAAAATGTTCAAAAGTATAAAAGAACTGTATTCCCTGTTGAACAAAGAGCAGCGAGATAAACTCCTTGTCATGCAGGTCATGGTAGTTTTTATGTCCTTCTCTGAGCTGGCAGGTGTCATTTCCGTTGGGCCTTTTATGGCCTTGGTTGGTGACATGAGCAGGCTAGAAGGGGACTCCATATTGGCTGAAATCTACCGTTCCAGCGGGGCTTCTTCCCCTTCTGATTTTATCTTCTGGCTTGGTATTGGTGTATTATTACTTCTCAGTATTACTACACTGATATCGGTAGTTACCACCTGGCAACTCGAAATGTTCGGTCATCGTGTAGGGGCGGAACTTTCGAGTCGTTTGTTTAAACATTACATGTACCAGCCCTGGCTATTTCACGCTAATGGCAGCAGCAGTCAATTGTCCAAACAAATTGCTCAGGAGTGTCAGCGTATTACGGTATCTGTAATAACTCCTTTGATGAATATGAATGCCAAGGCTGTTATGGCAAGCCTGATGGCGACGGCACTGTTCATTTACGATCCGCTAGTAGCGACAGTCGGCTTGCTAATTTTTATGATCGCCTATCTTCTGCTCTACCGTACAGTGCGCCGTCGCTTGATCAACAATGGAACGACAGTATCGGAAACCCAAGCGCTACGATTCAAGTTGATGGCAGAGGGTTTTGGAGGCATCAAGGATGCACTCCTGTTAGGTCGGCAGCGCGTCTTTACCGAACGTTTCGAAAAAGTGAGCCAGCGTTTTGCCAATGCGCAGGGAGCTACTCTGGCGATGAGCCAGGTACCCCGCTTTGCGATGGAGTTAGTCGCCTTCGGTGCGGTGATATTCCTCGTGCTTTACCTTTTGGCTGCTCATCAAGGTAACTTGGGCACCATCCTGCCGGTGCTTTCCGTGTATGCGCTGGCTGGCTTCAAGCTTCTTCCGGCCTTTCAGCAGATCTACTCCAGTGTTTCGCGGGTGCGCGGTAATCTGGCCGCATTCGAGTCGATGCGAGATGACCTGCACGCCAGTGCAGTGAGCAGTGTTGATCAGGAGCGGTCTGATCCCGAGAAAGCTGGCCGCTGGGTGCCTCGGCAATCCATTGAATTCCGCGACGTCCACTTTCAATATCCGGGCAAACAAGCGTCTGCCGTAGATGGGCTGACACTGGAGATTACAGCTAATCAAGTGATCGGCCTTGTCGGAGCCTCCGGCTCTGGGAAGTCGACTGCCATCGACCTGCTTCTAGGGTTGATCGACCCCACAAGTGGCCAGGTACTCATCGATGGGGAGCCCCTGACCACTAAGAATAAACGCGCATGGCAGAACAGTCTGGGTCTGGTGCCTCAAAGCATTTTCCTTTCTGATACGAGCATTCGCGAGAATATTGCTTTTGGGCTTCCGCCGTCTTCAATCAATGACGTGCGCGTAAGACGTGCGGCTAATTTGGCTAATCTCGATGAACTGATATCGGAGCTCCCCGAGGGACTGGAAACCGATGTGGGCGAACGTGGTGTCCAGCTCTCTGGCGGGCAGCGACAGCGGATCGGCATCGCCCGTGCCTTGTATCATGATGCCGACGTACTGGTGTTGGATGAAGCAACCAGTGCCTTGGATGGCATCACTGAGCAACTGGTTATGGACGCCATTCATGAGTTTTCAGGCACCAAGACGATCGTCATTATTGCTCATCGCCTCGCTACCGTGAAGCAGTGCGACTGTATCTATCTGATGAAGGATGGACGAGTTATTGATCAGGGGCGATTTCAAGACCTGGTAATTCGTAACGATACTTTTAAGCGGATGGCGGAACGAGCCTGAGTCGTCTCACTACTGTTTCTCCGGCCATTAAACCCTGCCAGTAGGTGGGGTCGGTAATAAATTGCCTGCCAGTGAAAGAATACTAGGCCTTCCATAGCTGAGGAGTTTTTCAGGATGAAAAATATTTTTTTCCTGCTTTCCGTGAGTGAGTCTTTTTTTACTAGCTGTATGGAATTGTTTAAAAAGGATCCTAATAGCAAGAATGTTTACTTGTCTTGCTTTTCATATTGCAACAAAAATGACAGCGATTTATCTGTTTTTGATCATGCTGTGTATTTTAAGGATGCTCTTGAATCCAAAAACAAAATAAGTATGGAAGAATGCCTTCGCCAGGCGAAACGGATGGAAAGCGAGTATCATTTCGTCTTGTCCAGTTTGATCCATGCGGAGCGCAACTTCGATCGCTTTGATAAACAGGATGTATTTCGAATCGCTATTTCAATGGCACTAAAGGTAGAAGAGATAAATTCTTTAAAGCCAATTGAAATGGTAGTATCAGAAGGGCTGGATGACTTCTTAAGTATGTTCCTATATTTTTTCTCCAAAAAGAATGATATACCTTTCAGGTATCCCGTCCGGAGCAGGATAGGTACGGGACTGTATCTGTCTGATGGCCCAGACGGTCATGTCGTCACGGCAAGCTTGCGCAACAAAGGGAAGTCTATGCTTGAGGCCGATGCCTATATAGAAGGTTATTTAAAGGAGAAGATTCAGCCATCATATATGGTCGCGAATAGGCGGTTCTTCAAGGTAGCCAGTAAGCAAGATTTCCTCACCTTGGGAAAGATGCTCATTCGAAAAGATAGAAAAACAACCTTTCACGCATACCAGGATCCCTTTAGTGCCGTGAAGAAGAGGGTGGTTAGGATAATCAATGCATCAAGATATGCTTCATGCCTGAGCAAGAACGAAGCTGATATTGAAAAACTTTCAGAGATGGGGTTGAAGTATTTTATTTATCCTCTGCATTTTCACCCAGAAGCATCAACGCTTGTAAAAGGACGTTGGATAAATAACCAGCTGCAGATTATTGAGTTTATCTCAAAGTCATTACCTGCAGATTGCGTTTTGCTTGTAAAAGAACATAAGGTATCTATTGGTAGGAGAGAAAGAAGTTTTTATGACGAAGTTGTCAAGCACCATAATGTGATGCTGGTTAGCCACAAGCTGAATCCTCATGATCTGATAAAGCGTTCCTGCGGAGTGGTAACCATATCCTCTAGCATGGGGTTAGAAGCAATATTTCATGATAAAGCCGTTATATGTTTCGGCGATGTTTTTTACAATCAGGTAAACGGAGTGGTAAATGCGAGAAATATCGCCAAAATGAATGAGTATGTGTTGGAAGCCCTGAGTTTCAAAGGGTACTCACAAGGTGATGTTAGATGTCTTATATATGAAATAATCACCTCGTCAGTTTTTCCGGAGAAGGATTTTAGTCCACACAAATATGCAGAGGAACACTGTGAAGTCTTCCTGGATTTACTCGCAACGGATATTGATTTTGTCATCCACGGTAAAGCGTTGAGGAAAAATGTAGCATAGCCTTCATCTGTTGGTTTTGGGTTTTACGGCTTTATTATTATTGGTAATTATATCTAATAATTTTCCTAAGAATAAATTTCATATCGATTATTTTTCCCGGCGGGAGATTTAAATGTGCGGCATCTTTTTTTGCAAAATACTTGATGATGCGGGTTGCGGTCCTGCCAATCTGGATGTGCTGTTTTCCAGCTCTCTTGAAAAAATGAGGTACCGCGGGGAAGATAACGTCGCTGTAAGAAAAATAAATGGGCTTTACTTTGGTCATTCTCGTCTGGCGATAAATGGTTTGAATCCGGGCTCCAATCAGCCTGTAGTAACTGATGACTACGCTCTGATATTTAATGGTGAATATTATAATTATAAAGAAAATTATGCGCATAAGGGGTCGGATACTCTGGCGCTATTCGATCATTTATTGGAAAAGCCGAATGCCCATTCTTCCGTGAATGGTCCATATGCCTATGCATGGTACGATATAAAAAATGGAAAAGTGGTTTTTCGTAGAGATGTTTTTGGCGAAAAGCCACTTTATTACTATAAGGATGCGAATATTTTTCTGGTGTCATCCACTCTTAAATCCATTTTGTTTTTTGTCAAAGGGATCGGTGGTAGGGTGCAGCTGAATATTGATGCTTTACGCTTTGACTATGTGTTAAATGGTTTTATTAGAGAGCCTGAAACCGTTTGGCAAGGCATATATGAGATCCCACCTAACCATTCACTTGTTTTAAATGGAATAGATATCTCCTTGAAGAAGGAAAGTTTCTCTTTTCCATCCGATTTTGGACCTGCAGTAGCTGAAAGTTATTTGAAATACTCGTTAATCACTAGGGATGTTGATGCTGCGTTATTGCTAAGCTCAGGAGTGGACTCTAGTTACCTTCTGGTCAAGTCGATTGAAGCGGGCGCCGGATTGTCACTGGTAACTTATGGAGGAGGTGATGGGTACGGCGAAGTTAGTGAAGTTGAGAATAACCTATCTTTTATAGACTTAAAAGATGCTGGTTGTGAGTTCTCACCACTCCAGAAAGTTAGTGAAGGTCATCCAGGCTTTATCAGCGAAGAAATCGCATTTTATGCAGGGGTTATGGAGCAACCCACCTCCGATGGTCTCCAGGTTCACAGGATTTTGCAGCATTTAAAAAGTGAGTTTCCTCACCTTAAGGTAGTATATTCTGGTTTGGGCGGTGACGAGATATTCGGAGGCTATCCTTCTTTCAAAAATTACCAGCTGATAAATATATTAGCCAGTATTCCTAACTCATTTCTCCTTGTTCCAAAGATGAGAAGGTTTTTAGAGGGAAGAAAAATACTGGGTGAGTGGGGAGTCATGGCATACTATTTTCTCTATAGGGCTGATTCCTGTTTCGTAAAAAAAGAGCACAAGGACACATTGAGAGAGTCTTATAGACGATTTAAGAAAGGCGTTTATGAGTCGGTGCCATCAGAGCTTATGGAGCGATACAAGGGCTGCTCTAGTATGCAGCTAAAGTTGCTTGAGACGTTTGATTACTGCAAGAACCAGTTGCTGAGGGATATGGATAATATCTCCATGCATCATGGCGTTGAAGCAAGAGTTCCTCTACTTAATCCGCACCTGATTATGCAGCCTGTAGACAATAAAAAGGGCCTGAAAGAATACGTTGAAGCTAGGACGAAAATATCTTTTGGAAAGAAAAAAGGATTTTCTATTCTAGATCATGATTGTTTAGAAATATATAAAAATTCTTTGAGTAGCAATCAGGAGGTTCTTAATGCAGTCTTTGGGGAAAAAGTCTGCAATATAAATTGTCTTCTGGATATTGGTGCGATGAGAAAATTCTCCTTTATCGCTGAATGGTTGAAGGTGAATGTTGCAGTTTGTGATGTTGATGGAGAAACGTTGGTTGCAAGATAAAGTTAAGTGATTTATTTGAAACTAATAAGAAGATTTCTGCAATTTGCTCTAGTGCCTTAAGCTTTTCCTTGAAGTCGGTTTAGGATGGTAGCCATCTCATGTATGGATGCCGTTAACATAAGAGCATGTCGAGAATAAAATTATGGATGATGTGCGCACCCCTCTTGTCAGTTTTTATATGACGGTAAGGAATGGTTTTCCATTTCTTCCTAAAGCCATTGAAAGTATTAAGAATCAGACATATTTAAACTGGGAAGCTGTGATCGTTGATGATGGCTCAAGCGATGACTCTGTGAAATACTTGCGTGAAGTCGAGAGGCAGGATTCACGCTTCAGGATTATTGCAACAGAGGGGGTTGGCCGTGGTAAAGCATTAAATATGGCGATTGAAAATGCGCGCGGCGTATATGTTGCGAACCTGGACGCTGATGACTTGGCACATCCCCAACGTATTGATATCCAGGTTAGCATCCTGATAGCTACAGGAGCCCTATTTTTATATAGTGATGCCGAGTTTGTGTATGATGATGGCGTTGCTGACTGGACGCCCATATCCGGGCCATTTAATAACCATTTGGATGATGTGTCGATGGAGTTGATGAAGAGAAATCCAGTCAGCCATATAAGTGTCATTAGTCAAAGAAAAAGCATTCTGGAAGTAGGTGGTTATAGCCAAACAAGAAAATCGCAACTTGATTATGAGCTTTGGTTTAGGCTTGTAAAGCATGGCATTAAGTTGCAGAAAATGGGGTACACTCTTGTAGCTAAGAGGATCCATACTGGCCAGTCTTTCGAGAATAAGCGTCGAATGAAATATCTTTTTTCTAGTACAGCTCTGCAAAATAAAATAATCACGGAGATGCAGGGCGGGATACGGTATCGGATATATCCTGCTTTAAGACTTCTGTACGGATTGCTACCTCAGAAGTTGCGGGTTCATATCAGGCAGTAGTGTTAATTCCAATAACTCCCTTTTTGCCTCTCATAGAAATGAAATTAAGGTTCTATCTTTAGGTTCTTTCCAGGGAATTAAGGTTTGTCAGATAGGTAGGTGGAAAAATGATTTGGTTAATTTGGTTCACATTGGTTTTTGCTAGTGTTTTAAGCCCGCTGTATGTTTATCCTAGTGGAAGCGCTCAGCCTACTGACTATGTTTTTTTGGCCCTCGTTTGCTTGGTTTATGTTCATGCTCTAGCCACTTCAAGGGAGCTCCCTCTGGCTAAGATTCCGATTTATTGGGGTCTGCTGGCATTCTGGGTATTTGTACATTGCCTGGTTTCATCTTTAGTTCTCCAGTCCTCCGATTTTTATAGAACAATGGCGTTCTGGGTTTATAATACTGCAGTGGCATCCTGTTTTTTGTATTTGCTTGGGATGGGGCCTAAGAGCAAAATTTATATTGAATGGGGCATTTGCCTGGGTCTAATAACCTCTGGGGTTGGTGTAATCCTTTCACTAGGTGTAGAAGGTCGTGCGGTTGGTTTCTTTAATAATCCCAATCAGCTCGCTTTCTTTTCCTTGTTAGGAATCTCTTCCTTGTTGGTTCTTGCCAGGATGAGATTGCTCGTCAAGCCTCTTATTATTTTAGCCGTTTTGTCTGGCATTTTAGGTATCTTTGCGGCTGCATCATTAGCAGCAATCGCAGGCTTCTTCTTGGTGGTGGTGGGGTACTTGTTGGCGAATTTACAACCAAAACAGCTTTTCCGTTTTTCGGTTATCCTTTCGCTGCTTTTCATGACCTCGTTGCTGGTTGATGATAAAGCTGTGACTAGAATATCTGAAAATATTTATAGTAGGTCGGTTGTGGCAGAGGGGAAATTTGATTCTATAGGAGAAGAGAGGAATTATGATCGCATTTTGGCTTTTCCAGAATATACTCTTGTAGGAGCAGGTGAAGGCCATCTTGATCGTTTTTATCCATATGATAAAAACGAAATACATTCAAGCCTTGGTAATTTGTTGTTTGCATATGGGGTTCCTGGTATCGCGTTATTTATGGCTCTTCTTTATTCCGTTTTGCGTAGTTCTCCACCACCCATCTGGTTCGTCGTATCAGGGCCCATTGTTTACTCATTGACCCATATGGGCCTGAGAACGACATTGTTTTGGATCTTCTTGGCTATAGTTTGGTCAGAATATGGCGCAAAGAAAAGCTATGCTTGAATTCAGGATTTTAAATCGAGTTATTTTTTCATGTGGTAGTCTATGTTGGCTTGTGTCGTAAATTTTTTTATTTATTATCCATAGTTACCTGATCTTGGTTGTTGTTCCTGCTACATGCCCTCCTAGCTTCTGCATACTCGGCATAATTAACTACAATCGCTACGAACTAAGGGCAGGGGGAAGATGAAACGATTCCTGATGATTGCCAGTTTTCCTGATTCCCTCGTCACTTTCCGTGGCCAACTGCTCGATGCATTGCGCGAAAATGGATATGAGGTGCATGTCGCATGCCCTGACATTCGTACGGGCAGTGCGGTTCGTGAGCATTTGGAGTCCAGGGGGATCATCGTGCATGACATCCCGATGCAACGCACGGGGATAAACCCGTTGGCCGACCTCAAGACACTCGGCAATCTCTACCGCCTGATGCGCAGTATTCAGCCAGATGTTGTCATGGGTTACACCATTAAACCGGTGATCTATGGAACCCTCAGTGCTTGGCTGTGCCAAGTCCCCAGGCGGTTCGTGTTGGTCACTGGGCTGGGCTATGCATTCAGTTCAGGCCAGTCGATAAAAATGATAAGCAAGCGGAAGGGGTTGTTGATGATCGTGCGGTTCCTGTATCGGTTGTCACTGGCTGGGGCCCACAAGGTGTTCTTCCAGAACCACGATGACCAGGAACTCTTCCGCCAACTGAAAATTCTCCCAGTAAAGACACCCTCGCATGTCGTCAACGGCTCGGGAGTCGACTTGGTCCAGTACGCTGTGGCGCCACAGGCAAAGGGGCCGGTGAGATTCCTGCTGATCGCTCGCCTGCTTGGGGACAAGGGTGTACGCGAGTATGTTAAGGCTGCCCGACAGGTACGCCAGGACAATCCAGAGGTGGCTTTCTCCTTGGCCGGTTGGATCGATGACAACCCAGATGCCATATCTCAGCAGGAACTAGATACTTGGATCGCTGACGGCACGGTCGATTATCTTGGGTGTCTCGATGATGTGCGACCCGCTATCGCCGCTTGTCATATTTATGTATTACCCTCTTATCGCGAAGGTACACCTCGTACGGTACTTGAAGCCATGGCCATGGGCAGAGCCATCATTACCAGCGACGCACCTGGGTGTCGTGACACAGTTACTGATGGGAGTAACGGTCTCCTAGTTGCGGTTCGTAATGCCACTCTGCTAGCCGATGCCATGCAGCAGCTCATCGGTCGTCCTGATCTGATAAATACAATGGGAAGAATATCGCGAGAGATTGCAGAGACAAAGTACGACGTACATAAAGTCAACGAAGATCTTCTTATTCAAATGGGACTTCTCTTACGAACCTGTAACCACCTGGGCGCTGCTGAGGTTGAAAAACTTCAAGGTTTTTATGGTGAGAATAGTCTTTGATGGCATTGCCCTGCCTCTGCTTGAGAAAGTCGACGAAAAAATGATTAATAAGGCAAAAATCACACCGGAAGCGAAGTTTTAGGGTGTTGTCCTGTATTTTACGCACGATCTGATATTTAACGCCGTATGGCTGAGTGAAAGCATTTTAAACTTCTCATATGCGAGGTTGCTTCGGTGGTCTCATGTGAACTATATTTCAAATCAACCTCTCTCTCGAAGACTGCTTCATTTTTCATTACACATTACATGTGAGTTAGGACTGTGGCCCTATGACTGTTAAGGAAAGAGGAGACTATTGATCTGCTACTTGAAAGAGCCAACTTGGATGAGGCCTTTCGTTATTGAATGAATCTCCTGAATAAAAGGTGGTAGTATGATTGATAATCAATATGCAATGTTTTTGCAGAGTTCTGGCGAAGAAGTATTTATTTCCAATAATATTTTTTGGCATAAGTACAATGGTTTTATTGTTCCAGCTTATCTGCCGCATGTCACACCGACGATCGATGAATTCACTGCAAAAAAAGCAATGAAATATTCGAAGTCGCCCTTCGCGAGATGGAATAGCAGTTTTGGTCAAAATGATGAAGCAAGTTGGTGGTATGTTGTGCGTCAGGCACCTTATTCAATGCAACAATGCAGCAAAAAAACACGCAGCAACATTCGCCGGGCTATAAAGAATCTTATTGTTAGGCCGGTTTCTCTAGACGAAATGCAAGAGCAGGGGTATGCAGTCTGTGAAGCTGCTGTGGTACGGTATGGAAATTCAGCCTTCCTTCCTAGTCGCGCTGAATTTTCTCGCAGACTTACGGCTGCAGGCGCATTTTATGGAACTGTAGAGTATGTTGGTGTCTTCGTAGAAGAGAAAATGATCGCCTTTTCCGAAAACCATATTCAAGATAATGCAGTGTTTTGGGAGAGTATCTGGTATGATCCTGAGTACTTAAGGCTTGGCTCCAGCTATGCGTTAATTCATTTTATGTTAGAATATTATTTAAATACAAGAAATATGAAGCATGTTTCTGATGGTTGTCGTTCGATATACCATGAAACTAATTTCCAAGACTTTCTTATTCGTAGGTTTGGTTTTGAGAAGTTTTATTCAAAACTTGAGCTGGTTTACTCTCCTTGGTTTTATTTTATCGTCTCTCTTTTATACCCTTTTCGTTGTGTACTTGACGCATTGCGTGCTTGTCGTGCTCCGATTCTCGCCAAGGGGCGTGCTGTTTTATGCCAAGAAGAAATAAGGCGGTCTTTTTTGTAGTTCTTAACTTTTTTGTGTCTTTTTTTTGGGTGCATATTCACATGGGTATATCGCAAGAGCACCAAAGGATGTTAAAGCGCTTATTTGATGTAACTCTGTCCTTAGCTGGTTTGCTTTTGTTGAGTGAGCTGATCCTGCTGTTTTATCTTTTCTCGTGCCTGGATACAAGAAGCAATGGCATTTTCAGGCAAAGGAGGATAGGGCGACATGGGAAAATATTTCACTTATACAAGATAAAGACAATGAAAAGAATCTCTGGATTTGACTCTACTGTCACGACAGCCAAAGACCCCCGCATTACACGTTTTGGGAGATGGCTCAGGAAGACAAAGGTTGATGAGCTTCCACAGTTGTGGAACGTCTTTGTCGGAGACATGAGTTTTGTGGGACCTCGGCCAGATGTTCCAGGGTTCGCCAATACGCTGACTGGGGAAAAGGCAATTATATTGAGCGTTCGTCCCGGTATTACAGGTCCTGCGACGTTGAAATACCGAGACGAAGAATCACTCCTGGCTGACAAGAGTGATCCTGAGCGTTATAATCGTGAAGTAATCTATCCAGATAAGGTCATGATAAATATGGATTATGTCCAAAATTGGACATTTATTTATGACTTGAAGATT
The DNA here is from genome assembly GCF_003268885.1 of Onishia taeanensis. Lineage (GTDB taxonomy): Bacteria > Pseudomonadota > Gammaproteobacteria > Pseudomonadales > Halomonadaceae > Onishia > Onishia taeanensis_A. The sequence continues at coordinate 170,532 of NZ_QLSX01000010.1, forward strand.
ATCTTCAGGACCCTATGTGGGTGAGTTACTTAGTGATGTGAAGGTGAAATTATGACTACTCCCTCATTTTCTCCCTGGCCTGCTTTCACTGATGAAGAAGCCGATATCGTCAGGCAGGTGCTACTTTCCAACAAGGTGAACTACTGGACCGGTAATGAAGGGCGTTTATTCGAAAGCGAGTTTGCTCGCTTTGCGGGTGCCGAATACGCCGTTGCTGTCTCCAACGGTACCACGGCCCTGGACCTGGCAATGAAGGCGCTGGGAATCGGTGCAGGTGATGAAGTGGTGGTCACTTCTCGAACCTTCATGGCGTCGGTGTCCTCCATCGTCACCGCTGGTGCAGTGCCTGTCTTCGCGGATGTCGATCGCGACTCTCAGAACATTACGCCTAACACCGTCGTGCCTTTGATTACGTCGCGCACCAAAGCCATTATCGCGGTGCACTTGGCTGGCTGGCCCTGTGACATGGACGGTCTGATGTCGCTCGCAGAAAGCCGCGGTCTCTATTTGATCGAGGACTGTGCTCAAGCGCATGGGGCTACCTGGCGCGCGCGCAGTGTTGGTGGGATCGGGCATGTCGGCGCCTGGTCCTTCTGTCAGGACAAGATCATGTCTACCGGCGGGGAGGGGGGCATGGTCACCACCAATGACCGGTCTCTGTGGCAACGGATGTGGGCCTACAAGGATCATGGCAAGAGTTGGGAGGCGGTCTACGAGCGGGAGCATCCGCCGGGTTTTCGCTGGCTGCATGAATCCTTCGGCACCAACTGGCGCCTGACCGAGATGCAGGCGGCCATTGGCCGGCTGCAGCTGCGCCGGATGCCGGACTGGACACGGCAGCGTCGTGACAATCTGGAGCGGATTTGGCAGGCGGCGAGAGCCTGTGGCCTGCGGGTGCCTGAGTTGCCAGGGCATGTCGGACACGCCGCTTACAAGGCCTATGTGTTTATTGATCCGCTGTCGCTGCGGCCTGGGTGGGATCGTGATCGGATCATCGACGAAATTCAGCAGCGGGGAGTTCCGTGTCTGGGGGGGAGTTGTTCCGAGGTGTATCGCGAAAAGGCCTTCGATGACACGGGGTGGCAGCCAGCTCATGCCTTGCCGGTTGCCGCCGAACTGGGGAAGACCAGCATCATGTTTCTTGTCCATCCCACGTTGACCCCGGAGGAGATCGACCGCACTTGCCTGGCGTTACAGGAGGTAATGGTTCTGGCTGCGGGCTGATCTTTGCAGAGCGCAGATATACGAGGCCAGCATATACATGAAACGCCCCCGACCGAGAGATACCTTGGCCGGGGGCGTTGTTTTATGTGCCAGGGTTAGAGCCGTAAGTCGGCCTCGCCATTCCCCAGCAGGTACTTCAGATCGAACAGCACGTGGTTGGGTTTGCCCCAGGAGCGTATACGGTCAATGCCATAGTCGCGGAATTCATCGTGGGCGACTGCCAGTATCATCGCATCATAGCTCCCTTCATCCGGCCGCTCGACGGGGCGGATCGCATAGGCACGCTGGGCTTCGTCACGATCGGCATGAGGGTCTAAGACATCGACCATGACATTGAAGTCCCCCAGTTCGCGAATGATATCGGTGACACGTGTATTGCGCAGGTCCGGGCAGTTCTCCTTGAACGTCAGGCCCAGGATCAGCACCCGTGCGCCTTGCACGTGGATCCTTTCCTTAATCATCTGCTTGACCAACTGGCCTGCCACATAGGCGCCCATACCATCATTGATACGTCGGCCTGACAGGATGACTTCCGGGTGATAGCCCACCTGTTGGGCCTTGTGCGTCAGATAATAGGGGTCGACACCGATGCAGTGCCCGCCCACTAACCCTGGCCGGAAGGGAAGAAAATTCCACTTGGTTCCCGCCGCCAGCAGGACTTCTTCGGTATCAATTCCCAAGCGGCTAAAGATCATGGCCAGCTCGTTGATCAGAGCGATGTTCACATCGCGCTGAGTGTTCTCGATGACCTTGGCGGCCTCCGCGACCCTCATTGAACTGGCTTTAAAGGTGCCTGCCGCAATGACCGATGCATAGAGGGCATCTACGAAGGTTGCCGCAACGGGAGTCGAGCCTGAGGTCACCTTCCTGATCGAGGTGACACGATGTTCCTTGTCGCCTGGATTGATGCGCTCTGGGCTATAGCCGGCGAAGAAGTCGCGATTGAAGACCAGCCCCGAGCCTTGTTCGATGACAGGAATGCATTCCTCTTCGGTGGCACCCGGATAGACGGTCGACTCATAGATGACGACATTGCCTGGCGAAATGACGTGAGCCACCGTCTGGCTGGCCTTGCGCAAGGGCGTCAGATCCGGGCAGTGCTGTGCGTCGATCGGTGTTGGAACCGTGACTATATAGACATTGCATTCCCGAAGTCGCTCGACAGCATCACTGAAGTCGAGCTGTTTTGCGCATCTGAGCTCATCGAATGAGACTTCTCGCGTGGTGTCGATGCCATCGGTGAGCTGCAGGATGCGATGGGTATTGATGTCGAAGCCCAGCGTCGGGTAACGCTTGCCGAATTCCACGGCCAGAGGCAAGCCCACATAGCCCAGTCCAATCACGCCAATACGAATAGAGTCCAACTTCAGGGTCAGGTCCATGATCCATTGTCCTTGTGATAATCAGAAGTGGCTGTCCTTGGCCAGGGCCGCGGTCGAGAGGTTGAGTTGAGCTGACACCACCTTTGGGGCTATTGGTGATGGGGTGGCGGCTCTTTGGCTGACTTGATGCCTTTCCCTGTCAACGACTGGAGCCTCTGTGGGCTGATGTGCCTTTGCATCCCCGTATTGCTGGAGCCAAAGTAGGTCGGAAATAGGGTGGTTGGGGTGGTAAGCGATGGGGGCTTCCAGCAACAGTTCTCTGATAGCTTCGTGCTGGACCTTGGCCACGGCGTTATGCAAACGACGAAGGTAATCTTCTAGACGCGGCCATTCCCAGCTGGTTTCCCATGCAGTCATGATGCGTGGATGTGCCGTCGATGTGGTGTTGGTGCCGACCAGCAGCTCCTCATAGAGCTTTTCCCCTGGGCGCAGGCCGCTATAGTGGATAGCGATGTCGCCATCTGCGCTGTCCTCGGTGATCAACTCCAATCCCGAGAGGCGGACCATTTGCTTTGCCAAATCGGCAATTTTGATCGGTTCACCCATGTCCAGAACAAACACATTACCGCCGCTACCCATTGCACCTGCCTGAATCACCAATTGAGCGGCTTCGGGGATGGTCATGAAGTAGCGCGTTATATTGGGGTGGGTCACCGTAATCGGTCCGCCATCGCGTATCTGGCGCCTGAACAAAGGCACAACGGATCCGGATGAGCCCAGGACATTGCCAAATCTGACCATGCAAAAACGCGTCTTGACCTGCTCACTGGACAGGGCCTGGCAGATGAGCTCTGCAAGACGCTTGGTCGTGCCCATGACATTGGTGGGCCGCACGGCCTTGTCTGTCGAGATCAAAACGAAGGTTTCAACGCCGCAATCGATAGCCGCCTGCGCGGTCTTCAGCGTGCCGAAAACATTATTACGGATGCCCTCGGCCATGTTGTGTTCCACCATCGGCACGTGCTTGTAGGCAGCGGCATGATAGAGCGTCTGCACACCAAAGCTGCGCATGAAAAGCGTGAGACGTGGCCTGTGCTGGACGGACACCAGCAGTGCCTTGATCCCGCCTCATTCACGAGGGCTCTGAATCGGGCAGTCTGAAGCTACTGTCCGGAGGCAGGTCTCATCAGGATCCGTATCTCCGGCGTCAGAG
>NZ_QLSX01000011.1 GCF_003268885.1 Onishia taeanensis
GTTCAAACGTCTCAAAAAACGAAGCCGATATGGCTTGCTTTGACGAGTCGCTTGCCTTGAAGTATCGGTGACTGATCACCCCTTCATCGACAAGCGCCCACATGAATTATCTGATCGATTGTTAAAGAGCAGCTCCGATCTCTTAAGAGGGGAGCATCTCGCATCTGCCTGGCCGTTCGGCCGGCGCCCTGCGAGGAAGGCGTATTCTACTGAATCGGCAGTGAATGTCAACCCTTGCTGTTATTGCTCACTCTAGATGACCGAGTGAACCAGCGGCGAGTTGAGCGCCGATCGAGTGGAGGAGCATTCTACCGTTTCCGGCTGTTTTGTCAATGCCTGTCGATCAAGTCTGATCGAAAAACCTTAACGGAAACAAGTGCTTCCAACACCCTTTACCGCTTCCGACGTTTGCCCGTCGGCGGCAGCGGATGCGTACTTTACGGATTATCGCGGACCCACACAACCCCTTTCTTGCAAAAAGGTGACGACAAGGTTGTGGATAGATGAAGGCGGCTGACCGGGTGTGGATAAACCGAGGGGCCAGACACGACAACGCCCGCACAAGGGCGGGCGTTTCAGAGCCATTAGAGGGACCGCTAACCAGAACCGATAGCAGAACCAATATATGGCGAACCGACTAAAGAGCATCTGGCAAAGGACGAAGACCCGAGAGCTTAGTCGAGGGTTACTCGGGCATAGCGTTTCTTGCCGGCCTGGATTACATAGCTCGCACCGGTCGCCAGCATGTGATCGCGAGCGACCACCTCGCCGTCGACCTTGACGCGACCGTTGCCGAGCATGTCCTTGGCCTGGGCGCTGTTGTTGGCAAGGCCGGAGCGGTTGAGCACCGCGGCGATCGGCGCCTGCTCACTGCCTTCGAAGTCGACGTGCACGTCGGGCAGGTCTTCGGGCAGTTCGCCATCGGCCAGCTGGTTGCCGGCAGACTTGTGCGCATTGGCCGCCGCGTCCTCGCCGTGATAGCGACCGACCAGCTCACGAGCCAGTACCATCTTGACGTCACGCGGGTTGGCACCCTGCTCGACGTCACGCTTGAGCGCCTCGATGTCTTCGTTGGACTTCAGCGACAGCAGTTCGAAATAGCGCCACATCAGGCTGTCGGGCATCGACACCAGCTTGTTGAACATGGTGCCCGGGCCATCATCGACGCCGACATAGTTGCCCAGCGACTTAGACATCTTCTGCACGCCGTCCAATCCTTCCAGCAACGGCATGGTGATCACCACCTGCGGCGACTGGCCGAAGTGCTTCTGCAGCTCGCGGCCCATCAGCAGGTTGAACTTCTGATCGGTACCGCCGAGCTCGACGTCGGCTTCCAGTGCCACCGAGTCATAGCCCTGCACCAGTGGATACAGGAACTCGTGGATGGAGATCGACTGACCACCCTGATAGCGCTTCTCGAAGTCATCGCGCTCAAGCATACGTGCCACGGTGCTCTGACCGGCCAGCTCGATCATATCGGCGGCACTCATCGCGGAGAACCATTCGGCGTTGAAGCGCACTTCGGTCTTCTCGGGGTCGAGGATCTTGAAGACCTGTGCCTTGTAGGTCTCGGCGTTGGCCTTCACTTCTTCCTCGGTGAGGGGCTTGCGGGTGACGTTCTTGCCGGTGGGGTCGCCGATGCGCCCGGTGAAATCGCCGATCAGGAAGATCACCTGATGACCGAGGTCCTGAAACTGGCGCATCTTGGTCAGCAGCACGCTGTGGCCGAGGTGCAAGTCCGGCGCAGTCGGATCGAAGCCGGCCTTGATGCGCAGGGGGCGACCGGAGGCGAGCTTCTCCTTGAGCTCATCGGCCAGCAGAATCTCATGGGTGCCGCGCTCAAGCAGCGCCAGCGCATCAGCGACGTCGGACATCGTTACCGTTCTCCCCTCAAAAGCAGTTGATCGCCAGGCAAGGCCCTTTGGCATCAAGAGCAGGCCTGATAATGGGGGCAGATGGTAGCATGTCTTGCTCAATCGGTTGAGCGCCGGACATACCAGGGAGACGAGCATGCCACTGTTGATTGGATTGATGTCGGGAACCAGCCTCGATGGCATCGACGCGGCCCTCATTGCGTGCGGCGAGCCTGGGCCGGATGGAACGCAGGAGGCGCCGCGCCTGCTGGCCACTCATGAGGTCGCCATGCCCCCGAGCCTGCGCGCGACGCTGCTCGAACTCTGCCATGCTGACGCCGTGCGCTTTGCCGACCTGGCCCGCGCCGAAGACGCCTTCTGCCGCCTGCAGGCCCGCGCCGTGAGCGAACTGCTGGTGGCGAGCAACACTCCGGCAAGCGCGGTGGCCGCCATCGGCAGCCACGGCCAGACCATCGAGCACGCCCCCCTTGGGCATCATGACAAGGATGCGAGCGCGCCCTATACCCTGCAGCTCGACAATCCCAGCCTGCTGGCCGAACTGACCGGCTGCCCGGTGGTCGCCGATTTCCGGCGTCGCGACCTGGCCGCCGGCGGTCAGGCCGCGCCACTGGCCCCCGCTTTCCATGCCGCGCTGTTTCGCCACCCCCGCGACTGGCAGCTGGTGCTCAACCTGGGCGGCTTCGCCAACCTGACTCTGCTACCCCCCGCCACCTGCACCGCCGAGGTGATCGGCTTTGATACCGGCCCGGCCAACGTGCTGCTGGATGCCTGGCATCAACGCCACCGGGGCACGCCTGTCGATATGAACGGCGCCTGGGCCGCCGGCGGACGGATCATCGAGCCACTGCTCACCCGCCTGCTCGCAGACCCCTTCTTCAGCGCGCCGCCGCCCAAGAGCACCGGCCGCGAGGCCTTTCACCTGCCCTGGCTCGAGGCACAGCTGACCGGCAATGAGTCGCCCCAGGACGTGCAGGCAACACTCGCCGAACTGACCGCGGCAAGCGTCTCCTCCGGCATCGCCCAGGCCATGGCCCACTATCAGGCCCCGCCTCCCAGCCGGCTGCTGCCCTGCGGCGGTGGCGCCCGCAATGCCGATCTGCTCGAACGACTGGCCCGGCGACTGCCGCAGACCGAGATCGGCATCATTGACCAGGACGGCTGGAGCGCCGACTGGCTGGAGGCCGGCGCCTTCGCCTGGCTGGCCTGGCGACGCCTGGCGGGACTGCCCGGCAACCTGCCCGCGGTCACCGGTGCCGCCGGCCCGCGAGTGCTGGGCGGAATCTATTCACACTAATCCAGTCACTGCGTCTATGTGTCCCGACCATGCCCTGGCCTCTGCGCAACCGATGTGCGCTCCTGAGGTACTACAAGGGCACCGCTAGAAATCATCCCCACGCCGCAGCTCGAGGTGGCTGGCAGCGCCCTGGGCGTCGGCCACCCCGCCCTCGTCGCCGAACTTGATCATCATGCGCAGGTCGTTGGCCGAGTCGGCGTGAACCATGGCGATGTCCTCACTGATCACTCCCTCCTGGTAGAGCTCATAAAGCGCCTGATCGAAGGTCTGCATGCCAAGATCCCGCGAGCGGCGCATAACGTCCTTGATCTCGGCGACTTCTCCCTTGCGGATCAGGTCGCCGATCAGCGGTGAGCGCAGCATGATCTCGATGGCCGCGCGGCGCCCACGGTCCTGCGTAGGCAGCAGCTGTTGGGCGACGATGGCTTTCAGGTTTAGCGACAGGTCGAGCCACACCTGGTCGTGGCGCTCCGAGGGGAAGAAGTTGATGATCCGATCGAGGGCCTGGTTGGCGTTATTGGCATGCAGGGTCGCCAGGCACAGGTGACCGGTCTCGGCGAAGGTCAGGGCATGCTCCATGGTCTTGCGGGTGCGGATCTCGCCGATCAGGATCACGTCCGGCGCCTGGCGCAGCGTGTTCTTCAGCGCCACCTCGAACGACTCGGTGTCGATGCCCACTTCCCGCTGATTGATGATCGCCTTCTTGTGAGGGTGCACGTACTCGATCGGGTCCTCGATGCTGATGATGTGCCCGCCTTGAGTCTCGTTGCGCTGCTGGATCATCGACGCCAGGGTCGTCGACTTGCCGGTACCGGTGCCGCCGACTACCAGCACCAGGCCGCGCTTGGCGCCAGCCAGCTCACCCAGCGTCGCCGGCAACTTCAGCGTCTCGAGCCTAGGAATCTCGAAGGATATCCGCCGCAGCACCATGGCCGGCTGGTTACGCTGCTGGAAGGCGCTGACGCGAAAGCGCCCGCGTCCAGGAAGGCTCAGCGCAAAGTTGGCCTCCTGCTCGGAGGCAAAGCGCTCACGCTGGGCCGGCGGCAAGGCCGCCTTGACCAGCTCGGCCACCTGAGCCGGCGATAGCACCTGGTCGCCCAGCGGAATAAGCTGCCCGGCCATCTTTAGGGTGGGTGGAGCATTCACCGAGACCAGAAGATCCGAGGCTTCCTTATCGACCATGATCTCGAGCAGCTGCTGCAACCATTCGTTCGCTTTCATGATATTTCGCCTGCCCTCTTTAATGATTGATCAGAGCTGTTGGTCATTGGAGTTAATCAAGGCGTCAACTGACCGAGTCATCGATGGCCTCAGCTGAGCACGCCCTTGGCCACGGCCTGCGCCTCTTCACGCACCACAACCCCATCGTTGACCATTTTGGCCAGGGCCGCATCCAGCGTCTGCATACCCAGGTTGCCGCCGGTCTGGATGGCCGAATAGATTTGGGCCACCTTGTCCTCGCGAATCAGGTTGCGAATCGCCGAGGTCGCCACCAGGATCTCATGTGCCGCCACCCGGCCACCGCCGGCACGCTTGAGCAGCACCTGCGAAATCACGCCCTGCAGCGACTCCGAGAGCATCGAGCGCACCATATCTTTCTCCGCCCCGGGGAAGACGTCGACGATGCGGTCGATGGTCTTGGCTGCCGACGTGGTGTGCAGGGTGCCCAGCACCAGATGCCCGGTCTCGGCGGCGGTCAGCGCCAGCCGGATGGTATCCAGGTCCCGCAGCTCGCCGACCAGGATAACGTCCGGGTCCTCGCGCAGGGCGCTGCGCAGCGCAGGAGCGAAGCCGTGAGTATCGCGACTCACTTCACGCTGGTTGATCAGGCAACGCTTGCTACGGTGCACGAATTCCACTGGATCTTCGATGGTCAGGATATGGTCGTAGCGGGTGTCGTTGATGAAGTCGATCATCGCCGCCAGAGTGGTGCTCTTGCCCGACCCCGTGGGGCCGGTGACCAGTACCAGGCCACGTGGAAGCTGCGCCATACGGCGAAAGACATCGCCCATGCCCAGCGCTTCCATGGTCAGCACCTCCGCAGGCACGGTACGCAGCACCGCTGCGGCACCGCGCCCCTGCTGGAATGCGTTGACGCGAAAGCGTGCCACCCCCGGCACCTCGAAGGAGAAGTCCGTTTCCAGGAACTCTTCGAAGTCGCGGCGCTGGCGGTCGCCCATAATGTCGTAGATCAGGGCCCGCACCTCACGATCGTCCATGGCCGGCACATTGAGCCGACGAATATCACCATCGACCCGAATCATCGGCGGCAGGCCGGCGGAAAGGTGAAGGTCCGATGCGTTCTGCTTTGCCGAGAATGCCAGCAGTTCGGTAATATCCATTAGATTCCCTGCTCCCAGGTAAGGTCGCCCCAGTATGACAGAGGTTGTGTTAACCGAAACCTTCGCCGCTGCCAAGTCGCGGCTCGATGCAGCGCTGAGTGCCGCGGGCCGAGATCCGCAGGCCGCAGAGCTGCTGGCGGTCAGCAAGACCAAGCCCGCGGCGATGGTTCGCGAGGCCCATGGCCTCGGTCAGCGCCAGTTCGGCGAAAACTACCTGCAAGAGGCCCTCGACAAGCAGGCCGAGCTTGCCGATCTCGACGACATCATCTGGCATTTCATCGGCCCGCTGCAGTCGAACAAGACCCGCCAGGTCGCCGAGCACTTCGACTGGGTTCATAGCGTCGATCGTGAGAAGATCGCCCGACGCCTGGCCGAGCAGCGCCCCGCCGGCCGGCCGCCGCTGAACGTCTGCCTGCAGGTCAATATCAGCGATGAGGCCAGCAAGGCCGGTGTCGCCCTCGAGGCCCTCGAGCCTCTGGCGGAAACGGTGCTATCGCTGCCGGGGCTGCGCCTGCGCGGGCTGATGGCGATTCCCGCCCCGAGCGGCGGGCTCGCCGAACAGCGTGTCCCTTTCGCCAGGCTGCACGAGGCCCTAGAGGCACTCAAAGCACGCTTCCCCGAGGCCGAGCTCGATACCCTTTCGATGGGCATGAGCGGCGACCTCGAGGCCGCCGTCGCAGAGGGTGCGACCCTGCTGAGGCTAGGCACGGCCCTGTTCGGCGCGCGGCCACGCCCAGCGGCCTGATGCGATGTCTTAGCTGACGGCATGTCGCGCTGAAGAAACAGCACGCTAAAATCGCGAGCCGAACAGGCACGGCGACGAACACGGCCAGGCAGACGGCCAACCAGACACCAGAAGAGGATTCCAGCATGGCGAGCAACGTGACTTTCATTGGCGCCGGCAACATGGCCAGCGCCATCTTCGGCGGCATGATCGAGAGCGGCTATCCGCGCGAGGCGATTACCGCCACCTCCCCCGACGACGCAATGCTGGCGCCGCTGCGTGAGCGGTACGGTATCCACACCGAGACCGACAACAATGCCGCCGTGGCCAATGCGGATGTCGTGGTGCTGGCGGTCAAGCCGCAAATCATGCACGACGTCTGTGCGGCCATGCGTGATGCCGTCCAGGACCGCAAACCGCTGATCGTCTCGGTCGCCGCCGGCCTGACCGCCGAGACCCTCGAGCGCTGGCTGGGCGGGGAACTGCCGGTGATCCGCTGCATGCCCAACACCCCTTCGCTGGTGGGCACCGGCGCCAGCGGCCTCTATGCCAATCGTCTCGTCGATGATCGCCAGAAGGCGCTTGCCACCACCCTGATGGAAGCCGTGGGCATTGTGGAGTGGGTCGACGAGGAAGTGCTGCTCGAAGCTGTGACCGCCGTTGCCGGCAGCGCCCCCGCCTATTTCTATCTGGTCTTCGAGGCCCTCGAGGAAGCGGGGGTCAAGCTTGGCCTGCCAGCCGAGAGCGCCCGTCGCCTGGCCGTACAGACCGGCCTCGGCGCCGCCCGAATGGTCCAGCAGGGTGACGCCGACCCCGCCCAACTGAGGCGCAATGTCATGTCGCCGAACGGCACCACCGAGCGCGCCGTGAACCACCTCGAAGAGGCCGGCCTGCGCCAGATTTTCCTCGAGGCCGCCGAGGTCTGTGCCGCCCGCGCCCGCGAGATGGGCGAGGAACTCGGCAAGCAGTAAGCCGCCGCGTCGAGGTGAGGCGGTCGGCGAACCGACCGCCTGATCATCGCTGACGTCACCCCGTCGCCACCGCCGTTCGTTGCCGTCTTTCATTGCCGGCTTTTATAAACAAGGAGCCCCCATGGGCAGTCAATTGGGAAGTGCCGGCCTGCTGCTGGTCAATACGCTGATCAACATCTATTTGCTGATGCTGATGATGCGCTTTCTGCTGCAGGCCTCCCGCGCCGACTACTACAACCCGATCAGCCAGTCGGTGGTCAAGGTGACCCAGCCGGTGGTGAAGCCCTTCCAGGGTTTCCTGCGCCCAGTGGGACGCTTCGACCTGGCCACGCTGGCGGCGGCCTTCTTGATCAAGGTAATCAGCATCATCCTGATCCTGCAGATCGCCGGCTACGGCATGCCGCCGATCGCGGGCGTGGCCATCGCCGGCGTCGCCGCACTGGCAAGCGGCATCCTCAAGATCTACTTCTTCGCTCTGATCGTGATGATCATCCTGAGCTGGGTAGCGCCTCAGGCAAGCCATCCGGGCGCTATGCTGGTCATGCAGCTGGTCGAGCCGATCATGGCCCCGGTGCGCAAGGTGATCCCGCCGCTTGGCATGATCGACCTGTCACCGATCGTGGTGTTCATCTCCATCAGCCTGCTCGACAACCTGGTGGTCGGCTCACTGACTCGCGCCGCTGGCGTCTCCGGCGCTCTGGTGGGGCTGTGATCGGTGGCACGGTGATGGATGCGACTGTGATTGACAGAACTGTAAGCGGGGCCGAGCGCCCCGCCGTTGTTTATCTTCTTCTGACAGGACACTGAGACCGCCATGCCCGAGCTTGCTTCCGACTCGGTCGGCGTGGTGACGCCACAGACGGCCCACTTCGACGACCCTCTGGCCCTGGCCTGCGGCAAGACCCTGCCCAGCTACACCCTGGTCTACGAGACCTATGGCACCCTCAACGCAGAGGGCACCAATGCGGTACTGATCTGTCACGCCCTCTCCGGGCACCATCACGCCGCCGGGCGCCATCATGAAGGTGACCGCAAGCCCGGCTGGTGGGATGCCCATATCGGCCCCGGCAAGAGCATCGACACCAACCGCTTCTTCGTCGTCTCGCTCAACAACCTGGGCGGCTGCCACGGCAGCACCGGCCCGCTGAGCATCAATCCTGAAACCGGCCGTCCCTGGGGCCCGGACTTCCCGATGATGACGGTCAGCGACTGGGTACACAGCCAGGCAAGACTCGCCGACCGGCTCGGCATCGAGCGCTTCGCCGCAGTGGTCGGCGGCAGCCTGGGCGGCATGCAGGTGATGCAGTGGGCGCTGGACTACCCGGAGCGCATCGCACATGCCGCAGTGATCGCCGCCACGCCGCGCCTCTCGGCCCAGAACATCGCCTTCAACGAGGTCGCGCGCCAGGCGATCCGCTCCGACCCCGACTTCCATGACGGCTGGTACGGCGAGCACGACACCCTGCCACGGCGCGGCCTCAAGCTGGCGCGCATGGTCGGCCACATCACCTACCTCTCCGAGACGGCGATGGGCTCCAAGTTCGGCCGTGACCTGCGTCACGATCTCGGGTATGGCTACGAGGTCGAGTTCCAGGTGGAATCCTACCTACGCCATCAGGGCGACACCTTCTCCGAGTCCTTCGACGCCAATACCTACCTGCTGATGACCAAGGCGCTCGACTACTTCGACCCGGCCGCACCCCATGGCGGCGATCTCGCCGCGGCGCTGGCCCCGGCACAGTGTCCCTTCCTGGTGGTCAGCTTCTCGACCGACTGGCGCTTCCCGCCCTGGCGTTCCCGGGAGCTTGTCGACGCCCTGGTGCGCGCCGACAAGCCGGTCAGCTATGCCAACATCGATTCCCCCCACGGCCATGATGCCTTCCTGCTGCCCGAGCCCCGCTATCAGGCGGTGTTCGCGGGCTTCATGGCGCGCGTGGCCAGGGACCAGCAGCTGGAGGGCTCCTGATGCGCGCCGACCTTGAACTGATCCATGGCTGGGTGCCCGAGGGCGCCCGGGTACTCGACCTGGGCTGCGGCGACGGCACCCTGCTCGATGCCCTGGCCCGCGACAAACAGGTCACCGGCTACGGGCTGGAGATCGACCCCGACGGCCTGACCGCCTGCGTCGCCCGCGGCGTCAACGTCATCGAGCAGAACCTCGACGAGGGGCTTGCCAATTTCGACGACAACGCCTACGACCTGGTGATCATGACCCAGGCCCTGCAAGCCTTGCGTCGCCCCGATCTGATGCTCGACGAGATGCTCAGGGTGGCCGGGGAATGCATCATCACCTTCCCCAACTTCGCCTACTGGCGCCATCGCCTGTACCTGGGCTTCAAGGGCTACATGCCGGTGTCCAAGTCGCTACCCCATGCCTGGTACGACACTCCCAACATTCACCTCTCGACCTTCAATGACTTTGAACGCCTGTGCCGCGACAAGGGTCTGACCATCACGGACCAGGCAGTAGGCAACGGCGAGCACGAGGCACACTGGAGCTCACGGCTATGGCCTAACCTGTTTGGTGAAACAGCGATCTTCCGTGTCAGCCGTGCAGGCGACGCATGATCGCCACCGAGTATTGCCTTCGGGGGACGTCATCATGGTGAAGCATAGGCACCGGCAAGACGGCCGGGCTATCAATCGTGGGATGGCCTGGCTGCTCGGCCTTGTGCTGCTTGCAGGCACAGGTTGGGGAACGGCCCAGGCCGAACAGTTCGAACGCTTCGGCCGCTACCAGGTCCACTACAACGCGGTGAACACCAGCTTCCTGACACCGGAGGTCGCGGCGGCCAACGGCATCCAGCGCAGCCGAGTGCAGGCGCTGCTGAATGTCAGCGTGCGTGAGGAACAGGAGGACGGCACCACCCGACCGGTGCAAGCCTCGGTGGAAGGCCGGGTCGGCAACCTCGCCGGTCAGTCGCAGCCGCTCACCTTTCGCACCGTGCGCGAGGACGGCGCCGTCTATCACCTGGCGACCTTCCGCATTCAGGAAGACGAGCCGATGCGCTTCGATCTGAGCGTACGCTATGACCGCAATGCGCCACCTGGCGAGGTGAGCTTCATCCAGCGCTTCTATATCGACCGCTGAACCGACCGGAGCGCCCATGCGCGGCACCCTTCTTGCCCACCTCGCAGACCTCGACGCCACCGGCGGCCTCGCCATCACCCTCCCCGATGGCCGTGCGGGCTTCCTGGTCAAGGTGCACGGCCACCTGCATGGCTTTGAAAACCGCTGCCCGCACCGTGACAGCCGGCTCGACATCGACCCGGACAGCTTTCTGGCCACCGGCGGCGAACTGATCCAGTGCGCCCATCATGGCGCCCTCTTCCTGCCGGAGAACGGCGAATGCGTGGCCGGCCCCTGCCAGTACGAATCACTGGAGCCGCTAGCCCTCACCGTCGACGACCAGGGCGGCATCTACCTGGCGCGTGAGTGATACCGGCAAGGGCCGCGCCAGCCGTATGGCGGCAGGCGCGGCCCTCTGCCAGTCGATCTCACAGCCATAGGCCAGCACCTCGACGCCCGCGGCGACAGCCTCGCCAAGCGCCTGGGCATAGCCCGGGTCGATGTGCGCCGCCGGGGCGACGTCGTCGATCCCGGTATGCGCCACGCAGAACAGCAGCACCGCACGCTGGCCCTCACAAGCCAAACGGCTCAGCACCTCAAGATGACGCCGCCCTCGCTCGCTGACCGCGTCCGGAAAATAGCCGTGGCCGTCGGTCTCCCTGAGGGTGACCTGCTTGACCTCAACGTAAGCAGCGCTACCGGCGTCCGCGCTTGACTCGGCTAGGCGGAAATCGAGCCGCGCGCCCTCGACGCGCACTTCTCGCTTAAGCTCGCTGAAGCCCGCTAGCGGCGCGACGCTCCCCGCGCGCAGCGCTTCTCCGACGATCGCATTGGTGCGCCCGGTGTGCACCGAAGCCAGTGCCGTGCCGCCACCCGGCTGTGGCAGCGCGATCAGCTCCCAGGTCCAGCTCAGCTTGCGCTTGGGGTTGTCGCTTGATGACAGCCAGACCCGGGCCCCGGGCACGTTCACCGCACGCATCGAGCCGGTGTTCGGGCAATGCGCCACCACCTCGCGACCGTCGTCGAGACGCACATCGGCGAGAAAGCGCTTGTAGCGGCGGATCAGGATGCCGGGCACCAGGCGGGGATAGTCCATCAGGGCCTCTCCATCACCGACGGGCCAGACTGACGCGCCAGGAAGCGCCCGAGGCGCACTACGGCCTCTTCAAGACGCGAAATCTCGGCGGTAAAGGCGATGCGCACATGGTACTCGCCGCCGGTCACTGCGAAGTCGATGCCCGGGGTGATGGCGACGTTCTCCTCCTCCAGCAGACGGCGGCAGAAGGCCAGGCTGTCCTGGCTGTAGCGGCTGATATCGAGCCACAGATAGAAGGCCCCCTGAGGCGGCAGCGAGGGCGAAAGCCCCAGGCCGGCAAGCCCCTCGAGCAGCGCATCGCGGCGGCGATGCAGCTCGCGACGGCGGCGCTCCAGCTCGTCACGGCATTCCGGCGTAAAGGCGGCCAGAGCGGCATGCTGGGAGGGCGTCGGCGCGGCGAGAAAGACATTCTGGGCGAGTCGCGTCAGCGGCTCCACGGCTTCCTCAGGCGCCACCAGCCAGCCGAGGCGCCAGCCGGTCATACCGAAATACTTCGAGAAACTGTTGACCACATAAGCCTCGGGCGCCACGGCGGTCGCCGACACCGGCGCCACGTCATAGGTAAGGCCCTGATAGATCTCGTCGACCAGTAGCGCCCCCTGACGCGCGGCCACTGTCTCGGCCACCGCGGCGATCTGGCCGGCATCCAGGGTATGCCCGGTAGGGTTGGAGGGCGTGGCCAGCATCGCGAGCCGGGTCTCATCGCGCCAGTGACGCTCGATCAGCGCGGCATCCAGCTGCCAGCCGCTTTCCGGGCCCACCGTCACGGTATCGAGTTCAGCCTCGGCCAGTGCCATGAAATGGCGGTTGCAGGGATAGGTCGGATCGGCCATCAACACCCGATCGCCGCGTTGCACCAGCAGCTGACTGGCCAGCAGCAGGGCCCCGGAGGCCCCCGGAGTGACGATGATCCTCGCGGGATCGACCCGGGCACCGAAGTGCTCGGCGTAGTGGCCGGCGATGGCCTCGCGCAGCGCCGGCAGCCCGGCGGCGGGAGTATACCGGGTATGGCCCGCCGCCAGCGCCTGCTGGCCGGCAGCGATCACCGGCGCCGGCGTCGGAAAATCGGGCTCGCCGATTTCCAGATGAATCACGTCGTGGCCCGCCGCCTCGCGAGCCTGGGCAACCTCGAGCAGGCTCATCACCCGAAACGGCTGAACCCGATCCAGCCTGGCACTGAACGACCCATCACTGAACGACATAGGCGACTCCCTGTAGTGACCCCATCAGCGGCCAAGATGAGTGGCAAAAATAAGCGACCGCTGGCGAGAAACACCGGGCACCACCAGCAGACGGCACGGTCAATACGGTATGGTAACCGGTTAACGCAGCGCCTCTACAGCAAAGAAGGTGTCACAACGGTTGCGTTCGCAGCTTTTTTTCGCTAAATACACTGGGTTTTGGGCCCGCGATGGATAGCACCCTTCGAACGGGTATCGGCCCCAGTCACTCGAGTAATGAGGCAGCCACATGCCAGCAGCAGCACAAACCCCGGAAGCTCTCAAGCGATTCACCCCGTACGAGCCGGCGCCGGGTGAAGAGTATATGAACGACAAGCAGCTAGCGCACTTCCGGCAGATCCTGCTCGACTGGAAAAAGGATTTGATGGAAGAAGTGGATCGCACCGTGCGTCACCTGCAGGAAGACGCCAACAACTACGCCGATCCGGCAGACCGCGCCACCCAGGAAGAAGGCTTCAACCTGGAACTGCGCACTCGGGATCGCGAGCGCAAACTGCTCAAGAAGATCAACGAGACCATCGATAAGATCGACGAGGACGACTACGGCTTCTGCGAGGCCTGCGGCGTCGAGATCGGCATTCGCCGCCTCGAAGCGCGTCCCACGGCCACTCAGTGCGTCGACTGCAAGACCCTGGCCGAACTCAAGGAAAAGCAGCTCGGCGGCTGATCTTTGCTTGCCCGCCAGGCCTGCGCGGCCACCTTGGCCATCTTCGACGGGCACCCTCGGGTGCCCGTCGGCGTATCCAGCGGCCCTGCTTCAGCGCCCGCTTCCCAGCTCCCTTGCCACTTATCCCGATGAGCCCAGACGAGCCCCTGCCATGAACGACTACCGCGGACGCTTCGCCCCTACCCCCTCCGGCCCCCTGCATTTCGGGTCGCTGGTCGCGGCGTTGGGCAGCTACCTGGATGCCCGTCAGGCAGGTGGCAGCTGGGAGGTGCGCATCGAAGACATCGACCCGCCGCGCTGCCCAAAAGGCGCGAGCGATACCATCCTGCGCCAGCTCGAGGCCTTCGGCCTTCACTGGGACGGCCCGGTGCGCTACCAGCAAACGCGCGGCGAGGCTTACGCGGCGGCTCTGGAACGGCTCGCTGACGCGGGGCTCGCCTATCCCTGCAGCTGCTCGCGCAAGCAGTGGCGAGATTACCCCATCTATCCCGGCTGGTGCCGCGATGGTCCCTGCGTTCCCGAGGCGCCCCTTGCCTGGCGGCTGCGCAGCGACCTTGGGCTGCGCCCGGTGGTCTGGCACGACCGGCTCTATGGCCGACAGTGCCTGGACCCGGCCGACCTCGGCGACGTGGTGCTCAAACGCAAGGATGCCCTCTGGGCCTATCAGCTGGCGGTGGTGGTCGACGATGCCGACCAGGCCATCAGTGATGTGGTGCGCGGCGTCGACCTGCTCGACAACACGCCCTGGCAACGCCAGCTGCAGGCTGCCTTGGGGCTGCCTGAGCCCCGCTACCTGCACCTGCCGCTGGTGATCGGCGACGACGGCCAAAAGCTCTCCAAGCAGAACCTGGCCCGGCCGCTGCCCGAAGACGAACGCGTCCGTCCGCTGGTGCATCAGGCCCTGA
This sequence comes from Onishia taeanensis, assembly GCF_003268885.1. Classification (GTDB taxonomy): domain Bacteria; phylum Pseudomonadota; class Gammaproteobacteria; order Pseudomonadales; family Halomonadaceae; genus Onishia; species Onishia taeanensis_A. The sequence continues at coordinate 14,185 of NZ_QLSX01000011.1, forward strand.
CGGCGCTCGAACAGGCGCCCGACTCCGCCCTTTCCACCGCTCCGGTCGAAGACCAGCTGGCCGCCGCCATCGCCGCCTGGGAACCGGCGCGTCTGACCACAGATGACGTCCTCGTTGCCCCGGACTGGCCCGATGCATAACCCAGGATGTTTCACTGACGGTAGGTAACGCCAGTTGCCCGGCCCCTTAGAAAGCCAGGCCGCCTGGCGTAAAAGGCTTGGTAAGCCTTGCTCGCGCCACGGGCGTCAACTACGAGGAGAGGCCCATGTACGTCTATCGCATCATGCTGTTGCTGGTCTTCGTCGGCTACCTGCTCTCACCGGTGCTGATGAATGGCTGGGCCAGCCCCGATAGCGCCTGGTATCGCCCCTTCGTTATCTGGGGCGTACTGATCGCGCTGTCGCTGTGGCTCGAACAAAAGAGGGCCCTCGATGAACGCTGAAGGCCTGTCTCCCTTGCTGCTGGTAGGCGGTGGCTATCTTGCGCTACTTTTCCTGTGTGCCCTGGCAGTGGAACGGCGCTGGGTTCCCTCGCGTCTCGTGCACCACCCGGCGGTCTATACCCTGGCGCTTGGCGTCTATGCCAGCGCCTGGGCGGTGTACGGCAGCGTGGAACTGGCCGGCCGGGTCGGCTATGGCTATCTGGCCTACTATCTGGGGGCCGCCGGTGCCGTCCTGCTGGCACCGGTGCTGCTGCTGCCGATCCAACGCCTGACCCGCACCTACCAGTTGGCGTCACTGGCCGACCTGTTCGCCTTCCGCTTCCGCTCGCGCTGGGTCGGCACTCTGATCACCGTGATCAGCGCCATGGCGGTGCTGCCGCTGCTGGCACTGCAGGTGCAGACCCTGGGCCAGGCAATCCAGCAGCTCACCGGCACAGCGTCGCCGGCGCTTGCCGCGCTAGGGTTCTGCCTGGTGATCGCCTTGTTCGCGGTGCTCTTTGGCGCGCGTCACACTCACCTCAACGCCCATCAAGACACCCTGCTTGCCGTCATCGCCGTGGAGTCGCTGGTCAAGCTCGCCGCCATGCTGGCGCTGGGGGCCTTCGCCCTGTTCGGCATCTTCGATGGCCCGAGCGACCTGCAGGCCTGGCTCGAAGGCCCGGGGCTTGTCCATCAGGCCGGCGTCAGCGAGCTAGATTCGGGGCAGTGGCGCACCCTGCTGCTGCTGTTCTTCGCCGCCGCCTTTCTGATGCCGCACATGTTCCACCTGACCTTCGCCGAGCGCCTGTCCCCGCGTGCGCTGCTGCAGGCCGGCTGGAGTCTGCCGCTTTATCTATTGCTGATGGCCCTGCCGGTGCCGCTAATCCTGTGGGGCGCCCAGCGCGTGGGTATCGCCCCGCCGGGGCTTGAGAGCGCCTATCTGGCCTTCGCCCTGTCCGCCTCGCCGTGGGTAGATGCGCTGGTCTTCCTGGCCGGCCTCGCCGCGGCCAGCGGCACCCTGATCATCATTGCCATGGCCCTGTCGGGGATGATCCTCAATCACCTGGTGCTGGTCGCCCACCCGCCGGATCACCGAGGCGATCTGTACCGCTGGCTGCGCTGGCTGCGGCGGGCGCTGGTGGTGGCGGTGATTCTCTCAGGCTGGCTCTACTATCGCACCCTGGGGCTTGCCCATGACCTGACGACCCTCGGAATCGCCTCCTTCTCCGGCATGGCCCAATGCCTGCCGGGGTTGTTGGCACTGCTCTACTGGCCCGGCGCCAACCGCAAGGGCATGGTCAGTGGGCTGCTGGTGGGTACGGGCCTGTGGATGGTGGGCCTGTGGCTGCCGCTGGTCACTGGTCTGTCGCCCTGGGTGCTGGTGCCGCCCGGCCTGGAGAGCCTGTCGAGCGCGCCCGCCTGGTACGCCGTGACGCTGGTGGCGCTGACCGCCAACGGTCTGATCCTGATTCTCGTCTCGCTGCTGACTCGCACCTCGGCAGGCGAACGAACCGCCGCCGAGGCCTGCGCGGCGGACCCGGTGATTCGCCCCAAGCGCCTGGCGCTGACCGTCACCCACGGCGAAGACTTCAAGCATCATCTCGCCCCGGCGCTGGGGGCCGACGTCGCCGAGCGCGAGGTCGAACGCGCCCTGGCGGCACTAGAGCTGACGTCCTGGGATCGGCGCCCCTATGCCCTGCGCCGGCTGCGTGATCGTATCCAGGCCAATCTTTCGGGGCTGATGGGCCCGTCGGTGGCCCAGGACATCGTTGATCGTTGCCTGCCCTATCGTCGCGACGGAGCAGGACTAGAAAAAGAGGCGGTTGACGACATTCACTTCGTCGAAAGCCGCCTGGAAGCCTATCGCTCGCGACTCACCGGCCTCGCCCGAGAGCTCGACGGCCTGCGTCGCTACCATCGCCGCACCCTCACCCAGCTCCCCATCGGCCTGTGCGCCTTCGGCGACGACGATGAACTGCTGATGTGGAACGACGCCCTGACCGCGCTCTCCGGCATCGACGGCGAGCACGTCGTCGGCGCCCGCCGAGATAGCCTGCCTGAGCCCTGGGGCGAGCTACTCGGGCGCCTGCTCAGCAACGGCCAGCGTCATCTCTACAAGCAGCCGGTGACGCTTTCCGGCACCACGCGCTACCTGAGCCTGCACCAGGCCACGCTGGATGCCGAGGACGACCCCTATGGCGGCCGGGTGATTCTGGTCGAGGATCACAGCGAGATGAAGTGGCTCGAGGACGAGCTGGTGCACGCCGCCCGGCTGGCCTCGATCGGCCAACTGGCCGCCGGAGTCGCCCATGAAATCGGCAATCCCATCACCGGCATCTCTTCGCTGGCCCAGAACCTGCGCTACGACACCGATGACCCCGCGCTGCTGGAGACCGCCGACCAGATCCAGACCCTCACCGAGCGCGTCTCGCGCATCATCGGCTCGTTGGTCGGCTTCGCCCACGGCGGCCATCAGGAGAGCGCCGGGCGCTATGCCACGGTCAACCCCCGCGAACTCACCAATGAGGCGCTTCACTTGATCCAGTTGGCACGCACGGGTCAGGATGTGGTCTATCACAATCATTGCCCCGCTGACCTAGAGCTGGAGGCTGATGCCCAGCGTATGGTCCAGGTGATGATCAACCTGCTGGGCAACGCCCGCGATGCCAGCCCCACCAACGGCGCGATAGAGATCGATGCCCGGCGTCTTGCAGATGGCGAGGGCCGTAATGGCATAGAATGGAGCGTGACCGATGCCGGCACGGGCATCGATGCCAGGGTCCGCGATCATCTTTTCGAGCCCTTCACCACCACCAAGGCGCCCGGCGAGGGCACCGGCCTGGGCCTCGCACTGGTCTATGGCATCCTGGCCGACCACCAGGGACGGATCCATATAGAATCGCCTCCCACCGGGCGCGAAAGCGGCACCCGCATCGTCATGTGGCTACCTGTCAGCAGGCCACCACTGAGCAAAGAGGACAACGAGCTCCCCCATGAGCCGGATTCTGATCGTTGAAGACGAAAGCATCATCCGCAGCGCCCTGAAGCGGCTGCTGGAGCGCCATGGCCACGAGGTCAGCGAAGCCGCTTCGGTAGCCGAGGCCGAAACGCTAGACCCCCAGCGTTTTTCCCTGGTGATCAGCGACCTGCGCCTGCCCGGTGAACCCGGCACCGCGATGATCGAGCGCGCAGCACCGGTGCCGGTGCTGATCATGACCAGCTACGCCAGCATGCGCTCGGCCGTCGATGCCCTGAAACAAGGCGCGGTCGACTACGTCGCCAAACCCTTCGACCATGCCGAGCTACTCGAGACGGTAGACCGGGCACTGCGCGAGCATGGCGGCGAGCCCCCTGCGCCTGACACAGCCAGCGAGGCCGCGCCTCAGACGATGATCGGCGACTGCCCGGCCATGCAGGTGGTCTATACCCGGATCCGCAAGACCGCTCCGGCGGACGTCACGGTGCTGATCCAGGGAGAGTCGGGCACCGGCAAGGAACTGGTGGCCCGCGCCATTCACCGCCAGAGCAAGCGCATCAAGGCACCGCTGATCTGCGTCAACTGCGCGGCGATTCCCGAGACGCTGATCGAATCCGAACTGTTCGGCCACGAGAAGGGAGCCTTCACCGGTGCCAGCGCTGCCCGCACCGGTCTGGTCGAGGCCGCCGACGGCGGCACCCTGTTTCTGGATGAGATCGGCGAGCTGCCGCTGGATGCCCAGGCCCGGCTGCTGCGCGTGCTGCAGGAGGGCGAGATCCGCAAGATCGGCTCGGTGGAAACCCGTCATGTCGATGTGCGCCTGATCGCCGCCACCCACCGCGACCTGCAGGCACTGTCGAAGACCGGCGAGTTTCGCCTCGATCTTTACTATCGCCTCAACGTGATGCAAATCGACCTGCCGCCGCTGCGCGAGCGCGAAGACGATATCCTGACCATCACCGACGTGTTGCTCGAAGCCGCCTGCCGCCGCCATGACCGCCAGGGGCTCAAGCTATCGCGCAGCGCACGCCGCGAGATCCGCGACTACCTCTGGCCCGGCAATGTCCGTGAGCTCGAGAACGCCCTCGAGCGGGGCGTGATCCTCGCCGAAGGCCACCTGATCCATCCCGATGACCTGGGGCTGCGGCCCGTGTCAGCCTCGGCTCGGCCCACCGTGAGCCCCGCGGCATCGAAAGATGACGTGGCTACACCTGAGGACCTCAGCGAGGAAGACCTGTCGCTGGAGGACTACTTCCAGCACTTCGTGCTCGAACATCAGGAAGAGATGAGCGAGACCGAACTGGCCCAAAAGCTCGGCATCAGCCGCAAATGCCTGTGGGAGCGCCGGCAGCGCCTGGGCATACCCCGAAAGCGCAGCGCCCGCAGCCGGCAGGCCTGATCAGGTCTGCGCTTCCCCACCCACACGACCATGGTCTAAGCGCCTGCGAGTTCCATTCGCAGGCGCTTTTCCTCATCATGGCAGCCATCTCTGCACCAGTTGTTACCATCCCACACAAGAAATGCCCCAGTATGCGGCATCAGGGGGTAACACAATCGATGTGCATATCAGACGGAACTGATTCGAAAAAATATAACAAATTGATTTACATAATTTTTCTTAGACATGGCATGAGCAGTGCAATGTTTAAGGCAAGAAAAACAACAGCCGGACGTCACTGAGCACTCGCGCTAATAACAACAACGGCGAGGCTTCAGACACCGCCAACAGCCCAACAACAACAATGCTGACGGCGTGACACAGCACCCATGATGGCAATGACGTTCACAAGAACAATGACAAGTCATGCCGGTGCGGCTCGACCACCACAACAATAATTGCGGTCGAGGGTCCGGAAAGCTGACCAGGACGAAACGCATCCCGACAGGGCATAACAACAACAAGCCCTCACGCGATGCACCTCCGGTAACAACAACAACACACCGGAGGTAGGCAAATTCTCTGCCGTCGTGGTTGGACTATTGTTTTGAATACGAGACGGTCGCCATCAGGAAGGTCGACAACAACAAGAATCTTGCTTGCCTGAACCAGCTTTGGTGACTGTGGTGCGTATTCAAGGCGATGCGCCATCACGAAGAAAAACCAACAGCAGGGATGCTGATTTCATGCTTACAGGGGAGGCCAACTGGCCTCCCCTTTCTGCGTCTGGCGGCCATGGCCACCTAGACATTTTTTGCACCAACCCGTTCCCTAAACCAGGCAATGGTTCCCAAGGTGTCGGTGGTCGGCTACACTTGGGTTTTGCCTTAGCGAGTCGATTTCGCTGCATGTTCAAAGGATTTACCCGCTTTCTACAAGCTCCCGGTGAGCGCTTGAAGTCGCTTTTCAGCCCTCAGGATGCTGCCGGTCAGACACCCGCGCTGCGCGTGATTCCCCGCGATAACCACGACGTTTCCCGCAAGCTCTTCTCCGATGCCGCGCTGAAGGTTCTCTATCGCTTGCACAATGCAGGCTTCGAGGCGTACCTGGTCGGCGGCAGCATCCGGGATTCTCTGCTCGGCAAGACGCCCAAGGACTTCGACGTCGCCACCGATGCGACCCCCGAAGAGCTGCGCGATCTGTTCCGCAATTCGCGCATCATCGGGCGGCGCTTTCGCATCGTGCATGTGCGCTTCGGCCGCGAGGTGATCGAGGTCACCACCTTCCGCGGACGCCCTGGCGACGATCATGGCGGCCAGCAGTCACAGCAGTCCCAGGACGGCCTGCTGCTGCGTGACAACGTCTGGGGCAATGTCGAGGAAGACGCGCTGCGCCGGGACTTCACGGTCAATGCGCTCTACTACAACATTGCCGACTTCTCGATCCATGACTGGGCGAACGGCGTGCGCGACATCGAAGCGCGCACGCTGCGCCTGATCGGCGACCCGGCGACCCGCTACCGCGAAGACCCGGTGCGCATGCTGCGCGCAGTGCGCTTCGCCGCCAAGCTCGACTTCGACATGGATGCCGCCACCGAGGCGCCGATCCGCGAGCTGGCGCCGCTGCTGCTGCAGATCCCGCCGGCCCGGCTGTTCGACGAGATCCTCAAGCTGTTCCTGGCAGGTCACGCCCTGGACACCTTCCGTGCGCTGCGCCACCACGGTCTCTTCCCGATGCTCTTCCCGGAAGCCGACGAGGCACTTGAAGCCCTGCCCTGGGCCGAGCAGCTGATGGAGCGGGCGCTTGCGAACACCGATGATCGCATCCGCCGTGACCGGCCGGTGACACCGGCCTTCCTGATCGGCGCCCTGCTGTGGCCAGCCGTGACGCTTCGCCACCAGACGCTGATCGACGACGGCATGCCAGAGGTACCGGCACTGCATAGCGCCGCCCAGCAGGTGGTGGGCCGTCAGCTCAAGCATGTCTCGATCCCCAAGCGTTTCAGCATCCCGATGCGCGAAATCTGGGATCTGCAGATGCATCTACCCAAGCGCCACGGCAAGCGGGCCTTCCAGACTCTTGAGCACCCGCGCTTCCGCGCCGCCTACGACTTCCTGCTACTGCGCGAAGAAGCCGGTGAGATCGAGCCCGGCCTGGGCACCTGGTGGACTGCCTTCCAGGACGCCGACGAACACGAACAGCGCCGCCTGCTGCAGAAGCTAGGCAGCGACCCCGCCGGCAGCGGTGGCGGCAAGAAGCGCAAGCGCCGTCCGCGCAGGCGTCGGCGCAGCGCGGCACCTTCAACGTCGGACCAGCAGGACTGAGCGCATGCTGTCGCACGCCTATATCGGCCTTGGCAGCAACCTCGACGGCCCGCGCGATCACATCGAGCGGGCGCTTCGTGAGCTCGACGGCCTGAAGCTGACCCACCTGATAGCCGCGTCATCCTGTTACGCGAGTCGTCCGGTGGGTCCCCAGGACCAACCCGACTTCATCAATGCCGTGGCCCTCATCGAGACCCGGCTGTCGCCTCTCGCGTTACTCGATCAGTTGCAGGCCCTCGAACAGCGCCACGCCAGAGTGCGACGTCGCCACTGGGGGCCGCGCACCCTGGATCTCGACCTGCTGCTGTACAACGATCAGTGCCTGGACCACCCACGCCTGCGCCTGCCGCATCCCGAGATTGCCAATCGCGCCTTCGTGGTGGTGCCTCTTCACGAATTGGCACCGACCCTCGAGCTGCCGGGCCTGGGTTCTCTGGCAGTGCTCCCCGCCTGGCAGGACGCTGACGACTTGCGGGCACTGTTACCCCAAAGGTAGAGTTGCCCGACTTTTGTTACCATTCCACACTTCCAAGGGCTGACGGGGTAACACTTTGATGGCTCCAGCCCCGACGCCAGCCAGGCGACCGCGTGCCTTCAACGCGATCCCACGACGCTATCGACGAGACCGCAATACTATGAAAACCGTCACCTTGAGCACGCTTTCGGCCCACAAGCGGGCGGGGGAGACCTTCAGCTGCCTGACCGCCTACGACGCCTCCTTTGCCCGCGCCGCCAGCGACGCCGGGATCGAGGTGCTGCTGGTCGGTGATTCCCTGGGCATGGTGCTGCAGGGCCACAACAGCACCCTGCCGGTCACCCTCGACGACATCTGCTATCACACCCGCTGCGCGGTCCGCGGCAAGGGTGCCAGCCTGCTGATGGTCGACCTGCCCTTCATGAGCAACGCAAGCCTGCCGAAGCTGCTTGACGATGCCGGCGCACTGATGCGCGCGGGCGCTGAGCTGATCAAGGTCGAGGGCGAGGCCTGGATGGCCGACGGCATCCGTGAACTCACCCGACGCGGCGTGCCGGTGTGCGCACACCTGGGCCTCACACCGCAGTCGGTGCATCAGCTGGGCGGCTACAAGGTACAGGGCCGTGACACCGAGCGCGCCGAACAGATTCTCCATGACGCCAAGGCACTGCAAGACGCCGGCGCCTCGGTGATCCTGCTCGAATGCGTGCCGGCAAGCCTCGGCCGCGCGGTGCGCGATGCGCTGGAGGTGCCGGTGATCGGCATTGGCGCGGGTCCCGACGTCGATGGCCAGATTCTCGTCATGCACGACGTGCTGGGCATCACCCATGGCCGTACGCCGCGCTTCGTCAAGAACTTCATGACCGAGGCCGAGGACATCCAGGACGCCTTCCGCCGCTATCACGACGCCGTCAAGGCACGCCGCTTTCCGGCCGAGGAGCACAGCTTCTGATGGACACCCTGCATCACGTCCAGGCGCTGCGTGAGGCGCTGGCCGGCCCCAGGCGCGCAGGGCAACGCATCGCCCTGGTGCCGACCATGGGCAACCTGCATGCGGGCCACCTGGCACTGGTCGCCGAGGCGCGGGCGCGCGCCGACCTGGTCGTAGCCACGATCTTCGTCAACCCCCTGCAGTTCGGCCCCGACGAGGATCTGGACGCCTACCCGCGCACCCTCGCCGAGGATCAGGCCGGGCTCGCCGACGCCGGCTGCGACCTGCTGTTCGCGCCGTCGACCCGCGAGCTCTACCCCCAGGGCCTCGGCGTGCAGACCCGAGTCCGCGTCGCCGGGGTCAGCGAGGGGCTGTGCGGCGGCTCGCGACCGGGTCACTTCGACGGCGTAGCCACCGTGGTCAGCCTGCTCTTCAACCTGGTGCAGCCGGACCTTGCCTGCTTCGGCGAGAAGGACTATCAGCAGCTGGCGGTGATTCGCCAGCTGACTCACGACCTGCACTTTCCCATCGAGATCGTCGGCGTGCCGATCGTGCGCGCGGCCGATGGCCTGGCGCTTTCATCGCGCAACGGCTATCTGAGCGAAGAGGAGCGCACCCGGGCTCCCGGCCTTCACCTCACTCTTTGCGAGCTGCGCGAAGCGATCATCGCCGGCGCCTCAGTGGCCGATGCCTTCGCCGCCGCCCATGAACGCCTGATCACGCGCGGGTTCGTGCCCGACTATCTGGCGCTGCGCCGCGCCGACGATCTCGGCGAGGTTGACGCCGACACCCGAGACGCAGTGATTCTCGCCGCGGCCCAGTTGGGGCCGGCCCGCCTGATCGACAACCTGACCGTTAGCCTGTCGCATCGCGACGGATAAGGAAGCCAATCCGATGTACACCATCATGCTCAAGGCCAAGCTGCACATGGCCCGCGTCACCCACGCCGTGCTCAACTATGAAGGCTCCTGCGCCATCGACGGCGAGCTGCTCGACATGGCCGGCATTCGCGAAAACGAGCAGATCCAGATCTATAACGTCGAGGGCGGCCAGCGCTTCACCACCTACGCCATCCGCGCCGAGGAAGGCTCCAAGGTAATCTCGGTGAACGGTGCTGCGGCCCACCTCGCAAGCGTCGGTGACCGTGTGATCATCTGCAGCTATGCCCATTACGATGATCGCGAAGTGGAGCAGCACCAGCCGGCCCTGGTCTATCTGCAGGAAGGCAACGACGTCAGCCACACCAGCCATGCCATTCCCGTCCAGCTGGCCTGAGTCTAAGTCTGAACCTTAACCTGAAACATAGCGCCTGGTAGCTAACAGTAAACAACTCGCTCACCAAGCACCTCGCGCGCGGCCGGCACCTTTCTCCTCTCGCCGGCCGCTGCGCCCGCCATCCGCGAGGTCGCTCACCTCCTCTTCTCGACTTGCTCTTTGGTACCATTTAAGCGATTAGCCATTGTCGCGGCGCACAAGACTCTCCTATGCTTAAAGGTCACTAGCCCTTTTCGAGGAGTCTCTTTATGCAAGACGTGGTGATTGTCGCGGCCCGCCGCACTGCCGTTGGCACCTTCGGTGGTTCGCTCGCCGACATTCCTGCAAGCGAGCTGGGTGCCTTGGTCATCAAGGATATCCTCAAGCAGACCGGCGTCGCGGGTGATCAGGTCGACGAAGTACTGCTCGGCCAGGTCCTGACCGCCGGTGTCGGCCAGAACCCGGCGCGCCAGGCCGCCATCAAGGCCGGCCTGCCCGACGGCGTACCGGCCATGACCATCAACAAGGTCTGCGGCTCCGGCCTCAAGGCGCTGCATCTGGCGACGCAGGCGATCCGCTGTGGCGACGCCGAGCTGATCCTCGCCGGCGGCCAGGAAAACATGTCCGCGTCGCCCCACGTGCTGCCGCACTCACGCACCGGCCAGCGCATGGGCGACTGGAAGGCCATCGATACCATGGTCCATGACGGCCTGTGGGATGCCTTCAACGACTATCACATGGGCATCACTGCCGAGAATTTGGCCGAGAAGTACGGCATCACCCGCGAGGAGATGGACGCCTTCGCCGCTGCCTCCCAGCAGAAGGCCACCGCTGCCATCGAGGCCGGCAAGTTCAAGAGCCAGATCGTCCCGGTCGAGATTCCCCAGCGCAAGGGCGACCCGGTGGTCTTCGACACCGACGAAGGCCCGCGTCCGGGTGTGACCGCCGAGAAGCTTGGTGGCATGCGCCCGGCCTTCAAGAAGGACGGCACCGTGACCGCCGGCAACGCTTCCTCCATCAACGACGGCGCCGCAGTGGTCATGCTGTGCTCCGCCGAGAAGGCCAAGGCGCTGGGGCTCGAACCGCTGGCTCGCATCAAGGCCTACGCCAACGCCGGCGTCGACCCGGCGATCATGGGCATCGGCCCGGCGCCGGCAACCCGTCGCTGCCTCGACAAGGCGGGCTGGGCCATCGGCGAGCTGGACCTGATCGAGGCCAACGAGGCCTTCGCCGCCCAGGCGCTGTCGGTCAACAAGGAGCTTGGTTGGGATACCGACAAGATCAACGTCAACGGCGGCGCCATCGCCATCGGCCACCCGATCGGCGCCTCCGGCTGCCGCGTGCTGGTGACCTTGGTCCACGAGATGATTGCCCGCGACGCCAAGAAGGGCCTCGCGACGCTGTGCATCGGCGGCGGGCAGGGGGTGGCGCTCGCCATCGAGCGCTGAGCCCAAAAGGCCTGACCCACACTGCGACCTAAACGTCGCCAGCGCATAAAAAACGCCCCCGCAGCCAAGGCTGCGGGGGCGTTGTCGTTGCGGCGTCGAGCGGGATCAGTCGACGACCACCTCGGCGGCCTCGAAGGCAGCCTTCTCTTCCGGTGTGATCTCCTTGATGGAGAGCTTCACGCGGTTGCGGTTGTCGATGTCCAGCACCTTGACGATCACGTCGTCCCCTTCGTTGAGGAATTCACGCACGTCGTTGACCCGCTCGGGCACGATCTGGGAGATGTGCACCAGACCGTCGGTGCCCGGCATGATGTTGACGAAGGCGCCGAAGTCGGCGATGCGCACGACCTTGCCCTTGTAGAGCTTGCCGATCTCGGCTTCGGCGGTGATCGCGAGCACCGTGTCGATCGCTGCCTTGGCGGCCGTCTTGTCCTCGGCATAGATGCGCACTGTGCCGTCGTCGTCCAGATCGATGGAGGCGCCAGTGTCGTCGCAGATCTTGCGGATGGTGGCGCCGCCCTTGCCGATCACGTCGCGGATCTTGTCCGGGTTGATCTTGATGGTGGCCATCGACGGGGCGTTATCGGACACTTCGCTGCGGCTCTGACCGATCACCTGGTTCATCTGCTCGAGGATGGTCAGACGCGCGTCATGGGCCTGCTGCAGCGCCTGCTCCATGATCTCCTCGTTGATGCCCTCGATCTTGATGTCCATCTGCAGGGCGGTCACGCCTTCTGCGCTGCCGGCCACCTTGAAGTCCATGTCGCCGAGGTGGTCCTCGTCACCCAGGATGTCGGTCAGCACGGCGAAGCCGTCTTCATCCTTGACCAGGCCCATGGCGATGCCGGCCACCGGCGCCTTGAGAGGCACGCCAGCGTCCATCAGGGCCAGCGAGGTGCCACACACCGAGGCCATGGAGCTGGAGCCGTTGGACTCGGTGATCTCGGAGACCACGCGGATGGTATAGGGGAAGTCGTCATCGCTGGGCAGCATGGCCTGGACGCCGCGGCGTGCCAGACGACCGTGACCGATCTCGCGACGCTTGGGCCCGCCCATGAAGCCGGCTTCACCCACGCAGTACGGGGGGAAGTTGTAGTGCAGCAGGAAGCGATCCTTGCGCTCGCCTTCCAGTGATTCGATCAGCTGGGAGTCGCGCAGGGTGCCGAGGGTAGCCACCACCATGGCCTGGGTCTCGCCGCGGGTGAACAGCGCCGAGCCATGCGTCTTGGGCAGCATGCCCACCTCGATGTCCAGCGGACGCACGGTCTTCAGGTCGCGGCCGTCGATGCGCGGCTCGCCCTTGACCACCCGCGAGCGCACCACACGCTTCTCGAGCGCGGCGAAGGCCTTGGCAACCTCGTCGGCGTCGAAAGTGCCCTCTTCTTCACCAGCCAGCGCTTCGATGGCGGCGTCTTTGGCAGCACTCAGGGCATCCTGGCGAGCCATCTTGTCGGTGATGCGATAGGCTTCGCCGACCTTGGATTCGAAGTCCTTGGCCAGGGCTTCCTTGAGGGCGACATTCTCTTCAGCCGGCTGCCAGTCCCACTTCGGCTTGCCGGCTTCGGCGACCAGCTCGTTGATCGCAGTGATCGCGACCTGCATCTCCTGGTGGGCGAACAGCACCGCACCGAGCATCTCGTCTTCGAGCAGTTCCTTGGCTTCGGACTCGACCATCAGCACGGCCTTCGCGGTACCGGCGACAACCATGTTGAGTTCTGAGCGGGTCAGCTCTTCGACGGTCGGGTTGAGGAAGTAGCCCTTCTCCTCGTCGAAGCCGACGCGGGCGGCGCCGATCGGGCCGCTGAACGGCAGGCCGGAAATGGCCAGCGCCGCGGAGGTGCCGATCATGGCGGCGATATCCGGGTCCTGATTGCGATCGGCGGACATCACGTTACAGATGACCTGGACTTCGTTCATGAAGCCCTTGGGGAACAGCGGGCGGATCGGACGATCGATCAGGCGCGAGGTGAGGGTTTCCTTCTCGGTGGGACGCCCCTCACGCTTGAAGAAGCCGCCGGGGATCTTGCCCACGGCATAGGTCTTTTCCTGGTAGTGCACGGACAGCGGGAAGAAGTCCTGGCCAGGCTTGCGGGTCTTCTTGCCCACCACGGTGCACAGCACCACGGTATCGCCCATGGTGACCTGCACGGCACCAGTGGCCTGACGGGCGATGCGGCCCGTCTCGAGAGTCACGGTGCTGCGACCGTACTGGAATGTTTTCTTGACCGGGTTCACGGCGGCTTCCTTCAACTTGTCGAATTCACATTGGGTCTTTTTTGACACGTCGACCATTTTAGGAGGTCGTCGAGGCAAGGGCTACCAAGATCCCATAAAACAACAAGCAACCCCGTGGGGTTGCTTGTTCGAAGAACCCTGCGGCGCTGCCGCGGGTTCGGGAAGAATCCGTGGACCCTTCCCTGTCTGGCTACCGGCTGCCGCTTAGCGACGCAGGCCCAGGCGCTGGATCAGCGACTGGTAGCGCTCGAAGTCCTTGCGCTTCAGGTAGTCGAGCAGCTTACGACGCTGGTTGACCATACGGATCAGGCCACGACGGGAGTGGTGATCCTGCTTGTTGGTCTTGAAGTGATCCTGCAGGCCGTCGATGTTGGCGCTCAGCAGGGCCACCTGAACTTCGGGGGAACCGGTGTCATTTTCGACACGGCCGAATTCATTGACGATCTCGGCCTTCTTTTCAGCGGTCAGTGCCATCTGTTTCTCCAGTAAGCAATATGCCTGGTGATGAATGTCGGAGACCACGCATATTTGCAGTCTCCACGCCTACACCGCGCGGCAGGTTCCACGCGGTGCGGGTTGCTTTACGCATCGCCACCCGACTGGGCAGCGGCGGTATTCAACAAGCGACGGGGGGCAATTTCCCCCGCCGCCTTGACCGTGACCAGGCCCAGAAAGACCTCGCCACGATAGAGTCTGACGGTGTCATCAACGCCGAGCTCTCCGGTATCCACGCGGGCCTGCTGGCCGTGCTGGATCCGGGAGGCCGCCACGTCGTCGACCTCAAGGGCCGGCAGATGCGCCACCAGCACATCGATCGGCATCAGCAGGGCTTCCCGGGCGTCCTGATCGGCCAATGCCTCCAGAGCGTCCAGGGTATGCATGCCGTCACCGTCGAAGGGGCCGGTCTTGAGCCGACGCAGGGCCGTGATGTGGCCACCGCAGCCAAGCGCCTGGCCGATATCCTCGGCAAGCGTGCGGATATAGGTGCCTTTGCTGCACTGCACCCGCAGCTCGAAACCCTCGGCATCTGCCTCGAGCAGCCGGCTATCATAAACGCTCACGCGCCGGACTGCACGCTCGATTGTCTTGCCTTCCCGGGCCAGCTCATAGAGCTTGCGCCCCTCGTGCTTGAGCGCCGAATACATCGGCGGCACCTGGTCGATCTCGCCGCGAAAACGGGCAAGCACAGCCTCGATATCGGCCTCCTTCAAGGCCGGTATCGGAGCGCGCTCGACAATCTCGCCCTCGGCATCGCCGGTGTCGGTCACCTCGCCCAGCTTCACCCGGGTCTCGTAGACCTTGTCGGCCTCGAGCAGGAAGGAGCTGAACTTGGTGGCTTCGCCGAAGCAGATCGGCAGCAGACCGGTGGCCATCGGGTCCAGCGTGCCGGTGTGTCCGGCTTTCTGGGCCTGATAGAGCCGCCGGACGCGCTGCAGCACATGGTTGCTCGACGCGCCCTTGGGCTTGTCGAACAACAGCACTCCATCGACCGGCAGGCCGCGACGCTTTCGCGCCATCAGCGGCCGTCCTCGTCGCGGCTCTGATCGCCGTGGCTATCGGCGACATCGCCGTCATCGTCCTGTTCCTCGTGATGCTGGGCGCGATCGCTGGCGACCGCTTCCTCGATCAGCGAAGACAGCTGCTGGCCACGCACCACGCTCTCATCATAGTGAAAGCGCAGTTCTGGCACGTGACGCAGCTTGATGCGACGGGCGACCTGACTGCGCAGGAAGCCTGCGGCGCGCTTGAGCACCTTGAGGTTGTCCTTAACCCGCTCGGCGTCATTCTCGCCGAGCAGCGTGACATAGACGTCGGCATAGCCGAGGTCACGGCTGACCGTGACCCCGCTGACGGTGATCATGCCCAGGCGCGGGTCTTTGACCTCGCGCTGGATGAGTACCGCCAGCTCCTGCTGCAGCTGGTCGGCTACCCGATCGGTACGCTTGAACTCGCGCATGACCAGCTCTCCTCGGTCGGTTACAGGGTGCGTTCGACCTTGACCTGATCGAAGACCTCGATCTTGTCACCGGCCTGGACGTCGTTGTAGTTCTTGACGCCGATACCGCATTCCATGCCGTTGCGCACTTCGTTGACGTCATCCTTAAAGCGACGCAGGGATTCCAGCTCGCCTTCGTAGATGACCACGTTTTCGCGCAGCACACGGATCTTCTTGTTGCGGTGAACGGTGCCCTCGACCACCATGCAGCCGGCCACGGCGCCGATCTTCGGCGCGCGGAAGACGTCGCGAACCTCGGCCACGCCGACGATCTCTTCTTTCCAGTCCGGTGCCAGCATGCCGCTCATGGCCTGCTTGACCTCGTCGATCAGCTGGTAGATCACGCTGTAGTAGCGCAGATCCAGGCCTTCACGCTCGATGATCTCGCGGGCAGCGGCGTCGGCACGGACGTTGAAGCCGACCACGATGGCCTCACTGGCCAGCGCCAGGTTGGCGTCGGTACCGGTGATGCCGCCGACACCCGAGGACACCACGGCGACCTCGACTTCGTCGGTGGAGAGCTCTTCGAGAGCGCTCTTGATGGCTTCCAGCGAGCCCTGGACGTCGGCCTTGAGGACGATGTTGACCTTGGCGACCTCTTCCTTGCCCATCTGGCTGAACATGTTCTCCAGCTTGGCTTTCTGCTGGCGAGCCAGGCGCACTTCGCGGTACTTGCCCTGACGGAAGTTGGCGATCTCGCGGGCCTTCTTCTCGTCTTCGAGCACCATGAAGTCATCACCGGCATCCGGCGTGCCATCGAGACCCTGGATCTCGACCGGCATGGACGGACCGACCTCGTCGACCTGCTTGCCAAGCTCGTTGGTCAGGGCACGCACGCGGCCGTGGTGGAGGCCGGCGAGCACGATGTCGCCTTTCTTCAGAGTGCCGTTCTGGACCAGCACGGTCGCGACAGGGCCACGGCCCTTGTCGAGACGCGACTCGACCACGACGCCCTTGCCAGGCGCTTCCGGCACGGCCTTGAGCTCGAGCACTTCGGACACCAGCTGGATAGATTCCAGCAGGTCTTCGATGCCTTCACCAGACTTGGCAGAGACGTGGACGAACTGGGTGTCGCCGCCCCACTCTTCGGAGATGACGCCGTGCTGGGACAGCTCGTTCTTGACCCGGTCCGGATCAGCGCCCGCCTTGTCGATCTTGTTGACCGCCACGACCATCGGCACGCCGGCAGCCTTCGAGTGCTCGATCGCCTCGATGGTCTGCGGCATCACGCCGTCGTCTGCAGCGACCACCAGGATCACCACGTCGGTCGCCTTGGCACCACGAGCACGCATGGCGGTGAACGCCGCGTGGCCCGGGGTATCGAGGAAGGTCACGCCGCCGTGATCGTCCTCAACGTGATAGGCACCAATGTGCTGGGTAATGCCGCCGGCTTCACCGGTCGCCACCTTGGCACGACGCACGTAGTCGAGCAGCGAGGTCTTGCCGTGGTCGACGTGACCCATAACGGTGACCACCGGAGAGCGCGTAATCTCTTCGCCCTCGTAGGAGATGCTCTCGAGCACTTCGGTCTCAAGGGCATCGTCCTTGACCAGCTTGGGCTTGTGGCCCATTTCCTCGACCACGATTACCGCGGTCTCCTGGTCGATGGTCTGGTTGATGGTCACGGCCGCGCCCATGTTGAACATGGCCTTGATAACTTCGTTGGCCTTGATCGACATCTTGTCGGCAAGTTCGGCGACGCTGATCGATTCGGGAATCGACACTTCGCGCACGATCGGCTGCGTCGGCTTCTGGAAGCCGTGCTTGCCGCCGCCTTCACGACCGCCACGACGGCTGCCGCGACGCTCAGCGCGCTTGGCTTTCTTGCCGCCGCGACGGCGCTCTTCGCGATCGTCATCGTCACGCTCCTGACGACCCTTCTTGGCCTTGGCACCGGCCTTCTTGGGCGCCCGACGCGTATCGCCGCGGGGCTCCTTGGGTGGTGCGTTGACTTCGGGGGCAGCAGGCTCGGCAGTCTCGAGCTCCGGCACCGGAATCTCCGGCTCGGCCGCTGTCGCCTTGGCCGCTTCCTCTGCCTTGGCGGCTTCGGCGTTGGCCTTGGCGGCCTTGGCTTCTTCCGCCTCGCGGGCAGCTCGCTCGGCCTGGGAATCGGCCATGTCGCCGACCAGCTGGCGCGGTCCCGTTTCTTCGGTCTTGGGTTTCTCGGCCGGCTCTTCGTCGCGCTTCACGTAGGTGCGCTTCTTGCGGACCGAGACCTCAATGGACTTGCCACGATCACCGGAACGGATCCGGCTCTTGGTCTTGCGCGTCAGGGTGACGCGATTCTTGGCCCCGGCGTCGCTATCGCCGCCGTGGCTCTTGGTCAAATAGTCGAGCAGGCGCTTCTTGTCCGCTTCGGACACAGCGTCGCCCTCGGCCTTGTGCGGCAGGCCGGCTTCTTTCATCTGTTCTAGTAAGCGGGGCACTTCGCGCCCCACTTTTACGGCAAAATCTTTTACGGTCATGTCTGACATTAACGACCCTCCTGAGCCCGTGACCTGTTTACTGTTCGCTCTCGAACCAAGGCGCACGGGCAGTCATGATCAATGCCGCAGCGCGCTCCTCGTCCACGCCCTCGATGTCTTCAAGATCATCGACGGACTGCTCGGCAAGGTCCTCCATGGTGACAATGCCCCGGCTGGCCAGAATGAAGGCCAGGTGACGCTCCATCCCTTCCATCTCGAGCAGGTCGTCGGCGGGCTGGGCGCCGTCGAGCTGCTCTTCGGAAGCAATTGCCAGGTTCAACAGCTCATCTTTTGCGCGTGCACGCAGCTCCTCGACGAGATCCTCGTCGAATTCCTCGATCTCGAGCATTTCCTCGAGGGGCACGTAGGCAACTTCTTCCAGGGAAGTGAAGCCTTCTTCGACCATGATACGTGCCAGCTCCTCGTCGATCTCCAGGTGGTTGATGAAGAATTCCACCTGACTATCGATTTCCTGCTCGCGCTTACCCTCGGCCTCGTCCTCGGTCATCACGTTGAGTTTCCAGCCGGTCAGCTCTGAAGCGAGCCGCACGTTCTGGCCACTGCGACCGATGGCCTGGGCGAGATTGTCCTCGGCGACGGCGACATCCATGGCATGGCTGTCCTCATCGACGAGAATCGAGGCGACATCCGCCGGCGCCATGGCGTTGATCACCAGCTGCGCGGGGTTGTCGTCCCAAAGAATGATATCCACACGTTCGTTCTGCAGCTCGGTGGACACCGCCTGCACTCGCGAACCGCGCATGCCGACGCAGGCACCGACCGGGTCGATGCGGCGGTCATTGGTCTTGACCGCGATCTTGGCCCGCGAACCGGGGTCCCGCGCCGCGCCCTTGATCTCGATGAGCTGCTCGGCAATTTCCGGCACCTCGATCTTGAACAGCTCGATGATCAGTTCCGGGCAGGTCCGCGACAGGATCAACTGGGCGCCACGCGCCTCGGCGTCGACCTTGACCAGCAGCGCACGCACCCGCTCGTTCATGCGGTAGCGCTCGCCCGGGATCATCTCATTACGCGGCAGGAACGCCTCGGCGTTGTCGCCCAGATCGATGATCAGCCCTTCACGTGTCGTCTTCTTGACAATGCCGGCCACCAGCTCGCCTTCGCGATCGGTATACTGGCGCACCACTTCGGCGCGCTCGGCCTCACGGACCTTCTGCACGATCACTTGCTTGGCGGTCTGCGCCGCGATGCGACCGAAGGTGGCATTCTCGATGCGCTCCTCGACCACGTCGCCCTCGGTCAGCGGCGGATCACGACGCTCGGCGAAGGACTGCTTGATCTCGGCGTCCGGGTTCTCGAACTCGTCGTCCTCGATCACCACCCAGCGACGGAAGGTATCGTAGTCGCCGGTTGCACGATCGATTGCCACCCGCACGTTGACTTCCTGACCGTCGAACCGCTTGCGCGATGCACTGGCCAGCGCCGCTTCTACGGCTTCGAAGATGACGTCACGGGGCACGCCCTTCTCATTCGAGATCGCGTCAACGACCATCAAAATCTCTTTGCTCATGCCTTTGCCTCGCCAGAAAACCTGTCCTTATGCATCGACCTCAATCCTCGAACTGGGGCACGACACGCGCCTGATCGATGCTGTCGATGGGAAAGCAGTACTCCTCGCCTTCAACCTGCAACAACACTTCGTCCTCTTCGATACCGGCCAGCAGTCCCTGGAACTTGCGCCGACCGTCGAAGGGTGTGCGCAGCTTGATGGCCACCACATGCCCCTTGAAGCGTTCGAAATGATCGAGGGTGAACAACGGCCGGTCCATGCCCGGGGACGACACCTCAAGCCGGTACTCGCCGGCGATAGGGTCCTCGACATCCATGACCGCACTGATCTGGCGGCTGATATCGGCACAGTCGTCGACGGTCACGCCGTTGGGGCCATCGATATAGATCACCAGGCGGGAGTGTTTGCCCTGGGACAGGTAGTCGAGTCCCCAGAGCTCGAAGCCCATGGCGGAGGCCACCGGCTCGATTAACGCGTATAGCGCAGCGTCCTTGATTGCCACAGACGAAGACTCCTACAGCCGTTGCGTCAGGCACCTGGCCGGGAGATAAAGAGGAAGCGAGGTGGCTGATTGGCGTGTTACCAGCGAAGGCTGGTAACAGGGGAACGGCTAACAGATGAGCTACTAACAAAAAGCCCCTTCACTGGAAGGGGCCTTTCACAAGAATCCTTATATCCCATTTGGCGTCTCTTGACGGCCTAAATGGTAGCGGGGACCGGATTTGAACCGATGACCTTCGGGTTATGAGCCCGACGAGCTACCAGACTGCTCCACCCCGCATCACAGGTCGGCGATATTACCTGCCACTCTGGCTCACGTCAAGAACTCTTACCTTGCCGTGGAAGTGACAATCGCCTGAATGCCAATCTTGCTACTGAAGGCCTCGGCATAACAAGGCGTTCCAGATGGTGCCGAAGGCGGGACTTGAACCCGCACGACCGTAAGGTCACTACCCCCTCAAGATAGCGTGTCTACCAATTCCACCACTTCGGCATCAGGGGAGCACTAATTGAGGCCGGCTTAGCTGCCGCTCTCCTCTAGCACTGGCGCTGTATTATCCATATCGGATGAGGAGTCGTCAAGCGTTGGCACGTTGTTTTGCTGCTCCACAACTTTGGCGTCCGGAATGCCGGTTTCAGGCGCCTGGCCTGCCTGGGAGGCAAAGTAGGCAAGCGTCAGGGACGTGGCAAAGAAACCCGCCGCCAGCAGCGCCGTGAACTTTGACAGGAAACCGCCGCTGCCGCGGGACCCGAACACGGTCTGCGAGGCACCGCCGCCGAAGGAGGCGCCGGCATCGGCGCCCTTGCCCTGCTGCAGCAGGACGAGAACGACCAAGGCGATGGCGATCGCCACGTGGATCATGAGAAAGGCAACTTGCATGGGGTTCAACCTGCTGACTGGCAAATGGCTAGAAAATCGTCGACCTGGAGAGAGGCTCCCCCCACCAGGCCGCCGTCGATGTCCGGCTGCGCGAGCAGCTCGGCGGCGTTGGCAGCCTTCATGCTGCCGCCGTACAACAGACGCAGGCCCTCGGCCAGCGTCGGATCATAGGTCGCAAGATGCGCACGAAGCGCCGCATGCACCTGCTGAGCCTGTTCGGGCGTCGCGGTGCGCCCGGTACCGATGGCCCAGACCGGCTCGTAGGCGACGACCAGCCGAGACCGTTCGTCCGCAGCGAGAGCGTCGAAGACCGCCGCCAGCTGCCCGAGCACCACCGCCTCGGTACGGCCGGCATCTCGCTCTTCGAGGGTCTCACCGACGCACAGCACCGGCGTTAGTTCGGCGGCGAGGGCCGCCTTGACCCTTGCCAGCACCTCGGCATCGTCTTCAGCGAACAGCTCGCGCCGTTCGGAGTGACCGACCAGCACGTAGCGGGCCCCGCAATCGCTGAGCATGCTAGCGCTGACTTCGCCCGTGAAGGCGCCACTCGGCTGGTGATAGAGCGTCTGACCGCCCAGCGCCACCGGCAATTCGGCAAACGCCTGATGCGCGGCATGCAGATAGGGCGCCGGCAACATCAGTGCCACGTCGGCCGTCGCGGAAACGCCGCGCGCTGCAAGGGCGCGAGCGAAGCTATCGACCAGCGCCAACGAGCCATTCATCTTCCAATTACCGGCAATCAGCGGAGTACGCATAGACGGTCCTCTTTCAAGGTGGTGCGAAATGGTATAGGAGCGCTCATAGCATGACAACCAGCACACCACAAGGCATGCCGGCCATCAGCGGGTGTGACTCAGTCGACCAGCGATTCGACCTCGCCGGCCAGGCGCCTGGCCAGGCCGTCCACATCGAGATGAGGCCGCCCCTCGACCATCACCCGAATCAGTGGCTCGGTGCCGGAAGGGCGCAGCAGCACACGCCCCTCATTGCCGAGCTCAGCCTCGACGCTTGCGACGGCCTTCTTCAGCGACTCGCTATCCATCAGCGCGCCGCGATCGGTGGCGGCATTAAGGCGCACATTGACCAGGGCCTGAGGCGCCTTTTCGAAACCGCCCAGCAATTTGGCAAGCGTCTGGCCCTCGCGGACCATGATCGCCAGCACCTGAAGCGCCGAGACGATGCCGTCGCCGGTGGTCTGGATGTGGCCACAGACGATGTGCCCGGAGGACTCACCGCCCAGCTGCCAGCCGTTGGCCACCAGGCGCTCGATCACATAGCGGTCGCCGACCTTGGCGCGCTCGAAGGGTATGCCCAGCGCTTCAAGGGCCGCGGCGAGGCCAAAGTTGGACATCAGCGTGCCGACCACCCCGCCGCCCAGCTCACCGCGAGCATGACGGTCGCGGGCGATCAGGAACAGGATGTCGTCGCCGTCGAGTTCGCGGCCGTCGGCATCGACCAGCAGCACCCGGTCGCCGTCGCCGTCGAAGGCGACACCCAGGTCGGCGCCCCGTGAGATCACCGCTGCCCGCAGGCTGGCCGGGTGCGTCGAGCCGACCTCATGATTGATATTGAGACCGTCGGGGCTAGCACCGACCACGCTGACCTCGGCGCCGAGCTCGCGAAAGACACTGGGTGCGATGTGATAGGTCGCACCGTGGGCGCAATCGAGGACGATTTTCAAGCCATGCAGACTGACCCGATCGGGCACCGTCGACTTGCAGAACTCGATGTAGCGACCCGGCGCATCGTCGATTCGCACGGCCTTACCGAGCCGATCCGGCGCCACAGTGGTCAACGGCGCCTCGAGCATCTCCTCAATGCGCTCTTCGATCGCATCGGGGAGCTTGGCGCCTTCGGCGGAGAAGAACTTGATGCCGTTATCCTCGAAGGGATTGTGCGACGCGGAGATCACGATCCCGGCATGCGCCCGGAAGGTGCGGGTCAGATAGGCAATGGCCGGCGTCGGCATCGGCCCCAGCAGCGAGACATCGACACCGGCCGCCGACAGACCCGACTCGAGTGCCGACTCGAACATATAGCCGGAAATCCGGGTGTCCTTGCCAATCAGCACCTTGGTCCGCCCTTCACGGGCCAGCACGCGCCCCACGGCCCAGCCGAGCTTGAGCATGAAATCAGGAGTGATCGGGTAATCGCCCACGGTGCCGCGGATACCGTCGGTACCAAAATAACGTCTGCTCATGGGGTAAACCCCTCCTCCATCACGGCCCAGGTCATGTTCACGGCATCCACACTGGGCCCCACATCGTGGACACGCAGAATCCGTGCGCCGCGCTCGACGGCTAGTGCCGCCAGCGCCAGGCTGCCCGGCAGGCGCTCTTCCACCGGGCGCTCGAGCACCTTGCCGATCATGCTCTTGCGCGACATGCCGGCGAGAATCGGCAGCCCCAGATCCTTGAGGCCCGCCAGGCGGTTGAGCAGGCGCAGGTTGTGCTCGACGCTCTTGCCAAAGCCGAAGCCCGGATCGAGGATCAAGCGTTCGCGCCGCAAGCCCGCCGCCTCGCAGGCGCGGATGCGCTCCTCGAGAAAGACCTTAACGACCTCTTCCACCGGCTGCTCATAGCCCGGGGCTCGCTGCATGGTGTCAGGCTCGCCGACCATATGCATCAGGCACACCGGCAAGCCGCTATGTGCGGCCGCCCCTAACGCGCCTTCACGGCGCAGGCCCCTCACGTCGTTGAGCATGCCCGCCCCCAGCGCGGCGGTCTCGCGCATGACCTCGGGGGCACTGGTGTCGACCGATACCAGGGCATCAAGCTCGCGCACCAAGCGCTCTACCACCGGGGCGACCCGATCGAGCTCTTGCTGAGGCGAAACCTCGACCGCTCCCGGCCGGGTCGATTCGCCGCCCACGTCGATGATCGCCGCGCCCTCGGCCAGCATGCGCTCGGCATGGCGCAGCGCATCGTCGATGGCCGCGTGCTGGCCACCGTCGGAGAAAGAATCCGGTGTCACGTTGAGGATCCCCATCACGCGGGGAAAGGAAATATCCAGGCGATGCCGGCCGCACTGCAGCGCACTGGCGCCTTGTCCGTCATTCATGGCTTGCTTGATCCTGCTGACTGGCAATTGGCCCCGCACGGGGGATGCTGGTGCGCATGATACCCAATAAACGCGAGAGGCGCCCACTAGGGGCGCCTCGCGTCTTGCTGGGATGCCCTGCCTTAATGGCCGGCGGGGCCACCCAGGGGGTCAGAGGGACGGCGACGCGGCTCGTCATCGTCCTCATCGGCGTCAGACGAGGTGTCCTTGTCGTCTTCTTTGCCGCTGGACTGATCGTCTGCGCTGGGCGCGCCGCCGATCGGCGAACCGCTGCCGCCGTCATCATCCCAATCCTTGGGCGGGCGCGGCGGGCGACCGTCCATGATGTCGGCGAGCTGGTCGGCGTCGATGGTCTCGAACTGCATCAGCGCTTCGGCCATGGCATCCAGCTTGTCGCGGTTGTCCTCGAGGATCTGCTTGGCTTGTGCATAGCAGCCATCGATGATGCGACGCACCTCGTGATCAAGCTTGGTGGTGGTATCGCCGGACTTGAACTTGCCGCCGCCCTGGCCACCGCCGCCGAGGAACTGATGCGACTCATCCTCGTCGTACATGATCGGCCCCATCTCCTCGGACAGGCCCCACTTGGCCACCATGTTGTGGGCCAGCTCGGTGGCACGCTTGATGTCGTTGGAGGCGCCGGTGGTGACACCATTCGGACCCAGCGTCATTTCCTCGGCCAGCCGGCCGCCGAACAGCGAACAGATCTGACTGATGATCTGCTGACGGGACAGGCTATAACGGTCTTCCTCGGGGAGGAACATGGTCACGCCCAGCGCCCGGCCACGGGGAATGATGGTGACCTTGTAGACCGGATCGTGCTCGGGCATCACCAAACCGATGATGGCATGGCCGGACTCGTGGTAAGCGGTGTTGAGCTTTTCCTTGTCGGTCATGACCATCGACTTGCGCTCGGAGCCCATCATGATCTTGTCTTTGGCAAGATCGAGCTCTTCCATGCCCACCAAGCGCTTGTTGCGACGCGCGGCGAACAGGGCTGCCTCGTTGACCAGGTTGGCCAGGTCAGCGCCGGAGAAACCGGGAGTACCGCGGGCGATCAGCGACGGCTTGACGTCATCCGCCAGCGGCACCTTGCGCAGGTGGACGCCGAGGATATGCTCGCGGCCGCGGATGTCCGGCAGGCCGACAGTCACCTGACGGTCGAAGCGGCCCGGACGCAGCAGCGCCGGGTCGAGCACGTCGGGACGGTTGGTGGCGGCGATGACGATGACGCCTTCGTTGGCCTCGAAGCCGTCCATCTCGACCAGCAGCTGGTTCAGCGTCTGCTCGCGCTCATCATTGCCGCCGCCCATGCCGGCGCCACGCGAGCGGCCCACGGCATCGATTTCATCGATGAAGATGATGCAGGGTGCCTGCTTCTTGGCCTGCTCGAACATGTCACGCACGCGGGACGCACCGACACCCACGAACATCTCGACGAAGTCGGAGCCAGAGATCGAGAAGAACGGCACCTTGGCCTCACCGGAAATGGACTTGGCGAGCAACGTCTTACCGGTACCCGGCGGGCCCACCATCAGCACGCCGCGGGGAATGGTGCCCCCCAGGCGCTGGAACTTGGACGGGTCACGCAGGAAGTCGACCAGTTCTTCGACCTCCTCCTTGGCCTCGTCGCAGCCGGCGACATCGGCGAAAGTGGTCTTGATCTGATCCTGGGAGAGCAGCTTGGCCTTGGACTTGCCAAAGCTCATCGGCCCACCCTTGCCGCCGGCACCGCCCTGCATCTGACGCATGAAGAACAGGAAGATGGCAAGGATGATCAGGATCGGGAAGCTGGCGATCAAGAGCCGCGTCCACAGGCTCTGCTCTTCGGGCTTCTTGCCGACCACGGTGACATCGTTGGCCAACAGATCATCCATCAGTTTGGGGTCTTGCGCAGACGGCCGAATGGTCTGGAAATCCGACCCGTCGGTGCGCTCACCGGTGATGGTATAGCCATCGATGGTGACCGTGCGGACCTGCTGGTTCTGCACCTGCTGGACGAACTGAGAGTAGTTCATCGTCTGCGGTGAGTTCTCGACACTGAAGTTGTTGAACACCGTCAGCAGCACCGCCGCGATGACCAACCACAGGATCAGGTTCTTCGCCATATCATTCAAGGGAATACCCTCATTGCTGAAATCAAACTGCCAACGTGGTTATGCATTCGACACTACAGGAGCCCAGCGCGTTCAACCACCCGACGCCAGCGTCGATCAGCATCGCACACTCGACAGTACGTGTCCGTACATGAGAACCATAGCCAATCGCTATGAAGGGCGACGGCACCCTGCCCTCGCCCAAGCGGTGCAACCCTAAAGGGGATCAGCCGCGAAAACCGTCCGCCAGCAGGTAGACTTCCCGAGAACGCGCCCGGGAGGCCTCCGGCTTGCGGGTCATGACCTTGGTGAAGCTGCCGCGCAATTCCTTGAGGTAGGCATCGAAGCCCTCGCCCTGGAAGACCTTGGCCAGGAACCGACCGCCAGGTGACAGCGTCTGGCGAGCCAGATCAAGGGCCAGCTCGACCAGATACATCGCCTGAGGCTGATCGATCGCGGCCATACCACTCATATTGGGGGCCATGTCAGACATAACAAGGTCTACGCGCCGCTCGCCGAGGGTTTCGAGGATTGCCTCAAGCACCGAATCCTCGGTGAAATCGCCCTGGTGGAAGGTAACGTCGGCCAGGGCATCCATCTCGAGGATGTCGGAAGCGATCACCAGACCGCGCTCACCGACCTTTTCGGCGGCGACCTGACTCCAACCGCCGGGGGCCGCCCCCAGGTCAATGACCGTCATGCCTGGCTTGAAAAGCTTGTCCTTGGCATCCAGCTCGAGCAGCTTATAGCTCGCCCGGCTGCGATAGCCATCCTGCCAGGAGCGTTGCACGTACTGGTCGTCGAAGTGTTCTTTGAGCCAGTTACCGCTGGTCTTGCTGGCCTGGCCACCACGTGACCCGGCACTCTTGGAGCTGGTGGAGCGTGCCACGTCATCACCTGAAATGCTTGGGGAATCGAATAACTAGAGGGGACCGGTCGCTTGGCTTTCGCGGAGACAGTGTTTTCGCAAAGACCAACGTTTTCGCAAAGGCCAACGCTTTCGCAAAGACCAACTTCCACGTACCATGGCCTGTTCAGTACAATCTGTCAGCACAACCGGAACGATCAAGATATCATGAGCTTGTCACAGGCACAAAAGAAAGCACTGCGCAGCATCGGCCATCACCTCAACCCGGTCGTGACCGTCTCCGAGAACGGCATCTCTGAGGGCGTGCTGGCGGAACTCGACCGCGCCCTGGGCGACCATGAGCTGATCAAGGTCAAGCTTGCCATCCCCGAGCGCGACGACCGCGCCGCCGTCATCGATGAGCTGACCAAGGCCTCTCGCGCCATCAACGTGCAGAGCATCGGCAAGATGGTGCTGCTCTATCGCGCCAACCCCAAGGCCAACCCGAAGCTCTCCAACATCAAGCGCTTCGAGGAACATCACGGCCGTCGCTAGACCAGGGCCCGGCGGGCGCTTCTCGCCCAACGCCGCATAAAAAAGCCCGCGACAGTGTCGCGGGCTTTTTTGTGGCTGTTCCCTGGCTCTCTTGGTGACGGGCTCTGGTGACGGGCTCTGGTGACGAGCCTTGCTGACCGGCCTCTCGTGACCGGTTTGAGGCCTGGCCCCTGTGCCGAGGGGCCGCCCCAGAGCTCACGATCAGGTCCTGAGATCAGAGGTGTTCGACGCTACCGATCTCGTACTCGACCTCTCCGCCGGGGGTCTTGACCACCACCACGTCGCTTTCCTCCTTGCCGATCAGGGCACGGGCGATCGGGGATGTGACCGAGATCTTGCCAGACTTGATGTCGGCTTCGTCCTCGCCAACGATCCGATAGCGCACTTCCTCGTCGTTATCCAGATTGATCAGCTCGACGGTCACGCCGAAGATCACCTTGCCGGTCTTGGGCAGCTTGGTGACGTCGATCACCTGAGAGCTCGAGAGCTTGCCCTCGATCTCCTGGATGCGACCTTCGATAAATCCCTGCTGCTCACGAGCGGCATGGTATTCGGCGTTTTCCTTGAGATCGCCGTGTTCACGGGCCTCGGCGATGGCGGCGATCACCTGGGGGCGCTCCACGCTCTTGAGCTGTTCAAGCTCTTGTCGCAGGCTCTGCTCGCCGGCCACGGTCATCGGGACCTTGTTCATTGTGTCGCTCCTGCATGCAGTTCCTGAAGCCGCCGCACCGTGATCTGATTGCCGTACTCAAGCGCCAGACAAACGGCCCGCGCCCCCGCCAACGTAGTGGCGTAGGGAACCTTGCGGGCGAGAGCGGTGCGGCGGATGACCGAGGAGTCGGTGATGGCTTGGCGCCCCTCGGTGGTATTGACGATGTAGGCCACCTCGTCGTTCTTGAGCATGTCGACGATGTGTGGCCTGCCTTCATTGACCTTGTTGACGGACTCGACGGCAATACCCGCGGCCTCGAGGGCGCGTGCAGTGCCGCGGGTAGCGCAAAGGGTAAAGCCTAATTCTATCAAAGAATGGGCCACCTCGATAACGCCCTCCTTGTCGGGCTCGCGGACCGACAGGAAGGCCTTGCGCTCGCCGGTCAGGCGCGGAATCGCCTCGCCGGCGCCCAACTGCGCCTTGTAGAAGGCTTCGGCAAAGGTCTCGCCCGAGCCCATCACCTCACCGGTAGACTTCATCTCCGGTGCCAGGATCGGATCGACCCCCGGGAACTTGTTGAAGGGGAAGACCGCCTCCTTGACGCTGTA
This sequence comes from Onishia taeanensis, assembly GCF_003268885.1. Taxonomy (GTDB): domain Bacteria; phylum Pseudomonadota; class Gammaproteobacteria; order Pseudomonadales; family Halomonadaceae; genus Onishia; species Onishia taeanensis_A. Next base: position 42,819 of record NZ_QLSX01000011.1, read on the forward strand.
GAAGTGCGGCACGATCTCGCGGGTAAAGTCCTGAGAGGCCAGGGTCTGGCCGGCCATGCAGCGCGCCGCGACCTGGGCAAGCGAGGTACCGATGCACTTCGACACGAAGGGCACGGTGCGTGAGGCCCGCGGATTGACCTCGATGACGTAGATCTCGCCGTCCTGCCAGGCGAGCTGAACGTTCATCAGGCCCACCACGTTGAGCTCCACCGCCATGCGCTTGATCTGGTCGCGCATCTCATCCTGCACATCGGCCGGCAGCGAATACGGCGGCAGCGCACAGGCGGAGTCACCGGAGTGCACGCCGGCCTGTTCGATGTGCTGCATGATGCCGCCGATCACCACCTGCTCGCCGTCGCTGACCGCGTCCACGTCGACCTCGATGGCCGCCTTGAGGAAGTGATCCAGCAGCACCGGCGAGTCGTTGGAGACCTTGACCGCATGGGTCATGTAGCGCTCGAGCTCGCTTGCCGAGTAGACGATTTCCATGGCCCGGCCGCCCAGCACGTAGGAGGGGCGCACCACCAGCGGGTAGCCGATGGCCTCGGCCTTGGCGAAGGCCTCCTCGAAGCTTCTGGCGGTGGCGTTGGGCGGCTGCTTGAGGCCCAGCTTGTCGATCATCTGCTGGAAGCGCTCACGGTCCTCGGCGCGGTCGATGGCGTCCGGGGTGGTACCGATGATCGGCACGCCGGCGGCCTCCAGGGCACGCGCCAGCTTGAGCGGGGTCTGACCGCCGAACTGCACGATCACGCCCTCCGGGCGCTCCTTGTCGGCGATCTCCAGCACATCCTCGAGGGTCACCGGCTCGAAGTAGAGGCGATCGGAGATGTCGTAGTCGGTGGACACGGTCTCCGGGTTGCAGTTGACCATGATGGTCTCGTAACCATCCTCGCGCATGGCGAGTGCCGCGTGGACGCAGCAGTAGTCGAACTCGATGCCCTGGCCGATGCGGTTGGGCCCACCGCCCAGCACCATGATCTTCTTCTTGTCGCTGACTTCGGCCTCGCACTCTTCCTCGTAGGTGGAGTACATGTAGGCGGTGTCGGAGGCGAACTCGGCGGCGCAGGTGTCGACGCGCTTGTAGACCGGGCGCACGTCATGGCCATGGCGCGCCTTGCGGAACTCGCCCTCGGACACGCCTAGCAGGGCCGCCAAGCGGGCGTCACTGAAGCCCTTGCGCTTGAGTGCAAAGATCTCGCGACCGCCAAGGTCAGACAGCGAGCGGCGCTTGAGGTCTTCCTCGAGGCGAATCAGGTCCTCGATCTGCACCAGGTACCAGCGGTCGACGTTGGTGAGCGCAAAGATCTCGTCAACGGAGAGGCCGGCGCGCATGGCGTCGGCGATGTAAAAGATGCGCTCTGCGCCGGCGGCCTGCAGTTCGCCCTTGAGGTGCGCCATGCTCTCCGGCGAATAGTCGTCGACCACCGGATCGAGACCGTCCTTGCCAGTCTCCATGCCGCGCAGTGCCTTCTGCAGCGATTCCTGGAAGGTACGGCCGATCGCCATCACCTCGCCCACCGACTTCATCTGGGTGGTCAGACGATCGTTAGCCTGCGGGAACTTCTCGAAGGTGAAGCGCGGAATCTTGGTCACGACGTAGTCGATGGCCGGCTCGAAGGACGCCGGCGTGCGACCGCCGGTGATGTCGTTGTTGAGCTCATCGAGGGTGTAGCCGACCGCCAGCTTGGCGGCGATCTTGGCGATCGGGAAGCCGGTGGCCTTGGAGGCCAGCGCCGAGGAGCGTGACACCCGCGGGTTCATCTCGATCACCACCATGCGACCGGTGTCCGGGTCGACGCCAAACTGCACGTTGGAGCCGCCGGTCTCGACGCCGATCTCGCGCAGCACCGCAAGCGATGCGTCGCGCATGATCTGGTATTCCTTGTCGGTCAGCGTCTGGGCCGGAGCCACGGTGATCGAATCGCCGGTGTGCACGCCCATCGGGTCGAAGTTCTCGATGGCGCAGACGATGATGCAGTTGTCGTGCTTGTCGCGCACGACCTCCATCTCGTACTCCTTCCAACCGAGCAGCGACTCGTCGATCAGGAGCTCATGATTGGTGGAAAGCTCGAAGCCGCGGTCGCAGATTTCCTCGAACTCTTCCTTGTTGTAGGCCACGCCACCACCGGAGCCGCCCATGGTGAAGGACGGGCGGATGATGGTCGGGAAGCCAAGCTCGGCCTGAATCTCCCAGGCCTCATCCATCGAGTGCGCGACCTTGGCCTTGGGGCACTCCAGGCCGATCTTCTTCATCGCCTGGTCGAAGCGATCACGATCTTCGGCCTTGTCGATGGTGTCGGCATTGGCGCCGATCATCTCCACGCCGTACTTCTCGAGCACGCCGTGCTTGTCGAGCTCCAGGGCGCAGTTCAGGGCGGTCTGGCCACCCATGGTCGGCAGCACCGCATCGGGACGCTCGGCCTCGATGATCTTCTCCACCGTTTCCCAGGTGATCGGCTCGATGTAGGTGGCATCGGCCATCACCGGGTCGGTCATGATGGTCGCCGGGTTGGAGTTGACCAGGATGACCCGGTAGCCCTCCTCGCGCAGGGCCTTGCAGGCCTGGGCGCCGGAGTAGTCGAATTCGCAGGCCTGGCCGATGACGATCGGGCCAGCGCCAATGATCAGGATGCTCTGGATATCGGTACGCTTGGGCATGACGTTTCCCGCAAAAAAAAGGTGACAGACGACGGCGCGATCGAGCAGGGACCGCCTAGCGGCGGGCCTGCATCAGGGCAACGAACTTGTCGAACAGCGGCGCGACATCGCGCGGGCCGGGGCTCGCTTCGGGGTGACCCTGGAAGCTGAATGCCGGACGGTCGGTGCGCTCGATGCCCTGCAGCGAGCCATCGAACAGCGAGCGATGGGTGGCGCGCAGCGTGGCCGGCAGGCTCGCCTCGTCGGCGGCAAAGCCGTGGTTCTGGCTGGTGATCATCACCTGCCCGGTTTCCAGGTCCTGGACCGGATGGTTGGCGCCGTGGTGGCCAAACTTCATCTTGGCGGTCTTGGCGCCGCTGGCCAGCGCCAGCAGCTGATGGCCCAGGCAGATGCCGAACACCGGAAGCTCGGTGTCGACAATCTCGCGGATCGCAGTGATTGCATAGTCGCAGGGCTCGGGGTCACCCGGGCCGTTGGCCAGGAAGACGCCATCCGGGTTGAGCGCCAGCACCTCGGCGGCCGGGGTCTGGGCCGGCACCACGGTCAGGCGACAGCCACGAGAGGCCAGCATGCGCAGAATGTTGCGCTTGACGCCGAAGTCGTAGGCGACCACATGGAAGGGACGCTCGTGGGTGGAGGTATCGGCGTAACCCTGACCCAGGGTCCACTCGCCTTCGCTCCACTCATAGGGGCTCTGACAGGACACCACCTTGGCCAGATCCATGCCCTTGAGGCCCGGGAAAGCCTTGGCCGCGGCCAGGGCACGCTCGACGGCGTCATCGCCCTCGGCATCCGCGCCGGCCAGGATGGCGCCGTTCTGGGCCCCCTTGTCACGCAGGATGCGGGTCAGCCGACGCGTATCGATGTCGGCGATGCCGAGCACGTTCTGGCTTCTCAGGTAGTCATCGAGGCGCTGCTCGCTGCGAAAGTTGCTGGCCAGCAGCGGCAGATCGCGAATCACCAGACCGGCGGCGGCGATGGCGCCGGATTCGACGTCTTCTGAGTTGATGCCGGTGTTGCCGATGTGGGGATAGGTGAGGGTGACGATCTGTCGGGTGTAGGAGGGGTCGGTGAGAATTTCTTGGTAACCGGTCATGGCGGTATTGAACACCACTTCACCGCTGGTTTGCCCATCGGCGCCGATCGCAGTGCCGTGGAAAACGCTGCCATCTTCCAAGGCCAATATCGCGGGTTTGTTCAACGCAACTTCCTCCCATGCTCAGGAGACCGTCAGGGGCAACGGCCTCATCGTCCGACGACTGGTGTGCTTTTATGGCGGCGGGCGCTGCCGGCGGCTCGTAAAAAAGCGGGACGAAACCCGGAGAACCGGTTTCATCCCGCTTGTTGTCATTCGCTCTACATGCCTGCTGGGGCGATTCGCTACAAGCGAGGTGCGATCCGCTACAAGCGTGGCAACATCGCCCGGCCAAAAAATTTGATCAATGTTACCGGAATCACTGCCCAACGGCTAGCCCTTTGGTCCAATGGACGCCGTGCACCGGGCAGGTTCGCGTTACTTGAGCTCGAGCACATCCTGCATATCATAGCGGCCGGCCTCACGACCAGACACCCAGCGCGCCGCGCGCACCGCGCCCTTGGCGAAGGTCATGCGGCTCGAGGCCTTGTGGGTAATCTCGATGCGCTCGCCTTCGGTGGCAAACATCACCGTATGCTCGCCGACGATGTCGCCGGCGCGCACGGTGGCGAAGCCAATCTCCTTGTCGGTACGCGGACCACAGTGGCCGACCCGCTCGAACACGCCGTACTCCTTGAGGGGCCGCTCCAGCGCATCGGCCATCACCTCGCCCATCTTCAGCGCCGTGCCGGAGGGCGCATCGACCTTGTGGCGGTGGTGGGCCTCGATCACTTCGATATCGTAGCCCTCATCGCCCAGCGCCTTGGCGGCGGTCTCCAGCAGCTTGAGAGTCAGGTTGACGCCGACGCTCATGTTGGGGGCAAAGACCATCGGCACCCGATCACGATAGCCGTCGAGCTCGGCGATCTCATCATCGGAAAGCCCGGTGGTGCCGATCACGATCGCCTTGCCGTGCTGGGCGCACAGCGCCAGATTATCCAGCGTCACCCGAGGCGCGGTGAAGTCAATCAGCACATCGACGTCATCGAGCACAGCGGTAAGGTCGTCGCTGGCCACCACGCCGAGCTTGCCAAGGCCCGCAAGCTCGCCAAGATCGGCACCCGCGAGCGAGCTACCCGACTCGACGATGCCCGCGGCCAGGATGGCCTCCGGATCCTGCGTGACGGCGTTGATCAGGGTGCGGCCCATGCGGCCGGCGGCACCGACGATAGCAATGCGGGGAGCGTGAGAGGACATACAGTCTCCAAGCGGTTGGCGAAACTTGCGGGACAAGTCGCGGAACATCACGAGGCAAGTCGTGTAAGTGAAACGTCGTGCAAAAAGTCGCGGGAGTATAGCAACTGCCGACGCGGCGCGTCTGTCATGCGCGCGCCCCGCGACTGGCCTAAGCTCGGAGGGTCACCCCACCGGACGCCACCATGTCTCGCCCCCCGTTGCCATACTGGCCTGTCTCGGGCCTTCACTCAGCCCCTCGAGCATGCGCTCGCCCGGTGACCCGATGCCTGCTGCGCATTGCCGTCTGGCTGCTGCCCGTCATGATCGCCCTCGCCCTCGTGCCCCTGAGCTGTGCAGGCGGCGTCAGCCCGACCCAGCTGGCCCCGCCAACCGGCGTGTCACGCCAGGGCATCGAGGAGTGCGGCACCCTCAAACTGCCCTCCGAATGGCAATCTGAGGAGCAGGGTGGCGCGTCTTTGAACGGCACGTCTCTTAACGGCACGGCGCTGGGCGGCCTCTCGGCGCTGGGCTGGGACAGCGACGCCCAGCTGCTCTACCTGTTATCCGATCGTGGCCAGCTGTACCAGGCGCGCCTCGACTTCACGGCCGACAAGCTCAGCGGTTTCACCCTGCTTGCCTCCCTGCCCCTCAAGGATGCCGATGGTCAGCCGCTCGAAGACGACGCGGCGGATGCCGAATCGCTGATCATCGAAGGCGGCGCCAACGGGATTGATGGCGACGCCACCCTGCTGGTCGGCTTCGAGCGCGAACACCGCCTACAACGCTTCACTCCCGACGGCCAGCCAGTGGGGCAGCCCATGCGGCCAGCGGGCTTCGAGGGCGCCGACTTCAATGCTGGCGCCGAGGCCCTCGCCGTCGACCGTCGCGAGGGCCTGATCGTCGGCCTGGAAGGCCCGCCTGCCGACATGCCTGCGGGCACCACACGCCTGTTCGCCCCCGCAAGCGGTCGACAGTGGCGCTACCCCTTGGCGCCGGAAGCCGGTAGCGGCCTGACGGCGCTGGAAGGGAACGGCGACACCCTGCTGGCTCTGGAGCGCGCCTTCGCGCCACCGGCGCCGCTGGTGATCAGCCTGCGCCGGGTGCGCCTGACCGACAGCGGGGTGGCCGAGGTCGAGACCGTCGCTCGCCTCTCCAGCGGCGAGGGCTGGCGGCTCGATAACTTCGAAGGCCTGACACGGCTCGACAATGGCCGCTTCCTGATGGTCAGCGACGACAACTTCATCATGCTGCAGACGACGTTGCTCAGTTGCTTCTCGCTGCCCACCGACTGAGGACATCCTCACGCCACAGCCATACCATCGCCGCCAGTACCAGTACGCTACCGGGCAGCCACTCCCAGCCAAGCCGGTCGGGTGTCTGAAGAAACAGCAGTAGCATCGACACGAAGGGCACCAGGTAGCCGTAGGCGGTGACGGCAGCGGGGGTGAGCACCGCGGTCGCCCGCTGCTGCAGCCAGAAGGTCACGGCGCTGGAGAAGAGCCCCAGGTAGATCACCACCAGGGCATCCCTGAGGCGCATCGTGGATAGCGCCGCGACGGGCTCGACCACAAGGCCCAGGGCGCCGACCAAGCCCCCACCCAGCGCCAGGCTCCAGAAGGTGCGCACCGCCGCCGAGGTCGACAGCCACCCCCGGGCAAGCCCCCATTTCGAGAGCACCGGATAGAGCGCACTGGCCATGCAACCGAGCAGAAACACCGCTTCGCCGCGCCCAAAGACGACACCGAGGCTGGCACTGTCCTGACTTCCGGCCTCGACAAACGCCAGCAACAGCGCACCGGCGGCGCCCAGGGCAAGGATCAGTGGAAGCCGCCAGCCGCGGCGCTCAAGCCCTGCCGCGAGGCCAAACAGGAAGGCCAACAGCGGCACACTGACGAACAGCGTGGCCATCGACAGCGCCGTCGCATGATTCGCCGCCCAGAACATGGCCGTAAAGAATCCCGCGAGACACAGCCCCATCAGCCCATAAAGCAGCCAGGCGGCGCCGTCGGGCCAGCGATCCGGCGCTCGCCTGGCCAGCCCCCAGAGTGCCAGCGCCGCTACCGTAAAGCGCAGGGCGGTCAGCAACATCGGCGGCAGGTCGGCGCCGATCAGCCCCACCGCGGGAAACGACAGGCCTACCAGCAGCGCCCACAACAGCAGGCCGAGATGGGCCTTGAGGATCACGGAGTGCGCCTGCTCAGTTTTCCCAGACCATCTTCAGCGGCTCATCGCCGGCCATGCGCTCCAGGTGGCTCGCCACCACGCCCTCGAGCGTATCGAGACTCTCGACATCCAGCGCCTCGACGGCCACTCGCAGGTGCGTGGCATCGGCTTCCATCAGGCAGGTGCCGGCGTCGAAATGGACACGGCCATGGCCCTCTTCGTGCTCGACTTGGAACTTGTGCGCCCAGTGCTTGCACAGGCGATTGATCAGCTTGGCCCCGGACTCGGTGGGAATTTCGGTACGTGAAATGGGCATGACGGTATCCTCGAGGGTAAAAGGCGGGAGGGGTCGGTTCTTCCAACAGACTATCTACGAACCCCGGGCTTGCGCCAGGGTGAAAGCCTGATAATGAAAAGGCCCCCGCCATTCGAGATGACGAGGGCCTTTTCCATCACAGCCGGCTTCGAGAGGCCTTACGGCTTCATGTCCTCGAAGAACCTTTTCACGCCGTCGAAGAAGCTGGTCTTCTTCGGCGAGTGATGGTTGTTGCTGCCTTCCAGGCTGTCCTGGAACTGGCGCAGCAGGTCTTTCTGGTCGTCGCTGAGCTTGACCGGGGTCTCCAGCACGACCTTGCACAGCAGGTCGCCAGCGGGGCCGCCGCGCACCGGCTTGACGCCCTTGCCACGCATGCGGAACAGCTTGCCGGTCTGGGTCTCGGCGGGAATCTTCAGCTTGACCCGGCCGTTCAGGGTCGGCACTTCGAGCTCACCGCCAAGGGCGGCATCGACGAAGTTGATCGGCACTTCGCACAGCAGATCACGACCGTCGCGGCGGAAGATCTTGTGCGGCTTGATCGCCACCTGTACGTAGAGATCGCCGGGCGGACCACCGTTGATGCCGGCCTCGCCCTCGGCGTTGAGGCGAATGCGATCGCCGGTATCGACGCCTGCGGGAATCTTCACCGACAGGGTGCGGGTCTCGCGCACGCGACCTTCGCCATGACACTCGTGGCAGGGCACCTTGATCTGCTGGCCGCTGCCATGACAGGTCGGACAGGTCTGCTGCACGGCGAAGAAGCCCTGCTGCATGCGCACCTGGCCGTGACCGGCACAGGTCGGGCAGGTTTCCTTGGTGGAACCGGGCTCGGCACCGCCACCGTCACAGCGACCGCATTCGACATGGCGCGGCACGCGGATATCCACCGAGGTACCGGCCACCGCATCCTCGAGGTCGAGCTCAAGGTTGTAGCGCAGGTCGGAACCACGCTGCGGGGCGTTCGGGTGGCGTCGACCACCGCCGCCGCCGAAGATGTCGCCGAACACGTCGCCGAAGATGTCGCTGAAGCCGCCGGCACCGGCGCCGCCGCCGAAGCCACCGCCGGCCTGGCCATCGACACCGGCATGGCCGAACTGGTCGTAGGCCGCGCGCTTATCGGCGTCGCTCAGAACCTCGTAGGCCTCGGAGACCTCCTGGAACTTCTGCTGCGCGCCTTCGTCATCCGGATTACGGTCCGGGTGAAACTTCTGGGCGAGGCGTCGGTAGGCCTTCTTGACCTCTTTCTGGTCGGCCCCGCGCTCGACGCCCAGAACTTCATAGTAATCACGTTTGGACATGGGTCTGTCCGCCTCCGTAGCGACAGTGCGGAAACACCAACGCGGGAGTCAGGCTCCCGCGCTGGCGTCATCCGTCATTCAGATGTCGTGGTTTACTGCTTTTTCTGGTCGTCGTTGACTTCTTCGTACTCGGCGTCGACCACGTCATCTTCCTGCTTGGCACCCGCCTCGGCGCCGGCCTCGGCCTGCTCGCCTTCGGCCTGTTCGGCGTACATCTTCTGCGCCAGCGCACCGGAGGCTTCGGTCAGGGCATCCAGTTTGGCCTGGATGGCTTCCTGATCGTCGCCCTTGGAGGCTTCTTCCAGCTCGGCGATGGCCGTTTCGATCTTCTGCTTCTCATCGTCGGTCGCCTTGTCGCCGGCTTCCTCGATGGTCTTCTTGGCGGCGTGAACCATGCCGTCGGCTTGGTTACGCAGCTGGACCAGCTCCTCGAACTTCTTGTCCTCGTCGGCGTGGGCCTCGGCGTCCTGGACCATCTGCTCGACTTCTTCCTCGGACAGGCCACTGGAGGCCTTGATCACGATCGACTGCTCTTTGCCGGTGGCCTTGTCCTTGGCGGACACGTTCAGGATGCCGTTGGCGTCGAGGTCGAAGGCGACTTCGATCTGCGGCACGCCGCGCGGTGCCGGCGGAATGTCGCTGAGGTCGAAACGACCCAGGGACTTGTTGCCGCTGGACTGCTTGCGCTCGCCCTGCTGGACGTGAATGGTCACGGCCGTCTGGTTGTCATCCGCGGTCGAGAAGGTCTGGGTCTTCTTGGTCGGGATGGTCGAGTTCTTCTCGATCAGCGGCGTCATCACGCCGCCGAGGGTCTCGATGCCCAGCGTCAGCGGGGTCACGTCGAGCAGCAGCACGTCCTTGACGTCACCGCCCAGCACGCCGCCTTGGATAGCAGCACCCACGGCCACGGCTTCGTCCGGGTTGACGTCCTTGCGGGCGTCCTTGCCGAAGAACTCGGCGACCTGCTTCTGCACCATCGGCATGCGGGTCTGACCGCCCACCAGGATCACGTCGTCGATCTCGGAAGAGGAAAGGCCGGCATCGGACAGGGCGGTCTTGCAGGGGCCCATGGAGCGCTTGACCAGATCCTCGACCAGCGACTCGAGCTTGGCACGGGTCACCTTGACGTTGAGGTGCTTGGGACCGGTGTTGTCAGCGGTGATGTAGGGCAGATTGACGTCGGTCTGCTGGGCGCTGGACAGCTCGATCTTGGCTTTCTCGGCGGCTTCCTTGAGGCGCTGCATGGCCAGGTTGTCGCCGGACAGGTCGATGCCGCTATCGGACTTGAACTGATCGACAAGGTAGTTGATCAGTTGCATGTCGAAGTCTTCGCCGCCCAGGAAGGTATCGCCGTTGGTGGCGAGCACTTCGAACTGGGTTTCGCCGTCGACGTCGGCCACTTCGATGATGGAGATATCGAAGGTGCCGCCACCCAGGTCATAGACCGCGATGGTCTTGTCGCCGCGCGCCTTGTCCATGCCGTAGGCCAGAGCAGCTGCGGTCGGCTCGTTGATGATGCGCTTGACCTCGAGGCCGGCGATGCGACCCGCGTCCTTGGTAGCCTGACGCTGAGAGTCGTTGAAGTAGGCCGGCACGGTGATCACCGCTTCGGTCACTTCTTCGCCCAGGTAGTCCTCGGCGGTTTTCTTCATCTTCTTCAGGACTTCGGCGCTGACCTGCGGCGGTGCCAGCTTCTTGTCCTTCACCTGCACCCAGGCGTCGCCATTGTCGGCTTCGGTGATGGTGTAGGGCACCATCTTGATGTCCTTCTGGACGACATCGTCCTTGAAGCGACGACCGATCAGGCGCTTGATGGCGTACAGGGTGTTCTGCGGATTGGTGACGGCCTGGCGCTTGGCCGCCTGACCTACCAGCGTCTCGCCATCATCGGTGTAGGCGATGATGGACGGCGTGGTGCGGCCACCTTCAGCGTTCTCGATGACTTTGGCGCTGTCGCCGTCGAGAACGGCGACACAGGAGTTGGTTGTCCCCAGGTCAATACCGATGATGCGTCCCATAGGAAATCCTCGAAAAGTCGTTGCTTTGATTCGTTACTCGCGACAAATGCCGCGGGGTTGTCGTCTATGTGGGGGCCGCTGAGATCATTTCAAGCCCTATTTTTGACGACCTATCCTGTTTTACTGACGTAGATGTTGCTGACGTCTTTATTTCTGCCTTGGCTAGGCGGGCGCACCCCAAGCAGGGGGCGCCTGCCCGCGATCAGCTGGCAGCTTGGCTGACCACGACCATCGCCGGGCGAACCAGGCGACCATTGAGCAGGTAGCCCTTCTGCATCACCTCGATGACCGAGTTGGGCTCGACATCGGGCGACGGCACCATGGTCAACGCCTCATGGAACTGCGGGTCGAACGGCTCGCCCTGCGGGTCAACGACCTCAACCCCAAACTTGCCCAGCACGTCCTGTTGCAGCTTGAGGGTCATCGCCACGCCCTCGCGGTGCGACTCGCTGGCGCCGTCTTCCATGGCTTCCTGGGCCTTCTCGAGGCTGTCGATGACCGGCAGCAGTTCCTTGACGAACTTTTCCAGCGCGAACTTGCGCGCCTTGTCGACATCCTGCTCGGCACGGCGACGCACGTTCTGCGCTTCGGCCGCGGCGCGCAGCTGCTGATCCTTGGCCTCTTTCAGGCTCTCTTCGAGCTCTTCGACCTTCGCGGCCAGCACGTCGGCCTCGGCGTTGTCGACGGCTTCGCTCTCGGGCTCGATGGCCTCGACGGTGTCATGAATTTCTTCCTCGAGCGTGCTGTGCTCGGCCTCGTCTTGCTGTGATGGCGTCTGAGGTTCTTTGGCCATGAAGCATCTCCTGACGTCGAAAGGCGGCCCAAGGCCGCCCTGGCAGCTGAATGGGTCAACTGTATGGGTGAACTCACGCCTATATGGGGATGGTCACGGCGAACTCAAGGCATGACGAGGCAGCGTTTGCGCTGGCAATTGAAGGGGGGCATAGACTACTGTATAAACGCACAGACCACGACGCGAGACGGCGGGACATTACCCATCACGTGCGGGAGACAGCCATGCTGGTGCAGCTTGCCATTCAGGACTTTGCCATTGTCGAGCGACTCGACCTGGAGCTTCAGGGCGGCATGACCGCCATCACCGGCGAAACCGGCGCCGGCAAATCGATTCTGCTCGGCGCCCTGGGGCTTTGCCTCGGCGAGCGCGCCGATGCCGGCAGCGTGCGCCACGGCGCCGAACGCGCCGACCTCAGCGCCCGCTTCGATATCGCTGACCTGCCGGCTGGCCGCGACTGGCTGGATGCCCGTGAATTGCCCGCCGACGACTGCCTGCTGCGCCGGGTCATCACCAAGGGTGGCCGCTCCAAGGCATGGATCAACGGCCAGCCAGCGACCATCGCCGATCTCAAGGCGCTCGGCGAGCATCTGATCGAGATTCACGGCCAGCATGCCCATCAGGCGCTTTTGAACGAGGATACGCACCTGCGCCTGCTCGACGATTTTGCCGGCCATCGCCCCGCCGTGACCCAACTGGCCGAGACGTTCCGGGCCTGGCAGTCGAGCCGCAGGCAGCTTAAGCGCCTCGCCGAGGACGGCGACGAGATCCAGGCCCGTCGCCAGCTGCTGCGCTATCAGGTCGAAGAACTCGACCAGCTGGCGCTGGCCGAGGGCGAGCTCGCCGAGCTCGAGGAAGAGCAGGAACGCCTCGCCCATGCCGAAGAACACCTGCGCGAGAGCCAGTTCGCCAGCGAGTGCTGCGAAAGTGACGAAGGCGGGGCTCTGACCCTGCTCAACCAGGCCATGAGCCACCTTTCCCCTCTGCCCGGCAGCGAAAAAGGCGCCCTGGCCGAGGCACTCGGCATGCTCGACAGCGCGCGCATTCAGATTGAAGAAGCCGCCCGGGAGCTGGCACGCTTCGCCGACGCCACCGAGCTCGACCCGGAGCGCCTGTCTCAGGTCGACCATCGCCTTGGCGAAGTGCACCGCATTGCCCGCAAGCATCATGTGATGCCCGAGGAAATGACCGCCCTGCATCAGCGGCTGCGCGAAGAGCTCGAGGGTCTGGATGGCGGCGAGCACGATATCGAAGCGCTCAGCGCCGAAGTCGAGACCCTGCGCGAGCAGTGGCGAAAACAGGCCAAGGACGTCAGCGAGGCACGCCGCAAGGCAGCCAAGCGCTTCGGCAAGGAAGTGCAGGGCCAACTGGCTTTCCTGGCCATGGGCAAGGCGCGCTTCGAGGTAGCTCTCGAGGAGCGCACCAGCCCGGCACCGGATGGCCTCGATCGCGTGCAGTTCTTGATCAGCGCCAACCCGGGGCAGCCGGCACGAGCGCTGACCAAGGTCGCCTCCGGCGGCGAGCTGTCGCGCATTAGCCTCGCCATCCAGGTGGTAGCCGCCAGCCACTCGACGATTCCCACTCTGGTGTTCGATGAGGTCGACGTCGGCATCTCCGGTGCCACCGCCGAAATCGTCGGTCAGCTACTCAAGCGGCTCGGCACCAGCGGCCAGGTAATGACAGTGACCCACCTGCCCCAGGTAGCCGCCCAGGCGCACCAGCACCTGCATATCGAGAAACAGGCCAAACGCGACAGCACCCAGACCCGCATGGCGCTGCTCGACGAAGGGGGCCGCATCAGCGAATTGGCCCGCATGCTGGGCGGCGTCAACCTGTCCGAGCGCACCCTGGCGCACGCCCGAGAAATGCTCGACGCCAGCCAGCGCCCGCACCACTAGCGCCAGCACCTCTCTCGCAAGGACAACACGTGCAATAGCTTATTGCCCTTACTCGTTGCCATACAAAGCAGCCAGACGCGACAACGCCGACCCTGAAGGGTCGGCGTTGTCGTGAAATACGTCGCGTGCAGGCTCAGGCGCAGCGAGCACTGCTCATCGCAGACTTACCAAGAACTGCCTACTAGGCCTTGTTCTTAGGATTTCTTGGAATTAGGACTTTCCTGGCGCGTGGCCCTGGAGCCCTTGGGCCTCACATAGAGCACCAGCGCATGGTCAACGAGCTCATAGCCATGCTCGTCGACGATTTCCTGCTGGCGACGCTCGATCTGTTCATCATAGAACTCGATGATCTCGCCGCTCTCAAGGCACACCATATGGTCATGGTGTTCATCGTGAGACAGCTCGAAGACCGCGTGACCGCCGTCGAAGTTGTGGCGCACCACCAAGCCCGCGGACTCGAACTGAGTCAGTACGCGATAGACGGTGGCAAGCCCTACATCTTCGCCTGCTTCCAGCAACGCCTTATAGACGTCTTCTGCGCTCAGGTGATGTTGATCGGGGGCATTCTCGAGGATCTGCAGTATCTTGACGCGCGGCAGTGTGACCTTGAGGCCCGCCTTGCGCAGTTCATGGTTCTGGTCGGCCATGGTTGCTCTTCGCAGTAACGTGTAGGGTCGGGTATGATCGACCGAATCCACGATAGTGAAGAACAGGCGCAAATGCAAAAGTTGATAAAAATGGTCACCCTTTCGCTGACCCTGACGCTAGTCACCGGGTGCAGCTATCTGGGCGTTTACAAGCGCGATCTGGTTCAGGGCAACCTGGTGACTCAGGAAGCCGTCAGCCAACTTCAGCCCGGCATGAGCCGTAGCCAGGTCAAGGAGATCATGGGCAGTCCGCTGCTCGAGGCTCCCTTCGATGACGACGAATGGGATTACCTGTTCCGCCTCGACAAGGCCTACGGCGGTGTAGATAAGCGCCGCGTGACCCTGAGCTTCGAGAACAACCGGCTGGCCGACATGAGCATGAGCGGCGATTTCGACGAGGCGCTGGACTTCACCGCTCAGCCGGGCATGGGCCCCGACAACATGCCCGAGACCGATTCGGCGCCGCTGCGCCCGGGCAACGCGCCCACGGTGGGCACGCCGATCGAATAACGCTGCGGGAAGGATGAGCGAATAGCGTTCGTTACAGGCAGGTCATGCTCTAGCGGGACTTAGCCGCCTTGGCCGCGCGTGCTGCACGCGCGGCCTTAGGGTCGATCTTCAGCGGCCGATAGACCTCGACCCGATCCCCCTCGCGCAGGGCCTGGCTCTCGGGGTCACGCAGTGCCTTGCCGAAGATCCCCAGGTTCGCCTCCAGAAACTCCGCCGCCGGCACATCGGGAAAGTAGCGCCCAAGCTCCGCCATCGACACCGCCTGGCGAGCCGTGGTGCCGAACGGCACGTCCATCTCGACGATCTTCTGGCGTGCCGGCAGCGCATAGGCCACCTCGACCCGAATCGCCTTGGCCTCAGTAGCGTCCATCGCCGCCATAGAGGTCGTTGGCGCGGCGCGAAAAGGAATCGACCAACTGACCGGCCACCTGCTGGAAGAGCTTGCCAAAAGCCATGCCCATCAGGCGGTTGGCGAACTCGAACTCCATCTCCAAGCTGACCTTGCAGGCCTGTTCACCCATCGGCGTGAACAGCCAGCGTCCGCGCAGGCGACGGAACGGGCCCTGCACCAGCGACAGCTCGATGCGCTCCGGGCTGTAGAGGTCATTGCGAGTGGTGAAGCTCTGCTCGACGCCGGCCTTGGCAAGCGTCAACTCACCAACAAGGTGCTCCGTATCGGACTCGATCAGACGGGCCCGTCGACAACCCGGCAGGAACTCCGGGTAGCGTTCGAAATCATTGACCAGGTCGAACATCGCCTGGGGGGAATGCCGCACCAGGGCGGACCGATTGACCGTTGGCATCTACCTCTCCGCTGACTTTACAGGGGCTTGGGCGTATCATGAGCGGTTAATTCGTCAGGCCTTGAATGGTATCACGCTTCCCCCCACCTACCATCCAACGCAGTGAAGCGAACACCGAGGCATATCGAGACAGAGGTTCCATGGCCAATAAAAAAGGCAAGGGCAAGGGCCCGAGCAGCAACGTCATCGCCCAGAACAAGAAGGCGCGATTCGAGTATCACATCGATGAGACCTTCGAGGCCGGTCTGGCCCTGTCCGGCTGGGAAGTAAAAAGTCTGCGCGCGGGCAAGGCTCAGCTCACCGACACCTATATCCTGATCAAGAACAGCGAGGCCTGGCTGCTGGGCAGTCACATCACGCCGCTCAATACCATCAGCACACACGAGCTGGCCGATCCGACGCGGACCCGCAAGCTGCTGCTGCATCGCAAGGAGATCGCCAAGATCTTCTCGCGCACCCAGGACAAGGGACACACCTGCGTGCCTCTCAAGCTGTACTGGAAGCAGAACCTGATCAAGTGCGAGCTGGCGCTGGTGACGGGCAAGAAGCAGCATGACAAGCGAGCCACCGAGAAGGAGCGCGACTGGAATCGGCAGAAGGCACGTATCATGCGCGACGCCAAGTAAGGCGGCCTTCTTTTTGCGCTCGCAACACCTTGAACTGGCGTAAAGATGGCCCCACCTGTTAAACTAAAGACGTTCCACGGGGGCGACATGGCTTCGACGCCGATGACAACCTCCTAGGTGCATGCCGAGAGCGTGATGTATCTCGTAAATCCAACATCACGACTAAATAGTCGCAAACGACGACAACTACGCTCAGGGCGCACTGGCAGCTTAAATAGCTGTTAGTTGTTAGCCTGGCCCAGAAGTTACGTGCCCATTCGTGACGGACGGGATAAGAGCCAAAGATAATGGGATCGCGGTTGGTAGCGTCTTCCTGCCAAACGTTAAACCTTAGAAGAATCGCGGTACTGGATCCTGCCCGTCGGAGCCAGGCCCGTTAAATCAAAAGACGGACCTAAGCATGTAGAGCCGAAGAGTGCGTGTCGGCGGACGCGGGTTCAATTCCCGCCGCCTCCACCAACACCAGAGAAAAGCCACCCACCCGGGTGGCTTTTTTCGTTTCCGGAGACACCCCGTACAGCCGCGTGTCGGCACTCTCTACACCCCGGGGTCCAATCCCGCCACTTCCACCAACACCAGAGAAAAGCCACCCACACCGGGTGGCTTTTTTCGTTTCCGACGGCACTCAGTCCAGCCGCGTGTCGGCGCTCTCCACACCCGGGGCTTGCTCTAGGCCGCTGGCAGTGGAACCATCACGCTTTGATTTACTCTCACTGCGTCTAGACCATGCCGAGGAGGCTCGATGTTTGCCTTGATGCGCCACCTGTCCCTGGCCGCCCTGCTGGCCACGACCACCCTGACGCCAGCCATTGCGCAGGAAACCACCGACCAGCCGGTCTTCGGCTGGGTAGAAAAGGCGTTTGTCGAGCCCTGGGGAGTCGAGGTAAAGGCCAAGCTCGACAGCGGCGCGCTGACCTCGTCGCTGGATGCCCGCGACATTGAACGCTTCGAGAAGGACGGTGAAGACTGGGTGCGTTTTCGCCTCGAACTCGAGGATGAAGACAGCGGCGATGTGTTCGAAAAAACACTTGAGCGGCCGGTTAATCGCAACCTTTTGCTGCGCGGCGCCGGCGGCACCTCGCGCCGCCCCACCGTCATCATGACGATCTGCCTTGGCGATACGCGCTATGAGGAAGACTTCAGCCTGCGTAATCGCAGCAAGATGAATTATCCGGTGCTGCTGGGCCGTCGCACCATCAGCCACTTGGGTGTGCTGGATGTCGACAAGACCTTCCTCAGCGATCCTAGCTGCGACGCGGATTCCAAGACAGTGCCCTACGCCGACGAGAAGTAGCGAGCCGGCAGGCAAAAAAAACCACCCGCATGCGGGTGGTCGAAGATACTGCTCAAGGTACTGCTTGCTTGCCAAAAACTGCTTGTCGGAAACGGCTGGAAAAAGATGTATCTCGGGCGATCTTGACTGATAGGCCCTAGCGCCGGACGCCAAGCGGGCGTCCGGTTGCAGACGATTCAACTGGCCAGGAGTGCCTCTCGGGCCTCGCGACGCACCTCGCTGGCCTGAGCCATGCGCCATTCCAGGTCATCTGCCCGGCATTTGACGCTATGACAGCGTGCACAGATCACCACTTGCCGATCTTCATCGCGCGTGGGAATTCGAAAGTGCTGGGCACCGCACAGCGAACATTCCAGCTCCAGACGAACGTCCAACATACCGCTTTCCTCCTGATGACATGATGCGTCGCGCGCCTCCTGCGCCTGCGACTTCTGGTATTATATAGTGCACGATTGATTGCACGATGTACAATCTCTGTATAACAAGGGGCTTGTCATGAGATGATACCCCTCAACTGGCGCCAATCTGGCGACTTTTATAGCGGAACTGCATGACCCAGGCATTACAGACAACATCTTGTGGCTCACCTCAGCGCATGCTGTGATGCCAAGCAAAGCGCCGTCGAGCGCCCCCCATCATTCACACCATTACATGGAGGCATGTGTGCTGAAATTGCGACTGCTACCCTTGATGGCCTGGCTGCTGACGGCATTGATGCTGTTCGGCTTGCCGGCACAGGCTCAAGAGAGCCCGCCCACTGAAACGCCCGCCTATTCCACGCTGGCTGACCTGCTCGAGAACGAGGCAAGCCGCACCCAGTTGATCGATCAACTGCGCGGCATGGCCAATAGCGCTAAGGAAAACGCTCAGGCAGCAGCCGACTCAAGCGCTGAGACCAGCGCCACTCAGGCCCCCAGCGGCCAGGAGGCCAATGCAGCCTCGCTGCCGCGCCAGCTGGCCGAACTGACCAGCACTGTCGCCAGCGAGATCGGCAGTCAGCTTGAGGCGCTCGCGGCGGCTCTCAGCGGCATTTTCCAGGGAGCAGGCACTGGACAGCCCTTCGACATGGACGCCTTCAGCTCGGCGGCGCTAAACCTGGGGCTGGTGATCATCGCCGCCTTCGTGCTGTTCGTTGCACTCAGGCGCCTGGCACGGCCGGCCTTCTCATCAATCGGCCACTGGTCCCAGCAGGGCACAGGCATGACGCCAGTGCTGCGCCTGGTGCTGGCCGTGGCGATCGCCGCCATCGTCGACGTGCTGGTGATTGCCCTGGCCTATGTGGGCGGCAACCTGCTGGCCACTTTCGCCATCGGCGAGAGCGGCGAGCTGTCGACCCGAGCCTCGCTGTTCCTCAATGCCTTCCTGATTATCGAGTTGCTCAAGGCCGGGGTACGCATGCTGTTCGCCTCTCGCTACGAGGGGCTGCGCCTGCTGCCCATCGCGGCTGAAGAAGCGAGCTACTGGAACCGCTGGATCGCCCGCCTGATCGGCTTGGTCGGCTACGGCCTGATGGTGGTGGTACCGCTACTCAACTACTACCTGTCGCCGGCCCTCGGCCAGGGCGTGGGCACCCTGATCATGATCGGTGCCTTCATTTACGCGGTAGGCGTGGTGCTCAAGAATCGTCAGCGCCTGCGCGATGGCATCGACGCCCAAGCCGCTAAGGCCACCATGAGTGCCACCCGGGTCTCGCTGAAGCTGTTTGCCCGCGTATGGCATCTGCTGGCGATCGCCTACTTCCTGATGGTGCTGGTGCTGACCTTCACCCGCCCGGAAGATGCGCTGCCCTTCGTGATGCTCGCTACCCTGCAGACACTCGCAGTGGTCGGCGCTGGCATGCTGGTCTCCAGCCTGCTGACCCAGACCATCGGCAAACGCATTCGCCTGCCGGAAGACCTCAAGCGCAAGCTGCCGCTGCTCGAAACGCGTCTCAATGCCTACGTGCCCAACCTGCTGCGGGTGGTCCGGGCGCTGATCCTGATCACGGTGATCATGATCGCTGCCAGCGCCTGGGGCATCTTCGACCTGGCCGGCTGGTATGCCACTGACGTGGGCCGCGGCCTGGTCGCCAAGGTCATCAGCGTGCTGCTGATCGTGACCGTGGCCATGGCCCTGTGGGTCGGGCTCGCCAGTCTGATCGAGCACCGCCTTAACCCGGAAACCGGCAGCGGCGAACCCACGGCCCGCGCCCAGACGCTGCTGAGCCTGTTCCGTAACGCCCTGGCTATCACCATCATTGCCATGACGCTGATGATTGCGCTGTCCGAGATCGGCATCAATATCGGCCCGCTGATCGCGGGTGCCGGGGTGCTGGGTCTGGCCATCGGTTTCGGTGCCCAGAAGCTGGTACAGGACATCATCACCGGGGTGTTCATCCAGGTGGAAAACGCCATGAATACCGGCGACGTGGTCACCGTGGGTGGCGTCACTGGCACCGCAGAACGCCTGAGCATCCGCTCGGTGGGCATCCGCGACCTGTCCGGCACCTACCACATCGTGCCCTTCTCCAGCGTCGATACCGTGTCCAACTACATGCGTGAATTCGCCTACCACGTCGGCGAATACGGCATCGCCTATCGCGAGAGCATCGACGAGGCGATCGAGTGCCTGAAGGAAGCCTTCGAGGAACTGGCCGCCAGCGACGATCACAAGCAGAACCTGCTCGCCCCGCTGGAAGTCGCTGGCGTCATCGCCCTGGCCGACAGCTCGGTGAATATCCGCGTGCGCCTGAAGACCACACCGGGCACCCAGTGGGCCACCGGCCGTGCCTACAACCGGCTGGTCAAGATGCACTTCGACGCCGCGGGCATCGAGATTCCCTTCCCGCACACCACGCTCTACTTCGGCGAGGACAAGGACGGCTCATCGCCGGCCGGCAACATTCGCGTCCTGGAAGGCCGTGCTAAGCGCCGGTCCAGTGCCGACACAGACGACGAGTCTCACGATGAGCAGCCGGTGGAGCAAGGCAAAGGATCGATTCCCGCGGTCGACTACCGAGGCGAGAACGACGAGTCCTGATCCTGACTCGGATAGATCAAGGATCGATGCAGGGCCACCCTCGGGTGGCCCTTTTTTTGTGCCCTTTACCGACAGCGGCGGCAAAAGCACCGGTAGCCATGGCAAGTCCGAGCATTACTATCGAGAACGGATTCATAAACACTTCAAGCCGGGCATAGAGGCCACGACATATCCACACGTCCGGCTTTGGCGTGGATATGCCAATGGTCTCGCCAACCGAAAGGTGTCCGCACCACGGCAGGTTGCCGAGAGTGTTGATACGGGCGCTCCTGAGCGGTTGAGAAGCAGACTACTCCCCAAGGGGACAAACGTAATGGGTATCAAGCGGAGCCGCAGTTATTGGTGCTGCTAGGTGCAGCCCAGGTGGGGCCCACTGGCGATTGTCTACCTAACTCAAATTACCCGCCCCGCAATCGGGATCGGCATCACAAGCTTGGCGGATAACGGCATCCTCAGGTTGTAGAGTGCTGTGCTCAATATCGAAGCGCTCCCGCAATATCTTTTGCAGTTGCGGCAGTATCTCTTCCCATCTTCCCATCGCCTCCACATCAATGTGCGCCGCTAGAGCCTGGCTGTTTGATGACAGGCTCCAGATATGCATGTCATGGATAGCGCAGACACCGTCGACCCGGACGAGAGTGCAGCCAACTTCATGCGCATCGATTCCTTTTGGCACACCTTCCATCAACACGTGCGTCACCTCACGCAGTAGTCGAATCGCGGACACCAGAATCAATAGGCTGACGAAAAGAGACAGGACCGGGTCAGCAATGGACGGCCCGCCCAGATAAATGATCGCCCCGGCAACCAGCGCAGCGACCGAGCCCAGCAAGTCTCCCATCACGTGCAGGAGCGCTCCGCGAACATTTATGGTCTGCTCTCCACGCATCAGCACCCAAGCCACTACCATATTCACCAGCAAACCGAGCCCGCCGATCGCCAAAACCATGCCACCGGCAACTGCTGGTGTATCTGCCATGCGGCGGATCGCCTCGTAGGCAATGAATACAATCACCCCGAACATAAACAGCACGTTGAACAGGGCGCCGAGAATTTCCGCGCGCTTGAGTCCAAAGGAGTGCTGACGCGATGTTGGCTTCTTGGCCAGCCAAGCAGCGAAGGCACCAATCCCTAACGACAATGAATCGGTAAACATGTGGCCTGCGTCCGATAGCAGAGCAAGAGAATCAGCTAACAGGCCGCCGAAGACTTCGATAGCTGCAAAACCTGTGGTGAATACCAGTGCGAACAGCAAGGTCTTGCCGCCGCTATGGCTGTGATTGTGGTCTGACATATATGCTTCCTTCGTTATTGGCCCTCGAGACTCCCAGCGGACTGCTCTCTCTATCAAGCCATTGGGTCGATACGTTTTTCCGCGCTGATAAAAGGCAGGATGTACCTGCCACTTTTCGGTTGGATATATTTACAAGAACAGTCTTGCCAGGAAGGTTGCGAAAACGATCCAGATAGCGATAAACACCCCAGCAGCTATTCGGCTTACCGGGCGTTCAGAGGCTTCGTCAGCGGTTTCTCGGTGCTCGTTCATGACCTCTGGTGGTATAAGTTTCACCACCAACAATATCCCGAGTGGCACAATGATGATGTCGTCCACGTAGCCGAGTAAGGGAATGAAGTCGGGGATCAAGTCGATGGGTGAGACAGCATAGGCCGCGACAACCACTGCTAACACCTTTGCGAGCCATGGAGTCCGTGGATCACGAGCGGCAAGCCAGACGGCGTGTATATCTCGTTTGATCGTTCGAACCCATTGTTTGGCGTTCGAGATTGGCTTTGTTGTCATCGGCCCTTTTCTCTACTCGATACTGGTGTCCAACAAGAAACATGGCCAGTGTCCCGGGGGGGCTCAGCACAGCGAGGAAGCCGGGGCGGATAACTGTAGTCGTCTCGTAACAGAAATCACTCTAGGCGCTGGTGATCTCGGTACCGGCGCCAGTGCCTTTGAGCCTTTTCTTCGAGCAAGTGGCGGTCTTGCTCTTTACTCTCATTCATTTTGAGTATTCTGTGTGCCAGGCTTCTTTCTGTCCTACTTGAGGTAGGACTTTATTACCTGTAGCACCGCATCCAAGTCTTGTTGCCGCTGCTCCAGCTCGGGCTCCCTGACGACGTGATCAGTCAGGTGGCCCTCAATGATGGCTGCCATCAGACCATTCACTGCCCCGCGAATCGCAGCGGTCTGTTGCAGCACGGCAGTGCAATCTCCCTCCTTATCAAGTTGCTTTTCCAGTGCGGCTGCCTGCCCCTGAATGCGTCGAACACGAGTTAGCAGCTTCGCTTTGTCTTTGATCGTGTGCATGTGGTTGTCTCTTTTGAGAAGGAAAACTATACATGGTGGTAGTATATCGATACTAGGGGGTAGTATGAGCTCTTGCAAGAAAGGTAAATGTGTATAAATCGTTCTATCCCAGCATGCCGTCTGTAACCGACAGCAACGCCTCGAGGAGGTCCCATGCTTCAGGTGCTAAGCCACCGTCGTTACCGCCATTTATTTCTGGCTCAGGTTACCGCCCTCGTCGGTACCGGCCTAACCACCGTCGCCTTGGCGCTGCTAGCCCATGAGCTGGCGGCCGGGCAGGCGGGGGTCGTTTTAGGTACGGCCCTGGCGATCAAGATGGTTGCCTATGTGGGCATCGCGCCGGTAGTCGGGGCCTACGCCTCGCGTCTGCCGCGCCGCACCCTGCTGGTAGGCCTCGACCTGCTGCGGGCGTCCGTGGTCTGTGCGCTGCCCTTCGTCACCGAGGTCTGGCAGATCTATGTGCTGATCTTCCTGCTCAACGCCGCCTCGGCGGGCTTCACCCCGGTCTTCCAGGCGACGATCCCGGATCTCCTCGAGGACGAGGGGCAGTACACCCGAGCGCTGTCGCTGTCGCGGCTCGCCTACGACCTCGAGAACCTGCTCAGCCCCATGGCGGCCGCGGCGCTGCTGATGGTGATGAGCTTCGATGTGCTGTTCCTGCTCAACGGCCTGGCCTTCTTGGTCTCGGCCGGTCTGGTGGTCTCGGTGGTGTTGCCGTCGCCCCAGGCGGCGGAGGACGAGGCGCCGAGCGTGTGGCTTAAGGTCTCCCACGGCATGAGGATCTACCTGAAGACGCCTCGGCTGCGCGGGCTGCTGGCCCTGAACATGGTGGTGTCGGCCGCCGGCGCCATGCAGATCGTCAATACCGTGGTCTACGTCCGCTCTACCCTGGGACTGGGCGAGCAGGCGGTGGCCATGGCCTTAGCGGCGGTCGGAGGCGGTTCGATGTTGGTAGCCCTGCTGCTGCCGAAAGTACTGGAGCGAGTCCGTGAACGCCCGATCATGCTCGCGGGCGGCGCGTTGATGACGGTGAGCCTGTTCCTCGGCCTGCTCGCCCCCGGGTTCGTCGGCCTGATGGGGCTGTGGTTCCTGCTGGGCGTCGGCGCCTCGCTGGTCATGACGCCCACCGGACGCCTGCTCAAGCAGTCATGTCACCCCGAGGACCGTCCGGCGCTGTTCGCCGCGCAGTTCTCGCTGTCGCATGGCTGCTGGCTGGTGGCCTATCCGCTGGCCGGCTGGGTAGGGGCCGAGGTGGGCCTAATCGAGACCTTCGCTCTGCTGGGTACGATCGCACTGGTATCGACGGTGCTCGCGACCCGTATCTGGCCGTCACGGGACCCGATGGCGCTTGAGCATGCTCATGCTCCCGTGGAGCACACCCATCGGCATTACCACGACGACCACCACCAGCATGAGCATGAGCATGAAGGCTGGGAGGGGCCGGAACCGCATCGCCATCCCCACTATCATCCGGTAGGCTGGCATCAGCACGCCTTTGTGATCGATGGTCATCACACGAGATGGCCATCGTGACATGACAAAGAGGCACAAGGAACGTTTGCATGACCAGTCTGCCTGACAGCATCCTTCACTTTACCGGAATACGGCATCCTGGCAACAAAGATGGAAGAGCATGATCTCCACTTTCAGGTCGAAGCTCCGGTCCATGTGGCCTTCGAGGAGTGCGGCGTAGAGGGAGAGTTCGTCAGGTTTGGTAAGCGCAATGTGGCTTACCGAGATCTACCCTTCCACGGCAAGCGTGTCACTCTATGGGCGGTCCGTCGCCGCTACACTTGCCGAGCCTGAGGAAAGACATTTTGCCCAGTGCTTCCCGAGATGGTGGACGATCATCGCATGACGCAGAGGCTTTACAGTCACGTTGAGAAGGAAGCCTTCAACTATCCCTTCGCCTATTTGGCCGATACCACGGACCTTGAAGAGAAGACCGTCCGTGCGGACTTCAAGAAGAAGGCCGAGTTCCTTGCGGCTTGGCACCGTTTCTAAACGCCCCGCTGGTTAGGGATTGATGAGCTGTACCTGAACCGGTGCTACCGCTGCATCCTGACCAACCTGGAGGAGCGCACTCTGTTGGACCTGCTGCCGGGTCGCCAGCAGGAGGCGGTGACAAAGCGCCTCATGAGCATGACCGACCGCGACGAGGTCGAGATTGTCAGCATGGACATGTGGAAGCCCTACCGCCGTGCTGCCCAGGCGGCACTGCCACAGGCTCGCAGCGTGGTCGATAAGTTCCATGTCGCGCGGATGTCCAACGAGGCCCTGGAGAAGATTCGCAAGGGCCTCAGGAAGGAACTGAAGGCCAACCAGCGACGGACCGACCGGAAGATTCTACTGAAACGATGCCTCAGACCGCGAACGCCTAATCATGGAGACTTGGACAGGAGCCTTCCCTCAGCTCCTGGCAGCCTACGAGCATAAGGAGCGGTTCTAGCACATTTGGGACTGCGCCAGTCGGCGTGATGCCGAGGTGGCTCTGGCTCGCTGGATTGACGAGGCAGGAAGAGGTCTGGAAGGATCTCGTCAGTGCCGTCAGTAGCTAGCGTGAAGAAATGCTGACCTATTTCGAGACCGACATACCGATCACCAACGCCTTCACGGAGTCGATCAACCGCCTGGCTAAGGACAAGAACCGCGATGGCCGGGGCTACTCATTCGAGGTAATGCGAGCCCGGATGCTCTTCACCACCAAACACAAAATGAAGTCACCACAGGCCAAGGAATTCCCGTTCCTGGGCAGGACAACCATGACCTACAGCATGGATCTTCTCGAGGTTGAGGAGAACTACGGCATCGATCTATCAACCCTTTGGAAGGATTAATGTCTTGGTGGCTCAGAAGAGATCATCAACCACTTAATCCGGATACCCGCATAAAAAAGGGCGCCACGAAGGCGCCCGGAAGAGCAAAACAGGGGATCGCTCAGCGATTGGCATCGCTGGGCTGAGGCAGGGCAGGCAGCGAGCGATCGAGCAGCTCGACGCTCTGGCGATAGTAGAGCTGACTCTTGTTGTGCTCGCCAAGGTTGGCAAACAGCCTGGCAAGCTCAGCACAGACCACCCCGCTGGGGCGCTGGCGCTGGCTGGATTCGAAGTATTCCTGCGCCTTGCCCCAGTAGGCATTGCGCAGCGACAGGCGACCCAGCGTCAGTAGCAGGTCAGGGTCGTTGGGCCGCTCCTGCAGCCACTTCTCGGCATAGGCCAGCTGGCGCGAGGCATCGACATTCAGAAGCCCATAGCGCATCACCAGGCGCGCGTCCCAGTGATCCTTCAGCGAATGGCGCAGCAGGCGCTCGGCGAGGCCTTCCTCGCCGCCGCGCACCAGCGCCTCGGCGTACAGCCCCACCAGCTCGATGTTGCTGCGCAGGTGGTCGGGCATGTCGGCCCACAGGTTGCGTACCCGCTCGATGTCGTCGGGGTTGCGTGAGGCCTGCACGATCAGCTCACGATAGGCACGCTGCTCGAGTTCCTGGCGTTCGTCCTCGGCGATCAGCTGGTGTCTCGCGAGGCGCGGCATCAGCCGGCGCAGGCCATCCCAGTCGCTGACGCTCAGGTACGCCTGCTTAAGCAGCTTGAGGATCTGCGGGTGATCGGGCAGCTGCTTGTCGAGGCGCGTCAGGGTGGCCAGGGCTTCCTCGTAGTGCTGGCGATCGAGCATCAGCTGGGCCTGCACCATGCCCACTGCAGTGTCGGCCCCTTCGGTGGACAGGTGGGCACGTTTGAGTAAGGTATCGGCCTGCTCGTAGCGCCCCTGATAGTGGGCCGCCAGGGCTGCGGAAAGGTAGTTGACCAGTGGCGTACTGGAATCATCGGCCGCCTTGACCAGCGATTTCTCGGCGCGTTTCCAGCGGCCTTCGGCCAGCGCCACCAGCCCCCGCACCGTGCGACGCATGGCGTTGCGGTTACGGTTGCGGCTGCTCCACAGCTTCAGGCGGCTGACCGGGCGACGCATGCGCATCAGTATCCGCAGCACGAAATGCAGCACCAGGAAAGCGCCCAGCAACAGCACCAGACCGAACCAGAAAGAGGTCTGCACCGAGGTATCGCCGACCCGGACCAGCCAGTAGCCGGGCACTGTCTGCATCAGCTGTCCGAACAGGGCGCCAACGGCCAGCCCCAGGACGATCAGCAGGATCAGCTTTCTCATGCATCACCTCCCTGGGCACCGGCATCGAAACGCGTCTGGATGAAGTGCGCCATGGCCTGCTGAGAACCGCTGATGTCCGGAAGCTCGGGGCGAATGGTCTTGCCACGCATGTCGGTGAGCCGCGCGATGGAAGTCTTGACGCTATCACGATCGGTGTCGTAGTAGCCTTCGATCAGGGTCACGGCCTTGTCGAGGCTGGCCCGGTACAGCTCCGGCTCTTCCTTGAGCAGCGCCAGCTGGGCCTGCTCAATCACCAGACGCACGTTCTGGCGCAGGTAAGTCTCCTGCTCGGGGGTGATCAAGGCTTCCAGGGCCTGGTCGTGGCGGCGCACCGTGACCAGGTCCTTGAGCTCGCTGCCAAAGCGCTTCAGCTGCTGCTGCCAGTCGCCGCTGGGCGGCGTCTCGATGCTGCCTTCGGCGGCGATCTCGGCCACGTCCTGCTTGAGGGGCAGGCTGGCAAGCTGCTCCTGCTGGGCATTGAGCGTCAGATAGAGACCGGTGCGATCGACATCCGGCACCGCATCCAGCTTGGCAAGCTCATCGGCAACGGCTCGGCGCACCGGCAGCAACGCCGGGTTGTCGGCCTCTTTCAGACGCTTGTCGGCGGTCTCGAGCAGCGCCATGGCGCCGCCCACGTCGCGTTCAAGCTGCAGCCGCTGATTGGCCAGGCGCAGCAGGTAGGCGACTTCGGCATGCAGCCACTCGCGCTCATCGGTCTGCTGCTGGCTATTGAGCTCATCGAGCACGCGATCCAGGGTGTCATTGACCTGGCTTCGGTAGTCGGAAAACTCACTCTCGACACTCGCCACGGCGTCATCCACCGAGGCGCGGGCCTGTTCGGCCTCGCTGAGGCGACTCTCTAGGGCACTGACTGCCTCACGGTTGGAGTCGACCTGTGCCAGGCGCTGTTGCTGTTGCTCCAGGCGCTGCCAGCCGAACCAGCCAGCGACCACCACGCCCACGGCCAACAGAATCACCAGCACCAAGGCAACGGTGCCGATGGTCTGGCGCCCGCCGCCGCCCCTGCCTGAGGCAGCCGTGGCCGAACCACCCTGACCGGTGCCGCCTGTCCCACCAGCTGTCGACGCAGACGGGGAGGGTGAGGCCTTTGACGTTGATGGCTTGGAAGATGATGGCTTGGAAGATTCTGGCTTGGAGGCCGCAGCACTCGCCGATGATGTCCCGGTCGAGGCCTTGGCGTCGGCACTCGCGCCGGTGTTCTTGTCACTGGACGTCTTGCTAGTGGACGCCTTGCTATCCGGGCTCTTGCTCTCAGAGCTCATACTATCGGGGCTTTTAGCCTCTGAACTGTTGCTGCTCTGCGAGCTGCTGCTATCAGAGCTCTTGGCATCCGCGGCCCCGCTATCGGCGCTCTTGCTGGCGGCCGGATCGCTCGCCTGCTGCGAGGCATCGTCATGCTGAGCTCCGGTGCTCGCGCTATCGCGCGTGTTCGAGGTACGTCCCTTGCCGCCGCGACGCCCCCGAGGGCGGCCACGTGCGCTCGTCTTGTTCGTCTCGCCCATGCCGGACGCATCCGCTGAGCGGGTATCCGGCGCATCGGCGGTCGACGACTCGGCGCCCGACGATGAGGTGTCATTCTGAGCAGCGGCGGCCGAGGCGGAAGTGCCCGGCGCCTGCTGCGGTTCGTCCTGATCGTGTGATTGCTTGCTCATCTGTCGCTAGCCCTTTTCAAGATCGTCATGATCGACATCGGCACCGTCCAGGTGGCAGGCCCTGGCGACTTCAGCCGCCAGAGCGACTGGCGTGGCGCCTGCGGCGACGCGGCAATCCGCGAAGCCCAGGCTGCCTGCCAGTGTAGCCAAGCGCTGACTGGAAACGATTAGCGGTTGGTTCAACGCTGCCGGTTGGCACCATCCTGCCAGATGTTCGAGGATTTCGCCGCTACTCACCACCAGCGCGGCGTAGTCGCCGGTGGCCAACCGTTGCTGCATGCTCGCTTCTGGCGTGAGAAGCACGCGCCGGTAGACCGCCAGACGGGTCAGGCGGGCGCCACGCGCCGCCAAGGTGTCGGCCAGCAGAGGACGGCCGCCCTCGCCGGCCACCACCAGCACCTTCTGCTCATTAAGCACCTGCAGCGAAGGCAACGCCAGCAACGCCTCGCTGGTATCTCCCTGCGCTTGGCGTGTTTCGCCAGCGTCGTGCCCGATCAAGCCTCGTCCAGAGCTTGGCACACGGACACGAACGCCGAGCCGTTCATGCAGGATAGCGGCGGTGGCGGCACCTACCGCATAAAAATCCACACCGACCGGTAGCTGTGGCCAGTAGCGATCGAGTGCGTCAACCAGACACTCGGCCGCCAAGGGGCTGACCACTACCACACGCCGGAACTCATCGACGTTCAGCCAGAGGCTGCGCTGTTCCGGCGTCTCGGGCAGCGCTTCCAGGCGCATCACCTCAAGGGCCTCGGGAGCGGCACCGGTCGCCGCGATAGAGGCGGCCAGATGCCGTGCCCGCTCACCGGGTCGGGTAATCAGTACCCGCGGCACCGTCATGCTCAAACGTCGCCGTAGACTCGGGCGAGAATCTCGCCGGCGCCCTGATCGAGCAGGTCCTCGGCCACACGAATGCCCAGCGCCTCGGGCTCTTCGGCCGAGCCACGCCCCTCGGCACGCAGCACCTCGGTACCCTCCGGATTGCCCACCAGGGCACGCAGCCACAGGGTGCGACCGCCGTCCTCGAAGACCGCATGGCCACCGATCGGCACCTGGCAACCGCCCTCGAGGCGCGTGTTCATGGCCCGCTCGGCGCGCACCCGGGCCGCGGTATCGGGGTCATCGAGGGCGGCCAGCAGGCGCACCAGGTCGGCATCATCGTTGCGGCACTCGATGCCCAAGGCGCCCTGGCCACAGGCCGGCAGGCTAATCTCGGGCGGCATATCCTGAGCGATGCGGTCTTCGAGCCCCAGGCGCTTGAGGCCGGAGGTGGCGAGGATGATGGCGTCAAAGTCGCCGTTGTCGAGCTTGCGCAGGCGCGTCTGCACGTTGCCGCGCAGGCTCAGCACCTCGAGGTCCGGACGCGCCTCGCGCACCTGCAGGCCGCGCCGCAGGCTTGAGGTGCCGACTCGAGCGCCCTCGGGCAATTCGGCAAGCGAGGTGTAATGGTTGGACACGAAGGCATCGGTGGGCTCGGCCCCCTCGAGGATCACCGACAGCCCCAGCCCCTCCGGAAAGTGCATCGGCACGTCCTTCATCGAGTGCACGGCGATGTCGGCGCGGCCGTCGAGCATGGCGTCCTCGAGCTCCTTGACGAACAGCCCCTTGCCGCCGACCTTGGCCAGCGGCGTGTCGAGAATCTTGTCACCGCGGGTGGACATGGCCACCAGCTCGACCTCGAGATTGGGATACAGGGCCATCAGGCGGTCGCGCACGTGCTCGGCTTGCCAGAGGGCGAGGAGGCTCTTGCGGGTGGCGATGCGTAAGGATGTCTTGGCAGGCACAGCGATCTCCAATCGGGGCGAGACGCGTCTCGGGCGGCGCTCGAGACGCTAACGGGGCGAGACGCCCGCGTCGGTCATGACCTCATCATAAAGCACCCGCGGGGGCAGGAAAAATTCTCTCAGCCCGCCGACTGCCCCCGGCGGGCAGCGTGGCCAGCCTCGCCGACTCTGGTACACTCCGAAGTCATACTCTCATGCTACTTCACAGCGGGATTGCCAGTCCGATGACGACGTCTACCAATCAGTCCTGGGGCGGTCGCTTCAGCGAGCCCACCGATGCCTTCGTCGAGCGTTTCACTGCCTCGGTGGATTTCGACCAGCGCCTCTATCACCACGATATTCGCGGCTCCATCGCCCACGCCACCATGCTCGAGCGGGTCGGCGTGCTGACCGCCGACGAGCGCGATGCGATCATCCAGGGCCTCGGTGAGATCGAGCAGGAAATCGCCGAGGGCCGCTTCGCCTGGTCGGTGAAGCTCGAAGACGTGCACATGAACCTCGAGGCGCGGCTGACCGAGAAGATCGGCATCACCGGCAAGAAACTGCACACCGGGCGCTCGCGCAACGACCAGATCGCCACCGACATTCGCCTCTACCTGCGCGATGAGATCGACGCGGTCAGCGCCGAGCTCGGCCGGCTTCGTGAAGGGCTGATCGAACTGGCCGCCGGTGAAGCCGACACCATCATGCCCGGTTTCACCCACCTGCAGACCGCCCAGCCGGTGACCTTCGGTCATCATCTGCTGGCCTGGCAGGAAATGCTGACCCGCGACCACGAGCGCCTGCTCGACTGCCGCCGCCGCGTCAACGTGATGCCGCTGGGCGCCGCGGCCCTTGCCGGCACCACCTTCCCCATCGATCGTCACATCACCGCCGAGCTGCTCGGCTTCGACCGGCCCAGCGAGAACAGCCTGGACTCGGTGAGCGATCGCGACTTCGCCATCGAATTCACGTCCTTCGCCAGCCTGTTGCTGATGCACATGTCGCGCATGAGCGAGGAACTGGTGCTCTGGACCAGCGCCCAGTTCGACTTCATCGACCTGCCTGACCGCTTCTGCACCGGCTCCTCGATCATGCCGCAGAAAAAGAACCCGGACGTGCCCGAGCTGGTGCGCGGCAAGAGCGGACGCGTCTTCGGTCACCTGATGAGCCTGTTGACGCTGATGAAGTCGCAGCCGTTGGCCTACAACAAGGATAATCAGGAAGACAAGGAACCGCTATTCGACACCCTCGACACCGTCAAGGGTTGCCTCAAGGCCTTCGCCGACATGGTGCCGGCCATCGAAGCCAAGGCCGACAGCATGTATGAAGCGGCGCGCAAGGGCTTCTCCACCGCCACCGACCTCGCCGACTATCTGGTGCGCAAGGGCGTGGCCTTCCGCGACGCCCACGAGATCGTCGGCCAGTCGGTCGCCTTCGGCCTGAAGGAAGGCAAGGACCTGTCCGAGATGACCCTCGACGAGCTCAAGCAGTTCTCCGACATCATCGGCGAGGATGTCTTCGAAGTGCTGACCCTGGAAGGCTCGGTGGCCGCCCGCGACCATATCGGCGGCACCGCCCCGGACCAGGTCCGCGCCGCCGCCCAGCGCGCCCGCGACGCCCTGGCCACCCTGCGCAGCGAGGGCTGAGATGAGAGCTAAGATGCGCGCCCTGACGATGATCGCCCTGGCGGCCCTGCTGCTCGCCGGCTGCGGCCAGAAAGGGCCGCTGTATATGCCCGCTGACAGCCAAGGCGACAACGCCGCCGTAGTGAACGAGAAAGCGAGCGAGACAGCGAGCGACGATACCAACGACCAGACCGGCGAGAGCACGCCGGTCGATGCGGCCCCCGACGCACCCGAAGACGAGAGCTGAGCATGGATCATTTCGACTACCGCAACGGCGTGATGCACGCAGAAGACGTGCCCCTGGCCTCGGTCGCCGAGCGCTTCGGCACGCCCTGCTACGTCTACTCCCGGGCCACCCTGGAGCGGCATTTCCGCGCCTACGACGAGGCGCTGGGCAGCCACCCACACCTGATCTGCTACGCGGTCAAGGCCAACTCCAACCTCGCCGTGCTCAACGTGCTGGCCCGCCTCGGCGCCGGCTTCGACATCGTTTCCCGGGGCGAGCTGGAGCGGGTGATGGCCGCCGGCGGCGACCCCGCCAAGGTGGTGTTCTCCGGCGTCGCCAAGCAGGAAGATGAGATGGCCCGGGCACTGGAGCTCGGCATCAAGTGCTTCAACGTCGAATCGCTGCCCGAGCTCGAGCGTCTCAACGCCGTCGCCGGGCGGCTCGGCAAGGTGGCGCCGGTGTCGCTGCGGGTCAATCCCGACGTCGACGCCCGCACCCACCCCTATATCTCCACCGGCCTCAAGGACAACAAATTCGGCATCCCGGTGGACGATGCCTTGGCCGCCTACGAGCACGCCGCTGCCCTGCCCCATCTCGACGTGGTTGGCATCGACTGCCATATCGGCTCACAGCTCACCGAGCTCGCGCCCTTCCTCGATGCCCTCGACCGCCTGCTGGCGCTGCTCGAGCGTCTCGAGGAGCGCGGCATCCAGGTCGAGCACCTGGATCTCGGCGGCGGCCTCGGCGTGCCCTACCAAGGCGAGCGGCCGCCCGAACCCTTCGCCTATGCCACCGCGCTGCTCGAGCGCCTGGCAAGCCACGGCGGCCGTTCACTGACCCTGCTGTTCGAGCCGGGCCGCTCGATCGCCGCCAACGCCGGGGTGATGCTGACCCGGGTCGAGTTCCTGAAGCCCGGCGAAACCAAGAACTTCGCCATCGTCGACGCGGCCATGAACGACCTGATTCGCCCGGCGCTCTACCAGGCCTGGCAGGCGATTCTGCCGGTCGACACCCGCGAGGCCCGTGAGAGCGCCATTTACGACGTGGTCGGTCCGGTCTGCGAGACCGGCGACTTCCTCGGCAAGGAGCGCGAACTGGCGATCGCCCCGGGCGACCTGCTGGCGGTGCGTTCGGCGGGCGCCTATGGCTTCGTGATGGCCTCGAACTACAACAGCCGACCGCGCCCCGCCGAGGTGATGGTCGACGGCGAGACGATGCACCTGGTGCGCCGCCGCGAGCGCATCGAGGAACTGTGGACCGGCGAGGCGCTGCTCCCCGATGGCCAGGAGGCATGCTGATGCTCCTGCACTTCACCAAGATGCACGGGCTCGGCAACGACTTCATGGTCGTCGACCTGAT
Source organism: Onishia taeanensis (assembly GCF_003268885.1). Taxonomy (GTDB): domain Bacteria; phylum Pseudomonadota; class Gammaproteobacteria; order Pseudomonadales; family Halomonadaceae; genus Onishia; species Onishia taeanensis_A. The sequence continues at coordinate 76,296 of NZ_QLSX01000011.1, forward strand.
CACCCAGCGGGCCCGGCTGCGCGACGAGCAGATTCGCGAACTGTCCGACCGCCACTTCGGCATCGGCTTCGATCAGCTGCTGATCGTCGAGCCGCCGCTGGACCCGGACATGGACTTTCGCTACCGGATATTCAACGCCGATGGCAGCGAAGTGGAGAATTGCGGCAACGGTGCGCGCTGCTTCGCCCGCTTCGTGCGCGACCAGCGCCTGACCCACAAGCATGAGATCCACGTCGAAACCCGCGGCGGCCCCCTGACCCTCAAGGTCGAGGACGACGGTCGGGTCAGCGTCGACATGGGCGTGCCGCGCTTTGCGCCGCAAAGCCTGCCCTTCGAGGCCGACGAGGACCGCCTGCGCCATCGCCTGGAGGTCGACGGCGAAACGCTTGAGATCGGCGTGGCCTCCCTGGGCAATCCTCATGCGGTACTCACGGTCGAGGACGTCGACACGGCCCCGGTGGCCCGCTTAGGCCCCGCAATCGAAGCACATCCGCGCTTCCCGCGTCGGGTCAACGTCGGCTTCATGCAGGTGGTGTCGCCCCACGAGATCCGCCTGCGGGTCTTCGAGCGCGGCAGCGGCGAGACCCTGGCCTGCGGCACCGGCGCCTGCGCGGCGGTGGCCTGCGGCATTCGCCAGGGCCGGCTCGAAAGCCCGGTCACCGTGCACCTGCCCGGCGGCGATCTGACCATCGCCTGGCCGAGCCAGGATGCGCCTTTGGTGATGACCGGGCCGGTTGTGCGTGTCTTCGACGGGCGGGTCGCGCTAAGCTGATACCGCGCCGCCATTACGATGGGCTGGCAAAACGAGCAAGGCGAAACGAGACGACAGAAGGAGTGCCCAATGGCCGGTGCCAAGATCCCCGAGCCGCGCCAGACCCTGGACCCGGAGATGGTCGCTCACTGGTTGGCGCGCCACCCTGACTTCTTCGAAGGGCGAGAGGGCCTGTTGCAGCAGCTAAAGGTCCCGCATCCCGAGACCCGCGGCGCCACCTCGCTGCTTGAGCGCCTGGTACACGATCTGCGCGGCCGCGCCGAAACCGCCGAATGGCGCCTCGAGACGCTGCTCGAATCGGCGCGCCACAACGAGGCTCAGTACCGGCGCATCCGGGAGCTGGTGCTGGCACTGCTTGAGACCGAGAGCAACGACGACCTGGGCCAGGCCCTGGCTCGGGAGCTCAGCGAGCGTTTTCAGACGCCGAGCGTAGCGCTGTGGTGCCCATCAAGCCTCAGCGACGGTGAGAACACTCCGCCCCAGGCCCCGCGCCAGGTGCTCGACTCGGCCGCTGAGACGCGGTTATCCGCACTGCTCGACGGCCGAGCCAGCCGCTGCTCGCGGCTATCGGTCACCGACTGGAAACGCCTGCTGCCTCACACCAAGGTTCCCGAAAAGGCAGGCTCCTGCGCCCTGACCCGCCTGACGCTTGGTGAGCCGCTGGGCTATCTGGTATTGGCGAGCCCCGACCCGGATCACTTCCGTGCCAGCCTCGACACCCTGTTCACCGAATACCTGGGCGAGGTCGTGTCGCGACTGCTGGTCCGTCATGCCCCGCCACCCCATGACACGCCCCGCCATGCCTGAGCCCGCCCTCGAGGCGCCGCTGGCGGCCTTCCTCGAGGCCTTGGCACGCCACGCAAGCCCGGCCACCGTCGATGCCTATCGGCGCGATCTGCTCCGCTTTCGTGCCTACGCCGAGGAGGCATCGCTTGAATCCTGGTCGCAGCTGGACGCCGCCCTGGTGCGCCGTTTCCTTGGCCAGGAGCGCAGCCGCGGGCTGGCACCGAGGAGCCTGGCCCGGCGCCGTGCGGCCCTGTCACGGTTCGCCGACGCACTGGTTCACGAGGGCATGCTGACCCATAACCCGGTCTCGCTGACGCCCTCGCCGCGCCAGCCCCAGCACTTGCCGCGCCCCGTGGACGTCGACCAACTGGCGCACTTCCTGAATACCCCGCATGACGACGACCCGCTGGCACGCCGCGACCAGGCCATGCTGGAGCTTTTCTACTCCAGCGGCCTGCGCCTGGCCGAGCTGGCGGCGCTGAATCTGACCGATCTCGAATCGATGCGAGTGCGAGTGATCGGCAAGGGCGGCAAGCCCCGCCAAGTGCCGGTGGGGCGCCGCGCCGCCACTGCGCTGGACGCCTGGATTCAGGCCCGCGGCCAGTGGGCCGGCGCCGGGGAGCCGGCGCTGTTCGTCGGCCAGCGTGGCGCCAGGCTCGGCCATCGCGCCATTCAGCTGCGCCTGGCGTCCCTTGCCCGGGAGCGCGGCCTCGCCGAGCATCTGCACCCGCACCGGCTGCGCCACTCCTTCGCCAGCCACCTGCTGGAATCGAGCCAGGATCTGCGCGCGGTGCAGGAGCTGCTCGGCCATGCCCACCTGTCGACGACCCAGGTCTACACAAGGCTCGACTGGCAGCACCTGGCCGCCAGCTACGATGCCGCCCACCCAAGGGCGCGACGCCGCCCGCCGTCCGACGAGGGAACCCCATGACACAGGCCCGGCCGCTGACGGCCCTGACCTTCGATCTCGACGACACCCTTTGGGATAACGGCCAGGTCATGGCCCACACCGAAACCGGCCACTACGCCTGGCTCGACGAGGCCCTGACCACCTGGCATGCCCCCCGCCTCGATGCCCTGGGCCGATTCGGCGAGCGTTTCCCGCTCACCGCCTACCAGCAGCGCCGCGGCGAGCTGGCCGCACGCCACCCGCTGCGCCGTGGCGACTTCACCTGGATTCGCGAGCAGAGCCTCTATGAGCTGCTGACGGAGTATGGGCTGGCCACCGAGGAGGCACGGCGCTGGGCCACCGCCGCCATGGACGAGTTCATGACCCTGCGCCATCGCCTGACACCCTATGTCGAAGTCGAGCCCCTACTCACCGCCCTCGGCGCAGACTTTCGACTGGCCGCCGTCACCAACGGCAACGTCGACCTGACAAGGCTACCGCTGGCGCATCATTTTCCGGTGCGCATTGCCGCCGGCGAGATGCACGCGCCCAAACCCGACGCGCGCCCCTTCCTGGCGGCCCTGTCACGCTTGGGGGCGACGCCGTCGCAGGCCATGCATGTGGGAGATTCCTGGGCCGAGGACGTGCTACCGGCCCAGCGCCTGGGGATGCGCGTGGCGTGGATCGACAAGCGTGACGAGGGGCTACCGTCGCACCTGCCGGGCGTACACCGGCTGCCCCACGTCCGGGAGCTGCCCGCGCTGCTGGCGAGCCTCGAGCAAGGCGGCCGCTGACGCAGTCGGCGCCACGGCCCGTACCGCAACCGATATCCCGACATGACATGTCGCGTCGCCCCATCGGCCCCTCTACTGGGGCGACTGACCGGAACGAAGAGCGCGTGGCTTAAATAGCGAGGAAAGGAAAGCCGGGCAAGACAAGCGGGGTAAGAAAAGCAAGGCGAACAACGAGTGGTGAAGAAGGCGGGATGAGATGCCAGAACCCTTGTACAAAAGGCGGCGCAGAACCATACTTCTGTACAGGATGTGTATAGGAGGCATAACTCATGCGCCCTCGTGACTGCGTCGCCTCGACCAAGGCAGCCCTATTTTCAGCTCTATTTCCCGCCCGATCCCAAGCCCTATCTCCCGCCCTGGCCTTGGTGCTTGGCTGGGGGCTTACCGATGCATCGTTCAACGTGATGTTCAGCGACAGGCACTACCCGGTGCCGGCGCAAGCGATGGCAGTCGAGCCCACGGTCGCGGTGAATGGCACGGCCAATATCGCGCCGTCCTTAAAGCCCTGGGGGGCCTGGGAGGGGAAAGGTGCACCGCCCCATCGCACCTGGCCCAAGCATTCTGAGCGTGAAGCGACCGGTCTGGAAGGCGCCGGCTGCAGCGGTGAGTGCCTTGAGACCCTGCGCCAGCGCCTCCTCGATCATCATCGTCAGGCGGCGCCGGTCTGGGTTTTCTGATCGGCTGAGTCTGCTACATCGCCGACCCGGAAGGGCCAGCCCCGCCTTCTCAGCTCGCCTCGTCGCCCAGCAGCCAGTCATCAAGCTGACGATGCACTTCATCGACGCCCTGACGCTTGAGCGCCGAGAACAGCTGGACCGACACTAAGTCCTCCCACTCCCGCAGCCGGCCGCGCACGTTATGCAGGGCGTTCTTGGCCGCCCCCGGCTTCAGCTTGTCGGCCTTGGTCAGCAGAATGCGAACCGCCATGTCCTTATCGTCGGCCCAGCCCAGCATCATCTCGTCGAACTCGGTCAGCGGATGGCGCACGTCCATCAGCAGCACCAGGCCACGCAGCGATTCACGTTCCTGCAGGTACTCCGCCAGGTGGCGCTGCCACTCGAGCTTGACCTGCTCCGGCACCTTGGCATAACCATAACCGGGAAGGTCCACCAGACGGCACTCTTCGCCGTTGGCGAGGCCGAAGAAGTTGATCAGCTGGGTGCGGCCCGGCGTCTTGGAGGTCCGCGCTAACGCTTTCTGCTGCGTCAGGGCATTGATGGCGCTGGATTTTCCAGCATTGGAGCGGCCGGCAAAGGCCACTTCAACGCCCAGGTCCGGCGGGCACTTGGCAAGCGTCGGCGCACTGGTGAGGAAACGGGCAGTCTGATAATTGAGACGCGGCATGATCGGTGGGAATCCTGAGGCTTGACGGCGACTATCGGGCAATTCAAGTTGCTAGATGAACTGGCTATACTGCAGTTTCTAATATCTGCGGCATAGAGAGGGTTAGTGTACCACCGCGCTCTCACCGACCGCGAACCGCGCCCTGACGGTTAGGCCGCGCTCATGACACGGCGTTCCCACCGGGGACGTACCGGTCAATTACGGACAGGCATCACGTTTAGGCAGAGTGGATTTGCGATGAGAAAGTTACTGGCACTGGTAAGCTTGGCCATCACCCTGAGCGCAGGCGGCGTGGCCCAGGCCGAACTCAAGGGCGATCCGGCAGCGGGTCGCGAAATGGCGCAAAGCTGCGCCGCCTGTCACGGAGCCGAAGGGATCAGTGCCGTGGGCATGTTCCCGAACCTCGCGGGGCAGCAGGCGTCGTATCTGGCCAAGCAGATCAGGGATATCCGCGACGGCAATCGGGTGGTGGCGCAGATGGCCGGACAGGTCGATAACTTCTCCGACCAGGATGCCGCCGACGTGGCCGCCTACTTTGCCGGCAAGACGCCGAACCTCGGCCAGGTCGATGCACAGCCAGAGGTCATCGACCGCGGCGAGCAACTCTACCGTGCCGGCGACATCGCCAAGGGCATCCCGGCCTGTACCGCCTGCCATAGCCCCACCGGACAGGGCATCGGCACCGCTGCCTATCCGGCGCTGTCCGGCCAGAAGACCGACTACATCGTGTCCACGCTTCAAGCCTTCGCGGCCGGCGAACGGGCCAACGATCCCAACGCCATGATGCGCACCATTGCCGGCAAGATGAGCGATGATGACATGCAGGCGGTCTCCCAGTACGTGCTGGGCCTGCATTAAGGCCTGTATCAAGACAGCCGCCAGGCAGCCTTCGGCGCCTGACAGCACTATGAACGAACCTGTGTGAGGGCCTGACGCCAGCGCAGATCTGATGAGGGCGGCCCGAGGGTCGCCCTTTGCGTTGAGGTACCCCACGTCGAGGCCATGGCATCAGCGGGCATCGCTAATGGAACCCTGTCGCCCGGCCGGGCTCAAAGCCTGTGGCTGGGGCTCACCCCGCCGGCATTTCCTGTTACCTTTGTGGATATCCTAACGGTTCCGCGATCCGTACAAGCCTTTTCAAGGAGAGTCTGTCGCATGTTCAAGACACTAAGCGTTGCCCTTATCGGCCTCGGCATGTCCACCCTGGCCATGGCGGCCCCGACGGTTGCCGGTCAGCACTATGAGGTGCTGGATGAACCGGTACCGACCCGCGTCGAGGACGGCCAGATCGCGGTCACTGAAGCGTTCTGGTACGGCTGCCCGCACTGCTACAAGCTCGAGGAACCGCTTAACGCCTGGGTGTCAGAACTGCCCGATGACGTCACCTTCCAGCGCATGCCGGCCACCATGGGCGGTGCCTGGAACCGTCACGCCATGGCCTTCTATGCCGCCAAGCAGTTGGGCATCCAGGAAGCGATACACGATGATTTCTTCAATGCGATCCACCAGGACGGCAAGCAACTGACCGACCCCGAAGAGATCGCTGCCTTCTTCAGCGACTACGGCGTCAGCGAGCAAGACGCGCTCGATGCGCTGAACTCTTTCGGCGTCAAGAGCCAGGTCAACCAGGCCCATGCCCGCATGCGCGCCATGCAGCTAATGGGCGTGCCGGCCCTGATCGTCGACGGCCGCTACGTGATCACTCCGTCAAGCGCCGGCAGCCTTGAGAATATGCCACAGATTGCCGGGGAGCTGATCGACCAGGTCCGCGAGGAACGTGACGACGCCTCATGAGCGAGATAAACGCTTCCAGGCGCGGGGTAAGGTTGCCATGAGCCACGCCATGTCCCGCGCCGAAGGCCATCGGCTGCATCGCGACGGCCACCGCCTGCGCCTGCTGACCTTCAACCTGCAGGTCGGCATTCAGACCTCGGCGTATCACCATTACCTGACCCGCAGCTGGCAGCACCTGCTGCCGCACCCTCGCCGTCTCGATCGTCTGACGATGATGAGCGACGTGCTCAGGGACTTTGACCTCGTCGGCCTGCAGGAGGTCGACGGAGGCAGCTTTCGGTCCGGCCACGTCAACCAGGTCGAGTACCTGGCCCGCAAGGCCGGTTTTCCCCATCACTATCAGCAGCTTAATCGCAATCTGGGCCGGGTCGCCCAGCACAGCAATGGTCTGCTCTCGCGGCTCACGCCCACGCGGCTCATGGAGCATCGCCTACCCGGCACCCTACCCGGGCGAGGCGCCATCCATGCCCGTTTCGGCACCGGCCCCAACGCCCTGCACCTGTTCGTCGCCCACCTGGCGCTGGGCTATCGCGCCCGTTCTCGTCAGTTGGATTACCTGAGCGAGATCATCAGTCCGCTTAACCATGTGGTGGTGATGGGCGATCTGAACTGCACCCCCGAACAGCTGCACTCTCACTCACGGTTCTGCGCCTCCTTGCCGCTAGATCCGGTGCTTCCCCCGCTGAGCTATCCGTCTTGGCAGCCGCGACGGGCGCTGGATCACATCCTGCTCTCCAGGTCCCTCGACGCCACCGAGGTGCGCGTGCTCGATCAGCTGTTTTCCGACCATCTGCCGATCGCCGTCGATATCACCCTGCCAGAGGCATGCTACGCCGCCCTGGGCAATAGGTAAGACCAATTCCTTCGACCAATGGATAAGTGCTTGGCATAACAGCGCTTGGGCAAATCACGTACACTCATCGACCATGGTGGTAGTGACCACCCGCCCGGCTTGCCATCGCTGGCGAGCCTGCGGCGTAGACCTCCGTTGGATACCCAAAGCGAGACTCCCATGCCCCCCTCTTCCACTCTGCCGGGCATCTTTGCCAGGCTTGACCAGGCCTCCGAATGGCTGGGCAAAAGCCTGGCCTGGTTGATCCTGATCATGATGCTGATCCAGTTCCTGATCGTGGTGCTGCGCTACGCCTTCAACTTCAACAGCATCCCCATGCAGGAATCGGTGATGTACATGCATGCCAGCGTCTTCATGCTGGCCGCCGGCTATACCCTCAAGCACGACGGTCATGTGCGGGTGGATATCTTCTATCGCGCCATGACGGCGCGCAAGAAAGCGCTCGTTGACCTCCTCGGCACCCTCTTCCTGCTGCTGCCGGTGATGATCTTCGTGATCGTCTCGAGCCTTGGCTATGTCGATAAATCCTGGGCGATCCTTGAAGGCTCACCGGAATCCGGCGGTATCCCCGGCGTCTTCCTGCTCAAGACGCTGATCCCTGCCTTTGCTGGCCTGATGATTCTGCAGGGTCTCGTCGAGATCGCACGCAACGCCATGATCTTCACCGGGCGCCTGGCGCCGACCCACGATGACGACGCCGAGGAACTGCTGTAATGCTGGAATTCATGCCCCTGATCCTGTTCGCCGTCATCTGCGTGGTGCTGATGTTCGGTTTCCCGGTCGCCCTGTCGCTGGCAGGCACCGCGCTTGCCTTTGCCGGCTTCGGCATGGGCCTAGAAGCGCTTGGCATCAACGCCCACTTTGACCCCAGTTTCCTGTCGGCCTTCCCCAACCGCCTCTACGGCATCATGACCAACCAGACACTGCTGGCGGTGCCGCTGTTCGTGCTGATGGGCGTGTTGCTCGAGAAGTCGAAGGTTGCCGAGACCCTGCTTGATGCCATGGCATTGCTGTTCGGCTCGCTGCGCGGTGGCCTGGGCATCTCGGTGACCCTGGTCGGCATGATGCTGGCGGCCTCTACCGGCATCGTCGGTGCCACCGTAGTGACCATGGGCCTACTGTCGCTGCCGACCATGCTCAAACGCGGCTACAGCATGCCGCTCGCCACCGGCACCATCTGCGCCACCGGCACCCTGGGCCAGATCATTCCGCCGTCGATCGCCCTGGTACTGCTGGGTGACGTGTTGTCCTCGGCCTATCAGCAGGCACAGCTGTCGATGGGTATCTTCAGCCCCAAGACCGTCTCGGTAGGTGATCTGTTCATGGGTGCCCTGGTGCCCGGTCTGATCCTGGTGGCGCTCTACATCGCCTATGTCGCCTTCATCGCCTGGCTCAAGCCCGAGACGGCGCCGCCCGCCAACCGCGAAGAGCTGATGGAAGAGCTTGGCCACCAGGGCAGCCTGTTCACGCTGCTGCTCAAGGGACTGGTGCCGCCGATCATGCTGATCATCGCGGTGCTGGGCTCGATCCTCGGCGGCTTCGCCACGCCCACCGAGGCGTCGGCGGTGGGTGCCTTCGGCGCCCTGGTGCTGGCCCTGGCCTATCGCCAGCTGGACTTCAACACCCTCAAGGAAGCGCTCCGCTCCACTGCCCATGTCACCACCATGGTGTTCCTGATTCTGATCGGGGCGGCGTTGTTCTCACTGGTGTTCCGCGCCTTCGGCGGCGAGGAACTGATCCACGAGGTCTTCAACAACATGCCTGGCGGCGTGGTGGGAGCGACCCTGGTGGTGATGGTGGTGATCTTCCTGCTCGGCTTCATCCTCGACTTCATCGAGATCACCTTCGTGGTGGTGCCAATCGTCGGGCCGATTCTGCTGGCCATGGGGCTCGACCCGATCTGGCTGGGCATCATGATCGCCATCAACCTGCAGACCTCATTCCTGACACCGCCCTTCGGCTTCGCGCTGTTCTACCTGCGTGGCGTAGCACCGGAGTCGGTACCGACATCGGCCATCTACCGAGGGGTCATCCCGTTCATCGGCCTGCAGTTGGGCATGCTGATCGCCCTGGCCTTCTTCCCGGAGCTTGCCACCTGGCTTCCAGCGCAATTCTGACCGATGCTGATTACATAAGAAGTGCATGAAGTTTCCCGGCACTCTTACAGTGCCGGCCCCGGGCCACTGGCCCAACTCGCATGCCGGTCCGCCTCGGCGGGCCTCTCGCACCACAATCCGTACAACAATCCGCAAAACAACCTGTACAACAATGCGCAAAATAACGAGAGGAAGTCGCATGAAACTTAAATCACTCGTCGCCGCCGTGGCCATCAGCACCGCCGCCTCCGGCCTATTCCTGGTCTCCAGCGTGGATAACACCGCTCAGGCTCAGGAAAACTTCGAATGGAAGATGGTCACCTCCTGGCCGAAAAACTTCCCGGGCGTCGGCCAAGGGCCGGAGCGCCTGGCCAAGCTGGTCGATGAAATGTCCAACGGACGTCTGACCATCGACGTCTACGGCGCCGGCCAGCTGGTGCCCGGCTTCGAGGTCTTCGACGCCGTCGCCGAAGGCACCGCCGAACTCGGCCACTCCGCTTCCTACTACTGGAAAGGCAAGGCCCCGGCAGCCCAGTTCTTTGCGGCGGTGCCCTTCGGCATGAACGCCCAGGAAATGAACGCCTGGCTGCACTACGGCGGCGGCATGGAACTGTGGAACGAGCTCTACGAGCCGTTCGGCGTAGACGTCATGGTCGCCGGCGCGTCCGGCGTGCAGATGGGGGGCTGGTTCAACAAGGAGATCAACTCCACCGCCGACCTGGACGGCCTCAAGATGCGCATGCCGGGCCTCGGCGGCGAGGTCATGAACCGCATGGGCGTGGCCATCGTCAACATGCCGGGCGGCGAGATCTTCACGTCGCTGCAGTCCGGTGCCATCGACGCCACCGAGTGGATCGGCCCGTACAACGACCTGGCCTTTGGCCTCTATCAGGCGGCCGACTACTACTACTATCCGGGCTGGCACGAGCCGACCGTGATGTTCGAGGCAATCGTCAACGACGAGGCCATGTCGTCGCTGCCGGCCGACCTGCAGGCGATCCTCAGGACCGCGATCCGTGACGTCAACGCCGACATGCTCGACGAATACACCGCGCGCAACAACGACGCTCTCGAGACGCTGATCAACGAGCATGACGTCGAGCTGCGTCGCCTGCCGGACGACGTGCTGGCCCGGGCCAAGGAACTGTCCGCCGAGGTCGTCGCAGAGCTTGGCGAGTCCAGCGAGATGGCCAAGAAGATCTACGACTCCTACACCAGCTTCCAGGAGAAGGTCGTGAACTATCACGCCATCTCCGAGCAGGCCTACTACAACGCCCGCAACCCCGAGGGCGACACCACCGAGTAAGGCACACGCCGCTCAGATCAGGGCCACCCTCGGGTGGCCCTTTTTTTGTCCTCTCTTTGTGAGCCTGGGCTTTTCCCCCGAGGCCGTTGCATTAGATGTCCTTCCCTCTGACATTTCCCCCACGCGGCCGGCCTCACCCGGCGCAAAGCGGCGCCAGAAAGCGCTCGGCGAGCCACAGTACCAGCGCATAGCGTCCCCCCTTGGCGACCAGGATCCACAGCGTGGCCCGCCACCAGGGCAGCCGGAAAAGACCGGCCAGCACCGTCAGCGGATCGCCGATCACCGGTGCCCAGGCCAGTAGCAGGCTTGTCTCGCCAAAGCGCCGGTAGCCCCGTTCGGCTCGCGCCAATGCCCGTGGAGAAACCGGAAACCAGCGTCGATGCTGATAGTGGCGGGCATGCCGCCCCAGGGCCACGTTGATCAAGCTGCCAAGGGTATTCCCGGCAGTGGCCACGCTCCAAAGCGCCAGCGCCGGCTCGCCCTGGCACCACAGCCGCGCCAGCCAAAGCTCGGAGCCTCCAGGCAGCAGAGTGGCGCTGGCCAGCGCCACCAGGAAGAGGCTTAACATGGCCGGAAGCGCCGCGACTGGCGTATGCTGAGCGGCGTTTTCCGGCTAAAAGACGATGCCACGATGTCCAACTCTCCTCGCATTCCCCATACCCTGACTATCGCAGGCTCTGACCCCTCGGGTGGCGCCGGCCTGCAGGGTGATATCAAGACGTTCTCGGCTCTCGGCACCTACGCGACCAATGTCATCACCGCGGTGATCGCACAGAATACCCGCGGCGTGGCGGCGGTTCACCCGGTGCCTGCCGAGGTCATCCGCGAGCAGCTCGACAACCTGCTCGATGACGTATGCATCGATGCAGTCAAGATCGGCATGGTAGCCAGTCGCGAGGTAGCCGAGACGATACACGATGTCCTGATCCAGCGACGGCCCCGCTGGATCGTGCTCGACCCGGTCATGGTGGCCAAGAGCGGCGATATCCTGGTCGATGCCGACGGCATCCGGGCGGTGCGCGAGGTACTGGTGCCACTGGCCGACGTGATCACTCCCAACCTGCCCGAAGCCGCCGTGCTGCTGGATAGCGAGGTGCCACAGACTCCCGACGCCATGGAGGCAATGCTTCCCGGCCTGCAGTCGCTCAAGGCCCCCTATGTGCTGCTCAAGGGAGGGCACCTCGCCGGTGCCGCCTGCCCGGACCTGCTGGCCACTCCCACCGATAGCGCCTGGCTGCCGGCCCCGCGCGTGGCCACCGACAACCTGCACGGCACCGGCTGTGCGCTGTCCTCGGCGATTGCCGCCAAGCTGTCGCGTCTGCCGGCCGATGCCTCCCAGGCCGACATCGTGGCAGCCATTGGCGACGCCAAGCACTGGCTGCATGCCGGGCTGGAAGCCAGTCACCGTCTGCAGATCGGCAAGGGTCGCGGCCCTGTGCACCATTTTCATGCCTGGTGGTGACGCAGCGACGAGGCAACGGATTCTGATCGAGGATGCGGCGAGAGCCTCCTGCGAGATGAGCGGGCATGAAAGGCTAGCGTAAATGCCCGGCGCACGCGGCTGACACTGACATGAGTGGCTGACATGAGTGGCCGGCGTGATGCTTGACCTGTCCTGGCAGGACGCCATCGTCATGATCCGCCTTGCAGGCATCGGCAACTGCCACCATGCTGAAAACTGCCTGCCCCGCGCCGGCTGATGCGCGAGACGAGAGGGAGGGAGACCATGACCCGCACCCTGCTGTTCGCCTGTGACCTGTCCGCCGAGAACCGTGCCGCCTTCGGCCGGGCCATCCGCCTGGCGCTGGAGACCGGTACCCGACTCGATGTCCTTCACGTCCTCGACCCCTACCTGCCACATGCGGCCCTGCATGACCTCGAGCAGGCAGTGATCGCCGACATGGAGCGCATGCTCACCGACATCCGCGAGGATTATGCGCTCCCCGCGCCGGAGTGCCTGATTCAGACGGTGACCGGCGCGCCCTATGCCGAGATCATTCGCGAGGCGCACGAACGCGAGGTCGAGATGATCGTGATGGGCGCCCACCGCAAGCGTGGCCAGCCCGACCTGGTTGCCGGTACCACTATGGCTCGGGTGCTGCGAGGGGCGCCTTGCCCGGTGATCTCGATCAGCCATCCGCCCACCCAGACCTGGCGCGATATCCTGGTACCGGTGGACTTCTCGCTGACCTGTCGCAATGCCCTGCGCGAGACCCTCACGCGCTTCCCCGCCGCACATCTGACACTGCTGCATGCCTGGGAGCTGCCCGGTGAACGCGAGCTCGGCTCGACGCCGAACTATGCCCAGTGGCGCGATACCCGCGTGCGCCAGCTGCGCCGCCAGCTGCAGGCCGAGGTCGAGGCCCTGATGGCCACCCTCGACGACGTACCGGAACTGGAGCTTGAGCTCGAACAGGGTAACCCCGAGGCGGTGTTGATGAATCGCCTGCGCCGCCAGCCCCCGGACCTATTGGCGCTGGGCAGCCGCGGTGACTGGCAGGCCAGGGGGCAGCTCAGCGAGCGACTGCTGGCCGAGCCCCACTGCGATGTCATGGTCTGTCGCGCCTGGTAAGAGGCCTGCCGAACCTTTCCCCAGCCCTCGTGTCCTTACAGTGACCCTATTGCTGCTGGAGAGTGACGCATGCACCTGCCCCTGACGCGACTTATTCCGCTGATCGCCTGGCTACTGACCATGTTTATCGCCCCGACCGCGCTCGCCCAGGAGCAGGTCGAAGTAGAAGGGGCGACCTTTCCTACCCGGATCGAGCAGCAGGGGCAGTCCTACCGGCTGATCGGCAGCGGCATGTTTCGCTACCTGATGTGGGATGCCTACGCTGGCGCCTACTACCAGGCCAGCGACGTGCCTGAGCCTGCGCCCCAATCGGACGTACCGAGGCGCCTGGAGCTCGAGTACTTCCACGCCATCGACGCAGAGGACTTCGCCAAGGCCACCGAGGACACGCTGCGCGACAACCTTAGCAACGACGCCTATCAAGAGATTCGCCAACGAGTCGAGGCCTTCAGTCGCCAGTATCGCGACGTCGTTCCGGGCGATCGCTACACCCTGAGCTGGGACGGCACGACCCTGAGCCTGGCGCTCAATGGCGAGAGAATCTTCGAGGATAACGACCTGCCCCTGGCCAAGGCCCTGTTCGGCATCTGGCTCGGCGATGCGCCGCTGGGGGATGACTTCCGCGACGCCCTGCTGGGGCGCTGAGCCGACGCCATGCTAGGCTTCACCCTTTCATTCAGCCAGGGGAAGCCGCCATGAGAGCCTTGATTCAGCGCGTCAGCCACGCCCGCGTCAGCGTGGCGGGACGCGAAACCGGGAGCATCAATCAGGGCCTTGCGGTACTGGTCGGCGTCGAGCGCGACGATGACGAGGCGCGGGCCGACAAGCTTCTACACAAGCTGCTGCACTACCGGGTCTTCAGCGATGCCGATGACAAGATGAACCTCGACCTGCAGCAGGTCGAGGGCGGCTTGCTGCTGGTGTCCCAGTTCACCCTGGCCGCCGACACCCGCAAGGGGCTGCGACCCAGCTTCTCCCGAGCCGCGCCCCCCGCCGAGGGTGAGCGCCTTTATCAGTACCTAGTCGATGCGGCCCGTGCGCGCTGGTCAAACGTCGCCTGCGGAGAGTTCGGCGCCGATATGCAGGTAGAGCTCACCAACGACGGCCCGGTGACCTTCCTGCTGGAAAGCTGAGGCCGACGATGGCAGACGCCCCCTTAGTCCTCGGCCAGCAGCGCCTGCTCTTCGGCTTCCATGATCTCTGCGGCCTCCATCCAGCGCTCTTCCAGGCGCGCCTGACGGCTGGTCAGCTCTGCCTGGCGAGACAGCTTTGTGGCCAGCTCATCCTTGCGCGCCGGGTCGGTATAGAGCTCGGCATCGGCAAGCTCCGCCTCCAGCGCGGTGAGCGCCTCGACGACCTGGTTGAGCTCCTTTTCGGCCTTGTCGCACTCGCGTTTGAGCGGGCGCAGCTTCTCGCGAAGCTCCGCGGCGGCGCGACGCTGTGCCTTGCGGTCATCCTTCTGCACGCCGCTTGAGGCGGCTTTGGCCGCGCTGTCCTCGGCCTTGTCGGCCCGGGCCTCGCGGCGCGACTCTTCGAGGCGCTGCTTGAGCCAGACGCGATAGTCATCGAGATCGCCATCGAAGGGCGTCACGCGATGATCGGCGACTCGCCAGAACTCATCGACGGTGGCCCGCAGCAGGTGACGATCGTGAGAGACGATGATCACCGTGCCCTCGAAGCCCGCCAAGGCCTCGGTCAGCGCTTCGCGCATCTCGAGGTCCAGGTGGTTGGTGGGCTCATCGAGCAGCAAAAGGTTGGGCTTCTGCCAGGCCACCAGCGACAGCGCCAAGCGGGCCTTCTCGCCCCCGGAGAAGCTGCCGACCTGGGCGAAGATATCATCGCCGCGAAAACCGAAGCCGCCGAGGAAGTTGCGAATATCCTGGTCGCTGGCGGTAGGCGACAACCGCTGCACGTGCAGGAAGGGCGTGGCGCCCAGATCCAGCCCCTCGAGCTGGTGCTGGGCGAAGTAGCCAATGGCCAGGTGCTCCCCGGCGACCCGCTTGCCGGCCAGTGGCGCGAGCTCGCCGGTCAGCGA
Source organism: Onishia taeanensis (assembly GCF_003268885.1). Lineage (GTDB taxonomy): Bacteria > Pseudomonadota > Gammaproteobacteria > Pseudomonadales > Halomonadaceae > Onishia > Onishia taeanensis_A. Next base: position 91,537 of record NZ_QLSX01000011.1, read on the forward strand.
CTTGATCAGGGTCGACTTGCCGGCACCGTTAGGGCCCAGTAGTCCAATGCGCTGCCCGGGCAGCAGGGTCAGCTTGACGTCGTCGAGCTGAACCCGCTCGCCGTCCTCGCTGGAATAACCCAGCCGCGCCTCATCGAGCACCAGCAGCGGGTGCGAGGTCTTGTCGGCGGAGGGCAGGGTGAAGTGAAAGGGCGAATCCACATGCGCCTGGGCGACGGTGCCCATGCGCTCGAGCATCTTCAGCCGGCTCTGGGCCTGGCGGGCCTTGGTGGCCTGGGCACGAAAGCGCGCCACGAAGCGCTCGATTTCCGCGCGACGGGCCTGCAGCTTGGCGGCCTCGGCCTGCTGTTGTGCGAGCTTTTCGGCGCGAGTGCGCTCGAAGGTCGAGTAATTGCCGCGATACAAGGTCAGTCGCTGCTGGTAAAAGTGCACGATGTGATCGCAGACCGCATCCAGGAAATCCCGGTCGTGGGAAATCAGCAACAGCGTGCCGGGGTAGCGGCTGAGCCACTGTTCGAGCCACAGGAGGGCGTCGAGATCCAGGTGGTTGGTCGGCTCATCGAGCAGCAGCAGGTCGGAGGGCATGAACAGGGTACGCGCCAGGTTGACGCGCATCCGCCAGCCCCCTGAAAAGTCCGCCAGCGGCCGCTCGAGATCATCCTGGTCGAACCCCAGTCCGACCAGCAGCTGCGAAGCCCGCGCCCGGGCGCTGTAGCCATCCAGCGCTTCGATGGCACCGTGCAGCTCGGCCTCGCGATGGTTATCACCGCTTGCCTGAGCCGCGTCCAGGGCTCGCTCGGTGGCGCGCAGTTCATGGTCGCCATCCAGTACGTAATCGACGATGGCCCCGTCCAGTGCCTCGATTTCCTGATCCATGTGGGCGATGCGCTGGCCGCCGGACATCTCGAGCTGGCCCTTGTCGGGGGCCAGCTCGCCGAGCAGCAGCTTGAACAGGCTCGACTTGCCGGCACCGTTGGCGCCCACGATGCCTGCCTTGTGGCCGTCGTGCAGGGTCAGGTCGGCATCCTCGACCAGCGTCTGGGTCCCGCGTTGCAGACTGAGTTGACGCAGTGCAATCATGCCTGACTCCGGAGTTCAAAAAGTTCGCGCCCCACCCTCCGGTCAACCCCCTCAGGCGGCGACGACACGATGAGCATGGATTCTACCGAATTGCGCCAACACTTGCGGGCCCCAATTGGCGATGACAATACATCGCCAGCCTGGCGGCGCTCGCTATGGGACTTCGCGCTGGCCTTCTATGCCCGTCCAGGCATCGAGGCCGCCTGCCTGCACCTGCAGGACAGCGCGGATCTGGACGTCAATGCACTGCTCTGGGCCTGCTGGCTCGATACCCATGGCCTGACCCCAGAGGCGGAACTCGCCGCTGGCGATCACCCGCTATGGGCCGACATCTGGGCCTGGCAAGACCAGATCACTTCTCCCTTGAGGCGTCAGCGCCGGGCGCTCAAGGAGCAAGCACTCGCCAACCCGGCCATCGCCGAACTGCGAGAGACAATCAAGCATGCCGAGCTACTTGCCGAGCGTGAGACACTGACGCGACTGCAAGCACTGGCCAGCACAGGACAGGGCATTCGTCCTCTGAGCGATGAGGACCCTCACCTGGCCAGACGCCTGAGTATTTGGCTCTCAGCACCGACATTTTCTGACCTCCGAGCCCTGCATACCCTGCAGGCGCGTCTTGACCCCCCAAGTCCGTCGGACTAGTGTTTGAGTAGGAAGACCTTATTAAATTCGCCGCTTTGCGGGTGAAAGTTTGCGGCCGAGTCATGCGGCCAATCCAATGCCAAATGTGGCTAAGGGGATGACAATAATGAAGGTGCAAAAACTGCTGACTACTGCCAGTGTGGGTGCTCTGATGATGGGGCTATCCACGGCGTCCTTCGCCGACAACTGGCGTTATGCGCACGAGGAATATAAAGGCGACGTTCAGGATGTCTTCGCCGTGGCCTTCAAGGATTACATCGAGGCCAACTCCGACAACACCCTGCAGATCTATCGCTTCGGTGAGCTCGGCGAGTCCGACGACATCATGGAGCAGACCCAAAACGGCATCCTGCAATTCGTCAACCAGTCACCCGGCTTCACCGGTTCACTGATTCCCGAAGCGCAGATCTTCTTCATCCCGTACCTGATGCCGACCGGCATGGAGGACGTGCTTAAGTTCTTCGACGAGAGCAAGGCCATCAACGAGATGTTCCCCGAGCTCTATGCCGAGCAGGGTCTCGAGCTTCTGCAGATGTATCCGGAAGGCGAGATGGTGGTCACCGCCGACGAGCCGATTCACACGCCTGCGGACTTCGACAACAAGAAGATCCGCGTGATGACCAATCCGCTGCTGTCGGAAACCTACAGCGCCTTCGGCGCCACGCCGACGCCGCTGCCCTGGGGCGAGGTCTATGGCGCGCTGCAGACCGGCATCATCGACGGCCAGGAAAACCCGATCTTCTGGATCGAGTCCGGCGGCCTGTATGAGGTCTCTCCGAACCTGACCTTCACCCGCCACGGCTGGTTCACTACCGCCATGATGGCCAACCAGGACTTCTACGAGGGTCTCTCCGACGAAGACAAGGCGCTGGTCCAGGACGCCACCGATGCGGCATACGCCAAGACCATCGAGCACATCCAGGGCCTCGCCGAGGAATCGCTCGCGAAGATTCAGGCGGCCTCCGATGATGTGACCGTGACGCGCCTCACCGAGGAAGAAATGGACGCCTTCAAGGAGCGCGCTCCGCAGGTCGAGAAAGCCTTCATCGACATGACCGGTGACAGCGGCAAGAAACTGCTGGATCAGTTCAATGCCGATCTGAAGGCCGTGACCGGGGAGTAACGGCTCTTACTACCACGCCAAGGGGGCGGCCACGGCTGCCCCCTTTTTGTTTCCGATTCCCCAACGTACACCCAGCGTTGAGATCGGGCCGCTACCGGTTGTCGTGTTTCTTGTAGCCTGACAGCGAGGGGGCCTAGATTTGGGGAACCCGTTCGAGGGAGTGTGTGCATGTCCGACGAGGAAGAAAGAGCCTATACCTCCGGGCTTCCCGGGGTACTGGGGCTGATCGATACAGCCATCAGCCGCTTGGAGGCCGTGATTCTGGCCATCGGCGTGCTGTTGATGGCAATCAATACCGTGGCCAACGTAGTCGGCCGCTTCGTGTTCGGTGAGAGTATTTTCTTCTCCGGCGAGATCAATCGAATCCTGATCATCATGATCACCTTCGCCGGGATCGGCTATGCGGCGCGCCATGGCCGGCATATCCGCATGTCGGCGATCTATGACGCCCTGCCCGTAGGTGGCCGCAAGGCGCTGATGATCGGTATCTCGTTCTTCACCTCGCTGGTGATGTTTTTCCTGCTCTACTATTCGGTACTCTACATTGTCGATCTATACAGCAAGGGGCGCATCCTGCCCGCCCTTGGCTTTCCGATCTACATTATCTACATCTGGGTCCCGGTCGGCTTTCTGATCACCGGCATCCAGTACCTCCTGACTGGCATCAAGAACTTCCGCACGCGGGACGTCTACCTCTCGACCTCGGTAGTAGACGGTTATAAAGACACGGAAACGGAAGTCTGACACAGGGCTAACTCGCAGGAGCGCGCGATGACGACAATAATGGTATCGACCATGATAGCCCTGCTGTTGCTGGGCTTCCCGATGATGATTCCGCTGATTACTGCGGCCGTCATCGGTTTCTTCATGATGTTCAACGGCTTCGGGCAGATGGAGACCTTCATCCAGCAGATGCTGGCGGGGATCCGTCCGGCTTCGCTGATTGCCGTGCCGATGTTCATCCTGGCCGCCGACATCATGACCCGGGGGCAGTCGGCGAACCGACTGATCGCCATGGTCATGTCCTTCATCGGCCATATCAAAGGCGGGCTGGCGGTCAGCACTGCCGCCTCTTGTACCCTGTTCGGCGCCGTCTCGGGCTCGACCCAGGCCACGGTGGTCGCAGTCGGTTCGCCGCTGCGCCCCAAGATGCTCAAGGCCGGGTACTCGGACTCCTTCACCCTGGCACTGATCATCAACGCCAGTGACATTGCCTTCTTGATCCCGCCGAGCATCGGCATGATCATCTACGGCGTCATCTCGGGCACCTCTATCGGCGAGCTGTTCATCGCCGGTATCGGCCCAGGGCTCTTGATTCTGCTGATGTTCTCGATCTACTGCGTGCTCTACGCAGTCATCAAGGGCGTGCCCACCGAGCCACGCTCTACTTGGCGTGAACGCATGACGGCCGTTCAACAGGCGCTGTGGCCGCTTGGCTTCCCGGTGATCATCGTCGGCGGCATCTATGGCGGCATTTTCAGCCCCACAGAAGCGGCGGCGGCCTGCGTGCTCTACGCCATCCTGCTGGAGTTCGTGATCTTCCGTTCGTTGAAGATGTACGACATCTACACCATCGCCAAGTCCACCGGCCTGATCACCGCTGTGGTGTTCATTCTGGTCGGGGTCGGCAACGGTTTCTCCTGGATCATCTCTTTCGCGCAGATTCCGCAGGCGATCCTCGAGTCGGTCGGCATCAACGAGGCCGGTCCCACCGGGGTGCTGATCGCTATTTGTGTGGCCTTCTTCGTGGCCTGCATGTTCGTCGATCCCATCGTGGTGATTCTGGTGCTAACGCCGATCTTCGCCCCGGCGATCGAAAGCACAGGACTCGACCCGGTGCTGGTCGGCATCCTGATCACGCTGCAGGTCGCCATCGGCTCCGCGACGCCACCCTTCGGTTGCGACATCTTCACGGCCATCGCCATCTTCAAGCGGCCTTACCTGGATGTGATCAAGGGCACGCCCCCGTTCATCCTGATTCTGATCCTGGCGGCGGCTCTGCTGATCATGTTCCCGCAGATCGCCCTGTTCCTGCGCGATATTGCCTTCGCCGATTGACCCTGACGGAGGGAATGACGCCATGTTCAAGAAGATTCTAGTACCCGTAGACGGCTCGAGGGGCGCCCTCGAGGCGCTGTTCAGAGCGGTAGAGTTGGCCAAGCTCACCGGCGCCGAACTCTATGTGCTGAGCGTGTTCAAGCACCACAGCCTGATCGAGGCATCGCTGTCGATGGTACGCCCGGCCAAGCTGGACCTGCCTGACGATGCACTCAAGGAATATGCCTCCGAGATCGCAGTGGATGCCAAGAACCGGGCGCTCAAGATGGGGGCCACCGAAGTGCGCGCCTTCGTCAAGGGCGGCCGCCCGTCCAGCACCATCGTGCGCTTCGCCAAGAAGCGCCAGGTGGACCTGATCGTGATTGGCTCCCAGGGCGCCGGCGGCGAAAAGAGCGCCTCCTTCCTCGGTAGCGTTTCCCAACGGGTGGCCAGTCAGGCCCACTGCCCGACCCTGGTGGTTTAGAGGGTGATTTAGAGAGTGGTATAGCGGGTGGAAGAAGCGGGTGATCTGATCAGCTGATACGATCACCCTGCATGACAATTCGACCGGATGCGGAACCCGATCAGGCTTGGTAGAGTCCGAAGGGTTGCGTATCCATCCTCAAGACTGCAAGGACCCTTCATGAAGACATTGGTTAAAGCCGCCACGATTGGCGCCCTGCTGACCGCAGCAGCGCCCTATGCTCTGGCTGCCCCCGAGACCGACGAAGCCAAGCTCGGCTATAGCCTGGGTGTGACCCTGGGTCAGAGCCTGGTCCAAGACGTTGAGGATCTCGACCTCGAGTCCTTCACTCAGGCCCTCGAAGATGTCTATGCCGGCGACGACCTCGCCATGAGCGAAGAGGCAATGGCGAAGTCGCTGCAGCAGTTCCAGCAGCAGGCCATGGCCAAGCGTCAGGAAGCCGCCAAGGCCGAGGCCAACGCCAACCTCGAAACCGGCCAGGAATTCCTCGCCGAAAACGCCGATAAAGAAGGAGTAACCACTACCGACTCCGGCCTGCAGTACAAGGTGCTGGAAGCCGGTGATGGCGCTACCCCGAGTGCCGGTGACACCGTCAAGGTCCACTACGAAGGCAAGTTGCTCGACGGCACCGTCTTCGACAGCTCCTACGAGCGCGGTGAGCCGGTCAGCTTCCAGGTCGGCCAGGTCATCCCGGGCTGGCAGGAAGCCCTGAAGATGATGAGCGTCGGCGACACCTGGATGGTCTACATTCCCGCTGATCTCGCTTATGGCAGCAGCGGTCAGGGCCCCATCGGCCCCAACGAAACGTTAACCTTCAAGGTCGAGCTGCTCGACGTCAATCCGGATGCCGATCAAGCCGACGACTCTTGATCTCAGGATGAGAACGGCACGCTTCACTGCCGTTCTGGCGCTGGGCCTAGCGGGCCCAGCGCTGCCATCTGACGCCCCCCCGCCTCCGCTCCCTGATCTCACCCTCGACCCCAGCGCCACCATCGTGATGGGCGTCTCCTCCGGTGGCTACATGGCCACCCAGCTTGCCGTAGCCTACCCCGAGCTCTTCCAGGGCCTCGCCGTGTTCGCCGCTGGCCCATGGGGCTGTGCCCAGGGCGAGCTGAATCGTGCACTGGGCCAGTGCATGTCGACCCTCCGCGGCCTGCCGGAGCGCGATGCTCTGCAGGCGCGCCTTTCGGACTACCGCACTCAGGGGTTGGTCGGCCAGGCCAGGGCGCTTTCCGGCCAGCGGGTTTATCTCTGGCATGGCAGCGCCGATACCACCGTAGAGCCCGCTCTGGGCGAGATGCTCGCCGAGCAGTACCGCGACTGGCTAACCGCCCCCGAGTCGCAGCTCAAGGTCGTGCGCCAGGCCGACGCCGGGCACGGCTGGCCGGTGGACGCCAGCGTCCTGAGCGATTCGGCCGAGTTCGTCGACTGCCGGGAAGGTGGCACGCCCTACTTGCTGGACTGCGGCCTCGATGGGGCCGGAGAGGCGCTTGGCTGGCTGTATGCTGAAGATGGTGAGGAAAGTGTGAAAGGTGAGTCAGGTGAGGAAGAAACGCCCCTTACTACCCCGACAACGCCACCACCCGAGCGGTTGTTCACCTTCGACCAGTCAGCCTTCGACGACGATCTGGCCGAACAGGGCTATCTCTATGTGCCGCAAGCCTGCGAGTCCGGCAGGACCTGCAGTCTGGTCGTTGCCCTGCACGGCTGCAGCATGAACGCCGCCGCGATCGGCGAGGCCTTCATGCGCGACACGAGTCTCAATCAGTGGGCCGACACCCTTGGCCTGGTGGTGCTCTACCCTCAGGCCACCACCAGCCTCGCCAACCCACTGGGCTGCTGGGACTGGTGGGGCTATGAGGAAAGTCTCTGGCAGCCGCAACCTCAGCACGACAGCCGTGCCGGCAAGCAGTTGGCGGGATTGGTAAAGATGGTTCGACAACTGCTCGACCTGCCCGATGGCGCAGCATCTGACAGCTGAGCCTTCTCCTGCTCCTGCTAATCAGTCAGCGAAGCAAGAGCACACCACTCAAGCGCCCACGTCTTGCCCCGCCACGGCTTCAACGGCTTCTGACCACCTCGAAGTCGAACCAGCTGCCGCGACGCGCCTTATCGGTTTCGACCACCACCTGGGCACGCCAGGGCATTACCGCCTCGGTACACAAACCGATCTGTCCTTCTCCAACGAAGGTGCCCGGCCCGACTTTTTTCAGCGGGAAGCGATGCAGCCCCATGGGCATGTTGCGCCCCACGAACTCCACCGTGACCGCCTTGGCGTCGAGGCCTTCCAGGGCCACGGTGAGTGGCAGGGTCGTCATCGGGGCCAGGTCGTTGCCAACACCAAACACCAGTCGCCCACCAAACCCGAGATTGGCTTCGCAGGGCCCGTCGTGAAGGTCGCAAGCGCCAGACGGTGGATACCAGGTCACGTCGCTCTGGCTGTCTCGCAGGTAGTAGTCCAGCAAATACCAGCAGGCCACCACGACGGTGGCCAGAGTGACCATGATCAGCAGATTGAGCAGGGGTGAGCGCGGAGCATCATCGTCCTGAGCATGAGGGGAAGAGTTCATGGCGGCGAAAACAGCACTCCCAAGGCATGTCTAAAAGGTTAAGCTTATCAGCATTTGTCGTTGACGCCCTGGGCAGCAATGTCGCAGGGCGACCACAAGGATGAGGAGACGCCATGACCAGCGTCGAACAGGCTCTCGGACCGCTATTCCTGCTGATTCTGACGGGTGCGCTGCTGGGCGTTGCACGATGGCCCGGCGGCGACTTCTGGACGCGCCTCGAAGGGGTCATCTATCACCTGCTGTTCCCCGCCATGCTGGTGGCGACCCTGGCCACCGCTGAGGTCGGCTCGGTGCCAGTGGTGCGCCTGGCGCTTGTGCTACTGGGAGCGATGCTCGTCTTCGCGCTGCTGCTATGGCTTGGCCGAGGCTGGCTGTCGCTGAGCCAGCCGGCCTTTACCTCGGCTTTCCAGGGGGCGCTGCGCTTCAACACCTATGTCGGCGTGGCCGGGGCCGCCGCCCTGCATGGCAACGCCGGTGCCACAGTGGCCGCCGTGGCGGTGGCGCTGATGGTGCCGGTGGTCAACGTGCTGTGCGTTGCGGCCTTCGTTGCCGCCGGCACTCTGGGGCCCTCTAGCCTGGGCAAGAGCTTCGCCGCCCTGGCGCGAAATCCGCTGATCCTGGCCTGCCTGGCAGGCATCGCGCTCAACCTTACCGGCACCGGGCTGCCCGGCTGGAGCGAAGCGGCGGTCAGTCTGTTGGGCCGGGCCGCCCTGCCGCTGGGCCTGGTGGCGGTGGGGGTCGCCCTGCGTCCTCAGGTTCTGCTGCGGCTCTCGGCCGGCGTCTGGGCCGCCACGGCCATCAAGCTCGCGCTGATGCCGGCGCTGGTGCTGTGCCTCGCTCTGCTGCTGGGTCTGCCCCCCGTCAGCCGCGACGTGGCGCTGCTGTTCGCCGCCCTGCCCACCGCCACCTCGGCCTATATCCTCGCCCGCCAGCTGGGCGGCGATGCCGAACTGATGGCCGCTCTGATCACCGCCCAGACCCTGCTGGCCATGCTGACCCTGCCGCTGTGGCTTGGCCTGGTGATGGGCTAACCTCTTGCCTGACTGATCTTTTGGCGAGGCTATCACGCCATATTCTGCTCTCCGAGTCGCCGCTTTAGCCTTCCTGGGTGACCCGGTTGGCGCAAGGCATACCGCGACTCAGGGCATCGATGTTGGCAAGCGTCACCTCGGCGATCTCGGTGAGCGCCTCGGCGGTAAAGAAGCCCTGATGGCCGGTGATCAGCACGTTGGGGAAGGTGGTCAGGCGTTGGAAAACATCGTCATCGATGATGTCGCCCGAGTGGTCGCGGAAGAACAGCGACGTCTCCTGCTCGTAGACGTCGATGGCCAGGCCCCCTAGACGCCGCGTCTTGAGCGCCGCGATCGCGGCCCGGGTATCGATCAGCCCGCCCCGCGAGGTGTTGATCAAGATCGCCCCAGGCTTGAGCCGGCAAAGCGCCTGCTCATCGATCAGATAGCGGGTCTCATCGGTGAGCGGGCAGTGCAGGCTGATCACATCGCTTTCGGCCAACAGCCGTTCCCGGGACACATACTCCCCGTCCAGCGCCTGGAAGGCTTCGCTCGGGTAACGGTCCTCGCCGAGCAACCGGCACCCGAAGCCGCGGAAGATGCGCGCCGTGGCAAGGCCGATGCGGCCGGTACCAATCAGGCCCACCGTCTTGCCGGCAAGCGTCATGCCTAAAAGCCCCTCGAGCATGAAGTTGCCCTCGCGCACCCGGTTGAAGGCGCGGTGGGTGCGACGGTTGAGGGTCAGCAACAGCGCCAGAGCATGCTCAGCCACCGCTTCCGGTGAATAGGCCGGCACCCGCGCCACCGCGAGGCCCAAGCGCTCGGCGGCGGCCAGATCCACGTTGTTGAAACCGGCGCAGCGCATGGCAACGAAACGCACGCCGAAGGCCGCCAGCGCTTCCAGCACCTCGGCATCCAGCCGATCGTTGACGAAGGCGCAGACCCCGTCGACACCCTGGGCCAGCACCGCACTGTCCGGCGTCAGGGTCACCTCGTGAAACTGAAGGTCGATATCGCGACCTGCACACGCCTCGGTGAAGAAACGACGGTCGTAGGGCTGAGCACTGAACACGGCAACGCGGGACACGGACACCTCCTTGTGAAGACTCTGGTGAAGACTCTGGTAAAAACCCGTATGAAGACTCTATGTGCAAAAACTTCTGAAAACTCTTGTGGAAACACGGGTCGAGACCTAGAGCCAGATCTTTTGTTGAAAAACATTCTCGTTACGCTTGACCGATCAAATGAGAATGCTTATCTTTGGTGTGTGGCGCTCGCCAAGCGCCACTTACCATGCAGAGAATGTCAGGTTCCCTGTCATGGTTTCTCCTCATCAAGCTAGTCACGGTCTTAATGCCGCCCTCCCGGGCGGCGTTTTTTTGTCTGGCTTTCAAGACGGTAAGGCCATTGTGCCGGGCATCGGTCGGGCTCGCCTTGTCCTCCGTCAAGCTCGACCGTGTCATCACGTTCCTCAGCGCCAGCATGCTCTGCACAGCCTCAGCGAGCGCCCCGCTCCCGCCACAGGCCGCGCTGATAGAGCCGCTCGTGGAGCAGTGCGGCCAGTGCATCCACCGCGGGCTTCGAGGCCGCCGACATCCGTTTGCCGAGGTGAAGCTGCGCCTCGCCGCCGGTCAGCGCCGGCAGCCCATCCGCCGGCCCTAGCTCGCGCATCGCCGGCGTCAGCCGCTCCCGGTCGAGCACGCTGATCGACAGCCCCGCCTCCACCGCCGTTTCCAGGGCATGAACGCTGGTGCTGGTGAAGACCGCATACCAGGCGCGCTCCTCGGCCTCCAGCGCCTCAATGCCGATCGCTCGGTACGGGCAATCCACCGGATGCAGGCCCAACGGCAAGGGCTGCGTCGGGTCGAGCACGTACTCCCGAGCCGCGGCCCAAACCGGTGAAGTGCGCCACAGCGGCTGGCCACCTTCGAGCCGGTGCGAGCGGTCGAGCAGCAGCGCAAGCGTCAGCTCACCACGCTCGAGCCGTCGGGCCAGTTCACCGCTGGTCGCGGTGACCGCCTCCAACAGCACATCAGGATGCTGAGCCATGAACTCGGGCAGGATCTGGCCTACCAGCTCGCGGGCAAAATCCTCCGGCATGCCGAAGCGCACCCTGCCGGAAAGCCCTTGGCCGGTGAAACGCGCCAGCAGCCGATCATGCTGCCCCAGCAGGGCGCGAGCCTCGCGCATCAGCGACTCGCCGGCGGGCGTCAACGTCATGCCGCGAGCGCTGCGGATCAGCAGCCGTGTCGCCAAGCGCTCCTCTAATCGCTTGATTTGCATGCTGATCGCGCTGACCGTGCGATGCCGCTGCTCGGCGGCTGCGGCCAGGGTGCCAAGCTGCGCGACGGCCAGAAAGCTGCGCAACGACTCAAGATCCAGGGCGCTGGACACGACTTCAGACATATTGAAGGCTCACTGCAATTTTAATCGATTCTCTTAACACTCTAGTCGCCCGAGAATGGCCACGCCATCATCGCCAACGACCGCTGAACACCTGGGATGTGATGATGCGCTAGGAGACACCATGCAACTGCACTCATCGACACCTGGATTCTTTCACCGTCTGCCACTCGGGACCCTGTCCATCGCCGCGGGCTTCGTGCTCTGCTGGAGCAGTGGCTTCGTCGGCAGCCGCCTCGCGGTCGCCGTCGACACCCCGGTACTCACCCTCTACGTCTGGCGTTTCGCCCTGGCGACCCTGATCGCGGCCCTGATCTGGGCGGCACAGTCGGGGCCGCAAGGCCTGCGTGAGCAGCTTGCGTGGCGGTCACTGGGGCGGGAGGCGGCGATTGGCAGCCTGACCGTGGGCCTTTATCTGCTGGCCATGCTGGTGGCCGTCCAGCAGGGCGTCAGTGCCGGAGTCGCCTCGCTGGTGGGTGCACTGCAGCCGCTGGCCGCCGCCGGATTGGCCGGCCTATGGCTCGGCGAAATCAACGGTCGCGGCCGCTGGATCGGCATGGGCGTGGCCACCCTGGGTGCCGGACTATGCGTGCTGGATGACGTGCAAGGAGTTGGCGGGGCGCCGGCCTGGGCCTATGCCCTGCCAGTGCTGGCGGTGGCAGCGGTGACGCTTGGCAGCGTCATGACCTCGACGCCACGGGTGAAGCTGCCGTTGATGGCACGCCTGACGGCTCAACTCATGGCGGCAACGCTGGTGTTCGTCGCGGCGGCGCTTGCCGCTGGCAGCCCTCTGACGCCGCCGGCGATGGACGCCGAGACGCTCACCGTGATGGCTTGGCTGGTGGGACTTGCCACCTTCGGCGGCTACGGTTTCTTCGTGGTCGGGCTGGGACGCTTGGGAGTGGCGCGGTTGTCGACGTTGATCTACCTGACGCCGGCGGTAACGCTGGGCTTCACCGCCGTACTGTTCGACGAGCTGCCGGGGCAGCTTGGCTGGCTGGGGATGGCGGTGGCCGCCGCCGGGGTGCTGATGGCCCTGGGCTCACGCCCACGCTCAAGCAGCTCGACGCAAGCACCCGACCGGGCAACCAGCCAGACGTCCTCTCAGGCCAACATGGAGGCATCCCATTGGGCAGCCCAGGTCAGTGACGCGCTCGATGGCGAGCACGCGCACCAGGAGATCCCTAAGACCCAGGCCCGGCCGGTGGGCGAGGCTCAGGCCTCGCGAGCGAAGATCAGGTCCCAGACGCCGTGGCCGAGTCGTTCGCCGCGGGCCTCGAACTTGGTCAGCGGCCGGAAGTCGGGGCGCGGCACATAGGGCGTGCTCTCGGCGGGGGCAGTGTTGCGATAGCCGGGCGCCTCCGCCATCACCTCCGCCATCACCTCCGCCATCCACTCGGCATAGGCCTCCCAGTCGGTGGCCATGTGCAGGGTGCCGCCGGGCTTCAGGCAGCGGCGCACCAGCTCGACAAAGGCCGGCTGAACGATGCGGCGCTTGTGATGCTTCTTCTTCGGCCAGGGGTCGGGGAAGAATAACTGCAGGCGCTCAAGGCTCGCGTCGGGCAGGCACTCGTCTAGTACCCGCAGGGCATCTTCACGGTAAACCCGCAGGTTGCTGAGCCCGCGCTTGTCGGCCTCATCCAGCAGCTTGCCCACGCCTGGGGCGTGCACCTCGATGCCGATGAAGTCGGTCTCGGGGTGGCGCTCGGCCTGCTCGATCAAGGAGCCCCCCATGCCGAAGCCAATCTCCACCACCAGCGGCGCCTGACGCCCGAACAGGGTCGCCGGGTCCTGAGGGCCATCATCGAGCGTCAGGCCGAGCCGCGGCCAGACCTCCTCGAGGCCGCGGGTCTGGGCCTGCGTCATGCGCCCGGCCCGCAGCACATAGCTCTTGATGCCGCGGCGGTGCAGCGGCGCGGCCTCGTCTTGCGTTGTCTTCTCTTGCACAGATACATCGTGTGTCGCCTGCGCAGCGCCATCGGCGGCAGGGGCGGTGTCATCCACCTTAGCGGCGGCTGCGGTGTCGGGCGTCGGGGTGCGGTCGTCGTTCATACGGCGGCGGTCGAATATCCGTGAGTCATAAGTAAGGCGGTCGTCAGTCAACGGCAGTGATCAGCCGTTGATGCGTCCGGCGAAGGGCGAGGACGGCTCGGCGTTCTGGCGGCGCGGCATGCGGCCGGCCAGGAAGGCCTCGCGACCGGCTTCCACGGCCTGACGCATAGCGTTGGCCATGCGCTCAGGATCGCGGGCATGGGCGATCGCCGAATTCATCAGCACGGCGTCGCAGCCAAGCTCCATGGCCAACGCCGCGTCCGAGGCGGTGCCGATGCCGGCATCCACCAGCACCGGCACCTGGCTCTGCTCGACGATCAGGCGCAGGTTGTGCGGGTTCTGGATACCATGGCCGGAGCCGATCAGCGAGCCCAGCGGCATGATCGCCGCACAGCCCATGCGCTCGAGCTCACGGGCAACGATCGGATCGTCGCTGGTATAGACCATGACGTCGAAATCGTCGGCCAGCAGCTCCTCGGCGGCCTTGAGAGTCTCGACCACGTTCGGGTAGAGGGTGCCGTCGTCGCCGAGCACTTCGAGCTTGACCAGGTTGTGGCCGTCGAGCAGCTCGCGGGCGAGCTTGCAGGTGCGCACGGCGTCGCGAGCCGTGTAGCAGCCGGCGGTGTTGGGCAGCAGGGTATAGCGGCTCGGCGGGATCACATCGAGCAGATTGGTCGCGTCAGCGTCCTGACCCAAATTGGTGCGGCGCACCGCGAAGGTGACGATCTCGGCGGCGCTGGCCGCGATCGCGCGGGACGCCTCGTCGAAGTCACGATACTTGCCGGTGCCGACCAGCAGCCGCGAGCCGAACTCGCGGCCGGCGATCGTCAGCGGTTGATCCTCGATACGTTCAGACATCTGGTCTCCTCGGGTGGGGCAGGCGCGCGGTGAACGCGCCAGCTAGCCGCCGCCGATGGCATGCACGATTTCGACGCGATCGCCTTCGGCGAGCCGGGTGGCCTCGTGCTGGCTGCGGGGCACGATCTCTTCGTTGACCTCGACAGCGATCCGCCGGCCGGCCAGTTCAAGCGCAACAACCAGCTCGCCGACGGTGGTCTCGCTCGCAAGCTGCTTGGCATCACCATTGAGCTGGATCTGCATGGCATCCTCTCAACAGGCTGTTAAAGGGCACATATTGTAGCCTGTTCGCGGCGCTCGGGGTACGGTAATCCCGGCATCGGCGCCAGGTGCGGCGAGCGGCCTCACCGCCCCCAGTTGAACAGGAGAGCAGAATGCGAGATAGGCGATGGTGGATGACGGCAGCCGGCAGCGGCGCGCTGACGGTGATGGCCGGGGCCTTCGGCGCCCATGCCCTGGGCGACACCCTGGCCCCCAAGCTGCTGGCGGCTTTCGAGACCGGCGTTCGCTACCAGGCCTGGCACACCCTGGCGATACTCGGCGTGCTGGCCTGGCGGTCAAGCCTGCCGCGCGCCGGGCAGCTGGCGGTGATCCGGCTGTGGACGCTGGGCATGCTGCTGTTCTCGGGCTCGCTGTATACGCTGGCACTCAGCGGCGTGACGCTGCTTGGCCTGATCACCCCGTTTGGCGGCCTGTGCCTGATACTCGGCTGGCTGGCACTGGGCTTCAGCGCCTGGCGGGCCTAGGGCTTAGGCGTAGAGACAGGGCGCTCAAGTTTCAGTCGCCGTCGGGCAGCGCATAGGTCGCGGTGACGATGGCCACCGGCTGCTCGTCGCCGGCGGAGTAGAGTTCCACCTCGCCGACCGCCAGGCGCCGGCCCAGCTTGACGATACGCGCGTTGGCAATAAGGTCGCGATCACCCCGGGCACGGCGCAGGAAGTGGCAGTTGAAATCGGTGGTCACGGCCATCGCCTCGGGGCCGATCTGGGCCAGAATCGCCACGTACAGGCAAACATCGGCAAGCCCCATGATGCTCGGGCCGGACACGCTGGCGCCGGGGCGCAGGTGCTCATCCTCGATGGCGAGGCTCATGGTGGCACGCATCTCATCGACGCCCTCGATGGTGCCCTGGCGATGGGGGAAGGCCTCATCGAGAAATTCTTCGATGGCGGCGGCGGACATCACGGTCATGGCGGGCTCCCTGCGGCGAGACGTTCCTATGAGGTGTTGCTATGAGGTGTTCCGATGATACACGGGGGTCGGGCCCAAGATAGCCTATTGGCAGGCCGCGCGCCCAGTCCCAACGCCCCTTCAAAGGTGGCAGACCGGGCCGCCATCAGGCCACGCAAAAAGGCCCCGGAACAGAGGTTCCGGGGCCTTGCTTGCTTACGTCAATCGGTCCCTCGGCCTGGGGCGTCCAAGTCATGCCCCAACACTGACCAGGACTCAGGGCTCAGCCCACTGGCGCGGGAGGAGCCAGGCGAGACCAGGCGAGGATATCGCCGTCAGTGCGCAACCTTCGCCTTGTGCACCGCCCGCCAGTGGTGCAGCAGCGGCTCGGTGTAGCCGGCAGGCTGTACCCGGCCCTTGAACACCAGGTCACAGGCGGCCTGGAAGGCGCTGGAGGCAGCGAAGTCGGCACTCATCGCCGTGTAGTCCGGGTCACCGGCATTCTGCTCATCGACGACCCGCGCCATGCGCTCGAGTGTTTCCTGAACGCGGTCGGCGCTCACCACGCCGTGGTGGAGCCAGTTGGCGATATGCTGGCTGGAGATACGCAGGGTGGCGCGGTCCTCCATCAGGCCGACGTTGTGGATATCCGGCACCTTGGAGCAACCGGTGCCGTGCTCGACCCAGCGCACCACGTAACCGAGGATGCCCTGACAGTTGTTGTCGAGCTCCTGCTGGATGTCCTCGTCGGACCAGTCGGGCTTCTCGGCCACCGGCACGGTCAGCAGATCATCCAGCAGGTCGGCCTCGCCCTTGGCTTCCAGCTCACGCTGGACGCCGGCCACGTCGATCTGGTGATAGTGCAGGGCGTGCAGTACAGCGGCAGTCGGCGAGGGCACCCAGGCGGTGTTGGCACCGGCCTTGGGGTGGCCGACCTTCTGCTCGAGCATGGCGGCCATGCGATCCGGCATCGCCCACATGCCCTTGCCGATCTGCGCGCGGCCGCGCAGGCCGCAGGCCAGACCGATCTGCACGTTGTTGTGCTCGTAGGCCCCGATCCACTTGCTGCCCTTCATGTCGCCCTTGCGGATCATCGGCCCGGCTTCCATGGCCGTGTGCATCTCGTCGCCGGTGCGATCCAGGAAGCCGGTATTGATGAAGGCGACCCGTGACGCAGCCTCGTGGATGCAGGCCTTGAGGTTCGCCGAGGTGCGACGCTCCTCGTCCATGATGCCCATCTTCAAGGTGTCCCGATCCATGCCCAGCAGGTCCTCGACGCGGGAGAACAACTCGCTTGCGAAAGCGACCTCGGCCGGGCCGTGCATCTTCGGCTTGACGATGTAGACCGAGCCACTGCGCGAGTTGCGCGGCGCGCCGTCGGCCTTCTTCAGGTCGTGCAGCGCCAGCAGGCCGGTGACCACGGCGTCGAGCATGCCTTCCGGCACTTCGTTACCATCGGCGTCAAGAATCGCCGGCGTGGTCATCAGGTGGCCGACGTTGCGCACCAGCATCAGCGAGCGGCCGTGCAGGCTCAGCGTGGAACCGTCAGGCGTCAGATAGTCGCGATCGGCGTTGAGGCGACGGGTGACGGTCTTGCCGCCCTTCTCGATCTGCTCTTCGAGATCGCCGCGCATCAGCCCCAGCCAGTTGCGATAGACGCCGACCTTGTCCTCGGCATCCACCGCGGCCACGGAATCCTCGCAGTCCATGATGGTGCTCAGTGCGGCCTCGACCACCAGGTCCTTGACCCCGGCCGGGTCGGTCTTACCGATCGGGTGGCTGCTGTCGAACTGCAGTTCCAGATGCAGACCATGATTGGCCATCAGAATGGCGGTAGGCGCGCTGGCCTCGCCCTGATAACCGATCAGCTTGCCCGGATCCTTGAGACCGGTCTCACGGCCGCCCTCGAGACGCACCAGCAGGTGGCCGTCGCGCAGCGAATAGCCGACGGCATCGCGATGCGAGCCGGTGGCCAGCGGCACGGCACGGTCGAGCACGCCGCGTGCGTAAGCCACCACCTTGGCGCCGCGCTTGGGATTGTAGCTGGTGCCCTTCTCGGCACCGTCGTCCTCGCTGATCGCATCGGTGCCGTACAGCGCGTCGTACAGGCTGCCCCAGCGAGCGTTGGCCGCGTTCAGGGCATAGCGGGCGTTGCTGACCGGCACTACCAGCTGCGGACCGGCCTGAACGGCGATCTCACGATCGGTATTGGCGGTGGTGGCGCTGACGGTCTTCGGCGCATCGACCAGATAACCGATCTCCTCGAGGAAGGCCCGATAGGCCGGCATGTCGCTTACCGGGCCGGGATGTTCGCGATGCCAGGCATCCAGCTTCTGCTGCAGGCGCTCGCGTTCGGCGAGCAATTCGCGGTTGCGCGGTGTCAAATCAGCGAAGAGGGCATCGACGCCGGTCCAGAAGGCCTCGGCGTCGATGCCGCTGCCCGGCAGGGCCTGATCGGTGATGAAGCTATCCAGCTCGCGGGCCACCTGAAGGCGGTGGTGGGTAACTCGTTCAACCATGGGGATCTCCTGATGCACGCTGACCAACCGGCCAGGCTCGCCGCAGCGAGCGCCCTCTCGTCGGCACGGAGGGCTGTTTGTGGAAATTAATTCCAGAATATTCTCGAGCTGATGCTATCCCATATTTCGTCGGGCGTCGTCAACTCCTCGACCAAATGATGAGAGCCGTCGTTTACAAATATGGCTTGTGCCCCCCGCTAGCGCTAGCATGTGAGCACTAGGGAGAGATTGATGACCGACTTCGCATCACTGCAGGCGCTTGGGCCGATGGAACGCACAGGTGCCCCCGGCGGCCCACCTCATGCCGGGACCCTCGGCCGATATCTCGAGCATTACCAGCTGTCGCCGCTGCTCGCCGACCAGGTCGGCCTGCACGTAGGGTTTGTCGAGGCCGGCAACTTTCGTCTCTGGGCCCAGGTATGGAGCCCAGCCGAGCCCAAGGGCACGGCCTTCGTGGTGCATGGCTATTTCGACCATCTAGGACTCTACCGCCACCTGCTGGCCCTGCTGCTCGAGCGCGGCTGGCGAGTCGTGATGTGGGACCTGCCCGGCCATGGCCTGTCCAGCGGTCCCCGGGCCACCATCGAGGATTTCGACGACTACGGGCTGTGCTTGCGCGCATTGCAGGACCATCTTTCCAACCGCGGTCTGGCGCCACAGCCCTGGATCGGCATCGGCCAGAGCACCGGTGCGGCGATACTTGCCACCGATGCCCTGCGCCAGGGGCCCAACAGTCAGTGGGCGGGGCTCGCCCTGCTGGCGCCGCTGGTCCGGCCCTTTGGTTGGTCGCAGTCGAGCTGGCTGCACCTGCTCGCCGGCCCCTTCCTGCGCAGCCTGCCAAGGCGCTTCAATCCCAACTCCACCGACAGCGATTTCACTACCTTCCTCAAGGAGAGTGACCCCCTGCAGCCCGATCGCCTGCCGGTAAGCTGGATCAACGCCATGCGCCGCTGGATGCCGCGCCTGCTGGCGCTGCCCCCCAGCGAACTGCCCGTGCTGATCCTGCAGGGCGAGCAGGACCTGACCGTCGACTGGCAATGGAACCTCGAGGTGCTGCGCGGCAAGTTTCCGCGCGCCATCGTCCACCGCCACCCCGAAGCGCGTCATCACCTGGTCAATGAAGCAGAGGAGATCCGTCAGAGCATGTTTGCCGAGCTCGAGACCTTCCTGGCCCAGTTCGAGACGAGCCCCGCCGTGACCCAGGAACCCTCGGTATGAGCTACCTCACCTGCCCCACTCAGAAAGCGTGCCTGGCGGTTCTGGCCATACTCTGGCTGATGGCCGGCTGCGCCAGCACGCCCGAGGCGCCCCCGACCCTGCGCCAGGCGCTGCTGGGGCTCAGCGATCGCGCCGCCGCGCTGGTGCTGGCCCAGCCGGCCTGGTCGCAGGCCGATACCAGCGCAGGACAGGACATCGTGCTGCTGCTGGGCGAGACTCAGGTCGACGCCAGCCTCGGCATTACCCCGGAGCGCTTTGGGGAGAGCCTGTCGCGAGCCCTGTTGGCCGCCCCCCAGGGCCCTCAAGTGCTCGACTGGATGCCAAGCATGACCACGCGCGAAAGCGATAACGCCAATCTCTGGCTGCTGGAGAGCCGCCTCGAACCCGATGGCCCCAGGCTGACCCTCTCGGATCGGGACCTGCTGCCCTACCGGCTGACCCTGGCGCTGCGCCACCCGGGCGATGACGAGATCCGCTGGCAGCGGATGGTAAGCGGCGCCTTCGACACCACCGCGCTCTAAGCTCCTAGCTCTCAAGTTCTCAAGTTCTCAAGTTCTCAAGTTCTCAAGTTCTCAAGTTCTCAAGTTCTCAAGTTCTCAAGTTCTCAAGTTCTCAAGCCAGCTTCCTGCGGCCAGCAGAGTTGAGTCACTCCTCCTCTGGCGCCACAATCATGCTATCGCTTGTAAGGAGAGCCCGCATGCCCCGCTTCGCCGATCACCTTTACCGCGACGGCCCCGCCAACCCCTTCCCGGGGATCAAGGCGCTGGAGCGCCGCCTGGGCCGCGAGATTCCCCACCGACTGGGCTCCAACGAGGGCCTGGATATGCCGCACCGGGCGCTTGAGGCCCGCTTCGGCGCAGCGCTCAGCGAACTGGCCCGCGGCTACGGCGACGCAGGCGCCATGGGCGTGCGCACGCGGCTCGCCTCAGCGCTCAATGTTGAGCTGGATAACCTGCTGGTCGATGCCGGCGCCGACAGCCTGCTGGCGCTTGCACTGCGCGCCGTGGCTCCCGCCGGCACAACGGTGGTGACCAGCGCCGGCAGCTACCCGACCTTCGGCTACTTCGCCGCCGGTCAGGGCTGTCGAATCATCGAGACCCGCTATCAGGAAGCGCCGGGGCTGCTCGCGCCGGACCTGGCGGCCCTGGCCGATGCCGCCACACGCGAAGACGCCCGGCTCGTGTATCTGGCCAATCCCGACAATCCGGGCGGCCACCTGCACGATGATGACGCCATCGCCGCGCTGCGCAACGCCTTGCCCGAGACCTGCACCCTGCTGCTCGACGAGGCCTATCACGACTTCCGCGATGATGCGGCAAGCCACGCCGTGCTGCCCGGGGTGATCCGCGTGCGCACCTTCTCCAAGGCCCACGGCCTGGCTGGACTGCGCATCGGTTACGCCCTCGCCGAGGCCGAGACCCTCGAGATGCTGATGAAGGTCCGCATCCACTATGCGGTGTCATCGCTTGCCGAGGCCGCCGCCGAGACCCTGCTCGACCACCCGGACGAGACCCGCGAGCATATCGAGGCGGTGATCGCGCGCCGCGAGCGCCTGGCCACCCACCTGCGCGGACTCGGCGCCGAAGTGCTGCCCAGCGCCACCAACTTCATCGCCGTGCGCCTGCCCGATGCCGAGCTGGCCGGTCGAGTACACGGCGAGCTACTCGCCGCCGGTAGCCTGATCCACCGCCCCCCGCATCCGGCGCTTGGCCATGTGCTGCGCATCAGCGCCGTCGAGGACGCCCTGGTACCTGGCCGCCTGGCCGCGCTGGAAGAGGCCCTGGCCAACGGCTGAGGCGCCTCCCGTCGCCCAGGGTCGGCCCTGCCCCGCTAACGCCCCGCTGGCTGGCCCCTTGGTTAGCCGCGCTTCAACAGCCGGTCGAGCTGGCGAAAGCCGATCGCTTCCATCAGCTCGGCCCGCCCGGGACGCGGTTCGCCGGCGAGATCGGCAAGCGTCAGCGCCACCCGCAGCACCCGGTGATAGGCACGCGCCGAGAGCGACAGCCGCTCAAGCACGCTGGCAAGCCAGGCGCGGTCGGCGGCTTCCAGAGCACAGGCGGCTTCCAGTTCGCGTCCCGGCAGATGGGTATTGAGAGCACCGCGCTCGGCCTGTCGAGCCCGGGCGGCGATCACCCGCGCGCGCACCGTGGCCGAATCCTCGCCGGTCTCCCTTGATGTCAGCTGTTCAGGCGCCAGCGCCGGCACCTCTACCTGCAGGTCGATACGATCGAGCAGCGGGCCGGACAGCCGCCCCTGATAGCGCTGAATCTGCGCGGCGGTGCAGTGACAGGCCCGTCGCGGGTCGCCGAGATAGCCGCAGGGGCAAGGATTCATGGCCGCGACCAGCTGGAAGCCGGCCGGGTAGCTGCGCTGTTGGCTGGCCCTGGCGATATGAATCTGCCCGGACTCCATGGGTTCGCGCATCACTTCGAGCACATGGCGGGAGAATTCCGGCAGTTCATCCAGAAACAGCACGCCGTGATGCGCAAGCGAGATTTCGCCGGGTCGCGGCTTCGAGCCACCGCCGACCAATGCCACGGCGCTGGCCGTGTGGTGAGGCGCGCGAAAGGGCCGCTGACCCCAGTGTTCGCGCAGGCCAAGCCCGCATACCGAGCGAATCGCCGCCACCTCCAGTGCCTCGTCTTCGGAAAGTGCCGGCAGAATGCCCGGCAGGCGGCTGGCCAACATGGTCTTGCCGGTGCCGGGCGGGCCCGCAAACATCAGGTTGTGCCCGCCAGCGGCGGCCACCTCGAGGGCGCGGCGCGCCTGATGCTGACCGCGGACCTCGGAAAGATCGGCGCTGACTATCGCGGGGGGCAATGGGCTTGATAGGCGATGGGGCGTCAGCGGTGTCTGCTTCACCAGGTGCGCCACCACCTCTAGCAGGTGGTCGGCGGGCAGTACCTCAAGACCGCTCACCAGCGCTGCCTCGTCGGCATTGGCGCGGGGCACGATCAGCTTGCGGCCCCGCGCCCGCGTGGCAAGCGCCACCGGCAGCACCCCGGGAACCGGGCGCAAGCGGCCGTCGAGGGCCAACTCGCCGAGGCACTCCAGATCGGTCAGGGATTCGGCGGGCAGCTGGCCGGAGGCCACCAGGATGCCCAGCGCGATCGGCAGATCGAAGCGCCCGCCTTCCTTGGGAAGGTCGGCAGGCGCCAGGTTAAGGGTAATGCGCCGAGTGGTGGGGAACTCGAGCTGGGAATTGACCAGGGCGCTGCGCACCCGTTCGCGGCTTTCCTTAACCGCCGTCTCCGGCAGGCCGACCAGAGTCAGGCCCGGCAGGCCGTTGGCCAGGTGCACTTCAACCAGCACCTCGGGGGCCTCGAGGCCGAGGCTCGCCCGGCTCGAGATGATCGCCAGTGTCATACGCGTTCCTTGCGTAGCTCAGTGTCTTTTCCTAGACACTAGCGCAGGTAAGGCCCGCCTGTCGCTGATTCCCGACTCAACGCGCGCCCGGTCTCAATGCCGGCCCGGGGCCTTCTTGTCAGCGGACGGTTCCGCCGCCTTGTCGTCACTCGGGGTTGCTTCGTCGGCCGGCGACTCATCCAGCGCCTCAGGGGCAACTTCTGCGGCTTCGGCCGCCAGCGGCGTTTCGTTAGACGCCGAGGTATCGCGTTCGATGGCGGCCTCCAGCGCTGCGACCTGTTTCTCCAGCGATTCGACCCGCGAGCGGGTGCGCTGCAGCACATCCATCAGGATGTCGAAGTCCTCGCGGGTCACCAGTTCCATGCGATCGAAGGCGCTGCGCACTACCTGTTGAACGCTGCGCTGCAGCTCCTCGGGGGCATGGGAGGCGCCCTGCAGGCGCTCGCCGAGCTGCTGGGCCAGACGGCTGATACGATCGTTCGTCACCATGGGTCGCACTCCTGTCGGTCAATGTCGGTGGCTTTTTACAGGATACGCAAGGCACGGCGATCACGCATGCACTCTACGTCCCCTCCAGCACTTCACTCTCTTGGTGCACCGCCCCGCTGAGCGTTCAATGCACCCTGCAAGCGCACCGTCGGGAGGCATTGGCACCAAATTAGTGCGCAAATACATGCTGCATTGCGAAGTCATTTCTTCTTAGACTCATAACAACCTCACATCTTTCTGATTTACTTGAATTAAATCGGGATTGGCACGCTATGCGCTAAGCCTTAGTTACGCATCACCAAGAAAGCGAAAGCACGCCAACGACAACCCCTTCCAGTGGGAGACACGGAATGAAACTCATCACTGCCATCATCAAGCCGTTCAAGCTCGACGATGTCCGCGAGGCGCTGGCCGACAACGGCGTCCAGGGCATCACGGTGACCGAGGTCAAGGGCTTCGGCCGCCAGAAGGGCCATACCGAGCTCTATCGCGGCGCCGAATACGTCGTCGACTTCCTGCCCAAGGTCAAGGTCGAGATCGCCGTCGATGATTCACGTCTCGAAAGCGTTCTCGAGGCCATTCGCAACGCCGCCAATAGCGGCAAGATTGGCGATGGCAAGCTGTTCGTCACCCCACTGGAGGATGTGATCCGCATCCGTACCGGCGAGCGTGGTGCCGACGCGGTCTGATCCGCAGCAACCCGACGCAGGGCCCTTCACATAACAACCTAACCCTATAACGCGAGTACCACCGTCAGCGTCACAACGACACAAGGCAGCGCTGGCCCAGGAGAGTACCCTATGATCGAACTTTCAGAGCTGACTTACGCGCTCGATACCTTCTACTTCCTCATCTGCGGCGTGCTGGTGATGTGGATGGCCGCTGGCTTCGCGATGCTTGAAGCCGGCCTGGTACGTTCCAAGAACACCGCCGAAATCCTGACCAAGAACGTGGTCCTGTTCGCGATCGCCTGCACCATGTACCTGGTGGTCGGCTACTACATCATGTATTCCAGCAGCGCCGGCGGTTTCCTGCCGAACCTGGGCTTCCTGATCGGTAGCGAAAACACCCTGGACGCCATCACCGCAGGCGGTGACGACGCGCCCTACTACTCCATGCGTTCCGACTTCTTCTTCCAGGTGGTGTTCGTGGCAACCGCCATGTCCATCGTCTCGGGTGCCGTCGCCGAGCGCATGAAGCTGTGGGCCTTCCTGGCCTTCGCTGTGGTCATGACCGGCTTCATCTATCCGGTGTCCGGCTACTGGACCTGGGGCGGCGGCTGGCTTTCCGAGGTCGGTTACTCCGACTACGCCGGTTCCGGCATCGTGCACCTGGCCGGTGCTGCGGCAGCACTCGCTGGCGTGATCGTACTGGGACCGCGCAAGGGCAAATACGGCAAGGACGGCTCTATCTACGCCATCCCCGGTGCCAACCTGCCGCTGGCGACCCTGGGTACCTTCATCCTGTGGATGGGCTGGTTCGGCTTTAACGGCGGCTCTGAGCTGAAACTGTCCGACGCCACTTCCGCCAACAACGTGGCTCAGGTGTTCGTCAACACCAACGCCGCGGCGGCTGGCGGCGTGATCGCTGCCCTGATCCTGGCCAAGCTGTGGTTCCGCAAGGCCGACCTGACCATGGCACTGAACGGCGCCCTCGCTGGCCTGGTGGCCATCACCGCCGATCCGCTGTCGCCCTCAGCGCTGGGCTCCGCCTTCATCGGCGCCATCGGCGGCCTGATCGTGGTGGTATCCATCGTCAGCCTCGACAAACTGAAGCTCGATGACCCGGTCGGCGCCATTTCGGTGCACGGTGTGGTCGGCATCTGGGGCGTCCTGGCCGTACCGCTGTCCAACGACGGTGCCTCCTTCGGTGCTCAGATCATTGGCATCGCCGGCATCTTCGCCTGGGTCTTCCTGGCAAGCCTGGTGGTGTGGCTGATCCTCAAGGCCATCATGGGTGTACGAGTCAGCGAAGAAGAAGAATACGAAGGCGTCGACCTGGCCGAGTGTGGCCTGGAAGCCTACCCCGAGTTTTCCGTCGCCAAGAAGTGAGGCGACACACCGAGTGAGCTGGCGTGCTCCCCTGGCCCCCTAACGGGGGCCTTTTTTATTCCCGCTCGGTGCGGTGTATGCTTGAGGGCATGTTCGCGGGATATGCCGCGTCGCGCCCCGCACCGGGAATCACGACGCTCCCGTACCAACGAATACAAGGAGAATGACCATGAAGCTGGTGACCGCCATCATCAAGCCGTTCAAGCTCGACGACGTACGGGAAGCGCTTTCCGAGATCGGCGTGCAGGGCATTACCGTCACCGAGGTCAAAGGCTTCGGCCGCCAGAAGGGCCACACCGAGCTGTACCGTGGCGCCGAGTACGTGGTCGACTTCCTGCCCAAGGTGAAGCTCGAAGTGGCGGTAGACGACGCCATGGCCGAGCAGGTGATTGATTCCATCACCCAGGTGGCCAACACCGGTAAGATCGGCGATGGCAAGATCTTCATCTCGCCGCTGGAGCAGGTCATTCGTATCCGTACCGGCGAGACCGACAAGGACGCGGTCTAAGCTCGAAGCTCGAAGCTCGAAGCTCGAAGCTCGAAGCTCGAAGCTCGAAGCCAGCATAAACAGCACCGCCCCCAGACGCATGCGCCTGGGGGCGGTTTTTTTTCCAGCTTCAAGCTTATGGCTTACAGCTCCCGACGAAGCCCGGGCTCCGGCTTATTTCTCAACGAAAGCACGCTCGATCACGTAGTCGCCGGGCTCGCCCAGACGCGGAGAGATCTTGAAGCCCAGATCGTCGAGCAGGGCGCTGGACTCGTCCAGCATCGCCGGGCTGCCGCAGATCATGGCGCGGTCCTGCTTGGGGTCGAGCGGCGGCAGACCGGTATCTTCGGCGAGCTTGCCGCTGCGGATATGGTCGGTCAGGCGGCCCTGGGTATGGAACTCCTCGCGGGTCACCGTGGGGTAGTAGACCAGCTTCTCGGCGATCTCTTCGCCCAGGTACTCGTGTGCAGGCAGCTCCTTGGTGATGAAGTCGGCGTAGGCCAGTTCACTGACGGTACGTACGCCGTGGATCAGCACGATCTTCTCGAAGCGCTCGTACACCTCCGGGTCCTGGATCAGGCTCATGAAGGGTGCAAGGCCGGTACCGGTGGACAGCAGGTAGAGGTTGCGGCCAGGCAGCAGATCATCGGTGACCAGGGTGCCGGTAGGCTTGCGGCTGACCATGATCTGATCGCCGACCTCAAGGTGCTGCAGGCGCGAGGTCAGCGGGCCGTCGGGCACCTTGATGCTGAAGAACTCGAGGTGATCCTCGTAGTTGGGGCTGGCGATGGAATAGGCACGCATCAGCGGTTTGCCTTCGACCTCAAGACCGATCATCACGAACTGGCCGTTCTTGAAGCGCAGGCTACGCTCGCGGGTGGTCTTGAAACTGAACAGGGTATCGTTCCAGTGATGGACGCTTAAGACTTCTTCCAGGGCAAACTTGCTCACGACCGACTCCTTATATGCTCAAGACGAGTATTCCAAAAACGAATAACATCGCCGGAAAGATCAATGAGTGAAGTCTAAGCATCGGCCACCTATCTGTTAAATGGTTTGTATGGATAACACTTATCTATAATGCCGATATTGACTCAGCGGAGTGTGACCATGCGCTATACCCTGCGCCAGCTCGAAGTCTTCGTCGCCGTCGCCCAGCACGAGAGCGTATCCCGCGCTGCCCGGGAGCTGGCGCTGTCCCAGTCGGCCGCCAGCACCGCGCTCTCCGAGCTCGAGCGCCAGTTCGACTGCCAGCTGCTAGACCGGATCGGCAAGCGGCTGAAGCTCAACGCCCTGGGCTTTCAACTGTTGCCCAAGGCGGTAGCGCTGCTCGACCGCGGCGAGGAAATCGAGGAACTGCTGCGCGGCCAGCGGGGCATCGGCTCGCTGGACGTCGGCGCTACGCTTACCATCGGCAACTATCTGGCTACGCTTCTGATCAGCGACTTCCTCAAGGCACATCCGGACAGCCGGGTACGCCTGCAGGTGGGCAACACCCGCAGCATCATCGAGCGGGTGGCCCAGCATGAGCTGGATCTGGGACTGATCGAGGGCGACTGCCAGAACGAGGCGCTAGTCATGCAGCCCTGGGTGGAGGATGAGCTGGTGGTGTTCTGTGCGCCCCATCATCCCCTGGCGGGAAGCGACGCACTGGATATCGATCATCTGCTGCGCGAGGACTGGATCATGCGCGAGCGAGGCTCGGGCACCCGCCTGACGCTTGAGCACGCGGCCCGCCATCGCCGCGGGCGCTTCAACATCCTGCTGGAGCTCGAGCACACCGAGGGCATCAAGCGGGCGGTGGAGTCAGGACTTGGCATCGGCTGCGTGTCGCGCCTGGCGCTGCGCGATGCCTTCAGGCGGGGCAGCCTGGTGGAACTTTCCACCCCCGAGCTCGACCTGCGCCGCCAGTTTTCCTTCATCTGGCACCGCCACAAGTACCTGACCACCGGCATGCGCGAATACTTGAAGCTGTGTCGACAGATGACGGCAGGCATCCAGCGCAGCGACGAAATTCCGCTGCCCCTGACGCCCTGAGCCCCTGAAACCCGCCCCCGATCAGCGACGCGCTAATCGCCAGGGCATCACACGACGCTCTGGCGATAGGGTCGAAGAGTAACAACCGGGTCTTAGGCCGGCATGTCCGGGTCAGCCGCGCGCCACGCTCTCGGGCGAGGCCAGCGCCGGCCGTTCAGCGACCTCGCGCAAGGTGAAGCCAGAGACCACCTGACTCAGCCGGTCCGACTCGTTTTTCAACTGCTCGGCGGCGGTGGTCGATTCCTCGACCAGGGCGGCATTCTGCTGAGTCATGCGATCAAGCTCCGAGACCGCCACGTTGACCTGGCCGATGCCGTCGCTCTGCTCGCCGGTGGCGGCGGTGATCTCGCCCAGCACGTCGGTGACCCGTGCCACACTTTGCACGATCTCCTCCATGGTCTCGCCGGCGGCCCGCACCTGGGCAGCGCCCTCTTCGGTGCGGGCGCCGGAGGTGTCGATCAGGCCCTTGATCTGCTTGGCGGCATCAGCACTGCGCCCGGCCAGCTGGCGTACTTCGCCGGCCACCACCGCAAAACCACGGCCCTGTTCGCCGGCACGCGCAGCCTCCACCGAGGCGTTCAGCGCCAGCAGGTTGGTCTGGAAGGCGATGCCGTCCATCACGCTTACGATCTCGCTGATCTGCGCCGAGGAATCCCGAATGCCCTGCATGGTATCGACTACCTTGCCGACCGCTTCGCCGCCGCGGCGAGCGACCACGGACGCCGATTCGGCCAGGCCATTGGCCTGACGCGAGGACTCGGCGGTGTGTTCGACGGTGCTGGTGATCTCTTCCATCGAGGCCGAGGTCTGTTGCAGGCTCGAGGCCGCATTCTCGGTACGCCGCGAGAGATCCTGACCGCCGGTCGAGATCTCGGTGGCAGCGACCCGCACCGATTCGCTGCTCTGACGGATGGTCACCATCACTGCCTCCATCTTGCCGACGAAGCGGTTGAAGGCAGCGGCGATCTGCGCCACTTCATCGCGACCCTGCTCCGGCAGGCGCCGGGTCAGGTCGCCCTCGCCGCTGGCAATGTCTTCAAGGGCATCCCGGGCACGCTCCAGCCCGGCGAGAGTCCGCTTGAGCCACAGGCCGAGCAGCAGGGCAGTGACGGCGATGATAATCACCAGCGTGATCAACGAGGATTCGAGAATCGCCCGCAGACCGGCGGTGGCCTCGCCCTCGTCCAGCGCCACCCCGAGTTCCCAGTCGCTGCCAGCGATAGGAGTCACGGACAGCCGCTTGTCGGCACCGTCGATGGCGAAATGCTTCCAGTTATTCTCGGTATTGCCCAGACGCGAGATAGTGGACGGCGTCAGTTGCTCGCTAAGTCGGGTCAGAGGCTTGAGGGTCAGATCGGCATTGGGATGGGCTATCAGCGTCTCGCCGCCGCTGCTCAAGAAGGCGAAGCTTGATGGCGTCGGCTGGATACCATTGACCTGGGCGATCAGCTTGTCGATCACCACATCACCACCGATCACGCCATACAAGCGCCCGCCACGCTCGACCGGTGTGGCGAAGGTGACCACCATCCGGCCGCTGTTGGCATCCACATAGGGCATCGAAACGATGGTCTTGTTCTGCTCGGTAGCCGAGAGATACCAGCCGCGCTGTCGCGGATCGTAATCGTCTGGCGGCACCCAGCCATCTGAGGTGGTCAGAGAGCCATCCGGCTTGCCGAGATAGGTCGACAGGAAACCACCGGACTCGGCCAGCTGGACCAGCGCCGGCACGGGGGTATCGCCCTTGACCGGCTCACGGGCCGCTTCGACCATGCTGGTGCGAGCGGCGATCCACTCTTCGATCGCCATGGCATTGCCGGTAGCAATGGAACCCAGCTGCTCGGCAATCTGCTGTTGATCATGAGACTTGACGGTCAGGTAACTAACGGTCGCATTGATCATCAGCGCCAAGGCGATGACCGCCAGGGTGATGATCAGGATGCGCTTGCGCAGGGAGGAAAACATGGAGGGGCGCCCTCAATTAGAAAAATATTGTATTATTTGACCGCAAACACCTGAGCTAAAAGATGTTTGCCACATCGTGCCTATCGGCGAGGGCGCCCATTTCTTGAGTCGCCGACGGGGCAAGACGCCTGCGCTGAACGTAGCTAGCGCATATCGCTGACTGCCTCCTGAATGGTCTCGAGACTGGCCTTCGACAGATCCTTGGCCAGGCTGTGAATCACCCGATGTGCGGTCGGACCATCGAGCTTGTCGCGCAGCTGGCCGAGAAAGCGCGGCGGGGCCACCAGGATCAATTTGTCGAGATCGTTCTCGATTCGCGCCCGGTAAAGGCGTTCGGCGACTTCCTTGGCGAAGCGCTCGGCGTGGTGCTGGGTCGCCACATCCTCGCCTCCCGAGGCACTAGCAGCTGTCGTCGACGACTGGTGAACGTCTCCTCCGTTGTCGGTGACAAGGTCCCCCTCATGCAGACGCCCCTCGGCATGTAGCAGGCTGTCGTGCTCGACCAGCGTGAGGGCATCCCGGGTAAAGACACGCGCCCGGGCGGCGTCAGCGACCAGAATATAGGTTGTCATAGCAGTTCCTCGGTTGAGTGAAACGCATCACTCCAGCACCTGCGTTCCTATACTGGAGATTGGCAAGCACCCGAGAGGGCGTCAACTGCGTGTCGTCGCCCGGTGGCGACAGGATGCGCACCGAGGGCGCTGTGCTAAAATCCCCGCCGCCAGGAAGGCACCCCTGACCCGTAAATGCGGTCATGGCCCCGCCCCACTTTCGTCACTGGAGACGCTCTCGATGCGCAATCTGTTGCTGATGCGCCGCCCCATGCCGCGCGGCCTGCTGGTCTTGCTACACCTGCTGAGCCAGCTCGGGATGCTGGCGACCGGCGGGCTCTGGACGCGCGAGGCACTGGCGCCGCTTGCCACCACGCCGCTGTCGGGCCAATGGCCGACGCTGGCGCTGGGCGTTGGCGCGACCCTGGCCGCCTGCCTGCTGGTGCGCATGCTGTTCGAACTGCTGATGACGCCCCACCATGTGCAGGCCATGATCGCCCTCCAGCAACTGCCTTTCACGCGCTCCACTCGCCGACGCCCGGCGGTCCACGACGAGGACGACAGCTGGGCAGGCGAGGCGCGCCAGGTCAACCCTACCGCTGCCATGCCCGCACCCTCACAGCCCGAACCGTTCTCCGCCGCCCCCGAAGCTGCGGCTGCCGCACAGCCAGTAGCCGGCACGCCGTGGCCCCGTGAACCGCAGCTCGACCTCGCCGCGGCCCCCTGGATAGACAGCTACGCGCCCCCGGCCGGGCCGCGCTTATAGGTAGTAGGAAAGTCGCCGAGGCATCACCATCAAACGGGCACGCTCACCCGTGGCTGGACGGCCATGGGAGCAGGATGTCCCCATGGGTCACGAGCCACTGGTGGACTCGCGGGGGGCGGACGGAATCCAGGCAATCATGTCGACCTCAACGTCGGCGCCACCGGCCAGGCCGGTCACCCCAATGCACGTCCGCGTGGGCAGGGGCGCAGGAAAGTAGCTGGCGTAGACCGCGTTGACCTCTTCGAAGTGCCCCATGTTGGTGATAAACACCCGTGACTGAACCACATATTCGAAGTCACTGCCCACGGCGTCGAGAATGATCGCCAGGTTTTGCATCACGCGATGGGTCTGCTCGGTAAAGGTGCCGAGCAGCATCTCGTTCGTTTCCGGGACCGTCGGCATCTGCCCCGTGATGAAGACCAGATCACCGACCCGACAGGCATGGGAAAAGGGCGCGATCGGCTGGGGCGCACGATCGATGTAAAGCTTTTCAATCATCAAGGAAGCTCCCATGGCACAGCCGGCATGCCGGCTGTGCATGATGCGACTCAGTGGCCAAGAATCTGACTCAGGAACAGCTGGGTCCGCTCGGACTGGGGGTCGTTGAAGAACGGCTCCGGGGCGTTCTCCTCGATGATCTGCCCCTGGTCCATGAAGATTACCCGGTCGGCGACCGTCTTGGCGAAGCCCATCTCGTGGGTCACGCAGAGCATGGTCATGCCCTCTTCGGCGAGCTCCACCATGACGTCGAGCACTTCCTTGATCATCTCGGGGTCCAGCGCCGAGGTCGGCTCATCGAACAGCATCACCTCCGGATGCATGCACAGCGAGCGGGCAATCGCCACGCGCTGCTGCTGACCGCCGGAGAGCTGGCCCGGGAACTTGTGCGCCTGCTCGGCGATACGTACCCGCTCGAGATACTTCATGGCCAGGGCCTCGGCCTCGCGGCGCGGCTTCTTCTGCACCCAGATCGGCGCCAGGCTGCAGTTCTCGAGCACCGAGAGGTGCGGGAAGAGATTGAAGTGCTGGAACACCATGCCGACGTGGTGGCGGATCTGTTCGATGCGCTTGACGTCCTGAGTCATGGGAATGCCGCCCACAACAATCTCGCCCTGCTGGTGTTCCTCGAGATGATTGATGCAGCGGATCAGCGTCGATTTACCGGAGCCCGAGGGTCCGCAGATGACGATGCGCTCGCCGCGCTGGACAGTCAGGTCGATGTCGCGCAGCACGTGGAAGTCGCCGTACCACTTGTTCAGGCCGCGCATCTCGATCATGGGGGTGTCGTCGGCCTTGGCCGTTTGTGACGTCATACCGATATCCTTGTTCTTGTGGGCGACCGCCCGCCGAACAGACGGTCGCCGGCTGCGCCTGTGCGCGTCTAGTGGCCGGTGTGCAGCTTGCGTTCCAGGTACTGGCTGTAGCGGGACATGCCGAAGCAGAAGATCCAGAACACAAACGCAACGAAGACATAACCTTCAATCGAGAAGCCCAACCAATCGGCGTCGGCGAGTGCCGCCTGCACGATCGCCAGCAGGTCGAACAGGCCGATGATCAGCACCAGCGAGGTATCCTTGAACAGGGCGATGAAAGTATTGACGATGCCGGGGATCATCATCTTCAGCGCCTGGGGCAGCACGATCAGGCCCATGCGCTTCCAGTAGCCCATACCCAGCGCCGCAGCCGCTTCTTCCTGGCCCCTGGGAATCGCCTGCAGACCACCCCGCACCACCTCTGCCATGTAGGCACTCTGGAACAGGGTGATGCCGATCAGCGCCCGCACCAGCTTGTCCATGTCCACCTCGGTGGGTACGAACAGCGGCAGCATCACCGAGGCCATGAATAGCACCGTGATCAAGGGCACGCCGCGCCAGAACTCGATGAACACCACCGAGATACTCTTCACGATCGGCATCTTCGACTGGCGCCCCAGCGCCAGCACGACGCCGATCGGCAGCGCCGCAACGATCCCCACTACCGCCAGCACCAGGGTCAGCATCAGGCCACCCCAGCGATGCGTCGGCACCGCCGGCATGCCGAACGAGCCGCCGTGCAGCAGGTAGAAGGCCACGACCGGGAAGACCACCAGAGTCACCACCGCGGCCAGCTTCTTGGCCGGCAGGCGGGGCAGTGCCAGCCAGCCAATCAGCAGAGCAAACAGCACAAAGGTGAGATTGACCCGCCAGCGCAGTTCACTGGGATAGAAACCGTAGATGAACTGCTCGAAGCGAGCCGAGATGAACACCCAGCAGGCACCGCCGGAGTTGCAGGCCTCGCGGCTGGTGCCGAGCCAGTCGGCATCGATGATGGCCCACTGGATCAGCGGCGTGAGCCCCGCGATCAGCGCCCAGATCGCCAGCAGCGAGAGCACGCTGTTGATGGGCCCCTGAAAGAGGTTGCTGCGCAGCCAGGCGATGGGGCCCACGCCGCGCTTGGGAGCGGGGCGTGCATCCACCGGCGTCGTATTTAAGGTCAGTTTGCTCACTTATCGCTCCACCAGCGCCATGCGCGCGTTGAACCAGTTCATGAACATCGACACCAGAAGACTCAGCGTCAGATAGACCGCCATGGTCATCATGATCACCTCGATAGCCTGGCCGGTCTGGTTGAGCGTGGTGCCGGCGAACACGGACACCAGGTCCGGGTAGCCGATGGCAGTGGCCAGCGACGAGTTCTTGATCAGGTTGAGGTACTGACTGGTCAGCGGCGGGATGATCACCCGCATTGCCTGGGGAATCACCACCAGCCGCAGGGTCATGCCACCGGACAGCGACAGCGCCCGGGCCGCTTCGGTCTGGCCGTGAGAGACGGCCTGGATGCCTGAGCGCACGATCTCGGCGATAAAGGCACCGGTGTAGATCGACAGCGCCAGCCACAGCGCCAGCAGCTCCGGCAGCACGGTGATACCGCCCGAGAAGTTGAAGCCGCCAAGCTTGGGCAGATCCCAGGTCAGCGGCATGCCGCTGGCGACGAACACGAGGGCAGGCAGAGCGACAATCATCCCGGCACTGATCCATCCGGCAGGCAGCCGATCGCCGGTCGCTTCCTGGCGACGGCGATTCCAGCGCACCAGCACGATGGCCGCGATGACGGCAACGGCAAGCGCCACCAGCGTCCACACGAACCCCGACCCACCCACTGGCGCGGGCACCACCAGGCCACGGATGTTGAGGAACACGGCCTCACCGAGGCTCATGCTGTCGCGCGGCGACGGCAAGCTGCGCAGTACGGCGAAGTACCAGAAGAAGATCTGCAGCAGCAGCGGAATGTTGCGAAAGATCTCGACGTAGGCGCCGGCAATCCTGGCGATCAGCCAGTTGGGCGACAGCCGGGCGATGCCCATCAGAAAGCCGATGACAGTGGCCGCAAAGACGCCGAGGGCCGAGACCAGCAGGGTATTCAGCAAGCCGACCAGGAAGGTGCGGCCATAACTGCTCTGAGGCGTGTAGTCGATCAGACTCTGGACGATACCGAAGCCGGCGGTGTCATTAAGGAAGCCGAAACCGGTAGTGATCCCCCGAGCGTCCAGGTTCTCGAGGGTATTGCTGACGATGAAGCCAACCACCATAAACAGCGCGGCGAGCATCAGCGCCTGAAAAAGTAGCGCCCGCTTGGCGGGGTCACGCCAGAACGGTGGCGTCTCCCCGCGAGGAGGGGGCGAGGAAGGAGTAGTCATGGAAGGTCCTCTCCACTAGCGGTGACACAACGACGAACCCCGCCCCAAAGTAGGGCGGGGCCTGTGGAGAGCGTTAGCGAATCGGCGGAGCGTACTGGATGCCGCCTTCGGTCCACAGGGCGTTGATGCCACGCTCGATGTTGAGCGGTGAACCGGCACCGACGTTGCGGTCGAAGACCTCGCCGTAGTTACCGACCTGGCTGACGATGCTATAGGCCCAGTCGGCCGGCAGGCCCATGGCCTCGCCGAAGTTGCCCTCGCTGCCCATGAAGCGGGCGATGCCCGGCTTGTCGGAGTTCTTCATCTCATCGGCATTTTCACTGGTGATGCCCATCTCCTCAGCGTTGATCATCGCGAACAGGGTCCACTTGACGGCGTTGAACCACTGATCGTCACCCTGGCGAACCACCGGACCCAGCGGCTCCTTGGAGATCACTTCCGGCAGCACCTTGGCGCCACTCGGATCGGCCAACTTGATGCGCAGCGCGTTGAGCTGGGAGGTATCGGAGGTCAGCACGTCGCAGCGACCGGCCTCGAAGCCACCAACGGTCTGGTCGGAGGTATCGAAGACCACTGGTTCGAAGCTCATATCGTTGGCCTGGAAGTAGTCGGCCAGGTTGAGCTCGGTGGTGGTACCGGACTGCACGCAGAAGGCCGCGCCGTCGAGTTGCTTGGCGCTGTCGACGCCCAGGGCTTCCTTGACCAAGAAGCCCTGGCCGTCATAGAAGCTGACGCCGGTGAAGTTGAGGCCCAGCGTGGTGTCGCGGGTCGCGGTCCAGGTGGTGTTGCGCGACAGCACGTCGATCTCGCCGGACTGCAGCGCGGTGAAGCGCTCCTTGGCGTTCAGCGGCACGAACTGCACCTTGGAGGCATCGCCGAATACCGCGGCGGCCACACCCCCCTCTGTCAGCCTAGTTGTCCAGTTGGCGATTTTGCCTGAATCCACATCAGAGTGGGCGGCATAGGATTGTTCATGCCACGTTATTCCGAGGAACGTAAGGCCGCGGTGCTAAAGAAGCTGCTACCGCCTGACAACCGCAGTGTGGCGTCGGTGGCCGCCGAGGAAGGCATATCGGATGCGACCCTGTATGGTTGGCTGAAAACATGCCGCCGACAAGGAGTGCCTGTGCCAGGGAACCGTAAGACCGGAGATGATTGGTCAGCTGACGCCAAGCTGGCTGTGGTGATTGAAACGGCTTCTCTATCAGAGACCGAGCTTGGCACGTATTGCCGGGAAAAAGGCTTATACCCT
>NZ_QLSX01000012.1 GCF_003268885.1 Onishia taeanensis
GCATGACGCGCACAATTGACGGATACGCGAGCAGTAACAAGAGACGATCACGTCAGCATGATTTCATATTGCGATGAGCCGCCAAGGCGTCTCATCAACCCGTTTCGCCTGACGACCATAGCGAGCGTGAACCACCCGATCCCATGCCGAACTCGGAAGTGAAACCGCTTAGCGCCGATGGTAGTGTGGAGTTTCTCCATGCGAGAGTAGGTCATCGTCAGGCACTTATTTAGAGAAAACCCCGGTCCTTAACAGGCCGGGGTTTTTTCATGTCTGGGCGGTGGGAATGACCAGGAAATGCCGGCTGGCAGCACGGCAGCTCTCGGCAGGACACGACACGATAGCCCCGCGACAATCACGCGACAGAAAGGCTCGCCCGATGGGTGCGCCTCGATAGCTCTTCCTTCTCACCCCGGCCGCTGACGCGCCCGGGGTTTTTTGTGTCTGTGGCTTGAGGCCAAAGCGTCGTAGAGGGTGGTAGCCCACAAGTCTGCGCCTAACGGGGGCTGATAAGCGGTTCTTAGAATGACTTCGGTCGTTCTCTCGCCTATCTCACTTATCTCGATCAATGGAAGTAAATGTCGCATTACTGACGACAATGAATGGCAGGTAGCTGATACCCCGATCTTGGCCTTGGGTTGGTCGATTCTGGCGTTAGATATCAGCGTGTAAGGTCCCGGGCCAAGACAAAGGGGGGGCGCAACTTTGGTCGCGATGATTTCCGGGGGCTGCCGGCATCCGCTAGAATGGCGGTTTTTGCGGCGGGAAGGTGCGCATGACCATCGGTGAACTGATTCGCTTGTTGAGTGACGGTGACTTTCACTCTGGCGAGCAGTTGGGTGAGCGTCTGGGCGTATCCCGTACTGCGGTGTGGAAACAGCTCAAGAAGCTCGAGGCAATGGATATCCCTCTGGAGGCGGTCAAGGGGCTGGGTTATCGCTTGGCCAACCCTATCGAGCTGCTGGATGGGCCGGCGATCATCGCTGAGCTATCTCGTGACAGCCGCCAGCAGATGGCGCGACTGTTCATAGAAGAGGGCCTCCCCTCGACCAACCGCTATCTACGTGAACGCTTCGAGCAGGGGGCCGGGCACGGCGAGGTATGCTTGAGCGAGTCCCAGAGCGCCGGTCGTGGGCGCCGTGGCCGTGGCTGGACCAGTCCCTGGGGGCGTGGGCTGCTGCTGTCGTTGGGCTGGCGATTCGAGTCCGGTGCCGCCTCGCTGGAGGGGTTGAGCCTGGCGGTTGGGGTGGCGCTTGCCGAGGTGCTCGAGCGTCATGGCGTCGAGGTCGCGCTCAAGTGGCCTAATGACGTCCTGGTGCTCGGCAAGGGGCCATCGCGAAAGCTTGCCGGCATCCTGCTCGAGGTCAGCGGTGATCTATCGGGCCCCTGTGAGGTAGTGATCGGGATTGGCATCAATGTCACTCTTCCGGAGATGGTGCGTGAGGGCATCGACCAGCCTGCGGCGGCGGTTCATGATCAGCAGCCCGGTGTGACCCGTAACCGCCTAGCCGCCGATATCATCGATGCTCTGTTGGCTCTGCTGCCGCGTTTCGAAACACAAGGCTTTGCTGCCTGGCAGGACGCCTGGAACGCACGTCACGCTCACGCTGGCCAGGCCATCGATATCATTCAGGGCCCGCGGCGCCAGGAAGCGGTAGCCGAGGGGGTCGATACCGCCGGTAACCTGGTGGTATGGCAGGACGGAGAGCGCCAGTCACTGGCGAGCGGCGAAATCAGCGTGCGTGGTCATTCATGATTCTGGACCTGGATATCGGCAATACCCTGTCGAAGTGGCGCCTTAAGGACAGCGTGAGTAGCGAGATCCGTTCGCGTGGTGCGGTGTGGACACGCGAGGAATGGCGACCCGGCTCGGATATTCCCGACCTCGATGTGGTGAGGGCGGTGCGTATCTCAAGCGTAGCCCGTCAGAAAGTGCTGCAGGAAACCGTTGAGCTGCTGCGCCATGAGGTCGGTGTGGTGCATGTAGCACGACCGGTGCGAGAGTCGCTTGGCGTCGTCAATGGATATGACGAACCCGGCCGGCTCGGCGTGGATCGTTGGTTGGGGGCTCTGGCGAGCTACCAGCTGGCAGGG
This sequence comes from Onishia taeanensis, assembly GCF_003268885.1. Lineage (GTDB taxonomy): Bacteria > Pseudomonadota > Gammaproteobacteria > Pseudomonadales > Halomonadaceae > Onishia > Onishia taeanensis_A. Next base: position 2,095 of record NZ_QLSX01000012.1, read on the forward strand.
GCCTGTTGCACGGTCGACTGCGGGAGTGCAATTACCATCGACTTTGTGCTGCCCGGTGGGCGCCATCTCGGCGGCTATATCCTGCCGGGCCTGCGCCTGATGAAGGAGAGCCTCAAGCTGGGTACTCGCAACGTGGCGATCGACCCGGACAGCGAAGCCGATGAGCTGCTGGCACCTGGGCGTAATACCGTCGAGGCGGTCAATCATGGCATCTATATGGCGGCGGTCAGTGCCGTGAACCGCATCTATGGCGAAGTCTGCGACCGTGAAGGTGTGGCGTTGCCACTGCTGCTGACCGGCGGCGATGCGCGAGTAGTGTCGCGAGGCATCCGGGTTCCGCATGCTCTGTGGCCGGACATGGTCTATGGGGGGCTGGAGGCTTGCTTCCCGCAGACAGCGGCCGAGCGAGCAGGGCGACTGTCGGGGGCGCCGGAGGTGCCGGCCCCTGTGACGCTGGAAAAAATTCGCGCAAGCCTTGCATTCTCCATGCTGCTTTGACAGAATGCAGCGCGTTCGCAGGGCAAGCGTTTCCGGGCCACGCTTCGGAAAAAGTAGGATAAGCGCTTGACATTGTTGCGAAAAGCGGTAGAATTTACCGCGTGATTCGGAGGGGTTCCCGAGTGGCCAAAGGGAGCAGACTGTAAATCTGCCGCGAAAGCTTCGAAGGTTCGAATCCTTCCCCCTCCACCAGATTTTGCCGAAGCGCCTGTTGTCGATTCGGTAGTAAGAGCGGGCAGGCGGGCATAGTTCAATGGTAGAACCTCAGCCTTCCAAGCTGATGATGCGGGTTCGATCCCCGCTGCCCGCTCCAGTTTTTGCTGTAACGCGTTTTGCTCGTGTAGCTCAGGGGTAGAGCACACCCTTGGTAAGGGTGAGGTCGGCGGTTCAATTCCGCCCACGAGCTCCATATTAGAAAAGGCGAGCCGCAAGCTCGCCTTTTCTTTTTTGCCTCCGGTGGTTTGCCGGGGGTTGTCAGGCAGAGGGCCTTTCGCTATGATAGCGCCCGCTGTTACGGGATGCCTGCAAAGGGCTTCCAGTGGAAGCGCAGATACAGGCCAGTAGCTCAATTGGCAGAGCAGCGGTCTCCAAAACCGCAGGTTGGGGGTTCGATTCCCTCCTGGCCTGCCAGTCTTCCCCAGGCTGGTAATATCCCTTATACTTTCATGTTTCGATTGCTGCACCCTGAGGAGTCTCGTTCGCATGAAACAAAACGCCGAGGTGCAGGAGTCGCGCCACGACGGGCTCAGGTGGGCGGTTGTCGTCTCTCTGGTAGTCGTTGCCGTTGTCGGTAACTCCTATTTCGCCGATCAAGCGCTGCTCTATCGTGTATTGGGCGTCGTCGCGCTGTGTGCGCTTGCCGCCGGTGTGGCTATCACCACCACCAAGGGGCGCAATCTCCTGGAGCTGGCCCGCAGTGCGCGCAAGGAAATTCAGCGCGTCGTCTGGCCGACCCGCCAAGAAACCATTCAGACCACCGCGATCGTGATGGTGGCTGTGTTGGTGGTAGGTCTGATGCTGTGGCTGATTGATACCCTTCTTGGCTGGGCGATGTCCGGCGTCATTGGTTAGGAGATTCCATGTCCAAGCGTTGGTATGTCGTGCATGCCTACTCCAGCTTCGAAAAGCATGTCATGCGCTCGCTTATTGAGCGCGTGAAGATGTATGGCATGGAAGATCGCTTCGGCGAAATTCTGGTGCCGACCGAAGAAGTGGTCGAGATGCGCGACGGCAAGCGCCGCAAGAGTGAGCGCAAGTTCTATCCCGGCTACGTGCTGGTCGAGATGGAGATGGACGACGCAACCTGGCATCTGGTCAACGAGACGCCTCGCGTTCTCGGTTTCATCGGTGGCACTAAAGAAAAGCCGGCACCGATCAGTCAGAAAGAAGCCGATGCCATTCTGCGTCGTGTCCAGGACGGCACCGACAAGCCGCGGCCGAAGACAGTCTTCGAGCCGGGTCAGTCCGTGCGCGTTATCGATGGCCCCTTCGCCGACTTCAATGGTGTGGTCGAAGAGGTCAACTACGACAAGAGTCGCGTCCAGGTCAGCGTGCTGATCTTTGGCCGTGCGACCCCTGTCGAGCTCGAGTTTTCCCAGGTCGAGAAGGACTGAATCTCGGCCCGGATGGCGTGATCAGGTAAGTGTGATCAAGCGCCAGTCAGAAGTAGTCAGGTCGCCGAGGCGGCCATTCAACCGGGGAGCCGCAAGGCGCTAGCACCCAATTGGAGTCCTATCATGGCCAAGAAAGTACAGGCTTACATCAAGCTGCAGGTCGCAGCTGGTAAAGCTAACCCGAGTCCTCCCGTGGGCCCCGCGCTGGGTCAGCACGGCGTCAATATCATGGAGTTCTGCAAGGCGTTCAACGCCGAGACCCAGGATGTTGAAGCAGGCCTGCCGACACCGGTCGTCATCACTGTCTATTCCGACCGCAGCTTCACCTTCATCACCAAGACGACGCCCGCCGCCGTCCTGCTGAAGAAGGCCGCTGGCATCAAGTCCGGCTCTGGTGAGCCGAACAAGAACAAGGTCGGTACTGTGACCCGCGAGCAGCTCGAAGAGATCGCCAAGACCAAGGAGCCGGACCTGACGGCTGCTGATCTTGACGCCGCGGTGCGTACCATTGCCGGTAGCGCCCGTAGCATGGGCCTCAACGTGGAGGGTCTCTGATCATGGCTAAACTGTCCAAGCGCGCTCTGAAGATCAAAGAACAGGTTGACGCTTCCAAGGTCTATTCCCTGGATGAAGCCGTGGCACTGCTCAACGAGCTGTCCACCGTCAAGTTCAAGGAATCCCTCGACGTCGCCATCAATCTGGGCGTCGATCCGCGGAAATCCGACCAGGTCGTGCGTGGCGCTACCGTCATGCCCAACGGCACTGGCAAAGACGTGCGTGTAGCCGTCTTTACCCAGGGCGCCAACGTTGACGCTGCCAAGGAAGCCGGTGCCGATATCGTTGGCATGGACGACCTGGCCGAGCAGGTCAAGAAAGGCCAGCTCGACTTCGACGTGGTCATCGCCTCGCCGGACGCCATGCGCGTCGTCGGCCAGCTGGGTCAGATTCTCGGCCCGCGTGGCCTGATGCCGAACCCGAAGGTCGGCACCGTGACGCCGGACGTCGCCACCGCGGTCAAGAACGCCAAGGCCGGTCAGGTGCGTTTCCGTACCGACAAAAACGGCATCATTCATACCACCCTGGGCAAAGTGGATTTCGCCGCTGACGATATCCGCGGCAACCTTGAAGCGCTGGTCGCCGACCTCAAGCGCCTCAAGCCCAGCACCTCCAAGGGTGTGTATTTCAAGAAGCTGACCCTGTCCACCACCATGGGCCCGGGTCTGACCGTCGATCATTCCGCTTACGCGTGATCGACGCAGCCAAAGATACTTTGCGGTCCCCGTCCTTCCTCGTGGAGTCCGGGGCACCGTCAAAGACCGCAGGTGCCGTGTCTCGCATGCGAGTCACGGCTTAATCTCCCTCAGGGGAAGCCTGCGCAGATGGTGTGGCCGCCAGTCACTGGTGTGCACCATCACCCAAGCCTTCTCACCACTAGGTGAGGAGAGATGGTAACCCCCGGAGCTGTGAGACGTGAGTCTCTCAGTCCCGGCACGAAGGAGTGATCACTGTGCCACTAGCTCTCGAAGGCAAGAAGGCAATTGTTGCCGAGGTCAGTGAGGCCGCTAAGGACGCTCTCTCCGTCGTAGTTGCCGATTCTCGCGGTGTGGACGTTAGTGCCATGACCAGCCTGCGCAAGCAGGCGCGCGAGAATGGCGTGCAGATCCGTGTTGTTCGCAACACCTTGGCACGCCGCGCTTTGTCCGGAACTCCCTGGGAGATTCTGGACGAGACTTTCTCAGGTCCGACCATGTTGGCCTTCTCCTACGAGCATCCGGGCGCTGCCGCTCGTCTGTTCAAGGAGTTCGCCAAGAGTCAGAAGGACTTCGAAGTCAAGGCGCTGGCATACGAAGGCGAGTTCATCCCGGCTTCCGATCTTGACCGTCTGGCCACGCTGCCGACACACGATGAGGCGATCGCCAAGCTGATGTCCGTCATGAAGGAAGCTTCTGCCGGCAAGCTGGTCCGTACTCTCGCGGCACTGCGCGACCAGAAGGAAGAAGCGGCCGCTGCCTGATTGGCGCGCTTCTCCGAGTAGCCTGAACCGACCATTGAATCACGAGCACTTGGTCCCCTGGCCGAGGCTCCGCAAAGTCTAGGAAATTGAACATGGCACTTACCCAAGAAGACATCATCAACGCCGTCGCCGACATGACCGTCATGGAAGTGGCTGAGCTGATCGAAGCGATGGAAGAGAAGTTCGGCGTGACCGCAGCTGCTGCTGTTGTCGCCGGCCCGGGTGGCGGTGAAGCCGCTGCCGAAGAAGAGCAGACTGAATTTGACCTGGTGCTGACCGGCGCTGGCGACAAGAAAGTCAACGTCATCAAGGCCGTCCGCGAGATCACTGGTCTCGGCCTGAAGGAAGCCAAGGGTGCCGTTGACGGCGCACCGGCGACTATCAAGGAAGCGATGTCCAAGGACGACGCCGAAGAAGCGAAGAAGAAGCTGGAAGAAGCCGGCGCGAGCGTGGAGCTCAAGTAATTCTTGTGCCCACGGCTTCACGCGCTGCGTAAGCTTCCACGGCTGGTGGCGGGCTTCCCGCTACCGGCCTTTTTCTGTTGTTACTAGCTGCCCGCTTTCATGCGACGCCGCTAGCCGAATTCCGACGGCGAGCCTCCACGAGGGGGCTTGCCGTCAGCGCCTGACGGGACCCATCCCGTCAGGTGGCGCCGACACGCATCGGTCACCCATGGTGAACAAGCTGGGGAATACAGATGGCTTACTCATACACTGAGAAAAAACGCATCCGCAAGGATTTCGGCAAACTGCCCCAAGTGATGGATGTGCCCTACCTGCTGGCCATCCAGCTTGATTCCTACTACGACTTCCTCCAGCAGGATCGCTCGCCGGAAGAGCGGCTCGAGCTCGGCCTGCACGCCGCCTTCAAGTCCGTATTCCCGATCGAGAGCTTCTCGGGCAACGCTGCTCTCGAGTATGTCAGCTATCGTTTCGGCACGCCGGCCTTCGACGTCAAGGAATGTCAGCTGCGCGGGGTCACCTATTCGGCACCGCTGCGCGTCAAGGTACGCCTGATCATCTACGATCGCGAGTCATCCAACAAGGCGATCAAGGATATCAAGGAGCAGGAAGTTTACATGGGGGAGATCCCCCTGATGACCGAGAACGGTACCTTTGTGGTCAACGGTACCGAGCGTGTCATCGTCTCCCAGCTGCATCGCTCGCCGGGTGTGTTCTTCGACCATGACAAGGGCAAGAGCCACTCCTCCGGCAAGCTTCTGTACTCCGCGCGGGTCATTCCCTACCGTGGTTCCTGGCTCGACTTCGAGTTCGATCCCAAGGACAACGTCTTCGTGCGCATCGACCGTCGCCGCAAGCTGCCGGCGTCCGTCCTGCTGCGCGCGCTGGGCATGAGCGCCGAGGAGATCCTCGATAACTTCTTCGAGACCAGCACCTTCCACATCGAAAAGAGCGGCTTCTCGGTCGAGTTGGTGCCGTCGCGCCTGCGCGGCGAAACCGCCACCTTCGACATCAAGGATGTCGATGGCAGCGTGATCGTCGAGGAAGGTCGCCGCATCACCCAGAAGCATATCCGTCAGATGGAAAAGTCGGGCCTCGAGCGTCTCGAAGTGCCGATGGAGTACCTGTACGGCAAGACGCTGGCCAAGGATCAGGTCGATCCGAAGACCGGCGAGCTGATCTGCGAGTGCAACTCCGAGATCACGGCAGAGCTGCTCGAGAAGCTGGCCACCGCTGGCATCACCACGCTCGAAACGCTCTATACCAACGACCTTGACTGCGGTCCGTTCATCTCCGACACCCTGAAGCTGGACAGCACCCGCAGCCAGCTCGAGGCACTGGTCGAGATCTACCGCATGATGCGCCCCGGCGAGCCGCCCACCAAGGAAGCCGCCGAGACGCTGTTCCACAACCTGTTCTTCACCGAAGACCGCTACGACCTGTCGGGCGTAGGCCGGATGAAGTTCAACCGTCGTCTGCGTCGTGACGGTGATACCGGTTCCGGTGTGCTCGACAACGGCGACATCCTCGATGTGCTCAAGGAGCTGATTGCGATCCGCAACGGCTTCGGCGACGTCGACGATATCGACCACCTGGGCAACCGCCGCATCCGCTGCGTTGGCGAGATGGCCGAAAACCAGTTCCGCGTTGGCCTGGTGCGCGTCGAGCGTGCGGTCAAGGAACGCCTGTCCATGGCCGAAAGCGAAGGCCTGATGCCGCAGGATCTGATCAACGCCAAGCCGGTCGCGGCGGCGGTGAAGGAGTTCTTCGGTTCGAGCCAGCTGTCCCAGTTCATGGACCAGAACAACCCGCTGTCCGAGGTCACTCACAAGCGTCGCGTCTCGGCCCTCGGCCCGGGCGGCCTGACCCGTGAGCGCGCCGGCTTCGAGGTGCGTGACGTTCACGCGACCCACTATGGTCGCCTGTGCCCGATCGAGACCCCGGAAGGCCCGAACATCGGCCTGATCAACTCGCTGGCCACTTACAGCCACACCAATAGCTATGGTTTCCTCGAGACGCCGTACCGTAAGGTCGTGGGCGGTCAGATCACCGATGAAGTGGTACAGCTCTCCGCCATCGAGGAAGGCAACTTCGTCATCGCCCAGGCCTCGGCCACCGTTGACGAGAACGGTCACCTGGTCGATGACCTGGTGCAGGTCCGTCACCGTGGCGAGACCACCTTCATGGCGCCGGACAAGGTCACCATGATGGACGTGTCGCCGCGTCAGGTGGTGTCCGTGGCCGCGGCCCTGATCCCGTTCCTCGAGCACGATGACGCCAACCGTGCCCTGATGGGTGCCAACATGCAGCGTCAGGCCGTGCCGACCCTGCGTGCCGACAAGCCGCTGGTCGGCACCGGCATGGAGCGCTTCGTCGCCCGTGACTCCGGTGTCTGCGCCGTGGCGCGTCGCGGTGGCGTGATCGACTCGGTCGACGCTCGTCGCGTCGTGGTACGGGTCAACGAGGACGAGATCATCGGCGGTGAAGCTGGTGTGGATATCTACAACCTCACCAAGTACACCCGTTCTAACCAGAATACTTGCATGAACCAGCGCCCGATCGTGCGCCCGGGTGACCAGGTATCGAAGGACGATATCCTCGCCGACGGTCCGTCCGTCGACATGGGCGACCTGGCGCTGGGCCAGAACATGCGCATCGCCTTCATGCCCTGGAACGGTTACAACTTCGAGGACTCCATCCTGTTCTCGGAGCGCGTGGTGCAGGAAGATCGCTTCACCACCATCCATATCCAGGAACTGACCTGCGTGTCTCGCGACACCAAGCTCGGTGCCGAGGAAATCACCTCGGATATTCCCAATGTCGGTGAGTCTGCGCTGTCCAAGCTCGATGAGGCCGGCGTGGTCTATATCGGTGCCGAGGTCGGCCCGGGCGACATTCTGGTCGGTAAGGTCACGCCCAAGGGCGAGACCCAGCTGACGCCGGAAGAGAAGCTGCTACGTGCCATCTTCGGTGAGAAGGCCTCCGACGTGAAGGATACCTCTCTGCGTGCCCCGACCGGCATGAAGGGTACGGTCATCGACGTTCAGGTCTTCACCCGCGACGGCGTCGAGAAGGACTCTCGCGCGCTGTCCATCGAGCAGATGCAGCTCGATGAGGTGCGCAAGGATCTCCAGGAGACCTACCGCATCGCCGAAGAGGCCACCTTCGAGCGCCTGAAGCGCACCCTGTCCGGTCAGCCGGTCAACGGTGGGCCCAAGCTCAAGAAGGATGATGTGCTCTCCGAGGAGTACCTCGAAGAACTACCGCGTCAGCAGTGGTTCAAGCTGCGCATGCAGGACGAGTCCTTCAACGAGCTGCTGGCCCAGGCCGATGAACAGCTCGAGAACCGTCGCAAGGAGATGGACGAGCGCTTCGAGGACAAGAAGCGGAAGCTGACCCAGGGCGACGACCTGGCGCCGGGCGTGCTGAAGATCGTCAAGGTCTACATGGCGGTCAAGCGTCGCATCCAGCCGGGTGACAAGATGGCCGGCCGTCACGGTAACAAGGGTGTCATCTCCGCGATCATGCCGATCGAGGACATGCCCTTCGACGGCGGCGGTGAGCCGGTCGACGTGGTCCTGAACCCCTTGGGTGTGCCGTCGCGCATGAACGTCGGTCAGATCCTCGAGACTCACCTGGGCATGGCGGCTCGTGGTCTTGGCGTCAAGATCGAGCACATGCTGCGCGAGGCCCGCGAACAGCAGGTCGTCCAGTTGCGTGACTTCCTCGGCAAGGTCTACAACACCGAGGGCGCACGGCTTGAGGACATCAGTTCGCTGTCCGACGACGAGGTGATCGCCCTGGCGAAGAACCTCCAGGGTGGCGTGCCGATGGCTACACCGGTCTTCGACGGTGCCAAAGAGCATGAGATCAAGCATCTGCTGAGCCTGGCCGACCTGCCGGATTCCGGTCAGATGACGCTCTACGACGGGCGTACCGGCGAGTCCTTCGACCGTCCGGTCACGGTGGGCTACATGTACATGCTCAAGCTCAACCACCTGGTCGACGACAAGATGCACGCGCGCTCCACGGGCTCGTACTCGCTGGTCACCCAGCAACCGCTGGGCGGCAAGGCGCAGTTCGGTGGTCAGCGCTTCGGTGAGATGGAGGTCTGGGCCCTGGAAGCCTACGGTGCTGCCTATACCCTCCAGGAGATGCTCACGGTCAAGTCCGATGACGTGGAAGGTCGTACCAAGATGTACAAGAGCATCGTGGATGGCGATCACACCATGCAGGCGGGCATGCCGGAATCCTTCAACGTACTGGTGAAGGAAATCCGCTCGCTGGGCATCGACATCGAGCTGGAAGGCTAAGCACCCGGGACTTGAGTCAGTACTGGCGACAGTACTCACGACAGTGCTCGAGAAAGATGGTCCGCGGGGGCGGGCAACACGCCGCCCCCGCCTATGACAACTCCGCAACGGAGCCGACCTATGAAAGATTTGGTTAAAGTTCTCAAGTCGCAGGCACAGTCCGAAGAGTTCGACGCGATCAGAATCACTCTCGCGTCACCGGACCTGATCCGCTCCTGGTCTTACGGCGAGGTAAAGAAGCCCGAGACCATCAACTACCGTACCTTCAAGCCGGAGCGTGACGGCCTGTTCTGCGCCAAGATCTTTGGCCCGGTGAAGGATTACGAGTGCTTGTGCGGCAAGTACAAGCGCATGAAGCACCGCGGTATCATCTGCGAGAAGTGCGGCGTCGAGGTCACCAAGGCCGCGGTTCGCCGCGAGCGCATGGGCCATATCGAACTGGCAAGCCCGGTCGCGCATATCTGGTTCCTGAAATCGCTGCCGTCGCGCATCGGCATGTTCCTGGACATGACCCTGCGTGACATCGAGCGCGTGCTCTATTTCGAGAGCTTCGTGGTCGTCGATCCGGGCATGACCACCCTCGAGCGTGGTCAGTTGCTCAACGACGAGCAGTACTTCGAGGCTCTCGAGGAGTTCGGCGACGATTTCGATGCCCGCATGGGCGCCGAAGCCGTGCAGGCGCTGCTCAAGGACATCGATCTGGACGAGGAGATCAATCATCTGCGCGAAGAAATTCCGCAGACCAACTCCGAGACCAAGATCAAGAAACTGTCCAAGCGCCTCAAGCTGCTCGAGGCCTTCTCCAAGTCCGGCAACGCGCCGGCCTGGATGGTCATGGAAGTGCTGCCGGTACTGCCGCCGGACCTGCGTCCGCTGGTGCCGCTGGACGGCGGTCGTTTCGCGACATCGGATCTCAACGATCTGTATCGTCGCGTGATCAACCGCAACAACCGTCTCAAGCGTCTACTTGATCTCAATGCGCCGGATATCATCGTGCGCAACGAGAAGCGCATGCTGCAGGAATCCGTGGATGCGCTGCTCGACAACGGTCGCCGTGGTCGTGCCATCACCGGTTCCAACAAGCGTCCGCTGAAGTCGCTTGCCGACATGATCAAGGGCAAGCAGGGACGTTTCCGTCAGAACCTGCTGGGCAAGCGCGTCGACTACTCCGGTCGTTCCGTGATCACCGTGGGTCCGACTCTGCGTCTGCACCAGTGCGGCCTGCCGAAGAAGATGGCGCTCGAGCTGTTCAAGCCGTTCATCTACTCCAAGCTTCAGTCCAGCGGCCAGGCGTCCACCATCAAGGCCGCCAAGAAGATGGTCGAGCGCGAGCTGCCGGAGGTGTGGGACATCCTCGCCGACGTCATCCGCGAGCATCCGGTCCTGCTCAACCGTGCGCCGACCCTGCACCGTCTGGGCATCCAGGCCTTCGAGCCGCTGCTTATCGAAGGCAAGGCGATCCAGCTGCACCCGCTGGTGTGTGCCGCCTACAACGCCGACTTTGACGGTGACCAGATGGCGGTCCACGTGCCGCTGACCCTGGAAGCTCAGCTCGAAGCCCGTGCGCTGATGATGGCCACCAACAACGTGCTGTCGCCGGCCAACGGTGATCCGATCATCGTGCCGTCCCAGGACGTGGTGCTGGGTCTGTATTACATGACCCGCGAGAAGATCAACGCCAAGGGCGAAGGCATGATCTTCTCCGACCTCAAAGAGGTCGAGCGCGCCTTCGGCACCCAGAACGTGTCCATGCACGCCCGGGTCAAGGTACGTCTGACCGAGTTTCTGCCCGAGGAAGAAGGCGGTGAGCTGATCGAGCGCACTTCGCTCTATGACACCACCGTCGGTCGCGCGATGCTGTTCCGCATCCTGCCCAAGGGCGCGCCCTTCGAGCTGGTCGACCAGCCGATGAAGAAGAAAGCGATCTCTGGGCTGATCAACGAGGTCTATCGTCGTACCGGTCTCAAGGACGCCGTGGTCTTCGCCGACCAGCTGATGTACACCGGCTTCCGTCTGGCCACCTGGTCCGGCGCCTCGATCGGCGTCAACGACTTCGTCATCCCCGATGCCAAGAAGGGCATCGTCGATGCGGCCGAGGACGAAGTGAAGGAAATCGAGGACCAGTTCTCCTCCGGTCTGGTGACCGCGGGCGAGAAGTACAACAAGGTCATCGATATCTGGTCCAAGGCCAACGACAAGGTCGCCAAGGCGATGATGACTGGCATCTCCAAGGAGAGCGTGATCAACCGCGACGGGGAAGAAGTCGAACAGGACTCCTTCAACAGCGTGTTCATCATGGCCGACTCCGGTGCCCGTGGTAGTGCCGCTCAGATCCGTCAGCTGGCGGGCATGCGTGGCCTGATGGCCAAGCCGGATGGTTCGATCATCGAGACGCCGATCACCGCCAACTTCCGTGAGGGTCTGAACGTACTCCAGTACTTCATCTCCACTCACGGTGCTCGTAAGGGTCTGGCGGATACGGCCCTCAAGACGGCCAACTCCGGTTACCTGACCCGTCGCCTGGTCGACGTGGCGCAGGATCTGGTGATCACCGAACCCGATTGCGGCACCGAGAACGGTTTGACGCTGCATCCGGTCATCGAGGGCGGCGACATCATCGTCTCCCTGGCACAGCGTGTGCTGGGCCGTGTGGTCGCACAGGATGTGGTCGATCCGGCCAGCGACGAAGTGCTGATCGCGCGTGGCACGCTGCTCGACGAAGCCTGGTGTGCCGAGCTCGACACCATGGGCGTCGACGAGATCGTGGTGCGTTCGACCATCACCTGTGACACCTCTCACGGCGTCTGCTCGTCCTGCTACGGTCGTGACCTGGCGCGCGGTCACCAGGTCAACACCGGTGAGGCGGTCGGCGTCATCGCCGCCCAGTCGATCGGTGAGCCGGGTACCCAGCTGACCATGCGGACGTTCCACATCGGCGGTGCGGCCTCTCGTGCCTCGGCCGTCGACAGCGTGCAGGTCAAGCACGGCGGCAAGGTGCGCCTGCACAACATCAAGTCAGTGGAACGCGCCGACGGCAAGCTGGTGGTGGTATCCCGCTCCAGCGCCCTGGCCGTCGCCGACGACCACGGCCGTGAACGCGAGTACTACAAGCTGCCCTACGGTGCCGAGCTGTCGGTCAAGGACGGCGAGCTGGTCGAAGGCGGCCAGACCGTCGCCAAGTGGGACCCGCACACCCATCCGATCGTTGCTGAGGTCGAAGGTAAGGCCCAGTACATCGACATGGACGAAGGTGTCTCCATCCACCGCAGCGTGGATGAGATGACCGGCCTGTCCTCTATCGAGGTGATCGAGTCCGCCGCGCGCCCGGCCTCCGGCCGCGAAAAGCGTCCGATGATCATGCTCGCCGACGACGCCGGTCAGCACATCTCGCTGCCGGGTTCCAACACCCCGGTGCAGTATCTGCTGCCCGGCAAGGCCATCGTCTCGATCGAGAACGGTGCCGAGGTTGGTGTCGGCGAAGTGGTCGCCCGTATTCCGGTGGAAGCGACCGGCAACAAGGATATCACCGGTGGTCTGCCCCGCGTGGCCGACCTGTTCGAAGCGCGTAAGCCCAAGGAATCGGCGATTCTTGCCGAGATCAGCGGCGTGCTCAGCTTCGGCAAGGAGACCAAGGGCAAGCGTCGCCTGACGATCACGCCGGCCGATAGCGATCCGTTCGAGATGCTGATCCCGAAATGGCGCCAGATCGCGGTATTCGAAGGCGAGACGGTCGAGAAGGGCGAGGTCATCTCCGATGGCCCCAGCAACCCGCACGACATCCTGCGTCTGCTGGGCGTCAGCGAGCTGGCCAAGTACATCACCGCCGAGGTGCAAGAGGTCTACCGCCTCCAGGGCGTGGGCATCAACGACAAGCACATCGAAGTGATCGTTCGTCAGATGCTGCGCAAGGTCGAAATCACCGATGCCGGTGACTCCGACTTCATCACCGGTGATCAGGTCGAAGTGGTGCGTGTGCTCGAGCAGAACGCGCGTCTGGAACAGGAAGACAAGTTCCCGGCCAAGTACGACCGCCTGCTGCTGGGTATCACCAAGGCGAGTCTCGCCACCGAGTCGTTCATCTCTGCGGCCTCCTTCCAGGAGACCACGCGGGTGCTGACCGAAGCGGCGGTGACCGGCAAGCGCGATTATCTGCGCGGCTTGAAGGAAAACGTGGTGGTGGGGCGTCTGATCCCGGCCGGTACCGGCTTGACCCACCATGCGGAGCGTCGCCGTCGTCGCGAAGACGCCGAGCGCGTGCTCCAACCGTCGGCTCAGGACGTCGAGCAGGAACTGGGCGCTCAGCTCACCGCTCTCGACGGGGATGACGACGAGATCTAGCCGGAGCCAGCTCAAGGCCGGCGCCGAATGGCGCCGGCCTTGACGCGGATCGCTCCGAGACAGTAGAATGCGCAGCCTTTGAAAGTGGGGTGGGTACGCCCGCGCTCGCTATCGAAAGGCCAAGGCAACCATTGGAGTCAGCTACAGACCATGGCAACTATTAACCAGCTCGTGCGCAAGCCGCGCAAGCGTCCCGTCGTCAAGAGCGACGTCCCGGCGCTGCAGGCCTGCCCGCAACGTCGCGGGGTTTGCACCCGCGTTTACACCACTACCCCGAAGAAGCCGAACTCCGCACTGCGTAAGGTGTGCCGTGTTCGTCTGACCAACGGGTATGAAGTGTCTTCCTACATCGGTGGTGAAGGTCACAACCTGCAGGAACACTCTGTCGTGCTGATTCGCGGCGGCCGAGTGAAGGACTTGCCGGGTGTGCGTTATCACACCGTTCGCGGCGCTCTCGACACCTCCGGTGTCCAGAACCGTAAGCAGGGCCGTTCCAAGTACGGCACCAAGCGTCCGAAGTCCTAAACGACTCGCGCGCCGCCGGAACCGCCATACCATATTGCACCGGTCTGATAAGAGTAAGGTCGGGCGTTGCAGGCGAGTCCTGTATCAGTCCCGGGTTTACCTGAAGGACCCCTTAGTTTTGAGGGCTTATCATGCCTAGAAGAAGAGTTGCTGCGAAGCGCGAAATCCTCCCGGATCCGAAGTTCGGAAGCGAGCGCCTGGCAAAGTTCATGAACCACCTCATGATCAGCGGCAAGAAGTCTGTAGCTGAACGTATCGTCTATGGCGCCCTGGACCGCGTGTCCGAGCGCAACAATGATGACCCGCTGGAGATCTTCGACAAGGCGCTGGAAACCATCCAGCCCATGGTCGAGGTGAAATCTCGTCGTGTCGGTGGTGCTACCTACCAGGTGCCCGTGGAAGTGCGTCCCTCGCGTCGTCAGGCGCTGGCCATGCGCTGGCTGGCTGACGCTGCTCGTAACCGTGGTGAAAAGACCATGGTGCAGCGTCTGGCCGGTGAGATGCTCGATGCCGCTGAAGGCAAGGGCGCCGCTGTGAAGAAGCGTGAAGACGTGCACCGCATGGCGGAGGCCAACAAGGCCTTCTCGCACTACCGCTTCTAAGCAGGCTTCGCAACTTGAGGCGCCCATATGTCGGGGCGCCTCCAACCAACGGGGAATTCCATCGTGGCACGTAAGACACCGCTTAAGCGCTACCGTAATATCGGTATCGTTGCCCACGTCGACGCCGGGAAGACCACCACTACCGAGCGTGTCCTGTTCTACACCGGCCTGTCCCACAAGGTCGGTGAGGTCCATGATGGCGCAGCCACCATGGACTGGATGCAGCAGGAGCAGGAGCGTGGTATTACCATCACCTCCGCAGCGACCACCTGTTTCTGGCAGGGCATGAACAAGCAGTTCGATGAGCACCGCATCAACATCATCGACACCCCGGGGCACGTTGACTTCACCATCGAAGTCGAACGTTCCCTGCGTGTGCTCGATGGCGCGGTCGTCGTGCTGTGTGGCAGTTCCGGTGTGCAGCCGCAGACCGAGACCGTCTGGCGCCAGGCCAACAAGTACGAAGTTCCGCGCATGGTGTTCGTCAACAAGATGGACCGTGCCGGCGCCGACTTCTTCATGGTCCTCGACCAGCTGAAGACGCGCCTGAACGCCAATGCGGTGCCGATCCAGATCAACTGGGGTGCCGAGGACGAGTTCAAGGGCGTCGTCGATCTGATTCAGATGAAGGCGATCCTGTGGGACGAAGACAACCACGGCATGAACTATGACCTGGTTGATATCCCGGCAGAGCTTCAGGAAACCGCTGAGAAGTACCGCGAAGAGATGGTCGAAGCGGCCGCCGAAGCGTCTGAAGAGCTGATGATGAAGTACCTCGAGGAGGGCGAACTCTCCATCGAGGAAATCAAGGCCGGCCTGCGTCGTCGTACCCTCGACAACGAGATCGTCCTGGTGACCTGTGGCTCCGCGTTCAAGAACAAGGGCGTGCAGGCCGTGCTGGATGGCGTCATCGAGTACATGCCGTCACCCACCGAGGTCAAGGCCATCGAGGGTGAGCTGGACGACAAGGATGGCACCATCGCGACCCGTGAGGCCGATGACAGTGCGCCCTTCTCCGCGCTGGCCTTCAAGATCGCCACCGACCCGTTCGTTGGCACTCTGACCTTCATCCGTGTGTATTCCGGGGTCTTGAAGTCTGGCGACAGCGTCTTCAACTCTGTGAAGAGCAAGAAGGAACGTGTCGGCCGTATCGTGCAGATGCACTCCAACTCTCGCGAAGAGATCAAGGAAGTGCTGGCCGGCGATATCGCCGCCTGCATCGGCCTGAAGGATGTCACCACCGGTGATACCCTGTGCGACCTGACCGACAAGATCGTGCTTGAGCGCATGGAGTTCCCGGATCCGGTGATCTCGGTGGCCGTGGAGCCAAAGTCCAAGGCCGACCAGGAGAAGATGGGTGTCGCCCTCGGTAAGCTGGCTCAGGAGGATCCGTCCTTCCAGGTCAAGACCGACGAGGAAACCGGCCAGACCATCATCTCCGGCATGGGCGAGCTGCACCTCGATATCATCGTTGACCGCATGCGTCGCGAGTTCAAGGTCGATGCCAACATCGGCAAGCCGCAGGTCGCCTATCGCGAGACCATCCGCCACAAAGTCGAACAGGAAGGCAAGTTTGTTCGTCAGTCAGGCGGTCGCGGTCAGTTCGGTCATGTGTACCTGCGCATCGAACCGCTGACCGCGGAAGACAAGGGCGACGACGAGGAGATGCACTTCAAGTTCTCGTCCGAGATCGTCGGCGGCGTGGTTCCGAAGGAATACGTGCCTGCTGTCGAGAAAGGGGCCTATGAACAGCTGAAGAACGGTGTCATCGCGGGTTACCCGATGATCGACGTCAAGGTCACGCTGTACGATGGTTCCTACCATGACGTGGACTCTAACGAGACCGCGTTCAAGATCGCTTCTTCCATGGCGATCAAAGAAGGTGCCAAAAAGGCCAAGGCCGTGCTGCTGGAGCCGATGATGAAGGTCGAAGTCGTGACCCCCGAGGAGTTTATGGGTGACGTCATGGGCGATCTTAACCGTCGTCGCGGTCTGGTGCAGGGCATGGATGATACTTCCTCAGGGAAGACCATCCGCGCAATGGTGCCGCTGGCTGAGATGTTCGGTTATGCAACCGATCTGCGTTCTCAGACCCAGGGCCGTGCAAGCTACTCCATGGAGTTTGCGAAGTACGACGAGGCGCCCTCCAGCATCGTGGAAGCCGTCATCAACCAGAACGGTTAACCGTTAGCTAACGTAAAGAGGTTATAGCAGTGGCTAAGGAAAAATTCGAACGTTCCAAACCGCATATCAACGTCGGCACCATCGGTCACGTTGACCACGGCAAGACCACGCTGACCGCGGCTCTGACCCGCGTTTCTGCAGAAGTCTTCGGTGGCGACGCTCGTGCGTTCGACTCCATCGACAACGCCCCGGAAGAGCGTGAGCGCGGTATCACCATCTCCACCGCTCACGTGGAATACCAGTCCGAAGAGCGTCACTACGCTCACGTCGACTGCCCGGGTCACGCTGACTACGTCAAGAACATGATCACCGGTGCTGCCCAGATGGACGGCGCTATCCTGGTCTGTTCCGCTGCCGACGGCCCCATGCCGCAGACTCGTGAGCACATCCTGCTCTCGCGTCAGGTCGGCGTGCCGTTCATCGTCGTGTTCCTGAACAAGGCCGACATGGTCGACGACGAAGAGCTGCTCGAGCTGGTCGAGATGGAAGTTCGCGAACTCCTGAGCGAGTACGACTTCCCGGGTGACGACACCCCGATCATCATCGGCTCTGCGCTGATGGCGCTGGAAGGCAAGGACGACAACGGCATGGGAACTACCGCCGTTGCCAACCTGATCAAGGCCCTGGACGCTTACATCCCGGAGCCGGAGCGCGCTATCGATCAGCCGTTCCTGATGCCGATCGAAGACGTGTTCTCCATCTCTGGTCGCGGTACCGTTGTGACCGGTCGTGTCGAGCGTGGCGTGGTCAAGGCAGGCGAAGAAGTCGAAATCGTCGGTCTGAAAGACACCGTCAAGACCACCGTTACCGGTGTCGAGATGTTCCGCAAGCTGCTCGACGAAGGTCGTGCTGGCGAGAACGTCGGCGCCCTGCTGCGTGGCACCAAGCGTGATGACGTCGAGCGTGGTCAGGTTCTGGCCAAGCCGGGCACCATCACGCCGCACACTGTCTTCGAAGCCGAAGTCTATGTGCTGTCCAAGGACGAGGGTGGTCGTCACACTCCGTTCTTCAAGGGCTACCGTCCGCAGTTCTATTTCCGTACCACCGATGTGACCGGTACCTGTGAACTGCCGGAAGGCGTCGAGATGGTGATGCCGGGTGATAACGTCAAGATGACCGTTACCCTGATCGCCCCGATCGCCATGGAAGACGGCCTGCGCTTCGCTGTTCGTGAAGGCGGCCGTACCGTTGGCGCCGGTGTTGTCGCCAAGATCGTCCAGTAAGCCTTAGGCTCACCCGATGATCGAAGGGGGCTCCTGCGGGAGCCCCCTTTCTGCGCATGTTGTCTCGCAGGGTTTGACTCTGCGAGGCTGCATGCCTATAATGCGCATCCTTTGAATGCGTGGGTAGACGGCTCGCGCCGTCGACATCCATTGGAGTTTAGGGCAAATGCAGAACCAGAAGATTCGCATTCGGTTGAAGGCGTTCGATCATCGCCTGATTGACCAGTCCGCCGCGGAGATTGTTGAGACCGCCAAGCGTACCGGTGCTCAGGTGCACGGTCCGATCCCGCTGCCGACCAATCGTGAGCGCTACACCATCCTGGTCTCTCCGCACGTCAACAAGGACGCGCGTGACCAGTATGAGATCCGCACTCATAAGCGTGTGCTCGACATCGTCGAACCCACTGAAAAGACCGTTGATGCATTGATGAAGCTCGACCTCGCCGCTGGCGTGGACGTTCAGATCAAACTCGACTGAGACCACACTAGACACTCACGGTCGCCGCTCATCGAGCAGCCGCCGTCACGCCGGGATGGCGTCACACAATGTGCTAGTGGAATGCTCTGGAAAGGGCAGCCATAGCGGGTGATAGCCCCGTACACTATAGGAGACTGAACATGACTATCGGTTTAGTCGGTAAGAAGGCCGGGATGACCCGTGTCTTCACCGAAGATGGCGCATCCGTGCCCGTAACCGTTATCGAAGTTGAGCCTAACCGCATCACGCGCGTTAAGACCGTCGACGTCGACGGCTACAGCGCCGTGCAGGTTACCTCTGGCTCACGCAAGGCCAAGCACCTGACCAAGGCGCAAGCTGGGCAGTTTGCCAAGGCAGGTACCGAGGCCGGTCGTTCGCTGATGGAGTTCCGCCTGGCTGAAGGTGATGAAGCTCCGGAAGTGGGTGGCGAGCTCACCGTATCCCTCTTTGAAGCTGGTCAGAAGATCGATGTGACTGGCACCTCCAAGGGCAAGGGTTTCCAGGGCGCCGTCAAGCGCTGGAACTTCCGCACCCAAGACAACAGCCATGGTAACTCTCTGGCGCACCGCGCTCCGGGTTCCATCGGTATGTGTCAAACCCCGGGTCGCGTCTTCAAGGGCAAGAAAATGGCCGGTCAGATGGGCAACGTCCGCTGCACCGTGCAAAGCCTAGAAGTCGTGCGCGTCGACGCTGAACGCAATCTGCTGCTGATCAAGGGCGCCGTACCGGGTGCACCGGGCAGCGACGTTGTTGTTCGCAGTGCCGTGAAAGCTCGCTAAGGGGGTTTGATCCAATGAATCTGAATCTTTCAGGTGCTAGTGCCGGCACGGTCGAAGTGTCCGACGCAACCTTTGGCAAAGAATTCAACGAAGCGCTGGTCCATCAGGTCGTTACTGCCTATCTGGCTGGCGGTCGTCAGGGTACTCGCGCCCAGAAGAATCGTGCCGATGTGCGTGGCGGTGGCAAGAAGCCGTGGCGTCAGAAGGGCACCGGTCGCGCTCGCGCCGGTACCATCCGCTCGCCGATCTGGCGTGCCGGCGGTGTGACCTTTGCGGCTAGCCCGCAGGATTACACCCAGAAGGTCAACCGCAAGATGTACCGCGCCGCGATCCGCTCGATTCTGTCCGAGCTGGTCCGCCAGGAGCGTCTGGTCGTCGTCGAGGACATCTCCGTCGATGCACCCAAGACCAAGCAGCTGACCGCCAAGCTCAAAGAGCTGAACCTGGAAAAGGCACTGATCGTCACTGAAGAAGTTGACGAGAACCTTTACCTGGCCGCTCGCAACATCCCGCACGTGGATGTGGTGGACGTCGCTGCTGCCGATCCGGTGAGCCTGGTCGCCTTCGACAAGGTGCTGGTCACCGTCTCCGCCCTGCGCAAATTCGAGGAGAAGCTGGCATGAACCAGGAACGCGTATTCAAGGTTCTGCTTGGTCCGCACATGACCGAGAAGGCCGCCTCCGCCGCCGAGAACAACCAGTACGTGTTCAAGGTGGCCTCTGACGCGACCAAGCCGGAAATCAAACAGGCCGTCCAGGCGCTGTTCGGTAAGAAGGTTGACCGCGTACAGGTCCTGAACATCAAGGGCAAGACCAAGCGCACCGCCAATGGCTTGGGCCAGCGCAAGGGTTACCGCAAGGCGTATGTAACCCTCGCCGCGGGTGAGACCCTTGAAGACTTCTCTGGCGCCGAATAAGGGCAGGAGTACGGATAATGGCAATCGTCAAGACCAAACCCACATCCGCCGGTCGTCGCCACCTCGTCAAGATCGTCGGAGACGATCTGTACAAGGGTCGGCCGTACGCGCCGCTGCTGGAAAAGCAGTCGCGCTCGGGTGGGCGTAACAACAACGGTCGTATCACCACACGTCACGTGGGTGGTGGGCACCGTCAGCACTACCGTCAGATCGACTTCAAGCGCATCAAGGATGGCATTCAGGCCGTCGTCGAGCGCCTGGAGTACGATCCGAACCGTAGCGCTCATATCGCACTGTTGAAGTACCTGGACGGTGAGCGTCGCTACATCATCGCACCCAAGGGTGTGAAGGCGGGTGATCGCGTCGAGTCCGGTGTCAATGCTGCGATCAAGAAGGGCAACACCCTTCCGCTGCGCAACATTCCGGTGGGTTCCACCGTGCATTGCATCGAGCTGAAGCCCGGTAAGGGCGCTCAGATCGCACGCAGTGCCGGCACCAGTGCCCAGCTCGTAGCGCGTGAAGGCAACTACGCCACTGTGCGTCTCCGCTCCGGCGAGATGCGCAAGATTCTGGCCGAATGCCGCGCGACCCTGGGCGAAGTGAGCAACTCTGAGCACAGCCTCCGTCAATTGGGCAAGGCCGGTGCCAAACGCTGGCGTGGCGTTCGCCCGACAGTTCGCGGTGTTGCGATGAACCCGGTGGATCACCCGCACGGTGGCGGTGAAGGCCGCACCAGCGGTGGTCGTAACCCGGTCACCCCGTGGGGCGTCCCCACCAAGGGTTACAAGACTCGCAAGAACAAGCGCACCGACAAGCTGATCTTACGTCGCCGCAAGGCCCGTAGCTGATCGAAATTGCCAAGACATTAAGAGGTAACGGCTGTGCCACGTTCACTGAAGAAAGGTCCTTTTATTGACCTTCATCTGCTGAAGAAGGTTGAGACTGCAGTGGAGAAGAACGACCGCAAACCGATCAAGACCTGGTCGCGTCGTTCCATGATCCTGCCGAATATGGTCGGGCTCACCATTGCGGTCCATAACGGGCGTCAACATGTCCCGGTGCACGTCTCCGAGGAAATGGTTGGCCACAAGCTGGGCGAATTCGCTGCTACCCGCACCTATCGCGGTCATGCGGCGGACAAGAAAGCCAAACGGTAAGCCAAAGAGGATTGAGAGATGGAAGTCACAGCTAAGCTGCGTGGCGCTCGTTTATCCGCCCAGAAGGCCCGTTTGGTGGCTGACCAGGTGCGCGGTAAACCTGTCGCCGAGGCACTCGACCTGCTGACCTTCTCACCGAAGAAGGCTGCCAAGCTGGTTAAGAAAGTGCTGCAGTCCGCCATCGCGAATGCGGAAGAAAACAACGGCATGGACATCGACGAGCTGCGTGTCTCGACCATTTGCGTCGATGAGGGCATGACGCTCAAGCGCATCCAGCCGCGCGCCAAGGGCCGTGCGGATCGTATCTTGAAGCGCACCTGCCACATCACCGTTATGGTAGCCGAGAAGTAGGAGTCGACCAGATGGGTCAGAAAGTAAATCCGACAGGCATTCGGCTGGGTATCGTCAAAGACCACACGTCGGTCTGGTACGCCGAGCGCGGTACCTATGCCGACAAGCTGAATAACGATCTCGAAGTGCGTCGCTTCATCGAGGAGCGTCTGAAGAATGCGTCCGTGAGTCGCATCCACATCGAGCGCCCGGCCAACAATGCTCGTATCACCATTCACACTGCCCGTCCGGGCATCGTGATTGGCAAGAAGGGTGAGGACGTCGACCGTCTGCGTCGCGAAGTCACCCAAATGATGGGCGTGCCAGTTCACGTCAACATCGAAGAAGTACGCAAGCCGGAACTCGATGCCAAGCTCGTTGCCCAGAACGTCTGCGGCCAGCTCGAGCGTCGTGTCATGTTCCGTCGTGCCATGAAGCGCGCCGTACAGAACGCCATGCGCCTGGGCGCTGGCGGCATCAAGATCCAGCTCTCTGGTCGTCTTGGTGGTGCGGAAATCGCACGTACCGAATGGTACCGCGAAGGCCGTGTGCCGCTTCATACGCTGCGTGCCGACATCGATTACGCCACCTACGAAGCTCACACCACCTACGGCGTCATCGGCGTCAAGGTCTGGGTCTTCAAGGGTGAAATCCTCGGGGGCATCGAAGAGGTCCGCGCCAAGGCTAAGCAGCCTCAGAGTGCGCCCTCCAAGAAGAAAGGTTCCAGGTAAGGGGAGAGCGGATCGATGTTACAACCTAAGCGTTTGAAGTTCCGCAAAGTGCAGAAGGGTCGCAACCGCGGCCTTGCACATCGCGGAAGCAAGATTAGTTTCGGCGAATATGGCCTGAAGGCTACCGGTCGTGGTCGCGTTACCGCGCGCCAGATCGAAGCTGGGCGTCGTGCCATCACTCGTCACGTAAAGCGTGGCGGCAAGATCTGGATCCGGGTCTTCCCGGACAAGCCGATCTCCAAGAAGCCCCTTGAAGTCCGTATGGGTAAGGGCAAGGGCTCTGTCGAGTACTGGGTCGCACAGATCCAGCCCGGCCGCGTCCTCTACGAGATTGAAGGCGTTTCTGAAGAGCTGGCTCGTGAGGCCTTCGGCCTGGCCGCTCAGAAGTTTCCGGTCTCCACCACCTTTGTGAAACGGACGGTGATGTGATGAAAGCCCAGGAAATTCGTGAAAAGTCAGTAGAAGACCTGCAGGCGCAGCTCTTCGAACTCCTCCGCGAGCAGTTCAACCTGCGCATGCAGAAGGCCACTGGCCAGCTGAGCCAGACCCATCTGCTCAAGCAGGTTCGTCGGGATATCGCCCGCGTGAAGACTGTGCTCAACGAGAAGGCAGGTGACTGAGATGTCCGAAGAAAAGAAAGTCCGGACGCTCACCGGCAAAGTGGTGAGTGACAAGATGGACAAATCTATCGTCGTGATGATCGAGCGCCGCGAGCGCCATCCGATCTACGGCAAATACGTGAAGCGCTCCACCAAGCTGCACGCCCATGACGCGCAGAACCAGGCGAAGGCCGGTGACACGGTTTCCATCGAGGAATGCCGTCCCCTGTCTAAAAAGAAAGCCTGGACGCTGGTCGAAGTGGTCGAGCAGGCCAAGGGTTAACGCCCCGCGCTCGAAACCAGTGCAGTCAGATTAGGTTTGGAGAAAACCGATGATTCAGACGCAGTCAATGCTGGATGTCGCCGACAACAGCGGGGCGCGCCGGGTGCAGTGCATCAAGGTGCTGGGCGGTTCTCACCGTCGCTATGCTCGCGTAGGCGATATCATCAAAGTAACAGTCAAAGAAGCCATTCCGCGTGGCAAGGTCAAGAAAGGCCAGGTCATGAAGGCGGTCGTGGTTCGCACTCGTAGTGGCGTCCGTCGTAACGACGGTTCGCTGATCCGCTTCGATGGAAATGCGGCGGTTCTGTTGAACAACACCAACGAGCAGCCGATCGGCACCCGTATTTTTGGTCCGGTCACTCGTGAACTTCGTACCGAAAAGTTCATGAAGATCATTTCCTTGGCGCCTGAAGTGCTGTAAGGAGCGAGGCGGATATGCAAAAAATCAAACGTGACGATGAAGTGATCGTCATTGCCGGCAAGGATAAGGGCAAGCGTGGCACCATCAAGCGCGTCCTCCAGGACGACCGCTACGTGGTGGCAGGTGTGAACATGATCAAGCGTCACACCAAGCCCAATCCCATGGCAGGCAATCAAGGCGGTATCGTCGAGCGCGAAGCTCCGATTCACGCGTCCAACGTGGCCATCTTCAATCAGGAGACCGGCAAAGCGGATCGAGTCGGCTTCCAGGTGAAAGAAGACGGTACCAAGGTACGTATCTACAAGTCGACGCAAACGCAGATCGACGCCTAACGTGAGTCGGGTAGCAAAATGGCGAACTTGAAAGAACGTTATCAAAACGAGGTGGCAGCTCAACTCAAAGAGCAGTTTAGCTACGCCAACGTGATGCAGGTGCCCAGGATCACTAAAGTGACTCTGAACATGGGCATTGGCGAAGCGACCAGCGACAAGAAGCTGATCGACAATGCCGTCGGCGACCTGGAGAAGCTTTCCGGTCAAAAGCCGATGGTAACCAAGGCACGCAAGTCCATCGCGGGCTTCAAAGTGCGTGAAGGTTGGCCGATCGGGATCAAAGTCACACTGCGCGCCGAGCGCATGTGGGACTTCCTGGATCGCCTGGTGAACATCGCGATCCCCCGCGTTCGTGACTTCCGTGGTCTCAACCCGAAGTCCTTCGACGGCCGTGGCAACTATTCGATGGGGGTGCGTGAGCAGATCATCTTCCCGGAGATCGAATATGATAAGATCGACCGGATTCGTGGTCTGGATGTCACTATCACCACGACTGCCAACACCGATGAAGAAGGCCGTGCGCTGCTGCGTGCGCTGAACTTCCCGTTCAAGAAATAAGGGTGGGATCATGGCAAAGAAAAGCATGGTAGGGCGCGAGCATAAGCGTGCGAAGCTGGTAACTAAGTACGCTGCCAAGCGCGCAGAGCTCAAGGCCCTCATCAGTGACGTGAACGCTTCTGACGAAGTGCGCTTCGACGCGCAGCTCAAGCTGCAGCAGTTGCCGCGCGACTCCAGCCCGGTGCGTAAGCGTAACCGCTGCCGCATCACTGGTCGTCCGCACGGCTACTACAACAAGTTTGGCTTGGGCCGTAACAAGCTGCGTGAAGCCGCCATGCGTGGCGATGTCCCTGGACTGAAGAAGTCCAGCTGGTAACGCCACGTAGAATTATCAGGAGCGCAACGTAATGAGCATGCAAGATACGCTGGCGGATATGTTCACTCGTATCCGTAATGCGCAGATGGCCACCAAGGAGACGGTCACCATGCCGTCTTCGAAGTTGAAGGTCGAGGTGGCCCGCGTACTGAAAGAAGAAGGCTTTATCAACGACTACAGCGTCGCTGAAGGCACCAAGCCTGAACTGGCCGTTACTCTCAAGTACTTCGAGGGCAAGGCCGTCATCGAGCACATTCAGCGGGTGTCAAAACCGTCGCTGCGCTCGTACAAGGGCAAGGCCGAGCTGCCGAAAGTTGCCGACGGCCTGGGCATCGCGATCGTTTCCACCTCGAATGGCGTGATGACCGATCGTGCGGCCCGTCATGCTGGTGTTGGTGGTGAAGTCCTCTGCACCGTATTCTAGGAGTTTGGAATGTCCCGCGTAGCCAAATATCCGGTTAAATTGCCGAGCGGCGTCGAGGTCAAACTCGACGGCAATCAACTGACCGTCAAGGGCGGTCAGGGCGAACTCGCGATGACCGTTCACGACCAAGTCGTGATCGGCCAGGAAGAAGGTCAGCTGACCTTCGCTCCGACCGAGTCAGCCAAAAGCTGGGCGATGGCTGGAACCACCCGTGCACTGGTCCAGAACATGGTTTCCGGTGTCACAGAGGGCTTCACCAAGTCCCTCGAGATCAATGGCGTCGGCTATCGTGCCCAGGCAAGTGGCAAGACGCTCAACCTGACACTGGGCTTCTCACACCCGGTCGAATACACGCTGCCGGAAGGTGTTGTGGCGGAAACGCCCAAGAACACCACTATCGTGCTGAAAAGCGCCGATAAGCAGCGTCTCGGCCAGGTCGCCGCGGAAATCCGCGCCTTCCGTCCGCCTGAGCCCTATAAGGGCAAGGGTATCCGGTACGGCGACGAGCAGATCCGTCGTAAAGAAGCCAAGAAGAAGTAAGGCAGGGTTATGAACGCGAAGAAAGAATCTCGTCTCCGTCGTGCCCGCCGCGCTCGCGCCAAGATCCGCGAGCTGGGCGTGTATCGCCTGAGCGTCAACCGTACCCCACGCCACATCTACGCGCAGATCATCTCGCCGGATGGTGGCAAGGTCCTGGCCAGTGCTTCCACACTGGACAAGGCGCTTCGTGAGGGTGCGACCGGTAACTCAGACGCCGCCGCCAAGGTGGGCGCGCTGATTGCTGAACGCGCTAAGGAAGCAGGCATCACTCAGGTTGCCTTCGATCGTGCCGGTTTCCGGTACCACGGTCGAGTCAAGGCCCTGGCCGACGCCGCTCGTGAAGGCGGCCTGGAATTCTAAAGGGTTTTACGATGGCGAAGAACGAACAGAACAGCGGCGATCTGCAAGAGAAGTTGGTGCAGGTCAACCGTGTCGCCAAGGTAGTCAAGGGTGGCCGTATCTTCGGTTTCACCGCTCTGACTGTCGTCGGCGATGGTAGTGGTCGTGTCGGTTTTGGCCGCGGCAAGGCACGTGAAGTGCCGGTCGCGATCCAGAAGGCCATGGACCAGGCGCGTCGCAACATGATCAAGGTGAGCCTCAGCGGTCACACGCTGCAGTACCCGGTCAAGGCCCGTCACGGTGCCTCCAAGGTGTACATGCAGCCGGCCTCTGAAGGTACCGGGATTATCGCTGGCGGCGCTATGCGCTCCGTGCTCGAACTGGCTGGCGTCCATGACGTCCTGGCCAAGTGCTACGGTTCCACCAATCCGGTGAACGTGGTGCGTGCGACCATTAACGGTCTCGCCGCCATGCAGTCTCCGGAAGACATCGCCGCTAAACGTGGCCTGTCTGTCGAAGCGATCACGGGGTAAGGCACCATGGCAGCAACGATCAAGGTTACCCAGATCCGCAGCACCATCGGCGTGTTGGGCAAGCACAAGGCCACCATCAATGGTCTTGGCCTGCGCCGCATCGGTCATACGGTCGAGCTGGAAGACACCCCTGCCGTGCGCGGCATGATCCACAAGGTGAATTACCTTGTGCGTGTAGAGGGAGAGTAATCCATGAAACTCAATAGCCTGAGCCCGGCACCGGGTTCCAAGCACGCTGAAAAGCGTGTCGGTCGTGGCATCGGCTCCGGTCTGGGCAAGACCGGTGGCCGCGGTCATAAGGGCCAGAAGTCACGCACCGGCGGCTCCGTGAAGCCCGGCTTCGAAGGCGGTCAGATGCCGCTGCAGCGTCGTCTGCCGAAGTTTGGTTTCACCTCAGCGAAATCTCTGGTCAGCGAAGAAGTTCGCCTGGCCGAGCTTGCCAAGGTAGACGGCGACGTCGTCGACCTGGACGCGCTGAAGAAAGCCAACGTGCTCAAGGACGCCACGCGCTACGCGAAGGTGCTCCTCTCTGGCGAACTGAACAAAGCGGTTACCGTCCGCGGGCTCAAGGTCACCAAGGGTGCCCGGGCCGCGATCGAAGCCGCTGGCGGCAAGGTAGAGGACTAAATGGCTAAGTCAGGAAACATGCCGGCGATGGGCAGCGGTCTGAGTGAACTCTGGGCGCGTTTGCGCTTTGTGCTCCTCGCCATTGTGGTGTACCGAATCGGTGCTCACATTCCCGTGCCCGGTATCAATCCTGACCAGCTTGCTGCCTTGTTCAGGGAGCAGCAGGGCACCATCCTTGGCATGTTCAACATGTTCTCGGGTGGTGCGCTGGAGCGCATGAGTATCTTCGCCCTGGGCATCATGCCCTATATCTCGGCGTCGATTATCATGCAGCTCCTGTCGGCGGTCTCGCCTCAACTGGAACAGTTGAAGAAGGAAGGCGAGGCCGGCCGCCGCAAGATCAGCCAATATACCCGCTACGGTACGGTGATCCTGGCACTGGTTCAGGCTGTCGGCATGTCCGTCGGCCTGGCCGGGCAAGGGATTGCCTACACCGCTGACTTCAGCTTCTATTTCACCGCCGTGGTTACCTTCGTGGCCGGGGCAGTGTTCATGATGTGGCTGGGTGAGCAGATCACCGAGAAGGGCATCGGCAACGGCATCTCGCTGCTGATCTTCTCGGGGATCGTCGCGGGTCTGCCGGGCGCGGTAGGTCAGTCTTTCGAGCTGGCTCGCAACGACGGTGCCTGGAACGTGCTGCCTTTGCTGGCACTGACGATCCTCGGCATCGCCACGGTGGCTTTCGTGGTGTTCATTGAGCGCGGTCAACGCCGCATTACGGTGAACTATCCGCGCCGCCAGGTGGGCAACAAGATGTATGCGGGCCAGAGCAGCTACTTGCCGCTCAAGGTCAACATGGCAGGGGTCATCCCGGCGATCTTTGCGTCCAGCATTCTGCTGTTCCCGGCATCGCTTGGACAGTGGGTCGGCTCCGGTGAGGGGCTGGACTGGTTGCAACAGGCGTCCTTGGCTCTCGGGCCGGGTCAACCGCTGTACATCTTGCTTTTCGCGCTCGCGGTGGTATTCTTCTGCTTCTTTTACACAGCGCTGGTCTTCAACCCCAAGGATGTCGCTGACAACCTCAAGAAGTCAGGGGCCTTCCTGCCGGGCATTCGTCCTGGTGAGCAGACCGCTCGCTATGTCGACAAGGTCATGACGCGTCTGACTTTGTTTGGTGCCCTGTACATCACCGCCGTATCCTTGATGCCCCAATTCCTGATCGTGGCCTGGAACGTCCCCTTCTTCTTTGGCGGGACGTCATTGCTGATCGTGGTGGTTGTCATCATGGATTTCATGTCGCAGGTACAGTCGCACTTGATGTCGAGCCAGTACGACTCGGTGATGAAGAAGTCCAACCTGAAAGGCTACGGTAGCGGCGGCATGCGCTAAGCGTGTCGCACGCGATTTGGAGAGAACGATGAAAGTTCGAGCTTCCGTGAAGAAGATGTGCCGTAACTGCAAGATTATCCGTCGCAATGGCGCTGTCCGCGTCATCTGCACGGAGCCTCGGCACAAGCAGCGCCAGGGTTAAACCTGGCGGCTGTACTCAACCGGGTGCCGGCATGCCCCTTGCCCTTCGCTGGGTAAAGGGGTATGCTGTTGCGCCTTTTGTAGATGATTAAACGAGCAAGCCGCTCAAATTTCGGAGTAAGCTGATGGCCCGTATTGCAGGCGTCAATATCCCGGACAACAAGCATGCGGCGATCTCGCTGACCTATATCTTCGGGATCGGCCGTACTCGCGCAGTGGATATCTGTGCAGCTGCCGGTATCGCGCCGACCGCCAAGGTCCAGGAACTGTCTTCTGATGAAGTCGACAGCCTGCGTACCGAGGTCGGCAAGTACACCGTAGAAGGCGACCTTCGCCGTGATACGACGCTTAACATCAAGCGTCTCATGGATCTGGGTTGCTATCGTGGTCTGCGTCATCGTCGTGGTCTTCCGCTGCGTGGTCAGCGTACCAAGACCAATGCGCGTACCCGTAAGGGCCCGCGTAAGCCGATTCGCAAATAACACGCATGTTCTGGCGTTAAGACAGGAAGAAACATCAACATGGCTAACCCGCGTAGTAATCGCAAAAAGGTTAAAAAGCAGGTGGTGGATGCCGTTGCGCATATCCACGCCTCTTTTAACAACACTATCGTGACGATCACAGACCGCCAGGGCAACGCTCTGTCATGGGCGACAGCCGGTGGTTCGGGTTTTCGTGGTTCTCGTAAGAGCACCCCGTTCGCTGCTCAAGTGGCAAGTGAACGTGCAGCGACTGCTGCAGCCGAGTATGGTGTGAAAAACGTCGACGTGCTGGTCAAAGGTCCTGGACCTGGTCGTGAGTCCGCCGTGCGTGCTCTCAATGCCGCCGGTTTCCGCGTGCAAAGCATCACCGACGCGACGCCCGTTCCCCACAACGGCTGCCGTCCGCCGAAGAAACGCCGCGTTTAAGGAGACAGACTCATGGCTCGTTATATTGGACCGAAGTGTAAACTGTCTCGTCGTGAAGGCACCGACCTCTTTCTGAAGAGTGGTGTGACTCCCTTCGAGAAGAAGTGTAAATCCGAGCAGATTCCGGGTGTACACGGCCAGCGCCGTCAGCGTCTTTCCGACTACGGCTTGCAGCTTCGTGAGAAGCAGAAAGTACGTCGCATGTATGGCGTACTCGAGAAGCAGTTCCGCAACTACTACAAGGAAGCGGCCCGTGTTAAGGGCGCGACCGGCGAAGTGTTGCTGCAGCTTCTCGAAACCCGACTGGACAACGTCGTCTACCGCATGGGCTTCGGCTCGACTCGCTCTGAAGCGCGTCAGCTGGTCAGTCACAAGGCCCTCACCGTGAACGGCCGCACCGTCAACGTGGCGTCCTACAAGGTCAAGCCGGGTGACGTGGTCAGCATTCGCGAGAAGGCCAAGAACCAGGCGCGCATCCAGAATGCGCTGTCCATCGCCGCTAACCGTGGTGATGTGGCCTGGGTCGACGTCGACTCCAAGAAGATGGAAGGCACTTTCAAGGCTCTGCCTGAACGCGGCGACCTGTCTGCCGACATCAACGAAAACCTGATCGTCGAGCTGTACTCGAAGTAATCCGCTTAGCGGCGCCGGGCCACCTAGGTGGCCCGGTCGAGTACCGAGTATCCGTTTGGCAGCCTGAAAGGTGTTCATATGCAGCGTTCAGTGACAGAGTTTCTCCGTCCTCGCGATATCAAGGTCGAAGAGATCAGCGCGCACCACGCGAAGATCGTGCTCGAGCCGTTCGAGCGCGGTTTCGGTCACACCCTGGGGAATGCTCTGCGTCGTATCCTGTTGTCTTCCATGCCCGGCTGTGCCGTGGTGGAAGTCGAAATTGCAGGAGTCGATCACGAGTACAGTGCGATCGAAGGGGTCCAGGAAGACGTCATCGAGATGCTCCTGAACCTCAAAGACGTGGCAATCAAAATGCATAGCCGCGACGAAGCAATGCTCACGCTGAACAAGCAGGGCCCCTGCGTCGTCACGGCCGGCGATATTGCCGTCGACCATGATGTCGAGATCATTAATCCCGACCATGTGATCGCACACGTCAACGAAGGCGCCGAGCTGAAAATGCAGCTCAAGGTGGCTCGCGGTCGTGGCTACGAGCCGGCGGATACCCGCGATGGTGCCGAGGACGAGTCCCGCGCCATCGGTCGCCTGCAGCTGGATGCGACCTACAGCCCTGTGCGTCGTGTTTCCTATTCCGTGGATGCCGCGCGTGTCGAGCAGCGTACTGACCTCGACAAGCTGATCATCGACCTGGAAACCGACGGCACCCTGGATCCGGAAGAGGCGATCCGTCGCAGCGCGACCATCCTGCAAGAGCAGCTGGCTGCGTTCGTCGACCTGGAAGCCGACAAGGAACAGGAAGTGGTAGAGGAAGAGGATCAGATTGATCCCATCCTGCTGCGCCCCGTAGACGATCTCGAGTTGACCGTACGCAGTGCCAACTGCCTCAAGGCCGAGAATATTTACTATATCGGCGATCTGATCCAGCGCACCGAGGTGGAGCTGTTGAAGACCCCGAATCTCGGCAAGAAGTCCTTGAATGAGATCAAGGATGTGTTGGCTACGCGCGGTCTGTCCCTTGGCATGCGGCTGGAAAACTGGCCGCCGGCAAGCCTGAAGGACGACAAGGCATCCGCGTGAGCGTCGCCTCGAGTCCCAGTTTGGTAAGGAATTACAACCATGCGTCATCGTAAGAGTGGTCGCCAATTAAATCGCAACAGCTCGCACCGTCAGGCCATGTTCAAGAACATGTGCGTGTCTCTGGTCGAGCATGAAGTGATCAAGACAACCCTGCCCAAGGCCAAGGAGCTGCGTCGTCACGTCGAGCCGCTGATCACCTTGTCCAAGCAGGACAGTGTCGCCAACCGTCGTCTGGCCTTCAGCCGCACCCGCTCCAAAGAAGCGGTCGGCAAGCTCTTCAATGAGTTGGGTCCGCGTTACGTCGAGCGTCCGGGCGGTTACGTCCGTATCCTCAAGTGCGGCTTCCGCACCGGCGACAACGCCCCCATGGCCTACGTCGAACTGGTCGATCGTCCGGTCGTCGAGGAAGCCGCCGAGGATTGATCCTCGTGCTGCCTCGCATCGGGCATCCGACACA
Source organism: Onishia taeanensis (assembly GCF_003268885.1). Lineage (GTDB taxonomy): Bacteria > Pseudomonadota > Gammaproteobacteria > Pseudomonadales > Halomonadaceae > Onishia > Onishia taeanensis_A. The sequence goes on from NZ_QLSX01000012.1 coordinate 33,774, forward strand.
GAAAACCGACTCCTCCGGGAGTCGGTTTTTTTATGCCTGCTGTTTTTTCCTGGTGGGCTCTTCTCGTCTTTGCGGCTTTATCTGCCCTTGTCGATGGTGAGCCGTGCTGTGTCAGACAACAAAAGGCCCCGTCGACACCAGGTCGACGGGGCCTTGTTCCGAGACTTGCGGGGTGCTGCCTAGCCCTCGACTGTCTCGGCAGTGGCAACGCGTTCCAGCAAGGGCTTGAGGAAGTGCCCGGTGTGGGAACTCGGGTTGGCCGCGACCTGCTCGGGCGTGCCTTCGGCAATGATCTGTCCACCGCCTGAGCCGCCTTCGGGGCCGAGATCGATTAGCCAGTCGGCGGTCTTGATTACGTCCAGGTTATGCTCGATGACCACGATGGTGTTGCCATGGTCGCGCAGCCTGTGCAGAACCGTCAGCAGTTGGCGGATGTCCTCGAAGTGCAGGCCGGTGGTGGGTTCGTCGAGGATATACAGCGTCTTGCCGGTGTCGCGCTTGGCGAGCTCCCGGGCGAGTTTGATGCGCTGGGCTTCGCCGCCGGACAGGGTGGTGGCGCTCTGCCCCAGGCGAATATAGGACAGGCCCACGTCCAGCAGTGTCTGCAGGCGACGGGCAATGGCCGGCACGGGGCTGAAGAATTCCAGTGCGTCCTCTACCGTCATGTCCAGCACCTCGTGGATGCTCTTGCCCTTGTACTGGATCTCGAGCGTCTCGCGGTTATAGCGCTTGCCCTTGCAGACGTCGCATGGCACGTAGATGTCCGGCAGGAAGTGCATCTCGACCTTGATCATGCCCTCGCCCTGGCAGGCCTCGCAGCGGCCGCCCTTGACGTTGAAGCTGAAGCGCCCCGGCTTGTAGCCACGGGACCGCGCCTCCTGGGTGCCGGAGAACAGTTCGCGGATAGGCGTGAAGATGCCGGTATAGGTAGCCGGGTTGGAGCGTGGGGTACGGCCGATCGGGCTCTGGTCGATGTCGATGACCTTGTCGAGCTGGTCAAGGCCCTCGATGCCGGTGTGAGCCGCCGGCGTGAGGGTAGTGGCCTTGTTGAGCTCCCGGGCGGCGATCGGCATCAGAGTGCCATTGATCAGCGTCGACTTGCCCGAGCCGGAAACCCCGGTGACGCAGGTCAGCACGCCTAGCGGCAGCGTCAGGGTGACGTCGCGCAGGTTGTTGCCTGACGCGCCGATGAGCCTAAGCTGTTTCTCGGGGTTGCCGGGGATGCGCCAGGGCGGTACCTCGATGCGTCGCGTGCCGGACAGGTACTGGCCGGTCAGCGAGCCGGGCGTGTCCTTGATCTGCTGTGGGGTGCCCTGGGCGACGATCTCGCCACCGTGGACCCCGGCGCCGGGGCCGATATCCAGCACATGATCCGCGGCGAGGATGGCCTCCTCATCATGTTCGACCACGATCACGGTATTGCCCAGGTCCCGCAGCCGTTCGAGCGTCTTGAGCAGGCGGTCGTTGTCCCGCTGGTGCAGACCGATCGAGGGCTCGTCGAGGATGTACATCACCCCGACCAGGCCCGCGCCGATCTGGCTCGCCAGGCGGATGCGCTGGGCTTCGCCGCCGGAGAGGGTCTCGGCGCTGCGTTCCAGGTTCAGATAGTCCAGGCCGACATTAACGAGGAATTCCAGGCGCGCATGAATCTCATGGATGATCTTGACCGCGATCTCGCCCTTGCGGCCCGGCAGGGCCAGCGACTCGAAGTAGCTCATCGCCTCGCCGATCGGCAGGCCGACCAGCTGTGGCAGGGTCCGGTCGTCGATGTAGACGTGGCGCGACTCCTTACGCAGCCGCGAACCGTGGCAGCTGGGGCAGGGCTGGACGGCAATGTAGCGCGACAGCTCCTCGCGGACCATGCTCGATTCGGTTTCCCGGTAGCGGCGCTGCATGTTGGGCAGCACGCCCTCGAAGGGGTGTTCCCGCGTCACCTGGCGGCCACGGTCGTTGACGTAGCTAAAGGAGACGTCGTCGTGGCCGCTGCCGTGCAGGATGACGTCCCGCTCGTGCCGGGCCAGGTCCTGCCAAGGAGTCTCCAGGGCGAAGCGGTAGTGCGCGGCGACGGCCTGTAGCTGGCTGAAATAGTAGACGCTGCGCCGGTCCCAGCCCTTGATCACGCCTTCGGCCAGCGACAGCTCCGGATGGCTGATCAGCTTGTCCGGGTCGAAGACCTGCTGAACGCCGAGACCGTCACAGGTGGAACAGGCGCCGGCCGGATTGTTGAAGGAGAACATGCGCGGCTCGAGCTCGGCGATCGAGTAGCCACACACCGGGCAGGCGAAGCGCGCCGAGAAGTTGATGTCTTCCTGGTCGCCGTCCATGAAGTGAACGATCGCTACGCCGTCGGCGAGCCCCAGAGCGGTCTCGAAGGACTCTGCCAGGCGCTGGGTCAGGCCCTCGCGCACCTTTACCCGATCGACCACCACGCTGATGTCGTGCTTCTTGTTCTTTTCCAGCGGCGCCAGGTCGTCAAGCTCGAGCACCTGGCCGTCGATCATCGCCCGTACGAAGCCCTGAGCACGCAGCTCGCTGAGCAGCTGCAGGTGTTCACCCTTGCGGCCCTTGATCACCGGTGCCAGCAGCATCAGCTTGCTGCCTTCGGGCAGGCCAAGGACCTGATCGACCATCTGAGAAATGGTCTGGGCTTCCAGATCCTCACCGTGTTCGGGGCAGCGCGGCGTGCCAGCGCGGGCGAACAGCAGGCGCAGATAATCGTAGATCTCGGTGATGGTGCCGACGGTCGAGCGCGGGTTATGCGAGGTAGACTTCTGTTCGATGGAGATCGCCGGTGACAGCCCCTCGATATGATCGACATCGGGCTTTTCCATCATCGACAGGAACTGGCGGGCGTAGGTGGACAGTGATTCCACATAGCGCCGCTGACCCTCTGCATAGAGGGTGTCGAAGGCAAGTGAGGACTTGCCCGAACCGGACAGGCCGGTGACGACGATCAGCTTGTCGCGTGGCAGCTCGACGTCGATTTGCTTGAGGTTGTGGGTGCGGGCACCCCTGACCAGGATCTTGTCCATTGCCACCTCGTGCAGCACAAAAGCTCGAGTATACGGGCTTGGCGAGTGCGGCGCCAAAGCCAGGCAGCTTTACGCCCCACTGCCTTTCCCTGGGCATGGCCTAGCCGGTAGAATACGGGGTCTACTAAGGCGTGTTTCGCGCCCCTTTCATGCGTTTGGGATTTCTATTCTCCATGGTTTCTCGTTTGCTGACCGCCCCCGAGCGGCGCGCCATCAGTGGCCTGGCGGGGCTCTATGCCTCGCGAATGCTGGGCCTGTTCATGGTGCTGCCGGTGCTCGCTCTGCATGCCGGCGACCTGGCCGGCGCCACCCCTTTCTTGGTCGGCGTGGCACTGGGTATCTACGGGCTCTCCCAGGCCGTGCTGCAGATCCCCTTCGGACAACTGTCGGATCGCATCGGCCGCAAGCCGGTGATTACCGCCGGCCTGCTGCTGTTCTTCCTGGGTAGCGCCGTGGCCGCCCAGGCCGACAGCATCGTGGACATCATCATCGGCCGCGGCCTGCAGGGCTGTGGTGCGGTAGCCGCCGCCATCATGGCGTTGCTCGCCGACCAGACCCGTGAGCAGGTGCGTACCGCGGCGATGGCCACTATTGGCCTGTCGATCGGTGTGGCCTTCGCCGTGGCCATGGTGCTTGGTCCCTTGCTGGCCGCCCACTATGGCCTCAGCGGGGTGTTCTGGTTCACCGCCGCCCTGGCGCTGGTGGGAATTCTGGTGCTGTGGAAGCTGGTGCCTCCGGCACCGCGCCGCATGCGCCACCGGGACGTCGGCCTCGATCGCGGCCAGCTCAAGTCGATGCTGAGACGCGGCGACCTGGTGCGCCTGGATATCTCGATCTTCTCCCTGCACCTGCTGCTGATGATGATCTTCGTCGCGGTGCCGGTTCGCCTCGCCGCGCTGGGGGTGCCGGCCAATCAGCATGGCTGGGTCTATCTCGGCATCATGGGGCTTGCCTTCGTGGCGATGGTGCCGCTGGTGATCATCGCCGAGAAGCGTCAGCGCATGAAGAGCATGATGGTGCTGGCGGTGTCCGGGCTGACGCTGAGCCTGCTGGGCATGGGCCTGATGAATACCGGCTGGTGGAGCCTGGCTGTGCTGCTGATGGTCTTCTTCACCGCATTCAATCTGCTCGAGGCAACCCTGCCCTCGATGATCAGCAAGCTGGCACCGGCGGGTACCAAGGGCACCGCCATGGGAGTCTATTCCACCAGCCAGTTCCTCGGAGCCTTCCTCGGTGGCGTGCTGGGCGGTGCCCTGAGCCAGCAGTGGGGACAAGACGCGGTTTTCTACGGTGCTACGCTGGTAGGGGTGCTGTGGCTGGGGGTGATGTATGGCATGCCTACACCGCGTCATCTTTCGAGCGAAGTGGTGGCGCTTGATGAGCGTACCCATGAGGATGCCCTGGAAACCCTGATGCAACGCTTCGCCGAAGTGGCAGGCGTCGAAGACGTGCTGGTGGTACCTGAGGAGCGTCTTGCCTACCTCAAGGTTGACCGTCAGCAACTGGACAGCGAGGCCCTGGCGCGAGTGGCCGGGGCTCAGGACCGCTAGACGGTCACCATTCATCGGGGCGGCCAGGCGGTCGCCCGCAATCAAGGAGTAAAACATGGCCCGTGGTGTAAACAAGGTCATCCTGATCGGCAATCTGGGCCAGGACCCGGAAGTACGTTTTCTGCCTTCCGGCAACCCGGTCGCCAACCTGCGCATCGCCACCACCGACAGCTGGACTGATCGCCAGAGCGGACAGCGCCAGGAGCGCACCGAGTGGCACACAGTGGTGCTGTTCAACAAGCTCGCCGAGATCGCTCAGCAGTACGTCAAGAAAGGCTCACGCATTTATGTCGAAGGTCGTCTGCAGACCCGCAAATGGCAGGGTCAGGACGGTCAGGATCGCTATTCCACCGAGATCGTCTGCAACGATATGCAGATGCTCGACTCGCGAAGCGGCGGTCAGGGTGGCTCCCCGCAGAACGATCCTCAGGGGGGCAACTATGCGGGCGGCATGAACCAGGGCGGCATGCCGCAGGGTAATGCTGCTCAGCAGGGTGGCGGTGCCGGCAACTACGGCAACGCGCCCCAGCAGCCTCCCCAGGGCAACAATTATGGTCAGCAAGGCGGCCCGCAGCAGGGCGGACAGCCCCAGCGCCCGCCGCAGCAACCGCCCCAGCAGCCGCAGCAGGGTAACAACTTCGGCGCACCGAATCCGGGCAGCTTCGACGACTTCGATGATGAGATTCCGTTCTGAGGCGACCAGCCTTTTCCTGCGCTGAATCGGTGCCCATGAAGGAGCCTTCGTGAAGCTGTTGATACTGGATGCCGGGCACTGTCTGAGCCTGGCACTGGCCCGTGAGGCCAATCGTCGTACCGATACCGAGCTGGTGATCGAGGCCGGGGTGGAACTCGAGGTCGGCCGGCTCGCCGAGATCTCACCTGATGCGGTGCTGGTTCCGCCGCTGGTGCAGCCGATGGATATCGAGCCGGCAGCCGTCACGGCCCATGCCGAGGCGGTCGAGCGTTGCCTGGCGAGCTGCCGGGAACTCGGTGTGCCGCTGGTGTGGGCGGTATCGGATCAGCTCTATGAAGACGGCTTCGAGGGCCCTATCGATGAACACGTCAGGCCCGAGCCGCGTGACGAAGGATTGCGCCAACTGATGGCCGTCGGCCAGCAGATTCGCGAGCGACACCCCCGCCACCTGATCGTGCGATTGGGGCCGTTGTTCTCCCTGGAAGGGAGTGGCGCCTGGCTTGGCAGCATGCTCGATCGACTGGTCAGCGGCGATGAGTTGAGCGCGGCTCAGGATGTCATCTTCTGCCCGACGTCGGCGGATGCGGCGGCCATGGCCCTGATCGGCATGCTGCAGCAGATTCACTGCGGTGCAGAAAGCTGGGGGGTCTACCATCTGGCGGGTACCGAACCGGTCAGCGCTTTCGCCTTCGCCTCGATGGTGCGTACTCAACTGGTCACTCGCCTCGAAGGCCTCGGCCAGCCGCTGCTGCTTGGCGAACTCAAGGCGCTTGATCATCATCACGGGCAACCCCTGCGTCGGGTGCTTAACTGTCGTCGCGTACTGCAGGTGTTCGGCGTACACCAGAAACCCTGGCGTCTTGAAGTCGGCCGCATGCTCGACGCCTGGTGCCAGGCCTATCGTCCTTCCGACTCACCTATTGATCACCGGGGGGGCAACGCATGAATACCCTGCGCAGTCTGCTCTTCTACGCCGGTTACTTCCTGGCCATGATCCTTAGCGGGATTTTTCTGCTGCCCTTAGCGCCGCTGCTGCCGTTGCGTTCGCGCTATCGACTGTTGAATCTCTACAATCATGTGGTTATCGCCTGGTTTCGTATTACCTGCGGCGTGCGCTATGACTTCCACGGGCGCGAGAACGTGCCCGAGGGCGCCTGCGTGATTCTCTCGAATCACCAGTGCGAATGGGAGACCATCTATCTTCAATTGATCAAGCCGCCGGTGTGCACGGTGCTCAAGCAGGAGCTGCTGAACTTCCCGATCTTCGGCTGGGGGCTGAGGCTGCTCAAGCCGATTGCACTGGATCGCTCCAAGCCGGCTCGGGCCATGAAGCAGGTGCTTATCCAGGGGAAGGAGCGTCTCGATGAGGGACTGTCGGTGCTGATCTTTCCGGAGGGTACCCGGGTGCCAACGGGCGAGCGCCGGCGCTACAACAAGAGCGGTGCGGTGATCGCCTGCCGCGCCGGGGTGCCGGTGCTGCCGGTGGCGCACAATGCCGGTGAGCGTTGGCCGGGACGGCACTGGGTCAAGAATCCGGGGCGCCTGACGCTCGAGATTGGCCCGCCGATCGAGACCGACGGTCGCACGGCAGAAGAGGTGCTGGTAGATGTCGAAGCCTGGATCGAGGGTCGCCTGGCGGAGATATCCGAGGTGCCGAGGCCCGAAAGCACGCCCGCCAAAGCGACCGTGAGCAACTGATGTCGCCGGACCTGTCAGTCAGTGTCTAGTGAGTGCGAGTGAGCCGCCGACGAATCTGTCCGTGATGTCATAAACAACGTTATAAACAACACACTAGAAACACAGTGCGATAAACAAAGAAGGCGCCCCAAGGGGCGCCTTCTTTGCGTTCGCGGGGCGACAGGCCTGAACGTCAGCTGCTGAACTTCTCCAGCACCAGGCAGGCATTGGTGCCGCCGAAGCCGAAGCTGTTGGACAGCACGCGCGTCACCTCGGCGTCGTCTCGACGTTCGGTGACGATGTCGAAGCCCTCTGCCTGGTCATCGAGTTTCTCGATGTTGGCCGAGGCAGCGATGAAGCGATGCTCCATCATCATCAGCGAGTAGATCGCTTCCTGCACGCCGGTGGCGCCCAGTGAATGGCCGGTCAGCGACTTGGTCGAGCTCATCGCCGGCGTCCGATCCCCGAACACCTCGCGAATGGCCTTCAGCTCGGCAACATCACCCACAGGCGTGGAGGTACCGTGCGTGTTGACGTAGTCGATGCTGCCCTTGACCGTGGCCATGGCTTGACGCATGCAGCGGGCCGCGCCCTCGCCGGATGGCGCCACCATGTCGTAACCATCCGAGGTGGCACCATAGCCGACCACTTCGGCATAGATCTTGGCGCCGCGTGCCTGAGCGTGCTCCAGGTCTTCGAGCACCAGCATGCCGCCACCACCGGCGATCACGAAGCCGTCGCGGGCCTGATCATAGGGGCGCGACGCCTTGTCCGGCGTTTCGTTATAGTGGGTCGACAGCGCGCCCATGGCGTCGAATAGGCAGGACAGGGTCCAGTGCTCTTCTTCGCCACCGCCGGCAAACACCACGTCCTGCTTGCCCAGCTGGATCTGCTCGACGGCGCTGCCGATGCAGTGAGCCGAGGTCGCACAGGCCGAGGAGATCGAGTAGTTGACGCCCTTGATCTTGAATGGGGTCGCCAAACAGGCCGAGACGGTACTGCCCATGGTGCGGGTGACCCGGTAGGGCCCCACACGGCGCAGGCCCTTCTCGCGCAAGACGTCGGCAGCTTCGACCTGGTTGGCGCTGGACGCGCCGCCGGAGCCGGCGATCAGACCGGTACGCTCGTTCGATACCTGCTCTGGGGTAAGGCCCGAGTCTTCGATGGCCTGAGCCATGCTCACATAAGCATAGGCTGCGGCATCCCCCATGAAGCGGCGCAGCTTGCGATCGACCAGCGCGTCGAGGTCGATATCCACGACGCCCGCCACCTGGCTGCGGAAGCCGCGTTCAGCGTAGTCGTCCTTGAAACGGATGCCAGAGCGCCCTGCCTTGAGCGCATCGAGGACCTGGTGCCGGTCGTTGCCGAGGCAAGACACGATGCCCAGCCCGGTGACTACCACTCGTCGCATGGGAGCCTCCTGATCAGAAATTCGCGGTGGAGGTGAACAGGCCGACCCGCAGGTCATTGGCCTGGTAGATATCGCGGCCGTCGACGGACACAGTGCCATCGGCGATGCCAAGAATCAGGCGCCGGGTAATGATGCGCTTGACGTTGATATGGTATTTGACCTTCTTCGCTTCCGGTAGGATCTGGCCAGAGAACTTGACCTCGCCACAGCCCAGAGCACGGCCGCGTCCCGGGTGGCCAAGCCAGCCCAGGTAGAAGCCGACCAACTGCCACATGGCATCCAGGCCCAGGCAGCCGGGCATGACCGGGTCGCCGGGGAAATGGCAGTCGAAGAACCACAGGTCCGGGTGGATATCGAGTTCAGCAATCAGCTCGCCTTTGCCGTATTCACCGCCTTCCTCGTGGATATGGGTGACGCGGTCGAGCATCAGCATGTTGGGTGCCGGCAGCTGGGCATTGCCCGGGCCGAACAGTTCACCTTGGCTGCATGCCAGCAGCTCTTCGTGGCTAAAGGAGTGTTGCTTGGTCACAGAATCATTCCGAGAGTCGACATTAGGGTGGGCCGGAGGCCGGCTAGACTGCGGGCCATTCTACTGGCAGCACCAGATGATTGCACGTCGCCACCCTTGGCAGCGGTCCGGCTGACGAGAGGCTAGGCACCGCGCCCTCACCATTTTGGTGATTAACCATTAAACCCATGGTAGCGTTCGCCGATAGAATAATGAAAGGTACGAACTTCTTTCGTACTCGAGTCCATGGACCGTAAAACTGATGATCCCTTATGTGGCCGCTCTTTACACTTAATCGACCAATGGTCTGGCTGGGCTTGCTCGGCGTCGCCGCCCTGCCCTGGGCCAGCGGAGTGGGAGTGCGCCTGATGACCCTGCTGCTGCTCGCTCTGGGGCTGTGGGATGCCTGGCGGATGGTGCGCCAGGAGCATGCCCGCCGAGCCTTGGGGGAGCAGGTGATGCTGAGCTCCGAGGACGGCGTCATGATCTGCGACGCCCGCCACCGTATCCTCACGGTCAATCCTGCCTTTACCCAGATCACCGGCTATGCCCTCGAGGAGGTGCGTGGCCAGGACCCGTCGATGCTATCGGCCGGACGTCACGACAAGGCCTTCTACGATCGCTACTGGGAGGCTCTCACCTCGCTCGGCAAATGGGAAGGCGAGATCTGGAACCAGCGCAAGCAGGGCGACCAGTACCCGGAATGGCTGCGCATTCAAGCCTACCGTGGAGAGAATGGCAAGGTCAGTCATTACGTGGGACTGTTTACCGACATTTCTCGTCACAAGGCGCGCGAGCAGGACATGCGGCGAATTGGCTTCGAGGACCCCTTGACCGGCCTGCCCAACCGTCGGCGCCTTCACGATCTGCTGAGTTCGCGGCTGCGCCACCTGCGGGCCGGCGAGGGGCTGGACATGGCGCTGATCGACATCGACGGCTTCAAGGCCATCAACGATGCCATGGGCGTCGAGGCGGGTGACCGGCTGCTGTCGCGCTTTGGACAGCGGCTGGCGCGGCAGGTCGCTGGGGGTGTGGTGGGGCGCTTGGGTGGCGATGAATTCATGGTCATCCGCACCACCAACTTCGACGATCATGATACCTGGGTGGCCGGGCTCTGCGAGCATCTGACGGCACCCTTCGAACAGGATGGTCAGTCGCTGCGCCTGGGGCTGACCGTCGGCAGCTGTCGGGCACCGGATGATGGCCGCGACTCCAATGTGCTACTGCAGCGGCTGGAAAGCGCTCTCTACAGCGCCAAGCGCCACGGCCGCAACCATCATAAGCGCTTTCAGCCTGCCTTGGATGAGCCGGGGGATCGGCAGCTCGAACTGGTCAACGATCTGCGCGCGGCGCTCGCCCAAGGTGGTCAGCTTGAGCTGCATTATCAGACTCAGTACAGCCTCAAGGATGGTTCTCTGGTAGGCATGGAGGCGCTCATGCGTTGGCGTCACCCACGGCTGGGCATGGTGTCGCCAGGAGACTTCATCCCGCTGGCCGAGCGCCATGGCCTGATGACGCCGCTGGGTGCCTGGGTGATCGAGCAGGCGGTCTCACAGTTGGCGCGCTGGCAACAGGCCGGGCTGCCGCGAGTGCCGGTCTGGGTAAATATTTCGGCGCTGCAGCTGATTCAGGGCGACCTGGAATCGCGGATTTCCGCCTGTCTGGCCCGTTACAAGGTGCCGGCCCAGCTGCTCGGACTCGAGCTTACCGAGTCGGTGCTGCTCGATGAGCGCGCCGGCGATGTTTACCCGCGCATGACATCATTGCGCGACAAGGGCCACCAGATCGCCATCGATGATTTCGGGACCGGCTATTCTTCCCTGAGCTACCTGAAGCGATTGCCGGTAGACAAGCTAAAGCTTGATCGGGCCTTTGTGCGTGCGCTGCCTGATGATCGTGCGGATGCGGCGATCGTCGGCGCGGTGCTGGCGATGGCCCAAGGGCTGTCGCTGACGGTGGTGGCGGAAGGCGTCGAGACGCCGGCGCAGCGGGACTTCCTGCGCAAGCAGGGCTGTCCCGAAGTGCAGGGTTTCCTGTTCTCGCGCCCGGTGCCTCCAGACGAGATCGAGGCACGGCTCAGGCAAGAGGGCACTGGGGTTTACTCAGGCGATGGTGCGGCTATCGCCCCGGCCTAGCCAGCTCGCTTGTGTAACGGCTTTCATGGCTGGAGGTTAGCGCTGGTGGTCAAGAACGCCTCCGCCCCAGGCGATGGCTGAGCCCCAGGCATAGCGCCGCCCACACCAGCGCCTCCGCTGGCAGCAGCCAAGGCGCCAGCTCCACCCCGGACAGCCGTGCGCCGGCCAGATAGGACAGCGGACCGCTCGTCGCCCCCCCCAGCGCCGCCAGCCAAGGGCGTTGCCATAGCCAGACCAGGGAATGCTGCGGCAAGGTGGCAAACAGCGGCCACAGCAGCCACAGCCAGAGAGGCAGCGGTAGCGCCATCAAGGCGCCTGCCCCCGCGCCCGCCAGGGCGGCCTCACCGCCAGCGGTGGCATCGAAGCCAAAGCCGCCGAGCAGTACGAAACTGCCATCGATGATCAGCCCCAGGGTGGCGAAAGCCGCCAGCAGCCGCCATTCCCCCGGCCGCCCTAGCCAGAAAAGGTGCCCGGCCACGATCATCGCCGCCACTCCGCTACCTATCGCGCTGCCCCCCAGCACGCAGGCAAACCAGCCGACCTGAAAGGCCACGATATTGGCTACCGAGGCCATCCAGCCACTGGGACCAGGCCGGGTCACGGCGATCCCGTCAAGGCGTCACGGCGGGCGCCGGGTTTCGCCATCAGCAGGTGGCAGGTGCCGATGCTGCGTTCCAGGAAGCCGCCTTCGCAGTAGCACATGTAGTAACGCCACATGCGAATGAAGCGCTCGTCATAGCCGAGCTTGCGTACCCGGTCCAACTGCGACTCGAAGCGATGGCGCCACTCGCGCAGGGTGCGCGCATAGTGCAGCCCAATCTCGTCGAGCGAGAGCACGTTCAGCGAGGTGTGACGGGTCATGCCGTCGAGAATGGCGCGATGCGAGGGCAGGAAGCCGCCGGGGAAGATATAGCGCTTGATGAAATCCATCTCACGCTTGGCGGCCTCGAAGCGCTGATCACGGATGGTGATCGCCTGCAGCATCACCATGCCATCGTCGGTGAGCAGTCGATCCAGGGTCTCGAGGTAGGTGTTGAGATACTGGTGGCCCACCGCCTCGATCATCTCCACCGAGATCAACCGATCATAGCGGCCCTCCAGTGCCCGATAGTCCTGCTTGAGCAGGGTGATTCGCTCACCAAGCCCCTCTTCCTCGATGCGCTTCGCGGTATGGGCGTACTGCTCGTCGGAGATGGTGGTGGTAGTCACCCGACAGCCGCGGCTCTTGGCGGCATGGATAGCGAGCCCTCCCCAGCCGGTGCCGATTTCCAGCAGATGGTTGTCAGGGCCCACGTCGAGCTTGTCGAGCATCACGTCGAGCTTGTGGGTCGATGCCTCCTCGAGGCTCGCCTCCGGGTGAGGGAAGACGGCGCTCGAGTACATCCAGTGCTCGGTGTCGAGGAAGGTGGCGAACAGGTCGTTACCCAGGTCGTAGTGGGCCGAAATGTTGCGCCGGGCGCCGCGCTGCGTGTTGCGCTGCAGGGCATAGGCGGCGGTCAACAGCCAGCGGCCGAGGCGGGCGCTGCCGTTCTCGACCTCGCCATTGACCCTTTCCATGTTGGCGGCAAACAGCCGGGTCAGGCCGACCAGGTCATCGGCTTCCCAGTCGCCGTCCATGTAGGCCTCGGCGGCGCCTACCGTGCCGCCCAGCGCCAGCCGGCGCCAGGCCTGGGCGCGCTTGACCACGACCGTGACGGAAAGGGGGCCACCGCGGCCCAGCGTATGGCTCTGATCGCCTTCGATCAGGGTGATCTGGCCGCCTTCGAGATCGTTCAACTGGGCGAGCAGGCGGGGCTTGAGCAGTCGGGTCAGGCGGTCGCCCGTGTCCGACTGCGGCGCTGAGGTGGCAGAGCGGATCGTACTCACGACGGTGTCTCCTCGCGGTGGGGATGGTCATGGATCGGCACCCGTTTGGCCCACAGACGCAGGGCCTCCAGGTGAATGCCGGCCAGGGTCTTGAGGCTAATGAAGGGCTGTCGGACCAGGGTGGCCACCAGTGCGCCACGGGTCGCGGCCCGGGCCTTCAGGGTCAGGGTGGCATCGAAGTGCAGCGCTTCGTCCTTCCAGGTTTCCATGTGCATCATCAGGTGCTCGCCGGGCGTCGAGAAGCGCCAGCGATAGATCATGTCCATGGGGTTGAAGGGCGAGACGTGCATGGCCTTGTCGAAACTGGCCTGGTGGCTGTGACGCGCCGGGTCGACACGGCAGGCATAGCGCACCCGCTCGCCCCAGGGCGTATTGGTGACTTCGGCCAGCAGCGCGACCAGTCGGTCATCGGCGTTGTAAGCGTAGTAGAGGGTGATCGGGTTGAAGGCCACCCCGAGGGTGCGCAGCTGGGTCAGCATGCACACCCGGCCGTCGGGGGCCTCGCCGAGCTGGCGTTCGAGCTCTTCCCTGACCACTTGCTTCAGCGGGCGCTCATGGGGCGCGAGATAGTCGGCGCGGCGAAAACGGGCCAGTGCCAGCCGCCCTTCGCCGAAGCCCGGCACGCCGCGAAATAGCGCCGGCAGCTCGTCGAGATCCAGCCAGGCCATCCACAGTCCATAGCGAAAGGCATGAGTCCTGGGCCAGTAGCGTCGATGGCGCAGGTGGCCGTGATAGATCCGGGAGCGGGGGGCGGCGATCATGCGGGCGCCTCCGCACCGGTCTCGCTGCCTGTGCGGGCGTCGTCGGCCGGGCGCGGCGTGTCACCCAGCGCCAGGGCCACGCGGCGAGCACTCCATACGCCATCCTCGTGGAAGCCGTTGCGCCAGTAGGCGCCGCAGAAGTGGGTGCGCTTGTCGGTGCCGGATATCTCGGCATGGCGCGCCTGGGCAGCCTGACCGGCCAGGGTGAAGCAGGGATGCGCGTAGGTGAAACGCCCCAGTATCTGGCGTGGATTGATGCTGGCGCTGTCGTTGAGGGTCACGCAGAAGGTGTGCGGCGCCTCCAGGCGTTGCAGGATGTTCATGTCATAGGTCACTGAGACTCGGGCGGCATTGCCGCGACCGTCCAGACGGTAGTTCCAACTGGCCCATGCGCGCTCGCGGCGGGGCAGCAGGCGAGTGTCGGTGTGCAGCACCACCTCGTTGTCCTGATAGGGCATGGCACCGAGAATCTCACGCTCGGCGTCGCTGGCATCCTCGAGCAGCGCAAGGGCTTGATCCGAGTGGCAGGCCAGTACTACCTGGTCGAAGTGCTCGACGCCATGGCGGCTTGTGATCTCGACGCCGTCGGCGCGTCGACGGATGCCCTGCACCGGGCTCTGCAGACGAATGCCCTTGGCATAGGGTGCAGTCAGCGCTGGGATGTATGCCCGGGAGCCGCCCACCAGGGTGTGCCACTGGGGGCGATGGCTGACCGATAGCAGGCCATGGTTCTTGAAGAAACGTACGAAGAAGGTCAGCGGAAAGCCCATCAGGTCACGGATGCTGGCCGACCAGATCGCCGCGCCCATCGGCAGCAGGTAGCGGTGGCGGAAGTCCTCGCCGTAACCGCCGGCGTCCAGGTAGTCGCCAAGCGTTAGCGCCGGGTCCAGGCGGCCGCTGTCCAGGTCGCGGACCGCCGCGCGGTTGAAGCGCAGCAGGTCGGCCAGCATGCGGTAGAAGCGCGGGCGCAGGAGGTTGCGCCGCTGGGCAAAGAGAGAGCCCAGGGTGTGGCCGTTGTACTCGAAGTCATAGGCGCGTTCGTGCACCGAGAAGCTCATCTCGGTGGGCTGGCTGGGTACGCCCAGTTCGACCAGCAGGGCCTGGAAGTGCGGGTAGGTCCAGTCGTTGAAGACGATGAAGCCGGTATCGATGGCGTAGTCGCAACCGTCCAGCGTCACATCGATGGTGGCGGTGTGCCCACCCAGGCGCTCGCTGGCCTCGAAGAGCGTGATGTCGTGATGCTTGGACAGATAGTAGCCCGCGGCCATGCCGCTGATGCCGCTTCCAATCACGGCGATGCGCTGCCGGCTCATGTCTTGCCTCCTGCTGCCCGGGTATCGCGGTCGCGGGTCATGCGCTTGCCGAGTCGCCAGCGCAGCCCGGGCGGCAGGATGCCCATCAGCTTGACTAGGTAGGTGAAGCGCCTGGGGAAGTGAATGTCCAGCGAGCGCCGCTCGAGGCCCTTGAGGATGGCCTCGACGGCGGTATCGACGCTGACGCGCATCGGCATCGGGAAGTCGTTGCGCTCGGTGAGCGGCGTCTTGACGAAGCCCGGATGAATCACGCTGACGTCGATGTCCTCGGCGGCGAGGTCCAGGCGCAGCGATTCCATGAAGTAGCTGAGCGCCGCCTTGGAGGCGCCGTAGGCCTCGGCTCTGGGCAGGGCGACGTAGGCAGAGGCGCTGGACGTGGCGGCCAGCAGCGGCCGGCTGCCATCGATGTCGCGTGCCTGGCGCAGCAGCGGCAGCGCCGCCTCGATGGTATAGAGGGCGCCGTGGAAGTTGGGGGCGAAGACTCGCTCTACGAGATCGACATCGAAGTCTCGGGCGTCCAGGTATTCGCAGGTCCCGGCATTGAGCAGCGCAAGCTCGAGCCCGCCGAAGGCCTCCATGATCTGCTCGCCGGCTGCCGCTACGGCCGCGCGGTCGGTGATGTCCAGCGGTACCGCCAGGGCATTGTCATGACCTTCGGTCAGCGCCTGAAGCTTCTCGGCGCTGCGGGCGCTCAAGGCCACCCGATGACCGTCGTCGAGCAGGCGTTCGGCCAGGGCGCGGCCGATGCCCGAGGTCGCCCCGGTCAACCAGATGCGCTGCGGATGCGGTGTTGTGGTCATGCTTCCTCCTGGCCAGACGGCCGTGTCGGCCTCGATGGGCACGCGCCTCGCGGTCCTTCTTGCGGCGGCATTTCTATAAGCTACGTCGGCAGTGGCCAATGGGTTTCAGGCCCCGGCGCGTCGCTTGAGGTGACGAATCACCCAGCCGAGCCCGGGGAGCCGCTCATAGAGCAGTTCCCCGGCATCGAAGTAGTCGCGGTGGTGCTGCACCTTTTGTGGTTCTTGGTCGCTGCCGGCCCGGGGCGGCGCGAACGTCAGCCGTGAGCAACCTTCCACTTCATAGGCCTTTCCCCCAGACAGGCGGGGGTGGCGCAGCGTCATGGTCCAGGTGACGAATGCGGTGTCGCCTTGGCGCTGCTGATGGTGGAAGGTGAACTGACATTCCTCTACATGGGTGTACAAGGCCGCGAAGTAGGTTTCAAGTTCGCTCAGTCCCTCGATGCGGTGCAGCGGGTCCTGAAAGACAATGTCATCAGTGTATACGTTGCCCAACTGATCTGTACAGGTCTTGTCTAGCTTATTGAAGAAGGCGCAGAAAGCGTCGAGGGCCGGGTCACGAGACATGATGACTCCTGTTCAGGGCGCGCCCCGTCAGGACGCGTCGCTCTTGAGGGCCTTGAAGGCGTCTAGCGCCCTCGCGCGGGCGGCCTTGTGGTCGACGATCGGCGCCGGATAGTCGGCTTGGCCGAGCAGATCGCCTGCCGGTGGCGCATGGCGCTGCTTGGCCGAAAGCGTCGCCAGAGAGGGCAGATAGGTCTTGATGAAGGTGCCTTCCGGGTCGAAGCGCTGGGACTGGGTGGTGGGGTTGAAAATGCGGAAATAGGGGGCGGCATCGGTGCCGGTGGACGCGGCCCACTGCCAGCCGCCGTTGTTGGCGGCGAACTCACCGTCGATCAGGTGGCGCAGGAAAAAGGCTTCGCCGCGGCGCCAGTCGATCAGCAGATGTTTGGTCAGGAACATGGCGGTGACCATGCGCAGCCGATTGTGCATCCAGCCGGTCTCGACCAGCTGGCGCATGGCGGCATCAACGATCGGATAGCCGGTGCGTCCCTCACACCAGGCCGTGAAGGCGGTCTCGTCGTCGCGCCAGGCCAGGGCCTCGGTGTGTTGCTGAAAGGCCCGGTGACGGCACACTCGAGGAAAGCCGATGACGATGTGTTGATAGAATTCCCGCCAGACCAGCTCGTTGACCCAGGCGGTAAGGCCTGCGTCGCCCTCGTCGAGTCGGCCGTCGTTTTCGGCCAGCACCGCCTGACAGCACTGACGAAAGGAAAGCATCCCCAGCGCCAGATAGGGGGAGAGCTCGCTGGTGCCGGCGACCGCCGGCAGGTCGCGCTGCGCCTTGTAGTGGCGGCCGCGAAAGCGCAGGAAACGCTCCAGCCGATCGGCGGCGGCCTGCTCGCCGGCGGGCCAGCGCTCCGGTGCGGCGGGGGCGTCGCAAAGGGCGGGCAGCGCGGGTATCGGTTCGCTTGAGATTTCAAGCGGTGCCTGGACGGCGGGTGCGTCGTGCAGGGCCAGGCGCTCGGGCGTGAGTGCCCGGTGCCAGGCCTTGGCGAAGGGCGTGAAGACGCTGTAGTAGGCGCCTTGCCCGGTGCGCAACTCGCCGGGGGCGAAGGCAATGGCGTCGGTGTACGCCTTGACCGTCAGGCCCTGGCGGTCGAAGGCATGGATGACCGCTTCATCGCGGCGCCATTCGTTGAGGGGGTATTCGCGGTTGAAGTGCAGGGCGCAGGCGCCGACCTCTTCGGCCAGGGCGAGCAGGGTGGCCGGGGCGGCATCGAAGTGATCAATCTCGCGGTGCAGCAGCGGGATGTTGTAACCGGCGAGATCCTCGGCCAGGGCGGCGACGCCGCGATTGAGGAAGTCGAGCTTGTTGGCCCCGTGGCCGTGGGCCTGCCACTGGGGCAGGCAGCGCAGGAAGACGGCGATCACCGGGCCCTGACGGGCAGCATCACTCAGGGCAGTGTTGTCGTGAAGTCGCAGATCGCTGCGCAGCCAGACCAGTCGAGGGGCAGCGCCAGCCTGAGTCACACCTTGCATGATCACTCCTGTCATTGTGAGGGAAAACCGTGTTTGAGGAGGCCGTGTCAGGGGTGATTCGGGGCTGGCCGCGATCAGCCTCGCGTCAGCGGCTTGAGCCGGGAGATGGCCTGGAGCGGGTCATCGCCGAGCACCGCTACCTGAGTATCGCTCAGCTCCTGCTCGCGGATGCGCGCCACCGGCCCGCAGAGGCCCAGCGGCACGGTGAGCTGCTCTGCGAGCTTGGGCAGCTGGCGCCGGAACAGTTCGGTGCGCTCGGCCTGGCCGCTGCACACCAGCATGGCGGCGGCGTTCAGGCGTTGCACGGCGAGCGGCATCTCGCTGAGGGGCAGGGCGTCGTCGAACAGCTGCACGCGATAACCGGCGTCGCTTGCCGTCAGGGCGATCAGCAGCTCCCAGAGCATGCCGTGGGCGTCCGGCAACCGGCTGATCAGCACCAGACCGCCGGTGCCCACCTGGTTGCCGTGATACAGGCGGGTGCCGATACGGCTGCGCAGGAAGGATTCCAGGGTCGCGCGCTGCAGCGCCGCGCCGAGCTGGTCGCCCCAGTTTTCCTCGAGCGACGCGACCAGCGGCTTGAACAGCTCGCCGACGCAGGTGGCCACCGGGTAGAGCGTCATGGCCTGATGGTAGAGCGTATCCAGGCGTTCGAGATCAAGGGCTTCGACGGCGGCTTGCCACTGCTGGCGCTGACCCGCCCAGTCGCCAATAGCAGGCGCCTGAGGCTCGGCCGGCGCCGGCTGGTCAAGCAGCTCGCGCACCTGGCTGACCGGTACGCCGCGATTGAGCCATTGCAGGATATGCTCGACACGCTCCACGTCTTCGTAGGCGTAGAGGCGGTGGCCCTTAGCGGTGCGCTGAGGACGAATCAGACCGTAGCGTCGTTCCCAGGCCCGCAAGGTCACCGAGTTGACCCCCGTCAATCGCGAAACCTCACGAATGGGATAGAGCGGCGTATCGGCCGGGTGGGTCGCCTTGGTAGTCATGCGCTGGGGAGCCTCTCGCTGTGTCAGTCGAAACAGCGACCGGCAAACACTGCGCTACGTCGCTGATGGGCCTAAGAATGGTGCAAAATATTATACAAGGCAATGATGTTGTACAAAGTGTGGGGCGAGCGGCGTCCCGTTACCGCCGCGGATCAGCCGTTGGCGCGCTCGTCGATGATGCCGGCCAGGGCATCGACGAAGGCCGGATGCTCGCCCACCGGCGGCAGCAGCGTCAGTTCGATATCGGGATGGGCCTCGCCCAGGGCGGTGATCTGCCCCGGTACGTCTTCGCGAAGGTGACGACCGGCGGCGAAGAATAGCGGCAGGATGTCGGCCCGCTCGATGCCGCTGTCGCGAAGCTCGGCCACGGTGGCTTCCAGCGACGGCTCGCAGAGCTCCATGTAGGCCATGCGCAACGGGGTAGAGAGACGCCCCGCCAGGGTCTCGGCGAGGGATTCGAAGGGGGCCTTCCAGCGCGGATCACGAGAGCCGTGGGCGAGCAGGATCAGGGCGTGTGACATGAAAACCTCTTGGCGTGCAGGAAATGAGCGGTCGTATCGGTGGCAACGCCGACGCCGGGCCTCATCAGGGCGACTGGTGGTAGCGGCGTTACCGGTCATGGGGCTGGCCGAGGGCCAGTCTCTCAGCTATCAGTCTTCCAACTATCAACTTCTTACCACTTCTCAGCGACCGATCTCGTTAGCGACCGATCTCGGCGGCCAGGGCTTGGCCCAGGTCGTGCCCGGACAGCCAGGCCCCTTCGATTCGTGGCGAACGGAAGGCATCGCCACACAGTGCAATGCCCCGGGCGCTGAGCCGGTAGCCAGGGCCCGAGATCGGTCCGGATGGCCTGGCATAGCGCCAGCGGTGAGCACCGATGAGGCGCGGCTTGGGTAACGGCTGGGCGTAGAATGTCTCGAAGGCCGAGAATAGCCGCTCTGCTACCGTATCGGCATCGTCCTCCAGCCAGGCAGTGCTGGCCTCGGGGCTGGCGAGCAGGGTCAGGCTTTCGTCCTGCGATTGGCGGCCGGGCTTGGTGTCGTTGCGGCTGATCATGGCCAGCGGGCCGACATTGACGAAGGCGGCCTGCCAGTCAGCATCGACGCCAGGCAGTTCCGGCAGGGGCTCATCGAAGACCACGTGGCCAGCCCAGCAGGGTTTTTGCACGATGGCGAGGCAGTCGGCGGCCAGCGCCGGGTCGTGGGGCGCGACCAGCGGCTCGGCCTGAGGAGTGGGCACCGTGACCACTACCCGGGCATAGGGGCCATGATCGCGGCCTGTGTCGTCGGCCAGCCACCAGCCGTCGGCTTTCTGGTGCAGGGCGGTAATGCGTGTCTGGACATGCAGATTGAGGCCTTCGGCCAGCGAACGTGTCAGGGCGCTCATGCGCGGCGCGGCGCTGTAGCGCGTTTGATCGTCATAGTGGGGCTGCCAGCCGTCGGCCTCTACCCGCCACAGTCGCTGCGGCCAGGGAGCCACCAGCCCGGCTTTGCGCCAGGCTTCGACTTGCTCGGAGAAGCGTGCCTCGCGGACGGTGAAATACTGAGCCCCCAGATCGACGACGGCGCCGGGCAGCCGACGGCTGGTCAGGCGGCCGCCCGGTCCACGTGCCTTGTCGAAGACCTCGCTTGAGATGTCGCGATCGGCGAGTACCTGAGCACAGGCGAGCCCCGATAGGCCGGCGCCGATAATGGCGATGGAAGGGGTGGCAGTCATGAATCCTCCGGGAGACTGGCGTGGCTGGCGCTGCAGCGATTAGTTACTAGGTTAACAGAGTCGTACAAACGCTGTATAACATTTAGCCTGTCCTGCGGTGGTCCGCCACCGCCTTCTGGGACTGATGCAGGCAGCGAGTCCTGGCGTGGCAGGATCGTCATGAGCCACGCTTGTTATCAGGCTCCTGTTCTCAGCCCGCTGTCCACGGATTTTTGTTCTCAGGCGCTGTGGCAGCATCTTTCCTCGGGTTAGCTTGCCAAGGCGAGACGGTTCGACGTCGGTAGGTATCACATTCGATTCAGCATTCTAGGAGGCAGCATGCGTATTCTGGTCACTGGTGGAACCGGCTTCGTTGGTAGGCCCCTGTGCCAACGCCTGGCCGAGGCGGGACACGACCTGCTGGTGGTGTCCCGGGATCCGGCCAGCGCGCGGGACCTGCTGCCGGCGGATGCGAGGATCGCGGACTCGGTAATGGCATTCGCCGAGGCGCGGCCAGAGGCGATCATCAACCTCGCCGGCGAATCGATCGCCGGTAAGCGCTGGAGCGAGGCGCAGAAGACCCGGCTGGTGGACTCTCGCGTCGATATCACCCGGGAGCTGGTCAAGCTGTGCGGTCAGCTTGCCGAGGAGGGCGCGGCGCCGCGGGTGATGATCTCCGGCTCGGCGATGGGCTACTACGGCGACCAGGGCGACACCCGGGTGACCGAGGACACCTCGCCGCACGATGAATTCGCCCACCGCCTATGCGAACGCTGGGAGCAGGAGGCCAAGGCAGCCGAGGCCCATGGCGTTCGGGTCGTACTGGTGCGCACGGGGCTGGTGCTCGAGAAAGACGGTGGAACCCTTGCGAAGATGCTCACGCCCTTCAAGCTGGGGCTGGGTGGCCCCTTCGGCAGCGGGCGTCAGTTCATGCCCTGGATCCACCGTGAGGACATGTTGCGGCTGCTCGAGTTTCTGCTCGAGCACGAGGAGCTCAGCGGCCCCTTCAATGCCTCGGCCCCCAAGCCCGAGACCAACGCCGCCTTTACCGCCACCCTGGCCCGGCACCTCAAGCGGCCGGCCTTCATGGCGGTGCCGGCCTGCGTGCTCAAGGTAGGCCTCGGCGACATGGCCAACCTGCTGCTGACTGGTGCCGACATGCGCCCGGCGCGCCTCGAGAAAGCCGGCTTTCGCTTCGAGTACCCGACTCTCGATCAGGCGCTGACGGCGATCCTCGGGCGCTAGGCCTTTCACAGCCGGTGCGGCTATCTCCGCACCGGCATATCTCTTAGCACCAGCATCTCCCTTAGCACCAACATTTCCGTAAAACCCAGCGCGCCCGGCCAACTTGGCCGGGCGCGCTGGGTTCCATCGATGCCTTGGGGCTTGTCCGCAAGCGGGCGCCCGCGTGGCGCGAGTGGTCAAAGCCCGTCAGCGCCGAGCTAGTCGGTGTCGATGGTGACGATCACCCGCACCGCATCCAGGCGCAGCCGGGTGCCTTCGATGGCGCTGTCCAGTGTGGCCCGGGTATCGGCGAGGGCCTTCAGCTCATCCTCGCGTACCGCCGGGTTGTGACGGGATAGCGCCTTGAGGCGAGAAAGCTCGCCGTCCAGGGTCTCGCGCATGCGGGTCTGGGCGGCCTCGACGATGCTCGGCAGTTCCCGTTCGGCTTCCTGCTCGCCCTGGGTCAAGAGCTCTCGCAGCTGATCGTGGCGGTCCTTGATCAGGTCGCGGGCCACCGCTTTCTTGACCTTGGTTAGGTTCTTGGCGAGCCCACCGAAGGAGACCTTCGACGACAGGTTGTTGCCGGTTTCGTCGAGCAGTACGCGCACCGCGGTGGCCGGCAGGAAGCGGTTGATGTGCAGCTTCTTGGGCGCCGGGCAGTGGGTGCGGAAGACCAGCTCGGTCATCAGACGGCCGCCGGGAATCGCCGGGTGCTTGAGCAGGGCCAGCGCCGTGTTGCCCATGTTGCCATCGAGCTGACGGCCCATCATCTCGCGCACCAGTGGGTGCTCCCAGGACAGATGCTGAACGTCGTCCCGGGCCAGGGCTTTGCTGCGGGACAGGGTGGCCGAAAAGCCGTCTTCGCCCTTCACCAGCCCCGGCAGGCCGTCGAGCATCTGCGGGCTCGGCTGCAGGTGCACAATCTCGCCGCCGAGTTCCTGGCTGTCGACGCCGAAGATATCCAACGCCTGTTCCAGATAGCGGGGCAGCGCCTTGTCATCGTCAAGCTCACGAATCGCCTCGATCACCTTGGCGGCGCGCGCCGGGCGGCAGGCGTTGTGCTCGAGCAGGCGGTTGCGACCGGCCTCGCGCTCCTTGAGCTTGGTCTCGAACAGCGCGCGGGTCTCGGTGATCAGCTCCTCGAGGCCTTCCTCGTCGAGCAGCGCCTCGGCCAGCTCGTCGCCGAAGGCGTCGAACAGCTCGCTGCCGATCCCGTGGGGGGCGCTGAAGGCGTCCATCCCTTCCCGGTACCAGCGCAGCAGGCGGGCGCCGGGGCTCTGTTCGAAGACCGGCACATGCAGCTGGATGGTGTGCTGCTGGCCGATGCGATCCAGGCGGCCGATGCGCTGTTCGAGCTGATCAGGATGCTGGGGCAGGTCGAACATCACCAGGTGCCGGCAGAACTGGAAGTTGCGGCCCTCGGAGCCGATCTCCGAGCACACCAGCACCTGGCAGCCGTCTTCGGTGTCGGCGAAGGCGGCCGCGGCGCGGTCGCGCTCGACCAGAGTCAGGCCCTCGTGGAACACCGGTGCATGCACGCCGCCCAGCACCCGCAAGCCTTCGGCGAGCTCGAGGGCGGTGTCGCGGTCATGGGCGATGACCAGCATCTTGTCGTCGCCGACCTCGGTGAGCTGCTCGAGCAGCCAGGTCACTCGGGGATCGAACTGCCACCAGGGCTCGGCGTTGAGCGGGTCCTCGCCCAGCGCCCGGTACATGGCGTCTGGATAGATCAGCACGTCAGGGTGATCGAGCCCGGTTTCGATCAACAGCTCGTCGAGGTAGTCCTCGTCGCGTTCGATTCGGCGCAGCACCCGGCGATAGGCCGAAGGCTGGGCGAGCTCGCTGACGTGCAGCTCGCGAGCCGGGAAACCGCCGACGTGACGGCGGCTGTTGCGGAACATCACCCGGCCGGTGCCATGGCGATCGAGCAGTTGCTCGGTGAGCTGGCGCCGGGCGGCCTCGCGCTGGGCGTCGTCGCTCTCCGGCTCGACCAGGGTATCGAGCAGGGCCTGGCTGTCGGCGTCGTCGATCACCGCGTCGATCCGTGCCCGTGCGGCGTCGCCCTCGGCTGCGGTGGCGGCGGGCAGCGTCTCCAGGGCATCGATGGCTTCGGCCACCTGCACGTAGCCGGCCTCCTCGGCCTTGAAGCGCTCGAGGTCCTGATAGCGGTCCGGGTCGAGCAGGCGCAGCCGTGCGAAGTGGCTCTCAAGGCCCATCTGCTCGGGGGTAGCAGTCAGCAGCAGCACGCCGTCGATGGTCCTCGACAGGCGCTCGACGCAGCTATAGCCGGGGCCCTGTTCGTCCGGGGTCCAGTCCAGGTGATGGGCCTCGTCGACGATCAGCATGTCCCATTCGCAGGCCTCGGCCTGGGCCTGACGGTGCGGGTTGTTGAACAACCACTGCTGGCTCGCCAGCACCAGTTGGCCGGTCTCGAAGGGATTGCCTTCGCTGTGGGCCTGGCTCTGGTGCTCGTCGAGCAGGGTGACATTGAGGGCGAAGCGGCGCAGCAACTCGACCAGCCACTGGTGCGTGAGGCTGTCCGGTACCAGGATAAGCGCACGTTCGGCGCGGCCGGTGAGCAGCAGCCGGTGCAGAATCAGGCCGGCTTCGATGGTCTTGCCCAGGCCCACTTCGTCGGCCAGCAGCACCCGGGGGGCGTGGCGGTTGGTGATCTCGTCGGCGATGTAGAGCTGGTGATCGATCAGGTCGACCTTGGGGCCGGCGAGACCCAGCGCCGGGTTCTGCTCGATGCGATTGTGGTGGTGCAGGGTGCGAAAGCGCAGGTTGAACCAGTCGTTGCGGTCGACCTGGCCGGTCAGCAGGCGGTCCCGGGCCTGGTCGAACTGCATGGTGTCGGCCAACTGGGCTTCGGGCAGTTCGCGCAGCTGGCCTTGGTCGTCCTCGCCGATATAGACGATCAGGCCGCGCTCTTCCTTGCTGTCGTCGACCAGCATCTGCCAGCCCTCGGCGGACTGGATGCGGTCGCCGCTGCCGAAGGCCACGCGGGTCAGGGGGGCCTGGCGCACGCTGTAGGTGCGTGTTTCCTCGCTGGCGGCAAACAGCACGGTGACGGTACGGAAATCGCAGTTCAGGACGGTGCCCAGGCCCAGCTCGGCTTCGCCGTCGCTGATCCAGCGCTGGCCGGGAGAAAATTCGCTCATGCTGCCTCGGATACTGAAAGGGTCGATGCGCACGCAGCCGGCACAAAGCGGCCGACGACGACAGGGCGCGGTATCTTACAGCAAAGCGGGGCGCGGCTTAAGTAGGTAAGGCGTCAGCCGGGAAGACGATGGCCGCATGTCAGTGACGTCATGCGGCCCTGGGGATGAACGAGTGGGCAGAGCGAGCGTTCAGCGCGTCGTCCAGGCGTCGAGCTGGGCCCTGGTGAGTTCGCCCACATGACGTTCGATCAGCCGGCCGTCGGCATTGAAGTAGAGGCTGGTGGGCAGTCCCGGCGACTCGGCGATCACGCCCAGGCGCTGCTGCGGGTCGAGCAGGGCCTGGTCGAAGCTGAGGTTGTTATCGTCCAGGTAGCGCACGACCTGAAGGAGCTCTTCCCCTTGATTGGCGGCGACCACGGTGATGTCATCGCGACTGGCCACCTCAGCGAGTAGCGGCATCTCGCGCAGGCAGGGCGGACACCAGGTGGCCCACAGATTGATCAGCACCGGCTGGCCGCTGAGCGACTCCAGTGCGATGGGCTCGCCGTCGAGATTCTCAAGCGTCAGCTCAGGCAGCCTTTGCAGGGTGGCGCTCGACCCCAGCGGATTCCAGCCGACCAGTGCCAGCCACAGCACCGAGCAGCCGAGCAGCAGCGCCAGGCCGCCCAACATGCGCCCCATGTGGTCACGCAGCGTCCAGGCCGTCCAGACGCTGGCGGCGGCGAGCCCCGCCAGGCCCAGATAACCTGGCTGCCAGAACTTGAGGGCATCCAGCGGTGCTGTGGCGAAGCTGTCGAGGTGCGTGAGCACATGCCCCAGGCGCGCCGCGACCAGCCAACTGAGCAGCAGGCCATTGAACCAGCGGGTATGAGCGCGCCGCGGCAGGCCCAGCAGCACCAGGCTGAGGACCAGCAGAACAAGAGCCGCCGTCAGCGCATAGAGGCGCGGCAGCGAGATCAACAGCGGACCGAGGGCCAGGGCATCCATGTCGTCGGGCTCCGGTAAGTAGCGAAAAGAAGTTAGCCTACTGCCTGGCCCGATGGCTGTCACGGGGAGGACGGCGTGACCGTCAGTGGAAAGAGGCGCTGGCTCTTGGCGCAAGGGCAAGAATGGGACAGGATGGCCGCATCCATCTGCCGGAGGCTCCCCGATGCGCCACCTTGTCCCCTTGATTCTGATCTGCCTGCTTGGCCTGAGTGGCTGCTCCACGCTTTCCTATTCGGTCAGCGAAGACACCCTGCAGCAAGAGCTGACGGCGGCCGTGGAAGGCTTCGACCGGGCTCAGCTCAAGGCCGGTTCGCCGCTGTCGCTGAAGCTTACGTCCACCGATCTTGCCGTCGGCCCGGACGGTCGCGACGTGGTGCGCATCGCGGTCGCCGGTCGCGTCGCCGTCAACGCCTTCGCTTCCAACCTGCCCGCCGATGTGTCGCTGAGTCTTGAGGGCATGCCCTACTACGACAACGATGAGGGGGCGATTTACCTGCGTCGCCTGACGCTGCTCGACAGCCGCATCGACGCGCCCTGGCTGCCGGTGGATGTCGCCCCGATCACCGATATGGTGGTGCGCCTGGTCGCCCAGACCCTGGAGAGCGTACCGGTGTATCGCCTGGACCCGGACGCCATGGGCTGGGGCTGGAAGGAGCGCCTGGCGTCGCGAGCCGTGACGCTGGATATCGAGCCCGGCAAGCTGGTGCTGAAGCCGGGGCTTTAGACGAGACGAGACAAAACTAGCCAGGCCAGGCCAGCCGCCGCCAAGGCGACGGATTCGGCCGCCGGCATTGGGTATCATGAGGTGCCACGCGAGGGTGGCGTCTCAGTCGTGACTCTGATTTATCCACACCCCTCACACGATTCAAACGATCCACACCGGGTCAAACGATCCACACCGGGAGCTTCCATGGCCAAGCCTGCCTTCGACATCCTGCGCGCTCTGGCAATAGCGAGTCAGGCCGTTGGTCTGATCGCCGTCATTACCCTGGAAACCGTGATGGGCGACGCCGCTCGCCCCTGGCAGGGGCTGACGCTTGGGCTGATGGTCGCGTCAGCACTGGCACTGGCGGTGGCGAGGACCTATCGGCGCAATCGTCAGCGCAAGCAGGCGGATCGAGGCTGAGGGCGGCGCCCAGAGGGGCGTTCAGGCGCCCGCGGCGGCGGGCCGGATGCTCACCGGCGCACAGCGCCGTGGGTCGATGGTGACCACTTGCAGATGATGCCCCTCGGGCAGTGGACAGCTCAGCACCCGCCAGGCACAGCCCGGGGAACTGCTGCCCTGGCTCTGGTAGAGGCGGGCGCCGCGGGCGGTCAGGCGTTTACACAGCGCTGGAAAGTCGGCGTCGGGCACTTCGAGGGTCATGCGTCGTGGTGGCGATGGCGTTTCGCTCATCACCAGCATCAGTACCTGGGTATGCCCTCGGGCATCGCTGCCCAGCTCGAAAACCGCCCCTGTTGGGGTAGCGATCAACAGCGGCAGCAACTCACCGAAGGCCAGCGTCAGCGCATCGAGATCACGAACCCTGAGGGTTGCCTTGTCCAGGGATAGTCGCTGCATCGTGGCCACCTGATTGCCATGTCTATGCCATGAGTGTTGCGTACGGCGAGGCGCCATGCCGCTGAATTGTCGCTATGCGTGCGAGTGGTTGGGCCTATCGAGACGCAAAAAAGGGCGGTGGCTCATGGCCACCGCCCTTTTTTATTTCGTCTACATCTTATCTATGTCGCTGCCGTCCCTCGTGATCAGTCCCAGTCGGGCGCGAAGTCGGGGTTGGCGATGCGCTCACCCCGGTCGAGCGTCGCGATCTCGTCGAGCTCGTCGTTGTTCAGGGTGATCTTCAGCGCCTCGATGTTGCTCTTGAGGTGATCGGCCTTGGTAGACGACGGGAAGGTCACGATATCCAGCGCCTGAAGCCAGGCCAGGGTGACCTGTGCCGGGGTGGCGTCATGGTTCGCGGCGATGCGCTTGAGGGTCTCGTCCTCCATCACCTTGCCGACGGCCAGCGGCATGAAGGCGGTGACCGCGATGTCGTGACGCTTGCAGTGCTCCACCAGCGCGCGGTTCTGCAGGAAGGGGTGGACCTCGATCTGGTTGGTCAGCAGTGCGCCTTCGCCGAGGATATCCACTGCCTGGTCGATCTGCGCCATGGTGAAGTTGGACACGCCGATATGACGGGTCTTGCCGGCCTTCTGTACCTCGCGCAGAGCGGTGAGGTAATCGCGCATCGGCACCTCATCGTTCGGCGACGGCCAGTGGATCAGCAGCAGGTCGACGTGATCGGTGCCGAGCTTGTCCAGGCTCTCGTCGACGCTCTTCTTGAGAGCATCGGGAGTGAGCGTGTCGTGCCAGACCTTGGTGGTCAGGAAAATCTCGTCACGCGGCACCGAGCTCTCGGCGATCGCCTGGCCGACCTCGGCCTCGTTGCCGTACATCTGGGCGGTATCGATATGGCGATAGCCCAGTTCCAGGGCGTTGCTGACGGCGCTCTTGAGGGTATCGCCCTTAAGACGGAAGGTGCCGAGCCCGGGATTGGGAATAGCGGTGTGCTGAGTCATGCAACCTCCGTGACAGTGATGAAGATTCGGGCTTGGCGAGTACCTCTCGCCATGCTCGATAGCTGACTAATAAATCTTGGGATCATCCCGCCGGATTCAAGGGCGGGATGAGACGCGTCGATGACGGCGCGTGGCGACTCAGAGGCCGAGAGCCTCGAGCAGCACCTTGGCCACTGGCTCGGAGGAGGGCGGGTTCTGGCCAGTGATCAGACGGCCATCCCGGCGAGTGTAGGGAGTGAAGTCGTCGGCCTTGGAGTAAATGCCGCCGCAGCCGATCAGCGCATCCTCGACTAGTTGCGGAACGATCTCGGTCAGGCCTACGGCGTCTTCCTCGCCATTAGTGAACCCGGTGACCTCGCGGCCCTTAACCAGCGGCGCGCCTGACTCATCGCGTGCGTTGAGCAGCACGATGGGCGCATGGCAGACCGCCGCTACCGGCTTCTGCTGAGCCCAGAAGGTCTCGATCAGGCGGATCGAATCTTTATTGTCGACCAGGTCCCACAGCGGGCCGTGGCCGCCCGGATAGAAGATGGCGTCGAAGTCGTCGGCCTTCATGTCTGACAGGCGGTGCGTGCTGGCCAGCTTGGCGTTGGCCGCATCGTCCTGCTTGAAGCGACGGGTAGCGTCGGTCTGGCTGTCTTCCGCGTCACTCGTGGGGTCCAGCGGCGGCTGGCCGCCCAGGGGGGATGCCAGGGTCACCTCGGCGCCGGCATCCAGGCAGGCATAGTAGGGTGCCGCCAGCTCTTCGAGCCAGAAGCCGGTCTTCTTGCCGGTATTGCCGAGACGGTCGTGAGAGGTCAGTACCATCAGAATACGTTTGCTCATGTGAGGCTCCTGGTGATGGCTTGGAAAACGGTAACAAGTGATGCCTTGCCGCCCTAGGCGGCGAATTAATGATAGCCATCCTAGAGACACAGGCTGTATTCGAGAACTGATGAATACTGATACAAGATATGCGGTATGTGCATATGCTGAACGGGAACCTGGTCCAGCGTGCGCGCCTGCTCGCGAAGTGCTCTTGAAGGTGGGTCGACTTTACAGCCTCGCCCTGTTGCGGTTGCTGCGAGCCTTGCCAAGCCAGAGCGCCAGCAGGGTCAAGGCCAGGCCGGCAAGCATCAGCGCCCAGAGGACCAGCAGCGGTATCTCGAGTCCGCCAAGCGGTCCATCCCGGTAGCTGCCGTGCCATAGCGCACCCTGAACCAGCCAGAAGCCCAGGACGCCGATCAGTGACTGGTGCAGATGGCGTATCAGCACGAACCCCCAGGCCAGGCTCCAGCCAATGGCGGCCACCAGCGGCCCGGCCGCCAGCCAACCCAGGCCCTGTGCCTGCCAGGTGAGGCCCGCGCCCAGCGACAGCCCGGAGATCAGCGCGGCGATCGCCAGTGAGATCAGACACTCCTTGAGCCAGGCCGGCTGAGGTGAGGCGGTTGCGGTGGTCGCTGTCGAGGACGCCGTGGCTGTCGAGGAAACGTCGGTTGTCGAGGAAACGTCGGTTGTCGAGAGAGCAAAGGGACGTCGAGCCATGAATCACCTGCCAATGAGCGGATTCCAGAGATTACCCCTACAGGGTCCCCATGAGTATGGCAACGCCAGAGCAGTGATGGGGTCTCAAGCGCAAGCGCGAGGGTGGCTGTCGGATCGCCATGGGTGAGATACACTCGAAGAGCGCCACCCCGTTGAGAGGTGGTCGGCAAATACGGCAAAACGCTCGTTGGCAAGACAACAATTCCCTTAAAAGGAGCCGAGATGCAGCCGCTTAGCTATTACTACGTCAATGTACTGGAAGCGATGGAGAAGCCCTGCGACGTTCCCGCCGCGGAGCGCCAGGAAGGCTTCGACCTGCTCTATCAGCAGGGCGGGCGAGTGGAAATCGACCTCATGCAGCAGGCCGAAGAGGCCCTGGCCGAGGGCAGGCCCTTCCACTGGCATGAGGCGATCGACGCCGAGCAGCAGGCCAAGCTGCGCCGCGCTCTCGAGGATCAGGACCCGGCCAAGATTCACAAGCTTCTCCACCGCAACGGCTATGCCAGCATCCTCTATCACCACGCCCTCACCCACTTCCCCGCGGTGCCCGGCGCTGCCTGATGGCTCCCGCGTCCGACGATCGGGCGCTAACTGGGCGCAAGATCGAACGTTAAAAAGAGACCGCCTCGGCGGTCTCTTTTTATGTGCGGGCAAGGCTGGCCGGACGGTCGCTTGGCAGCCTCACTTCTGGGCTTAGGGGCCGGGCTCAGGCCGGCCCGACGATGTGCTTGACCTCGAGATAGCCGGCAAGTCCCCAGGGGCCCAGCTCGCGACCGATGCCGCTGATACCGAAGCCGCCCCAGCCGGTCTCGGGCAGCACCAGCTGCTCGGTATTGAACCAGATGCTGCCGGCCCTGAGGGCGCGGCCGACGCGCTTGGCACGCTCGGCGTCGCCGCTGATCACGGTGGCGGCGAGGCCAAACGCCGAGTCGTTGGCGAGCGCAATCGCCTCTTCTTCGCTTGCCACGCTCCTTGAGCACAGCACCGGGCCGAAGATTTCCTCGCGCCACAGGCGACTATCGGTAGGCACGTCGCGATACAGCGTCGGTGCCAGGAAGTAGCCCTGACCCGGCAGGGTGCGATGGCGGGCATCGCGGACGGCCTCGAGCCCTTCGCGTTCGGCCAGCGCCAGATAGGACTGCACGGCATCGCGTTGACGGGCGCTGGTCATCGGGCCCATGTCGATGGCCTCATCCAGCGGGTTGCCCAGCGTCAGCGCATCGATACGCTCGCAAAGGGCGGCATACAGCGATTCGCTGATCGCTTCATGGACGATCAGTCGCGAGGTGGCCGAGCAGATCTGGCCGCTGTTGAAGAAGATGCCGGCCATCACCCAGTCGGCGGCCTGCGAGACGTCGGCATCGTCGAGCACCAGGATCGGCGACTTGCCGCCGAGCTCCAGCGAGACGCCGCGTGCGCCCCGGGCGGCGGCCTGCATGACCTTCTCGCCGACCGCGTTGCTGCCGGTGAAGGAGAGCTTGTCGATGCCGGGATGCTGGGTCAGGGGGATCCCGATGCCGTCGCCGTCACCGTTCAGCAGGTTGAGCACGCCGGCGGGCAGGCCGATCTCGAGGGCGATCTCGGCCAGCGCCAGCTCGGGCAGCGGCGTGACTTCCGACGGCTTGAAGACTGCGGTGCAGCCGGCGGCCAGCGCCGGGGCGAGCTTCCAGGCGCTGGTCACCAGCGGGAAGTTCCAGGGCGCGATCAGGCCGACCACGCCGGCCGGGTCTTCATAGCAGCGGGCTTCGACGCCGGCCATGGCGTGTTCCACCAGGCGTCCCTGCCGGGCCTCCAGGGCGCGGGCCTGACCGGCATAGTAGCGGTAGCAGGCGATGGCATCGTCCAGGTCGATGCCGGCTTCCATCAGCGCCTTGCCGTTGTTGGTGGACGAGAGCCTGATCAGCGCCTCGCGGCGTGCGCTCAGGGCCTCGGCAAAGGCGTCCAGGTAGTCTCCGCGTGCATTACCGCCAAGGGCTTCCCAGGCCGGCTGCGCCTGGCGAGCCGCGCTGACGGCGGCCTCGACATCGGCCGCATCACCGGCGGTGACCTCGGCGATCACCTCTTCGCGAAACGGGTCCATGACGGCCAGTCGGCGCTGCCCGTGACTGGCCACCCAATGATTATTGATGAACTGCTGGTCGAGCTTTTGCATGACGCGCTCCGTCATAGGTAGAGATGTCATAGGTCGTGATGGGCAAGCCAGTCGTCGATCATGGTGTTCAGGCGCTCACCCGAAAAACTCGGGAAGTGGCCGCCGTGAACGACGCGGGCCGGCAGGGCGCGCAGGCGCCGCATGCTGGCGGCATAGTCATCGAGGTTGCTGTGCCAGGCGTCCTCGATCAGCGGGCCGTCATAGACCAGGTCACCAGAGATCAGGGTGGCGCTGGCGGCTTCCCAAAGCGCGATGCCGCCGGGCGAGTGGCCCGGCGTGTGAATGACCTCGAAGCGCCGGTCGCCCAGATCGATGACGTCGCCGTCTTCGAGGTGGGCGATCTTGGGCGGTACGGGGATGCGGTAGCCGCTGTGGGCATAGGGCGCCGGGGGCAGGGCATCGAACATCTCATCATTCAGAAACGCGTCGGCCAGGGTGCGGGCATTGTCTGGCGCGGCGAGGATGTCGGCCTCGGCAGCATGCACGTGGCAGTAGTCGAACTCGCTGGCCGCCCCGATATGATCGAAGTGGGTGTGGCTGGCCACGCCGACCAGATCGCGTTCGGCGAGCAGAGCAACATGCCGGCGCAGGGGGACGGCGCCCAGGCCGAAGTCCACCAGCAGATCGCGATCGCGTCCGCGCACATGCCAGAGATTGCAGCGGAAGAACGGCTTGATCCACGGCTCGTCGATCAGCGTGATGCCATCACTCAGGCGCTGGATGCGATACCACTGATCCGGCGCGATGCGCTCGAGGCGTGACGTTGCTGAACTCATGCCTCGACCCTTTGCTGGCGCTTGGTCAGCTTGCTGATGACGAAGTAGAGCGCCCCGGTCAGCACGAACACCGGCAGCGAGGCGCCGAAGCTCAGCGGCGAGACCCAGTTCCAGTAGTAGGCGAGCACCGCCCCGACCACGTAACAACCGAGCGCCTGCGGATTGATCGCCGGCAGGGTCGCGGCGTCAGTGATCAGGTGCTTGGGCGTGTAGCGCTCGCGGCCGACCAGGAAGTAGTCGACGATCATCAGCGAGAAGGCCGGGATAAAGACGCTGCCGATGATCAGCAGGAAGGTCTGGAACTGGTCGAGGATGCCCGGAATCAGCGAGCCCAGCACCGAGATGACGCCGATGATCAGGGCCGGCTTCCAGAAGGGGCTGCGGGTGCGCACGCTCATGTACGACAGGGTCGCGCTGTAGACGCACATCACGTTGGTGGTCAGCACCGAGAAGAAGATCACCAGAGCGGCGGGCAGCCCGAAGCCGAAGCTGCTCAGCAGCTGGGTCGGGTCATAGGTCTGCGGGAAGCCGATGGAGACCGACAGGGCCGAGACGGTGGCGCCGAGGCCCATGGCTGTCAGTGTGGCCGTGACATAGCCGCTCCAGGTGCCGATGACCGCGGCCTTGGGCGAGCGGCAGTGGCGGTTGTAGTCGGCGGCCAGCGGAATCCACGAAAAGGCGGTGGCGATGATGATATCGAAGGCCACGCCGGCACCGAGGGCGCCCGTCGCTTCCATGTCGGTGATCGAGGGCAGGTCGTAGTTGCTTGCCAGGGCGAAGACCACCACCCCGGACAGCACCAGCATCAGCACGGCGGCGAGCTTTTCGGCCTTCTCGATGCCCAGGTGACCGCGCAGGGTGATCATCACTACCAATGCCTCGCAGAGCACCGTGAACAGCGCGACGTTGGAATAGCCGGTCAGGCTGGACACCGCATAGTCGAGGCTCATGCCGGCCAGCAGCGCCTGGATCCAGCTCCAGGCGACCAGCGCGAACAGATTGACCCAGGCGGGGAACATCGCCCCCAGGCGCCCGAAGGTGCCGCGCGCCAGCACCATGGTGGTCATGCCGGTCTGTTGGCCCATCAGGCCGATCAGTACCAGCGGAATGATGCCGACCGCGGAGCCGATCAGCACCAGCAGCATGGCATGCAGGAAGCTCAGGTTAGGCACCAGCAGCATGCCGGTCAGGATGGTGGTGACCACCACGTTGGCACCCAGCCACAGGGCGAAGGTGCCAGGCATGCCCAGGCTGCGTTCGACGTTATCGGCGGACAGGGTGTCCTGGCCGAAGGGAGACGAGGATTGGCTCATTATTGTTTTCCTTATCGAGGGATGGGATGAAGGGATGGTGCGGGATGTTTCGATGCCACGGATACGTTCAGGTCGAGACCATCAGCCGGCGGACCAGCGATGGGCATCTATCTCGATCAGCAGAGGGCCCTGTTCGGGGCGCTGCGCTAGTGCCTTGGCCAGGCTTGCAGGGTCGTCGGCCCGAGTGGCCAGGCAGCCAAAGCCGCTTGCCAGGGTCTGGAACTCGGGGGCATGAAGGTTGACGCCGATAGGGGTGACGCCGTTAGCGGCCATGTAGCGACGAATTTCTTCGTAGCCGCCGTTGTGCCACAAAAGGATCACCACCGGCAGGCGTTCCTCCACAGCGGTGGCGATCTCCGCGAGGGTGAACATCACGCCGCCATCGCCGACCAGCGCCACCACCGGCAGGTCCGGGCGAGCCAGCTTGGCGCCGAGAGCCGCGGGCAGGCCATAGCCGAGAGTGCCGTAGCCGGTGGAGGCGTTGAAGAAGCGCCGCGGCTCGGACTTGGCGACCAGGTGATTGGCGGCGTAGACCGGTGCGCAGGAGTCGCCGACCAGGATCGCCTCGGGCATCACCTCGGCGAGCGTTTCGAACAGCGGCACGAAGGGCGCGAACGCCGGGTCCTGCTCTAGCGCCAGGGCTTCCATCGTCGCGGCGGTGCGCAGGTGTCCCTGACGCGACAGGGCGGTCGGGAAGTGGGCCAGCAGAGCGTTAAGGGTGGCGCCGGCATCGGCGATCAGGCCAAGGGAGAGCGACTGATTGCGCACCAGCTGCTCGGGGTCGAGATCGACGCGGATCAGCCGGCCCGTCAGCAGGAAGCCATCGTCGAACACCACATCGTAGTCGGTCTCGCCAAGCTCGGTACCGATGGCGAGAATGACATCGGCGTTACGGGCGAGCTCGCGCACGGCGGGCAGGGCGGCGTTGGCCCCCAGGTCAAGCGGGTGTCGCGGCGAGCGGCCATCGCTGCCTTCGCCCTCGCCACAGCCCAGCAGCCCCTTGGCGTTGATGGTGGTGACGGTGGGCGCATCCAGGCGTTCGACCAGCGCGCGGGCCGCCTCAGGCGCTGAGGCGCAGCCACCGCCCAGCAGGACCAGCGGGCGCTGGGCTTCATGCAGCCAAGCGGCGGCGGTGGCGAGCCCCGCCGGGTCAGGTGCCGGGCGATGAATGATCGGTGCGCTCCACTGGGTGGGTACCGCCACCGGCGCATCGAACAGGTCGATGGGAATCTCGATATGCACCGGCCCCGGGCGCATGCCTTCGAAGACCGCGAAGGCCCGGGCCAGCACCTCCGGCAGGGCCGCCGGGTCGAGCAGGGTATGGCTGAAGCGGGCGACGCCGGCCAGCAGCTGCTGCTGGCTCGGCAGCTCGTGCAGCCGACCCTGACCGCGACCCAGGGTGTCGCGGCGATTGACGCTCGAGATCACCAGCATCGGCACCGAGTCCGCCAGTGCCTGACCCATCGCCGTGGCGATGTTGGTCATGCCGGGGCCGGTGATGATGAAGCAGACCCCCGGCTTGCCGGTGGCTCGCGCATAGCCGTCGGCCATGAAGCCGGCGCCCTGTTCGTGGCGCGGCGTGACGTGGCGCAGGCCGCTGTCGGCGAGGCCCCGGTAGAGCTCGACGGTATGCACGCCGGGAATGCCGAAGACGGTATCGGCGCCGTAACGGTCGCGCAGCAGGGCGATGAGAAGGTCGGCACAGGTCATCGTGGAACTCCTCAAAAGACGAAGACGTGGGCGATCAGGGCAATGATCGGCAGAGTGATGGCGGTGCGCAGCAGGAAAATGACCACCAGTTCCCAGAGCTTCAGCGGGATCTTCGACTTGAGCAGCAGGGCGCCGATTTCCGACATATAGATCAGCTGGGTCAGCGACAGGCAGGCGATCACGAAGCGGGTCAGTTCGCTATCGATGTCCTTGGCCAGCACCGCCGGCAGGAACATGTCGGCGAAGCCCACCAGCGTCGCCGGCGCGGCGGCCGCTGCCTCGGGAATCTGCAGCCACTCGAGCACCGGCACCATCGGGTAGGAAAGCCAGGTGAACAGCGGCGTGAATTCGGCGAGCACCAGGGCGACCGTGCCGATGGCGATCACCAGCGGCAACAGGCCGAGGAAGATGTCGGCGACGTTAAACAGCGCGACACGAACCAGCGCGCGGGGGCCGGGGGCGGTTTCGGCGCGTGCCACGGCGATGCTCAGGCTGTAGCGGAAAAGGCCCATGTCGCCGGTGCTTTCTTCGGCGATCTGGCAGCCGACCGGTTCATGGTAGGTATTCGCCTTGCGTGACAGCGGCGGCAGGCGCGGGACGATGATCGCCGCGATAAGTCCCGAGACCACCACGGTCAGATAGAACGGCACGAACAGGTGGTTGATACCGATGAAGCTGGTCACCAGCAGGGCGAAGGCGATCGACACGATCGAGAAGTTGGTGGCGATGGCCGCCGCTTCGCGCTGGTTATAGTAGCCCTGCTCGTACTGCTGAGTGGTGATCAGCACCCCCACGGTGCCGGAGCCCATCCAGGACGCGGTGGCGTCGATGGCGCTGCGGCCGGGCAGGCCGAAGATCATCCGAAACGGCTTGCGCACCAGGCTGCCGATGAACTCCATGAAGCCGAAGTCGACCAGCAGCGGCAGCAGAATCGCCGCGAAGAAGAAGAACGTCAGCAGCACCGGCGCCAGGTCGTTGAGCATCACGCCGCCGGTATAGGAGGCGGTGATGAATGCAGGGCCGACCTGGAAGTAGGTCATCAGCGCGAACAGCGCGCCGAGGCCGCGCATGCCAAACCACAGCGGCGCCACATCGAAGAGCTCCTTGCCGATGCCCTGCTTGCCCCAAGCGGGTTTGGCGAGCTTGACCACGGCGGTGAGGACCACCGACAGGCAGAGCACGAACACGGCGATGGCGGGCAGGGCGTCGCCCAGTGCCGCCTTCAGGCCATCGGCCATCAGCCCCATGCCGATGTTGATGGAGTCGTTGACCGAAAAGGGCACCAGAAACAGACCGACCCCGAGCAACGAAGGAATCAGAAATTTCAGTAGCCCTCGGCGGTTCAGCGGCTCGGGGTGGGTGGCAATCTCGTCGGTCGAGTCTAGTGATGAAGACATGAGGTGTTCCCTATTGGAGTTGTAATGGGCTTAGGGTGTTGGGTGTGTCATTCAGACGTGGCGGCCAGGGGCTTGCCGCTGGCCGAGTCAGTGGTGACGTCTCTTGAGGACGTCAGCCGTCAGTCGCGATGCATGACGCCCGGGAGCACACAGAGCATTTCGTAGAGCAGGGTGGCGCCCATCAGCGCGGTGTTGCCGCTGGTGTCGTAGGGCGGGGCGACTTCCATCAGGTCGCCGCCGACCACGTTGAGGCCGCGGGCGCCGCGCACGATCTCCATGCCCTGGGGCATAGTCAGACCGCCGGCTTCCACGGTGCCGGTGCCCGGGGCGAACGCCGGGTCTAGGCCGTCGATGTCGAAGGTGATATACACCGGGCCATCGCCCATCTGCTCACGCACCTCGGCCATCAGTGGCTCGAGCGACTTGTGCCAGCACTGCTCGGCGGTGACCACGCGGAAGCCCTGGTCGCGGCACCAGTCGAAGTCGTCGGCGGAATAGCCGGTGCCGCGCAGGCCGATCTGGACGACCCGGCGGCTGTCGAGCAGGCCTTCTTCCTGGGCGCGGCGGATCGGGGTGCCGTGGGCGATCGGCTCGCCGAACATGTGATCGTTGACGTCGGCATGGGCATCGATATGGATCAGCCCCACCGGACCGTGTTTCTTGGCGATAGCGCGTAGCACCGGCAGCGTCACGGTGTGATCGCCGCCCAGGGTAAGCGGCACGCAGCCGTGGGAGAGGACCTCATCGTAGAAGTTGCTGATGATGTCCATGCTCTTGGGCAGGTGGAAGGTGTTGATCGGCACATCGCCGATATCGGCAACCTGCAGGCTGTCGAAGGGCGCCGCGCGAGTGGCCATGTTGTAAGGGCGCAGCATGCGGGATTCATCGCGAATCTGACGCGGCCCCAGGCGGGCACCGGGACGGTTCGAGGTGCCGATATCCAGCGGAATGCCGATGAAGGCGGCGTCGAGGCCGGCGGCGGATTCCTGTGTCGGCAGCCGCATCATGGTGGCCGGGCCTCCGAAACGTGGCATGTCATTGCCGCCTAATGGCTGGTTGAAGTCGCTCACGTCCTGCTCCTTGTTCTTGGTGTCGGTATTCAAGGCGTCTCTTGTCAGGAGCCCCTGTAAGAGTCCTTGCAAAGAGTCCTGATCAGTCGTCCCGGTCAGGAATCCCTATATGGGGTTATAGAGCAGGAAACGTGCCAACTTTCACATCATTGAATTTCAACAAGTTGGGTCATCGGCGATGCAGTAATGCATTGCCTGGTGGGCGATGATGATGCATCTTTGCATCATTGATTCAAAAGTGTATCGGCCGAGGACACCTCATGAGCGAGCTGGACAGCGCCATTCTCAGAACCATCATTGATACCGCGCATGATCACTTTTTCGTGGTCGATGCCGGCGGCCAGGTGCGCGACGTAAGCCCCGGGGCCGCCGCTGTCTATGGCATGTCCTGCGAGGCGCTGCGTGGCAGCAATGTCCGCACCCTGGTGGAGGAGGGCGTGCTCAAGCCTTCGGTGAGCCTCGAGGTGCTCAGCACCGGCAAGCCGGCGCAGCTGTTGCAGCACACTGGCACCGGTCGGCGGGTGGTCGCCCAGGCGCATCCGGTGTTCAGCGAGGGGCGGCTGGCCTGCGTGGTCAGCCGCTCGATGGATTTAACCGATCTTCAGCTGCTTCAGGAGGAGTACGCCCTGCTGCAGCAGCGCTTCAGCGACCACCTCAAGCGCAGCGTCGGAGAGGGCGCGGCGGCCGGCGAACAGGACCCGGCACTGGCAGGCCTTTCTGGCGTACTGGAAGTGCGCAGCAGCGTGATGCAGGAGATCGCCCTGCTGCTCAAGCGCGTCGCGCCGACCGATGCCAATGTACTGATGCTGGGCGAGTCCGGTGTGGGCAAGACCGCTTTCGCCCGGCAGCTGCACCGCTGGAGCGCGCGGGGCGACGGGCCCTTCATCGACGTCAACTGCGGCGCCATCCCCGAGAGCCTGTTCGAGTCGGAAATGTTCGGCTATCAGCCGGGGGCGTTCAGCGGTAGCAATCCCAGGGGCAAGGCCGGCCTGCTGGAGCAGGCGGCCGGCGGCACCCTGTTTCTCGATGAGATCGGCGAACTGCCGCTGGCGATGCAGACCAAGCTGCTCAAGGTCATTCAGGACGGTAGCTTGATGCGGCTGGGCGACACCACGCCGCGTCGGGTCGACTTCCGGCTGGTGGTCGCCACCAACCAGAACCTGGCCGAGGCCGTGGAGGAAGGCCGTTTCCGGCTCGATCTGTATTACCGGCTGAACGTGATTCCCGTGACCCTGCCGCCGCTGCGGGAGCGCCGCGAGGACATTCCCGGGCTGGTCGAGCGCCAGCTCAAGCAGCTCAACCGTCGCTATGGCGGCGACAAGATTCTCGACAGTGGCGTCTGGCAGGAGTTGATGGGACGCGACTGGCCGGGCAACGTACGCGAGCTTGAGAACTGGCTGGAGCGCGCCTGGTTGTCGGCCGCGGAGCGCGTGATCGCGACGCCCGAAGGGGATGCCCTGTCCGCGGTCAACGACCCCCACGTGAGTGAGTGCCCAGTGAGTGAGCCCCAGGCACGGGCAAGACCGCCCGCCGCTGGGACGGGCGCGGGTCGGCTGGCCGAGGGCGAGGGTCTCAAGGACGCCATGGCGCGCATCGAACGCGACATTCTGGCGTCGCTATGCGGTGAGCTTGGCAGCAGCTATGCCATCGCCGAACGGCTGGGCATCAGCCAGCCAAGCGTGGTGCGCAAGATGCAGCGCCATGGGCTGCGCATCAATCCGGCGTCATAGGGGGCGCCTAGCGTCTGTTCTTTCTTCTTTCCTTCCTGTCGCTTGCTAGCCCTGCGTCAGGATATGGCGAAGCCCTTGGCATTCCACCATCGGGTCGTCGCCGTTGACGACGATCTCCGAGCGGGCCAACACATAGCCCTTGCCGGTGATGGTGTTTTCCACCACCGCTTGGCTGCCTTCCAAGTGGGTGCCGGTGAACTCGCCGATAAAGCCGGTCTCGCGCAGCGAGACGGTTTCCAGTCTGTCGCCCGGCTTGATGCGGCCCTCGTGGTGCATAAGTGCCAGACGTGCCGAGGTGCCGGTGCCGGTGGTGCTGCGACAGATCACGCCGGGGTGTACGTAGGTGGTCGATCGCGAGCGATAGAAATCGTCCGCTACCCGTTCGACCGGGCCCATGAAGTGCAGGAAGGGCAGCGGGCCCACGTCGCCCAGGCTGTAGTGAGAGAAGCCGCGCTCGGCCTGAATGGCCTCGACGATCTTGTGGGCGCACTCGGCCAGTGCCCGCTCTTCTTCGCGCACCAGTGAGAAGCCGAGCTCGGTAGCATCCACCAGCGCATAGAAACCGCCGGAGTAGGCAATCGAATAGGTGACCTTGCCGATGCCGGGCACCTGAATGCTGGCCTGGTAGGTGTCGATATAGCTGGGTAAGCCCTCGCAGGTGATGGACTCGACCACGCCGTTCTCGACCCGTGCATCGATCTGCACCAGCCCGGCCGGCGATTCCAGCTTGAACTGCTGGTGCCCCTCCTGCTTGGGCACGATGCCGCTCTCAAGCACCGCGGTGGCGGTGCAGATAGTGTTCGAGCCGGAATAGATGGGATAGCCCATCACCTCCATGATGATGTAGCCCGCCGCGGCGGTCGTATCGGTGGCCGGTACGATCAGGTCTACCGACATCTCGGGAATCCCGTAGGGCTCCTCGAGCAAGAGCCGGCGCAGGCCGTCGGCGTCATCGCGCAGGTAGTGCATCTGCTCGCGTACGCTAGCGCCGGGCAACGGCGCGATGCCGCCGATGACGATGCGACTGACGTCGCCGCCAGCATGGGTGTCGATCAGTTGAAAGCTCAGCGGCTGGCTCATTGGGCGCTCTCCTGAGGGGCGTCGTTAAGGGCGAAGGGGGCGCCGTGCTTGGCCCACTGGGCATCGGGCACGATCACGATCTTGCCCAGGTAGTTGCTGCCGCGATTGACGAAGTAGCGCTCGGCGTCGTGCAGGGCGGAGAGCTTGAAGGCGGCGTGCAGCACCGGCTTGAGCTGGCCGCTGCGGATCCATTCGACGAGCTGTTCGGCTTCGGCACGGGTGCCGTGTGACACGCCGAAGATCTGCACCTGGTAAAGATAGACGCGTGTCCACATGATCTCGCTGAGGTTGCCGCCGCTGGCGCCGGCAATGGACAGGCGCGGGTAGGTGCTGCGACGGCGCATGTCGAAGATCATGGTGTCGATGAAGCGATCGGTCATTTCGCCACCGACCAGGTCCATCACCGCATCGATGGGCGCGCCGCCGGTAACGGCCTTCACCTGCTCGGTAAAGTCCGTCATGTCGCCGCGGTCCAGTACGGCTTCAGCGCCCAGCGCGAGCAGGGCCTGGGCCTTGTCCGGCTGGCTAAGTGCATAGGGAATCGCACCGACGATGCGGCACAGCTGAATCAGCGCCGTGCCCACGCCGCCGCTGGCGCCGGTGACCAGCACTCGCTCGCCGGCCGAGACCCGAGCGGACGTCATCATGTGGTAGGCGGTCTGGTAGGAGCACATGCCCATGGCGGCAAGCTCGGCATCATGTAACCCCGGGTTGCTGACCGCATGAAACTGATCCGAGGGCACGGCGATGTACTCGGCGAAGCCGCCGTCGGCGCCGTGGCCGTAGTAATCCGGCACCAGGTTCAGGTCGCGGCGCTCATCGGGGTAGAGGTTGAAGTCGAGAAGGCCGCGCTCACCGATCCGGACGCTGGCCACGCCTTTCCCGACCGCGACCACATGGCCGACCACATCGGCGCCCTGGATGCGCGGGAAGGTCAGCGTCGGCGAGCCGCCCATGGCAAAGGACGTGACATCGCCCTTGTCCTTGGTGGGGTAAAGCCCCTCGCGGGCCTTGCGGTCGGTGTTGTTCTTGGCCGTTGCGGTGACACGCACCAGCACCTCGCCGGGTCCCGGCTGGGGCACCGCCACGTCATCGTGGTAGACGAGCTTGTCGATGTCGCCATGGCCGGTCAAAAGCATCGCGGCCATGGAGGTGGGTAGCTGATCGGTCGGTGTGTCGGCAGGCACAGCGGGTCTCCTCTTGTCGTCAGATAGTTAGCGTTGTCGAGCATCTAGCCGACAATATGCACCCGAAGAGTAGCCGCGAGGAACCCCATGCGCAGGAGAAATTATTTACGTGGTATGGCTGTGACTAGAGCCGGTAACTACTTGATTTACCCGATCAGGATGGCGTCAAATTACGGCGCTGGCCCTGCGCTCAGCTTGTGGAGCTGGCCTGTGCAAGACGTTGGCTTGTGTAAGGAACATACCCGGGCCCTGTCATCTAACCGTCGAGTTATTGATGGTCTCGGCTTGCGCTGGTTACAGGGCTGGCGGTGGAGGTAGATACCTCGGCCGGGGAGGATGTCTGGCATGCACGTTTTGCCAGTCGAATCAGCCATAGCCCGATCATGGAGACGCCGGCAAGCATAAGGAAGACTGTGGTGTAGCGGTCGAAGACACCGTGCAGCGCCGTGACTACCGGCAGTCCCAATAGCACACCGCCATAGGTAAAGACCAGGCAGCCGCCCGCCGCGTCGGCGATGCGGTTCAAGGGTGCCAAGTGCGTGATCTCGGCCATGAAGACGCCGTTCCATCCCAGCGAAGAGAGACTCAGCAGGCATAGTAGTCCAGCTACCACTGGTTTTGGCCAGGCGGGTGTCAGGCTCGCGACCAGTAAAGCGCCCACCGCCGTGGTCATCGCAATGATGGACAGTGTGGTTAGCCGGTCGCCTAGCCGGTCGCCGATCCACCCCCATCCTACGCGTCCCGCCACGCCGCAGATTTGTACCCCCGACATCACGAATCCCGCTTCCATCAGTCCAAAGCTGAGATCTTCTACCAGCAGCGACACCGTGAAGGCCGAGATCGATAGCTGGATTGCCGAGAAGCAGAGGCTAAGCAAGGCGACGTAGCGTAGCGAGCGCTGATGCCATACCACCGAGAGTCCCGAGAAGGGCGAAGCCAGCCAGGGCGTGCTGGGATCGCGTTGGTTATCCCAGTGCGCGCGGGGCCATTGCAAGACGAGGATGCCGAGCAAGGCGATGGCGGTCAGCAGCAAGAGGCCAGCTTGCCAGCCTACCGAAAGTGCTAACGCGGGGGCGCTGGCGCCGGCGATAACGCCGCCCAAGGGCACGCCGGACTGCTTTAATGAGAAAATCAGCCCGCGCCGTTCGACGGGTGTGAAGCGGACTAGCAGCAGTGAAGCGGAGGGGTTTGTCATGCCGTAACCGAGCCCGGCAGTCAGCGAGGCCAGGGCGAAGGTTGGCAAGCTGGGTATCGAGAGCATGGCGGCGGCACCGCCCAGAAGGGCCAGGGAAAGCTGGCTGGTCCGACAGGGGCCCAGACGCCGGGTCAGCGGGCCACCCACCAGTGAGGTGAGCATGGCCCCGGCGAAGACCAGGCTGATCTGGAAGCCTACCGTCGCAGAGGATACGCCCAGTGAAGTGGCTAACGCCGGTGCGATGGCAGCAGGAAACAGTGCCACCAGTGACGAAAAGGCCAGCACCAGGGTAGTGGCCAACAGGACGATGACTGTCATCCGCTAGCTCACGCGCTCACGTGGCACCTTGCGAAGGTGGCTGGCGGTCTGGCCGCCTGGAAGGGCAGCAATCAGGTCTGCAGCGTTGAGCAGCTTTGGCAGGTCAATTCCCGTCTCGACCTGGCCGCCTTGCAGGGCATAGAGCAGGTCCTCGGTGGCGGTGTTGCCTGTGGCTCCGGGGGCGAAGGGGCACCCCCCGAGTCCTGCACAGGCGCTGTCCACGGCCGTGGCGCCGTGATGGATAGCGAAGAGGGCGTTAGCGACGCCCATGCCATAGGTATCATGGCCATGGAACGCCCAGTCCAGCCCTTCGGTATCGTGTCGCTCGCGTAGTCGGCTGAAATGATTGGCTACCTGGTAGGGAGTAGCGCGGCCGGTGGTATCGCAGAGCGCCACTTCCAAGGGGAGGTCGTCGGCGAGCCGACATGCCTTGGCAAGCACGGCATCGACTTGTCGCCAGTCGATGGTGCCTTCGAAGGGGCAGTCGAAGCTGGTGCCGAGGTCAAGGCGCAGCCGAGTGCCCTGGGTTTGGCGCAGGCGTGCGATCACGCGTCCCAAGTCTTCTAGGGATTCGTCGACGC
Source organism: Onishia taeanensis (assembly GCF_003268885.1). GTDB lineage: Bacteria > Pseudomonadota > Gammaproteobacteria > Pseudomonadales > Halomonadaceae > Onishia > Onishia taeanensis_A. The sequence goes on from NZ_QLSX01000012.1 coordinate 78,206, forward strand.
TGCGGCGCACGTTCCCCTGGTTGTGCGATTCGGACACCGAGACCACATAGACCAGCTCTCGGATGCCGTGATCCAGCGCAAGTTCGACGCCCTTGAGATTGGGAACTAGGGCCGAGAGCCGCAACCCCGGACGATTGGCGAAGTCCGCGAACAGCTCGCCGGTATCGGCCATCTGGGGAATGGCCTTGGGGCTTACAAAGGAACCGATCTCGAGACGGGTAATGCCGGCATCCAGCAGCGCCGCGATGCAGCGCTGCTTGTCAGCAGTGGGCAATGGGTCGTGGATTGACTGAAAGCCATCGCGCGGTGCGACTTCAACAATTTCCACCCGGGGTGGCGGTGAGAAGGAATGCATTAAAAGGCCTCCTGTTTCGTCTTGGCGGGGCGATGTCGGAGCCAGTTGATTACTCCGCCTGCGGATAGGATGTCGATCTGGCGTGGGCTTAGTTCGTGGTACAGGGGCAATGGCTCGCCATCGAGATGAGCCATGATCTTTCCATCGCCGCTGAGTTGATTAGGCAGGTCGTCGATCGTTATCGTCTGGGCCTTGAGAACTCGATCATGATCCCCGGGATCGGCAAAAGTCAGCGGCAGCACGCCGAAGCTTGGAAGATTCTGCCAGTGGATTCGCGCGAAGCTCTTGGCGATGACTACCTGCAGGCCAAGCAGCCTCGGCACGAGTGCGGCGTTTTCGCGACTCGAGCCTTGGCCATAGTTGTTACCACCCACGATGACGTGGCCTGTCTCGCCGTGTTCCCGGGCTCGCCTCACGTAGTCAGGGTCAAGGGCCGCGAAGGCATAGTCCGCTGAGGCGAAGACATTGCTCCAGAGCGGCAGCACCTGGGCTCCGGCAGGCATGATGTCGTCGGTGGAAACGTTGTCGCCTGTTTTGAGCAGAATAGGGGCCTCAATGCGAGTCGGCAGCGGGTCCAGCGGTGGCAGCGGTGGGGTGTTATCGGTCGCCAGCAGCTTGGTCTGCCTGGCACGCTCTGGCGGCATCGGGGGCACGAACCATAGGTCGTTGACGGCCATACGAGCAGGTTCCCGGGGCCGGATATATGGCATGTCCAGGGTTCTTGGGTCGGTAATCACTCCTTTGAGCGCTGAGGCGGCGGCGGTTTCGGGGCTGCACAGGAAGACACTGTCCTCGCGGGTTCCGGAACGGCCGGGGAAGTTGCGTGGCACGGTGCGCAGGCTGTTACGCCCGGCTGCTGGTGCTTGTCCCATGCCGATGCAGCCGTTGCAGCCGGGCTGGTGAAGTCGCGCGCCAGCTGACACCAAGTGACCGAGGTGGCCCTCGGCGATGAGGGCGGCGAGCACTTGGCGCGTCGAGGGGTTTATATCCAGGGACACCGCATCGGCGACGCTGTGGCCCTTCACGATCTCGGCGACCACCGCAAAGTCACAAAAGCCAGGGTTGCCCGAGGAGCCGATGTAAGCCTGATACATCGGCTCGCCTGCGGCCTCTGCGACCGGGACGACGTTGTCGGGGCTTGAGGGTAGCGCGATCAATGGCACCAGCGTGGAGAGGTCTAGACGCTCGCTGCGATCGTAGTGGCAGCCTGGGTCTGCGTGAAGCGGCTGCCATTCGCTCTCACGGTCTCGGGCGATAAGGAAGTTGCGAATGACCTCATCGCTGGGGAAGACGCTGGCGGTGGCGCCCATTTCGGTGCCCATGTTGGCCAGCACATGGCGGTCCATGGCATTCAGGTTGGCGAGCCCGGGGCCGTGGTACTCGAGAATGCAGTTTTTTGCCCCGGCAACGCCATGGCGACGAAACAGCTCAAGGATGATGTCCTTGGCACTGACCCAGTCTGGCAGCTCGCCTTCCAAATATACTCCGATGATCTCGGGCATCGGTAAATAGAGGGGTTCGCCGGCCATCGCCATGGCGACCTCGATGCCGCCAGCACCAATGGCCAGCATTCCCAAGGCGCCGGCCGCGGTAGTGTGGCTATCGCAGCCCACCAGGCTTTGGCCCGGCACGCCGAAACGCTCCATGTGGACGGGGTGGCTGATACCGTTGCCGGGGCCGCTATACCAGACCCCTAGCCGTTCGCAGGCGCTCTTCAGGAAAAGATGGGCATCGGCGTTGATATTATCCTGCTGGACAAGGGTGTGGTCGATGTACTGCACGCTGGGGCTGGTATGTACGCGCTCCAGGCCCATGGCATCCAGCTCGAGCATTACCAGAGTACCCAGTACGTCCTGCAGCAAGGCTTGGTCCATGCGCAGGGCGATTTCTTGGCCGGGCGTCATGTCGCCGCCGACCAGGTGATCGGCGATCAGCTTGTGACTCAGGGTACTAGCCATGGTAGGGCGCCTCCTCATCGGTGGTCTCGCTCAGGCGTGGAATGGCGGTGAGCGCGTCGATCAGGAATTGCAGCCCCAGTGCGGCGAAGCCAATCGGCAGCAGCGCGTAGGGGTAGACCATGGGCGTTCCCAGCGAGCTTGAAACGCGCTCCCCATATTCCAGGGCTTGCAGCGTCATGATGCCACCACGCCACACCAGGATGGCGCAGAATGCGGCGCCCAGCAGTCCGGTGAGCAGGTCGATGCTGGTGCGCAGGCGCGGTGGCAGCTTGTCTTTGAAATAGGTGATGCGGATGTGAGCGTCGTGGCGCTGGGCCTCGGCGGCACTGATCACCGCCAGGTAAACCAGCAGGAAGGAGTTGATCTCCAGGCTCCAACTGGTTGGGGCGGCAAAGGCATAGCGCATGATGGCGTCGTAGCAGATCGATACCATCATGAATACCAATACCGCCTTTGTGGTCCAGTGGAGGACGGCCAGCAGGCCGTCCCAGCCACTCATGGCCGTCTTGGTCATGCGAACCTCCTCAGGCCTTGCCAAGTGCCAGGGCAATGGCTCGCTCGCCAACCTCTTCGCCGACTTCGGCCTTCCAGTGATCCCAGACGCCTTGGACGCTGGCATTGAATGTCTCGATCTCCTCGTCGCTTGGGATAATGACTTCGACGCCGGCCTCCTGAACTTGAGGCCAGTATTCGTTGGCGTAGATGTCGTCGTTGCAGTGTGTGATGAAGTGCTCGTCGTACCAGCTGACGGCCTTATCAAGCACGGCCCGGGCATCGTCATCCAGGTTGTCCCAGGTATCACGAAGCATGAAGGGAGCGACAGAGAAGCCGGTCATCGGCAGCTTGTAGCAGTACTTCAGCTGTTCTTGGAGGCTGCGGCCGATAATCGTCGAGATGTTGAATACCCCTGCGTCGACGGTGCCACGTTGCAGCGCCATATAGGTTTCCGAGGAGGGGATGCGAGTGGCGCCGATGTCGTAGGGCTCCAGAGCCTTGGTGGCCTCGAAGCTTACGATGCGGATTTTCTTGCCACGCACTTCCTCAAGGCGACGGATCGGGCTGGCTGCCGTGCTCCAGATATACTCCGGCTCGAGGATGCCGCCACCCGAGGTGAGCAGGTATAGGTTCTCCTTAGCCAGCTCCTCATTGATCAGGTTCATCAAGGGGCTGCCTAACTTGAGGCGCTCGGGATGTCGATACAGCTCACCTACCACCCCAGGTAGGCCGGTGACGCCCAGAATAGGTACCGAACGAGTAATGTAGGAAAAGGTGTGGAACATGAAGTCGATGCTGCGCGAGCGCAGGGCGGGCAACTGCTCATCGGCCTTGAGTAACTGGCCAGAATCGTAGAAATCCACGGACAGGGCATCGCCGCCGTTTTCCTTGAGCAGCTCCACGAAGCGGCTTGATCCGTAGGTCAGTGCCTTGTATGAGGGCGGGAGATAGGTGACGCCAGTCATGTTCGTTGCCGCTTGGGCCTGGGGTACGAACAGGCCTTTGGTACCGAACAGTGACGCGCCTGCAGTGGCAAAGGTGCCGTACTTGAGGACTTGTCGACGAGTGAGGTGCATGCTGAATCTCCATTTGTTGTTGTAAAACAGCGTAGCGTTGGCGTTGCTAGACCGGGGTTACATGAGCCCCGGCAACCACAGGCTGAGACTGGGCACGAGCACGAACAGCATCAGCACGAGGAACTGCACGATGACGAAGGGAAGAGCACTGCGGATGATCTCCTCGATCCTGAGCTCCGGACAGACACCCCTCAGGGCATAAAGGTTAAGGCCAACCGGTGGTGTGACCACGGCAATCTCAAGATTGAGCACCATGATGATGCCGAACCACAGAGGGTCGTAGCCCAGAGCGGTGATCAGCGGTAGTAGCACCGGTGTTGTGACGACGATCAGCGAGACGGCATCGACGATCATTCCCAGTAAAATCAGCAGCAGCATGATGGCGATCAGAATGGCCCAGGTAGGCAAGCCGGAGGAGGTGAGCGCTTCGGTAAGCAGCTGCGGCACGCGGACCATGTTGAGATAGTCGCCAAAGATCTTGGCGCAGCCAATGATCAGCAGGATGGTGCCGCTGATTCTCGCCGTGTTGCCCATGATCGCCATGAACTTCGCCCAACTAAGACTGCGAAACACCACAGTGGCAATCAGGAAGGCACCCAGCGCTCCAATGCCGGCGGCCTCACTGGGTGTCGCCAGTCCCGAATAGATCGAGCCGAGCACCGCCAGCACCAATAGCCCGGCATGCCAGATATTGGCGAGGCTGCTCCAGCGCTGCTTCCAGGTAAATTGTTCCTGGCTGACCGGTGCTTCGTCGGGGTTCAGGCGAACGCGTATATAGATGAAGACGCAAAGGGCGAGTGCCAGCAGGATGCCGGGCACGATACCGCCGATGAACAGGTCAGCGACCGAGACGCTGGCCACGGCCCCATAGATGATGAAGGGCACGCTGGGTGGTATCAGCATCGCCAAGGCTCCGGCACTCACCACCGAGCCTGCGGCGAGAGAACGGCTGTAGCCGCGGTCAAGCATTTGCGGGACGGCAATGGAGCCGACGGCTGCGACGCCGGCCAGGCTGACCCCGGACACCGCGCCGAACATTGCCGAGGCACCCACCGATGAGATTGCAAGGCTGCCTCGCAGCCAGTTCAGCCAGCGCACGGCGGCGGTGAAAAGGCTTGAGCCTACCGGGGTCGCTCCCAGGAAGTTGCCCATCAGGATGAACAAAGGCAGGGCAATCAGTTCGAACGCGTTCAACTGGCCGAACAGCGATGAGGGCGCAAAGAAGAAAGCCATCGAGCCGCGGGCCATGTAGAGCCCCAGCAAGCCAGAGAGGCCGAGGGCCAGGAAGATAGGGGCACCGAAAATGATTAGCCCTATCAGTACGAGAAGCACAAGAACGGGATCCATGGGAGGCCTCCGTCAGATCACCTGGTCGTCGCGCAGGGCGGCGAGAGCCTCGGCGTTCAGACCGAGCCAGTCAGAGAGGATGGACTCGGTATGCTCGCCGAGGATGGGGCCTACATGCCGCACGCTTCCGGGGGTGCTGGAGAGCCGAGGGAAGACACTTTGCATCGGCAGGGGCTTACCGTGGTGGTCGGGCACTTCGACGATGGCCTTTCTGGCCTGGAAGTGCGGGTCCTCAAGCATGTCTGGCGCACGAAAGACCAGCCCTGCCGGGACACCAGCATCGGCTAGATGGTCGACGATCTGCTGGGCGTCGTGTTGTTGTGTCCAACCCGCAATGACATCATCAATCGCCTGTTGGTGTTCGCCGCGCGCCCGGTGGGTGGCGTAGTCCGGGTGGTCGGCCAGTGTCGGTTGGCCCATCGCCTCACAAAGTCGGCGAAAGACTGTGTCCTGGTTGGCACCGATGATCACGTTTCGGCCATCGCGGGCCGGATAGGCGTTGGAAGGCGCGATACCTTTTAGCACGCTACCACTACGCTCGCGGATCTTTCCGGCGCGGGCATACTCGGGGACTAGGCTCTCCATCATTGCCAGCACTGACTCGAAGATGCTGCTGTCGACCACCTGGCCATGACCGGTTCGCTCACGCTGATGTAGTGCCATCATCGTGCCGAGCGCAGCGTGCAAGCCAGCCAGGGTGTCTCCGATTGAGATACCTACTCGCACCGGCGGTCGATCCGGGTGGCCGCTCAAGTAACGTAGCCCGCCCATGGCCTCGCACACCGAGGCGAAACCGGCACGCGAGGCGTAGGGGCCGTCCTGACCGAAGCCCGTGACACGCACCATCACCAGGCCAGGGTTGTCGCGGGAGAGGACGTCGTAACTTAGCCCCCAGCGCTCCATAGTGCCGGGTCGGAAATTCTCTATGATCACATCGGCGTCGCTGGCCAATTCGCGTAATAGCTGTTGGCCGCGAGGTTGGCGTAGATCCAGCGTCAGAGACTGTTTGTTACGCCCAATGACGTTCCACCAAAGAGGCTCGCCAGTGTCGCTGTCGGCTGCGCCCCATTGGCGCATGGCATCTCCCTTGCCGGGGGGCTCGATCTTGATGACCTGGGCCCCAAAGTCGGCCAGCACCTGGCCGCAATAGGGCCCGGCAATCAATTGGCCGAGTTCGAGGACCTTGATGTTGTCGAGGGGCGTTGGAGCGTGCGTGTCGTGATCACTCATTGTTGTTGTAATCCCTCTGCAGGAGTTAACGGGTCGATGCCTCCGAGGCGTCGGCGGCATCAGGAAACTGGACGTGCAGGGCACGGGCCGCGAGCAGGTGGGCGCGCATGACGTTCTCGGCCCATGTCGGGCTTCCCGCCAGGATGGCGTCTAGGATTTCCCGATGGTGGCGCATGCTGCGGCGAAGATTAGCGAGCTTGTAGTTGCCGAAGTTGCGCCGGATCACTGAGGTTCGCACCACGCTATCCAGCAAGCTGGCAAGTCGTTGATTGCCGCCGGCGAGAATGAGCTCGCGGTGAAAGTCGTGATTGAGAAGGGCGATCTCATTACGCACGTCATAGTCCGTCTCGACCCGTTCGGTAAGGTCTTCCATGCGGCTCGCCATGGCCTCGAGCCGTGCGAGACACTGCTTGTTCATATGCTCACAGGCCAGGCGAATGGCCATGGGTTCAAGTACTAGGCGCAATTCGAATACCTCACGGGCATCCTTTTCCGTCCAGGCCACCACACGAGAGCCGTGATGAGGCGTCGCTTCCAGCCAACCCTCGGAAACCAGCTCGCGCAGTGCCTCACGCACCGGGGTCCGGCTGACCTCTAGCTCGCGCGCGACACTCGTCTCCCGAACGTATTCATGTGCCTGATAGTGGCCATCGAGAATCCGCTGCTTGATGACGTCGTGCACCTTCGTGGTGGCCGTCTGGATTCCCGTTGAGGTCTGTGTCGAGGTTGCCTTTTCCATCTCGCGTCCTGTTATTGCATGCAATGTTGAGGTTAGTGTGCATTTTGAGCGCAAAATATTGGACCTTGGTCGAGATGTTGTATGCAATTTTGGTCTGTCGCGCCGGTGATATCGGCAGATTGGCTATGGTTTCCGACGCCAAGCGGCCGCTCACCTCCGCTGACCTGGTTTCAGGTGTGCGGCTCAAAAGTCGGGAGGCCCGACACTGACATCGCAGCATTCGCTCGAGCTACTCGGTATTGCCCGGGTAACTTTCGCTACGATAGCTGTTTGCCGTCATTGAAGTTTCCGTGTCGCCCTCGTCATTGAGTGGCTGGTCATTGAGTGGTGCGAACGGATAGGTGAAACCTGGCGCAGGTTGGATAAGCATGCGGTGCTGGTGGCGGAATGGGGAGGGGCATGCCGGTGGGGTCTTTTAGGTGGCAGGATATCCCTCTAGTCGTGAATGCCGATTTGTCGGCACCTCCTGAGAACGCCTCTGTCGCGTTATGAGATCCCCACCACCTCAATACCGTGCCGCGCCAGCGCGGCCTTGCGATGCTCATGGAGGCTTGGCTCGATCCAGCAGTCGCCAGAAGGCTGGGGGCATGGTGGGGCTCCATCAGACAGATCAGCTCGTGGACGGCCACATATTCGGCGATGTGGCATGGCAGCAAGACTGTCAGGGATCGCTGCGTACTGGGGCGTCGCGCTTTAAGTCCCTGGCACCCGCCTGATTCGCTCTATCACCGACGCGTAGCTGCCAGCCAGCCCGGAGTGATGCCTGGGAGCGCTAGCGCCCGACATCTTTGATAGGCAGTAGGTCAGAGTGCCCGGCCAACAGGTCTCGCAGCCAGGTCTCGTTGCGACCATCGGAAAATCCTAGGCGCACCTGATTTGCCGTTTCGAAGCTGCCGTTTGCATCGCGGCTTAGTAACATATTTCCATATATGGGCATTACCAATGGCCTTCAGGAGGTCTTCAGATAGGTTGCGTACAGCAAGCGCTGCCTTGCATATAGCCAGCTTCGCGGGGCTAAAGCCAAGTAGCTCCAGCAGTAATATGCGCTAAAGCTGACGTATAAACAGGAAGAACGGGGAGAGGGGGAAGCGATGCTAAGTGGGTGATAAAGCGGTATCTATCGCAGAGCGGTATTACACACCTCTTCACAAACCACATCTGTCTGTGTGGCCCACTTGCTATCTATAATCTCAGCAACGAAAAACGGCCACCGCTCGTATGAGCTAAGTGGCCGTTTTTACTGAATTCTTTGGTCGGAGTAGCAGGATTCGAACCTACGACCTCTGCCTCCCGAAGGCAGCGCTCTACCAAGCTGAGCTATACTCCGATGCTTGAGCCGTGTGGCCCAACGGAGACGCATTATACGGATCCGTTGGTGGGATGCAAGCCCTAATGGTGGTTGGCTTTTTCCGTTTTATCGGCCACTCGTATCCCGTTCGCGGCTCAGGTCTGCCGGTCGACTGCCAGATGGGTCAGTTCGGCCATGGTGTCGCGATAGACGCTGGGCGGCAGGGCATCGAGTTCGGCCAGAGCCTGGTCGGCCATGGCCACGGCTCGCTCGCGGGTGTACTCCAGCGCGCCGGTCTCGCGCACGATGGTGAGCACTTCGTCGAGGTGGTCGAGGCCGCCCTCGCGGATCGCCCGTCGGATCAGCTTGGCCTGCTCGGGGGTGCCCTTGGCCATGGCTTGGATCAGCGGCAGAGTCGGCTTGCCTTCGGCGAGGTCGTCGCCGACGTTCTTGCCCATCGCCTTGGCATCGCCCTGATAGTCGAGCAAATCGTCGACCAGTTGGAAGGCCAGGCCCAGGTAGCGGCCGAAGCGCTGCAGGGCGGCTTCCTGCTCGGCGTTGGCGCCGGCGAGAATCGCGCCGCTGTGGCTGGCGGCCTCGAAGAGCATGGCGGTCTTGCCCTGGATGGTCTCGAAGTAGGCGGCTTCGTCGATGTCGGGATTGCCGATATTGGTCAGCTGCAGCACTTCGCCTTCGGCGATGGTGCAGGTCGCGCCGGAGAGCACTTCCATGACCCGCATCGAGCCCACTTCGACCATCATCTGGAAGGAGCGGGAATAGAGGAAGTCGCCGACCAGCACCGAGGGCGCGTTGCCCCAGGCATCGTTGGCGGTGGTCTTGCCGCGGCGCATGTGCGATTCGTCGACCACGTCGTCGTGGAGCAGCGTCGAGGTGTGCATGAACTCGATCAGCGTCGCCAGGGTGATGTGGCGGTTGCCGTCGTAGTCGAGCGAACGGGCAGCCAGCAGCACCAGCAGCGGACGCAGCCGTTTGCCACCGCTTTCGATGATGTAGTTGCCGATGGTTTCGACGAGCGGGACCCGGGAGGCCAGCTGGGCCAGAATGGTGCGGTTGACGGCGGCGAAGTCCTCGGCCACCGCCGCATGGATAGGCGACGCTGTAGGCTGCATGGGCTAGCTGCTTGTATAGAGGTGGGAGTCGGCCTTCGTGAGCACTGTGGGCCTGTATGATGGCGCTTATGCTATGGGCCCCCCGGTAGGGCGTCAAGCTGGTCGCCGTCCGGGAAATGAGGCCGGCTTGCTTGACAGGTGCGAGGCGATTATAATCCCGCACCCGACTCATCATGCTCCCTGTCAGATGGCTGCCAAAAGGGGCGCCACTCGCCGCAGGTCGATGAAGAGCTCAACCCGATGAGTGTTTGGAGATACGCTATGTACGCAGTTATCAAGAGCGGTGGCAAGCAGTACCGCGTTCAGGAAGGCCAGACCCTGAAGCTCGAGAAGCTGGAAGTGGCCACCGGCGAAAGCCTGCAGTTTGACGAAGTGCTGATGGTCGCCGATGGCGATGACGTCAAGGTTGGCGCTCCGCTGGTCGAAGGTGCCAAAGTGGCGGCAGAAGTCGTCTCTCATGGCCGTGGCGATAAGGTGTCGATCATCAAGTTCCGTCGCCGTAAGCACTCCATGAAGCGTCAGGGCCACCGTCAGTGGTTCACCGAAGTCAAGATCACTGGTATCTCTGCCTAAGCGCAGCGGTTCCCCTTACAGGAGGTTTTCGTAATGGCACATAAGAAGGCGGCGGGCTCTACCCGCAACGGTCGCGATTCCGAATCCAAGCGCCTTGGTGTGAAACTGTTCGGCGGTCAGGCCGTCGCACCGGGTAACATCATCGTGCGTCAGCGTGGCACCAAGTTCCACGCCGGCACCGGCGTTGGCATCGGCAAGGATCACACCCTCTTCGCTCTGGAAGAAGGCGTGATCAAGTTCGAGACCAAGGGTCCGAAAAGCCGCAAGTTCGTGACTGTCGTCTCTGCCTGAGACGCCGCGAACCTGCAGTGAAAAAGGCCCCGCCCCGGCGGGGCCTTTTCGTATCATGACGGTAATATCCCGTCAGGAGAGTGAGAGATGCAGTTCCTCGACGAAGCCTCTGTCATCGTTGAAGCCGGCAACGGCGGCAACGGCTGCCTGAGCTTCCGGCGCGAGAAGTACGTGCCCAAGGGTGGCCCGGATGGTGGCGATGGCGGCCATGGCGGTTGCGTCTACCTGATCGGTGACGACGCCCTTAATACCCTGATCGACTTCAAGTACCAGCGCTTCTACAAGGCTCCGAACGGACGGCCCGGTCAGGGTCGGCAGATGAGCGGCCGCGCCGGCGAGGACCTGCACGTCAAGGTGCCGGTAGGGACCACGGTGATCGACGAGGATACCCTCGAGGTGATCGCCGACGTCACCGAGATCGGTCAGGTGGTGCTGGTCGCCCAGGGCGGCCGCCGGGGGCTGGGTAATATCCATTTCAAGTCCTCGACCAACCGTGCGCCCCGCCGTACCACGCCGGGCACCGAAGGCGAGCGCCGCAACCTGCGCTTCGAGATGAAGGTGATGGCGGATGTCGGCCTGCTGGGCATGCCCAATGCCGGCAAGTCGACCCTGATTCGTGCGGTCTCGGCGGCCAAGCCCAAGGTCGCCAACTATCCGTTCACCACCCTGGTGCCGAACCTTGGGGTGGTGAAGCTCGGTCAGCATCAGCACTTCGTGATGGCCGACGTGCCGGGGTTGATCGAAGGCGCGTCCGACGGCGCCGGCCTCGGACTGCGCTTTCTCAAGCACTTGACCCGGACCCGCCTGCTGCTGCACGTCGTCGATGTGGCGCCGTTTGATGAGACCGACCCGGTGGAATCCGCCGAGGCGATCGTGCACGAGCTCGAGACCTTTTCTCAGGCGCTGTCCGAGCGGCCGCGCTGGCTGGTGCTCAATAAGCTCGACCTGCTGCCCGAAGACGACCGGCAGGCGGTGGCCGACAAAATCGTCGAACGCCTCGGCTGGCAGGGGCCGGTATTCCGTATCTCGGCAATCTCCGGCGAGGGCTGTGATTCGCTGGTGCAGTCAGTTTATCGCTGGCTGACCGAGCAGCGTCGTCTCGAGAATGAGGACGAGGCTGTCGCTGAGCACGAGCGCGAGATGCGTGAGCGCATGGAGCGCGAGTCAGTAGCGCGCACCGAGGCGCGGCTGGGCCGCAAGCGCAAAACCTTTGGTGACGACGATGATGACGATTTCGACGACGATGATTACGATGTCGAGGTCGAGTACGCGCCCTGATTGTGCGATGTCAGGTCGTGTGATGGCGGTTGGCCGCTGACGCATCGGGCAATATTGGGTCGGACCGTGTCGGACTGGGAGAGCAGGGAATGACGGGCAGTGAGCAGGCGCCGGGGCGGGATGCCCTGGCCGGTGCGCGGCGAGTGGTGGTGAAGATCGGCAGCGCCCTGTTGACCAACGACGGCCGCGGCCTCGACGAGGCGGCGATCGGCGGCTGGGTCGATCAGATCGCCGAGCTTCACCGTCGCGGAATCGAAGTGGTGCTGGTGTCTTCCGGCGCCGTGGCCGCCGGCATGGTGCGCCTGGGTTGGCAGGCACGGCCCAGCGCGGTGCATGCGCTGCAGGCCGCTGCCGCGGTGGGGCAGAACGTGCTCACCGAGTGCTATGAAGGCCACTTCGACCGGCATGGTGTGCTGACCGCGCAGATCCTGCTTACCCACGACGATCTCTCCAACCGCAAGCGCTACCTGAACGCCCGCTCGGCGTTGCGGACGCTGGTGGAGCTGCGGGTGGTGCCGGTGGTCAACGAGAACGACACCGTGGTCACCGATGAGATCCGCTTCGGCGACAACGACACCCTGGGGGCGCTGGTCGCCAACCTGCTCGAAGCCGATGCGCTGATCATCCTCACCGATCAGGAAGGACTTTTCGATGCTGATCCGCGCCATAACCCCCAGGCGAGCCTGATCCCCGAGGCCCGCGCCGATGATGCGCGGCTGACGGCGATGGCTGGCGGCGGCGGTGTGCTAGGGCGCGGCGGCATGGCAACCAAAGTGCGGGCGGCGCGCCTGGCGGCTCGTTCCGGGGCGGTCACCGCCATCGCCAGCGGTCGCCAGCCCGAGGTGCTGACACGCCTGATCGAGGGCGAGCGGTTGGGCACGCTGCTGCGCCCGGAGCAGGCGCCGATTGCTGCCCGCAAGCGCTGGCTGGCCGGTCAGCTGCAGGTGCGTGGCCGCCTGACGCTGGATGCCGGAGCAGTGACGGTGCTGCGCGAGCGGGGGTCGAGCCTGCTGCCGGTCGGGGTCAAGGCGCTCAGCGGCGACTTCGTGCGTGGTGATATGGTGGAGTGCGTCGATGAGCAGGGTCAGCGCATCGCCAAGGGATTGATCAACTATGGCGCCGAGGATGCCGTGCGCATTCTTGGCAAGCCAAGCCACCAGATCGAGAGCCTGCTCGGCTACATGGAAGCCCCCGAGCTGATCCATCGCGACAACCTGGTGGTGATATAAGGTCGGATGGCGATATGGCGACGAGCGGTGATGTGATCTCGGGTGGTGAGATAAGGCGCTCGGCCCAGAGGCCGCGCGGGCTGTAGCAAGGGCAAGGATCGCGTGATAGACTATGCCATCCTCTCAGACACGGCCCGTTTACTTTTACGGCCAAACCGGTTGGGAGCCTTGTGGTTTTCCCAGCAAGGTCAAACATTTATAAAGCGTTGCCGGCAAAACCGGTAATGATTCTCCAAGGAGATAACGGTGGCAAACACTAAACAAGCTCGTAAGCGCGCTCGTCAGTCAGAAGCTCGTCGCGTCCTTAAAGCCGGTCAGCGTTCCATGGTGCGTACCTACATCAAGCGCGTCATCAAGGCGATCCAGGGCGGCGACCACAGCCAGGCCATGGCAGAGTTCAAGACAGCTCAGCCGGTCATCGACCGCATCGCTGACAAGGACGCGCTGTCCAAGAAAAAGGCCGCTCGCATCAAGAGCCGCCTGAACAAGCGAATTAAGGCGCTGGCTGCGTAAGCCGGACGCTGACCTAGGGACATGGCCGGCGCGCCTCGCGCGCCAAGCGCTTAGCCCTCAGGGAAAAACCGGCTTCGGCCGGTTTTTTTATGGCCGAAACATTTTGTCGCCGAAGCATTTTGTCGTTAGAACATGGTGTTGTGGCTGGCATCTCGCTTTTAGTTGAATCCTGGTTTTTAGTTGAATCCTAGGTTCTAGTCGAACAAAGAAGGGGCGATCGCGCGTGGCTCAGCAAGACCCCACGACATCCTCGGCGGCTCAGCCCGTCGCTCGCGCCGGCCTGCTGCGCTCGGGGCTGGTGGTCAGCGTCATGACCATGCTTTCGCGAGTGCTGGGGCTGGTGCGCGATGTGGTTATCGCCGCCCTGCTGGGGGCTGGCAGCGGTGCCGATGCCTTCTTCGTGGCCTTCAAGATTCCCAACTTCCTGCGTCGACTGTTCGCTGAAGGCGCCTTCAATCAGGCCTTCGTGCCGGTGCTCTCCGAGTACGCGACTCGCCGTACCCGCGAGGAGGTCCGCGAGCTGCTCGATGCAGTGGCCGGCAGCCTGACCGTGGTGCTGGCGCTGATCACGGCGGTGGCGATGCTCGCGGCGCCCTGGCTGGTGTGGGTGTTTGCACCAGGCTTCGGCCGCGACCCGGAAAAGCTGGCGATGACCGCCGACATGCTGCGGCTGACCTTTCCTTATCTGCTGTTGATTTCGCTGACGGCCTTTTCCGGCAGCGTGCTCAATACCTGGAACCGCTTCGCGGTGCCAGCCTTCACGCCGGTGCTGCTCAACCTGTCGTTGATCGGTGCGGCGCTGTTGCTCACGCCGCTGATGGAAGATCCGGCCATGGCGCTGGCCTGGGGGGTGCTGATTGCCGGTGTCGCCCAGCTCGCCTTTCAGGCGCCGTTCCTTGCACGGTTGGGGCTTTTACCCAAGCCTTGGCCGTCGTTCGCCCACGAGGGCGTGCGGCGTGTGCTGCGTTTGATGGCGCCGGCGCTGTTCGGAGTATCTGTGTCCCAGATCAATCTGCTGCTGGACACGGTGCTGGCATCCTTGCTGGCCGCCGGCAGCGTGTCCTGGCTGTATTATTCCGATCGCCTGGTCGAGCTGCCGCTTGGCGTGTTCGGGATCGCCATCGGTACGGTGATTCTGCCGGCACTCTCCAAGCGCCACGCCGAGCAGTCCAACGAGCACTTCGCGAAGATGCTCGACTGGGCGCTGCGTGCGGTGCTACTGCTGGGCCTACCCGCAGCACTGGCGCTTGGCGTGCTGGCCGAACCGCTGTTGATTACCCTGTTTCACTATGGCGCCATGACCGATCACGACATCGCCATGGCAGCCATGAGCCTGAGGGCCTATGCGTTGGGTCTGGTGGCTTTCATGCTGATCAAGGTATTGGCACCGGGCTTTTTTGCCCGCCAGGATACCAAGACGCCGGTCAAGATCGGCATCATTGCCATGGTGGCCAACATGGTCTTCAACCTGCTGCTGATCTGGCCGCTGGCACATGCCGGTCTGGCGCTGGCCACGGCACTCTCGGCCTTCCTCAATGCCGGCCTGCTGGCTCGCGGGCTGCGCCGCGAGGGCGTGCTGGTGTTCCAGCCCGGCTGGGGGCGCTTCGCCCTGCAGCTGGGCGGCGGCTGTGTGGTGATGGGGCTGGGGCTCTATCTGCTGGCGCCGAACTGGCAGGTGTGGCTCGGCTGGGGGCTTTGGCCGCGCGTCGCTACTCTGGCCGCTTTGGTGACCGGCGGGGCCCTGGCCTATTTCGCCTGGCTGGCGGCACTGGGTGTTCGCCTGCGGCACTTTCGTCTGAATGGCTAGCGTCTGAACGACTAGTGTCTGAATGGCTGGCATCTGAACGGCCAGCGGTTAAATGGATAGCGGCTTAACGGATAGCGACCCGGCGCCCGCCGCCATGGATAGGCGCTGGACGGCCGGGCCGTTATAATCGATCCCTTTACTTGGCGCGCGAGACACGCATGCGAGTGATTCGAGGACTACACAATCTGCCCAGGGCACCGCAAGGCTGCGTGGCCACCATCGGCAACTTCGATGGGGTCCATCGTGGCCACCAGGCGATCCTCGATCAGTTGCGCGAGCGCGCCGCCAAGCTGGGGCTGCCGGTCACGGTGGTGGTCTTCGAGCCTCAGCCGCGGGAGTTCTTCGCAGGCGATCAGGCACCGCCGCGGCTTACCCGGTTGCGCGACAAGGCCCGGTTGCTTGCCGAGTGCGGCGCCGATCAGGTGCTGTGCCTGCCGTTCAATGATGCGCTGCGCAGCTTGACCGCGCGACAGTTCATCGAACGTGTTCTGGTCGCGGGCCTGGGCGTGCGCCATCTAGTGGTCGGCGATGACTTCCGCTTCGGCCGCGAGCGGGACGGAGACTTCTCGCTGCTGGCCAGGGTGGGCGAGGAGTACGGCTTTGGCGTCGAGCACACGCGCACCTTCCTGCTCGATGACGAGCGCGTTTCAAGCACCCGGGTGCGCACCCTGCTGGCGAGCGGTAACTTCGCCCAGGCGGCGCGCATGCTGGGGCGGCCCTATCGGCTCGCCGGGCGCGTGATCGTCGACCAGCAGCTTGGCCGCACCATTGGAGTGCCCACCGCCAACGTGCCGCTGCTGCCTCAGCCCTTGGCACTGCGCGGCGTCTATGCGGTGGTCACTGAACTGACCGATGGTCGCCGCCTGCCCGGGGTGGCCAACATCGGCTGGCGGCCCACGGTGGGCAGCACTCGACCGGTGCTTGAAGTGCATCTGTTCGATGTGAACGAGGATCTCTACGGCCAGCGGCTGCGGGTCTACCCCTGCGCCCGGCTGCGTGGCGAGATCACCTTCGATGGGCTGGAGGCCCTTAAGCAGCAGATCACCGTCGATCAGGCCCAGGCGCGGCATTATTTCGCACGCCATGGCTCGATAGCGACGACAGCAGCGACAACGCATGAAAGCGAGGCGCGACAGGACGTTGCTGGCCCCGCTGATGACGCGGCACCTTCCGCTGCCTCCTCAATTGCACGTTCTACCGGACTTCCTCTGGCATCGGCGCCGCTGGCGCGCGAAGCCGCGACTTCTGACTCCTCGGTGGGCCTGGCCCCTACCGACCAAGATGACGGCTGACCCCAAGGCTATGAGCGATTACAAGCACACACTGAATCTGCCCGAGACCGACTTCCCGATGCGCGGGATGCTGCCCAAGCGAGAGCCCGCCCGGGTAGCTCGCTGGCAGGAAATGGATCTCTACCAGCGCCTGCGCGAGGCGCGCAAGGGCCGTGAGAGCTTCGTGCTTCACGATGGCCCTCCCTATGCCAATGGCAGCATTCACATCGGCCATGCCGTCAACAAGATCCTCAAGGACATCATCGTCAAGTCGAAGAGCCTTGCCGGCTACGATGCGCCCTATGTGCCCGGCTGGGACTGTCATGGCCTGCCTATCGAACACAAGGTCGAGACCACTCATGGCAAGCGTCTGGAGCCGCAGCGGGCCCGCGAGCTTTGCCGCGAGTATGCCGGCGAGCAGATCCTGGGCCAGCTTCAGGACTTCGTGCGCTTGGGCGTGATCGGCGACTGGGACAACCCCTACCGCACCATGGACTTCGTCAACGAGGCCGGTGAGATCCGCGCGCTGGCCGAGATGGTCAAGGGCGGCTATGTCTTCAAGGGCCTGAAACCGGTCAACTGGTGCTTCGACTGTGGCTCGGCGCTGGCCGAAGCCGAGGTGGAGTACGCCGACAAGAAGTCCGAAGCCATCGACGTGGCCTTCCCGAGCGGCGATGACGCCAAGCTGGCCGCGGCCTTTGGCCTCGCCGAGCTTTCCAAGCCCGCCGCGGTAGTGATCTGGACCACCACGCCCTGGACCATCCCCGCCAACCAGGCACTCAACGTCCATCCGGAGTTCAACTACGCCCTGGTCGACGTGGGCGATCGCCTGCTGCTGCTGGCCGAGGACCTGGTCGAGAGCTGCCTTGCGCGCTTCGGCCTAGAAGGCGAGGTCGTCGCCACTACCCGCGGCGAGGCCCTCGACCTGATCGAGTTCCGTCACCCGCTCTACGCCCGTGCCTCGACGGTTCATCTGGCCGACTACGTCACCTGTGACGAGGGCAGCACCGGCATCGTGCACTCCTCGCCGACTCATGGCGTGGACGACTTCAATACCTGCCGCGCCTATGGCCTGGAATTCGATGACTTCATCAGCCCGGTGCAGGGCGATGGCGTCTACGTCGATGACCTGCCGATGTTCGGCGGCATGATGATCTGGAAGGCCAACCCGAAGATCGTCGCGGCCTTGGATGAGGCCGGTGCACTGATGGCTCACAAGACCATCACCCACAGCTACATGCACTGCTGGCGCCACAAGACGCCGATCATCTACCGCGCCACGGCGCAGTGGTTCGTCGGCATGGACGTCACCGCCCGCGACGGCCGTACCCTGCGCGAAGCGGCGCTCGACGGCATCGAGCAGACGCAGTTCGTGCCGGCCTGGGGCAAGGCTCGCCTGCACTCGATGATCGCCAACCGCCCGGACTGGTGCATCTCCCGCCAGCGCAACTGGGGCGTGCCGATCCCGTTCTTCCTGCACAAGCAGACCGGCGAGCTGCACCCGCGCACCGTCGAGCTGATGGAAGACGTCGCCAAGCGCGTCGAGGTCGAGGGCATCGATGCCTGGTTCCGCCTGACGCCCGCCGAGTTGCTCGGCGATGAGGCGGCCGACTACGAGAAGGTCACCGACACCCTGGACGTGTGGTTCGATTCCGGCACCACCCACTGGCACGTGTTGCGCCACTCGCACCCGCTCGGCCACGCCGAAGGCCCGCGGGCGGATCTGTACCTCGAGGGCTCGGATCAGCACCGCGGCTGGTTCCATTCCTCGTTACTGACCGGCTGCGCCATCGACGGCCACCCGCCGTATCGTGGCCTGCTGACGCACGGCTTCACCGTTGATGCCCAAGGCCGCAAGATGTCCAAGTCGATGGGCAACGTCGTCGCGCCCCAGGAAGTCATGGACAAGCTCGGCGCCGACATCCTGCGCCTGTGGGTGGCCTCCACCGACTATTCCGGCGAGATGGCGGTCTCCGACGAGATCTTGAAGCGCACCGCCGACGTCTACCGTCGTATTCGCAATACCTCGCGCTTCCTGCTCGCCAACCTCAATGGCTTCGAGCCCGAGCGGGACGCCGTGGCCTTCGAGGACATGTTGTCGCTGGACCAGTGGGTGGTCGACCGGGCTGCCCAGCTTCAGGCGCGTATCGAAACCGCCTATGAAGAGTATCGCTTCCTCGAGGTCTACCAGCAGGTGCATTCCTTCTGCTCGCTGGAACTCGGTGGCTTCTATCTGGATGTGATCAAGGATCGCCAGTACACCACTCAGCGCGACTCGCTGGCCCGGCGCAGTGCCCAGACGGCTCTCTATCGGGTGGTCGAGGCGCTGGCGCGCTGGATCGCGCCGATCCTGTCGTTCACCGCCGAGGAAATCTACGAGAATATTCCTGGCAAGCGTTCCGATAGCGTGCTGCTCGAGACCTATTTCGAGGGGCTCTCCACGCTCGCCGCGGACGCGCCGCTGGGTCGCGAGTTCTGGTCCCGGGTGCTCGAGGTCAAGCAGGCAGTCAACAAGTGCCTGGAAGACGCCCGCAACGCCAAGCAGATCAAGAACGGCCTGGCCGCCGAGGTGACGCTCTACGTCGATGATGCCCTCGAGGCGACCCTTGCCAAGCTCGGCGATGAGCTGCGTTTCGTGCTGCTGACCAGCGACGTGCGCCTGGTACCCCTGTCCGAGAGTAAAACGCCGGAAGGCGGCGCTGCTGAGGCCACCGAGCTCGAGGGCCTCAAGGTCAGCGTCGTGGAAAGCGCCAACACCAAGTGCGAGCGCTGCTGGCACCATCGCGAAGACGTGGGTAGCCACCCCGAGCACCCGGACCTTTGCGGGCGCTGCATCACCAACCTGCCTGACGGACCCGGCGAGACACGTCACTATGCCTGATCAAGAGCCATCAGCGGCTGCGCAGGCCGACCAGCACAGCGCGCCGCCGATGACGCGGCCGCTGCGCTGGCTATGGCTGTCGCTTGCCGTGATCGTCGCCGACCTTGGCAGCAAGGTGCTGGCCTCGGCCATGTTGGCCTACGCCAGTCCGGTGGAGGTGCTGCCGGTCTTCAACCTGACGCTCTTGCATAACACTGGTGCCGCCTTCAGTTTCCTTGCCGAGCACGCCGGATGGCAGCGTTGGCTGTTCGCCATCATTGCCATCGGCGCCAGTGTCGGTCTCACCGTGTGGATGCGTCGGCTGCGCGCCGGCGAGACCCTGCTGGCCGTGGCGCTGGCGCTGATCATCGGCGGGGCCCTGGGCAATCTCTATGACCGGCTGGTGCATGGCTACGTGGTCGACTTCCTGTCGTTCCACTGGGGCCAGACGTACTTCCCGGCCTTCAACCTGGCCGATGTCGCCATTACCCTGGGCGCCATCGGCCTGATCATCGAATCCCTGCGCGACGCCCGCCGCGGGCGAGCCAGTTCCTGACGGAGCCAACTAGATGAGCGAATATCGCATCGACGAGGGGATGGAAGTGACCCTTCACTTCACCCTCAAGCTCGAGGATGGCACGGTGGTGGATTCCACCCGCGACAAGGCCCCGGCGACCTTTCAGGTCGGCGACGGCAACCTGCCACCGGGCTTCGAGGCCCCGCTGTCCGGCCTCACCGATGGCGCCACCGGCAGTTACGAGATCACTCCGGAGCATGCTTTCGGTCAGCACAATCCGCAGAACCTGCAGCTGATGAAGCGTGACGACTTCGAGGGCGAAGTGCCGGAGGTGGGCATGGTGATGTCCTTCGCCGATGCCGCCGGCGGTGAGCTGCCTGGCGTGATCGCCGAGATCGATGGCGAGCAGGTGACGGTGGACTTCAACCACCCGCTGGCCGGGCGTACCCTGACCTTCGAGGTCGAAGTGATCAAGGTCGCCCCCGCGACCACTCACTGAACGCATCGCCCGGGCGCTGCCCGGGTCGCTTCTTCCCGCAAGCGATGCCCGCGGGCATCAAGGCTAGGCAAGCATGCATATCCAGTTGGCCAACCCGCGCGGTTTCTGTGCCGGCGTTGATCGAGCCATCGAGATCGTCAATCGCGCCCTCGATGTCTTCGGCGCGCCCATCTACGTGCGCCACGAGGTGGTTCACAACCGCTTCGTGGTCGACACCCTGCGCGAACGCGGGGCGATCTTCGTTGAGGAGCTCCACGAGGTACCCGACGACGTGATCGTGATCTTCTCTGCCCACGGCGTCTCCCGCGCGGTGCAGGAAGAGGCCGAACGCCGGGGCCTGAGGGTCTTCGACGCTACCTGTCCGCTGGTCACCAAGGTGCACATGGAAGTGCTGCGCTACGCGCGTCGCGGAGAGGAGTGCATCCTGATCGGTCACCACGGTCACCCCGAGGTGGAAGGCACCATGGGCCGCTACGACACCCGTCATGGCGGCGCCATCTATTTGGTAGAGAACGAGGCCGATGTGGCGGCACTCGAGGTCAAGGACCCGAGTCGCCTGGCCTTCGTCACCCAGACCACATTGTCGATGGACGACACCGCCCGGGTGATCGATGCGCTGCGCGCCAAGTTCCCCGAGATCCAGGGCCCGCGCAAGGATGACATCTGCTACGCCACCCAGAATCGCCAGGACGCCGTGCGCGAACTCGCCGCCGGCAGTCAGTTGGTGCTGGTGGTAGGTAGCCCCAACAGCTCCAACTCCAACCGCCTGCGTGAACTCTCCGAGCGGGTCGGCACACCTGCCTACCTGATCGACGACGCCGAGCAGATCGAGGCCGGCTGGCTCGAAGGCGTCGAGCAGATTGGCATCACCGCCGGTGCCAGCGCCCCCGAGGTGCTGGTCAATGGCGTGATTGAGCGCCTTCAGTCGCTGGGCGCCGAGGCTCCACAGGAGCTCGCCGGCCGCGAGGAGACCATCACCTTCTCGATGCCCAAGGAGCTGCGCGAGCAGGTGATCGCCAGCGGTTAGCGGGACCGCCTGGGGCGCCAGGCGGACCGAGGTCAACAGGAACCGGGCTCAGGCCCGGTTTTTTGTGCCCAGTATCGTGCTTACGTATGACGTGGCAGGCCATACTGAGACATACTGGGATGAGGCACATGACGTTTTGGTAGGGTGGGTATGCGGGTGACGCGATTGGCAAAAATGAAAACACAGTCGGGCTTTACGCTGATCGAGCTGATGATCACCGTGGCGGTGATCGCCATCCTCGCCTCCATTGCGTATCCGAGCTATACGAGTTACATAGAGCGCTCTAATTTAGCTGAAGCAAAATCTGCTTTGATGGAAGCAGCAGGCCAGATGGAAAGATATTACACATCTAATTATGAGTATGCTGTTATTGATCTTGATGTTGATTTAACGGAAAAAAACCCATATTCGGTGAGTAATCCGAGCATCTCCACCAGTGGAGGTGGTTTCTTAATATCGGCAACAGGTTCTGGGCGGGTTCCTGATGATTGTGGGACTATTTGGGTAGATAGCTTAGGGCAACGAGGTTCTGGTACGGCTCCAAGCCCAGGAGATGAAGTCGACCCACCAGATCCAGGAGAATGCTGGTGAAGGTAAGTAAGGGCTTTACCCTTATCGAACTACTGGTAACCATGGCGGTGGCGATCATTTTTGCGACCGTCGCGGTGCCCAACTTCGTGGACATGATCAATCGCCAGCGTTTCGCAACCGAGTTCAACAGCGTGCTGATCGGCCTGAACCTGGCCAGAAGCGAGGCGATCAAGCGCCGTGAAAATGTGAGCTATGTGGTCACGGAGCCGGGTGACACCTCCGATGGTACGGGATGGCAGTGGGAGGTCACTTTTGTTAATGAAGATGGAGACGTTGTTTTGCTCCGCCAAGCCTCCGGAAGCGGACAGATTGATTTGAATGTTGCTGATGACAGCACCATCACTTTCAATTCGCTTGGGCGCAGAGTCGCCTGCACTTTGAATCCATGCCGTATCGCGCTTGAAGGCGATGGAAAACCTCGCTATTACGGTCTCGAGATCAGCACCTATGGACGTATCGCCCGGCTTGATACGTCGCCAGAGTAAGAAGGAGATACGTAATTGTCTCGTCAACTTCAAGGCTGCCGTCGCCACATGAACGGCTTTACTTTAGTCGAGGCCTTGGTCGCACTGCTGGTGTTATCCATCGGCCTGCTCGGCGTAGCCGGAATGCAACTCAAGGCGCAGCAGAGCGCTCATATCGGATATCAACGCTCTGTGGCTACGCTCGCTGCGGTTGATGCTCAAGAGCGAGCATGGAAATATTTGGCTGAAAGTGTGGAACATTATTGTCCCGGTGAGGACTCGTCTGATCCTAATTCCCTTTCCAAAATAGAGTCTGCTTGGATGAGTACTTGGCTTACAGGATCGGGAAAAATCCTCCGTGATGCAGGTAGTCTCTTGCGCGATACAGATAAAGATGGCAGTCCGCTAGAAGTTTGTGAATATGAAGTCATTGTAAAGTGGGAAGAGCGCCGTGCGGAAGGTGATGGCAACTTTACATACCGTTTCCGTCTACCGAACCTGAATTGAGAAGAAAGTTTATGCGTAGCTCTGGTCAGAGGCAGTCAGGTTTCTCCTTGGTCGAACTGATGGTCGCCATGGTCATCGGCCTGGTGATCATTCTCGGTGCTGGCCAGCTGTTCCTGAACGGTTTCCAGAGCTTTCGGCAGGTGGAAGCGCTGGGAAACAAGCAGGCTGCACTGACATTCGTGTCGGATGTTGTGGTGCGCGAAATGCGTCGTGGCGAGTTCGATATGGATAGATACGAACTTAAAGATGCCGAAGATGGGGAGAGTTGCACCCTTTTTGACACTGTCGATGATCAGCCCATTGTCGATGGCCTGTCGGATGAGAGTGGGTGTAGTGGAAAGCTAGATGTCACAGAGAATGCGGACAGCGTTGACGGCTTGTATCGAGTTACCTTGTCCCTGCAAGGTGAGGCGTCAGCGTTCGAGTTTTATGCCATGAATCGCACGGCAGCCGTTGGTGGTGCAGCCTCTACAGGCACAGGCACAGGCACAGGCACAGGCACAGGCACAGATGTCTTGGATTGCACAGGGAAGAAGTCAGAAAGACCGGCTGGCTGCAAATAAGGGGATATCGATTGATATGAAGTCAAAGCAAAAAGGCGCGGCGCTGATCGTCGTTCTCTCCATGTTGACGGCCTCCCTGATGCTGGGGCTGACCAGTATGCAGTCTTCCATGATCGATGAGCGGCTGGCGGGAAATTACAAGGCAGCTGCGCAGGCGCAGATGGCTGCGGAAGAGGCTCTTTCTCAAGGCTGGAAGCAACTCAAAGATGGCGAAATAGTACCTGAATGGTTGCCTGTTTCTGATTTTTCTATTGCTGACATAGAGGATATGGACTGGGATGCTATGAATAGCGGGAGTGATGGTGGTTGCATAGCCCCTATGTCTTGCTTTTATCAGTACATTGAAGCTGAAGAAGGAGGTAAATATATTGTAGCTATGGGGAGTGTTCTAGATGGAGGTATGGCTAAAAGCGCTCCAGTTATTGCAAGGGTCGTAAATGAAGGAGGCGGTGATGATGGGAAAGGTGTTGTGGGCTGTGAAGCGATAAGTCTAGGTGGTGGGCCTCAGATTGATAGTTATAACTCTAGCTTCGGTGCCTATGGGGAGAGCGTTAATGTTGATGGTCAGTCGTTTGTTAATAGCCAGCGACAAGAAGCGGTGGTAAAGACTATTGCAGAAGGTTCTAGTATTTCGTTGAGTGGAAACTCTCCAATATATGGGAGGGTAGAGGTTCCTGGGGACCTTTCCTTGAACAGTGGCACCCCTGTTTATGGAAGCGTGGTGGTAGATGGTAGCGTAGATATGAATGGCAGTATCTATGGTAGTTTAGTCGCTGGAGGTGGAATCGCATTTGGTTCGGCCTCAACGATGGAAGGTGATGTGACTGCTGGTGGAAATGTTGTAATTGGTTCAACGGGAAATCCGCCTTCTTCGATCAATGCGGCTGGAAGTGTCTCATACCCTGATTGGTGGAAATGGGATGATGCAAAGATGGCTCTAGCTGATCAATATCTTGAATCTCAGAGTCTCTCGGTTCCTAAGGTTTATAATGATTCTAGCGCCTGCGACACTATCGGAGTGACGAGCCAAGGTGGGGGACCCGGGAAATTGTTCGATGATGCTTGGGGGAGCTCCGGAATTTTGAGCACTTCATCGTGGTTCGATCAACAAGGCTGTGTGTATTGTTATTCTACAAAAGGGGGGCGTTTCTCTTTTTCTGGTGGATCTGGCAATAAGGATGCTTCTACCACGCAGCTAGGCACCCAGGGAGAAAAAACTTATATCCGTATTGATCAAGATGTGACCACTGGTGGAAGGTTAAGCCAGTTGTTGGTCAAAGGTGATGTAACCATGGTGGTTGATGGAGATTTTGATCTCGGTAATAATACCCAGCTGGTCGTTGATGAGGGCGCGACGCTGACCATATTGGTTACGGGAAAGGCTAAGCTGGGAGGTGGGTCAAGCCTTTTAAGTTCTAGTGCGTTTGTTCGCGATGTGGATGGAGAAGGGAAGCGGGCTGCTGTAGCATTATATAGTTCTTATGGTGAGTACGGAGGTAATCCTAATAGTGCTGGTGTTACAGTTAGTGGCGCCAATAGTTCTTTTGTGGATATTGTTGCTCCGAATACAGATGTTGTTGTTACTGGGAGTGGTTCAATATTTGGAGCTGTGAGAGCAGGCCAGATCGATATGAGGGGGTCGGGGGATATACATTTTGACGAGGCTCTTAAGGAAGTCTCGGTGGCGCAGGGTAAAGTGACGCCAAGGCTGGATAGCTGGCAGTAATAGCTTTTTTTGATCTTTTATTCTATTTTCGAGCATCGACTTTCTTGGGTGTTGGTGCGAACTCTGCCAAAGTTACTAACAATAATGCTGGTGGTTTTTTCTTGCCACCCACATAAGGTGAAGGTGCCGTTATGCCCGCTAGCTTTTCCCAAGGAGTCATAACGCACAGGGCGATCACTTCGGCTGAAACTGACATCCACATCGCCTGAAGATTCCATGACTCGTAGTACGGTATCGCCGCTCAAGTCTCCGCTAGTGGCTCTGCCTTCAATGATTACCCAATCATTGCTCCAGTTAGCGAAAGTACAAGTATCATAAAGTGGCCCCGGGCTAGGACAAACGGAGATCGTTGTCCGCCTAGTGATTGCGGTATTACGGGCGATTGCCAGTGTGGTCTTGATTCGCATCACCTCGGCGGCCACTTCATTCCGCGCGCTGAAAGCCTGATAGCTCGGCACAGCGACGGTGGCCATGATCACTACTACTGTAAGCGTCACCAGCAGTTCGATCAGAGTGAAGCCAGCCCTGCGATGATACCGTTGAGCATCCTCTCTCGTGCGCATGCTTCTCTCCTTCCCTGGAGTGTTCGATGTGCCGGGGCATCCTGTCCTCGGGCTGTTCTCTTTCGTTCGTTCCCCGTTCGTCCTTTACCCCCTCGGGTATTCCATTACTCTAGCCAAAACTGTCGTAAGCCAGAGCGTATTCTATTGTGAGCGATTTCCTGATTATTGGTGGTGGCGTCATCGGCATGATGACGGCATTGCAGCTGGCCGACGCGGGCCAGTCGGTGACGTTGATCGAGCGCGGCGAGTGCGGGCGCGAGGCGTCCTGGGCGGGCGGTGGCATCGTCTCGCCACTTTACCCGTGGCGCTATGGCACACCGGTGTCGCGGCTGTCGCGCTGGTCCGAAGGGTTCTACCCGGAGCTCAGCCTGCGGCTCCTGGAGGAAACCGGCATCGACCCGGAATATCGCCAGAAGGGGCTCTTGTACCTGCGCGTCGAAGACGAGGTGCGTGCCCTCGAATGGGCGCGTGAGGTTGGCAAGCCGCTGGAGCGGGTGGGGCCGGAGGTGATCTATGCCAAGGAGCCTGCCGCCGCCCCCGGCTGTGAGCAGGCGCTATGGATGCCCACGCTTGGCAGCATTCGTAACCCGCGCCTGGGTCAGGCGCTGCGCGCGCGACTGGCGGCAATGTCTGCGGTGACGCTGCGTGAGCACGAAGCGGTGGTCGGTCTTGAACGTGATGCAGGTGGTGCGGTGATCGGTGCCCAGACGCGAGCGGGCAGGGTCACTGCGGATCGTGTGATCGTCTGCGGCGGGGCCTGGGCGGCGCAGCTGTTGGAGAGCGTCGAGGTCTTGCTGCCGGTGCACCCGGTGAAGGGGCAGATGATCCTCTTCAAGGCGCCGCCAGGGCTCGTGCAGCGGGTGGTGCTGATGGACGGGCGCTATGTGATTCCCCGTGGCGATGGTCGCGTGCTGGCGGGCTCGACGCTCGAAGAAGCGGGCTTCAACAAGGCGCTCAGTGGCGAGGCACGAGAGTCGCTTTGGCAGAGTGCCACTCAAATCGTGCCGGCGCTTGCTGACTGCGAGGTGGAGCATCACTGGGCCGGGCTGCGCCCCGGCTCGCCAGAGGGCATTCCATTCATCGGTGCGGTGCCTGGCGTGAAGAACCTCTGGGTCAATGCCGGTCACTACCGCAACGGCCTGGTGCTGGCACCCGCCTCGACGCGCCTGCTGGTCGATGAGTTGCTGGGCCGCGAACCAATCATCGATCCGGGCCCCTATCGATTGGAAGGCCGCCTTGGCGGCAAAAATAGCTAGCGGCGCCGGCGTCAGTTACGGGCGGCAGCTACGCTCCACACGGCCTGGCGCCGGGGCAAGCCCCCTTCAGTCGGAAGGGCGCTGTTCGGCAAGATACTTGTCGCGATGGGGCGTGCCGCAGAACCATTCGCCTTGCTCGCGCAGGGCTTCATCCTCGGGTAGATGCACCTGGCAATAGACGCAGCGCACCATATGGCCGCCCTCCTGGCGAGCCTCATTGCGCTCCCATTCGTCGCGTTCCAGCTTCCAGTCGCGGTACATGCGGTAGAGCTTGAGGCCGGCCCAGAACACCACAGCGAAAATGATCAGGCGAATGATCAACAGGTTCATCCTTTTGTGACTCCCTGGTCGGGCCGCGTGAGAAGGTCTTGTGTTTTGCTACTCGGGCGGCCATGCGGGACAATACGGTTATCCGAGAGTTTCGAGAGATTTCCCCGACCATGCAAGACCTGACGCTGGTGATGGCCCAATTCGACCCCCTGGTCGGCGATATTCCCGGCAACGCCGAGCGTGCCATCGAAGCGGTGCGCGAGGCACGCATCGAGCACGGCGCGGATATCGTGGTATTCCCCGAACTGTTCCTGACTGGCTACCCGCCGGAGGATCTGCTGCTACGCCCTTCCATGGAGACGCGCCTGCGCGAGGCCCGCGCGCGCATGGCGGCCAAGGTCGCCCGAGATGTGCTGGTGATTATCGGTTACCCCGGTCGCCGTGAAGGGCACACCTACAACCTGGCGGGCCTTTTGTATAACGGCGAGTGGCTCGACGAGTACGCCAAGCAGGCGCTGCCCAACTATCAGGTGTTCGACGAACAGCGCTATTTCAGCGCTGGCACCGAGCCGCTGGTGATCGAGCACAAGGGCGCCAGGCTCGGCATCCTGATCTGCGAGGATGTCTGGAAGACC
The DNA here is from genome assembly GCF_003268885.1 of Onishia taeanensis. Classification (GTDB taxonomy): domain Bacteria; phylum Pseudomonadota; class Gammaproteobacteria; order Pseudomonadales; family Halomonadaceae; genus Onishia; species Onishia taeanensis_A. The sequence goes on from NZ_QLSX01000012.1 coordinate 106,264, forward strand.
GAACCGGTTCGTCTGGCCTGCGAGGCGGGCGCGGAGATTCTGATTACGCTTAATTCGTCTCCCTACCATCAGGATAAGCCCGCCGAGCGTCTCGAGCTCCTGCGCGAACGCGCCGCCGAGGCCCAACGCCCGCTGGTGTATGTGAACCAGGTGGGGGGCCAGGACGAGCTGGTGTTTGACGGCGGCTCGGCCTGTGTCGATGCCAATGGCCAGCTGCAGGTGCAGGCGCCCCACTGGCAGGTGGGGCTGATGCCGGTGCAGTTCCTGCGCGAGCAAAAAGCTTGGGTGCCTCAGGCCGGCGAGTGCGAGCCGCTGCCCGAGCCCGAGGAAAGCCTCTATTGCGCGCTGGTCACCGGGGTGCGTGATTACGTCAACAAGAGCGGCTTCAAGGGGGTGGTGATTGGTCTGTCAGGGGGTATCGACTCGGCGCTGACGCTTGCCATTGCGGTGGATGCGCTGGGGCCTGAACGGGTGCATGCGGTGATGATGCCGTATCACTACACCGCGGATATCTCCAGAGCGGATGCGGCAGAACAGGCCAAGCTGCTGGGCGTCGGCTATGAGGTGATGCCCATCGCGCCAATGGTTGAGAGCTTCATGGACACCCTGGCCGAGAGCTTCGCCGGCACCGAGCGCGACACCACCGAGGAGAACCTGCAATCACGCTGTCGTGGCGTGTTGCTGATGGCGATCTCCAACAAGAAAGGCCTGATGGTGTTGACCACCGGTAACAAGAGCGAGATGGCGGTGGGTTACGCCACGCTCTACGGTGACATGGTCGGCGGCTACAACGCCCTGAAGGATGTCTACAAGACCTGGGTCTACCGTCTGGCGCGCTGGCGCAACGACCAGGAGCCGGCGATTCCCGAACGGGTCATCGAGCGTCCGCCGTCGGCAGAGCTGGCGCCGGATCAGCAGGACAGCGATTCACTGCCTGGCTACGATACGTTGGATGCCATCCTGGTTCGCTACATCGAGGGTGACATGAGCGCCGAGGCGATCATCGAAGCCGGCTTCGCTCGCGAGGATGTCTATCAGGTGGTCAAGCTGGTCGATCGCTGTGAGTACAAGCGCCGTCAGGCGCCGGTAGGCGTGCGCGTCACACCAAGGGGCTTCGGTCGTGACCGTCGCTACCCGATCGTCAACGGCTGGCAGCCCGGCGAATAGAGCGTCGTCCGGGTCAGGGGTGGCCTCCACTGAATGAGGCAGCGAGTCAGTCGTTGAATAGCGCAGCGGGTCTCACCTGACGCTGCGCTGATGAAACACAAAGAACAACGCCCCGTCGGCTTGGCCGGCGGGGCGTTTTCGTGTCGTTCTCGTGCGCTCTCTGGCGAGGCGAGATCAGCCGTCCAGGCGCAGGGTCGCGTCGACGTATTTGGCGTCGAAGGTGCGGCCGTCGAGGCGCTCGTGATCCGGGGCATTCTCGATCAGCGTCGCGAGCACTTCGCGGGCACGATCGGTCATGCCAAGGCCCAGGTAGCCTTCGACCATGACCGCAAGAGCGTCGTGATTGGCCGGCGCCTCCGGGTAGTGGGAGATCACCCAGCGCCCACGCTTGACCGCTGCCAGATAGGCGCCCTTGCGCAGATAGAAGTCGGCCACCTGCAGCTCATGGCGGGCCAGCACATTGCGCAGATAGACCAGGCGCTGCTGGGCGTCCGGGGCGTACTCGCTGTCCGGGAAGCGCTCGATGAGCTCGCGAAAGTCGTTGTAGGACTCGCGGGTCGCGCCTAGGTCGCGCTTGGAGATGTCGATCAGCTTGAGCCCTTCGAGGCTGAAGCGGCCCGCCTGATAGGCGGCCAGACCGCGCATGTAGTAGGCGTAGTCGACTTGGGGATGGTCCGGCTGCAGGCGGATGAAACGGCTGGCAGCCGCCCGCGCCGATTCCCAGTTGTCGGTCTGGTAGTAGGCGTAGATCAGCTCCAGCTGCGCCTGATCGGCGTGGTCGCCGAAGGGATAGCGGGCGTCGAGGGCTTCGAGCCGGCTCACGGCGTTGGTATAGTTCTGCGCCTCCAGCGCCGTCATCGCCTGCTGGTAGAGCTCGGCTTCCGCGAGCTCATCGGGAACGGTGTCGTTGCCGGCGCAGCCGGCGAGCAGGGCGGCTGTCAGGGCATAGGCGCCCAGCCGTGTGCCACGGGGGAAAACGCGCATCATGGTCCTCGTCTCAAACAACCCGAATGGCCGTGGTAGAATTACTCAGCGGCTCATCATAAAGCACTCACGATAAACCACTCAGGGCAGGCCGCAAAGCGCCGAGCCTTGGTGCCTCGTCAGTGCCACCTCAAAGGCACACAGCCCCCATGTCAGAAACCGTACATCGCGACGCCCGCATTCCCGAGGCCATGGCCGGTCAGCGCTTCGATCAGGTGGCGGCCGAGATCTTCGCCGACTTCTCTCGAGAACGCCTCAAGGCCTGGATAAAATCCGGCGACCTGACCCTCGACGGCGCCCGTGCCAAGCCCAAGGACAAGATCTACGGCGGAGAGCAGCTCGTGCTGACCGCCGTGGTCGAGGACGAACTGCGCTTCGAGCCCCAGGCCATCGACCTGGACATCGTCCATGAAGACGACGCCGTGCTGGTGATCAACAAGCCCGCCGGCCTGGTGGTGCATCCGGCCGCCGGTAACCCCGACGGTACCCTGCTCAACGCCGTGCTGCATCATTGCCCGGCGCTTGCTAGCGTGCCTCGTGCCGGTATCGTACACCGCCTCGACAAGGACACCACCGGTTTGATGGTGGTGGCCAAGACCCTTGCCGCCCAGACTCATCTAGTCGAGCAACTACAGGCGCGCAGCGTCTCTCGGGAGTACGATGCCGTGGTCACCGGGGTCGTGACCTCCGGCGGGCGCATCGAGGCGCCGATCGGGCGCCACCCCAAGGACCGCAAGCGTCAGGCGGTCACTGCTTCTGGCAAGCCGGCCGTTACCCATTACCGGGTCACCGAGCGTTTTCGCAACCACACCCATGTGCGCTGCAAGCTCGAGACCGGCCGGACCCATCAGATTCGTGTACACATGGCCCACCAGCGCTTTCCGCTGATTGGCGATAGCCTCTATGGCGGGCGTCTCAAGCTGCCGCCGGGGGCCGACGATGATCTCAAGGATCTGCTGCGCGGCTTCCCGCGTCAGGCCCTGCATGCCCGTAAGTTGGCATTCGTGCACCCGGAAAGCGGTCAGCGCCTCGAGTTTCGCGTCGCGCTGCCCGACGATATGCTGATGCTGCTCGACTACCTGCGCGACGATCACGAAACCATGCGATGAGGCCATTGCTTTGCTGAGGAATCCGGTGATGACGGACCCCGCTGCGACGCTGCACCCGCACCCCACTCTGGTGCTACCCGACTGGCCGGCTCCGAGCACGGTGCGGGCCCTGGTCACCACCCGTGAGAGCGGCCCCAGCGGCGGGCCGTTCGCGGCCTTCAATACCGCCGAGCATGTCGGTGACGACCCGGCGATGGTGGCGCGCTGTCGCGAGCTGCTGCAGGCCGAGATCGGCAGCGACCGTCCACTGCTGTGGCTCGATCAGGTACATGGCGCCAACGTGCAGCAGGTCTATGCTGCGGGGGCGCCCCAAGCCGATGCCGCGGTGGCCTTCGATGCTAGCCATGCCTGCGTGGTGCAGACCGCGGACTGCCTGCCGGTGTTCTTCTGCGACCAGCGCGGTACCCGAGTGGGCATTGCCCATGCCGGCTGGCGCGGCCTTGCCGGGGGCGTGCTCGAGGCCACGGTGGCAGCGCTTGGGACCGAGCCCGGCGAGCTGATGGCCTGGCTTGGCCCGGCGATTTCCAACGCGCAGTTCGAGGTGGGCCCCGAAGTGCACGATGCCTTCGTGGCGGTGCAGCCCGAGGCCAAGAGCGCCTTCGAGCCGAGCCCCTATCGTCTCGGCCACTACATGGCCGACATCTACCGGCTGGCGCGGCTGCGCCTCGAACGGCTCGGCGTCGCCCACATCAGCGGCGGCCACTTCTGTACCGCCTGCGAACCGCGCTTCTACTCCCATCGCCGTGACGACGGCGTCACCGGCCGCATGGCCAGCGCGATCTGGCTGCGCTAAGTGTCTCTCGCGGCCCCGGGCATGGAAAAGCGAAGCGTCTTTTTCAGGGCCGGAAAATGCATCCATGCGATTCCGGCATTTCCGCCATCCATGGCGGTCAGATGAAAAAGCCGAGCGTCCAGGGAGGGATTCACCGCGTCTTCGCGCTTCATGTCCCGGGGGCGTCCTGCCAATCATGATCTGCATCAAGCCGGGCGCCTTTCCTGAGGCTGGCGCCTTGAAAGCGGGCCACCATACCTCCATTGATACTGTCAAGACACGACACAGGCAGGCGGTGCGTCCGATCGCGCCGCTGCTTTCATGGAGGACATGCGATGCGATTCGATAAATTTACCGGCAAATTGCAGACCGCGGTGGCCGATGCCCAATCCCTGGCGGTGGGGCGTGGTCACAATCAGCTCGACCCCGGCCATCTGCTGATGGCGCTGCTCGAAGATCGCGACGGCGGCCTCAAGGGGCTGGTTGGCAAGGCCGGCGGCGATGCCTCGGCGTTGCGCAGTGCGCTTGCCAATTATCTGGATGGGCTTCCCGAGGTCGGCCAGTTCGACGGCGAGGTGCAGCCGTCCAGGGACTTCGTACGGCTGATGAACCTCGCCGATCGGGAAGCCCAGAAGCGCGGCGATCAGTTCATCGCAAGCGAGCTGGTGCTAGTGGCGGCGCTTGCCATGAATAATGCGGTCACCAAGGTTCTGACCCAGACCGGCCTCACTCAGAAGGCAGTGGCCGCGGCCATCGACAGTCTGCGCGGCGGCCAGAAGGTCGATGACCCCAACGCCGAGGAAAGCCGCGAGGCGCTGGCCAAGTACACCCTGGACCTGACCGCTCGGGCCGCCGAAGGCAAGCTCGACCCGGTGATCGGCCGCGACGACGAGATTCGTCGCACCATCCAGGTGCTGCAGCGTCGCACCAAGAACAACCCGGTGCTGATCGGCGAGCCCGGCGTCGGCAAGACCGCCATCGTCGAAGGCCTGGCCAACCGCATCATTGACGGCGAGGTGCCGGAAGGGCTCAAGGACAAGCGCGTGCTTTCGCTGGACATGGGCTCGCTGCTGGCCGGGGCCAAGTTCCGTGGCGAGTTCGAGGAGCGGCTCAAGGCGGTGCTCAACGAACTGGCCCAGGAAGAGGGCCGGGTCATCCTGTTCATCGATGAGCTGCACACCATGGTTGGCGCCGGCAAGGCCGAGGGCGCCATGGACGCCGGCAACATGTTGAAGCCGGCGCTGGCCCGCGGCGAGCTGCACTGCGTGGGGGCCACTACCCTGGATGAGTACCGCAAGTACATTGAGAAGGATGCAGCCCTGGAGCGGCGCTTCCAGAAAGTGCTGGTCGATGAGCCCTCCGAGGAGGACACCATCGCCATCCTGCGTGGCCTCAAGGAGCGCTACGAAGTCCATCATCGCCTCCACATCACCGACTCCGCGATCATCGCCGCGGCCAAGCTGTCGGCGCGCTATATCACCGACCGCCAGCTGCCTGACAAGGCCATCGACCTGATCGACGAGGCCTCCTCGCGGATTCGCATGGAACTCGACTCCAAGCCCGAGGAAATGGACCGCCTCGATCGGCGCCTGATCCAGCTCAAGATGGAGCGCGAGCAGCTCAAGAAAGAGACCGACGATGCCTCCCAAAAGCGCCTGGAAAGTATCGAGGCACAGATCGACGAGCTGTCCCGGGAATACGCCGATCTCGATGAGGTCTGGAAGTCCGAGAAGGCCAGCATCGAGGGCGCGGCCCAGCACAAGGCCGAGCTCGACAAGGCGCGCATCGAACTCGACGCCGCCAAGCGTCAGAACGACTATGAAACGATGTCCAAGCTGCAGTACGGGGTAATCCCCGAGCTCGAGCGCAAGATCGCCGAGATCGAAGAAAGCGAAACCGCGGATACCTCGACCCACACGCTGCTGCGCTCCAACGTCACCGAGGAGGAAGTCGCCGAGGTGGTGTCGCGCTGGACCGGTATTCCGGTGTCCAAGATGCTCGAGGGCGAGCGCGACAAGCTGCTGCGCATGGAAGAGGCGTTGCACGAGCGGGTGATCGGTCAGGACGAGGCGGTCACGGCGGTGGCCAATGCGGTGCGCCGTTCCCGGGCCGGGCTCGCCGACCCGAACCGTCCCAACGGCTCCTTCCTGTTTCTCGGGCCGACCGGGGTGGGCAAGACCGAGCTGTGCAAGTCGTTGGCCAACTTCCTCTTCGATACCGAGGAAGCCATGGTGCGCATCGACATGTCCGAGTTCATGGAGAAGCACTCCGTGGCCCGGCTGATCGGCGCGCCTCCGGGCTATGTCGGCTATGAAGAGGGGGGCTATCTGACCGAAGCGGTGCGTCGCAAGCCCTACTCGGTGCTGCTGCTCGACGAGGTCGAGAAAGCGCACGCCGATGTCTTCAACATCCTGCTCCAGGTACTCGAGGATGGCCGCCTGACCGACGGTCAGGGGCGCACCGTGGACTTTCGCAACACCGTGATCGTGATGACCTCCAACATGGGCTCGGACATCATCCAGCGCATGGGAGGCGAGGACAGCGGTGATAGCGAGAAGGACTACGAGCACATGAAGGACATGGTGATGGCGGTGGTCAGCGACCACTTCCGTCCCGAGCTGATCAACCGCATCGACGAGGTAGTGGTCTTCCACGCCCTCGGTCAGGAGCAGATCCAGGCCATTGCCAGCATCCAGCTCGACCGGCTGCGGGCGCGGCTCGCCGAGCACGAGCTGTCGCTCCAGGTCAGTGACGATGCGCTGGCCCAGCTGGCGGTGGTGGGCTTCGACCCGGTATTTGGTGCCCGGCCGCTCAAGCGGGCGATCCAGAGCCGGATCGAGAACCCGCTGGCGCAGGACCTGCTCGCCGGCAAGTTCGCCCCGGGCGACACCATCAAGGTCGCAAGCCAGGACGGCAAACTGGTGTTCAGCAAGGAGTAACCAAAGAGGCTTTATCACCTCTAGGCCGACCGCAGGCGCGTCGGCCGGCCACACGCAAAGGCCCGCCTCTCAGGAGGCGGGCCTTTGTGCTTTATAGGGCTCCTAGGTCAGCGCTCGACTGTCAGGGCTCGCGATCAGCGTGAGCCGGCGCTGGCGGGTTGCGCCTTCGGTTTCGGTTCGCGGACCAGGCGCTGCTGCAGGTCTTCCAGTGAGACGCCCTTGGTTTCGGGCATCAGGAATTTCACGAACAGCACCTGCAGTGCCATCATCACCGCGAAGAAGGCAAACACCGGGCCGCCGTTGAAGGTGCCGAGTACCCAGGGCATCACCAGGGTGATCAGGGCCGCGCAGATCCAGTGCACGGAGCTGCCGAAGGACTGGCCGCGGGCGCGCACATGGTTGGGGAAGACCTCGGCGATGAACACCCAGATGATCGCCCCCTGGCTGATCGCGTGAGCGGCGATGAACAGCCCCAGCAGCAGAGGTACTTCGAGTCCGCCGAGGTTGCCGAGGAAGAAGGCCCGCGAGATCAGCACCAGCGAGACCAGGTAGCCCACCGAGCCGATATACAGCAGGGTACGGCGACCCAGGCGGTCGATCAGCGCCATGCCGGCCATGGTGAAGACCAGGTTGACCAGGCCGATGCCGGCAGAGGAGAGCAGGGCGGCGCTGTTGCCGAGTTCGGCGGCTTCAAACACCCGTGGGGCATAGTAGATGATGAAGTTGATGCCCGAGAGCTGGTTGAAGAAAGCGATCAGGAAAGCCAGCAGGATCGGCAGGCGGTAGCGGCCGGAGAAAAAAGGCGCGTGGGCCTTCTGCTCGCTGGTTTCCGCGGCGCGGATGGTGGCGATTTCGCGATCCACATCGGCGTCGGCATCGATCTTTCTCAGCACCTCGCTTGCGCCCTCAACGTCGTTGCGCTTGAGGATTAGCCAGCGCGGGCTCTTCGGCACTCGGCAGATCATCAGGGTATACAGCAGTGCCGGCACGGCCTCGATGCCCAGCATCCAGCGCCAAGCGCCCTCACCCAGCAGCGAGCCCAGCACGAAGTTGGAGACGAAGGCCATCAGGATGCCAAACACGATGTTGAACTGGTAGAGGCCCACCAGTGCCCCGCGATGCTTGGCCGGTGCGATCTCGGAGATGTAGGTGGGGGCGGCGACCGAGGAAATCCCCACGCCGATGCCGCCGATCAGGCGGAAGAAGGAGAACCAGTAGGGATCGGTGGACAGCGCCGAGCCGAGCGCCGAGCCCAGATAGAGGATGCCGATCAGCACCAGCGTGGCTCGGCGTCCCAGCCTGTCGGTGGGCCAGTTACCGCCGATGGCGCCGACCACTGTGCCCCACAGCGCCATCGACATGACCAGCAGGCCATGCTGCAGGTCGCTGAGTCCCCAGAGGGTCTGAATGGGCTTGTCGGCGCCGGAGATGACGGCGGTATCAAAGCCGAACAGGAAGCCGGCGAGGGCTACCGTGATCGACCACTGAATGATGCGAAACATTCGCTTTCTCCTTGCTGGGCACCTTTCGTCGCTGCTTCTCGTCAGCCTTTGCTTGGCTTGCCTCGGGTGAATCGATTCACCTGAGACCCGAGGCAAGAGGCCGATGCAAGGTGCTGGACCAAGAGGCCAGGAAAAGCCCGGCGAAAGGTGTAAGGGTGCGTTGTGTGATTAGGTGAATCGTGTCAGCCGAGGATCATTACAGCAAGCGGCCTGCAAATCTACCACCCAGGACGCGCTAGACATTGGTCCAAGAGTGGTAGCGCCGGTACCATATTCCCCGCACCCATAGGGCCTTTCGGACGCCCGCCAGCCGGTTGAAGTCGCATGTTCTCGTCTACTCGTCGCAGGAACGCGGTTTCACGGTTGACACTACCGAGGGCCTATTGGACTCTTGACGGTTCCTGATTGCGGGCGCGGACGAATCCGGGCGATCCCCGACCGCCGCGTGAAGGGTAGGTCGCAAGACCTCTACCCGCCGAAGGATTATCCGGGCAAGGCTACCCGCCTCGCTCGGCCAACGCCCCGACACGGTGAACCGCCGTGATGTGAGTGCAGGCCCTATCCGGGCCGAATGAAGCCAGGGTTTGGCATCAGGTGCCGGCATCGACCGGCCGCGGCATACCGCCGCACTCGACTTGCGTGCCTCTTTGAGCACGGCAAGGCACTCGAGACCTCCAGGGGAGAAATACAGTGGAACTGCTTTCCGGCGCCGACATGATCGCCCGCTTCCTTCAGGACGAGGGCGTCGAATACATCTATGGCTATCCCGGCGGAGCGGCGTTGCATATCTATGACGCCCTGTTCCGTCAGGACAAGGTCAAACACATCCTGGTACGCCACGAGCAGGCCGCGACGCATGCCGCCGACGGCTATGCCCGGGCTTCCGGCAAACCAGGCACCGTGCTGGTCACCTCGGGTCCCGGCGCGACCAACGCCGTGACCGGCATCGCCACCGCCTATATGGACTCGATCCCGCTAGTAGTGCTGTGCGGGCAGGTGATGAGCCACTTGATTGGTGATGATGCCTTCCAGGAAACCGACATCATCGGTGTGACCCGTCCGGTGGTGAAGCACAGCTTCTCGATCAGGCACCCGTCGGAGATTCCCGAGGTGCTGAAGAAGGCGTATTACCTGGCCGCAACTGGTCGCCCCGGGCCGGTGGTGGTGGACATTCCCAAGGACATGACCGCTCCCACCGAGCGCTACGAGTACGTCTACCCGAAGAAGGTCAAGCTGCGCTCCTACAACCCGGTCACTCGCGGTCATACCGGCCAGATCAAGAAGGCCGTGGAGCTGATGCTCAAGGCCAAGCGCCCAGTGTTCTACACCGGTGGCGGGGTGGTGACTGGTAACGCAAGCGAAGGGCTGACGGATCTGGTCAAGCACCTGGGCTTCCCGATCACCACCACCCTGATGGGCATCGGCGCCTACCCGCAAAGCGATCGTCAGTGTCTCGGTTGGCTGGGCATGCACGGTTCCTATGAATCGAACATGGCCATGCACCATGCCGACCTGGTGATCGCCATCGGGGCGCGCTTCGATGACCGAGTGACCAACAACACCTCCAAGTTCTGTCCTACGGCCAAGATCATTCACGTCGACATCGATCCCAGTTCGGTATCCAAAACCGTGCGCGCCGACGTGCCGATCGTCGGGCCGGCGGCCAGCGTCATCAATGAGATGATCAGCCTGGTGCAGGGCAAGGAGGTCAGTCAGCCCGACGCGCTCGCCGAGTGGTGGCAGAAACTCGATGGCTGGCGCGAAGAGCGGGTCGGTAAGCTGTACGAGCCTTCCCAGGAAGGCGAGCCGCTCAAGCCTCAGGAAGTGATCGAAGCCGTCTGCCGGGTGACTCGCGGTGAGGCCTATGTCACCACCGATGTCGGCCAGCATCAGATGTTTGCGGCCCAGTACTACAAGTTCGATAAGCCCAATCGCCTCATTACCTCGGGCGGGCTTGGCACCATGGGCTTCGGTTTCCCGGCGGCCATGGGCGTCAAGAAGAGTTACCCCGATGAGGATGTCGTCTGCATCACCGGTGAGGGCAGCTTCCAGATGATGATGCAGGAGCTCTCGACCTGTAAGCAGTATGGGGTGGGGGTAAAGATCATCAACCTGAACAACGGCTCGCTGGGCATGGTGCGCCAGTGGCAGGACCTGAACTACAAGTCCCGTCACGCCCAGTCCTACATGGAGTCGCTGCCGGACTTTCAGATGCTGATCGAGTCGTATGGCTTCACCGCCATCAAGGTGGAACGTCACGAGGATCTCGAACCCGCTCTCGAGCGGGCCTTCGCCGACAAGAACGAGCTGGTGTTCCTCGACGTTTACGTCGACCCGCGCGAGCACGTTTATCCGATGCAGGTGCCCCTGGGCTCCATGCGTGACATGCTGCTTTCGAAGACGGAGCGGACCTGATGCGCCATATCATCTCGATCCTGATGGAAAACGAACCCGGCGCCTTGTCTCGTGTGGTGGGGCTGTTTTCGCAGCGCAACTACAACATCGAGTCGCTCAACGTCGCGCCGACCGAAGACCCGACGCTGTCGCGCCTGACCGTCACCACCACCGGTGACGATCGGGTGATCGAGCAGATTACCAAGCACCTCAACAAGCTGATCGATGTGGTCAAGCTGGTCGACCTGACCGAAGGGCAGCATATCGAGCGTGAGCTGATGCTGGTCAAGGTCAAGGCGCTCGGTGCGGCCCGTGATGAGGTCAAGCGTACCGCCGATATCTTCCGTGCCCAGGTGGTCGACGTAACGCCGAACCTCTACACGGTGCAGATCACCGGCGATGCCGGCAAGCTGGATGCCTTCCTCCAGGCCATGGCTCCGGTGGGTATCCTCGAAGTGGCGCGTACCGGCGTCTCGGGTATCGCCCGGGGCGACAAGGTGCTGAGCCTCTGACGTCGTATTGGTTCGACAGCCGGTTCTGAAAGCCGCTCTTCGGAGCGGCTTTTTTTGTGCCTGGTCGAGATGAGGCGGGCGCTTATCGAAGTAAGCGAGTTACTTACCAAGGGAAAGGATATGTTGGCGGTTAGCGCGCCGAGACCTCTGCCCAGAGTGCGCGGATCAACGGACTCTTTAGCCGGCGCTGGGCCACGCACAGGCCGACATCGTAGTGGGGCAGCTCGGGTTTGACCGCCAGCGTCTGCACTCGGGCGGCGAGCGGACTGTTATCGACCACGATCTTTGGCACCACGCCAATACCGAAGCCGAGCCCGACCATACTGACGATGGCCTCGTGGCCGGCGACCTGGGCATAGATGCGCGGCGCGATGCCCAGCGCCTTGAACCAGGTGTCGCTGTATTCCCGGGACAATCCCGACTCGGAGAGGATCATCGGCACCTCGGCCCACTGCTCGGCGGTGGGCACCTCCGGGTGGGTGGGCATCCAGTCGGCACCGTCCCGAGGGGCAATGAAAACCAGTGGCGACGTGGTCATCGGCTTGAAGGCCAATGCCTCGGGAAGGCGTCGCGGCCGTGGGGTGATCGCCATGTCCTCCTCGCCGGCCAGCACCCTTGAGATGGAATGAGCCGGGTCGCCGGTATGCAGCTTGAGCTCGATGCGCGGATGGCGGGTGCGAAAGTCGCTGAGCAGCTCATACAGGAAACTGTAGCTGGCGGTCACCGAGCAGAAGATGCTGAGCTCGCCGGCGAGTGCCGCGGTTTCTTCCATTAGCGCCTGGCGCACCAGCTCCCATTGCTCCACAGCGTCTCGGGCGTAGGTCTGAAAGGTCAGGCCCTGGTGGGTTAGGGCGACGTGACGGTTGTCCCTTTCGAAGAGTGTAGCGCCTAGGCTTTCCTCGAGAGAACGGATCGAGCGGGATAGCGTCGAGGGGCTGACGTGGCAGGCATCACTGGCCCGGCCGAAATGCAGGGTATCGGCCAGGCTCAGGAAGTGTCGGAGGTCGCGCATGTCCATGGGCGTTATTGCACTATTCGGGATGTGATGTTGCAAATATAGCGTTTTACGCAACGCGATGTCTGTCGTATCGTCCTTGCATCGGCACCACAAACCACAAACGCCGCGATAGACGGCGTGGGTCGCCATCAACGCTGACACCTTTCTCTCTCGTTAACAGGAATATCGCCATGCACGTTTATTACGACAAGGACTGCGACCTCTCCCTCATCCAAGGCAAGAAGGTCACCATCGTGGGTTACGGTTCACAGGGCCATGCCCATGCCAACAACCTGAAGGAATCCGGCGTCGACGTCACCGTCGCGCTGCGCAAGGGGTCTTCTTCCGCTGCCAAGGCCGAAGCGGCTGGCCTCAAGGTGGCGTCCGTTGCCGAAGCGAGCCAGACCGCCGACGTGGTCATGCTGCTGGCGCCTGACGAGAACCAGAAGGCGATCTACGAGCAGGAGGTCGCGCCGAACCTGAAGCAGGGCGCGACCCTGGCCTTCGCTCACGGCTTCAACATCCACTACAACCAGATCGAGCCGCGCAAGGATCTGGACGTGATCATGATCGCGCCCAAGGCGCCGGGTCACACCGTGCGCTCCGAGTTCGTCAAGGGTGGTGGCATTCCCGACCTGATCGCGATCCAGCAGGACGCGACCGGCAACGCCAAGGCGCTGGCGCTCTCCTATGCGGCAGGCGTCGGCGGCGGTCGTACCGGCATCATCGAGACCACCTTCCGTGACGAGACCGAAACCGATCTGTTCGGCGAGCAGGCCGTCCTTTGTGGTGGCGCGGTCGAGCTGGTCAAGGCCGGCTTCGAGACCCTGACCGAGGCAGGCTATGCCCCGGAAATGGCCTACTTCGAGTGCCTGCACGAGCTCAAGTTGATCGTCGACCTGATGTACGAAGGCGGCATCGCCAACATGAACTACTCGATCTCCAACAACGCAGAGTTCGGCGAGTACTTCACCGGCAAGGAAGTCATCAACGACCAGTCCCGTGAAGCGATGCGCAATGCCCTCAAGCGTATCCAGAACGGCGACTATGCCAAGAGCTTCATTGCCGAGAGCCAGACCAACTATCCGTCGATGACCGCGCGTCGTCGCCTCAACGCCGAGCACCCGATCGAGCAGGTCGGCGAGAAGCTGCGTTCCATGATGCCCTGGATCGCCGCCAACCAGTTGGTCGACAAGTCCAAGAACTGATCGGCAGGTCTGATTGACAGGTCTGATCGACAGACCTGGTCAAACACGACAGCCGTCATCACAGCGAGGGCGCGGATTTCCGCGCCCTCGCTGTTTTCGTACATCCAACCGTTACTATCGTTGCCGGAACTAGCATGTAGAATGGCTCTTGTGTCACTGACACATATCCCAGCAACGGAAGACCTCTATGAGCCAGGATTCGCAAAAGACCGAGCACGAGCACCCCGAACACGACGAGGATGTCACCGCGACGTTCTTGCGCGAGACGGAGGTGGTCGAAGAAGCGGTCGAGGATGGTAAGAAGATCCGGCGGCGTGGCATCTATCTGCTGCCGAACCTGTTCACCACCTCCGCATTGTTCTCGGGATTCTTCGCCGTGGTTGCCGGTATCAACGGTGACTTCTCGGCCGCCGCCATTGCGATCTTCATCGCCATGGTGCTCGATGGCCTGGATGGCCGCGTAGCCCGCATGACCAATACTCAGAGTGCCTTTGGCGCTGAGTACGATAGCCTCGCCGACATGATCTCTTTCGGCATGGCGCCTGCCCTGGTCGCCTTCACCTGGATCCTTCAGGACATCGGCAAGATCGGCTGGGTGGTGGCCTTTCTGTACGTGGCCTGTGCCGCCCTGCGGCTGGCGCGCTTCAATGTACAGATCGGCTCCACTGACAAGAAGTGGTTTATCGGCCTGCCCAGTCCTTCTGCTGCTGCCTTGGTGGCCGCGAGTGTCTGGACCTTCCATAGCTTCGATGCCAATGCCTTCGTCTTCAAGCTGCTGATGTTAGTAGTGGTGGCCGCAGCAGGCGTGCTGATGGTGAGCAACATCCGCTACTACAGCTTCAAGGATGTTGACCTAAAGGGGCCGGTGCCGTTCGTGATGCTGCTCGCCATCGTGCTGGGCTTCGTGGTGATCTCGGTAGAGCCGTCAGTCATGTTGCTGCTGCTGTTTGCCGCCTATGTCGCCTCGGGGCCGGTGCTTGCCGTGCTACGCAAGATGAAAAAGCAGCCGGATAGCTGACTCGCTGGTGCCATGCCCCGACAGGCTGTACTACCCGCTCTGAAACGCCCGCCCTTGTGCGGGCGTTGTCGTGTCTGGCTCCTCGGTTTATCCACACCCGGTCAGTCGCCTTCATCCATCCACAACCTTGTCGTCACCTTTTTGCAAGAAAGGGGTTGTGTGGGTCCGCGATAATCCGTAAAGTACGCATCCGCTGCCGCCGACGAGCAAACGTCGGAAGCGGTGTAGGGTGTTGGAAGCACTTGTTTTGGTTAAAGTTTTTCGATCAGGCTTGATCGACAGGCATTGACAGAACAGCCGGAAACGGTAGAATGCTCTTCCACTCGATCGGCGCTCAACTCGCCGCTGGTTCACTCGGTCATCTAGAGTGAGCAATAACAGCAAGGGTTGACATTCACTGCCGATTCAGTAGAATACGCCTTCCTCGCAGGGCGCCGGCCGAACGGCCAGGCAGATGCGAGATGCTCCCCTCTTAAGAGATCGGAGCTGCTCTTTAACAATCGATCAGATAATTCATGTGGGCGCTTGTCGATGAAGGGGTGATCAGTCACCGATACTTCAAGGCAAGCGACTCGTCAAAGCAAGCCATATCGGCTTCGTTTTTTGAGACGTTTGAACCTTGAGCCAAGTTTGGTCTGCTTCTTTCTTCGGAAAGGTAAGACCGTAT
>NZ_QLSX01000013.1:0-631 GCF_003268885.1 Onishia taeanensis
GTTCGCTGCCGTCCAGGCAGCTCAGAAAATGTATAGGTAAAGTCAGTAGTTCCAATAGTTGTTCGCTGCCGCCCAGGCAGCTCAGAAAAATGGGCCAAGCGCGAGCTGCGCCTGCGCCGCGTTCGCTGCCGCCCAGGCAGCTCAGAAATGCACCGCCCCTGGGGCAGACGTGCGCCAGACGTTCGCTGCCGCCCAGGCAGCTCAGAAAGTCGCGCAGAAATGATGCTCCGCATCCGTGACGTTCGCTGCCGCCCAGGCAGCTCAGAAATTTATGCGTGGCTGGGGCGAGGAAGACGAGGGGTTCGCTGCCGCCCAGGCAGCTCAGAAATTTGCCAAACGTCGAGACGGCCCAGTGAAAGCGTTCGCTGCCGCCCAGGCAGCTCAGAAAGGCTGGTGGCGCGTCGTCTCGAGCAGCGCGAAGTTCGCTGCCGCCCAGGCAGCTCAGAAAGGCAGCGGCCGCACTGATTCGCGCCATCAGATGTTCGCTGCCGCCCAGGCAGCTCAGAAAGCCTACCAGCCGGTTGTCATCGACCTCGTAATGTTCGCTGCCGCCCAGGCAGCTCAGAAATTGCCGACCTCGAGGATGAGGCGATGCAGCCGGTTCGCTGCCGCCCAGGCAGCTCAGAAATTG
>NZ_QLSX01000013.1:1521-85134 GCF_003268885.1 Onishia taeanensis
GTTCGCTGCCGCCCAGGCAGCTCAGAAACGGACAACTCGGGCGGCACGCTCCCCGGTGGCGTTCGCTGCCGCCCAGGCAGCTCAGAAAAGGCAAAAGAAAGCCCGCACTGGGCGGGCAAGGTTCGCTGCCGCCCAGGCAGCTCAGAAAATCTCGAGCAGCTCCACCGGGTTGATGCCGGTGTTCGCTGCCGCCCAGGCAGCTTAGGTATCCATGCAAAGGCCGGCCCGGGAGACAGCTCCCGGGCCGGCCTTATGCGTGCGAGCGCGAGATTGGGTGCGGGTTCAGTCCACGATGGCGTTCAGGCGGTCGGGGAAGTTGGTGAACATGCCGTCGACGCCCCAGTCGATCAGCCGCTGCATGTCTGCCGGTTCGTTGATGGTATAGGGATGCACCAGCAGGCCGTTGGCGTGGGCTTGGTCGACGAAGCTGGCATCGATAACGTCCTGGCCTTCGTAGGTGACGTTGGGGCCGATGCCGACGGCGTAGTCGGCGATGGCCTGAAAGTCGGCGTCGGTGATCTCAGCGGGGGCCGGGGTCACGCCGGTCCATTCGACGAGGCCGTCGCTGTCTTCAGTGGTGGAATACCACACCAGCTGCACCAGCGGGATGTCAGGGTTGAGCGCATGGATCTGCTGCAGGCTGTCCTGGCTGAACGATTGGATGATCACGGAGCCGGCGTCCACGAGGCCTTCTGCTTCAAGCGTCTCGACCAGGGCGCGCTGCAGTTCGGGGTAGCGTTCGGGCGACTTGGTCTCGATGTAGTAGCGCACGTCGTCGCCGTAGCGGTCGATCACTTCGTCCAGGGTCAGCAGCTGGGCGCCGGCGTAGGCGTCATCGGCGCGCTCGGGGTGAGCCTGGTTGAACCAGGAGCCGGCATCCAGGGCCTTGAGCGCTTCAAGGGTGTGATCCTTTACGTTGCCTTCGCCGTTGGTGGTGCGATCCAGGGTGTCGTCATGAATCACCATCAGCCGGTTGTCGGCGCTCATGTGAAGGTCCAGCTCGAGGTAGTCAGCTCCCATGTCGCGGGCTTTGTCGTAGGCGGGCCAGGTGTGCTCCGGGGCGTAACCGCTTGCCCCGCGGTGGGCGATGATCTGGAAGCCCTGAAGGTCGGTGAGCTGTTGTTCGAGCGCGTCGGCCTGGGCGGCGAGCGGGGTGATGCCAAGTGCGAGGATGGCGGCGAGCGGTAGACGAGGAAGGTGTTTCATGAGGACCCTTTTATTGAATGTTCGTGCAATAACCTAGCGCTCCTGCGGCGCATTGGCAACGTCAGGCTCGGCCAGGCAAGAAGGTCTGCCTGCCGATGCACGGCGACACGCCGAGCGTAGGCGATGATTGAGTAGCGTTTAAAAGAAGGGCCGGTGAGGGCTGATGACGTTGACAGAATCCGTAGGGATGCCTAGATTGCAAATGACAATCGTTATCATTTGTTGGTCCTATCAAGGAGAGCGTCATGCCCTATCAGATCGATACCCGTCTCAAGGGAGCCAACCCTAGCCTGCAGATTCGTGATTCAAGCTCTGGCTCTGTGCGCCTGGCCTGGGAATACCCGCGTCGCGCCTCGTCTGATGGTGAAGACGAGGAATTGTTGGCGCTCAAGCGCGAGGAAGCGATCCATGAGCTGTTCCGTCGCCTGTTTCTGCTGACCACGGAGCAGTACTTGAAAGGGGAAGCAGGCGATGGCGAAGGCACGCGGATGTGATTAGGGCGCCGGCGTGCCCAGGGTCTCCTCGAGCAGGTCCTTGAAGGCGGCCCAGGAGTGCTGGTCGGCGCGGGCGTCATAGCGGTCGCTGCCCAGCACGGTGAAGGCATGCGGGGCGCCGGAGTAGATCTGGATCTCGTAGGTGGCGTTGGTGGCTTCAAGCTCCTGGGATAGGGCGGCGACCTGGTCCATGCCGATCGACTCGTCGGCGCCGCCATGAGCCACCAGCAGTGGCGGCATGTCGGCGGGATAAGCTTGGCCTTCGGGGGTGGCGAGGCCGCCATGGAAGGTGGCGTAGCCCTTGATGTGCTCGGCGAGGCCGGAGCGAGCCAGCTCGAGGACCACGGCGCCGCCGAAGCAGTAGCCCATCACCACGGTGTCGGTGGCGCCCAGTCGCTGCGCCTGGGCGAGTGCCGCCAGGGTGCGCTCGCGCATGGCCTCGCGGTCTTCGTAGAGCTTGGCGGTCTCGGCCTTCTTGGCGTCGGTATCCACCGGGCGGTTGCCGGCGCCGTAGAGGTCGGCGGCGAAGGCGTCATAGCCCTGCGCGGCCAGCATATCGGCGCGGCGGATCTCGTAGTCGGTCAGCCCATCCCAGTCGTGAATGATCAGCACGCCGCCCTTGGGCTCGCCCTGGGCGGCGGCGTGGTAGCCCTGATAGGGCTGGCCGTTGATTTCGTAGTCGACGGCCTGACCGGCCAGCGCCGGGGCGGCAGCGACACTCAGCAGCAGCGAATAAAGGGCTTTCATGGCGAACCTCCGGGGCGGAGCAGCGACATCGCTGCTCACGGCAGTCAGGACGATCTGGTCAATACGAGCTTGGCCAATACGAGCCTGATCATTATGCGCTTAGCCAAGCTGGGCTAGTCGTCGTCATCGGGTAGCGTTGACTCGATGGCGCGCATGGCGTCGGGCAGGCGCACCGTGTCGCCGATGATGAGTTTGCCGTGGGCCTGCTTGCGCTCGCCGGTGCGCGGGTTGGTCAGGGCGACCACTTCGCCGATGCTGGTGTCGCCGTCGACGAAGGCCTCGACCCGCACGCGGGCAGTGATGCCATGGTAGTGGCCGGTGATGATGCTGCCCGGGTGCGGCTCGACGTACTCGTCTTGGGTATTGGCGTAGAAGGCGAGCACGCTGTACTTGCCGGGGTCATCCCATTCCACGTGCTTGTGCATCTTGGCGCTCCTTATCGGGCAATGAACTCGGGGTTATTAACTCTTGGACATCAACTCGTGGATATCAACTCTTTGTCATTAACTCAGGGCCATGAGTTCAGGGAATGAATCTGCTGCAACGTGCCGTCTGGCGTATGGGCGTTTCGCCTGGTCGGACGCTCTTCTTGGATAGTACTTATCTTAGTGCTTAGCTTACCCCCTAGATTAGCACTTAGCTTACCCCCTGGATTAGCCCGTAGATTAGTACTTAGCTTAGTACGTAGCTCAGCCCTTAGATGAGTCATTTTTGCGACCAACGAAAAAGCCCACCGCAGGCGGTGGGCTTTGTTGATCATGGCGCGGGGCGCCATGACCTTCAAGGGCGACGGCGCTCCGAAGAGCGCCGGGGCGTAAGTTAGCCCTTCTTGGCGCGCTTGCGCTCGTTTTCCTTGAGGTGCTTCTTGCGCAGGCGAATGTGGTTCGGGGTGATTTCGACCAGCTCGTCGCTGTCGAGGAACTCGATGGCCTGCTCGAGGGTGAAGCGAATCGGCGGCGTCAGCACGAGGTTCTCGTCGTTGCCCGAGGCGCGCATGTTGTCGAGCTTCTTGGCCTTGGTCGGGTTGACCACCATGTCGTCGGCGCGGTTGTTGATGCCGATCAGCATGCCTTCGTAGACCTCGGTGCCGTGCTCGACGATCAGCTTGCCGCGATCCTGCAGGGCGAAGAGGGCGTAGGCCAGGGCCTTGCCGGGGACCATGGAGACCAGCACGCCGTTGCGACGCTCGATGGAGGCATCGGGCTTGAGCTCGCCGTAGTGATCGAAGCGGCTGGTGAGGATGCCGGTACCGGAGGTCAGGGTCAGGAACTGACCGCGGAAGCCGATCAGGCCACGTGCCGGGATGATGAAGTCCAGGCGCACACGACCCTTGCCGTCCGGGTTCATGTTGGTCATCTCGCCCTTGCGATAGCCGAGCTCTTCCATGATGGAGCCCTGATGCTCCTCTTCACAGTCGATGATGACTTCTTCGTAGGGCTCCTTCTTGACGCCGTCGATCTCGCGGATGATCACTTCGGGGCGGCCCACGGCCAGCTCGAAGCCTTCACGACGCATGCTTTCGATCAGCACCGAGAGGTGCAGCTCGCCACGGCCGGAGACCTTGAACTTCTCGGGGGTTTCGCCCTGCTCGACGCGCAGCGCGACGTTGTGGATCAGTTCCTGCTCGAGGCGATCCTTGATGTTACGGCTGGTGACGTACTTGCCGTCGCGGCCGGCCATCGGCGAGTCGTTGACCTGGAAGGTCATGGACACGGTCGGCTCGTCGACGGACAGCGCCGGCAGTGCTTCGACGTTGGCCGGATCACAGATGGTGTCGGAGATCGCCAGGGCGTCGATGCCGGTGATGCAGACGATGTCGCCGGCGGTGGCCTTCTCGGTCTGCACGCGCTCGAGGCCCATGTGGGTCATCACCTGGCCGATCTTGCCCTTGCGGGTGCTGCCTTCCTTGGTGATGACGCTGACCTGCTGGCCGGGGCTGATGGCGCCGCGCTTGATGCGGCCAAGGCCGATGACGCCGACGTAGCTGTTGTAGTCCAGCGCGGAAATCTGCATCTGCAGCGGGCCGTCGAGTTCGACCTTGGGCGGCTCGACGATATCGACGATGGCGCGGAACATCGGCGTCATGTCGTCGGCGAGGGTTTCCGGCTCTTCACCGGCGACGCCGTTCAGGGCCGAGCAGTAGATGATCGGGAAGTCGAGCTGCTCGTCGCTGGCGCCGAGGTTGTCGAACAGATCGAAAATCTGGTCGATGACCCAGTCCGGACGTGCGCCGGGGCGGTCGATCTTGTTGACCACGACGATCGGCTTGAGGCCCTGGTCGAAGGCTTTCTGGGTCACGAAGCGGGTCTGGGGCATCGGGCCATCGACCGCATCGACCATCAGCAGCACGGAATCGACCATCGACATCACGCGCTCGACCTCACCACCGAAGTCGGCGTGTCCCGGCGTGTCGACGATGTTGATGTGGTAGTCGGTGTCGGCGGTGGTGTCGTGCCAACGGATCGCGGTGTTCTTGGCCAGGATGGTGATGCCGCGTTCTTTCTCCTGGTCATTGGAGTCCATGATCCGCTCTTGGCCTTCGGCCTTGCGGTCGAGGGTGCCGGACTGACTGAGGAGCTTGTCGACCAGGGTCGTCTTGCCGTGGTCAACGTGGGCGATGATGGCGATGTTGCGAAGATTCTCGATCACGAAGGGATCCTGCTGCGAAAATTGGGCGACATTATAGTATCCGGGCCGGTGCCCCTACCAGCGCTGTGCGCGAATTCTCGCCGCGGTCAGCACCAAGTCCTTGATACCCAGCGCTTGAATCCTTGGCCTGGATGCCTTGAATCAGGGCGACATCCGGCATAGGCGGACCCGATCGGCGTTGGCCGCACGACACGAAGGACGTGATTGACACGTGGAGAGGGACCAGGCGGGGATCAGAACGGGCGCGAGGGTGATCCGGGGATACTCTCTTGAACTCGTCTTTAACTCGTTGCGTTGCTCATTGAGGAACGCGGAATTATAGCGATATTTCCATGATACGCGCATGACAAGCGCGCAGACGCTCCACCAGGTCTTCGTGAGCGGTGTCGTCGAGGCCGGTATCGAAGCCTCCGATGCGCTCGAACCACTGGCGGGCGATGCACAGGGTACCGGGTGGGGTGGCGACATGCCACAGCCGCCGCAGGGTCGTTATCAGTGCGGGGGCGTGGGGCTGGAAGGTCATGGCATCCCATTGCTGATGCTCTAGCAGGTTGTCGACCTGGCTGAGCCAGCTGCTGCGTAGCCGTCCGTGGGGAGAAAGAAAGACCAGGATGTCGGCAGAGGTGATGCGGGCGATGGCGTTGCCACGGGCGCCGAAGGTGGCGTGATCGCAGACGGTGAAACGGGCGCCGAAGCGTCGGCTCAGCGTCGCCAGGCGTGCGTTCTCGGCGGTGCCGATGACCTGGATGTCGACCCGCGCCGGATGCCGGCGCACGGCTTCGTTGAGGGTGGCCAGGCAGCGTGGCAGTTGAGCGCCCATGAGCCTGGAATCAACGATAATGCTATAGGCCTTCATCTGCGGTGACGCTCCTGCGTGGATTTGGGCAACGCGCTCATGGGGGCGTATCGCGGTGTGGGATGTCACCGGCTCCAGGCATTTCGGGCAACGAAGGCGCCAGGCTGCACCTTTGTTGTGTAATAAAGTGTAGCTTTGAGTTTCATAAGGTAGCAATACTATCTTTAGCTGATATGACCGGGGTCCGAGGGCTTGGTTCGACTCATTCAAACTGGTGGGACGGCTCAACGTGGCACGCGGCGTCACGGGTGTGATGTTTTGGTGCATGCCCGGTTAATTGTGTTCAATTTTGGTGCATCGAGTGCGCCAGCAAGACGAGAGACGCGTCCAAAAAGGCGAATAATGGGGTCTTTTCGTTGGTGGAGATCAGGAAAAAATCATTTTTAATCAGCCGGTTATTCCTTTCCTTTGTCCGCTGTGCGCCATTTTGGCACGTCCCCTGCATTATACTTTCCAGTGACATTTTTCAGTGACATGACACCTTTCATGTCCTGTACCGGCGACCATGGGCCTCGGGCCTTTGGCATGGTACAAACGATTCGGTCCCGTTTTGCTATAGCGGCGGGCCCGAGGCACGTAATGACCTCGCCGGGCACGCACGCCAACCACAAGAGCCATCGCTCATCCTCTGGAGGACACTATGTCTGAGAAGACCCTCGCACTGATTGAAGAACACGACATCAAGTGGGTAGACCTGCGCTTCACCGATACCATCGGTAAAGAGCAGCATGTCACCATTCCGGCGCACTCCGTGGACGAGGAATTCTTCGACAACGGCCAGATGTTCGATGGTTCTTCCATCTCTGGCTGGAAGGGCATCAACGAGTCCGACATGATCCTGCGCCCGGAAGACGGCAGCGCCTACCTGGACCCGTTCACCGAAGACGCCACCCTGGTGCTGCGCTGCGATATCATCGAGCCGGCCACCATGCAGGGCTACGAGCGTGATCCGCGCTCCATCGCCAAGCGCGCCGAGGCGTACCTGCAGTCCACCGGCCTTGGCGATACCGCCTTCTTCGGGCCGGAACCCGAGTTCTTCATCTTCGACGAAGTGCACTGGAAGTCCGATATCCAGGGCTCCATGTACAAGATCACCTCCGAAGAAGGTGCCTGGGCCACCGACAGCGTCGTCGAAGGCGGCAACCTGGGTCACCGTCCGCGCGTCAAGGGCGGCTACTTCCCGGTCCCGCCGGTGGATAGCTTCCACGACATGCGCGGCGCCATGTGTAACACCCTGGAAGCCATCGGCCAGAGCGTCGAAGTGCACCACCACGAGGTGTCCAACGCCGGCCAGAACGAGATCGGGGTCAAGTTCAACACCCTGGTCAAGAAGGCCGACGAAGTGCAGTCCATGAAGTACGTGATCCACAACGTGGCTCACGCCTATGGCAAGACGGCCACCTTCATGCCCAAGCCGCTGGTCGGTGACAACGGTTCCGGCATGCACGTCCACCAGTCCTTCTGGAAAGACGGCGTCAACCAGTTTGCCGGTGACGAGTACGCGGGCCTGTCCGAAATGGCGCTCTACTACATCGGCGGCATCATCAAGCACGCTCGTGCCCTGAACGCCTTCACCAACGCTTCTACCAACTCCTACAAGCGTCTGGTGCCGGGCTTCGAAGCGCCGGTGATGCTGGCCTACTCGGCGCGTAACCGCTCCGCGTCCATCCGCATTCCCTACACCGCAAGCCCGAAGGGCAAGCGCATCGAGGCCCGCTTCCCGGACCCGACCGCCAACCCTTACCTGTGCTTCTCGGCGATGCTGATGGCCGGTCTCGATGGCATCAAGAACAAGATCCATCCTGGCGATGCCATGGACAAGAACCTCTATGACCTGCCGCCGGAAGAGGGCAAGGCCATTCCCACCGTCGCCGAGAGCCTGGACCAGGCCCTGGACGCGCTGGACGCCGATCGTGCCTTCCTGACCGAAGGTGGCGTCTTCACCGACGATATGATCGATGCCTACATCGAGCTCAAGGAAGAAGACGTTGAGCGTCTGCGTATGACCACGCATCCGGTCGAGTTCGACATGTACTATAGCTGCTAAGAACAGCTGCTGATTGCCGCCGCCGGCTCAATGGCCGGTGAGCTGGTTAGTCGCCCAAGGGGGCCGCTCACGCGGCCCCCTTTTTTGGTTACACTCGGCGTAGCCAGTAGCCAGTAGCCAGTAGCCAGTAGCCAGTAGCCAGTAGCCAGTAGCCAGTAGCCAGTAGCCAGTAGCCAGCCGTCGACCCAGGGAGAGCAAGTGATGCTAAGCGTCAGGAGAGTCGCCACGGGCGCCATGTCGGCGGTCTGGCCGGAGAAGGGGCCGTTGAGAATGCTGCCGTTGAGGATGCGGTCGAGAGTGATGTCGCTGGGAGTCGCGTCCTTGCTACTCGCCCTGGTGCCCGTCATCGCGTCGTCGGCCACGGTATACCGCCACGTCGACGAGCAGGGCAACGTCAGTTACTCCGACCGTCCGGATAGCGGCGAGGCGGTGACGCTTTCCCCGCTGACCGTGGTGCCGGCGACCCCCGATGCGTCTTCGTCGTCACTCAGTAGTAGCCCGCGAAGTAGCGCACGCAATAGCAACAGCCAGCCGGCGGCACCTCCCTTCCTGCCCTATTCGACCTTTCGCATCGCGTCCCCCAAGAATGAGCAGACGCTGCCGACGGGCTATGCCGGCAATGTCCAGGTCGAGCTGTCGATCGAGCCTGAGCTGCGTGACGATCATCGGGTGCGCCTGTTGGTCGATGGCCAGATCAGCCAGTCGGCGATGCACTCGCCGGTGTTCATGGTGACCGGCCTTGAACGCGGCGAGCACCAACTGGTAGCCGAACTGCTGGATGCCGATGGCCGGGTGCGCCATCGCAGTGAGCCGGTAACGCTCTTCGTGCAGCGCGCCAGCGTCAACCTGCCCCGCAATCCGAATAACCCCAGCAATTCCGGCAATGCTGGCGGCTCAAATAGCGCGGCGCCATAATCGGCGCCACGCTTCTTGATTCCCCTCTGCTTCCTCGCCGCAGCAGTCGCTTATGGTGAGGCCTGCGGCGACAGTGGGCATGGTTTTGCACTAACATGGTGCAGTCAATGATGACTCTTGTTTCTCTATGGCTGTAATGGCGGCCTTGTGCAGGCTGGCGCGGTTCTTGCACAGCTATAGGGAATGCTGACCGAGCGAAGTGCACCATGTACCAACGTCTGCTGGAGCATCTGAGTGCGGCCGTCCTGTTGCTGGACGGCGGTCTCCGGGTGCGTTGGATGAATCCTGCCGCTGAGGCACTGCTGGCCGTCAGCCTCAAAAGGGTTCATGGCACCTGCCTTGAGCCTCTGGAAGGTATCGACGGCGCCATTTCCGGCGTGCTTTGCAAGGCCCGCGATGAGCTGCACCCGTTCACCCAGCGTGAGGCGGTGCTGACCACCGGCAGCGGCGAGGTGGTAACCGCCGACTTCACGGTGACGCCGCTATCGAAAGAGGAGCTGCTGCTCGAGATCGAGCCTCGCGACCGCCTGATGCGCATCTCCCGCGAGGAGGCGCTGATCGCCCGTCAGCAGACCATCAAGACCCTGACTCGCGGGCTGGCCCACGAGATCAAGAATCCGCTCGGTGGGATTCGCGGCGCGGCACAGCTGCTGGAGCGCGACCTGCCGGACCCGTCGCTTAAGGAGTTCACTCGCGTCATCGTCGAGGAGGCGGATCGGCTGCGTGACCTGGTCGACCGCATGCTTGGCCCCAACCAGCCGGCCCATGATGCGCTCTTCAACATCCACAAGGTGCTCGAGAGAGTGCGTTCGCTGATCACCGCCGAACATCCGCAAGTGCGGCTGGTGCGGAACTATGACCCCAGCCTGCCGGAGCTGCAGGGCGACGAGGCGCGGATGATCCAGGCGGTGCTCAACATTGCCCGCAACGCGGTCGAGGCCATGGGTGATGCCGGTACCAAGGCCCCGAGGCTGACGCTGCGCACCCGCGCTCGGCGCCAGTTCACTCTCGGTACCGAGCGCCATCGGCTGGTCTGCGAGGTGGCGATCATCGACAACGGCCCGGGCATTCCCAAGTCGCTGCGCGAGACCCTGTTCTTCCCGATGGTGTCCGGTCGCGCCGAGGGCAGCGGTCTGGGGCTGTCGATCGCCCAATCCATCCTGCACAAGCACCAAGGGCTGATCGAATGCGACAGCGAGCCGGGTGCCACCGAATTCCGGTTACTGGTGCCGCTGGATGCGCCGCCGCAACGCAAGGAAGCCCGAACATGATGGGCACTAACGTATTTCTCACTGCTTACGCCCTGACCCCGCTGGAGGCATCATGACCGAACCCGCGCGTATCGTTATCGTCGACGACGACCGTGCCATCCGTTGGGTACTGGAGCGCTCCCTGGCGCAGCCGGACCTTTCGGTCGAAAGCTTCGAGCGCGCCGATGCGGCGCTGGCCAGCCTCGAGGCATCGCCGCCCGATGTGCTGGTCACCGATATTCGCATGCCGGGGCTGGATGGCCTCGAGCTGATGGCGCGGGTCCGCGAACGACATCCGGATATGCCGGTGATCGTGATGACCGCTCACTCGGATCTCGACAGCGCCGTGGCGTCCTATCAGGGCGGTGCCTTCGAGTACCTGCCGAAGCCCTTTGACGTCGACGAGGCGCTGGCGCTGGTGCGCCGCGCCGTGGCTCACGCCCGCGAGCGCCAGCGGCCGGCCGAGGCGCCAGAGGGCCTGAGCGCCGAGATCATCGGCGAGGCGCCGGCGATGCAGGAAGTGTTCCGCGCCATCGGCCGGCTCTCGCACTCGAACATCACCGTGCTGATCAACGGCGAGTCCGGTACCGGCAAGGAACGTGTCGCCCAGGCGCTGCACCAGCACAGCCCGCGGGCCGGCAAGCCCTTTATCGCTCTGAACATGGCGGCAATTCCCAAGGACCTGATGGAGTCCGAGCTGTTCGGCCACGAGAAGGGCGCCTTCACCGGCGCCGCCGCTCAGCGCCGGGGCCGCTTCGAGCAGGCCGACGGCGGCACGCTGTTCCTCGACGAGATCGGTGACATGCCGCCGGATACCCAGACCCGGCTGCTGCGGGTGCTGGCCGACGGTGAGTTTTACCGGGTCGGCGGGCATGTCTCGGTGAAGGCCGACGTGCGCATCATCGCCGCCACTCACCAGAACCTCGAGACCCTGGTCAGCGACGGGCGCTTTCGCGAGGACCTGTTCCACCGCCTCAACGTGATTCGCGTGCACCTGCCGACCCTCGCCGAGCGCCGCGAGGACATCCCGCGCCTGACGCAACACTTTCTCGCCGAGGCGGCCAAGGAGCTTTCCACCGAGGCCAAGGTGCTGACCCCGGAGGCCGAGGCGCACCTGACGCGACTGCCCTGGCCGGGCAACGTGCGCCAGCTTGAGAACACCTGCCGCTGGCTGACCGTGATGGCCTCCGGGCGCGAGGTGCTGATCGACGACCTGCCGCCCGAGCTTCGCACAACCGAGGGCACCGAAGTGGCCGCCGGCGACTGGCGTAGCGCGTTTCGCGAGTGGGCCGACCGCGCGCTGGCTGCCGGGCAGACGCATCTGCTCGAAGAAGCGGTGCCGGATTTCGAGCGCATCCTCATCGAGACCGCGCTAAAGCACACCGGAGGGCGTAAGGGTGAGGCCGCCGAGCTGCTCGGCTGGGGGCGCAATACCCTGACCCGGAAACTGAAGGTGCTGCTGCCGGCGCTGGCCGACGACTGAGGGCAGAAGGCGGTGCCGCTTGCCAAGGTTCACGAGCGCATCCTCATCGAGACCGCGCTAAAGCACACCGGGGGGGCGCTCTCCACAAGATCGGTGAAGCCGCCGAGCTGCTCGGCTGGGGGCGCAATACCCTGACCCGGAAACTGAAGGTGCTGCTGCCGGCGCTGGCCGACGACGGAGGGCAGTGAACGCCTTGCGTGCCGTGGTCGGCACTGGCCGGGTGGCGAGGGGGGTGCCAGAATGGAGGCCCTGACCTGAGGAGGCGTCATGACGCTGATGCACTGGGAACGCCTGCTGGACCCCCACCGGCTTAACGACAAGCCTCGCGCATCCCGCGAGGAACTGGGCCGTAGCCCGTTCCACAAGGACCATGACCGGATCGTCTTCTCCGGCTCCTTCCGGCGCCTGGGGCGCAAGACGCAGGTGCATCCGCTCACCGACAACGACCATATCCACACCCGCCTGACCCACTCGATGGAGGTTGGTTGCGTGGGCCGTAGCCTTGGCATGATCGTTGGCGAAGGGTTGCGTGAGCGGCTGCCCGACTGGATTACCCCCGCCGACCTGGGGGTGATCGTGCAGGCGGCGTGCCTGGGGCACGACATCGGCAACCCGCCCTTTGGCCATGCCGGCGAATATGCGATACGCGACTGGTTCAAGCGCGCCGAGGCCGATGGCCTTGGCTATCTCGAGGAGCTAACGCCGCTTCAGCGCCGCGACCTGCTGACCTACGAGGGCAATGCACAGGGCTTTCGCATCGTCACCCAGATCGAGTACAACCAGTTCAACGGCGGCATGCGCCTGACCGGGGCGACGCTTGGCACCCTGCTCAAGTACCCCTGGACGGTGGAGCACGGCGGCGGGGCCGGTAAGTTCGGCTGCTACCAGTCCGAGCGCGAACATCTCGCCGAGGTGGCTCAGCGGCTCGGCCTCAAGCAGCGCGACGACTGGGCCTGGTGTCGCCATCCGCTGGCCTATCTGGTCGAAGCGGCCGACGACATCTGCTATGCGCTGCTGGATCTCGAGGATGGGCTGGAGATGGGGATTCTGCGCTTCGATGAGGTCGCCGATATCCTGATCCAGATCGCCGGCGGCGAACCGGAGGACTATCACGCCATGAGCGAGCAGGGTGTGTCTCAGCGTCGCCGCATCGCCGCGCTGCGTGGCGCGGCCATGGAGCGGGCGGTGAATGATGTCGGTGCGGTCTTCGTCCAGCATGAGCAGGAAATGCTGGCAGGAGCCCTCAGCGATGATCTGCTGGAACTCTGCCACCCGGATCTCGGCTGGGGTGTCAGCGCCGCCAAGCAGCTGGCCCGTGAGCGCATCTTTCAGAACGAGCGCAAGGCCAAGCTGGAGATCGGCGCCTACACGACTCTCGGTATCCTGCTCGAGGCCTTTATCGGCGCCGCCCATGAGCTACACACCACCGGGCATTCGACCTTCAAGCACCAGCGGGTGCTGGCGCTGATCGGCGAGAATACCCCGCGGCCGTCCTGGAGCCTCTACGACAGCTACCGGCGCATGCTCGATTTCATCGGCGGCATGACCGATCACTATGCGGTGGACCTGGCCCAGGAAATGGGCGGCCGTTTGAAAGCCGACTGATCGTGGCGCCGGACGCCTCGGCAGGCGCGCCTCAGGCAGTCATCTTGAGCGGCGGTGCGCCGTCCGGATCGCGTTCCGGGTCCAGTTCTGGATCCAGGTCATTGCCAATCCCCAGCACGCGCTGGATGGCAAGGCCGATGCGCTTGCTGCTGTCGGCGATTCCCTGGTTACCGAACAGGCGGTTGAACTCGAACACATAGGGATGGCCGTCGACCATGGCGATGTCGAAGCCGGCATGGTCGATATCGAGTTCCCGGGCCAGGCGCAGCGCCAGAGCAGTGGCCGCTTCGGGGATGTCATCATGCTCGACGCGACCGCCCTGGCTGACGTTGGCGCGATAGCCGCCGAGCGGTGTGACCCGCCAATAGGCAGTGAGCACCTCGCCGCCGACCACCACGATGCGCAGGTCACGATCGACCGGCAGTCGCTGTTGGGCGTAGAGCACCGGCTCGTCCTCGATATGCGCCTCCAGCGCCTCGCGGCAGTCGATCAGGCTGACGCCGTCACCCATCGAGCTCTTGATACGCTTGGCGATGAAGGGATAACCGAAGCGTGCCTCGACCAGGTCCAGCGAGGCACGCGACGTGCCGAGGATCTCGGTAGGTGGGACATGCTCCGGGCAAATCGCCATGAAGGCGCGCGTCTGTTCGACCTTGTTGTGCCCCAGGTGATAGCTGGCCAGGCTCGGGAAGATGCGCGCCTTGAGCCCATAGACCAGGGTATGCACCTGCCAATAGGCCGGGAACAGCAGCCAGTCGGCCGCCTGGATCTCGTCGAGATGATCGTACATACGCTCGGGCTTGATGTAGCGAACGCCGGCCAGGCCCAGGGTGCGAAAGACGTCGAACGTGATTATCTTCATGAGGTAAGTTTCGTTAACTCCTGTGAACGGCGCGGATTATTGTCCGAGCGATCTGAGTCTGGCAAGCATTATCGATCATTGTTTGATAACTCCTTGAGACGCTTGTTAATCCCGTTAACGCTTTACCCCTGTACCCTTTGACTGAGCTTTAGCGGAGCGAGCTAACTCGGAATTCGCTAACGCCAAGCCAGTTACCCTTGAGCCAGTGACCCTTGGAATAGGAGCGAGCATGCCTAGATGCCTGAGTTGGCCCGTTCAGCGTAGCGGGCCGACACGCTCCGCGCTGCCTGGCCTGTCGTTGAGATTGTCGTTGAGTCTGTCGCTGAGCATGCTGTTGAGCCTGTCGCTCGGCCTGTTAATAGCCCTGGCCATGAGCGGGCCGGCGATGGCCCGTTCAGACGCTTCGACAGTCGAGCCTTTCGAGCCTTCCGCGCTTTCTTCCCTTGCTACGCTTTCCGGTACGCCCGGCGGCTCGGACTTCGCCCACTACACCCTGGCGCTGACCTGGCATCCCGGTTTCTGTAGCACCCGCCGCCAGCCGCCCCGGGAGTGTCGTGACGCCTCGCTTTCCCGAGGCGCGGCGGATGGCTTCGTGCTTCATGGCCTGTGGCCCTCGCTGCCGGCGCGCTTTGCCGCGGATGGTGTGGTACACGAACAGTGGTGGCGCCAGGGCTGCTTCATCGAGTCGTCGCGCGCAAGCGGCAGTTTCTGCCGTGCCCATCCGCCTTTTCATCTGCCAAAGGCGCTGGATCAATCACTGGATCGCGCCATGCCGGGGCGGGCGAGCTGTCTGGATCGCTATCAGTACGCCAAGCACGCGGCCTGCCTGGCGCTGCCGGTCGATGACTACTTCGCCGCCGCCGTGGCCTTGCGTGAGACGGTCAATGCCAGTGTCTTTGGGGACTTCGTCAATCAGCATCGTGGCGGTGAGGTCGCGCGTAACGCGCTGATCACTG
Organism: Onishia taeanensis; assembly: GCF_003268885.1. Lineage (GTDB taxonomy): Bacteria > Pseudomonadota > Gammaproteobacteria > Pseudomonadales > Halomonadaceae > Onishia > Onishia taeanensis_A. The sequence continues at coordinate 16,592 of NZ_QLSX01000013.1, forward strand.
TCTTTGAAGCCGCCTTTGGCGAGGGCACGGGGCGGGCACTGCGGCTCGAGTGCGGGGGGCGCGGCAACCGAGTGCTCACCGAGATTCGCATCGGCATTGCCGCCGAGCGCCTGGCGGCCTTTCCCGCCGCGGACAGCTTGGTATCGCTGGGGCGGGGACGGTGTGCGACCCGGGTGCGCGTGATGGCCGGTGACCAGTAGCGGCTTGGGTCGTCATTTAAAGGCCGGCGGCAAGAGCTATCGCGAAGAGCCGGGAGCGAGAGCCCTGGAGCAAGAGCCCTGGAGTGAGAGGCCTTGAGCGAGAATCCTAGAGCGAGGGCCCGGCAAGATGCGCGGGCAGCAGGTGAGTGCCCCGGCGCATCAGCGCCTGGTTGATGCGCTCATGAAGCTCATCGGGCAGCGGCGCGAGCCGGGTCTCGGTGATCAGGGTGGCGAGCCGGTCGCCGTCGACTACCTGGATATCCGCCGGGGCGCCGCTGGTGTCGATGTCCCAGCCTGGCAGGGCGAGGATGCCGGCCACCGGCACCTCGGTATCGCATTCACGGCTCAGCCAGTGGCGCAGCCAGGCCGCGGCCTGGCGGGTCTTGCGCAATGGCTGGCGCTCGCTCCAGCCGGGGAAGCGCAGCCGAGTGCCCTCTACCGCGACCTGCGTCTGCGGCACGCCGCGTGCGTTCAGTGGCTGAGTGCGGGCGCGGGTCTCGACCACGAAGACGCCATGGGGCGTGACCGCCACGTGGTCGATGGTGTAGGTATCGGCGGGGATATCGTGGAAGATAAAGAAAGGATGGGTCTCGGGGCGAATCAGGCGTTGCAGTTCTTGGCCCACCGCCAGTTCGCAGGCGAGCCCCAGCTTGAGGCGGCGAATGCGCTGAAAATCACTGATCAGGCGCAGACAGCAGATCAGCACCAGGGCCGTGCTGAGCCCGCCGTAAAGCGACCATTCGAGCCAGTTCTGGCGGTCGGCGAAGAGCATTCGCCCCATGCCGTAGACCATCGGTGCGAGCACCACGATCGGGCCCAGGGCGCCGTCCAGGAATAGGCCCGCGAAGGCGTGGTCGAGTCGGTCGCGCAGCGCCTGGCCGGGGCCTCGCAGCGGATGGGCATCGAAGGGCGAGCTCACTCGGGCGTCGTGCAGATTGCGCAGCGCCACCACGCTCACTGCCATGGCCGCGAGCGGGAAAAGGAAGATCAGCGGTAGCAGGTATTCCAGCCAGGCCATCGAGGCCTCCTTGCCCGAAAGGATGCGAGAGATTCATTCTAGAGGGCCGCGGTAGTCGAGACTATGGCCCAGGCCTTAGACAGGCCATCAATCGTCGCGATCAATCATCCGCAGCGACTTGCGAACAGTATCGATCGATCAACCGAAGCGTTCTATCAACCCTAGAGAGAGACCATGCTCCCGTCATCTCCTACGTACTCAAGGGGCCATGATGTCATCGCCGGTCAAGTGGATGTCGCGGCGCTAGCGGCCTTCGTGCGAGCCCACCCGCGGTTGGTGGTGCTGACCGGCGCCGGCGTCAGCACCGAGAGCGGCATTCCCGACTACCGTGACGCCGCCGGTGACTGGAAGCGTCCGCCGCCCATGCAGCACCAGCGCTTCATGCAGAGCCACGCCTCCCGTCAGCGCTACTGGGCGCGGGCCCTGATCGGCTTCCGTGCGCTCAGCGATGCGCGTCCGGGGCCGGCGCATCATGCCCTGGCCCGGCTCGAGGCCCTGGGCCATGTGCATACCCTGATCACTCAGAACGTCGATGGCCTGCATCAGCGCGCCGGTAACCGGCGAGTCATCGACCTGCATGGCCGGGCCGAGCTGGTGCGCTGCATGAGCTGTCAGGCGCTGCGCATGCGTCACGATCTGCATGCCGAGCTCAAGGCCCATAACCCTCACTGGCTCGAGCTCGACGCCGCGGCGGGGCCGGATGGCGATGCCGATCTGGAGGTCGACTTCTCGGACTTCCGGGTGCCATCCTGCGGTCGCTGCGGCCAAGGCGTGCTCAAGCCGGACGTGGTGTTCTTCGGTGACAGCGTGCCGACTTCCCGCGTCGAGACGGCACTGGCTGCCGTGAGTGACGCCGATGCGTTGCTGGTGATCGGTTCGTCGCTGATGGTCTACTCGGGCTATCGCTTTGCCCGGGCGGCGGCTCAGCAGGGTACGCCGATCGCCTGTCTCAACCTCGGCCGTACCCGGGCGGATGAGCTGTTTGCCCTCAAGCTCGAACAGCCGATCGGCGCCACGCTTGCCGCGCTGGTCGCGGCTCTCGAGGCGTCGCCAGCCTAGCCTGTGCCTGAAGTGCCTAGCCGCCGGCCAGCTTGACCTTGTACCCCTGCGCTTCCAGGGCGTCCTTGAGCGCATCTCGCTGGTCGCCCTGGATCTCGATGATCCCGTCCTTGACGGCGCCACCGGTGCCGCAGCGTTTCTTGAGGGTCTTGGCCAGAGCCTTCAGCTCGGCCTCTGGAAGCGGCACGCCGTCGATAGTGGTCACGCCCTTGCCCTTGCGACCGCTGGTCTCGCGGCGGATGCGCACGATGCCATCCAGGCCGGCGAGGCGCTCGCGTTCGGCCAATGCTTGGCACTCGCAGTCGTTGATCGGCTGTCGGCAGTCGGGGCAGGTCTCACCATGCTCGGTGGAATAGACGAGGCCGCGCAGTTGATCGTGCAGGGAAGCCATGTCGCGCTCCTGACGGTGAAGAATGTATGCCGCCATGATAGCGCAGCATCGGGCACGACTCATGGGGTGGCTTATCCACACCCCCTTTTCTACACCCCCCTTTTCCGCAGCCACTTACCCACAGCCCTTTGCGAGCATCGAAGGCTATGGGCAGTTGGTGAAGCGTGATGAGGTAAAGGAGAGGTGCAGGCGTCAGAGTGACAGGCTGGCGACCGCCTCATGAGCCAGATGGGCGATCACGGTGGGCAGCTGGTGCATGTTGCTGATCTGGATCGCGCCTTCCGGCGTGGTCTCCACGTCCGGGAAGCGGTTCAGGTGAATCACCTGCATGCCGGCGGCCAGGGCTGCCTTGACGCCGACGATGGCATCGTCGATGGCGATGCACTCGCGTGCCTCATAGCCCATCAGGGAGGCGGCATGCAGGTACAGGCAGGGGTCGGGTTTCCAGCATTGAACGGTATAGCCGCTGATCAGCCGGTCGCCAAAGTAGTCGCTCAGGCCGGTCGTCTTGAGGCCGGTGCGAATCTTGGACTCCGGCCCGTTGGAGACCACTGCTCTGGGGTAGCCGGCCAGCGCGTCCAGCGCCTCGCGAACGCCGGGCAAGGGGGTGAGCTCGCTGGCCAGCCTTTCGGCCAGGCGTGCGCGCATGCCGCTTTCGCCGAGACGGAGAGCGTCGGGGTCGATGGCGCCGTGGCGGCGCTGCAGTTCGGCAACGATATTCATGAAGCGGGCGCCGCGGAACTCACCCATGTAGTCACTGGATGCGAAGGGCAGGCCAAGCGCCGTCAAGCTGTACGCCATCTCGGCGGCCAGCAGGGGTTCGCTGTCGACCAAGGTGCCATCGCAATCGAACAGCAGGCATCGCGGAATTGTCATCGCCGATCCTCTGAGGCAAGACAGGGGGACATCATACCAATGTTACAACTATCGGCACGTCTCGCCGGAGATTGAATAGCGGCGTGCCGGGCCATATCGGCAGTATAGCCAATTTTTGAACAGTGTTCTTTAATTCGTGACTTTAAGATAGCCTCGCCGCGAGCACGGTGGTTTAGTCACTATATTAGTTTATGCCATACCACTTGGATCGCTGGGCGTCGCCGTGGCATAGAGGGGAGACGCGTGCCCTTTGGGGGCCACGACACGCTGCCGATATCACTCGGCAGCGTTCATGGGACAGGGGGAGGCCTCGGAACGGTCAGGCGCTTTGACGGGACAGGGTGTCGATCACGGCAGGCAACTCGCGGGCATGGTGAATCGCGTGGGCGCCCGCGGGAGTGCTTTCCTGGTCGGCAAAATGGTTGAGGTGCACGACCTGCATGCCGGCGGCGAGCCCGGCTTCAATGCCCACCGCGGCGTCGTCGATGACCACGCAGCGCTCGGGCGGATAACCCATGGCCTCGGCGGCCTTGAGGTAGAGCGCCGGGTCGGGCTTCCAAACGCCCAGGGTATAGGCGCTGAACAAGTTGTTGTCGAAGTGGTGTGCTATCTCGGTGCTTTGCATGGCGCAGCGGATCTTGGCCTCGGGGCCGTTGGAGACGACGGCCTTGGGATGCGCGGAAAGCGCTTCCAGCGCGAGTGGCATGCCGTCGATCGCCAGAAGCTCGTTTTGCATGCGCGTCGCCATGCGCTCCCGCATGGCGGCTTCCATCGCCGCTAGTTGCGTCTCGCCGAGTGCACCAAAGCGCGTCTCGAGCTCCTGGACGATCGACAGGAAGCGCACGCCACGAAATTCGTCCATGTACTGACGGGCGGTAAAGGGCAGGCCGAACGGGGTGAGAATTTCGGCCATGACCTCGGCGAGCAGAATCTCGCTATCGACCAGGGTGCCGTCGGAGTCGAAGAGCAGGCATAGGCGGTTTGGCATGGGAACCTCTCGGCAGAAACATGAATGGGCCCCCTGCGCGAGGGCCCATGGCCTGAATGACGGCGTTAAATCACACGAAGTCAGGCGCGACCAGGCGCGGAATGGCCAGCACCAGGTCAGGATAAACGATCAACAGCACGATGACGGCCAGCATCACCGTCAGGTAGAGCATCGTGGTGGCCAGTGCTTTCAGCAACGGAATGCCACCGATCTTGGCCGAGATCATCAGGCACAGGCCATAGGGCGGGGTGATCAATCCCAGGCCTAGCGCCATGACGCCGATGACCCCGAATTGTACGGGATGTACTCCGGCCTGCATGGCCAGTGGCTGAAAGATGGGCGCCATGATCGCCATGGCCGGCAGCGAGTCCATGAAGGTGCCGATCACCAGCATTACCCCCGTCATGATCAGCAGCAGCACGACCGGGTCGCTGATGCTAACGCCGGCCATCAGCTTGGGGGGGATTTGGTAGAAGCTGATCAGATAGCCGAAGATCGCCGCACCGACCAGGCTGAACAAGGACAGCGAGCATAGCCGCACGGTATCGGTAGAGGCGTTGAGCACCTGTCGCACGCTGAGCTCACGATAGACCACGAAGCCCAGCGCCAAGGCATATAGCACGGCGATGACGGCGGCTTCGGTAGGTGTGACCAGCCCAAGCGTGATGCCGCCGATGATCACTACCGGAATACCCGCCGCCAGCAGGCCATCCTTGCCGGAGCTCATTAGCTCGGACAGTGAGGCACGCTTTCTCACCGGTACCTGGTAACGGCGCACATAGCCCATGTTGAGCGCCAACTGGGTGACGCCGATCATCACGCCGGGCAGGATGCCACCAAGAAACAGCCCGGCGATCGAGGTGTTGGTCAGCGCGCCCCAGACGATCATGTTGATCGACGGCGGGATGATGATGCCCATCACGGACGAGGCGGCGGTGACCGCGACGGCGAAGTTGACCGGATACCCTTCGCGCTTCATGGCCGGAATCAGCACAGTGCCGACACCGGCGCTATCGGCAGTGGATGAGCCGGAAACGCCGGCAAACAGCATGCTGACGAGGACGTTGACGTGGGCAAGGGCACCCTTCAGGTGACCCACCAGACGCATGCAGAGGGTGATCAGGCGATCGGTGATGCGAGCCGCATTCATCAGGTTGCCGGCCAGCAGGAACAGCGGCACGGCCAGCAGCACGAAGGAGTCCATGCCGTTGTACATGCGCTGGAACATCACCCAGTAGGTTAGCCGCGGGTCGAGGGTGATGACGCCGACAGCAGTCAGCACCAGGGCCATGGCGATCGGCACACCGGCGATGATCAAGACGCCGAGCAGCCCGAACAGCAGCCACGGCAGCACGAAGATCCAGTCCATGGGGATCATGAAGCGCTCCTGTCAGGGTCGTTAAGGGCGGGGGCAAGCTCACCGAGCTCGGCGCCATGCGGATCAGCGGACTCGGAGATCGAGTCGATTTCGCTTGGCGTATTGAGGGCCGCCTCCATGCTCTCCATGCCTTCATGCAGGGCATGCAGCAGCCGCTGGGCGCTGAACAGTGAGATGAAGATGCCGCTGATAAGGAAGGCCGAATAAACATAGACCATTGATAGGCCAGAGGCGGTGGCGTGGCGTCTGAGGCCGGACAGCGCGAAATCCTTGCCGTAGACGATGAAAATGATCCCTACCGCCAGGCAGGCCAGATCCCGGATCCAGCGGGTGATCAGATCGGCCCGTGAACCACGAGGGAAGGCCTCCAGCACAAAGTGATCCGCGTGCAGCACGCCCACCGCAGTGCCCAGCATGATCATCCACTGGAAGGCAAAGCGGCTGAATTCTTCGGTCCAGTAAAGCCGTGGCAATAGCGGCAGGTTGCGGCTGACAATCTGGTAGATAATCAGCGCAATGAAACCGGTCAGCAGAGCCAGCAGAATCAGGTGTAGACCGCGCTCCAGGAGTCGGTTGAGGCGAGACAGGCCGTGAATCAGTGTCGGCATGACGCTGTCCTCGGTTGGAAAGTGAGGAAGGTGCCGGGGCTTGGCCCCGGCACAGGCGTTAACCGGCGTTAATGATCTTCTGGTGGAGCTCGGTCAGCCCCATGTCTTCTATCACCTTGGTGAGCGGCGCCTTGACGATTTCCTGCATGCGCTCGCGATCAAGCTCGTGGAGCGTCGCACCCTCTTCAACTAGCTGGTCCAGAGCCTCGGCGTCCTGCTCGAGCTGTACCCCACGGGCGTAGGTGGCGGATTCCTGCGCGGCCTTCATGACGGCCTGTTGTGCATCGGCGTCGAGGCGGTCCCAGGTCATTTCCGACATGGTCAGCAGGCGCACGGTGATATCGTGCTGCGAGAGCCCGATATGGGGCGCCACCTCATGAAAGCGCATGCGCTGGATCCATTCGGCTTCATTGAGCAGGCCGTCGATGGCGCCCAACTGAAGGCCGGTGTAGATCTCTTTCCAGGCCATCACGGTGGGCTCGGCGCCCAAGGCCGACCAGGCGGTGATCAGGGGCTTGGTGGGGTTGGTGCGCAGCTTCATGCCTTCCAGGTCATCGAGGCTCTCGAGCGGCCGAGTGCTGACGATCTGGCGTTTGCCGCCGCCGAAGAAGGCGAGCACCTTGACGCCAGTTTCGTCCTCGATCTTGTCGGCGATCTCGCGACCCACCGGGCCGTCGAGTACCGCCCGCCAGTGGTCGACGTCGCGATACATGAAGGGAATCGAGAAGACATTGGCGGTGGGCGAAAAGTCGGTAATCAACCCTGGGTTGATGATCGACATGTCCAGCGCCCCCGCCATCTGCTGTTCGAACATCTCGGTTTCATGGCCGAGCACGGAGTTGCCGAGGATCTGCACGCCGATCTCGCCATTGCTGTTCTCGCCGACTAGTTCCTGGAATTTCTCGGCCCCCAACTGATAGGCGGTGTCGTCGGTGCCGCCGTGTCCAAAGCGGAGGTCGAATGCCTGAGCGGCGCCCGCCATGGCCATTGCCGCTGCGAGCAAACCGCCGGTGAACAGGCCGCGCTTCATGGAGTGCTTTGTTTTTGGATCGATCCAGTTCCGGGTCATATTGCTACCTCGCTGAGAGTTCGTTGTTGTCGTTGCTGGTCGTGGTTATGTCGTGGTTAGACGCCGCCGGCAGTGATCGCAACCAGCGGTTGGGGGCTGCTCAGGCGATCGAGTCAGACGTGGTTGGCGATGCGGAAATCGTTGCCTGGGATGCGTTGCCGCAGGATTCGCGGACCTGAAGCCGCGGGGCCAACACGACCTGCTCGCGGGCCCCGTCGGGATCGGCGATGCGACGCAGCGCGAGGCGTGCGGCTTCTTCGCCGATGGCATAGGGATGGGTGGCGACACTGGTCAAGGCCGGGTCGCTGAGCGCGGCCTCCTCGACGTCATCGGTGCCGATTACCGCGCAGTCAACGCCGGGGGTCAGGCCCATTCGCTTGAGGCCGAGCATGGCACCGAAAGCCATCAAATCGTTGTGGCAGATCACCGCCGTGGGGCGGGGTGTTTCCTGCATCAGCGTTTCGATTAGCTCGAGGCCTGCACGACGCGTCACCTGTCCGCGCATTAGGCGCTGATAGGCGAGGTTGTGATGGGAGAGGGCCTCTGAATAGCCCTGCCAGCGCTCCTGGGTCGCCGAGTGTTGGGCATGGCCGCCGAGAAAGGCGATGCGGCGATGCCCCAGGCCGACCAGGTGGTCGACGGCCTGGTGTACGCCGCGGGCGAAGTCACTGCTGGTATAGTCGAAGGGCGGCTCGCCGATATGGCGCAGAACCTGCACACAAGGCAGCGACCAGTTGGCCAGGGTATCGATCAGCGAAGGAGGAGTGCCTTCGGCCGGACACAGCAGGATGCCGTCGACGCGATGCTCGCGCATGCGCTCAAGGAAGCGCTGCTGGCGTTCCGGGGAGTCCTCACTGTTGGCCAGGAAAGAGACGTAGCCCTCGCGATTCAGGGCCGCATCGATGCCTGCCACCATGGCGCCGAAGAAGGGGTTGGCGATGTCGTAGACCACCACGCCGAGCGTTGCAGTACGGCTGCCGCGCAGCGCGGCGGCACCGCGATTGTAGACATACCCCAGTTCCTTGATGGCGGCTTGAACCTTGAGGCGGGTGCGATCGGCGACCAGTGGGCTTTCGCGTAGCACCAGCGACACCGTCGAGCGCGACACCCCGGCATGTGCGGCGATATCTTGCAGCGTGACGCTGCTGGAATCGCGGCGGCTCGAGGGGTGGACGGTGTCTTGAACCATGCGGTGCTCCATCGGGGCTGAGATAGGTTGAATATGTTTTTTGGATTGATCCAAATCTAGAAGAGCCGCAGCCGATCACCAATTAACCTTTAGTCGTGGCAGATGCCATCGCGGTGACGGCTAGGGGCGTGGTGGCAGGCGACATCAGTGGCCGAGGGGGTAGCGGGAAGGCGCGCTGCGGCGCTGGCAGTTGGCTCAGCCACCGGTGGAGGCAGGGGCGTCGCCAGTGTAAAAGTCGCGCTGGCCCTCGGTGTTCATGTCGCGCCCGAAGCGCACGACACGATTGCGCCCGCCCCGCTTGGCGGCGTAGACGGCGAGGTCGGCATTGTGGATCAGCACATCGATGTCGTGTGGCTTGCCGTTCAGCGGGTTGTTGCTGGCCACCCCGACGCTGATGGTCAATTCGAGCTCGAGTACACCGGTTTCCGGCACATGCAGTGGCGTATTGGCGACCGTTCGGCGCAGGCGCTGGGCGACCTCTTTGGCCAGATCAAGCTCGGTTGAGGGAAGCAGCACCATGAACTCTTCGCCACCGTAGCGGGCGACCAGATCATCGCTGCGGGCGCATTGGCGCATTATCTCGGCCAGGTGGTCGATGGCGATATCGCCGATGCGATGCCCGTATGTGTCGTTGATGGCCTTGAAGCGGTCGATATCGATGAACAGCAGGCTCGCCGTCTGGCTACGATGGCGGGAGGCCGCCAGCAAATTCGTGCCCTCGGCGCGGGTTGTCGGTGACGGCTGAGTGAGCCGTTAACTCGGGCCGTTCGCCGAGATATGCCACGGCGAGCGGCTCGGGGGCAATCAGTCGCTGAGTGTTGCCCAGGCTTCGGTGTTAACCGGGCTGATTGGGCGCTGGCCGCCCAGCGCCAGGGTGATGTTATCCGCGGCCCGCTGGGCCATGGCGGTGCGGGTTTCCACCGTCGCTGAACCGATATGTGGCAGCGCCACCACGTTGGCCATTTGCGGTAGCGGTGAGTCCTTGGGCAAGGGTTCCTGCTCGAAGACATCGAGGCCAGCGGCGCGAAACTCTCCCTGCTCGAGCGCTGCGATCAGGGCGGCTTCGTCGACGACCTTGCCGCGTGAGATGTTGATGAATATCGCCGAATGGCGCATCAGCGCGAACTCTCGGGCACCGATCAGACGCTCGGTCTGGGCGCTGAGAGGCACCGTGACGCAGACGAAGTCGGCCACTTTGAGCAGCTCGTCGAGCTCGCAGCGTCGCGCGCCCAATTCATCCTCCAGAGCCGGCTTGGGCGAGGCGTTGGAATACAGAACAGGCATGCCGAAGCCGAGTGCGCCGCGTCGAGCGATGGCGGCGCCAATGCGTCCGAGGCCGACCATGCCCAGCGTCTTGCCGTGAACGTCAGAGCCGAACTGCGCCTCGTCGATGCTTGACTGCCAGTCGCCGCGCTTGACGAAGTCGGCGAGTTCCACGGCACGCCGGGCGGTGGCCATGATCAGCAAGAAGCCGGTATCGGCGGTGGTTTCCGTCAGCACGTCCGGCGTGTTGCACAGCAGGATGCCGCGCCGGGTAAGCTCATCCACCGGGTAGTTGTCATAACCCACCGAGATGCTGGCGATGGCCTCAAGATGCGGTGCCTTGTCGAGCAGCTCAGGGGTGATCTTGAGGCTGGCGCCGACCAGCCCGTGCGCCTGCGCCAAGGCCGCGAGGAAGGCCGGGTCGTCGGCGGATTCCAGTGTGTCGAAATAATCGACGTGGAAGTCGCTGCGCAGCTGGTCAAGCTGGTCGTCGTTAAGGCGGCGAAACGCCACGATGCGCTTTTTCATCTCAATCTCCTTGTGCAAAGGCTGCGGTTTCCCAGGCGTCCGTTCACGTTCGTCGGTTCACTGGTTTTGGATCACTGGCTTCAGTTCACTGGTTTCAATTCAATGGCGTCATTTCACCGGTCTGTGGGCGTGTCGATGAGGGCTTCGAGCTGCTCCAGGCGGGCGCGATGGGGCAGACCCTCCATGTCGCCTCTGACCTGAACCGCCTCGGCGCCGATCAGATTGCCACGATGCAGGGCCTCGCGCGGTGAGCGGCCGTCGAGCAGGGCGCTGATCACACCCACCGCGAAACCGTCTCCGGCGCCGACGGTGTCGACCACCTCAGCGGCGGGGAGGCCGGGCACCATGAGACTTTGTTCCCGGCCGCCAATCACGCCGCGATAGTAGCTGCCCTCAGGGCCTAGCTTGATGATGACCGCCTTGGCGCCGCGTTCAAGATAGAAGTCAGCGATGTCTTGATGGGACGAGAGCCCCGTCAGGCGCTGCCCCTCGGCCAGTCCCGGCAGCACCCAGTCTGACTTGGCGGCCATGGCATTGAGGGTAGTCGCCATCTCGGCATCGCTGTCCCACAGGCTGGGTCGCAGGTTGGGGTCGAATGAGATGCTGGCGCCAGCCTCTCGTGCCTTGTCGAGCATGTGCCAAGAGAGCTCTCTGCAGCCAGGTGACAAGGCCGGTGGAATGCCGGTGGCATGCAGGTGGCGCAGGGCGCCGAAGTCCACCGCTGCCGCATCGTCCGGCGAAAGGTGACTGGCGGCGCTGCCGCGACGAAAGTACTCGACGTGCGGGTCGGCGCCATCAGCGGCGCGCTCCTTGAACACGAGCCCGGTCGGATGTTCCGGGTCATTGATCAGGTATCGGCAGTCGAGGCCTTCGGCTTCCAGGGTTCGACGGATATAGCGACCGAAACCGTCATTGCCGACACGGCTCAGCCAGCCGACGCGCCGACCCAGGCGTGCCAGGCCGATGGCCACGTTGGTGTCGGCCCCGGCGATGCGGCGCTGAAAATGCTCGACGTCGGACAGCTCTCCCTGATGTTCGGCAACGAACATTGTCATGGCCTCACCGAAGGCCAATACCTCTGGTGGCGTGTCGGGTGATCGCATGAAGGCTCCTTTTGTTGTCAGTTGTAGGTGGTTATCAGTCGTTGATGACTGGCGGTGTGCCCGGGTCCTGAACGCAGGCATGTAGCTCTCGCAACCGGTTGAGCTGTCCGCGGGTAAAGTCCTGGAGCTGTGGCGACTGCAAGGGATATTCGATGGCCCGAGTCACGCCCTGAGGAAAGTGCGCCATCAGTCCCTGCCAGCCTTTGAGCTCTTCAGTGTCGGGCACGCTGGCGTGGGGGCGTCCCTGGCTGAATACCACGCCCTTGCAGTGTAGGTAGCGCACATAGGGCCCCAGGCGCTCGGCAGCGGCCAACGGATCGGCGCCTACCCAGTGCCAGTTGCCGATGTCGAAGGTCATGAAGAGCGGACAGCCGGCGGCGTCTGCGTCGGCAAGGCTCGCCGCAAGTGGTGCGACGGTGCCGCCGTCCTGAGTCTGATCATTCTCGACCAGCAGCAGCGGCATATCGGGGGGCGTCAGCCGTTCGTTCAGGCGTTGCCAGGCGTTGGCGCGAGATGAGGGCGAGGCATCAGGCGGGTACTGACCCAGTGAGAATTTCACCGCGACCGCGCCCAGACGCCGGCTTTCTTCCAAGCGGGTCATGAGTCCTGATGCAAGGCTGTCGCCGCTCCAGAGTGCGTCTGCAGCAGAGTAGACCAGGCTCAGTGACTGCTCTGCGCAGGCCTCACCCAGCGCTTCGAAGTCGTCGAAGCCCTCGGGTAGCAGCTCGCGGCGAATCTCTACTCCATCGGCGCCGGCTTCTTTCAACCGGGGCAAAATAGCCGCCTGGCCGTGCTTGGCGATCAGCGTGTGGCCGAATGCCGAGCTGGCGACCAGCACTGAAGGTGGGCCTGAAGCGCTGATGGAGTGCGATGGGAACGTTACCATCGTGGTGCGTGAATCCTGATGAGTGGCCATCATGGTCTCCTGGGGCGCAAAGCGTTGGTCTAGCGAGGCTTAAGCGTTGGTTTAGTGAAGTTTAAGCGGTGCTCGTGGGATGACGTTGGGTCGAGCCGCGGGCTAACAGGCTGGGCTGATAATGGATGCGCCGTGGCGGCGCCGCCTCGCCACGCGACTCCAAGCGCTGCAGCAGGGTCTCCGCGGCGGCACGACCGATATCCTTGGTGGGCTGGGCCAGCGTGGTGATCCCGGGGGTCACCAGTTGGCACCAGTCGAGTTCGTCGATGCCCATCAGTCCGATTGTTCCTGGCATCACGCCCTGGGCCTGCAACGCCCGGGTGACGGCGAGCGTGACGTTGCCATTGGCGCAGAGCAGCGCCTTGGGGCGCTGGGAGGGGGATGCCAGAAAGTCCGTGATGGCCTTCTCGAGTGATGAGGCGTCCTTGTCCAGCGATAGGCTTATCGCCTGCCCCATCAGCCCGCGCCGCTCACGCTGCTGCTCAAAGCGCTCCAGGCGAATCTGGCGTGAACTTGCCTGTGAGGTGGGTTCGCTGAGGTAAAGCAGATCGCCATAGCCCTGCGACGAGAGGTGATCAAGCGCCATGTCGATGGTCCGGGCGTTATCGAGGCCAACTTCGTCGGCCTCGAGTTCACCCAGTGAGCGGTCCAGCAGGACCAGCGGCGTTCCCTGCTCGGCGAGCTGCTTGAGCTCGCGGCTGGGCTGACCGGCGGCATTGATCACCAGACCCTCTACCCGGTAGGCCGCGAGCAGGGCGAGGTGATCGCGCTCTTGAGCCGGGTCGTTGTCGGTGTTGCACACCACCAGTGAGAAGCCCCTCGCCCGGCAGGCCTGCTCGACGCCATGCATCACCGCCACCGAGAAGGGATTGAGAATGTCCGCGACGAGCATGCCGATCAGGCGCGAATGGCCTCCCTTGAGGCCGCGAGCCATTTGATTGGGGCGATAATTCAAGCGCTTGGCGGCACTGGCGATGCGCGTTTGCATCGTTTCCGACAGGCGGTCGCGTTCTCCGCTGAAGTAGCGGGATACGCTGGTCTTGGAGACGCCGGCCTGATAAGCCACTTCGAGAATTGTGGAGCGGCGCGGAGAAGCCTTGGATGACGACATGCTGTTACCCGATCAATGGAACCGTTCCCATTGTAGTCTGTAACTCGTAACCGCTGCTGTCGAGATGAGGTAGACCATGGTCGAGGCATCCATGCCCCGCGATCATGGCCGTTTAGCGTTCGGGAGACTCACTCAGGCGACGGGCTGAGAAAACGGGCTCAGAAGACGTGCTCAGAAGATGCGCTGCTAAGAAGACGCGGGCCGCTCTGTCAGCCAGGACTCATCTCGCCGCGCAGCGGGGTGGCCAGCGCCGCCCGCAGCCCACCGCCCTTGAGGCCATCGGCGATCAGCACCTGCAGCTTGGTCAGCGCCGCCTCGGGGGTAAGATCCGCACCGGCAATCACGCCGGCGGCATTCAGCGCGCCGCCGCTGGCATAGGCGCCCTGAACGACCCGGCCCTGCTGGCACTGGCTGACGTTGAGAATCGCGATGCCTGCCCGGCTTGCCTGCGCCAGGCGGTCGATCAGCGCGCCGTCAAGACTCGGGGGATTGCCCACACCGTAGGTCTGTAGCACCAGCCCCTTGAGGGCCGGATCGCCGAGCACGGCCTCCAGCATGGCCGCTGACAGGCCGGGATGTACTGGCAATATGGCCACCGCGCCGGGCTCAAAGTGACGCGGTGTTACATCCGGGGTGAACGCGGCGGCGGAATCGCCCTTGGTGCGGGAGTCCGCCTCGGGCTGGCCCGGCGCCAACGCTAGGCCGGGCGTGAAGGACAGGGCGATGCCTGCCTCGCCGAGCCAGGGAGCATCGGGGGAGTCGAAGGCATCGAAGCCCTGGCTTCGCACCTTGCGCGCCCGATTGCCGCGCAGCAGCCGGTCGTGAAAGGCGATGCAGACCTCCGGTGGGGCGGCGGGGTCGGCGGCCATCAACAGTGCGGTGGTCAGGTTGTTGATGGCGTCGCTACGCGGCTCGCCGAGCGGGATCTGGGCGCCGGTGAGCACCACCGGCTTGTCGAGGGGCCCGAGCATGAACGACAGCGCCGAGGCGGTGTAGGCCAGGGTGTCGGTGCCGTGCAGCACGATGAAGCCCTGATAGTCGTGCCAGTGCTCGGCCAGTGCCGCGACGATACGGTTCCAGTCCGCCGGGGCCAGATCGGCGCTGTCGATCAGCGGCTCGAGCTCGATGAGGCGGTAGTCGGGCAGCGCGTCCGTGCCATGGTCGCCAAGGCGTGTGCCTGGGCTCCCGCGGAGATGATGCGCCAGGCGGTCGGGAAAGCCTGCGGCCGGCACATAGCCCGTCGCCGAGGGCTGCATGCAGATGGTGCCGCCGGTGTGCAGGATCAGCAGTCGCGACATGGTCAGGCCTCCTGGAAGGGGGCGAGCATGGCCTGGGGGCTTAACAGCCGGTCCAGCTGGGCCTCGTCGAGCAGTCCCTCATCGATCACCAGTTCGCGTACGGTGGCACCGCTGGTAAGCGCCTTGGAGGCGATGCGCGAGGCGTTCGAGTAGCCAATGTGGGGCACCAGCGCGGTGATGATGCCGATGCTGTTATCGACGTGCCGGGCGCACTGCTCGCGATTGGCCTCGATACCCTCGATGCAGCGGGTCTGCAGCATGGTGCAGGCCGAGCACAGCATGCGCATCGAATTGAGCAGGTTGTAGACGATCATCGGCTCCATGGCGTTGAGCTGGAGCTGGCCGGCCTCGGCGGCGAGGCTCACGGCGAGATCGTTGGCGATCACCTGGTAGACGGTCTGGTTGACCGCTTCGGGGATCACCGGATTCACCTTGCCCGGCATGATCGAGGAGCCCGGCTGCATGGCAGGCAGGGCGATTTCGCCAAGGCCTGTACGCGGGCCGCTGGAGAGCAGGCGCAAGTCGTTGCAGATCTTGCCAAGCTTGATGGCGAAGCGCTTGAGAATTCCCGACAGGAAGACGAAGGCGCCCATGTCGGAGCTGGCCTCGACCAGGTTCGAGGCGGGCACGATGGGCTTGCCAGAGAGGGTGGCCAGGTGGCGGACGGCCAGCGCCTGATACTGTGGGTGGGTGTTGATGCCGGTGCCGATGGCGGTGCCACCCAGGTTGACCTCGCAGAGCAGCCGGCAGGCCTCGGTGACGCGCTCGATGTCCTCACCCAGGGTCACGGCGAAGCCCTCGAATTCTTGCCCCAGCGTCATCGGCACCGCATCCTGCAGCTGGGTGCGCCCCATCTTCACCACGTCGGCGAATTCCGCGCCCTTGTGTTCCAGCGCCGTCTTCAGATCGGCAATCGCCTGGGTCAGCGGTTCGGCGGCGAACTGCAGGCTCAGGCAGGCCGCGGTGGGGTAGGCGTCATTGGTCGACTGTGAGCGATTGACGTCGTCGTTGGGATGCAGCTGGGCGTAGTCGCCCTTGGCGAAGCCGAGCCTGGTCAGTGCCAGGTTGGCGATCACCTCGTTGGCGTTCATGTTGGTCGAGGTGCCGGCGCCACCCTGGATCAAATCGACCACGAAGTGCTCGTGCAGGGCGCCGTCAATGATCTCTGCGCAGGCCGCCTGGATGGCCTCGGCCTTGTGCGGCGCCAGCACGCCGACGTCTGCATTGGCCTTTGCCGCCGCCGACTTGACCATCGCCAGCGCGCGAACCAGCTCGGGGAAGTGGCTGATCGGCACGCCGGTGATCTGGAAGTTGTCCACGGCGCGTTGGGTCTGGATGCCGTACCAGGCCTCGCTGGGCAGCGTCATGTCGCCGAGCAGGTCGTATTCTGTGCGTGTTGTCATGGTGTCGTTCACTCAGCAAGCGAAGAATCGAGGCTGTGTCTGAAGAGTCGACGAGCGCAGTACTTTTCAGGCATTGCCTAGGGGGAAAATGACGCGGCCCCGCCCGACCGGGCGGGGCCGCGTGCGCCTTGGCGTGCATCCGGCAGGCAGCGCCGGATGGAGCAGGGCTCAGTCCTTGGCGCTGGCCGGTGTGTTGCCGAGCACGTCATGCATGCGCGCGAGGTCTTCCGGCTCGATTTCCCAGGCCTTGGGGTCCAGGTTCATGTCGGGATGCTGCTTGGCATCGAAGATCGGCTGCTTGATGCCGCCGCGAATCTGGCCGTCGAAGTCCTTGAGGATGCGCAGGCCCGGCTTGAACAGCATGATCAGCGCGATCAGGTTAGCCACCGCCAGAAGGCCCATGGTCACGTCGGCGAAGCCGAACACGGTGCCCAGATCGGTGGTCGCGCCCCAGCAGACCAGCAGCACGATGGCGACGCGGAAGGCGTTGAACAGCGTCTGGTTATCGCGGCTGAAGAAGTTGAGGCTGTTCTCGCCCAGATAGTAGTTGTAGAGGATGGTGCTGAAGGCAAACAGCAGCAGCGCCAGGCTGACGAAGGTACGGCCCCATTCGCCGACGTGGTCGGCCATTGCGGCCTGGGTCAGGGCTATGCCCGCCACTTCATTGGTGGAGGCCGGATCGTAAACGCCGCTGAGCAGGATCATGAAGGCCGTGGCCGAGCAGATGATCACGGTATCGATGAACACCGAGAAGGCCTGCACGATGCCCTGGTTGGCCGGGTGCGGCACATAGGCCACCGCCGCCACGTTCGGTGCGCTACCAAGCCCCGCCTCGTTGGAGAAAAGGCCGCGCTTCACGCCCATCATGATCGCCGCGCCGATGCCGCCACCGATCGCCGGTTCGAGGCCGAAGGCGCTCTTCACGATCAGCGTGACCACGTCCGGAATCTTGTCGATGTTGAGGCCCAGCACCAGCAGCGCGATGAGGATGTAGCCGCCGGCCATGAAGGGCACCAGTACCTCGGAAATACGCGCGATACGCTTGATGCCACCGAAGATGATCAGGCCGACCACCATCGCCAGCGCAAGGCCGCTATAGAGCACCGGCACGCCGAAGGCATCACCGAAGGAAGTGGCCACCGCATAGGACTGCAGGGCGGTGAAACCGAAGCCGAAGGTCACCAGCAGCAGCACGGAGTAGAGCCCAGCCAGCCAGGTCCAGCGGCTGCCCAGCCCCTTGACGATGTAATAGGCCGGCCCACCGCGATAGGTGCCGTCGCCACTGGCCTGCTTGTAGGTCTGTGCCAGGGTGCACTCGAGGAAGCTGGTCGCCATGCCCATCAGGCCGACCATCCACATCCAGAACACCGCACCCGGGCCGCCCAGGGTGATCGCCACGGCGACACCGGCGATGTTGCCGCCGCCGACGCGCCCGGCCACCGACAGCACCAGCGCCTGGAAGGAGCTCAGGTGGCCGTGCTTGTCGCGCTTGAAGGCCTGGCTGGCACCGAGAATCTGGAACATGCGACCGAAGTAGCGAAACTGCACGAAGCGCGAGGCTACCGTGAAGCCGACGCCGACCGTGATCAGCAGCACCAGCAGGACCTTGCCCCAGAGCAAGTCGTTGAGGAAATCCAACATGAAGATGTCTCCGCTATTGTGTTGTTGTGAGCTGTTGTTGCGTGTTGTTCTTGCGAGTCGTCCACGCGATTTAACCAGCCCGCCCAGCACAATGGGATTTGACGCTCTGTTGCGCCCTGGCGCAGTATCATGCGCACCAAGTGCGCCAGACTGCGCCATGTCGGGCAGCGACATGGCCGAGGACTCGAGCTCCTTCCCGGTGCATGCGCTGGCATGACGCCGCTATGCCGGCTGAGAAATGGCGAGAAGCGATAAGGCGCGCCATATCGGCCGCGCCGCGAAATGGACACGATCCCCCGGCCACCACTGACGAGCCAACGTGCATCTTCGTTATACTGTGCGACATTTGCCCGGCATCAGTGCCGGGCGCATTTATTCAGAAGGCAGTGATTGGCATGGCAAAAGCGCAGGCAAAAAAGGGAGCCGCCAAAGGCTTCGAGGAGTCCCTGTGGGACAGCGCCAACAAGCTGCGCGGTAGCGTGGAGTCGGCGGAATACAAGCACGTGGTGCTGAGCCTGATCTTTTTGAAGTTCATCAGCGATAAGTTCGTGCAGCAGCAGAAGAAAGTCGTGCAGGAGTTTGGCGCGGAATACGTCGACATGGTGGATTTCTACGCCAAGGATAACGTCTTCTATCTGCCGGAAGAGGCGCGCTGGAGCCACATTCAAAAACACGCCAAGCAGGATAATCTGGCCCTGGTGATCGACACCGCCATGAGCACGGTGGAGAAGAACAACGTCCAACTGGCCGGTGCCCTGCCGGATAACTACTTCTCGCGGCTGGATCTCAGCGCTGGCAAGCTCGGCTCGTTGATCGACACCATCAACGACATCGACACGGTGACCGAAGAACAGGGCCAGAGCGAAGAAGATATCGTTGGCCGGGTTTACGAGTACTTCCTGGGCAAGTTTGCGGCCAATGAGGGCCAGCGCGGCGGGGAATTCTATACCCCCAAAAGCGTGGTGACGCTGCTCGTCGAAATGCTCGAACCCTATCAGGGCAAGATTTATGACCCCTGCTGCGGGTCAGGCGGCATGTTCGTGCAGTCGCTCAAGTTTATCGAGGCCCACGAAGGCAGCCGCCGGGAAGTCTCGGTCTACGGGCAGGAGTACGCCAACACCACCCGCAAGCTGGCCAAGATGAACCTGGCGATTCGCGGTATATCCGGCAACCTGGGCGAAAGCGCGGCAGACAGCTTTTTCCGCGACCAGCACCCGGACTTGAAGGCCGATTTCATCATGGCCAACCCGCCTTTCAACCAGAGCCAGTGGCGGGCGGCGGCCGAGCTGACCGACGACCCGCGCTGGGCCGACTATGACGTGCCGCCCACCGGTAACGCCAACTACGCCTGGATTCTGCATATGCTCTCGAAGCTGAGCCACCAGGGTGCGGCGGGCTTCGTGATGGCTAACGGCTCGATGAGCTCTTCCACCAGCGGCGAGGGTAAAATCCGCCAGCAACTGATCGACGATGACCTGGTCGAGTGCATGATCGCACTGCCGGGCCAGCTCTTCTTTACCACCCAGATTCCGGTCTGCCTGTGGTTTCTCACCAGCAGCAAGAAGGCCAACGCCGCGAAAGGCTACCGCGATCGAGAAGATGAAACCCTCTTCATCGACGCCCGCCAGATGGGCAGCATGATCAGCCGTAAGCAGAAAGACCTGACCGACGACGATATCGCCACCATCGCCCGCACCTTCCACGCCTGGCGCGGCCAGCCGGAAGCCGGTGCTTATGAAGATATCGCCGGTTTCTGCAAAAGCGCGAGCTTTGATGAAATCAAAAGCCATGATTTCGTGCTCACGCCTGGGCGCTACGTGGGTGCCGCTGAGATCGAAGACGATGGCATTCCGTTCGAGACCAAAATGACTGAACTGACGGCCAAGCTTGGTGAGCAGTTGTCTGAATCGGCAACGCTGGAAAAGCAGATTAGAAAGAATCTGGCGGGGCTGGGTTATGAGCTTTAACGAGATTTTTCCTAATTATCCAAAAGGCTGGCGCTCCTTAACACTCGGTGAGTTGGCAAAGGAAAGCGGCGGGAGTATTCAGACAGGCCCTTTTGGGAGTCAACTGCATGCCTCAGATTATGTAGAGTGCGGTATACCTTCCATTATGCCTAAGAATATTAGCGTTGATGGTGTTTTGAAGGATGAAATAGCTCAAATAAAGCCAGAGGATGCTGAGCGGCTTGCAAAATATAAAGTTCGCTTGGGAGATGTTGTCTACAGCAGACGCGGCGATGTGGAAAAATGCTGTTTGATCACAGAAAAAGAAGATGGGTGGCTGTGTGGGACAGGATGCCTCCGTGTTCGAATTTCTGCAGAGAATCTATTGCAACAATATATTCATGCATACTTATGTCATCCGGCGGTAAGGGATTGGGTTGTAAGACACGCTATTGGCGCAACAATGCCAAATCTGAATACTTCGATTCTTTCTGCTCTTCCAGTTTTGATTCCCTCCACAAAAGAAATGCAGCGTATTGTAGAGATATGGTCTACTGTATCTAAAAAAATAACCCTCAACACCCAAATCAACCAAACCCTCGAGCAGATGGCCCAGGCTCTGTTTAAAAGCTGGTTCGTCGATTTCGATCCGGTGATCGATAACACGCTGGAAGCGGGCAACCCCATTCCCGAGCCGCTGGCCGAGCGCGCCACCCGTCGGCAGGCGATGTGGGCGGCGGGTAGTGAAAAGACTCCCGCACGCCTTCCCGCCGAGACACGGCAACTTTTTCCAGATAGGTTCGAGGAAGATAAGAAGCTGGGGTGGGTGCCGGTGGGTTGGGGCGGAAGCCAAATGGGGAGTGAATTTCATGTTGTTATGGGGCAGGCACCACCTGGATCTTCCTATAATTCAGAAGGATGTGGTCTGCCCTTTTTTCAAGGGCGCGGCGAATTCGGGTTTAGATATCCAAACAAAAGGCTGTACTGCAGCGAGCCTAAGAGATTGGCTGAGCCAGGATCAACCTTGATTAGCGTTAGAGCACCTGTAGGTGATGTCAATATGGCAATAGAAAAGTGTTGTATCGGTAGGGGGTTGGCGGCGCTGTTACATAAAAGTAACTGTGCGGGATATACATATTATCTTATTGGTAGATTGTATCCTGAGTTCAAGGTTTTTGATTCTGAAGGCACGGTGTTTGGCAGTATTAATCAAAAAAATTTAAAGAGCATGCCATGTATTGCTCCATCGAAAGAGCTGGTGAGGTGTTTCGAAGAATCTGTTTCACCCTTAGATAACGAGATTTTGAATCTTTCGCAAAATAATATTTCGTTGGCTCAACTCCGCGACATCCTGCTCCCCAAACTCCTCTCCGGCGAGCTCCAACTGCCGGAGGCCGAAGCCGCCGTCGAAACCGCCCTGGAGGCTGAACCCGCATGAGCCAGCCCACCCGCGTTCAGATGATCATCGAGACTCTTCGGGCCCACCCCGAGGAAAAGTTCACGGCGCGGGAGCTGGCGTTGAAATTTCTCGTGCGCTATCCAGAGGCGATGGCGCAGAAGCAGCAGAACCCGAATTATGCCACCGAAGAGAAGCTAGTCGCCCAGGTGGCGGCGGAAATCGGTGGTGAGCGTACCGTCAAGGCTAAGCAAACGTGTCCTAATGTCGCGACCCGCGATAAGCCGCGTCCGCGCCTCTACTACTGGGAACCCAATCCGGTAGCGGTTGAAGCGCTGGCTGAGACGCCGGCGCCGGAACCTGTAACCGTCGCCGCGCCATCGCCAGCCCTTGAAGAAACGCTTAGCGAGCAGGCGCTTTATCCGCTGCTGATCGAGTTCTTAAATGAAGAGCTTGGTTTGCAGTGCCAGCGTATCAACGAGAAGACCTCCAAGAACAGCAAGGGCAAAAACGGTAATCAGTGGCTGCACCCGGATATCGTTGCTCTACAGCCAATCGATAAAGGGTGGCACCAAGCCGTGCGTGACTGTGTGCGCCACGGCAGCGACAGCGCGATACGGCTGTGGTCATTCGAGGTCAAGAAGGCGCTCTTGCCCGGTAACGTGCGCCAATGTTTCTTTCAGGCCGTCTCCAACTCTAGCTGGGCGCACTTTGGTTACCTAGTGGCAACGGAACTGGGGGATGTCGAAGAGGAACTTCAGATGCTCTGCGCGCTGCACGGTATCGGCGTGCTGCTGCTCAATACGGATTCCCTGTTCGATAGCCAAGTGCTGATCCCAGCGCGGGAAAAGCTCGCCGTTGATTGGCAGTCGGTCAATCGCATCGTCGAGGAAAACCGCGATTTTTATCACTTCATCGAACAGGTGGGAATCTATCAGCAGACCGGCAAGCTGACGAAGAGCGTGTGGAATAAATAACCACTCAAGTCCGCTATCACGAAAGGTTTCAAGGCGGGCGACTATCCGCCGACCCTGTTAAGGTTAAATTAAATTATAAAACTACGGCGTCACTGCATGAAGTTCAACGAGTCAAAGCTGGAAGCTGCGATTATTGCCCTGCTGGGTGAGCAGGGGTTCCCGCACCTTACTGGGGCGAGCATTGAGCGCGCGCCCGATGACGTGCTGATCGAAGCCGATCTGCGCGCCTTCCTGCACGTTCGCTACAGTGATGCCGGCATGACGGCCAACGAGATCGAGTCGGTTATTGCACGTCTGAAAGGCCTATCGTCAGGCGATCTTTACGAGAGCAACAAGACCTTCTGTCGATGGCTTGCCGATGGTTTTCTGCTCAAACGCGAAGACCCGGCACAAAAAGATCTTCACATTCAGCTTTTCGACGATACGGGGCTGGAGGCGCTAGGCGCCCGGCCTGAGGCCGAGCCGCTGTTGCAGGTCGCCGAATCGCCGAATGCTTACAGTGTCGATGCCAATCGCTATGCGCTGGTCAATCAGCTAGCCATAGAAGGCAAAGAGAGCACGCGCATCCCTGACGCGATTCTCTATATCAACGGCTTGCCGCTAGTCGTATTCGAGTTCAAAAGTGCCATTGGGGAACACCAAACCTCCATTTATGAGGCGTGGAAGCAACTCACTGTTCGCTATCGGCGAGATATTCCCCAGCTTTTCGTCTTCAACGCGCTCTGTGTGATTAGCGACGGCGTGAATTCGCGGGTGGGCAGTCTCTTTGCGGCCTACGAGTTCTTCTATAGCTGGCGTAAGGTGACTGGCGACGAGTCTGCCGACAAGGATGGCATCGATTCGCTGCATGCGATGATTCAGGGGTTATTCGACCGGGATCGGCTGCGGCTGGTGCTGCGAGACTTTATCTTCTTTCCGGATAAATCCCCCCAGCAAGAGAAGATCGTTTGTCGCTACCCGCAGTTCTACGCAGCCAACAAGCTCTATCACAGCATCATGGCCGCACAGCGTCCTAAGGGTGACGGTAAGGGCGGCACTTACTTCGGCGCTACGGGCTGCGGCAAGAGCTATACGATGCAGTTTCTCGCTCGGCGCTTGATGAAGAGCCTGGCGTTTGAAAGCCCTACCATTGTGCTGATTACTGACCGCACCGATCTGGATGATCAGCTCTCAAGGCAGTTTACCAATGCACGCGGCTATATCGGTGACAACACCATTGTTGAAGTGGAAAGCCGCGCGCACTTGCGTGAGCTGCTGGCCGGTCGGCGCAGTGGCGGTGTCTTTCTCACCACGATTCACAAGTTCACCGAAGACACGCAACTGCTCACCGAGCGCAGCAACGTGGTCTGCATCTCGGATGAGGCGCATCGTAGCCAGATCAACCTGGATCAGAAGGTGCAAATCACCGAGCAGGGGGTGCGCAAGGCTTTCGGGTTCGCTTTCTACCTGCATCGTTCGCTACCCAATGCCACCTACGTGGGCTTCACTGGTACGCCGATCGACGCCACGCTGGATGTGTTCGGTGAGGTGGTCGACAGTTACACCATGAGCGAGTCGGTCCAAGACGGGATCACCGTGCGTATTGTTTACGAGGGTCGTGCCGCCAAGGTAACGCTGGACGATGCTCGTCTGCGTGAGATCGAAAGCTATTACGAAGAGTGTGCCAAGGCGGGCAGCAACGAGCATCAGATCGAGGAAAGCAAAAAGTCGATGGCCTCGATGAACTCGATTCTGGGCGATCCGGATCGCATTCGGGTGCTGGCCGAGGATTTCGTTGCTCACTATGAACGCCGTCTGGAAGAAGGTTCCACCGTGTGTGGCAAGGCGATGTTCGTCTCCAGCAGCCGCGAAATCGCTTGGCAGCTCTATAAGGCCATCAAGGTGCTTCGACCCGAGTGGTTCGAGCTCAAGATCCATGAGGAGGGCTGCGAACCGACCTCGGCGGAGCGCGACAAGCTCAAGCCGATGGCGCGGGTGAACCTGGTGATGACGCGCGGTAAGGACGATGAAAAAGCACTTTACGATCTGCTGGGCAGCAAGGAGTACCGCAAGACGCTGGATCAGCAGTTCAAGAAGGACAAATCCAACTTCAAGATCGCGATCGTGGTGGATATGTGGCTCACCGGCTTCGATGTGCCGAGCCTAGACACGCTCTATATCGACAAGCCCGTTCAGCGCCACAACCTGATTCAGACCATTTCACGAGTCAATCGCAACTACGCGAATAAGAAGAAAGGGCTGGTGGTCGATTACATCGGCATCAAGCGCCAAATGAATCAGGCCCTCGCTCAGTTCTCTAAAGCCGACGAAACCAGTTTCGAGGATATTCAAACCTCGCTGATCGCCGTAAAGAACGACCTGGACCTGCTGGCCAAGCTCATGCACGGCTTCAATGATCACGCCTATTTCAAGGGCGAGCCCTTGGCGCAGCTCGACTGCCTAAACCGTGCCGCCGAGTTCGTGTTGAGTGTGGGCAAGCGCGAGAAGCGCTTTATGGCGTTGGTAAAGCGCCTCAAGGCTGCCTATGACGTCTGCTGTGGCAGCGAACAACTCAGCCAAACCGAACGGGACCGGATTCACTTTTATCTTGCGGTACGGTCGATCATCTACAAACTGACTAAAGGTGATGCGCCGGATACGGCACAAATGAACGCCAAAGTGCGCGAGATGATCAGCGAAGCGCTGCGTGCCGATGGCGTCGAAGCGGTGTTTGCGATGGGCGAGGAGAGTGCCGATACCATCGATATTTTCGATGAGGATTACCTGGCGCGCCTGGAAAAGATCAAGTTGCCCAATACAAAGATTGAGCTATTGAAACAGCTATTGGCGAAAGCGCTCAATGAGCTCAAGAAGACCAACCAGCACAAGGCCATCGAGTTCTCGAAGAAGTTTCGCTCTCTGGTTGATCTATACAACGAACGCAAGGAAGAAGACGCCTTTACCAGTGAGGTACATCATGAAGCGGTCGATAGCTTCCTGGAGCTCATGGAGCAGCTAAAGCAAGAGATGGGGTCGTTTGAAGAGCTGGGCATCACCGTCGAGGAAAAGGCGTTCTACGATATCCTCAAGGCCGTGGCCGTGAAGTACCAATTCCCTTACGAGGAAGAGCGGCTCATAAAGCTGGCCTCGGCCGTCAAGGCGGTGGTAGATGACAAGGCGAAGTATCCCGACTGGAATAATCGCCAGGATATCAAGGCGGCGCTACGTGTCGAGTTGATTATGTTGCTCTCGAAAAACGGCTACCCGCCGGTAACGCATGCGGAGGTCTATCAGTGTGTATTCGAGCAAGCAGAGAACTTCAAACATCATCGCCTCTAGCTGAAAGGCCGATAGCGATAGGTTAACCAGGGCTCAGCGTAAACAGGACTCGACATGCATGATGATTTTGCGGCCAACCTTCGCCTGCTGTGCAGCTATTACCGCTCCATCGCCGAGGTGTGCCGGCGGCTCGATATCAACCGGCCGCAGTTCAACCGCTACCTGAGCGGCCGTTACCGGCCCAGCGACAGCATCATGCGGCGCATTTGCGACTTCTTCGGGGTCGAGGTTCACGAGATCCTGCTGCCCCATGACGACTTCATGCCGCTGATCAGGCAGCGCCCCCGGCCCGCCGAGGAGTCGGTTGAAGAGCTCGACGAACCGCACAGCTCGCTGAGCTTGCCCGATGCGCTGCTCAGCCAGGGCAGCCGCGGCATGTCGCGCTATGTTGGCTGCTACTACGAGCACTATCTCTCCATGTCGCAGCCCGGCAAGGTGCTGCGCACCCTGGTCTGCCTGGAATCCCACGAGGGCAGTACCCTCTATCAGCGCACCGAGCGAATGACCTCTGCAACCGACCAGCGGCCCTACCACAACCGCTATCGCGGCGCCGCGTTGTTCCTGACCGACCGCATCTTCATGGTCGATTACGAATCGCTCAACGGCCACGAAGTCACCCAGACCATTCTGTTCCCCAGCTTTCGCAGCCATGTCTCGCGTCTTACCGGGCTCAAGCTTGGCGTAGCCGATAGCAGCGAGCGCATGCCCTGCTGCGTGCGGGTGGTCTATGAGCGACTGAGCGAACCGGTCAACCCACGCCGCGCTCTGGCGCGCTGCGGTCTCTTTGAGCTCGACGACCCCGAGCTGGACCCTTCCCTGGTCGAGGCCATTCGCAACGATGTCGGTGATGATGAATGGCACTTCCGCGCCCGGTTCTAAACGAGGCCCCAGGTGGTATGGACTAGGCTGAAGGCACGACGCTACTTCTGCCGCTACGACGGCATGAATGGCCACCCGCTCTTCACCCGTGAGGTCCCGATGATTCGACGCCCGACGCTATCGCTGCACGCCTTTTCGATGCTGGCGCTGCTCTTACTGGCCGCCATCGGCTTGGTCGCGCCTCGTGACGCCGAGGCGCAAGAGGACAACGCCGCTTGGGCCGCGCTTGCCAGTGGCGGTCACGTTGCCCTGATGCGCCACGCTTTGGCGCCCGGCACCGGCGACCCAGCGGGCTTTGCACTGGATGACTGCGCCACCCAGCGCAACCTTTCCGCGGAGGGCCGTGCCCAGGCCCGCGCCATCGGCGAGCGGTTTCGTGAACGGGGTATCGCGGTGACTGAGGTGCGCGCGAGCCGCTGGTGCCGCTGCCTCGACACCGCCGAGCTGTTGGGGCTTGGCGAAGTGATACCTACCCCGGCACTTGACTCCTTCTTTCGCGATCGCGGTGCCGCCGAGCGGCAGACCCGCGAACTAGGCGAGCTTATCGACGCCTGGAACGGCGAGGGAGCGTTGGTACTGGTCACCCATCAGGTCAATATCACCGCACTCACCGGCGTTTATCCGCGCTCCGGCGAGATTCTGGTGCTGGCGCCTGAGGGTGGCGCACTCGAACTGGTGGGGCGGCTCAAGAACTGAGACGCTAAAGGCATTATTCGGGCAGGTTATGGCAGTTGTCGCGATACTGCGGGGCATCGGTGCCCAGCGCCAGGCTTTCGGTGGCGGTGTTGTAGTAGAAGCGGCCAGTTTCGTCGCCTGACAGCGCATAGTCGCCGCAAACGCCATAGCCCTTGTTGACCCGCGCCAGGTGGGAAATCTCGGTCGGCGCCTGGCTGTCGAGACGTTCGCTGATCAGCTCGGCGATATGGGCATCGCGCTTTGCCTCGGAATAGGCCTGGCCACCGAAGATCATACCGGCAACGGCGAGGATGGCGACGACGGGAATCCAGAGGTTATGCATGGCGGGTCCTCAAAGGAGAGCCTCAAAGGGTGCCCACCGGCGCAAGGCCGGTGGGCGATAGGGCTTACTTGACCTTGGGGTCCAGTTCGCCGCGCTCGTAGCGCTTGAACATTTCTTCCAGGTTGACCGGCTTGATCTTCGAGGCGTTACCGGCGGTGCCGAAGGCTTCGTAGCGGGCGATGCAGACATCGCGCATGGCGCTGACGGTTTCCTTCATGAACTTGCGCGGATCGAACTCGGCCGGGTTGTTGGCCAGGAAGCGACGTACGGCGCCGGTGGAGGCCAGACGCAGGTCGGTGTCGATGTTGACCTTGCGCACGCCGTGCTTGATGCCTTCGACGATCTCGGAGACCGGCACGCCGTAGGTCTCGGGGATGGCGCCGCCGTACTCGTTGATGATTTCGAGCCATTCCTGCGGCACTGAGGAGGAGCCGTGCATCACCAGGTGGGTGTTGGGGATGCGGGCGTGGATTTCCTTGATGCGCTGGATCGAGAGGGTGTCGCCGGTGGGCGGCCGCGTGAACTTGTAGGCGCCGTGGCTGGTGCCGATGGCGATGGCCAGGGCATCGACGTGGGTCGCCTTGACGAAGTCGGCGGCCTCTTCCGGGTCGGTGAGCAGCTGGTCGTGATCGAGCTTGCCTTCCGCGCCGATGCCGTCTTCCTCGCCGGCCATGCCGGTCTCGAGGCT
The DNA here is from genome assembly GCF_003268885.1 of Onishia taeanensis. GTDB lineage: Bacteria > Pseudomonadota > Gammaproteobacteria > Pseudomonadales > Halomonadaceae > Onishia > Onishia taeanensis_A. Next base: position 44,853 of record NZ_QLSX01000013.1, read on the forward strand.
GCCCAGGCAGCCCAGCTCGCCTTCGACGGAGACGCCGCAGGCATGCGCCATCTCGACGGTGCGACGGGTCACGTCGACGTTGTATTCATAGCTGGCCGGGGTCTTGCCGTCTTCGCCGAGAGAGCCGTCCATCATCACCGAGGAGAACCCTAGCTGGATGGAGCGCTGGCAGACCGACGGGCTGGTGCCGTGGTCCTGGTGCATGGCGATGGGGATATGCGGGAATTCCTCGATGGCGGCGAGGATCAGGTGGCGCAGGAAGGGGGCGCCGGCGTACTTGCGGGCCCCGGCGGAGGCCTGAACGATGACCGGGGAGTCGGTCTTGTCAGCCGCTTCGAGGATGGCGCGCATCTGCTCGAGGTTGTTGACGTTGAAGGCCGGTACGCCGTAGCCGTGCTCGGCGGCGTGATCCAGCATTTGGCGCATGCTGATAAGTGCCATGAACTCACCTGTTGTACATAAGGACGGCGTGGCTGGGCCACGCCGTGAAGATCAAGGGATGTGGGGTACTGGTTAGTGTCTCAGTGACTATCTCACTGACTATCTCACTGACTATCTCACTGACTATCTCACTGACTATCTCAGTTGACTGCCTGGGTTATTTTGCGGCCTCGAAGGCATCGCGAAGCGCCGTGACGGCCGGCAGGGTCTTGCCTTCCACGTACTCGAGGAAGGCGCCGCCGCCGGTGGAGATGTAGGACACCTTGTCGGCGATGTCGTACTTGTCGATGGCTGCCAGGGTGTCGCCGCCGCCGGCGATGGAGAAGCCGTTGCTCTCGGCGATGGCCTTCGACAGAGCTTCGGTGCCGTGGCCGAACTGGTCGATCTCGAACACGCCGACCGGGCCGTTCCACAGAATGGTGCCGGCGTCCTTGAGCAGGCCACCCAGGCGGGAGGCGGTGTCGGGGCCGATATCGAGGATCATCTCGTCGTCCGCCACCTGGTCGACCGGCTTGGTCACCGCGGAGGCGTTCTCCGAGAACTCGGTGGCGACCACCACGTCGGTGGGCAGCGGGATCTCGACCTTGGCCATCAGCGCCTTGGCCTGGTCGACCAGGTCGGCTTCATGCAGAGACTTGCCGACGTTGTAGCCCGCCGCGGCGATGAAGGTGTTGGCGATGCCGCCGCCGACGATCAGCTGGTCGCACTTCTCGGAAAGCGCGGTCAGCACGTCGAGCTTGGTGGACACCTTGGAGCCGCCAACGATGGCCACCATCGGGCGTGCCGGCTTGGCCAGCGCCTTTTCCAGGGCTTCGAGCTCGGCGGCCAGCAGCGGTCCGGCGCAGGCGGTTGGCGCGAAACGTGCCACACCGTGGGTCGAGGCCTGGGCGCGGTGGGCGGTGCCGAAGGCATCCATCACGAAGATGTCGCAGAGCTCGGCATACTGCTTGGACAGCGTCTCTTCGTCTTTCTTCTCGCCTTCGTTGAAGCGCACGTTCTCGAGCAGCACGACTTCGCCATCAGACACGTCGACGTTGGCGCCAAGGTAGTCCTTGACCACGCGCACCGGGCGCTCGAGCAGCTCGCCGAGACGTTCGGCGACCGGCGCCAGAGAGAATTCCTCGGCCGGCTCGCCTTCGGTGGGACGCCCCAGGTGGCTCATCAGCAACACCTTGGCGCCCGAGTCGCGGGCCGCCAGGATGGTCGGCAGACAGGCGCGCAGCCGTGCATCGCTGGTAACGCGGCCGTTCTTGATCGGCACGTTGAGATCTTCGCGGATCAGCACGCGCTGACCGGCGAGGTCCAGGTCGGTCATCTTGCGAACATTCATCGGGGCAGTGTCCTCTGGGTTGCAAGCCAGGTGAGAGAGACGGAAACGGCGCTCATACCGGGGCCTTCAGGCATTTCCTTGCCGGGTCATCGCTCGTCGATCGTGGGAACAACGCCTAGCCTTGCCAGCCGTTCGGTGACGTCGAGCATGCGGTTGGCGTAGCCCCATTCGTTGTCGAACCAGCACAGCATCTTGATCAGCCGGCCGCCGGCGACACGGGTTTGGGTGGCGTCCACGATACCGGAGCGCGGGTCGTGGTTGAAGTCGACCGAGGCCATGGGCTCCTCGGTGTAGCCCACCAGGCCCGACAGGCGCTCGTGGCAGGCTTTCTTGAGCAGCGCGTTGACGGCTTCGGCCGTGGTGTCGCGGCGCACGCAGATGGCGAGATCCATGGCCGAGACGTTGATGGTCGGCACCCGCACGTGCAGGCACTCGAAGCGATCCTTGAGGTGGGGCATCAGGCGGTTGATGCCCCGGGCCAGCCCGGTGTCGACCGGCACGATCGACTGCATCGCCGAACGGGTCAGACGCAGGTCGGTCTGGTGGTAGGCGTCGATCACCGGCTGGTCGTTCATCGCCGAGTGAATGGTGGTGGTCACGCCGTGCTCGACGCCCAGTGCCTCGTCGAGCATGGTCAGCACCGGCACCAGGCAGTTGGTGGTACAGGAGGCGGCGGAGACGATGCGGCAATCAGGCGTCAGGTCGGCGTCGTTGATGCCGGTGACGATGGTGGCATCGACGTCGCTCTCGGCGGGCTGGGAAAACAGCAGGCGCTTGGCGCCGGCGTCGAGGTGACGGCTGGCCGTGGCGCGGTCCTTGAAACTGCCCGAACACTCGATCACCAGATCGATGCCCAGTGCCTGCCAGGGCAGGCGATCCGGGTCTTGCTCGCTGAGCACCTGGATCGGCCGATCGTTGATGTAGAGATGGCCATCGCGGCCCTCGACCTGGCCGGGAAAGCGCCCGTGGGTGGTGTCGTAGCGCGTCAGGTAGGTGATGGTGTCAAGATCGGAAAGCTCGTTGATCGCCACCACCTCGAGGGTTGGTGAGGCGTCGCCCGGCGAAGCGTCGCCAGGCGCCTTTGCCTGGCGCTCGGTCAGCGCACGCAGCACGCATTGGCCGATGCGGCCATAGCCGTTGATGGCGATCCGATAGGCCATGGGACGAGGCTCAGCTTCCACGATGTCGGTTCCACTCACACAAAAGACACACGAAAATCACACGAAGACGAAAGACCGCGCCCGGTGGGCACTCGGTGACGACAGGGCGACGATTCTAGCGCAAAAGCGCCAGCCTTGCAGGCCGTGCGTGGCGCGTGACGGCCCGGCTAGAGCCTGACGATATCCGGGCTAGAGCCCCAGCAGCCGCCAGGCCAGCGGCAGGCACAGGGCTGTGAAGATGCCGGTCAGGCTCATGCCCAGCGAGGCGAAGGCGCCGGCGGTAGGGCTCATTTCGAAGGCGCGTACGGTGCCGATGGCGTGGCCGTTGATGCCCAGCGCGAAGCCGAGGATACGATGGTCGCGAATGCCCAGCGGCGCGGCCAGCAGGCTGACCGCGAGGGTCGCCATCACGCCGGTGATCAGCAGTCCGCCCATCAGCAGCGGCACCGAGCCGCCCAGCTCGTCGATGATGCCCAGTGCAATCGGCGCCGTCACCGACTTTGGCGCCAGCGAGGCGAGCACTTCGGGGCTTGCTCCTAGCGCCCAGGCCAGCGCCAGGGAGTAGCAGGAGGCCAGCGCCGCCGCTGGTGGCAGGGAGAGCGCCAGCGGTTTCCAAAGCGCCCGGATGTGATGCAGCTGCTGGTAGAGCGGCACGCCGAGCGCCACCGTCGCGGGGCCCAGCAGCAGCATCAGCCAGCCGGCACCGCGCTGGTAGTCGATAACGTCGATCGACAGCATCCACAGGCTGGCGGCGACCAGCAGGGCGGCCAGCAGGACCGCCGGGCACCAGCTGGGACGCCCGATGCGCTCGACGATCCACAATGAAGCGAGGTAGGCGGCAAGCGTCAGGGCGATGGCCGACAGCGGGGTGGCCAGCAGCGCCTCTTGCAGCTCGATCAGTGAAGCACTCATGACGGCGTCTCTTCCGGTGTGGCTGAGCCGGGCTCGGGGGGCATGAAACGGCGCATCAGCAGAAGGGTGGTCAGTACGCTTGCAAGGGTGCCGCCCACTAGTGCGACCGCGACGGCAAGCCACTGGCCGGCAAAGTCGTCGGCGACGAAGAATACGCCCACCACGCCTGGCATGATCAGCATCGCCAGCAGGCCGATCAGCGGCTGGCTGGCGGCGGCGATGTCATCGAGTCGCCCGACGCGCAGCATCAGCATGCCGGCCATCAACAGCATGCCCACCACCCCCGCCGAAACGGGAAGGCCGAGCAGCACGACCAGCGTCTCGCCGGCGAGCCAGAACCCCGTCAGCCATAGAAACCCGCGCAGTAATGCGATCACCTTTCCCTCCTCAGTGTTCTGTTCCCTGGGCGGTATAATGCCTTGAGAGCGGGGAAAAATCTCTTCGCCATCCGTTGTGGGCAGCCGTGAGGGGGGCATGAGAGACGCGCCGTTGATGCCACCTGCCGGGAGATTCTTGTGGCGTAAAACAGAGCGTAAAACAGGGTGTGAGAAAGGGGGTGAGAAAGTAGCGCGCGAGGCAGGCAAGAGTGACACGGGTGCTTGTGGTCGCAGTGCTGCTGGCTACCATGAAGAGGCATCCACTTCCACTGCAAGGAGCGCATCCCATGAGCGAGACCGCCAAGATTCTGGGCGATGAAGCAAGTTACCTGCTGGAGCACCGCTGCAGCGCGATTCCCCGCGAGCAGCTGCACCTGCCGGGGCCAGACTTCGTCGACCGAGTGATGATCGATAACGACCGAAGCCCTCAAGTGCTGCGCAACATGCAGGCCCTGTACAACCACGGTCGGCTGGGCGGCACCGGCTATCTGAGCATCCTGCCCGTCGACCAGGGCATTGAGCATTCGGCCGGCGCCTCCTTTGCGCCCAACCCGCTGTACTTCGACCCGGCCAACATCGTCGAGCTGGCGATCGAAGGCGGCTGCAACGCTGTGGCCTCGACCCTGGGTGGGCTGGCCTCGGTCGCCAGGCGCTATGCCCACAAGATTCCGCTGCTCTTGAAACTCAATCATAACGAGACCCTGACCTACCCAACCCTGCACGACCAGACGTTGTTCGCCAGCGTCGATCAGGCCCACGCCATGGGCTGCGTGGCGGTGGGGGCGACCATCTATTTCGGTTCGCCGGAGTGTCGCCGTCAGATCGAGGAAGTCAGCGCGGCCTTCGAGCGCGCCCATGAGTTTGGCATGGTCACGGTGTTGTGGGCCTATCTGCGCAATCCGGCCTTCAAGCAGGAGGGCACCGACTACCACGTCGCCGCCGACCTGACAGGCCAGGCGATCCATCTGGCGGCGACCTTGAAGGCCGATATCGTCAAGCAGAAGCTCGCTGAGACCAACGACGGCTATCGGACGATCGGCTTTGGCCACACCCATTACAAGGTCTACAGCGAACTGACCAGCGAGCACCCCATCGACCTGGCACGCTATCAGGTAGCGAGCTGCTATCTGGGCCGCGCCGGGCTGATCAACTCCGGCGGCGCCTCGGGTGGCGAAAGCGATATGGCACAGGCGGTGCGCACCGCGGTGATCAACAAGCGCGGCGGCGGCATGGGGCTGATCTCCGGGCGCAAGGCCTTCCAGAAGCCAATGGCCGAAGGCGTTCAGCTGCTCAACGCCATTCAGGACGTCTATCTGGACCCCGAGGTCACCATTGCCTGACGCGCATTGCTTTTTGACACGGGGCCGCTAAGCAGCTCTGTTGAACGGAGCCGATGTGGGCGACAAAAAGGGCACGGCGGTTGCCGTGCCCTTCTTCGTTGTCATCCCGGGCGTTGCTACCGCGGGTGCCTCTGCTGTCGCGACGCCCCGCTTGCCTTACTCGGCGGCGTCGTCCAGCAGCTGTTCGGCTTCGCTCACCAGGTTCTCGACGGTGAAACCGAACTCCTTGAACAAATCGCCGGCCGGGGCAGACTCGCCGAAGCTGTCCATGCCGATGATGCGGCCCTCGAGGCCCACGTACTTGAACCAGAAATCGCGATGGCCGGCTTCGATGGCAATGCGGGCGCCGACTTCCAGCGGCAGCACCGCTTGGCGGTAGGCGGCGTCCTGGGCGTCGAAGACGTCGGTGGACGGCATCGATACCACGCGCACGGCGCGGCCCTGCTCGCCAAGCTTGCCGGCGGCGTCCATGGCCAGGCCGACTTCGGAGCCGGTGGCGATCAGGATCAGCTCCGGGGTGCCTTCACAGTCCTTGAGAATGTAACCGCCACGCTGGATGTTGGCGAGCTGGTGCTTGTCGCGTGCCTGGTGCGGCAGCCCCTGACGGGACAGCACCAGCGCGCTGGGGCCGGAATGACGCTTGAGGCCGGCATGCCAGGCGGCAGCGGTCTCGACGGCATCGGCCGGGCGCCAGGTCGACAGGTTCGGCGTTGAGCGCAGGGTGGTCAGCTGCTCGATCGGCTGGTGGGTCGGGCCGTCTTCGCCCAGGCCAATGGAGTCATGGGTGAATACATGGATAGCGCGCTGACCCATCAGGGCCGCCATGCGTATGGCGTTGCGCATGTATTCTGAGAAGATCAGGAAGGTCGCGCCGTAAGGCACGAAGCCGCCGTGCAGGGCAACGCCGTTGATGATTGCGGCCATGCCGAACTCGCGCACGCCGTAATGCAGGTAGTTGCCGCCGGGCTCGGTCTGGCTGATCGCCTTGGCACCCTTCCAGAACGTCAGGTTGGACGGCGCCAGGTCGGCGCTGCCACCCAGCAGCTCGGGCAACTGCGGGCCCAGCTCATTGAGCACGCCAAGTGACGCCTTGCGCGAGGCGATGCTCTCGCCTTTCTCCTGTGCCTGTTCGATCAGCGCTTCGCTGGTCAGGTCGCGGGGCAGCTCGCCCTTGAGGCGGCGGGTCAGCTCGCGGGCCTCGGCCGGGAAGGCGTCGGCGTAGCGCTGGAAGCGAGCGTTCCACTCGGCCTCGCGGGCTTCGCCGGTTTGGATGGCGTCCCAGCCCTTGTAGATATCTTCCGGCACGTGGAAGGGCGCGTGGGGCCAGTCGAGCTGAACGCGGGCGGCGGCCACTTCGTCGTCGCCCAGTGCCGCACCGTGGCACTCTTCCTTGCCCTGCTTGTTGGGGGCACCGAAGCCGATGATGGTCTTGCAGATGATCAGACTCGGGCGGTCGTCGTGGCTCTTGGCGAGCTCGACGGCGGCCTTGATCTCTTCGGGCTTGTGGCCGTCGACGTTGGGCACCACGTGCCAGCCGTAGCTCTCGAAGCGCTTGGCGGTGTCGTCGGTGAACCAGCCTTCGACTTCACCGTCGATCGAGATGCCGTTGTCGTCATAGAAGGTGATCAGCTTGCCCAGGCCCTGAGTGCCGGCCAGCGAGGCGACCTCATGGGAGACGCCTTCCATCAGGCAGCCGTCGCCAACGAAGCAGTAGGTGTGGTGATCGACGATTTCGTGGCCGTCGCGGTTGAACTGGGCCGCCAGGGTGCGTTCGGCCAGCGCCATGCCTACGGCGTTGGCCAGGCCCTGACCCAGCGGGCCGGTCGTCGTCTCGACGCCCGGCGTGTAGCCGAACTCGGGGTGCCCCGGGGTCTTGGAGTGCAGCTGGCGGAAGTTCTGCAGGTCTTCGAGGGTGAGGTCATACCCGGTCAGGTGCAAGAGCGAGTAGACCAGCATGGAGCCGTGGCCGTTGGACATCACGAAGCGGTCGCGATTGGCCCAGTTCGGGTTGGCCGGGTTATGGCTCATGAAGTCGTTCCAGAGGACTTCGGCGATATCGGCCATGCCCATGGGGGCGCCGGGATGGCCAGACTTGGCTTTCTGCACGGCATCCATGGACAGCGCGCGAATGGCATTGGCCAGTTCGAAACGGGACGGCATTGACAAGCTCCTCGCCTGCGGCAATTAGGCAGTGCCCGGGTGGCTCCGCGCGGCAGGGCGGGCGACTCGAGCATGATGGCGGAATGGCACCGCGGCATGCGGCACGCTGGATTCAGGGGACGTATTGTCGCCGAGAAGGGCGCAACCATCAATTGCCGCGCCTCGTGGGGCTTCTAGGAACCGATGACTGCTCTGGTGTAGAATCGCCGCCCTGAGGCCCTTTGGCCCGTCGCGTGTCGCGTCTGCCACCCAGGAAGGCAGTCGGCGATGCAGCTTCAGCCGCCGTGCTGTGCCCCCCACGCCGTTATTGATAGGCCGTTATTGATAGAGGGTCGAGGACGCCATGAGCGAATACTCCCTGTTTACTTCCGAGTCCGTGTCCGAAGGGCATCCGGACAAGATCGCCGACCAGATTTCCGATGCGGTGCTGGACGCCATCATCGCCCGCGACAAGCAGGCGCGCGTGGCATGCGAGACCCTGGTGAAAACCGGTGTGGCCATCGTCGCCGGCGAGATTTCCACCTCGGCGTGGGTCGATCTCGAGGAACTGGTACGCCAGGTCATCCTGGACATCGGCTATACTTCCTCCGACGTCGGCTTCGACGGCGAAACCTGTGGCGTGCTCAACCTGATCGGCAAGCAGAGCGTCGATATCGCCCAGGGTGTCGATCGCAGCAAGCCTGAAGATCAGGGTGCTGGCGACCAGGGGCTGATGTTCGGCTATGCTACCAACGAAACCGACTCCTTCATGCCGGCACCGATCCACTACTCGCATCGGCTGGTCGAGCGTCAGGCAGAGCTGCGTAAGAGCGGCATGCTGCCTTGGCTGCGCCCGGACGCCAAGAGCCAGGTCACCTTCCGCTACGGTGACGATGGTAAGCCGGTGGCCGTCGACGCGGTGGTGCTCTCGACCCAGCATGACCCGGAAATCGATCAGAGCGACCTGCGCAAGATGGTCAAGCGCGAGATCATCGAGCAGGTGCTGCCCGCCGAGTGGCTGACCGACAGTACCCAGTACCATATCAACCCGACCGGCAAGTTCGTGATCGGCGGCCCGGTGGGTGACTGTGGCCTGACCGGCCGCAAGATCATCGTCGACACCTACGGCGGCATGGCCCGCCACGGTGGCGGCGCCTTCTCCGGTAAGGACCCGTCCAAGGTCGACCGCAGTGCCGCCTATGCCGGCCGCTACGTGGCCAAGAACCTGGTCGCTGCCGGGCTTGCCGACAAATGCGAGATCCAGGTCTCCTACGCCATCGGCGTGGCCGAGCCGACCTCGGTGTCGGTCAACACCTTCGGCACCGGCAAGATCAGCGATGCCAAGCTCATCGAGCTGGTGCGCGAGCATTTCGACCTGCGCCCGAATGCCATCACTCGCATGCTCGACCTGCTGCATCCGATGTATCAGCTGACCGCGGCCTATGGTCACTTCGGCCGCGAGCCGTTCGAGACCAGCTATCAGTGGACCGACGTCAACGGCGAACTACAGACCGAGACCTTCACGGCCTTCCCCTGGGAGAAGACCGACAAGGTCGAGGCCCTCAAGCGCTCCGCCGGCGTTTAAGCCAGTGCTGGTAGGCCGGTTTGATGGGACCCGCTTCGGCGGGTCCTGTTGTTTATGATTCTGTTGTTCATGACCACGTAGCTCATGACCAAGTAGCTCATGGTCAATTAGTGCGTGGCTACCTGCATGTGGCCACATGTTTGTGGCTTGGCCACCCCAGGCCGCTCCACCCTCGCTAGTATGTTGTCATTCGCCAAGGATGCGCCTGAATGCTCAATCTTGCTGCACTCTTCATCACGCTCACTGCGCTGTGCATGTGGTTCAACCAGCGGGTGCTGCGCCTACCCCCCACCATCGGGGTGATGGCGATCGCCCTGGCGATGTCGTTGATGGTCATCGCGCTCGATCATGTGACGGTGACCACGGTATTCGCCCAGGCCGCCGAGACCTGGCTTGAGCGCATCGACTTCAACGTGCTGCTGATGGACGGCATGCTCTCGCTGCTGCTGTTTGCCGGCGCCCTGCACGTCGATCTCTCGAAGCTTCACCACTACCGAGTCTCGATCGGTTTGCTGGCGACACTCGGGGTGCTGGTCTCCACCGTGGTGATCGGCAGTGCGGCCTGGTGGCTGTTCCTGCAGGCTGGCCTGGCGGTGCCTTATCCCTTCTGCCTGGTCTTCGGCGCGCTGATCTCGCCGACCGACCCCATCGCGGTGCTCGGCATCATGCGCAACGCCGGCGCCCCGGTCGACATGGAGATTCGCATCGTCGGCGAGTCGCTGTTCAATGACGGGGTAGCGGTGGTGGTGTTCACCGCGCTGCTGGGGGTAGCCACCACCTCCGGCGGCGAGGGCATCGACATCGGGCATCTGGGACTCCTGTTCATCGAGGAAGCCGGTGGTGGCATCCTGCTCGGCCTGGCCCTCGGTGGCCTGGTCTATCGGCTGATGAACAGCATCAATCAGTATCAGGTCGAGGTGATGCTGAGCCTGGCGCTGGTGGTCGGCGGCTACGCCTTGGCGTCGTCTCTGCATCTCTCGGGGCCGATCGCGATGGTGGTGGCCGGCCTGATCATCGGTAACATGGCACGCAACGGCGCCATGTCAGAGAGCACTCGCCGCTACCTGGATGCCTTCTGGGAGCTGATCGATGAGATCCTCAACGCCGTGCTGTTCGTGCTGATTGGCCTCGAGCTGGTGCTGATGCCGCTGAGCGTCGAGGTGGTCGGCATTGCGCTGGCGCTGGTGGCGGTGATTCTGGTGTCGCGTTTCCTGATCATCGGCGTGCCGCTCAGGCTGCTGTCGAGCCGCCATGACTTTCGTGCCGGCACTACCCGCGTGCTGACCTGGGGTGGGCTGCGTGGCGGTATCTCGGTGGCCCTGGCGCTGTCGCTGCCCGACGGCGAGATCCGCAACACCCTGGTGGTCACCACCTACGTGATCGTGCTGTTCTCGATCCTCGTTCAGGGTCTGACCATCGGCCGGCTGGTTCGGCATGTATTGAAGGCGCCGCGCTAGGCTTTGTAGGAAAACTACCTGCGCTCGGCAATACGGCGTTAAAAATTTGCTGGAGCGCCAGCCCGGTCAAAATGCTCATTTACACCACGTAAACTGGAGCGCCAGCCCGGTCCGCTTTTTCGCCAATTTTTGCCTTGTCTTGCCTTCGCTCGCTGACTTTTCGCACAAACCCTAGGTGCCTTGGTTGGGCATCCAAGGCGCTCGGTCGGCGTGGTGAGAGTCGGGTAAGCCTCCTATATTAGGTGGCAGTACCGGTTGTTAGGTGCCCGTACCGCTGTCAGGTATCAGTACCCTCTCGCTTCGTTGACTGAGGTGTTGCATGAATCGACCCGCCATGTCCGCTGTACCGGCCGGTGACCACAAGGTCGCCGATTCCTCCCTGGCCGACTGGGGCCGCCGCGAGATTCGCATCGCCGAGACCGAGATGCCGGCGCTGATGAAGATCCGCGAGAAGTACCGTGGTGCCCGGCCGCTGGCAGGTGCGCGAATCAGCGGCTGCATCCATATGACCATCCAGACCGCGGTGCTGATCGAGACCCTGGTCGTGCTGGGGGCCAGCGTGCGCTGGTCGTCCTGCAACATCTTCTCGACCCAGGATCATGCCGCCGCCGCGGTGGCCGCGGCGGGCATTCCGGTGTTCGCCTGGAAGGGCGAGACCGAAGAAGAGTTCTGGTGGTGCATCGAACAGACCGTCGAGGGCCCGGATGGCTGGGTACCGAACCTGGTACTCGACGACGGCGGCGATCTGACCGCGCTGCTGCATGAGCAACGCCCCGAGCTCCTTGAGCAGATTCACGGCATCTCGGAGGAGACCACCACCGGGGTGCATCGCCTGCACGAGATGCTGCGCGATGGCCGGCTCAAGGTGCCGGCCATCAACGTCAACGACGCCGTCACCAAGTCGAAGAACGACAACAAGTACGGCTGTCGTCATTCCCTGTCGGATGCCATCAAGCGCGGCCTCGACCACCTGCTGGCCGGGAAGCAGGCGCTGGTGGTGGGCTATGGCGATGTCGGCAAGGGCTCGGCGGCCTCGCTGCGCCAGGAAGGCATGATCGTCAAGATCGCGGAGATCGACCCGATCTGCGCCATGCAGGCCTGCATGGACGGCTTCGAAGTGGTATCGCCCTACCTCGAGGGGCATAACGGTGGCGCGGCCAGCATCGATGCGGCCCTGCTCGGCAAGATCGACCTGGTGGTCACCGCCACCGGCAACATCGACGCCTGCGATCCGTCGATGCTGAAGGCCCTCAAGAAGGGGGCGGTGGTGTGCAACATCGGCCACTTCGATAGCGAGATCGATACCGCCTATATGCGCCGCCAGTGGCATTGGGAAGAGATCAAGCCGCAGGTCCACAAGGTCTACCGTGACAGCGATCCGGGCGACTTCGATCCCGAGAGCGACGATTACCTGCTGCTGCTCGCCGAGGGCCGCTTGGTCAACCTGGGCAACGCCACCGGCCATCCGTCGCGGATCATGGATGGCTCCTTCGCCAACCAGGTGCTGGCGCAGATTCATCTTTTCGCGGGCCGTTTCGCCGACCTGCCGATAGACGAGCGCGCCGCCGCCCTGACACTTTCCGTGCTGCCTCGCCACCTGGACGAAGAGGTCGCCCGCTACATGGTCGAAGGTTTTGGCGGGGTGATCACGCGCATGACCCAGGCGCAGGCAGACTATCTGGGGCTTGACGCAGAGGGCCCCTTCAAGCCGGATAGCTATCGCTACTAGCCACGTTCGAGGGGCTCGTCTTCGCCGCAGGCGTCGTCGGCTGCCGGCCATTGATTCCCAGCCAAGGAGCGACCCAGATGACCACACCCGTGCATATCGTCGGCCCCCAATTCAGTAATTTCGTGCGCAGCGTTCAGCTGTGCTGCGAGGAGAAGGGCATTCCCTACAGCCTGGGTGCCGAGATCGAAGGCCGCCCCATGGCACTGCACTCATCCGAGCACTATGCCCTGCATCCTTTCGGCAAGGTGCCCATCCTGCTGCATGGCGAGCGGCGCCTGATCGAGACGCCGAGCATCTGCCGTTATCTGGATGCGGCCTTCGAGGGGCCCGCCCTGCAGCCGGAGTCGACCTGGCAGCGGGCGCAAGTCGACCAGTGGACCGGGATGCTCGCCCTCTACGTGGATCAGGCCCTGGTACGTCGCTACCTGCTGGAATTCGTGTTTCCCAAGGGTGAGGGCGGGGCCGTCCGCGAGGATGCGGTGGCGGCGGCTCAACCGGAGGTGGTGCGTCTGCTTGGCTTGCTGGAGCAGCAGCTGGCCCAGGGCGACTACCTGGTCGGTGATGACTTTACGATCGCCGATGCCATTGCCGCGCCGATGCTCGACTATCTGGCCGGCATGCCTTCCGCTAAAGATTTCCTGGCCGAGACGCCTCGCCTGATGGCGTATATCGAGCGGCTACGGGCCAGGCCTGCTGCGGCCAGGGTGCTGGTGGCGCCGGACCTGGGGCGCACTGCCTAGTCGCCCTGCTTCAGGGTCATATCCAGGCGCTGCCGGACTGTCACGGTATCGTCACCGCGGCGCCATGGAGGCGTCATGGCGAGGCCTCATTGTTGAGGGGCGTTCGAAGGAGGCCGCCCCATGACTACCCCGCCGATTGCCTTGACCGACTCCCGTACCCTGTTCATTTCTGACCTGCACATGGGCACGCCGGACTGCCAGGCCGCACTTCTCGATAGCCTGCTGCGCCGGGTGCGCCCCAGAAGGCTCTATCTGGTTGGTGACATCATTGATCTGATCGCCATGCGCAAACGCGCGGTGCTGCCCACCGCCCAACAGCGTCTGGTGGCGCGCGTGCTTCGCCTGGCCCGCGGTGGATGCGAGGTCATCTACATCCCCGGCAACCACGATGCCACCCTGCGCCAGCTGTGTGGTCTCAAGCTCTACAACGTGCGTATCGAGCGGCGCATGATCCACGTCACGGCCGACAACCGGCGTCTGCTGGTCAGCCACGGTGACGAGTTCGATACCCATGTGCGCATGGCGCCCTGGCTGATGGCACTCGGCGATGGCATGCACCAGTTCGTGCTGTCGCTGAACCGCTGGTGCAATCACGGGCGCCGTCTGCTGGGGATGCCCTACTGGTCGCTGCCTTGAAAAACCAGGTGGGTGCGGCGCGCCGCTACGTCGAGCAGTTCGAACAGGCGGCCCTGCATCAGGCCGCTCGAGAAGGCCTCGATGGCTATATCGGTGGTCATATCCACAAGGCCGGCTTCGCCACCGGTCCGGGCGTGCTGTACTGCAACGACGGAGATTGGGTCGAGCACTGCACGGCCCTGATGGAAGACAGTGAAGGCCGGCTCAGCCTGATCGACTGGCAAGGGCGGGTGATCGACCTGGAGCCGGCCGTTGAGCCGCGACCCATGGCAGAGGCGTCGTTGGCCGGGGCCTGATCACCCGGCGCTCTCTTCTGGGGCTGTTGCTACTGTCCATCTTGCTCCTGTCCATTGAACAGCCTTGTACGTTGCCGGGGGTGTGCTTCAATGGGGCAGGAGGTTTTCATGACCGTCACCGATCCCCCTGTGTCTCCCCTTATCGCCGTGCGCTCCTATCCGGATCGCGTGCTCAGCGACCGCCATGGCTATCACCAACTGCTGCTCGGGCTCGAAGGCGGGGTCGAGCTGGAAGTGGCCGGCCGTGGCCGCCGCGTCGAGCCCGGGGTGCTGGTGCCGATTCCCGCAGGGGAGACCCATTATTACCTGGCGCCGCGGGACAACCACACCCTGGTGGTCGACCTGCCGCAGGCCTGGTGTGAAACGCTCGCCCTGGGCATTGGGCTCGCGCCCGATGCGCGTCGCCTGCCTCCGGCGCTGATGGCAAGCGCTAGACAACTCGAGGAAGGTGATTCGACGGCCCTGGCCGCCTGGCTGAGCAGTGCGATGAGGGTGCCGGCGCACACGGCCGGCGAGCCGCGACTGCGTTTGCTGCGCCTGCTGCCCGAGATCGAGGCCGATCTGGCCCGGCGCTGGCGGGTCCGGGACTGGGCGGCCCGCTGTCACCTGGCCGAGGCGGCCTTTGCCCGCCAGTTTCATGCCCTGACCGGCCGCTCACCTCATGCCTGGCTGGTCGAGCGGCGCCTCGCCAAGGCCATGACGCTGATGGCCGAGACCTCCGCCAGTATCACCGAGATCGCCCTGGCCTGCGGCTTTGGCGATACCGCCCACTTCTCACGCACCTTCCGCGAGCGACATGGCCTATCGCCGCGGGGCTGGCGGCAGGCTCAGCCCATCGCCACCAGCGCCAGCAAGCCTTCCAGATAGCGCGGCATCACCAGCGGGGCAATCAGGGTGCTGATCAGCACGGCAAGCGCCGCCTTTTCGGCCCGGCTGCCGAGCTCCATGGCCACCACCACCAGGTTGGCGGCCAGCGGCACCACCCCGATCAGCAGCAGCGCCAGGGCCAGTTCCTCGTCGATGCCGATGGTTGCCTGCAGGGCCAGTACGGCACCGAGGCTGACCAGCGGCCAGAGCCCGAAGCGTACCGCCAGCGAGGCGCCGATAAAGCGCAGGTCCAGCTCGCTGAAGCTGACGCGTCCAAGGGTCATGCCGATGATCATCATGCCGAGCAGGGTGTAGGTGGGCGGGAAGACCTCGAATCCCTGCATCAGCGCTGCCGGAAGCGGCAGCGCCAGGCCGCTGACGATCAGCGCGGCGAGGAAGGCGTAAATCAGCGGCAGGCGCAGGATCTTGTGAAGGCTCTCGCGCACCGAGAAGCGCCCGCGGGCGCCGATATAGAAGCCCAGCGTGAATTCGAAGAGGTTCATGCCGAGCAGACAGAACAGATACTGGGTCACGCCATCCGGTGACAGCAGCACCATGGCCACCGGCAACCCAAAGTAGCCGGTGTTGGCGGTGCCGGCGGAGAAGGCCAGCAGCGAGCTTTCCTCGGCGGCGAAGAAGGGGCGGGCGAGTCGGCCGACGATCAGACACATCAGACTGGCGGTGACGAAAACCCCCAGCGTCAGCAGCAGATAAGCCGGGGTGGGGCCGCCCAGCACCAGGCCGCGAAAGACAGTGACCGGGGCGATCACGTAGATCAGCAGGCTGGCAATCGGGCGTGGGTCGAGGGACAGCTGTCGGGCACAGACCACCCCTAGGCCAACGAAGGCCAGCAGCATCCACAGCGGAGCCAGCAGGGTGGCGCCAAGGTCGAGCTCCGCCATCGGCATCTCCTGATGTAAAACCCTCATCATGCCTGCCAGACGTTCGCCTGTCAGGCGTCTCGAAGGGGTGGGCGCCTCACCGCTAAGAGACGCATCGCCTCATGAGTCACGTCCGCGGAAGATTCGGCCGGCGAGGGTCAGGATTCGACAAGTTCTCGGTGCTGGCTTCTGCAAGGCTAGAGGCCTGGTTGTCACCCTTCGTCACCCCGCCTTCAGGAGCGATGCCATGCCCGATGCCACGACCCCCGACACACGCGCCACCGCCATCGGTGCCACTACCGTGCTCAACTGGGCGCTGCTGGCGGCCCTGACCCAACTGGCCGGCCCGGTGCCGCCGTTTCTGCTCACGGCGCTGGCCTTTGCGGTGGCCTTCGTCTGCTTCGCCGTCTGGCTTACCCTGCGCGGCGAATCGCTTACCGTGTCAATGCGGCTGCCGCCGGCCGTCTGGGCACTGGGGGTTGGCGGCCTGTTCGGCTACCACGCCCTCTATTTCGTGGCCCAGCAGAACGCCCCGGCGGCCAATGCCGGCCTGATCAGCTATCTGTGGCCGCTGTTGATCGTGCTGTTTGTGGCGCTGTTACCGGGGGAGCGCCTGAAGGTCGTGCATGTGATCGGTGCCCTGCTGGGTTTTGCCGGTGCGGCCCTGCTGATCGGCGGCGATGTCTCGGGTGAGGGCTCTGTCCTTGGCTACGGGGCGGCGATCGCCTGTGCCTTCCTGTGGAGCGGCTATTCGGTGCTGTCTCGGGCCGTGCGCCAGGTGCCGACCGCGGCCGTGGGCGGTTTCTGCCTGGTCACCGCGGTGCTCGCCGCGCTTGGCCACCTGCTGTTCGAACCGTCTCGCTGGCCAGAGGGGCTGGGGTGGCTTGGGGTGCTCGGGCTCGGCCTGGGCCCGGTGGGTAGCGCTTTCTTCACCTGGGATCGGGGCGTCAAGCACGGCGACCTGCGCCTGCTGGGGCTGTTGTCCTACTTCACGCCGCTGCTCTCGACCCTGGTGCTGATCGCCTGCGGCTATGCCGAACCGAGCGGCTCGCTGACCCTGGCCGCTGGGCTGATTACCCTTGGTATGCTGATCGGCAGCGGCTGGCTGCGCTGGCCGTGGCGGTGCGGGGCTTCACGAACCCGGGATGCGTCCTGAGTGCGGTGTGTGGGCCTGAGTGTTAGGCCCACAGGTTATGCTTGGACCGATTCTTATATGAATGAAATCGATACAGAGGGCGTGAAACTTTCATTAGTCGGGGCTTACGGGGGACGTCACAATGAGCGGATCACAAGGTCCGCCGATCATCACCGGGTGCCTACCGCGCCGGGTATGACCGAGGCCATGAACAAAATGACAGGCAGCGTCGCCGTTCAGGCGACCGATGAGGGTTGAGTCCATGAGTGCACACGAGCATCCGCTAGGCATCAGTTTCGAGTTCTTTCCGCCCAATACCGAGGCGGGCAAGGAAAAGCTGCTCGGCGTGCGCGATGCCCTGGCCGCTCGCAACCCGCGCTTCTTCTCGGTGACCTACGGCGCCGGCGGCTCGACTCAGGCCCGCACCACCCAGACCGTCAAGTCGGTGCGCGAGTCCGGCATCAACACCGCGCCGCACCTGTCCTGCATCGGCAGCGACAAGGGCGAACTGCGCGAGCTCTTGGCTCAGTACCGCGAGGATGACATCAATAGCCTGGTGGCGCTGCGCGGCGATTTGCCCTCGGGAATGGGCGGCATCGGCGAGTTGCGCTATGCCAACGAGTTGGTCGAGTTCATCCGTGAGGAAACCGGCAATCACTTCGAGATCGCCGTGGCCGCCTACCCGGAGAGCCATCCTCAGGCACCGAGTTTCGAGCGCGATCTCGAGAACTTCGCGCGCAAGGTCAAGGCCGGCGCCAACCTCGCCATCACCCAGTACTTCTTCAACCCGGATGCCTACTTTCACTTCGTCGAGCGGGCACGCAAGCTGGGCGTCGAAACACCGATCATCCCCGGCATCATGCCGATCACCAACTACACCAAGCTGGCGCGCTTTTCGGACGCCTGTGGGGCGGACATCCCGCGCTGGATTCGCAAGCAGCTCGAGGCCTACGGCGACGACAGTGAGAGCATCAAGGCCTTCGGCGAGGAAGTGGTTACCCGCCTCTGTGAGCGGCTGCTCGACGGCGGCGCGCCGGGCCTGCACTTCTATACCCTCAACCAGGCCCAGGCCTCACTAAACGTGTTGGATAACCTGAGGGCTTGATGGCGCCCCTGAATAAGAGTGCTGAACCGGTCGCTTGATAGCGATGCTAAAGGAAGACGCAACACAACGGGGCCCCGCCATTGGCGGGGCCCCGTTGTGTTATCGGTAGAAAGAAACGTAGAAAGAAGCATGGACAGGCTCGTGCTTCAGAACCTGCTCGGGAACCTGAACCGCCCCGCTACCCTGACGGGGAACGGGGCGGTGTCAGGGGCTTGCTCAAGGGCTTGCTCAGGAGCTCGCCGTGGCGCCGTTGCCGCCGGCTCCCTTGCTGCGTTGCATCAGGAAGACGGCGGCGCCGATGGCGATGCCGGCCAGGTCGGTGATCAGGCCGCCATAGATCATGCATACGGCGCCGGCCAGCAGCACCAGACGAATCAGGCCGTTGATGTGGCCGAAGAACCAGGCCTGTACCGAGGCCGCCAGCAGCACGATGCCGAGGGTGGCGGTGACGCCGACCCGCAGGATCTGCATCCATGAGCCTTCCATCAGGATGCCCGGGCTGTAGAAGAACATGAAGGGCACGATGTAGGCGGCCAGACCGATCTTGAACGAGGTCACTGAGGTCTGCATGGCATTGGCGCCGGAAATGCCCGACGCCGCGTAGGAGGCCAGGGCCACCGGCGGAGTGATCGCCGACACGACCGCGAAGTAGAACACGAAGAAGTGCGCGATCAGCGGCTGGATGCCGATGTCGATCAGGCCCGGGGCCACCACCGACGCCGCGACCGCATAGGCCGCCGTGGTCGGCATGCCCATGCCCAGCAGGATCGAGATACACATGGCGAAGAACAGCGCCAGTAGCTGGCTGACGCCGGCCAGGCCGAGCAGCAGCGAGGAGAAGCGTGCGCCAACGCCTGTCAGCGAGATCACGCCGACGATGATGCCGGCACAGGCGCAGACGGCGATGATCTGGATGGCCATGGTGCTGGCCAGCTCCATCGCCTTGAGGATGGCGCGGATGCCCATCTTGTTCGGCGAAATCCAGCTCACCACGGCGGCCGAAGCGGTGGCCAGGGTGCCGGCACGGATTACCGAATAGCCCATGAACAGCGCGGCGATCAGGATGATGATCGGCGCGAACAGGTAGACCTGCTTGATCAGCTTGGAGAACAGCGGGATCTCGTCCTTGCGCATGCCGCGCATGCCCTTCTGGGCGGCCTCGAAGTCGACCATGAAGTAGACCGAGGCGAAGTACAGGATCGAGGGAATGATCGCGGCAATGGCGATCTCGGTATACGGAATCCCGGTGATCTCGGCCATGATGAAGGCGCCGGCGCCCATGATCGGCGGCATGATCTGGCCGCCGGTCGAGGCCGCGGCCTCGATGGCGCCAGCACTGCGTGCCGGGTAGCCGACCTTCTTCATCAGCGGGATGGTCAGCGAGCCGGTGGAGACCACGTTGCCGGCGCTGGTGCCGTTGATCATGCCCATCAGGCCGGAGGCGAAGATCGCCACCTTGGCGGGGCCACCCCGGGCGCGCCCGGCGGCGGCGAAGGCGAAGTTGACGAAGTAATCACCGACCTTAGAGGCCTGCAGGAAGGCGGCGAAGATGATGAACAGGATGATATAGGTCGAGGACACCGCGGTGGTCGGACCAAGGATACCGGCGTCGGTATAGACCTGGCTGAAGAAGCGGCCCACGGAGAGCCCAGGATAGCCGAGAAAGCCCGGCAGGTAGGGGCCGGCGAACACATAGGTGAGGAAGATCGCCGCAATGATGACAAGCGCCAGGCCGGCGACGCGGCGGGTCAGCTCGAGAATCAGCAGCGAGCCGGCGATGGCCGCAAAGGAAATGCCCATCGGGGCGAAAGGGGTGCCGGTCGACATGCGCAGCGGCGAGTTGTACATGACCAGTAAATAGCCGGCGCTGGCGATGGCGCAGATCATCAGTACCAGGTCCGGCGCGCTGATTCCGCTGCGGGCGTGGCGAGTGGCCCAGGACAGCAGGATGGCGGCACTGGTGGCCGCAATCAGCGGCAGGCCGAAGTGCCAGGCTTCGACCGCAGGGTCGATGCGCATGGCGCCGCCGGCCATGGTCTGCTGCATCAGCACGACCTGGACCAGCGCATAGAGGGCCGGCAGCAGCAGGGCGTAGCCGAGGAACCTGAGGCCACGGCTGCTGGCCGGGGTGGTGTCGTCGGCGAAGCGGGCGCCGGCGTAGAGACCGTAGCCAAGCACCAGGGCGCCGCAGATGTGCACGATGCGGAACGACCAGGTCTCGAGCGGATAGATGTTCAGCGAGACCAGATGGAAGGTGGAGTAGAGGACGGCCGCAAGGCCGAACAGCCACCATTGCCAGCCGGTGAACAGGCGACGGTTGGACTCGATGACATCCTCGTCGACGCCTTGGGCGAGGGCCTCGGGGGTGGTATCCGAGGACGTGTTCGCCTCGGATGCCGGGCCCTTAGGTGATGACTTGCTCATGGGAGGTTCACCCTTGAGTGGAAGGTGGAATCCCGGCCCTGGCGACGGGGCCAGAGCCGGGAGGGTGGTGCGTGTCAGCGGATCACTTGATCAGCGACGGATCGATCTCGTAACCATTTTCCTTGAACCAGCGCGCGGCACCCGGGTGGAACGGCAGCACCTTGTTCATGCCGACGTTTTCCGGAATGGTGGTCGCGGCGCTGCGGTGCACCGACATCATTTTGTCGTTGTTCTCCATGGTGATCTTGGTCGCTTCGTAGACCAGATCTTCCGGCAGGTCACAGCCGGCGATGGCGAAGTTCCACATGGAGACCGCGTTGGCGTCTTCTTCCAGCGTGGAATAGGTGCTGGCCGGGATGGTGAACGGGGATACCGGGAAGGCGGCGGCGGCCTGAGCCTGCTCGTCTTCGGTGAACTCGATGATGTTGACGTCGGTTTGCACCTCGAGCTGGCTGACGGCCGGGATCGGGATGCCGGCGGCGAAGGCGATGACGTCGACCAGGCCGTCCTGCAGCTGGCCACCCAGGTCATTCCAGCCGCCGTTGCGACGCTCGAAGTTCACGCCCAGTTCTTCGAGGATCTGAGGGAAGTAGGTGTCGGAGGTAGAGCCGGCCGGGCCGAAGCCGATGGTCGCACCGTCCGGAATCTCGTCGATCGAGGTGATGCCGGAGCTCGACAGGGTGGCGATCGAGAACGGCGTCTCGTACATCGGGAACATGGCGCAGACGTTGTCCATCTTCAGCCCCGGTGCCAGCGGGCTCTTGCCGTTCACTGCATCCGCGGCCGGGCCCATAGTGGTCAGGCCGAAGGCGATGTCGCCGCTGTGGACCAGCGCCAGGTTCTGGGTCGGGCCGCCGGTGATTTCGCCGCCGCCGGACAGGCCGAGTTGATCGGCGATCAGGTTGGCCCAGCCAGAGCCGTAGACGAAGTAGGTGCCGCCCTGACTGGCGGTGCCCACGGTGAAGTTATCCGGCCATTCGCTGCGGTCGGCCTGAGCGGCGCTGGCCATCATCAGGCCACCCAGCATCACGCCGGAGGCGAGTGCCAGGCGGCGGGCGGTATGACGCTTGTGGGTGAGCGTGGAAGCGGCCTTGGGAGTGTGCTTGATAGCTGACATGCGACGTCCTCTTTTATTGTTGCCTTGTGAGTGATCGTATTGGCGCCCTATTTAGAGCAACCGGCATGCCATATATGTAAATGCCTCTTTTATATCAGGTGGTTGTGGATATCATTTTCGACCAAGGTCGATAGCGTTCGAACGCCGAATGTCCGGAAGTCCGCACAAACGCCCGCTTCTTGATGTGTGGATATCCGCACGACTTCATTTCTCTACTTTCATTATTCCTCTTCTTTCTTTTTCCGCGCTCAGGGTGTCGCGCCTTGCACGAGGGACAAGGCGGCTTAGGCGGTGGTGGGCCGCTCAGGCGGGATGTTCGAGGGTGACGGTACCAGTGCTGCCAGCAGACGGCTGGCCTGATGCAGGTCGTTGAGCAGCGAGGAGGCGAGCCAGGCATCCAGCCGATGGCTTCGCAGGCGGTCGGCGAGTTCGTGCTGCCAATGCTGGCGCACTTCCTCCAAGGGTGCCTCTATGTCCCGGGCGTCGGGGTCGTTGGCGAGTCTGTTGAGCCCCTCGGCGACCGCCTGACGGAGAGCGTCGTGGGCCTCACGCAGTGGGCTGGCGACGGCGGCGTGGCGCAGCAGGCTGCGTTGCAGTACCTCACCAAAGCGCACTGCCTCAACCATGCGTACGCTGCGCCCATAGAGTGCCTCGAGCCGGGCCTGCTGGTCCTCGGTGAGGGGCACGTCGATGCGGGCATAGAAGTTCAGAAGCTCCGCCAGCAGCGGTTTGAGTCGCTCGTGATAGCGGGTATTGACCGCCGGCCAGTCATCGGCGGCGATGGGGGCCTGCACCACTTCCTGGGCCGGCGGATGGCCGAGGACCTCGGCGCTTGGGACCAGAATGGCCTCACACAGCACATGGTAGGCGCGACGCTCGAGGCGTCGGCTCTCCTGCTCAAGTGCCGCCAGCGCGGTGTCGGCGTGGGTCAGCGCCGTGTCATCCAGGTAGCGGGCCTCGGCCGGCGGCAGGTGGGTGGGTTCGGGGATGAGGCGCTCCAGCAGGCGCGCCAGGCGCGGAATGAACGGCAGCATCAGCAGGATGCCGAGGCCGTTGAACAGGGTGTGGAAAAGCGCCAGCTTGAGCGGCCAGGCGGTCGCTTCCATGCCAATCAACAGCGCTAGCTGGTCGACCAGCCAGGCCAGCGGTAGCAGTAGCGCCAGGGCCACGCAGGCAGTGATCAGGTTGAAGATCAGATGGGCGCCGGCCAGCCGCCTCCCGGCGGCCCCTGCTCCGAGGCCGGCGATCAGCGCCGTCACCGTGGTGCCGATGTTGGCGCCGATGGCAATGGCCAGCGCCGGCAGATAGGGGAGTTGGCCGGACGCCAGGGCGGCGAGGATGATCAGCAGGGTGGCGTGGCTCGACTGCATCACCACTGTGGCCGCCACCCCGAACAGCACGAGCAGTGGCCAGTGCCAGAAACGCGCACCTGACAGGCCGTCCAGCGACAGGCCGCTCTGAACGGACTCGAAGCCGAGCTTCATGAAGTCGATGCCGAGGAACAAAAGGCCCACGCCTAGGGAAAGCCCGGCGAGACCGGCCATGCTGCCCTTGAGCAGCCGGCTGCCGAGCAGGCCGAGGGCCAGCAGCGGCATGGCGTAGTGGGAGAGGCTTAGCTTGAGGCCGAAGGCGGCGATCAGCCAGGCGCCAGTGGTGGTGCCCAGGTTGGCGCCGAACAGCAGGGCGATGGCGCCGGGTAGGGCGATCAGGCCAGCGCCAACGAAGGACATCGCCAGCAGGGTGACCAGCGAACTTGATTGCACCAGCGCGGTGGACAGGGTGCCCATCGCGATGGCTCGGGGCGTGCTGGCGGTGGCCTCTGCCAGCCAGCGGTCCAGGGTGCCGCCAGAGAGCCGCTTGATGGCCTCTTCCAGGTGCGTCATGCCCCACAGGAAGAGCCCCAGACCAGTCGCCAGGGTGGCGAGGTCGAGGCGTGCCATCAGCAGCGCGGCGGTCGCCACGAGGCCGAGCAACTCCAGCACCCGGCGAGGCGGGTGCCGTCGAAGGCCCAGACTCATGGGCTCAGCCCTTGGGGTCGAGGATCTTGACCGCCTGCACGTCCTGGCGCTCCTGCTCCTCGCGGACCCGGTTGACCCGCGTCTCCATCTCGGGAAGTGACTCGTCCTCGATGGGCAGCTGTTCGAAGAAGTCGCAGCTCACGCAGTCACGGTAGCGAATGCCGTGCTGCTCCCAGCTGCGCACCCGGTCCATGGCGGCACAGCGGGGGCAGATGACGCCGGCGATAAAGCGTTTGGTGACGGGCATGAGATCTCCTGGTCGGTGGTTGGGCCTGGTCAGTGGTGGGTGAGGCGCTCGGATTCGACGCTCAGGCCGCGCGGATGCCGCTATGGCGAAGCAATGGCTCGATGCTTGGCTCGCGGCCGCGGAAGGCTTCGAACAGCACCGCAGCATCCCGGGAGCCGCCGCGCTCGAGAATCTCGGTGCGAAAGCGCCGACCGGTGGCCGGGTCGAAGATACCGGCTTCCTCGAAGGCGCTCCAGGCATCGGCGGACAGCACCTCGGCCCACTTGTAACTGTAGTAGCCTGCCGCATAGCCGCCGGCGAAGATGTGGCCGAAGCTGTTCTGAAAGCGGTTGAAGGAGGCTCTTGGCACTACCGCGATGGCGTCGCGCACCTCGTCGAGCAACGCCTGAACGTCGCCAGCGTTGGGCGAGGCGAGTTCATGGTGAAGGCGGAAGTCGAACAGCGAGAATTCGATCTGGCGGATCATGCCCATCGCCGACTGGAAATTCTTGGCGGCGATGAGCTTGTCGAACAGCACCTCGGGCAACGGCTCGCCGGTATCCACGTGGCCGGCGATCAGATCGAGCCCCTCGCGCTCCCAGCAGAAGTTCTCCATGAACTGACTGGGCAGCTCCACCGCGTCCCAGGCCACGCCGTTAATGCCGGAGATATCGGCAACGGTCTGGCGGGTCAGCATGTGGTGCAGGCCGTGGCCGAATTCGTGGAACAGGGTGGTGACCTCGTCGTGGGTCAGCAACGCGGGCTTGTCGCCCACCGGGCGGGTGAAGTTGCAGGTCAGGTAGGCCACCGGCAACTGCACACCGCGCTCGGTCTGGCGCCGTACCCGGCACTCGTCCATCCAGGCGCCGCCGCGTTTGCCTTCACGGGCATAGAGGTCCAGATAGAAGCCGGCGATTGGCGCATCGTCCTCGAGAATACGGAAGTAGCGCACGTCCGGATGGTAACGCGGTGCCTCTTCATCTTCCTCGAAGCGCACGCCGTAGAGCCGCTCGACCACCTTGAACAGGCCTTCGACCACTTGGGGAGCCGGGAAGTAGGGGCGCAGCTGCTCGTCGGAGATCGCGTAGCGAGCCTCGCGCAGCTTCTCGCTGGCATAGCCCACGTCCCAGGGCGCCAGCTCGGTCATGGCAAGCGACTCGCGGGCGAAGGCCTCGAGCTCGGCATACTCCTCGCGGGCCTGGGGCACCGCGCGAGTGGCCAGGTCCTCGAGGAAGCCGATCACCTGACCGGGGCCATCGGCCATCTTGGTAGCCAGCGAGTAGTCGGCATAGGTCGCGAAGCCCAATAGCTCGGCCAGCTCGCGGCGCAGGGCCAGGGTCTCTTCCATCGCCGGGGCGTTGTCGAATTCGCCGGCATTGGGGCCCACGTCGGAAGCACGGGTGACGAAGGCAGTGTAGACCTCCTCGCGCAGGGCGCGGTCCTCGGCGTAAGTCATCACCGGGAAGAAGCTCGGGAAGTCCAGGGTGATGCGATAGCCCTCGACGCCCTTGGCCTCGGCGTTGGCCTTGAGGGTATCCAAAGCGCTCTGGGGCAGGCCGGCCAGGGCGTCAGCCTCGGTGACGTCCTGCTCTGCAATGTCCTTGTGCCAGGCCTGGGTGGCATCCAGCAGCTGGTTCGAGAAGGTGTTGGCCAACTCGGAAAGCCGCGCCTGAATCTCGCCATAGCGGCGCTTCTGCGCCTCGGGCAGATCGACACCGGCCAGGCGGAAATCGCGCAGGGTGTTGTCGATGCTGCGCTGCTGCGACTCGTCGAGGCGGCTGAACGCCGATGACTGCCTGAGCGCCTGGAAGGCGCGGAACAGGCCCGAGTGCTGGCCGAGCCAGGTGCTGTATTCGGACAGCATGCCGAGGCAAGCCTGATAGGCCTCGCGCAGGGCCGGCGAGTTCATGGTGCCGTTCAGGTGCGAGATCGGCGACCAGGCCTGGGAAAGACGGTCGTTTAGGGCCTCGAGCGGTGCGGCGAGGCTCTCCCAGGTCGGCGTCTCGCGCTCGGCATCGGCCACCAGGGTCTCAATGGCGGCGCGGTTGTCGGCGAGCAGCTCCTCGATGGCCGGTACCACCTGGTCGGGCTCGATCTCGGCAAACGGCGGCAGGGCATGTGAATCGAGCAGCGGGTGGCGGGCCTGCGGGTTGCGGGACATGGGCAGCCTCGTGAACAGGGGCGTCTTGGACGCCCGGGTGAAATCCGGGTGACGCCGGGGCGTCATTCGCTTGATTGTTCCCTTAGATGGAGGCGGGCGCCAGGGGTTTCAATGCGCCGGCCGGGCGTCATGACAGGGTCTGGCGTTGGCTGGCCCGATTGGCCCGCCGTGGCGGGCCTGCTAGGCTTGCGCCTTCTTTGCCCCTTGCGATGCGCGCAGCTTAAGGAATTGATCAGATGAACGAGACACTGGACCGCTGGACGACCCGGCGCGCCTTCATCCTCGCCGTGACCGGCGCCGCGGTGGGCCTGGGCAACATCTGGCGCTTCCCCTACATGACCGGCGAGAACGGCGGCTCTGCCTTCCTGCTGCTCTACGTGGCCTTCGTGCTGCTGCTGGGGCTGCCGGTGATGATGGCCGAGATCCTGGTCGGTCGCGCCGGTCGGCGCAGCCCGACGCAGTCGCTTTCGCACCTGGCGATGTCTGCAGGCCGCTCGCCGCACTGGCGCTGGCTGGGGCTTTTTGGGGCCCTGACGGTGTTCCTGATCCTGTCCTTTTACTCGGTGGTGTCCGGCTGGTCGATCGAGTACCTGGTCGAGTCGCTCAACGGTGACTTCGTCGGCATGACGCCTCCCGAGGTCGGCGGCATGTTCGATAGCTTTCTCGCCGATCCGCTGCGCATGACCTTCAATCATACGCTGTTCATGCTGCTGACCATGACGGTGGTCGCCGGCGGGGTCTCCAACGGCCTGGAGAAGCTCAACAACCTGCTGATGCCGATGCTTTACCTGCTGCTGATCGTGCTGGCGGGCTATGCGGCCACCACCGATGGCTTCGGCCCGGCGCTGGCCTGGCTGTTCACGCCCAACCCCGCCGCGATCACCATCGAGGTGGTGCTCAACGCCATGGGGCACGCCTTCTTCACCCTGGCGGTGGGCGCCTGCGCGCTGATGGCCTATGGCGCCTACATGCCCGATCATCAGAGCCTGCCGCGGGCCGCGGTGGCCGTGGCGGCGCTCGACGTGCTGGTGGCGCTACTGGCCGGTATCGCCATCTTCTCGGTAGTGTTCTCTCAGGGCATGGACCCGGCCGAGGGCCCGGGGCTGATGTTCGTGACCCTGCCGATCGCCTTTGCCGAGCTGCCCGGCGGTTCGATCTGGCTGGCGATCTTCTTCCTGTTGCTGCTGCTGGCCACCTGGACGTCCTCGATCAACCTCGCCGAGCCCATGGTGGCTGGCTTGCAGGGGCTGGGGCTGAAGCGTGGCCAGGCGGCTGCCATCGTTGGCGTGGCGGTGTGGGCGTTGGGCCTGCTGTCGGTGCTGTCCTTCTCGACCATGAAGGACGTCGACTGGATCGGCGGCATGAACTTCTTCGAGCTGGTCACCACCGTGCCCACCGACCTCTTCCTGCCGGTAGGCGGCCTTTTGATCGCCATCTTCGCCGCCTGGGTGATGTCTCGCGATACCGCCTTGCGGGCGCTGGATGCCGGGCCCAACGGGTTTCGCATCTGGCAGGCCCTGGTGCGCTACGTATCGATCCCGCTGGTGGTGGTGGTGCTGGCCTCGGGGCTGATCTAAACCTCAGGAAGCGGTTTTATACGTCGCCGGCGGGTGTGACCCACCGGCCAAGCGAGAGACGACGAAGGAGGAGAGGCGCATGCAAGACGGTCTGCGAACCCATCAGGGCCACACGCCGCAGCTTGGCGAGCGGGTCTATATCGATCCTGCCTGCGTGGTACTGGGCGACGTCGAACTGGGCGATGACTGCTCGGTTTGGCCGATGGCGGTGGTGCGCGGCGACATGCACCGCATCCGCATTGGCGCCCGCTGCAGCGTTCAGGACGGTAGCGTGCTGCATATCACACACGCCAGTGACTTCAATCCCGGCGGCTACCCGCTGACCGTCGGTGACGACGTGACCATCGGCCATAAGGCAATCCTGCACGGCTGCACGCTTGGCAACCGCGTGCTGGTGGGCATGGGCGCCATCGTCATGGACGGTGCCGTGGTCGAGGACGAGGTGATCATCGCCGCCGGTGCCCTGGTGACGCCCGGCAAGCATCTGGAAAGCGGCCACGTCTATGGCGGCAGTCCGGCCAAGGCGCTGCGCCCGCTCAAGGACAGCGAGCGAGCCTTCTTTGCCTATAGCGCCGGCAACTACGTCAAGCTCAAGGACCAGTACCTGAGCCAGGCAGCGGGCTAAGCGCCGACGTTGGCACAGTCAGGCTAATCCAAGTCGTTGTTTTTTCATGCCAGGGCGCGCGATAATCTGGTTTTCTATCCAGTAGTCGAGTCCCCGGCATGGCCAATTTCGCAACCCACATCGGCGTGGCCGCCGCCGGCGGCGGCCTGGCTGCCATCAGCGGCTGGCAGGCCGGCTGGTGGAGTGCGGCCGATGCGGTGCCGCTGGCCGCCCTGGTGTCCTTCGGCGGCATCCTTCCGGACATCGATTCCGACCATTCCAAGGCGATCCGCCTGATCTTTAACCTCTTCGCGGTGTTTGCGGTGATCGCAGGCGCCCTGATGCTGCAGGCGCGCCTCACCCCGGGGCAGCTGGTGGTGGCCTGCGGTGGGCTCTATCTTGGCGTGCGCTACCTGGCCGGGGCGGTCTTCAAGCGCTTCACCGTGCACCGGGGCATATGGCATTCGCTGCTGGCCAGCGGCCTTTGTGCGCTGATCACCACGGCGCTGAGCTACCGGCTGTTTGCTCAGAACGCCGAGATCGCCTGGCTACAGGGGCTGGCGCTGTGGCTGGGTAGCGTGATCCACCTGCTGCTCGACGAGCTCTACAGCGTTGACCTGATGGGCGGGCGGCTCAAGCGCTCCTTCGGTACGGCGCTCAAGCTCTGCGACCTGCGCGAGCCCGGCAACTCGGTGCTGATGCTGCTGTTGGCCGCCTGCCTTTCGCCCTGGTTGCCGCCCTGGCCGGTGCTGCTGGGCATCTTTCATCACGGCGCCTGGTTCTTGCGATAAGTTCTTGCGCTGAGTTCTTGTCTGAGCTCTTGTCTGAAAGCTGGTCGCAGGTTCTGGCGCTGAACGACGGATGTTCGGGTGCCGCTAGTCGGCCACGGCCTGGCGATAGTCCTCGGGTTTCAGGGCGTACTTCTTGAGCTTGTCGTAGAGGGTCTTGCGGGGCAGGCCGAGGTGCACGCAGATGTCATTGATGCGCCCGCGGTGGCTGGCCAGCGACTGGCTGATCAGGCTCTTCTCGAACAGTTCCACCTGCTGGGGCAGCGCCAGGTCGCTGGCGCCCGCCTCGGCCCCTTCGAGCAGCGCATCCAACCGGTAGTCGTAGGCGGCACCGAGCAGCACGAAGCGCTCGGCGAGATTTCGGAGTTCGCGCACGTTGCCCGGCCAGTCGTGGGCGAGCAGCACCGAGATATCGGCGGCGGCGAGCGGCGGTGCCTCGAGGCCGCTGCGGTTGGCGGCTACCACCGCGAAGTGCTGGAACAGCAGCGGGATATCCTCGCGGCGCTCGCGCAAGGAGGGAATCGGCAGGGTCACCACGTTGAGCCGGTAGTAGAGATCCTCGCGGAAGCGTCCGGCCTCGGCGGCGGCCTTCAGGTCGACCTTGGTGGCGGCGATCACGCGGATGTTCAGCGCTACCGGCTCGTTGGCGCCCAGGCGCTCGACCATCCGCTCCTGCAGCACTCTCAATAGCTTGACCTGCAGCGCCAGCGGCATCGACTCGATCTCGTCGAGGAACACGGTGCCGCCGTTGGCGTGTTCGAACTTGCCGATACGCCGCTCCATGGCGCCGGTGAAGGCGCCCTTCTCGTGGCCGAACAACTCCGATTCGATGATGCTTTCGGGGATCGCTCCGCAGTTGATGGCGACGAAGGGCTGGCCGCCGCGGCTGCTGCGCTCGTGCAGCGAACGGGCCACCAGGTCCTTGCCGACGCCGGTCTCGCCGAACAGCAGCACGTCGGTTTCGACCTGGCTGATGCGCTGAACCATCGAGGCCAGGTGCTGCATGGCCTGGGTGCGCCCCACCAGGCGTGGTCCGGGGGCCGATTGCTGGGCTTCCAGTTCGGCCTTGAGCTGACGGTTCTCGAGGCTCAGGCGGCGCTTCTCGATGCCGCGCCTGACCATCTCCACCAGCCGCTCACCGGCAAAAGGCTTCTCGAGGAAGTCCCAGGCGCCTTCGCGCATGGCTTCCACGGCGGTGGAGATGTCGCCGTGGCCGGTGACCAGGATCACCGGCAGGTCCGGGTCCCGCTTTCGCACCTCACGCAGCAGCGCCATGCCGTCCATGCCGGGCATGCGGATATCGCTGACCACTACGCCGGGAAAGTCAGGCGCCAGGGCGGCGAGTGCCGCCTCTGCGCTGGCGAAGGCTTCGGGCGTATAGCCGGCGAGCTCGAGGGTCTGGCCGGCGGTGATGCGCAGGTGCGCCTCGTCGTCGATGATCAGCACCGGGGTCGCCGTGTCAGGCATGGGAGGAAGGCTCCTGAAGGGATGAAGTGTCGCGTCGGGGCGCCGTATCGGCGGGCAGAGTGACGGTGAAGATGGCGCCGCCCTGTGGCTGGTTGCCGACCGTCAGCCGCCCGCCCAGGTCGTCGATGATTCTCGATGAGATCGACAGCCCCAGGCCCAGGCCGCTGCCTGGTGACTTGGTGGTGAAGAAGGGTTCGAATACCCGGGCCAGATGTGCCGCTTCGATACCCGGGCCGTTATCGGCGACGCTCAGGCGTACCTTGTCGTCGACCGGCTCGATGGCCAGCGTCAGGCACGGCGCCGGGGTCTCGCTCATGGCCTGCAGGGCATTGCCGATCAGGTTGACGAGTACCTGTTCGAGGCGCACCAGGTCGGCCCGCACCCAGGTCTCCGCCTCGGGCCAGGCGTAGATGACCTCGACCCCGGCCTCGTTGAGGCGGGCCTGGTAGAGGCGCAGCGCATAGCCGAAGCAGGCCGGCACCGAGACCGCGGTCAGGGTGTCGCCGCTTGGCCGCGAGAACTGCTTGAGCTGGGCGCTGATCTCGGCCATGCGTTCGGTCAGCTCGACGATCTGAGCGAGGTTGGCATCGGTGGTGTCGGCGCGCCCCTGCTCGAGGAAACGGCGGGCGTTCTCGGCGTAGGCACGGACCGCCGCCAGGGGCTGGTTGAGCTCGTGATTGATGCCGGCGGCCAGTTGGCCGAGCACGGCCAGCTTGGCCGCCTGCACCAGCTCATCGCGGGTCTGGCGCAGGCTTTGTTCTGCGCGGCGGCGTTCCTCGATCTCGTCGGAGAGTCGGCGGTTGGAGTCGACCAGGTCGCGGGTGCGGCGCTCGACGTTGCGTTCCAGCTCGTCACGGGCTCTGGCCAGGGTGCGCCGCTCGCGGTCGGCAAACTGCTCGCGTTCGCGACGCAGCCGACGGCGCTGCCAGCCGTAGCCGCCGGCCATGGCGACCATGCCGTAGAGGCCGCCAGCCAGCAGGGCGGCCTGCCATTGAGCGGTCTGCACCGGCGTCAGCGGCTTCAGGATATGCATCTGCCAGTCGAATTCGGGCATCTCGCGGCGCAGCCGCAGATAGGGCGTGCCGGCCAGCGGCCCTTGGCGGAAACTCACTATCTGGCCGCCGTCCGGGCGCCGCTCGAGGGTCTCGAGGCCCGCCGGTGGCAGCGGCGCGGCGGCGTAGCGGCGCGAGTCGCGCAGCGCCTGGCGCTGTGCCTGGGAGAGGGGATGCAGGGCATGCAGGCGCAGCTCCTCGCGACTGGCCATGAAGATGATGCCGTCACGGTCGGTGACCATCAGTTCGGCACTCTGCGATGCCCAGGCGGCTTCCACGCTGTCCAGCAGCAGCTTGACCACCATCACGCCGTCCGCGGTTTGGGCCTCGTGATTGGCCAGCCAGATCGGCGCCGAAAAGTAGTAGCCGCGGGCTTTCGAGCTGGTGCCCAGGCCATGGAAACGGCCCAGGCGCCCGGCCACGGCGTCCTGATAGTAGTCGCGGAAGCGGTAGTTCTGGCCGATGAAGGTGTCGGGACGCTGCCAGTTGCTGGCGGCCAGGGTATCGCCCTGGCGGTTGAGCAGGTAGATGTCCGAGACATCGGCGGTCTCACGCACGCTGTCCAGCAGGCGATTGACCGGCATCGCTTCCAGCTTGTCGGGGGTGGCCAGGAAACGGTGCACCACCTCGCGGGAGGCCAGCATTTCGGCAAGGTAATCGTGGCGCGAAAGATGGCCGCGCAGGCCCTCTGCGGAGAGGCGCAGTTCGTTGTGGGCCTCGTCGGTGAGGCTTGAAAGCGCCTGCTCCCGGGCCAGTCGAGCGGCTTGCCAGGTCACCAGCACCAGGCCGGCGGCGATCACGACCAGCAGCGTCAGGCGCCAGGGGCGCGAGAGGCGAGTGGAGTGCGCGACGCTTGAGGTGGCGCTGGCGGGCGGGCGCTGGCTCATGGCGCCCGCTCGGGAATGGCCTGGGCTCGGCGCAGGGCCCGCTGGGCGCGGGTCTCGGCGCGTTCGACCTCGAGCAGCCCTTCTTCGACGAACACCAGGTGTTCATGGGCCCGCAGCCGTGCGTCTTCGGCGCGGCCCTCGAGAATGGCATCGAGCAGGGCCCGGTGCTGCTCCATCAGCAGCGGTCGTGAGTCGGGCTTCTCGAACAGGTGCGCTAGGTTGTCGACGATGCTCTTCTCCAGCATGTCGAAGACGCCGCGGATGGTGTGCAGGATCAAGACGTTGTGCGCCGATTCGGCGATCGCCAGGTGGAAGGCGGCATCGGCTTTGGCCTCGCGCACCGGGTCGCGGCCCTCGAAGCTTGTCTTGAGTTCCTCGAAGCGGCGCACCAGCAACTCCTTGTCGGCCGGCGTCGAGCGCAGCGCGGCATAGTAGGCCGAGAGGCCCTCCATGGCATCGCGGAATTCCAGCAGGTCGAGGTGGAATTCGCCGTGGCGAGACAGCATTTCCAGCAGCGGGTCTTTGTAGCGGTTGTTGAGTTCCTCGGTAACGAAGGTGCCACCGCCCTGGCGGCTGGTCAGCAGGCCGCGCGCGGCGAGCTTCTGGATCGCCTCGCGCAGTGAGGGTCGCGAGACGCCGAAACGTTCGGCCAGTTCGCGTTCGGGGGGCAGGCGCTGGCCAGGGTTAAGGCTGCCTTCTATGATCATGGCCTCAAGGCGTTCGGTGATCACGTCGGCGATGCGAGGTTGGCGGACGGTCTGATAGGCCATGGGCACACCATCATCAAGGGTGAGTTAAATTGGTAAGACCAATAATAGGTCATTGTCAGCGATCCTGACAAGTTTGCCTGTCGTCCAGTAAAGGCTGTTTTTCAATGGCTTACAAAGAGCTTTCTGGCGCCGAGACCAAAGTATAAGCGGGATGGCAGGCTTGAGGTTTGACACCGGTTGCAAGGCGCTTCTAGAGTTCGCTTCACGCTAGTTGTAAATTGGTTTTACCAATTAGCCGATAAGACAGGTGCTTGGCAGGCGCGCATGACCGGGGCTGTTCGTGTATGAGGCGTTGATACCGCGCTAGCGCTACCCGGCCAAGCCGATGGCTATCATAACCGGATGCAGATGGCGTGCACCGCCAAGCAGGTAGCTTATCCGCTCCTATCGCTTTCCATGCCAGTAGCTATCCATGCCATTAGATAGCGCATCCATTGCACAGGGCTCGCCATGATTATTTCCGCTCCCACGGACTACCGCCAAGCCGCCAAACGTCGTATTCCGCCCTTTTTGTTTCACTATGCGGACGGCGGGTCTTATACCGAGCATACGCTGCGACATAACGTCGAGGATCTTGCCGGAATCGCGCTGCGCCAGCGCGTGCTCAAGGATATGTCCAGCCTGTCACTGGAAACCGAGCTGTTTGGCGAGTCCATGGCCATGCCGATCGCGCTGGCTCCCGTGGGGTTGGCCGGCATGTATGCTCGCCGAGGCGAGGTTCAGGCGGCGCGAGCGGCGTCCCAAAAAGGCATTCCGTTCACGCTGTCGACGGTGTCGGTGTGCCCCATCGACGAGGTGGCCTCGGCCATCGATCGACCCATCTGGTTTCAGCTCTATGTGCTGAAGGACCGGGGCTTCATGAAACATGCCCTGGAGCGCGCCAAGGCCGCCGGTGTCAAGACGCTGGTCTTCACGGTCGATATGCCGGTGCCGGGGGCGCGTTATCGCGATGCGCACTCTGGCATGAGCGGCAAGTTCGGGCCGATGCGGCGAATGGCTCAGGCCGCGATGCATCCCTCCTGGGCCTGGGATGTGGGCATTCATGGCCGCCCCCATGACCTCGGTAATGTGTCGGATTATCGCGGCCATCCGACGGAGCTCGAGGATTACATCGCCTGGCTTGGACAGAATTTCGATCCCGCCATCTCCTGGAAGGACCTGGAGTGGATTCGCGAGCTGTGGGATGGCCCGATGATCATCAAGGGAATTCTCGACCCCGAAGATGCCCGTGAAGCGGTGCGCTTCGGTGCTGACGGCATTGTCGTTTCCAATCACGGTGGCCGTCAGCTCGATGGTGTTCCCTCTACCGCTCGTGCTTTGCCGGCCATCGCCGATGCGGTCAAGGGCGATATCGCCATCTTGGCCGACTCTGGGATACGCAGCGGTCTCGATGTCGTGCGGATGATTGCCCTGGGGGCGGATACCGTCTTGCTGGGGCGTGCATACATTTATGCCCTGGCCACTGCCGGTGAGGCCGGCGTGGCTCACCTGCTTGAGCTATTCGATAAAGAGATGCGGGTCGCGATGACGCTTACCGGTGCGCGTAGCATCGCTGATCTCGGCCCGGGTTCTCTGGTGTCGGGTCTCAACCATGGCGTTGAGTAAATGAAAGCCCTCTACAGTGAACTCCTCGAAGCGCTGCGCGACACGCTGCCAGACGAGCGTCTGATTCATGATCCCTTGCGTCTGCTGGCCTACGGCAGCGACGCCAGCTTCTACCGGCTGATACCTCAGCTGGTCGTGCGCCCGCGCGATGAGCCTGAGTTAATGACGGTGTTGCGTGAATGCCATGCACGGCGGCTGCCGGTGACCTTTCGCGCTGCCGGCACGTCGCTCTCGGGTCAGGCAGTGACCGACTCGGTGCTGATCCAGCTCAACCAGGGCTGGCGTGACTACCAGGTCCTCGACGAGGGGCGAGCGATTCGCCTGCAGCCGGGGGTGATCGGGGCTCGCGCTAACCAGCTGCTGGCGCCTTACGGCCGCAAGATTGGCCCCGATCCGGCCTCGATCAATAGCTGCATGATCGGCGGTATCGCCGCTAACAACGCCTCGGGCATGTGCTGTGGTACCGCGCAAAACAGCTATCGTACCCTGCGTGATATGCGCCTGGTGCTGGCCGACGGCACGGTGCTCGACACCGCCGATCCGGCAAGCGTGGCGGCGTTCCGCCAGAGCCATGCGTCTCTGATCGACGGCCTGGAACGGCTTTCCGTCACCACACGCACCGATGTGGAGTTGGCCAAGCGCATTCGCCACAAGTACCGGCTCAAGAACACCACCGGCTATGCCCTCAACAGCCTGGTGGACTTTCGCGACGGCCTCGACATCCTCACCCACCTGATGATCGGCTCCGAGGGCACGCTGGGGTTCATCAGCAGCATCACCTACGACACCGTGCCCGATGAGCCGGTCAAGGCCGCGGCGCTGGCCTTCTTTCCCGACATGGCTACGACCTGCCGGGCGACCATCGCCCTCAAGCAGACCCCGGTATCGGCGGTAGAGTTGATGGATCGCGCCGCTCTGCGCTCGGTGCAGGATCAGCCGGGCATGCCCGAGGTGCTTAAGTCCCTGCCCGAGGGGGCGGCGGCGCTCTTGATCGACGTGCGCGGCGATGACGCGGCCATGATCGAGGCCCGCGAGGCTCGGGTGCATGAGGCCCTGGAGGGCATTCGCTCGCTGGAGCCGCTGTCCTTCACTCACGATGCCGACCAGTACGCCCTTTACTGGAAGATCCGCAAGGGGCTCTTCCCGGCGGTGGGCGCCGTGCGCGAGACCGGTACCACTGTGGTTATCGAAGACGTGGCCTTTCCCGTCGAGCGGCTCGACGAAGGGGTGCTGGCGCTCACCGAAACCTTCCATCGCCATGGCTATCGCGAGGTCATCCTGTTCGGGCATGCCCTGGAGGGCAATCTGCACTTCGTCTTCCCGCAGGGCTTCGAGCGCGACGGCGAGGTCGAGCGTTACCAGGCGCTGATGGACGACGTGGCTCAACTGGTCGGCGTCGAGTACGGCGGCTCGCTGAAGGCCGAGCATGGCACCGGGCGCAACATGGCGCCCTATGTGGAGCTCGAGTGGGGCGCCGACGCCTATGCCCTGATGTGGCAGCTCAAGGCGCTGTTCGACCCCGACAACCTGCTCAACCCCGACGTGATCCTGAGCCGCAACAAGACCCTGCACCTCGAGAACCTGAAGCCGCTGCCCGCCGCTGATCCGCTGGTCGACAAGTGCATAGAGTGCGGCTTCTGCGAATCGGTATGCCCGTCGAAAGACCTGACCCTGACGCCTCGGCAGCGCATCGTGGTGCGTCGCGAGCTGGCGCGCCTCGATGCCTTGGTGGATAGCCAAGCGGGAGAGGGCGCGAGTACGCAAGAGCGTGAGCGGCTTGGTCAGCTAT
Organism: Onishia taeanensis; assembly: GCF_003268885.1. Classification (GTDB taxonomy): domain Bacteria; phylum Pseudomonadota; class Gammaproteobacteria; order Pseudomonadales; family Halomonadaceae; genus Onishia; species Onishia taeanensis_A. The sequence goes on from NZ_QLSX01000013.1 coordinate 81,468, forward strand.
GGCAGGACTATGCCTATCAGGGCATCGAGACCTGTGCCGCCGATGGGCTGTGTGCCACCCAGTGCCCGGTGGGGATCAATACCGGCGACCTGGTGCGTGATCTTCGCCATGAGCGCAATACCGGTCAGGCTGCCATGGCGCATCGCCTGGGGCGGCATTTCTCAGGCACGACGCGACTGGCGCGCGGCGCACTCAACCTGGCAACGCTTGGTCATGCGATGCTTGGCGATAGCGGTACCGAAAAGGTTGGACGTGCGCTGCATCAGGGAAGTGGCGGCAGGCTGCCCCAGTGGTTACCGACCACCCCCAAGGCGGCGCCGGTTCGAGTCCTTAAGGGGGTTTCCCAAGACGGTGCTAAAGCCAGCACCAGTAGTAGAAGCAGCAAGAGTCGGGATAAAGACAGTCGTCGGCAGGGTAGTCGCGACAAGGTGGTCTACATGCCTTCCTGTGCGACCCGGGTGTTCGGCGCCGGTCACCATGATCCTGAATCCCGCTCGGACATGGAGCTGACGCTGGCGCTTCTGGACAAGGCCGGCTTCGAGGTGATCATTCCGGCGATCTCTGGACACCTGTGTTGCGGGATGGCCTTCCAGTCCAAGGGGCAGTACGCCGAAGCCGACCACAAGGCGCGGGAGCTCAATCGCGAGCTGCTGGCGGCCAGCCAAAACGGTCGCTACCCGGTGCTCTGTGATACCAGCCCCTGCACCCTGCGCATGCAGGAAACTCTGGATGAGCGGTTATCGCTGCAGGAGCCGGTCGCCTTCGCCCACGACTACCTGTTGTCGCGTCTCAAGCTGACACCGGTGGACGAATCCGTGGCGGTGCATGTGACCTGCTCCAGCACTCGTATGGGGCTTGCCGACAAGTTCGTGGCCCTGGCCAAGGCCTGTGCCCGCGAGGTGGTGGTGCCTGCCGAGATCACTTGCTGCGGCTTCGCCGGCGACAAGGGGTTTACCACGCCTGAACTCAATGCCTCGGCCCTCGACGGCCTGGCGGAACAGGTCGCCGGATGCCGGGTTGGCTATTCCAACTCTCGGACCTGCGAGATCGGCCTCAGTCAGCATGGCGGCATTCCCTACCGCTCCATCCTTTCGTTGCTGGATCGAGCCAGCAGCGTGCGGTGAGCGTGTCCTCGGAGAACGTGCGCACATCTGTCGCTGTTGTACATGCCCCGTTCTCTATCGTTTTCCGCTAAAGTGTTGAGCCCCGTTGCACGGGTGCGACAGGGAGCGAGTTCATATAGGGAGACGTCGAGTGGTAGTTCAAGGAATTCGGAAGGTGGCCGGCCATGTGGCCTGTCGTCCTCATTGTCTGTTGATTGGTATCTTCGGCCTGACGCTGCTGGCTGGTTGCTCCGAGGAAGATGCGTATTTCGTATCGGCTCCAGAGATCACGTTTGGCAGTGACGTCGCTGGTGAGCTGACATCGACTAGCGACGTCAATCTTAACGATGGCTCGCGCTATGACGCCCACTGGTTGTGCAGTGGCTCGGACGCACCGGAGTCAGGCATTGTGCGTTATGAGCTTGATGCTCCCTTTGCCGCTCGCCTTTCGGTCTTCGGCGAGCAGGGGCGATGGCTGGGCAGTGTCTCAAGTCAGTCCGACGGCGAGCCCGCGGTGCTGATGGCCTCCGCTGATGCCTGCCACCTGCTGGCCGTTAGTGGTAAGGACAGCAGCGCCTTTGGCCCCTACCACTTAGTGGCCGATCCGGTCCCCGCCGCATCCGATCTCGAAACAGGCCAGCCACTGGTCGGGCGGCTACGGGATGGTCGTACCGAATACCCCCTTACGCTTGAGGCGCCCGCTTGGGTCGACCTGGCGCTCTCTGGCGACGTCAACCTGGATCTGAGTCTGTCTGGTGAGGGCGTCAACCAGCAGGCCAGCGCTTGTGCACCCGGCGAGCAACGACTTGATACTTACTTGGACGCTGGTGAGTACCGGGTCATGGTGGAGCGCAGCGAAGCAGCGATCCAGGCAACATCTGAGCCATGCGAACGTCACCTGCTGACTGTTGGCGGAGTTCATCGTCTCGAAGTGGGGCTCAATGACCTGTCTGATGGCCGTCGTAATGCGGGGCCGCTCCGCGATGGCGACCGCATCACCGGCGATCTCCAGGCGACATCCGGCAATGCCTATACCCTGGTGGTTGAAGAACCTAGCACCGTCACGTTGGAGCTACGCTCATCGGATTTCGATACCGTGCTTAGTATCGTGGGGGAGGGCAGCAATCTGGTCGACGACGACGGTGGCAACGATAGTGACTCGCGGCTACAAACCGTACTCATGCCCGGCGACTATCGCGTCGAGGTGAGTAGTTATGCTGAGGGGCATGGCGAGTACTCGCTTGATGCATCTGTTGATGCATACGGCGGCGAGTTGCGCAACAGCGGAACGCTGACGCTGGGTGAGACCTTCGGCGGCAACCTTGCCGGAGGGGGCAATACTTATCGCTTTGAGGTTGATGCGGTCAGCGAGGTCGAGCTCGATCTAGATTCAAGCACCTTCGATCCCATGCTTCGGCTGTATGGTAACGGCATCGACCTGCGCGACGACGATGGCGGCGGCAACAACAACTCCCTGATCACCACCGTGCTCCAGCCTGGTGAGTATAGTCTGGACGTGGAAAGCTACAGCGGTACCGGGCTTTATCGCTTGCGTACCCATCAGCTTGATTTTGAGGGGCGTTTCAGCAACGGGGGCGAGGTGGCGACCGGAGAGGTGGTCTATGGTCGATTGACCTCCGGGAGCAACTTGGTTTACCAGCTGGTCCTAGAGACGGCGCGGGATGTCGTCATCGAAAGCACCTCGGGCTCGGTAGATACCATTCTGAGCCTGATGGGCAATGGGGTCAGTGAACAGAACGATGACGCGGGTGACATGGGCCATGGGTCTCGGATTCAGCGCTATCTAGAGCCTGGCACCTACGAGATCAATGTGAGTTCCTACGGCGGCAATGAAGGATCAGTACGCCTAGCCATTGGCGACTGACAAGCAGAGTTTTACAAGGCTTTCTGCTCGCAACACGACAACGCCCGCCCTTGTGCGGGCGTTGTCGTGTCTGGCCCCTCGGTTTATCCACACCCGGTCAGCCACCTTCATCTACCCACAACCTCCTCGTCACCTTTTTGCAAGAAAGGGGTTGTGTGGGTCCGCGATAATCCGTAAAGTACGCATCCGCTGCCGCCGACGGGTAAACGTCGGATGCGGTGAAGAGTGTTGGAAGCACTTGTTTTGGTTAAGGTTTTTCGATCAGGTTTGATCGACAGGCATTGACAAAACAGCCGGAAACGGTAGAATGCTCCTTCACTCGATCGGCGCTCAACTCGCCGCTGGTTTACTCGGTCATCTAGAGTGAGCAATAACAGCAAGGGTTGACATTCACTGCCGATTCAGTAGAATACGCCTTCCTCGCAGGGCGCCGGCCGAACGGCCAGGCAGATGCGAGATGCTCCCCTCTTTAAGAGATCGGAGCTGCTCTTTAACAATCGATCAGATAATTCATGTGGGCGCTTGTCGATGAAGGGGTGATCAGTCACCGATACTTCAAGGCAAGCGACTCGTCAAAGCAAGCCATATCGGCTTCGTTTTTTGAGACGTTTGAACCTTGAGCCAAGTTTGGTCTGCTTCTTTCTTCGGAAAGGTAAGACCGTATGATTTTAAACTGAAG
>NZ_QLSX01000014.1 GCF_003268885.1 Onishia taeanensis
CAGGGTGCGCAGCTGACTGGCCAGCGAATGACGGATGCGCAGCGGGTGGCGTCGATCGACCAGGTTGTCCTCCAGCGCCTCGATCACGCCGCTGTTATCGAGGGCTTCACGCAGCAGCAAGGCACCGCTGTCGCTGGTAGCACGCTCGCCGCTGAGCTGGACGTTGACGGAGCCGTTGCAGGACGGCGACCAGGTCGTTAGGGTTTCACCCATGGCGGTTGGTCCTCCTGAATCAGGTTCTGCCAGGAACTTTCTGATTTATCAGCAGGATACCAACCGCCATCTTCATTTTCAGGGCTGCCCGGTGAATATCAGGGGGTCCTGATCGACGTAGCCCTGGCGCATGTGACGGACGCCGTTTTCCAGATGGAAGGATGTGCGCCCATGGAGCAGGCGGTAGTTGTCCATGATCAGCATCTGGCCGGCTTCGAGCTTGATGTTCAGGGTCAGGGCTTCGGACGTGATCAGCCGGTAGAAGGCCTGGCGTGCGGCGTAATAGCGGCGCAGTTCAGCACCGGGCCGGGCCGAGACGCGCTCGGTACGGTTCGAGAAGCGCACCCGCATCAGGTGGTCCTGGCCGTCGAGTTCGATCAGCGGGCCTTCGCTTTCAAGGCGAGTGGTCTCGTCGTGATAGCAAAACCCCGGCGTCACGCGGGTCAGGCAGGCGAAGGCCTCCGGGTCTTCCTCGCGCAGGCGCTGCGCCGCGCTGAAACCGTCGACCAGGGTGTTGTCCCCGCCGCCGGCGGCGTTGGCCAGGCAGTGCAGCCAGACAAACCCCGGGATAGGATCGCGATAAGGGTTGTCGGTATGGGGTTCGAGCCCGCGCTGGGTCATGGTCAGGTCATAGGCATTGGCGACCGATTTGACGTCGGCGACGCCGCCCCAGTTGGTCCGCCGCAGCGGGCCGATGCGCGCCATCAGGGTCTGCATGCCTTCCGCTTCGTCAGGCACTCCATCCACCCGCACGAAGCCGAAGCGATGCAGATTTTCCAGTAGCTCGAGCAGGGCGCCGTCATCGTTTACCGCTGCGGAAAAAGCGCTGTGGGGAATATCACTCAAGCGTGAATCCCACAGACGACGCTCGGCGAATTCGTCGCTCGGCGTGACTTCTTCGTTCAGGGCCGCCAGAGAAAAGCAGCTTTGGTGACCGTCGCTGAAACGAATATCGAGCCGGTCGCCTTCGGCAGTGGCCGTAAGGATCGCCAGGTCCAGCGGCAGATCGGCGGCCTCGATCAGGCGCTGTCCGGTCTGCGGGTCGAGCGTGTCGGCATCCGGGGTGCGCTCTCGCAGCCACAGGGCATCCAGCTCGAGATCCTTCCCGTCGTAGTGGAGGTGAAGCTGCTGACCGTCGGCTGACTGGCTGAGATGACCGCTGATGCTCATGACACTGGGTTCTCCGTTGGGGGGCGATGGCCCCGTTGCTTGAGGACTAGGGACTTACCCTAACGCCGGCCTGTGGCGGCTATTTGATTTTTTTCGCCTTATTCATGATATAAATGGCCCCATGCCCGATACCACTTGGCCCTATGTAAGGCCCGATTCGCCCCCGTTGCTGGCACCTGATGATGCTGAGCTCACCCTCAACGTGTGGCTGGTGCCCAGGTTCTCGATGCTGACGCTGTTCTGTCTGCTCGAGCCCCTGCGGGTCGCCAACCGGTTCGGTCGTGACCTCTTCGCCTGGCGGCTGCTGTCCTCCGACGGGCAGGCGGTGGTGGCCAGCAACGGCGTGCGTATCGATGTGGATGGGCGGCTCGATAGCCTGTGTCAGGATGCTCGTCGGGATCATCTGGCTTCGGAGAGTCGCCTGATGGTGGTGGCGTCCTACGAACCGGAAGCCACCGTCGAGGCCGAAGACCGGGCGGTGCTGAGGCGGCTCGCGGCTCATGGGGCCTGGCTGGGAGGGCTCGACACGGCGCCCTTCATCCTGGCCCGGGCCGGGGTGCTGAATGGCTATCGGGTGGCCATGCACTGGGAGAGTGTGCCGGCCTTTCGTCAGGAGTTCCCTGAGCTTGTGGCGAGCTCGGCGCTCTACGAATGGGAGTATGACCGCCTCACGGGGTCGGGGGGCGCGGCCGGCATCGATCTGATGCTGTCATGGGTCGAGCGGCGCTATGGGCCGTCACTGGCCGATGCCGTGGGGCGACAGATCGGCTATCAGCGAGGCGAGGGTACTGCAACGAGCCGCGAGCGCCGCGGTGATCCGTCGCTGCCGCGCAGCGTGGTGCGGGCCCTGGCGGTAATGGAGGCCAACCTGGCGCAGGCGCTGGATATCCCCGAGATCTGTCGGCTGGCGGGGCAGTCTCAGCGTCAATTGACGCGCCAGTTCGCCGCCCACTTCGGCGAGACCCTCAAGCAGTGCTATCTCGGCATGCGCCTAGACCTCGCCCAGCGCATCCTCGCCGATAGCTATTCCAGCGTGACCGAGGCGGCCTATGCGGCCGGTTTTTCTCACCTGGCCCACTTCTCGAGGGCCTATCGCCAGCGTTTCGGCGAGCCGCCTCGCGCCACGGCGATGCGCGGGACCAAGTCCTGACGTCAGGCCGAGGCAGGCATGGGGTGACGAGTCGCGGGCCGTGTCGTGTCTGGCAGCGCTAGGTAGAGGCGTCCGGGTTGCCCGCTTAGTCAGTGACGGCGGGCGCACAGGGTGAGCAGGTCGTCGGCGAGATCGTCGGCAAGCTCATGGAGCTCGGCGGCGCTGATCGGCCGTTCGGCGTGGGCGCGCAGGCCCATGACTATCGCCTGATAGCGGCGTGCCAGGCGAGCCGGCTGCCCAGCAGAGGCGTTGTCTGTTCGTTCCTCGACCAGTTCACCGGCGTCACGGGCGGCCTCGAAGACCTGCGTGAAGCGCGCCGCCATGCCGTCCAGCAGCTCCTGGGCGAGGCGGGCGTTGGCTTCCTCGGCTCCAAGTTCCAAGAGCGTCTTCACCAGCAGGCAGGCGTGGCAGGGGCGTTGCATGTCGCGAAGGCCGCCGAGGGTTCGCAGGTAGTCGGCCAGCCCGCCCAGCGGCGAGGGGTTGGCGGCCAGCGTGCGCTCGAGCTCCACCAGCCCCTGGCGGCCATAGCGTGCGAGTACCTCGCCAAACAGCCGCTCCTTGCTGCCGAAACTCGCATAGATGCTGCCCGGACGCATGTCGAGCGCACCTTCGAGATCCTTGAGCGAGGCGGCGTGATAGCCCTTGCGCCAGAACAGGGCAAGGGCCTGATCCAGGGAATGCTGGCGGTCATGGCGAGTCTGGCGTGGCATGAAGCGTCCTTTCGACCGTAAGTCGGCCGGATGAATCTTGAGTGAGCGCTCAAATTTTATCTTGAGTGATCGCTCAAAGCCAGTTAGCCTGAGGACACATCTACGGCAGGTAGCGTCATGTCCTGATTTGAGTGATCGCTCAAAAATGAGCTCGGCGCTTCTCTGCTCCATCTATTCGTGACCCAAGGCAACGAGGTAATACATGAGCTCCTATACCCTGCACGACAAGACCACGGCCCCCGCGGAAAGCCAGCCGCTGCTCGAGAATTCCATCAATGCCTTCGGCATGATCCCCAACCTGCACGCAGTGATGGCCGAGGCGCCGGGCCTGCTCGAGGGCTATCAGCAGCTGCACCAGCTGTTTATCGACTCGAGCTTCGATGCCGACGAGCTGACCGTGGTCTGGCAAACCATCAACGTCGAGCACGAGTGCCACTACTGCGTGCCGGCGCATACCGGTATCGCCAAGTCGATGAAGGTCGACGATGCGATCACTGAGGCGCTGCGTAACGAGACGCCGCTGCCCAGCGACAAGCTTGAGGCGCTGCGCACCTTCACTCTGGCCATGGTGCGCAATCGTGGTGAGGTCGATGCCTCCGCGGTCAACGACTTCCTGGCCGCCGGCTATACTCGCCGTCAGGTGCTGGAAGTGGTGCTGGGCCTCGCCCAGAAGGTGATGAGCAACTACACCAACCATCTGGCCGAGACGCCCGTCGATGAGCCGTTCAAGGCCTTCGAATGGCACAAGGTGAGCTGATCCGCGCCTGGGCGAAAACGTAACGCTCAGGCTCTGGATCAGGAACAAGAAAGGCCCGCTCTAAGGAGCGGGCCTTTTGCATGGGTGGGCCTTTTGCATGGGTGGGCCTTTTGCATGGGCGGGCCTTGGTCGGCCGCCCTTTTTGCTACGGTCAGCCCGATGACCTGGCTCAGGAGGCGTAGGCTCCGGCCGCATAGGTCAGCTCGTAGCTGTGGCTGTAGATCTCGAGGATATTGCCGAACGGGTCTTCCATGTAGACCATGCGGAACGGCTTCTCGCCTGGGAAGTACTCGCGCACCGGCATGCGCTGCTTGCCACCGGCGGCCACGATGCGCTCGGCGAGGCCTTCCACGTCCGGGTCCTGGACGCAGAAGTGGAAGACACCGGTCTTCCAGTACTCGAAGTTGTTCCCCGGGGTTTCTTGGCCCTTGAACTCGAACAGTTCGACACCGACCCGGTCGCCGGTGGACATGTGGGCGATGCGGAACGAGCCCCAGCCCGGGCCGAACACATCGGAGCACATCACGCCGATGGCGGAGTCGTCTTCGACGATGGTGGTCGGCTCCATGATCACGTACCAGCCGAGGACTTCGGTGTAGAACTTGAGGGCGGCTTCGACGTCGGGGACTGAGATGCCGATGTGGGAAAAGGTGCGGGGATAGACCTGGCTCATGGTGATGTCTCCTGCCGGTAGGCGAAGGGAAGTGAACGCTTTCCATGCTAGGCGCCGCCGGCCATAATCATAACCACCATGCCGTTATGATCATGATAAGAGATGCTTATGCTTCAGCCCCAGTGGCTGCGTACCTTCGAGGCGCTGGTGGAGCTTGGCAACTTCACCCGCGCCGCCGAGCGCCTGGACCTGACGCAGGCCGCGGTCAGCCAGCACATCAAGCACCTGGAGGCCCGGCTCGGGCAGCTGGTGCTGCGCCGGCCTCGTGGCCTGGAGCTGACCCCGGCGGGGCATGCCCTGCTCGACTACCAGCGGGAAATGCAGGCGGCCGACCAGCGCCTCACGCAGCGTCTGGCGGGCGATGATGCCAGCCAGGGCGAGCTGTCGCTGATCACGCCGGGCAGCATCGGTCTGGCCATCTATCCCCATCTGCTGGCGCTGCAGCACGAGGCGCCGGGGCTCGCCATTCACCATCGCTTCGCCCCCACCGCCGAGGTCATCGACGCCGTACTGAATAATCGCGCGGAAGTGGGGCTCGCCACCCAGCGCCCGGAGGACCCGCGCCTCGCGGTGTCGCTGTTTGCCAAGGAGGCGCTGGAGCTGGTGGTGCCGGCGGGCGTCGAGATCGCCGGCTGGGATGATCTGGAAAGGCTCGGCTTCATCGACCATCCCGACGGCCATGACATGGCCACCCGGCTGCTGAGCCGGCGCTTTCCCGGCAACCCAGGCGTTGGGCGGCTGCCCCGTCACGGCTTCACCAACCAGATCGGGTTGATCCTTGCGCCGGTGGCCCAGGGGCTCGGCTTCAGCGTGCTGCCCCGCTTTGCCCGGGAGGCCTACCCGCATCCCGAGGCGGTCCGGGTCGTCGAGGGCGAACCGGCGGTGGTCGATACCCTTTGGCTCCTGCACCGGGCCGAGTGGCCGCTGTCGGCCCGGGCCCAGCGCGCCGTCGAGCGGCTGAAGGCCCGGCTGGTCAGCGCGCCGTCAGCCTAGCGGCGAGAAGCCGATGCCTTCGACAAAGCCCTCGAGGGCATGGCGACCGGCGATCGAGTTGCCGTAGCCGTCCAGGCGCGGCGACCACACGCAGATGCTCATGCGCCCGGGCAGGATGGCGATGATGCCGCCGCCCACGCCGCTCTTGCCGGGCAGGCCGACCCGCCAGGCGAAGTCGCCGGCGGCGTCATAGAGGCCGCAGGTCAGCAGCAGGGCATTGAGCTGGCGGGTCTCCACCGGCGAGACCACCCGGCTGCCGTCCAGCGGATTGACGCCGCGGTTGGCCAGGAAAGCCACGCTTTGCGCCATCTCCACGCAGTTCATCGCCACCGAGCAGCCATGGAAGTAGGTATCGAGCACCGTCTCGACGTCGGCGTGCAGGTTGCCGTAGGCCTTCATGAGATAGGCCAGCGCCGCATTGCGGGCCTTGTGATCCATCTCTGAGCGGGCCACCCGCTCGTCGAAGCCGATGTCGTCGCTGCCTGACAGTCGCCGCAGATGTTCGCGCAGGGTGTACTGGGTCGACACGATCCGCGATACCAGCAGGTCGGTGACCAACAGCGCGCCGGCGTTGATGAAGGGGTTGCGCGGCACGCCCTGTTCGACCTCGAGCTGCACCATTGAGTTGAAGGCCTGCCCCGAGGGCTCGCGGCCCACTCGCGACCAGATCTCCTCGGATTCGAGACGCTGCATGGCCAGCACCAGCGCATGCACCTTGACGATCGATTGGATCGAGAAGCGCGTGTGGGCGTCACCTGCGACCTGCACCCGGCCGTCGACATGACAGACCGCAATGCCGAAGTGATCCGGGTCGACCTCGCCGAGGGCGGGAATGTAGTCGGCGACCTTGCCCTCATTGAAGCAGCGAGGGGCGTCCTTGCTGAGGCGGTCCAGCAGTGCCTGAAGGGCATCGTGATCAAGGTCGGCGGTCATGTAGCCAGGGCTCCTCTTTTTTAGAACGGTTGGTAAGAACGGTGCGAAAGAACGGTTGGCAAGGGTGGCAGAAATCGGTCGAAATGACTCATCAAAAAGAGGCGCATGAAACGCCCGAAAAGGCTGGGCAGTCTAGCCGATCCGGCAACGCTTCGATATTGAGCGGGCGTTCAGTGACATTTGAAGACCGACCGATGCGCCGGTATACTGCGCGGTTTTTCCAATCGGCTACCCGATTCCCGCTGGCCCTTGCAGGCCACTCCATCCGCCCCCTCGCCACGTCAGGAGGCTCCGTGAACGAAAGTCCCCTCTCGCTCGCGAACACGTAACACTGCTCTGACATCGTCATCCCCGATCGTCTATCAGTGATCGCTCTTCTGACGCCATCGGCGTTGAAATACTCGCTCATCCCGAATGCCATGCTTGCGGCTCCCGCTCGCCTGGACGACGTGATGACATCCCAACCAAAGGCTCCCCATGACCCAACCTGACCATTCCATTCCATCAGAGACCAGCACCACCGGTTCGCGCCTGGGCGACCCGGTGGTGCTGGTCTTGAGCGTCGGCTTCATCGTCGCCTTCGTTGCCCTGTCGCTGTATGACATCGACATGGTCGCCAACGGCATCAGCGCCGGTTTCGCCTGGACCGCTCGTACCCTTGGCTCCTACTTCCAACTGCTGCTGCTGCTGACCTTCTTCATCGGCATTGGCGTTGCCATGTCGCCGGCCGGTGCCGCCAAGGTGGGCAATCTTCAGCGCCCGGAGATCAGCACCTTCAAGTGGCTGTCGATGATCATGTGCACCCTGCTCGCTGGCGGTGGCGTGTTCTTCGCCGCCGGTGAGCCGGTCTATCACTTCGTGGTCACGCCGCCGGCCTTCGACACCGAAGCGGGCACCGTTGATGCTGTCGCCGGCGCCCTGGCCCAGTCCTTCATGCACTGGGGCTTTCTGGCCTGGGCGGTGCTCGGCACCCTGACCGCCGTGGTGATGGCGCATGCCCACTACGTGAAGGGCCAGCCGATGCAGCCGCGCACCCTGCTCACCCCGGTACTCGGCGAGCGCCTGATGAGCGGCCCGCTGGGTGGCCTGGTTGACGCCCTGTGCGTGATCGCCGTGGTCGCCGGTACCGTGGGTCCGATCGGCTTCCTGGCCACTCAGGTCAGCTTCGGCCTGCATGAGCTGTTCGGCCTGCCGCAAGGCTATGGCACTCAGCTGGCCGTTCTGGCCGTGCTGGGCGCGATCTACGTCACCTCGGCGATGACCGGTATCCATCGCGGTATCCAACTGCTCAGCCGTTTCAACGTCTTCCTGGCGCTGGCGATTGCCGCGGTAATCTTCGTCTTCGGCCCGACCCTGTTCCTGACCGATGCCTTTACCCAGGGCTTTGGCACCTACCTGAGCTCCTTCTTCTCGATGGCCACCATGACCGCCGAGACGGCGCCGGCCTGGTGGATGAAGTGGTGGACGGTGTTCTTCTTTGCCTGGTTCATCGGCTACGGCCCGCTGATGGCGATCTTCGTTGCCCGCATCTCGCGTGGCCGCACCATCCGCCAGATGATTCTTGCCGTGGCGGTGATGGCACCGGTGGCCACTACCGTATGGTTCACCCTGCTGGGCGGCTCGGGCATCTTCTACCAGCTGACCGGCGTGATCGACCTGACCGAAGCGCTGAACAACTTCCAGTTCGACGTGGCGACCCTGACCGTGGCGCAGGCGCTGCCGGGTGGCTCGCTGATGGCGCTGGCGATCCTGCTGCTGACCACCATCTTCGTGGCCACCACCGGCGACTCGATGAGCTACGCGATCTCCGTGGTGGGTGCCGGCCATGACGCGCCGAACCCGCTGATCCGCGCCTTCTGGGGCATCGCCATGGCGATCATGGCGGCGATCCTGCTGTACATGGGCGCCGGCCAGATCAGCGCGCTGCAGCAGTTCATCGTGATCACCGCCATCCCGGTGTCGCTGGTGCTGCTGCCCTCGCTGTGGACTGGCCCGAAGGCCGCCTACGCGATGGCGCGCGAGCAGGGGCTGATCGACCAGCCGCGCACGCGCGAAGCCTGATCGACGCAGACGAACGCGTCGCTGCTTAGACGCTGCTGTTTGCCACGGCGTTTGTCAGCGAAGCGTGATAAAAAGCCGGCCCCGAGGGGCCGGCTTTTTTTATGGCCGCCACTTGGGGCTTGGCCGGGGTGACGGTCACTGGGGCAGGGACTTAAGAGAGGGGCTTAAGAGAGGGGCTTAAGAGAGAAACTTAGCCGAGGGGCTTGTGAAGGGACTTAAGGCGCTACTTTTACGCCTTGCCGTGAGGCGCAGCGGCGGGTCTTGATATAGTGGTGAGCCCTATAGGCCATCGGACGGCGACCATGCCCCTGCTCGATCTGCTCTCTCCTTTGCCTGCCGGGCTCAACCTGGGCCTGGTGGCGCTGTCGATCCTGACCTCGATGATCTCGGCGAGCGCCGGCATCGGCGGCGGCACCCTGCTGATTATCGCCATGGCGCAGGTGATGCCGGCAGCGGCGCTGATTCCGGTGCATGGCATGGTGCAGCTGGGCTCCAATGCCGGCCGCGCCAGCATGACGTGGCGCCATATCGACCGCCGGGTGATCGCCGCCTTCCTGCCCGGGGTGGTGCTTGGCGCCTTGCTTGCAGCCTGGCTGCTGGTGCGCCTGCCTTCGGGCGTGCTGGAGCTCACCATCGCCGGCTTCGTGCTGTTCTCCTGCTGGGGTCCGACGCCACCGGCCCGGGCGCTGGGGCGCGTTGGCACTATGCTGGCCGGTGCAGTGACTACCCTGCTGTCGAGTCTGGTGGGTGCCAGTGGCCCGCTGGTCGGCTCCTTTATCAAGCATTCCCAGTCCGAGCGAATGGCGCGAGTGGCGACCTTTTCCGCCTGCATGAGCCTTCAGCATCTCACCAAGGCGTTCGTGTTCGGCGTGGCCGGCTTCGTTTTCCATGACTGGCTGGGGCTGATGGTGGCAATGATCGCGGCGGGGCTCGCTGGCACCTGGCTCGGCCTGCGCCTGCTCAAGCGGCTCAGTGAGGCGCACTTCGACGGGCTCTTCAAGTGGGTACTGACCCTGCTGGCGCTGCGTCTGGCCTGGCTCGGCGTCGAGCGGTTGCTGGGCTGATGAGCCTAAGTTCCAGATGCCTCTCAGCTGCTTTCAAGTTCGTGCAAGAACTGTTTCAGCAAACTGTCCAATTGAGCGCGCTGCTCGTCGGTAAGAACCCCGGCCAGTGTTTCCTGCGTCTCAACATGGGCGCTAACCGCTTCGTCGATAAGCTCGCGCCCTTGCGGGGTGAGGGAAATCAGGAAACCACGCCCGTCCTCGGCATTCCGGACCCGCTCGACCAGACCGGCTTTTACCAGTTGGTCGATACGGTGCGTCATCGTGCCCGACGTGACCAAGGTCGATGCCATCAGGTCGCCAGGAGAGAGCGCATAGGGCGAGCCTGACCGGCGCAGGGTGGCCAGAACATCGAAGCCTGCAGCATTCAGGCCGTATGCGGACCAGCTCTTTTCCATGGCACGCATTAGCAACTGGTGCAGCAACTTGATCCGTCCGATCGTGCCCATGGACGCAACCTCAAGGTCGGGTCGCTCTTGTCGCCATTGCGTAAGAATTTTTTCTATATGATCCATGCCGCTTAGACTTCCACGCGCTTATCTTGACGTCAAGATTTCGGAGTAATATCTTGAACTCAAGATATGTTCCCGGAGGGACGATGATGACGAGCGTGTCCACAAACAAACCTGAGCGCATCAGGACATGGTTACCCGCACTGCTAAGCCTCTTGTTCGGCGGAGCGCTGTTGGGTCTATCGACCAATCTGGCCAAAGTGGCGAGTGAGGCGCGCCTGCCGCCTTTGGCGATTCTGTTTTGGTCAATCGTCGGGGCAGCACTGATTTTGCTCGCGCTGGCCGCGCAACGTCGGAAGCTACCGCCAGTTAACGCTCGTACGCTTGAATACTACTGCGTGTCTGCGCTGGTAGGCGTGGCCGGCCCCAATCTCATCTTCTTCTCGGCGGTTCCGCATGTTGGAGCCGGCTTCGTCGCTCTCATCATCACATTGCCGCCGCTTCTGACCTATGTCGGTGCACTGGCACTCAAACTGGAAGTGTTCAAGGCGATACGTGCCACGGGGGTGGCGGCGGCCTTGGCAGGCGCCGGCGTTTTGGCTTCGGAAAAGCTGGCCTCGCCCGATGCAGATGTCTTCTGGACACTGCTGGCGCTTGTCGGGCCGGTCCTGCTGGCCATCGGCAATCTGTATCGCACACTGCGTTGGCCCCAAGGCGTATCCGGCGATGCACTGGCGCCGGGCATGCTAGTGGCTGCCGCCATGATGTTGCTGTGCGCCGGATTCTTGCCAGGATTCTCGCTGGCGATACCGATGGAGCAAGGCCTATCGTTCGTCCTGATCGCTATACAGTCCGCAGTTTTCGCTGGCATGTTCTTGTTGTTGTTCCTGTTGCAGAAAACAGGCGGGCCGGTCCTGCTGAGCCTGCTGGGATCTGTCGGTGCCCTTGTAGGCGTACCCGTCGCCATATTTCTACAGGGCGAAGCGCCCCCTGGGGGGCTGTTATTCGGTGCTGTTCTGATTGCCGCCGGCGTTATCCTGCTCACGCTTGGCAATAATCAGCGGGTTAACCCAAGCCCTTACCACCACGAAAGAAAAGCCGGATGAAAATCGCTGGATATGAAGTCACCGGTCAAGTTGGCAGCCGTATTGCCCTGGCGAAGGGGGGAGCACGTTCGGGCCCGGCTATTTGCGTAGTTGGGCGTAACTGATCGACGCCAGTGAAGACGGTCACGCTGTTCTGCTTGATCAGGCCAAGGCGCTGAGATCAGTTCCCGATACCTAGGTGCCTGTTGTCCTGGTTCTCGGTGCTTGGGTTCTCTTTTCGATCACCAAGCGTTAGCCGCCCCGGGCATAGACACAGCGCCCCGCCACATAGGTCTGCTGCGGGGTGAGGGTGCGATCGAGCAGGGTCACATCGGCATCGAAGCCCACGGCCAGCCGGCCCTTGTGACCGTCGAGCCCCAGCACCCTGGCCACGTTGCCCGAAATCAGCTCCAGCGCCTGATCCAGCGTCAGCACCTGTTCGTGTACCAGGCGCCGCCAGTCGGCGATCAGGGTGGCGTTGCCCGCCACTCGCATGCCGATATAGCCGCCCTGGGCGTCGAACTCGGGCAGGCTGCCATTGCAGTCGGAACTCATGGTGATGTGTTCGACCGGCACGCCACGTCGCAGCAGTCGCGCCACCGCGCCGAAGCCGGTCAGGTCGTCTTCGTCGGCATCGTCGAAGGCGGTCACATCCACGCAGGCCTTGAAGGTCAGCGCATAGTCGGCGGCCTCTTCTAAGAGGTCGCGATGGCGGTTTACATGGGTGGGAATCACCTGCTCGGCGGGAATTTCGGTCTCGGTGAGCAGCCGGCGCAGCGGCTCGAGCCCCCGCGCGCCGTCGCCGATATGGAAGTGGCAGATGCCGCGCTTGCCGGCCAGCATGGCGCCGACCCTCACCTCGCTGACCAGCCGCTCGATCTCGTCCTGCCGGGGTTGGCTCGAACGGTGATCCGAGATCGCGATCTCACCCAGGCCGATGACCTCGGGAATCCAGGCCAGGTCGCGTTGCAGGTCGCCGGTGAGGGTCGGCGGCGGCACGCGATAGGACCCGGTGTACATGTAGGCGGCGATGCCCTCGGCGCGCAGCCCACGCACCTTGGCCAGCAGGTCCGCCGGCGAGCGGCTGATGCCGTCGGTGCCGAGCACCCCCACCACGGTGCCGATGCCCATGGCGGCGATCTGGTGGGCGGTGATCTCCGGGCAGCGAGATCCGCAGCCGCCTTCGCCGCCCCCACCGGTCACGTGCACGTGCTGGTCGATGAAGGCAGGCACGGCGATCAGCTCCGGCGCCTCCACGACCTGCACCGGCCAGCCTGCCGGCACGTCCAGGTCATGCCCCAGCGCGGCGATGCGACCGCCGGCGATCAGGATCTCGTTGGCCTCGAGCAGCTCAGGAGCCTGGATGCTGCCCACGCGCAACAGGGTCAGTAGTCCCGCATCCGGGGAAGGGCCGGTCAGCATGGGCGGTTGCCTCGTGAGGTATGGGGGGGATGGGTTTTTTCAGCGGGGTTTTCCCCCTCAGGGGCTTTATCTGTAGGGGGCGGGCTATCTGCTGCGCTGACGCTTTGCTCTGAAGTGTCCTTGGAATAGTCCTGGGCAGGCGCCTTGAGGCGTTCCTTGAGGCGCTCAAGTGTTCCTTCAATATCATCGATCAGCAGCACCAGCAGGTCGCCGTCGCTGGCTTCCTCGAAGGCTCGGTCGATGGCCTGCTCCTCTTCCAAGACGAGTTCGGTGTGACATGCTCGCGGCACTGAGGCGGCGCCGTCGCGCAACAGGCCGCCGGCTTCCCCCGGGGGGCGGCCGCGGGCGTCGGTCTCGCAGAGGATGACGACATCGAGCATCGCGGCCAGCCGCGCGCCCAGCTCGAAAAGGTCCTCATCGCGGCGATTGCCCGGGGCGCTGGCCACGCCGATGCGTCGCTTGGCGGGTAGCGCGCTGACCAGTTCGGCCAGTGCGTCGAGAGCCGGCACGTTATGCCCGTAGTCGATCAGCACCTTGAGGCCAGCGGCCTCGATCAGGTTGGTGCGCCCGGGGTTCTGGCTGGGCGTCGGGTGGAAGGTGGACAGGCCCATGCGGATATCGGCAGGCGACAGCCCCAGGGCAAAGGCCGCGGCGCTGGCGGCCAGGGCGTTGGCGACATTGAAGCGGGCGTGGCCCTCGAAGGTGATCGGCACGTCGGCGACGGGGATGACCTCGGCTTCGACCCGGCCCTGACGCATGACCAGGTTGCCTTGGTGGACAGTGAAGGCCACCCCCTGATTGTGAACATGCTGACGAATGGCCCGTGAATCCGGGTTCAGGGTAAAGAGAATGCTGTCGCCCCGCGCCCATTCCAGGGCGGCCAGCACCCGTGGGTCATCGGCATTGATGACGGCGGTGCCCTCCGGGCGGATGGCGTCGATCACCACCGACTTGCAGCGCGCCAGTTCGTCGAGGGTATGAAGGTCATGCTCGCCGAGATGATCGCTTGCGATGTTGAGCAGCACGCCCACGTCGCAGGCATCGAAACCGAGCCCGCGGCGCATGATGCCGCCCCGCGCCACCTCGAGTACCGCGCACTCCACCGTGGGCTCGCGCAGCACGATCGTGGCCGCCAGCGGGCCGCTGTAGTCGCCGCGCATGATGACGTGGCTGTCGATCTCGATGGCGCCGGTGCAGGCCATGCCCACCTTGCGGCCCACCTGGCGCAGAAGATGCGAGAGCAGGCGCACCGTGGTCGTCTTGCCGTTGGTGCCGGTGACCGCGACGATGGGGATGCGCGCATCGCTGCCGCTGTCCGGAAACAGCATGTCGATGACCGGCTGGCCGACATCCCGGCCCTGGCCGTGGGTGGGCGACAGATGCATGCGAAAGCCGGGCCCCGCGTTGACCTCGACCACGGCCGCGGATTGCTCCTCCAGCGGGCGAGTCAGGGTCTCGGCGAGCAGGTCGATGCCGATGATGTCGAGTCCAATGAGTCGCGCGATGCGCTCCGCCACATAGCGCACCTCCGGGTGCACATCGTCGGTCACGTCGGTGGCGGTGCCGCCGGTGCTCAGGTTGGCGGTGGGCTTGAGGAAGACGATCTCGTCTGCGGCAATCACGCTCTCAAGGTTCAGATGCTGCTGACTGATCATCCGCCGCGACTGCTCGTCCAGCTCGATCTGGGTAAGCAGATTCTCATGGCCAACGCCGCGTCTTGGGTCGGCGTTCTCCCGGTCGATCAGTTCCTTGAGCGTGGCCTTTCCATCGCCGACCACATGGGCCGGACGTCGCCGGGCGGCGGCCACCAACTGGCCATTAATAACCAGCAGGCGGTGATCCTCGCCGCTGATGCACTGCTCGACGATCACCGAGTGATGGCGTCGAGCGGCGATGTTGAAGGCGTCGCATAGCGCCTGGTCGTCCTCGACGCTGGTGCTCACGCCTCGACCATGGTTGCCGACCAGCGGCTTCACCGCCAGGGGGTAGCCGATGCGCCGCGAGACCTCGAGCGCCTCATCGACGGTGGAGCACACCTCGCCCTTGGGCACCGGGATGCCGGCATCGCCGAGCAGCTGCTTCGTCCATTGCTTGTCATCGGCGATGCTGTAGCCAATCAGGTCTGTTTGGCAGGTCACGGTTGCCTGAATGCGCTGCTGGCGGTGGCCATGGCCCAGTTGGAGGTAGCTGCTGTCGTCGGTGAGGCGCATATAAGGAATGCCACGACGCTCGGCGGCCTCGATGATTGCGGCGGTGGAGGGCCCCAGCATGTGCGCGTCGCGCACCACCTTTAGGCGGTCGATGATCGCCTGAATGTCGATCTCGAGGCCATGGAAGAGGCGGCGGACCAGCTCGACGGCCTCCACGCCAGCCGCCAGGCCGCTGGCCTCGTCGCGGTAGCGGTAGACGACGTTGTAGATCCCGGCATCATAGCTGTCGATGGTTTTGCCGTAGCCCACCGAGAAACCGATCAGGTTCTGCAGCTCGATTGCCACATGCTCGACCACGTGACCGGCCCAGGTGCCTCGTGCCAGGCGCTCCAGGAAGCCGCCGGGGCGACCGACCGAGCAACGGTGCCCCTGCAGAGTCGGCAATAGCTCGCTGAGTCGCTCGGCGATGCCGGGCACGGTGTCGCTGGGGCGGTGCTCCAGGTCACCGATGTCCAGGCGCATGAAGATGGTCAGATAGCGGCTGTAGTAGTTGGGGCCGCGCAGTGCGCGGTGCTCGAGAATATTCATAGTGTGTTCGCCAGCACGGCTTCGAGCGCCTCGGGGACCAGGTAGCGTCGCGCCCCGAGATCGAAACCGTGGCCGCTGACCAGGGCATGCAGAATCATGTGCTCGATGGCTACCGGCTCTCCCATCGACAGCTCGGCGATATTGGAGCTCGCCAGATCACGGCTGTCGATCAGGATGACGTGCCCCGAGCCGATCGCCTCGATAATGCCGTGAGGGTGGATGATCACGCCGGCATCCTCGCCGATGCCCACGCCCAGGTGCTCGGGGTTGCTCGCGCCGACCTCCATCAGGCGTGTGAAGCGGCCGCGCTCGAGGAAATGGCTGTCGATGATCAGTCCCTCGGCAAGTCCCAGGCCGAAGGTCATGTTGACGGCGCCCTTGCGCAGCGCATCCGCGGCGGCACCGTTGTAGATCATGGTGCCCGGCATCGCCGCGGCACCGGCACTGGTGCCAGCCACTACCGCACCGGCCGCCAGGCGCTCGCGAATGGCCTGCAGCGTGGCCGAGCCGCCCATCACATGGGTCAGGCGCAGCTGGTCGCCGCCGGTGAAGAAGACGACGCCGCTCTGCTCGATCAGCCGCACCGTTTCGGGGTGCCCTGCCTGCTGGCGGTCCTTGATGTCCAGCGAATGAATGCGGCTCGCCCCCAGGCGCGTGAAGGCCGCCTCGTAGTCGGGCAGCACCTGGTCGGGGATGCCGCTCGCCGTGGCGATGACCGCAACCTCATGGTTATCCGCAGGGGCCAGGGCAAACACCCGCGTCAGGATTTCGAGGTCCGAGGTTCTGTCCTCGGCCCCTCCGATGGCCACCAGATGGCCGGATACCGAGCCGAGAGAAGCAGTCATGGTCCTTTCGTCGCCAAGCGACGCTTTTGAGAAAGTGGTCTAGATCACTCTCGAGTTGGCTCTTGAGCAGGGACTTGAGCAAGTGCATGAGCAGGTTCTTGAGCAAGTGCTTGGGATGGCGCTTGATAAGGCCGCGAAAAGCGGCTGAGCACGTTCGGACGCGATGCGCGCACGGGTCATAGATCGCGCGGCGTTGTACATGAAGCTTAGCTGTTTATTCAGCGTAGTTTATTCAGCATAGTCGTCGTCAGGCTTCACACCCCGTCGATGGCTTGCTCCTCTCGAGAGAGCCCGCCATGATGAGTGATCCTTGCTCATGGCGATCTTCAGCCGATCTCTTCATCAGCCCAGTATCAGCCCAGTCTCCTCGCCACCCCATTCCCGATGAATCCAGTCTCTTGATCAGACCTCTCGCCATGCATTCCGCTCACTCCAGCTTTTCACCTTCAAACGCGTCTTCCTCAGGCCCTGTTTCCTCAAGTTCTGTTTCCGCAAATCCGGGGCCCTCAAGTACCCTGCCTGAGCGCTTGGGTTTCCTGCTGCTGCCGCGCTTCTCGATGATGGCCTTCTTCTCGGCGGTGGAGCCGCTGCGCATCGCCAATCGCATCAGCGGGCGGCCGCTGTTCGACTGGACGCTGATCAGCGAGGACGGCGGCCCGGTGACTGCTTCCAACGGCATGACGCTGCTCGCCGACCAGTCCATCGAGGCCGTCCATCATCTGCCGACGCTTGCCGTCTGCAGTGGGTTTGATCCCGAGGCGCACCAGAGCCGCGCGATCACCCGCTGGCTTAACCGCCTGGGGCAGGGCGGCTGCGTACTCGGTGGGCTGGATACTGGCTGCTTCGTGCTGGCCGCAGCAGGTTTACTGAAAGGGGAGCGGGTGACCCTACACTGGGAGAGCCTGCCGGCATTTCGCGAGCGCTTCCCATCGATTGCCACCAGCGATGAGCTGTTCGAGCTCGGCGTGCGGCGGTTTTCCTGTGCGGGGGGCGCCGCGGCCATGGACATGGCGCTGGAAGTGATTGCCCGCCGTCACGGCCAGGCGTTGGCTATCGACGTCTCCGAGCAGCTGATACATGAGCGCATGCGCACCCGCCGCGACCAGCAGCGCATGACCCTGGCGCGGCGCCTGGGCACCCATCGGCGGCATCTGGTCGATGCCGTGGCGCTGATGGAGCGCCACCTGGAAACGCCGTTGACGCTTGCGGCGGTGGCCGAGCGCAGCGGTGTGTCCTCCCGCCAGCTACAACGCCTCTTCGAACAGGAACTGGGCTCGACGCCCCGGCGGTGGTACCTGCGACTGCGCCTCGAGCGCGCCCGCCAACTGCTGGCCGAGACCGATCTGGATATCCTTTCCGTGGGGCTGGCCTGCGGCTTCACCAGCGCCTCGAGTTTCTCGCGGGCCTTTCGCCAGCACTTCGCCAAGACCCCGCGCCAGGTGCGCGAGGAATGAGTGGGCTGCCCCCCTCCAGCGTCACTACCGTCGATGTGGACGAGACGATCTCTCGACGGGCTGCGTTTAGCTCTGCTTCATGTTGGAAGGTGGGTCGAGAAAATACCGGGGCTCCCGTTTTTGACTCTATGCTGTAGTCCAAAATACATAACGCTCGCTTCAAGTGCATGGTGAAAATAAATTACTTTGCAGGCGCTTGTTAATAACTGACATGGTCAATACGGTCAAGCAATTTCAATACAGTTTCTGCAAAAAGCTCAAGGCTTAAGTTTAATGTCCAGGCCCTTTTTCTATTAGTGCCTTTAAGCTGGAAAGATATTTTTACATCGCTATCTAATAAATTCTTCGGGAATATTGGCTTGGTAACGCTATCGGCATGAATGATCTTATCACATATATCCTTAATAGTTACTGGTTTGACTATTAGCTCATGATCCTCGTAATATCCGGCTACCATCGTTTCCACCGGAATGGTTATATTCTCGATTGATTCTTGGTACAGGTTTATTCTTATAGCTACAGCAAGTCTCAGTAAGTGACTTGATAACAAGCTATGCAGTATAGACTTCGTCTCTATCGTAGGATTTGAATATGTTTCGCTACCGAAAATGGTGCTACTCGTTAAGTCTAACCCGTGACATAACAAGCATAGCCGCCTTATTTCATCAAATTCTTGCTTGTGCTTATCTAAAACATCTTCCATGAGAACTCTTAAAGCTATATAAGGTATTGGGTTGCACGCTCTTTTATTGCTTTGAACGCGCGTGTGCATTCAAGATATTATCTTGCACACCCTAGGGTGATCAATTATTTGATATTCATGAAACTATCCATGGTGCTGCAAGCTATGCAGGATTCGCGTGGTTGCGCAACATCCTGCGATAGGTCACCATATGGCACGGCGACACAGGCCCAGACAATGAGCACCCTCGCCTTCCTCTACCGGCATGTAATGAACAACCACTGAAAGATACTGGTGAATTCTCATACGGAACACAACCTCGCCGGCTGTTGGTGCTGCCGTATGAAGAAGTGGTGAGTGTTGAATATGTTATTTGGCCATTGGGCGGCACGGTCATTGAGCCTGGCTGGTGACTGAGAGCGGCTCGCCCAGGCGGGGGGCGGGTTTCGAGATAGGTCTTGAGAGCCACACGGCTAGTATGCGTCCGCTATCTGTTTACCGGCACCGATCTGGATATTCTTTCCGTGGGGCTGGCCTGCGGCTTCACCAGCGCATCGAGCTTTTCGCGCGCCTTTCGTCAGCACTTCGGCAAGACCCCGCGCCAAGTGCGAGAGGGTTGAGTGAGATTAGACACTTCGCGTAACAATCGTCGGTGTGAGATGGCCTCTCGGCGGGGGCTGTGTTTAGCTTTGGTCCACGTTGGAAGGTGAGCCGAGGAGGGGGCAGCACTGGTCCTTCTGACTCAAGCGTGTGGTTCAAAGTGATGCCGTTGCTCTATGGATCCTAGTCCAGTATGTGTAACGCTCGCAATAAACGGCGCGAGAAATGAGCGTCCAGTGTCCCTTGCCTGCGCTGTTTAAATTTTTTTAGGTCTCCTAAAAAGCCGCTCTTGTACCCCAAGTGCTTTAATTCTTTGAATGCCCTACTATAAGCTAGTATCGTGATGCAGATAACTCTGATGGGAAAGATAACCAGTAGTATGGTGATGATTGCCATGAAATAGCTGTATGCGACTTTAGCCAGCCAGGCAACTAAAAAACATAAGCGAGGTTGAAAGGAATAACGGCATACACCAAGGGTGATTCTCGAAGAAATAGTATGACGATCGCGTTGATGGTAATGGCCAGTAGAAAAGTGATGCTGACATACTTGATCGGTAAAGCTAGTTGCACAGCAGGCGATCAGCTGAATCGTTTTAATTATTTTAAATCCAGTAGTTTAACGCTGGTATAACGGGCCGGCCTGTGTGGCGCAGCGGAGCAAACCGGTCCCGTTGATGCATTGGTTAAGTGCGATTTGCTGCGATATTTTCAGCGGCCACATCTAAAATATCTTGATAATTTTGTAAGATAGTCCTAGATGTATTAGTCGGGTGCAACTGTACAATGAACTGCCCAACAGTTGTATTGCTCACCTGACTACCTAGCACCCTACTTGCCAATGCATCTAGTTGATGCTGAGTTGTGCTGCTCAAATGCGCAGCAGCGTTTCTAATCGTTTTAAGGTCAGCTAGCTCAGTTGTGATTGACGATATATTTGTCGAGAAAGGCTCCCCGTCCTCAAAATATAATTTTGAGAGCCGCTTCACTATCTCATGATTGGCCCAGTCAACATATTTCTGAGTGCCAATCAATATTTTCAGCGCGTGCCCCCTATCATTGGGTGTGACGAATTTATTTACGTAGGTGCCATTCGTTGAAACTTCACCAACAAGATATTTTGCAAACGTGTCTTCGACAAATGACTCCCAGAATATAAACATCTTTAAGAAAGCTGAAGATACTATAAACTCTTTCTGGTCTTCGCTGAATATATCATTTCCACTGGGGTCTGTATCGTATGCCTTTTGAGTAATCGAGTTGATTTCAGAAACGCCTGACCTAAAGTTGGTAACAGAATCAGATAAAGACACAGTTCACTCCGTCAGGACTCTAGAAATATATTCACTTCTTCGAATTCGAACGGCTTTATCTGTTGTCGCCCTGCGGCAGTCTTCAAGAAACTGCCTTTCATCACGATTTAGCCGATCCTTCTCTTCTTCTTCGAAGATATAATCAATTTTCTCTAATCTTTGCGATGCCCTGGCATAACCTATCGACGCAATGCTCTCCCTATGAGATTCCATGTTTGGAACTCCATATTCCATATGGAATATGGACATAAAAAGGGAGTAAAAAACATGGGGTCTTCTAAACTCACGTTTCTTCAAGTTGTCGCCAAAAAGCTCTCCTATAATAAAGAGTATATTTTGGAATTTTGCTTCCAGCTCTTCTGTGTCGTAATCAAAATCCTTTTCGTAAAACTCGTAGTACTTTTTGATCTGCTTTTTTGACTGTATTCCCTCAATCATTCCAATTATGAGGTCGGCAGCCATTTGCACATCATTCATCCTCAGGACGTTTTGCTCCGTAATGATTCGGTTTTCCGTCCAAAAAGAGTAATTCAAGTGCGCCAACCGGTCCGCTGTCGTTTTAAATGGTCCGAAGTGATTGGCGTTAATTTTTTCTTGCTCATTCAATGTTACTGCGTAGGAGTTCAGCCTACTAAAAACATCCAAAACATCGGGGTCTGACATATTGACGAGAAGGTCAACTGATATTTCATAATTTAGAATGTCGCTTTGGATGTTTTCATCAACTTCATTCAATTGGCTAAAATATAGCCCTCCGTACTCTTTGTTATGCCTCTTGCTTATTCTAAATCCATCTTTCATAAAGGATAAAATTGTACGCAAACGTTGCTGTCCATCGACCACTTCCCTGATGGATTTTCTTGTTTGAGGGTTGAGTTTTTGTCTAATAAAAACCTTAGGTATAGGCTTGCCGCTTACGATCGTATCCATTAGATACGATCTGGCTGTATCAGTCCAAACTGATCTTCTTTGGAATTTTGGTGATAGCTCGAGCTGATCGTTCTCATGCCACTCTAGAAAGTCATTAATACTATAGGTTCTTGAGTCAAAATTTTTCATCAAATCTCCGAATTTTTATCATTCATTTAACAGGTATTAGACTGCATGCTCGCTTACTAGATTGAACACTAATGCGCGTTCAATAATGTTGTCTAGCGCGCCATCTTTTTTGCCTAGCCAATTAATAGATATAGAAGTATTGGTATAAAACTGCAGCCTATGCAGGGGTCGCGTGCCTGCGTGTTTTGCCGGAACACCCTGCGGTCGGTCGCCCTATGACGCGGCGACACAAGTCTAGGGACTCAGCGCTCTTGTTCCGCTATCGGCCTGTACTTGAGCCACTACTGAAAGATACTGGCGAATTCCCTCACGCAACACAACCTCGCCGGCTTTTGCCTGACGAGGTTGTGATGTGTGCTGAATGAGCTAGGCAGAGAGGTGGCCCGGGCAGGTGCCTGAGGGCGGTTTGCCTCAGGCGGGGCGGGTGACGTAGCGGGTCTCAAGGTAGGCATCGAGGCCTGCACGCCCGAGCTCGCGACCGATGCCGCTTCTCTTCATGCCGCCCCAGCCGAGCCCTGGTGGCGCCACCTGGTAGCTGTTGCACCAGACATTGCCGGCGGTGAGTCGGCTCGCCAGGGCTTCGGCTCGCGCGGCATCGCCTGCGACCACGGTGGCGGCCAGGCCTAAGTCGCTGTCGTTGGCGAGCGCCACCGCTTCGTCGTCGTCCTTTACGGCTCGCGCGCACAGCACCGGGCCGAAGATCTCTTCACGCCACAGGCGGCTTGTCGCGGGTACATCACGGAACACGCGGGGGGCGACGAAGTAGCCTTGGGCGGGCAGGGCTATCGCATCCGCCGTGGTGGCAACCAGCCCTTCGCCTTCGGCAATCGCCAGGTAGGCATTCACCCGCTCACGCTGGGCGGCGTTGACCAGCGGACTGAGCGTGGTGGTCGCAAGCTGGGGGTCGCCGGCACTTAGCTCGACTATGGCGGCGTTCAAGCGCTCAAAGAGCGCCTCGGCGATGCTTTGGTGCACCAGCAGTCGCGAGGTGGCCGAGCACATCTGGCCGGCGTTGTAGCAGAACCCGGCCAGCACCAGCTCACAGGCCAAGTCGAGGTCGGCGTCTTCGGTGACCACAATCGGCGACTTGCCGCCAAGCTCCAGCGACACGTTGCGGGTGCCCCGGGCGGCGGCAGCCATCACCGCTTCGCCGACGGCATTGCTGCCGGTGAAGGAGAGTTTGTCGACGCCAGGGTGGCCGGTAAGCGCCGCGCCTACGTGTTTGCCATCGCCGTGCACCAGGTTGAAGACCCCGGCCGGCAGGCCAATCGCCAGGGCGATCTCGGCCAATGCCTGTTCCGGCAGCGGCGTCACTTCAGAGGGTTTGAAGACCACCGTGCAGCCGGCGGCCAGCGCTGGGGCGAGTTTCCAGGCGCTGCTGACCAGCGGAAAGTTCCAGGGTGTGATCAGCCCGGCCACGCCGGCCGGGTCCTGATAGCGGCGTGCGATCAGCCCGGGTTCGCCGGTGTCCACCGCTTCGCCCTGGCGAGCCTCCAGGCGGCGGGCCTCGCCGGCGTAATAGCGATAGCAGGCAATGGCATCGGACAGATCCTGCTCGGCCTCGGCACGGGGTTTGCCGTTGTTGCGGCTGGAGAGTGTCTCGAGCTCATCTCGGCGGGCCTCGAGCGCGCCGGCCAGGGCGTCGAGGTAGTCGCCGCGCGCCTTGCCGCCGATCGCCCGCCACTCAGGCAGGGCGCGACGGGCGGCGCTCACCGCGGTGTCCACGTCCTTCGCCGAGCCTTCCGTGACCTCGGCAATGACGGTCTCGCGGTAAGGGTCGGTGACCGCCAGGCGCTGATCCCCGCGACTCGCGACCCAGCGGTTGTCAATGAAGTGGTGCATCAGTTCTTGCATGGGGCCTGCTCCTTGCCGCGAACCGGCAGCCAGCGGTGGCGCGTCGGCTGCATGCCGGGGAAGTGGCGCTCCACCTGTCGCAGCACCAGGGTCAGCACCATGGTCATCGCCAGATAAATGCCGGCGATCAGCATCAGCGGCTCGTACACCAGGAAGGTCTCGTCGCGAATGATGTTGGCGGCCTGCAGCAGGTCCATCAGCGCGATGGTCGAGACCAGCGGCACGGATTTCAGCAGCAGGATCATCTCGCCGGTCAGCGTCGGCAGGCATAGCTGGATGGCGCGGGGCAGCCACAGCCGGAAGAAGACCTGGAAAGGCGACATGCCAAAGGCTCGGCCGGCCTCCCGTTCGCCGGGCGGCACGCTGAGCAGGGCACCGCGCAGCACTTCGCCGGAGTAGGCGCCAACGCTCAGAATGAAGGTCAGGGCGCCGTAGAAGAAGGGATCGCGCAGGATCGGCCAGATGAGGCTGTCCTGCACCCCGGGTATGCCTTCCAGCAGGCGGCCGACGCCGTAGTAGAAGAAGAACAGCTGCACCAGCAGCGGCGTGCCGCGCATCACGGTGGTAAAGCCATGAGCGAACCAGGCCAGCGGACGAGGGCCCTTGAGGCGTGCCATGGCGACGGCCACGGCCAGAATCAGGCCGCCTACCGCGGAGACGGCGACCAGCCACAGGGTGTTGACGAAGCCTTCGAGCAGATATTCCTGATAGAAGGGATCGGCGAGCCAGGAAAAGTCCATGTCAGGCCTCCTCGGGTGCGGGCTGGCCACGGCGCACGTAGCGCTCCAGGCGCGCGAAGAGCGCGGTGGAGGTCAGGGTCATCAGCAGGTAGATGACGCCGGCGGCGGCGTAGAACAGGAAGTGGGCCCGGGTGCTGGCGGCGGCCTGCTGAATGGTGAAGAACAGCTCGCTGAAACCGATGACGCTGATCAGGGCGGTGTCCTTGATCAGGATCAGCCACAGATTGGACATGCCGGGCAGGGCGTTGGGCAGCATGGCGGGAATCACGATGCGGTGAAAGCGCGCCCAGGTGGAGAAGCCGAAGGCGTCGGCCGCCTCTAGCTGGCCCTTGGGAATGGCCAGGATGGCGCCGCGCAGTACCTCGGTCATGTAGGCGCCCTGGACGAAGGCCAGCACGCCAACGGCGGTAACGAAGCCATTGATGGCGATCTGGCCAGGCAGCCCCATGGCGTGGATCAGCGCGGTGAGCGCCTGAGAGCCTGCGTAGTAAAGCAGGATGATCAGCAGCAGTTCGGGGACGGCGCGAACCGCCGTCGAGTAGGCGGTGGCCAGGCCGCGCAGCGGGGCCCAGGGGCTTAAACGCGCGCTGGCGCCGATCAGGCCCAGCACCAGGCCGATGGCATAGGCCAGTACGGCGATCTCAAGGGTCGTCAGGGCACCCTGGAGAATGGGGCCGGCCCAGTCGAGCAACCCCTCTTGGGAAACCGTGTTCATGGTGTGTCGCGTCCTTGATAAGACAGGGCGAGGCCGGCAGGCGGCAATGGCCACCTGCCGGGCGAACGTCGTCGAGGACCGGGATCAGGTGCAGATGTCGGTGCCGAAGTATTCCTCGGACAGGGTGCTGCAGGTGCCGTCGTCACGGACCTGGGTGATGGCTGCATCAATCTTCGTCTTCAGGGCGTCGTCGCCCTTGCGGATGCCGATGCCCACGCCTTCGCCGTAGGCCTCGTGGCGCGGGGCGGTGGCCTTGATCTCGTAGCCGTCGGCTTCGTCGCGCTCCAGGAACTCGGTCATGGCGATCTTGTCGGCCAGGATCACGTCCAGGCGGCCGGCCAGTAGATCACGATTGACCTGTTCGGCCTGATCGTAGAGGCGGATGTCGCCGACGTTGTCGCGCAGGGCGCGACGGGCATAGGTGGCGTTGGTGGTGGCGGACTGCACGCCAAGTACCAGACCGTCCAGGCCTTGCGGAACCTCGAGGGCGAGATCGTCGGCGGCCACGAAGGCGCCCGGCGTGAAGTAATAGGGCTGGCTGAAGTCGATGACCCGTTGGCGTGCCTTGGTGATCGACATCGAGTTCATGATCATGTCGATGCGGCCGGATTTCAGCGACGGGATGATGCCGCTCCAGCCGGTGGGGGTGATCTCGCATGCCTCGTCCATGGCCTCGCAGATGGCCATACCCAGCTCAACCTCGAAGCCGGTCCATTCGCCTGAGGCTGAGGTATAGGTGAAGGGCGGGTAGGGCTCGGCAGAAATGCCGATCTTCAGCGGCTCGGCGGCCTGGGCCGTCATACTCAGGCCGAGCGTCAGGGCGGCGGCGGTCATCATCAGGGTGCGTTTCATTGTGGTCTCCTTGGCTTTTTAAAGCTCTTGTGGGTCTTGCATCAGGGGGGTGTGACATCGGCGCTGCTAGCAAACGGTCGGTGCCACGAAGTGACGACAGCGCTCGTGATCGCTGTCCTCGAAGACATCGCTCGGGGTGCCGGCGACGCCGACGACACCGCGATCGAGAAATACCACCTGGTCGGATACATCTCGGGCGAAGGCCATCTCATGGGTCACCAGCACCATGGTGCGTCCTTCGTCGGCCAGGCCGCGGATGACGCTGAGTACCTCGCTGACCCGCTCCGGGTCCAGCGCCGACGTCGGCTCATCGAACAACAGCAGCCGCGGTTCCATGGCCAGCGCGCGGGCGATCGCTACCCGCTGCTGCTGGCCGCCGGAAAGATAGGCCGGATAGCTGTCGCGTTTGTCGGCCATGCCGACCCGCTCCAGGTAGTGTTCGGCGAGGGCATTGGCGCGACGCCGTGACAGGCCCTTGACCCGCATCGGGGCCTCGGTGACGTTGCCAAGCACCGTGAAATGGGGCCAGAGGTTGAACTGCTGGAAGACCATGCTGACCTTGGCGCGCAGCCGCTGCAGCTGGCGCCTGTCGAGGCCGACGACGTCGCCCTTGGGGTTGCGGTCGAAGCGAATGGCTTCATCGGCAATCGCTAGTTCGCCGAGGTTGGGGCGCTCCAGCAGGTTGAGACAGCGCAGCAGGGTGCTCTTGCCCGAGCCGCTGGCGCCGATGATGGAGGTGACGCTGCCCTCGGGGACCTCGAGGGAGACGTCGCGCAGCACCTCGAGATCGCCGTAGCGCTTGACGAGGTGGCGGGCCTCTACCGCTAGCGTGCTAGAGGCCGACGGAGTGACGTGTAGCGATGATGTCATAGGCGATTCACTCTGCAGTGGAAAGAGCAGCGGCATCTTCCCGCGCCGCTTCGGCGCAGCGCGCCAGACGCTGGCTGGCCGTGCGCAGACGTTCTTCGTCGACGGTCAGGCTCAGGCGCACGAAGCCGGCAGCGGAGGGGCCGAAGGCCTCCCCCGACAGCACCGACACGCCCTCGTCGTCGAGCAGGCGGTCGGCGAAGGTCTGGGAAGAAAGCCCGGTAGCGCGCACGTCGATCATCAGGAACATGCCCGCCGCCGGGGTGATGACGTCGATGGCCGAGCAGTTGGCGAGTGCGGCGCATACGGCGTCGCGACGCGCCCGGTAGGTCTCGCGCATCAGCTCGCGCTCGGGAAGATCCTGACTGAGGGCATCGCGAGCGGCGTCCTGGATGAACTCCGGGCAGCCATAGAGCATGCAAAGCGCCAGGTTGGCCATATGGTCGATCAGCTTCTGCGGGCCGAGCACCCAGCCCAGCCGCCAGCCGG
The DNA here is from genome assembly GCF_003268885.1 of Onishia taeanensis. Taxonomy (GTDB): domain Bacteria; phylum Pseudomonadota; class Gammaproteobacteria; order Pseudomonadales; family Halomonadaceae; genus Onishia; species Onishia taeanensis_A. Next base: position 26,888 of record NZ_QLSX01000014.1, read on the forward strand.
TCATGGCATGGGACTTGGAGAGGCTGTCGATGACCACGGTGCGGTCGGCCATGACGGGCAGGCTCGCGGCGCAGATGTGTTCGCCCTCGAAGACCAGCTCGGCGTAGACCTCATCGGAGATCAGCCATAGGTCATGGCGATGGCACAGCGCGGCAATGGCGGCCCAGGATTTGGCGTCGATCAGCTGGCCGGTGGGGTTGTGGGGGCTGTTGAGCATGATCGCCCGGGTGCGCGGGGTGATCGCGGCCTCGATGTCGGCGACATCCAGGCGGAAGTCGTCGTCGCCGCGCAGCGGAATGTGCACCATGCGGGCGCCGGTTGAGCGCAGCACGGCTTCATAGGTGACGTAGCTCGGCTCGGGGACGATCACCTCGTCGTCGGGGTCGAGCAGGCACTGGGCGGTGGCATAGAGGCCGCACTGGGCACCCGCCATGACGATCAGCTGATCCGGTGTGGCATTGACGCCGTGGGCGCGATACCGCGCGGCGATGGCCTCGCGCAGGTCCTGCTTGCCCTGAACGTCGGGATAATGGGTGGCGCCGCCGCGCAGGCTCGCCACTGCACTCTCGACGATCGGTGCCGGGGTCGCGAAGTCCGGGTCGCCCACCGACAGCACCGTGATGTCCTCGCCGGCGGCCTTGCGCGCCAGCGCCCGGTTGTGGATATCCCAGGCGGCGGCGCCTTCGCCGGCAATACGCTCGGTCAGGCGGGAGAATCGCATCGCCGTCATAGGCTGGCCTCCACCGCCGTCAGGGCGTCGTGGCCGTCACGGGTCTCGACGCCCTCGAGGAAGGCGGCCACGCGCTCGGGGTGGTCGGCCAGCCAGTCATGGGCCACGACGTCGAGGTCGCGTTCCTGAAGGCTGTAGGCGCTGATGAACTCGCTCTGCTCATCGGCCGAGAACACGAACTGATCGAGTAGCTGGGTGAGGTTCGGGTTGGCCTCGGCGTAGGCCTTGGAAACGATGGTCTTGACGTCGCTGCGGCCGTTGTCGGGGCCGAAGACGCCTTGCGGATCGTCGAGGATGCGGGTGTCGTATTCCGGCACCATCCAGTGCGGCGTCCAGCCGTAATACAGCACCCACTTCTGCTCTGCCACGGCGGATTTGACCATGGACAGCATGCCCGGCGTCGAGGAGGCCGCGATATCCCAGTCGCCAAGACCGTAGGTATTGGCGCTGATGGCGCCGTCGAGCATGTCGGTGACCGTGGAACCACTCTCGATGCTGAAGATGCGGTTGTCGAAGCGCTCTGCCACGTCTGGGTCGGCCAGCTGCTCGGCACTGGTGATGCCGGCCTCATACACGTAGCCCGGTACGGCGAAGCCCATGCGGGCGCCGTTGACGTTGTTGCCAAGATCGACGATGGCGCCGGCCTGCATGGCGGCGTCGTAGCTCTCCTGCTGCGCGGGCAGCCAGCCGGCCAGGAAAGCATCGCTGTCGCCGGTTTGCAGGGTGTTGTAGCCCACTGTCGAGCTGAGTTCCTGGATCTCGATGGTATAGCCCAGCGGCTTGATGAGCTGCGAGAAAATCTCACTCTTGACGGTCACGCCCGGCCAGGGCGGTACCACCAGGCTGAGGGTGTCGTCCCGGTCGGTGTTGGTGTCGGCGAGGGCGGGGCCGGCCAGGGCCAGGCTCGCGAGCAGGGTCAGGGTGCTGCGTGACGACTTCATGCGTAGACGTCTCCTTATCGTTGTTGTGAGCCGGCAATGCCGGCCCATGGCGGTTCGAGGCCCCGGGGCGTTAGAGCGACGCGGCCCAGGCGGCGGCATCGACCTCAATGATCAGCGGGCTTGCGGCGTCGTCGAGCCGGCCCAGGGCGTCGTGCAGGCTCGCCGGGTCGGTCACGCTGAGGTAGCGGCAGGCATAGGCCTCGGCCAGGGCACGGAAGTCTGGCGCGGCCAGGTCCACGCCCAGGTGCGGGATGTCGCTTAGCGACATGTAGCGGCGAATCTCGTCATAGCCGTCGTTGTTCCAGATCACCACGGCGACCGGCCGGCCAAGGTCGCGGGCGGTGCCAAGCTCGCCGAGCACGAACTGCAGGCCGCCATCGCCGACCAGGGCGACCACCGGCAGGTCGGGCCGTGCCGTGGCGGCGCCAAGGGCGGCGGGCAGGCCGTAGCCGAGGGTGCCGAAGCCGGTCGCGGCGTTGAACCAGCGGCGCGGGGCCGGCATCGAGGCCAGGAAGTTGCCGGCATAGACCGGGCCCGTGGAATCGCCGACCACGATGGCGTCGGGCAGCGCCGCGCGCAGGGTGGCGTAGAGCGGCACATAGGGCGCGAGCTCCTGGTCGTCGGCGAGGGCCAGCGCGCCGCGCACCTCGTCGGCCCGGTCGGCGCCATTGCGGGCAGAAGCATGCTGCACAGAGGCATCGGCCGGCTGCTGACTCAACTGACTGAAAAGTCCGCGCATGGCCTGGCCGGCCTCGGCGAGCATGGCCAGGTCCGCCGCCTGGTTGCGGCCCAACTGCTGGGGGTCGATATCGACCCGGATCAGGCGGCCATCGAGCCGGAAACCGCCGTCGAATACCAGGTCGTAGTCGGTCTCGCCGATCTCGGTGCCCAGCGCCAGCACCACGTCGGCCTCGGCGGCCAGCCGCCGAGCGGCAGGCAGGCTTATGGTGGCGCCCAGATCCAGCGGGTGATCCTGACCCAATACGCCCTTGGCGTTGATGGTGGTGAAGGCCGGGGCATCGAGGCGTTCGACCAGTGCCTGAGCCGCCTCGGGAGCGGCGACGGTGCCGCCGCCGAGCAGCACCAGCGGGCGTTCGGCGTTGGCGAGCCAGTCGGCGGCCAATGCCAGGGCCTCCGGCGCCGGGGCCGGCGGAAAGACGTGCGCCGGGGAGGGCGAGCCCTCAGGCATCGGTGTTGCCATCACATCGAGCGGGATCTCGATATGCACCGGGCCCGGGCGGGCGCTCGCGAACACCGCGAAGGCGCGAGCCAGCACTTCTGGCAGTGCCGTCGGCTCATGCAGGGTGTGGCTGAACACGCTGACGCCAGACAGCGTCTCGCCCTGATGGGGCATCTCGTGAAGCCGCCCCTGGCCGCGGCCCAGGCTGGCGCGTTGGTTGACGCTCGAGATGACGAGCATCGGCACCGAGTCGGCCAGCGCCTGACCCATGGCGGTGGCGATGTTGGTCATGCCGGGCCCGCTGATGATGAAGCAGGCCGCCGGCTTGCCGCTGGCGCGGGCGTAGCCGTCGGCCATGAAACCGGCGCCCTGTTCATGGCGTGGCGTGATGTGGGCAAGCCCGCTGGTGCCCAGGGCGCGATACAGTTCGATGGTATGCACGCCGGGGATGCCGAAGGCAGTGTCGACGCCGTAGGCCTCGAGCAGGGCGACGAGTTGCTGGGCACAGGTCATGGCGCTGTCGCCTCCTCGCGGATCGCCGGCAGGCCGCCGAACGGGTCTCGGTTCAGCACGCGCTCGACCATCGGCACGAAGTGGTCAAGCGGCAGGGTGTCGTAGTCGGGGTCGAAGCTGGCCTGATCCCAGTCGTCGCAGAAGCGCACCGTGCGCGCATAGGCGGGATGGTCCGCAAATTGCTCGCGTGCGTGGCGATCCAGGCCGAAGAAGTGGCGGTAGTGATAACCCTGAAAGAGCTCGTGGTGGCGAATCATCCAGGTGTTCAACGGGTCGATGAACGGCTCGAGAATCCCGGCCGCGATCTCGGCATGGTTGGCCGGCGACAGGTCGTCGCCGATGTCATGCAGCAGGGCGCAGACCACCATTTCCTCGTCGGCACCGTCGCGCAGTGCCCGAGTGGCGGTCTGCAGGCTGTGTTCAAAGCGATCCACCGGATAGCCGTGAGTGTCGCCTGCCAGGCGGTGAAGGTGCTCGAGCACCCGCCGCGGGGCGTCGGCCACGTAGTCGCGAAAGCGATCATCGATCAGCGCCCACTCGTCGCGGCGGGCTTCACCGAAATGCCGGAAGCTGGCCTTTATCATGCGGCCTCCTCGGCGCTGGCCAGCTGCTGGCGCAGCACCAGACGGCGGCTGGCGGTGCTGTCGCGATCCACGTAGCCCTGGCGCAGGTGGCGCACGCCGCCGGCCAGCTCGAAGGCGCGACGACCGTGCAGCAGGCGGTAGTTGTCCATGATCAGCATCTGGCCCGGATCGAGCTTGAGGTTCAGGGTCAGCTCGTCGGAGGTGATCAGCTGGTAGAAGGCCTGACGGGCGGCGTAGTAGCGCGCCAGTTCCTCGGCGGGCAGTGCCTCGACGCGCTCGGTACGATTGCTGTAGCGCACGCGGAAAATGCGCCCCTGGCTGTCGAGTTCGATCAGCGGTCCCTCGCTCTCAAGCCAGGTGGTCGCGTCGCGGTAGCGGAAGCCCGGCGAAACCCGGGTCAGGCAGTCGAAGGCCGCCGGGTCGCGCTCACGAAGCAGCTGGGCCGCCCGGTAGCCGTCGGCCAGGGTGCTGTCGCCGCCGTCGGCGGCATTGGTCAGGCAGTGCAGCCAGATATAGCCGGGAATCGGGTCGCGATAGGGGTTGTCGGTATGCGGTTCCAGGCCGCGCTGGGTCATGGTCAGGTCATAGGCATTGGCCACCGATTTGACGTCGGCAATGCCGCCCCAGTTGGTGCGGCGCAGCGGCCCGACACGCTCCATAAGCGCCTGCATGCCATCCTCTTCGGTGGGCACACCGGAGACCACGACGAAGCCGTTGCGATGCAGCCCCTCGAGCATCTCGAGCAGGGCGGCATCGTCGTCGATGGCGGCAGCGAAGTCGGCATGGTGTGGCTTGGCCCGTTGCGCATCCCACAGCAGGCGTCCCGGGGCGACGAGGTCATCGGCGCTGGCGCGGTCACTGCCTTGGCGACTGTCGCCGAGCAGCGCGTCCAGCGGGAAGTGAACGTGGTGACCATCGCTGAAGCGCAGGGCCAGGGCATCGTCGACCAGCTCGGCGCGCTCCAGGGCCAGGTCGAGCGGCAGCTCGGCGGCCTCGATCAGCCGCTGGCCGGTGAGAGGGTCCAGCGTCTCGGCATCGGGCGCCCGTTCTCGCAGCCATAGGGCCGCGAATTCGCGGGGCTGTGCGTCGATGTCGAGGAGCAGGCGCTGTCCGTCGGCGGACAGCGTTGCCTTGGCGCTTGTGGTCATGGCGATGAATCTCCGGGTAATGCTGAGAGCCTGTTCCTGAGGCTCCTGGGGCGATGTGCTGTACAGATGTGCTGTGGCAGATGCGCTGAGGCGTCATTAGCTCCGTGGCCAGCGGCACCGATGACGCGACTCGCTTTACCCTAGCGGCAGACCGGCCATAGAATTGAACTAAATTAGCCATAAGATTGATATTTTTGGTCAATATGAATGACTACTCAGAGGCTTGGCCGTATCCGCGTCCGGATTCGCCGCCGCTGCTCTCGCCCGAGCAGGCCGAGCAAACCCTGGACGTCTGGCTGGTGCCCAAGTTCTCGATGCTGACGCTGTTCTGCATGCTGGAGCCGCTGCGCGTCGCCAACCGTTTTGGTCGAAACCTATTTGCCTGGCGACTGCGCTCGATGGATGGCCAAGGCGTGGTGGCGAGCAACGGCGTCTGCATCGAGGTAAACGGCGATCTGGCCTCGGTGCCTGACGATGCCCACCTGATGGTGGTGTCGTCCTACGAGGCAGAGGCGGTGGTCACGGCCCGGGAGCGAGCCGTGTTGCGCCGCTTGGCGGCCCATGGTGGGTGGTTGGGCGGCTTGGATACCGCGCCCTTCATCCTGGCGCGGGCGGGGGTGCTGGAGGGCTGCCGGGTGGCGCTGCACTGGGAAAGTGTGCCGGCCTTTCGTCGCGAGTTTCCGCAGCTACGGGTCAGCCGTGAGCGCTTCGAAGCCGATGCCACGCGACAGACGGGGGCCGGGGGCACTGCCGGCATCGATATGATGCTGGACCGTATCGCTCGCGATTATGGCCCGGCGCTAGCCGACGCCGTGGGGCGCCAGCTGGTGCACCATCGCCATGAGGCGTCGTCCGACGATGAGCAGCAGGTGCGCTATGCGGGGCTGCCGCGCAGTGTGGTCAAGAGCCTGGCGGTGATGGAGGCCAACCTGGCCCAGGCGCTGCCGATTCCGGAGATCTGCCGGATGGTGGGACAGTCGCAGCGCCAGCTTGCGCGGCTGTTCCTGGCGCACTTTGGTGAGACGCCCAAGCAGTGCTATCTGGGCATGCGTCTGGACCGGGCGCAGCGTCTGCTCGCCGGCAGCCATTGCCGGGTCACCGAAGCGGCAATGGCCACTGGCTTCCAGCAGCTGACGCATTTTTCCCGCGCCTATCGCGCCCGTTTCAGCGAGACGCCCAGCCAGACCGCCGCCCGGGGACCGGGCTAAGCCTCCTCAGCCCTGTGCCAGCCTCTTTCGCCAGGACGTTTGTCTCAGGGCTCTTCTTTCCGGACGTATCAGGCTTCTGCCGTCAGGCGGCGCCGCCGTTGGGCGCGCTGCACCATGCGGTAGCGCGAGCGAATCTCGTCGCGCTCCATGTAGCAGCCCTGCAGCCAGCGATGGCCGCTTTGGCCTTCGAAGGCATCCCGGGCGTGCAGCAGCCGGCGGTTGTCGAAAATCACCAGGTCGCCGGGCCGGTAAGTGAAGCGGATAGCGAAGGCCGGGTCGCGCAACAGCCGCTGGAGCGTCATCAGCGCCTCATAGGCGGGCTCGATGTCTTCGAAGGCAGCATCCAGTGGGCCCCGCAGGAAGTCGGCGATGCGCACCTCGAGCAGCTCACCCCGGGCGTCGAGGCGGATCATCGGTTCGTGCCAGACGTAGTCGGTGGTCTTGGCGGTGTTGGCGTAGCGCCAGCGCACGCGGGTCAGCGTCGCCCAGGCCTGCGGGTAGTGATCGCGCAGCGCCTCGGCGATGGCGAAGCCGTCGAGCATCACGGCCTGGCCGCCCTCCACGCTGTTCTCCAGGCAGTGCAGCATCTGCAGGCCCGGGTGGTACTCGCGGGTTGGCAGGTCGACGTGGGGCGGCAGGGCGATGGAGGTGTAGGCGTTGGAGTCCGGGTCCGGCTTGGCCTTGACGTCGAACAGCGCGCCGAAGTTGGTGGGGCGCATCGGGCCGATGCGCCCGGCAATGGCGGAAAGCGAGCCAGGCTCGGTGGGCAGGTTGCGCAACCGCACCAGCCCCTTGCCGAGCACGCTTTCGAGTGCCGGGGCGAGCATCGCCTCTTCCGCTTCGCTGTCCGGTGCGGTCTCGAGCAGGCCTGATGCGTCGAGGGTATCGGGCCCGCCGTCCGGGCCACCCAGCCAGGTCGTGACCGGCACCAGCGGCGCTTCCGGGTCGGCGGCCTTGTCATGCTGCTGGTCATAGTCGTTGGCGCGCAGCCAGCCCGGGTGGAAGCGCAGTCGACGGTCCTCCGGGGTGAAATCCACGCACAGGGCGCCGGCGGCATCGATCTCGGCGCCGGCGATTTCCGGCCAGGCGGGCAGGCTGGAAAGATCCAGGATGCGCTCGCGGGTCGCCGGGTTGATGGTGGTGTCGTCGGCGGCGTTCTCGCGCAGCCAGATGCTGTGGTAGCGGCTAACGCGGCCGTCCTTCCAGTGCACGGTCAAAAGGCGCGGCGAGAAGGACACGGCGTCGAGGGCAACATCGATAGGCCAGGCATCGTAATCGGGGGTGATCGGCAGGTCGGTCATGAGACTTCCTCGGCAATGAGTGACGTTGCGTCAGCATGCCAAGACGGGCGGCAAAGAGAGCGTCTGGATTCGACGCCGACTATGCACGATTCGACAGTTCGTGATTCGAGGGTTCGTGATTCGAGAACGGACTGTTTGAAGAGGCGCCCGATGGCCGACCCCGCAGCGCGCTGGGCGTCAGCCCGTGATGGCGACGAAAGGCCCGGGTAAAGCTTGAGGCCGAGCCGAAGCCGCAGGCCAGCGCGATCTCCATGACGCTGTGGCGTGTCTCCCGCAGCAGCCGGTGGGCATGATCCAGCCGGCGTGTCATATAGATGCGCTGTGGCGAGGTGCCCAGCTGGCGCACGAAGAGCCGCTCCAGCCGCCGCCAGGAAAGCCCAAGCTCGGCGGCGAGCTCGGCGATGCCGAGCGGCGTATCCAGGTTGGCTTCCATCAGGGCGATGGCGCGGGTCAGCAGCGGGTCTTCGGGCATCAGCGGGTCGCGCCAGACCGGGTCGCGCTGGCGGCTGGCCGGTCGACGCCCCTGGTCGTGAAGCAGTTGGTCGCACACCCGCTCGGCCAGGTCGTCGCCATGGCGGCGGCGAATCAAATCGAGGCTCATGTCGATGGCCGAGCTGCCACCGGCGCAGGAGAAGCCCTCGGGCGTCACCTCGTAGAGCGATTCCACGGCGTCGACTCGGGGAAAGCGGGCCCGGAACTCAGGCAGAGACTCCCAGTGCAGGGTCACGGTCTGATCATCGAGCAGGCCGGCGGCGGCCAGCACCACGCAGCCGGTATCCATGCCGCCCAGCACGCAGCCTTGTGTAGCGCGCTCGCGCAGCCAGGCAATCAGCGTGTCGTCGATGGCATCGTCGGGGGCGAAGCTCGAGCAGACGGCCAGGCTCGGGGTCAGAGGGGCATCCTCGAGGCTATGGTCGGCGTCGAGCGACATGCCGTTGGAGGCCGTTACCGGCCGACCGTCGCGGCTGACTACCTCCCAGTGGAAGAGCGGGCGTCCACTGATGCGGTTGGCGATGCGCAGCGGCTCGATGGCGGAAAAGAAGGCCACCATGGCGAAGCGCGGCAGCAGCAGGAAGCCGATGGATTCGGGGCTTTGCGCGCTAGAGGTGAGTCGCATGGGGCAGGTCATCGTCGCAAGAGAGGCGTCGACGAGTGTAGCGCCCAGTCAATCCGTTGCAACACGGCAAGTGAGGAAGAGCCTCCGCGAAGACGGCGGCCAGGACAGGCCACACATTCGAGCCCAACAGGCAGGCCGGCGACGCAGGCGTCGCCGACCCGTATGGCGCCGGATGCCGGTGGCGTCAGCGCTTGCCCGACGGCAGGCCGATGCGGCGGCCGGCGAGTTCCGGCCAGGTGTCGGCCTGGGGCAGGGTGTCGATGGCCGCGTCCACGGCGCCGGGAAAGGGCGCGGGACGATCATTGACCGAGTCGATACCCATCAGCATCTGTTCGCTCGAGGCCAGCAGGTTGCCTGCCGTGTCCTGCATCGTGAACAGGACGTGCAGGCGCTTGGCATCGCGCTCGAGCAGCGTCACGTCGATGCACAGCGCCTGGTGCTCGTGAGCGGCGCGGCGATAGCAAAGATGCGTCTCGAGGGTATAGATGGTGTAGCCATGCCGCTGGCGGCCCTCTGCATCCAGGCCGATGCGCTCCATCAGCGCCTCGACGCCCAGCGAGAAGGCCCGCGCGTACTCGGCGTCATTCATGTGGCCGTTGTAGTCGACCCATTCCGGGAGCACCTGTGTGTCGAGCAGTGCCATCAGATGCGTCCTTCCAGGCCTTCGGCCTCGGGCCAGTACTTCTGCACAAGGTCGAGCAGTTCGACCAGGAAGTCATCGCGGCGGCGGTCGAGTTCGGCGACCGGGCGGCCGGCGGCCTGGTGCTCGCAGCCTTCGACCACCTTGTCGATGAGCTCATCGGTGAGCTCCGGTGCTTCGAGCTTGGTCCAGGGCAGCTTCAGTGCTGGGCCGAACTGCTCGAGCATGTGGCGCATGCCCTGCTCGCCGCCCGCCAGGTGGAAGGTCATGAAAGTGCCCATCAGCGACCAGCGCAGGCCACAGCCATAAACCACGGCAGCATCGATCTCTTCGGTGGTGGCCACTCCGTCATTGACCAGGTGCAGGGCCTCGCGCCACAGCGCCTCCATCAGGCGGTCGGCGATATGCCCTTCGATCTCGCGCTTGACCACCAGCGGACGCATTGCCATCGCCTGGTAGAGCCGCTGCGCGTTGGCCAGATGGTCGGGGCTGGTGGCCTCGCCGCCCACCAGCTCGACCAGCGGCAGCAGATAGACCGGGTTGAAGGGGTGGGCGACGATCACCCGCCCCGGCGCCCTTGTACAATCCTGTTGCAGGTCCGTGGGCTTGAAGCCCGAAGTGGACGAGCCGATCACCACGTCCGGCGCTGCCGCGGCGTCGATGGCGGCCAGGATTTCGCGCTTGAGCTCGAGGCGTTCAGGCACGTTCTCCTGGATCAGGTCGGCTCCTTCCACGGCGGCTTCCAGGCTGTCGACGAAGCTCAGCCGCGCAGGGTCGGCGCCTTCGGCGAGGCCCAGCTTCTCGAGCGAGGCCCAGGCGTTGTCGACGAAGGCGCGGGTGCGCTCGGGGGCCTGCGGGTCAGGATCGAAGGCCACCACGTCGAAACCACGGGCCAGGGCCCTCGCGATCCAGCCGTTGCCGATGACGCCGGTGCCGATGACGGCCAGTTTCTTCGTCGAGAGTTGCTGGCTCATGCCTCACCTCCGACGATCTGACCGGTCTTGGGGTCGCGCAGCTTGAGGTGGGCGCGGGTTTCGGCGGGTGTCATGGTACGGCCGCCGAGGTTCTCGATGATGCCGGACGCTTTCTCGACCAGGCTTGCGTTGGTGGCCGGTACGCCCTTGCTGAGATACAGGTTGTCTTCAAGGCCGACGCGGGCGTGGCCGCCGAGCAGCATCGCCTGAGCGACCATCGGCATCTGGTGACGGCCGATGCCGAAGGCTGCCCAGTTGGCGGTTTCCGGCAGCTTGTTGCGCATTGCCAGCATGGTCTCGGTGTCGGCCTCGGCGCCCCAGGGAATACCCAGGCACAGCTGGAACAGCGGGTCGCCGTCGAGGAGACCTTCCTTCTGCAGCTGGCGGGCGAACCAGACATGGCCCAGATCGAAGCACTCGAGCTCCGGTTTCACGCCGGCGGCCTGCACCAGGCGAGCGTGTTCGCGCAGCCAGTCGGCGGTGTTGATGTAGACCATGTCGCCGAAGTTGAGGCTGCCGCAGTCCAGGGTGCACAGTTCAGGCAGCAGCTCGGCCACCGGCGCGTGGCGCTCGGCCGGGGTCTGCATGTCGGTGCCCGGGCCGCCGCGGGTCGGGTCCGCGACGTCGGGGATCCAGTCGCCGCCGCCGCCGGCGGTGATGTTCATGACGATGTCGGTATCAGACTCGCGGACGCGCTCCATTACCTCGCGGAAGTGCTCGGTGGAGTGGCTGATGCCGCCAGTCTCGGGGTCGCGGACGTGGATATGCGCCACGCTGGCGCCGGCCTTGGCGGCCGCGATGCAGTCGTCGGCGATCTGCTTGGGGGTGATCGGTACGTTGGGGTTCTTGTCGGCGGTATCGCCGGCGCCGGTAATGGCACAGGTCAGGATGACATTAGAGTTCATGGTCATCGGCTCCATTGCTGAATATGCCCTTAGTCTCGGCGATGTTAGGCGTTGGATATGTGCGTAAAGCGCCATTTAATTGATGAAAAGCGTCAGTTATGGCGCCGCGCATGCCGCATATGAGACTGCCCCACACGAGATTTCCCCATGAGAGTGCCGCACATGAGAGGCTAAACTGAGCTCAGGCTGTGCGAGAAGTACGGCGAAAGGCGCGGCGAGTCATTGGTCATCGAAAGACGTTAAGAGGAGACGGCGATGGGCATGCGGGGCGAACGGTGGCGAGGGCGGGCTGTTCTTTCTCGGTTGGGGCGGGTTCCTATGGGACTGGCCCCGTTGGGGCTAGTGCTGATGGGGCTTGTCCTTGTGAGCATGATGGCGGGCTGCGCCACGCCCGCTACCCGTGAGGCGCAGGCCATCGAGCTGGTGTCCGGTGAATCGCGCGACGGCTGGCTGGGGCCGGGCGTCGATGTCTATGCCTTTACCCTCTCGGCCCCGGCGCAGGTGAGGCTCGAAAGCGAGACGCCGGCCAGCGGCTGGACGCTTGACCCCAACGCCACCCTGTTCGATGCCAAGGGGCAGGTGGTGGCCCGTGACTGGCGCAGTGGCGAGGGGGAGAACTTCCGCCTGACCCGCGCACTGCCGGCCGGCCGCTGGTATCTGGAGGTCAGCGACGGCGGCGGCTGCACGATCATGGCGGAGGACTGCGAGGCCCACCGCCGCTATTCGGTTCGACTAGACGTCGAGACGGTGACGCCATGAGCCCATAACGCCCTGAACCCGAAACGCCAGGAGCCGGTAAGACATGAAACGGGACGCGGCCGGGGAGCCGGCTTCTCGCGCCGGCCGCCACCGTGTACCGTGAGAGCAGATTATTGGCCAACAAGACGGGGAAGCGAACCAACCATGCAAGCCACACTCGGGGTTACCCCCTACCGGATCGCCTGGCGTTCGGCCATCCTGCTGCTCGTCGCCATGCTGCTGACGGGCTGCGGCGTGAACAACCTGCCGACCTATGACGAGCAGGTGAAGTCAGCCTGGTCGCAGGTCGAGAACCAGTATCAGCGGCGAGCCGACCTGATCCCCAATCTGGTAGAGACCGTCAAGGGATACGCGCGGCAGGAGCAGGAGACGCTGACGGCGGTGATCGAAGCCCGCTCCAAGGCGACGTCAATCCAGGTCGACGAGAGTATCCTCAACAATCCCGAGAAGCTGCGTCAGTTCCAGCAGGCGCAGGGTGAACTCTCCAGTGCCCTGAGCCGGCTGATGGCGGTCTCGGAGCGCTACCCGGATCTCAAGTCCAACCAGAACTTCCTGGCGCTACAGTCCCAGCTCGAAGGCACCGAGAACCGCATCGCGGTCGCGCGCCGCGACTTCATCGCCGCGGTCGAGCGCTACAACACCGAGATTCGCACCTTCCCGGGGCGTCTCTGGCATAGCCTCCTGTACAGCGACATGGATCTGCGCGAGAACTTCGAAGCCACAGCGACCGACGCCGATCAGGCGCCTGAGGTGTCCTTCTGATGCGGCTGTTCCGGCAACTTCCCGTCGTCTTACTGCTGCTCGTGGCGCTGGGCGCCCAGGCACAGCAGTCCGAATTCCCGGAGCTCACCGGTCGTGTCGTCGATCAGGCCGACATGCTCGATGCCGCTGACGAAACGCGTCTGACCGAGATGTTGGCGGCGCATGAGCAGGCCACCACCGAGCAGGTGGTGGTGGCCACGCTGCCGAACCTCCAGGGGCGCACCATCGAGGAGTACGGCTATCAGCTGGGGCGCCACTGGGGTATAGGGCAGAAGGGCGAGGACAACGGCGCGCTGCTGATCGTGGCCCGTGACGAGCGCAAACTGCGCATTGAGGTAGGCTATGGTCTCGAAGGGCGCCTGACCGATGCGCAGTCCTCGCTGATCATCAACCAGGTGATCACGCCGGCTTTCCAGCAGGGGGATTTCGCCCGCGGCATCCTAGAAGGCACCCAGGCGATGATCCAGGTATTGGGGGGCGATCCGCTCGCCACCCCGGCTCCGACAGCTGAACAGGGCAAGCAGGGCCCGGATGGTCCGAAGTCGGTGCTGTTCTTCCTTTTGCTGCTCGCCGTCACCGGGTTCCTGCGCGGTGGTCGTGGCGGTCGCGGACTGCTGGGCGGGCTGCTGCTGGGGGCCGCGCTGGGTGGCCGAGGCGGCCACGGTGGCGGCGGAGGTCTCGGCGGTGGCGGAGGCTTCAGCGGCGGTGGGGGCGGTTTCGGGGGCGGTGGCGCCTCCGGTGGCTGGTAAATCCTTTCAAGCGAGTACAGATACCCCATGGCGTTATTGAGCGACAGCGAGCAGCGAAAGGTAGCCGAGACGATAAAGCGAGTCGAGCAGGAGACCGATGCCGAATTGGTCACCGTGCTGGCCGCCCAGGCCGATGACTACGCCTATATCCCACTGCTGTGGGCCGGCATTCTGGCCCTGGTGGTTCCCGGCGCGATCAACTACTTCCCGGGCTGGTGGGACGCCACCACGCTACTGCTGGTCCAGTGGGCCACCTTTGTGGTGGCGGCCCTGGTGTGCCGTAGGCCCTCGGTCACCACCCGGCTCATCCCCCGTTCGGTTCGCCACTGGCGCGCCGCGAACCTGGCCCGCCGCCAGTTCCTCGAGCAGAACCTGCACCACACCGAGGCCGGCACCGGGATGCTGATTTTCGTCTCTGAGGCCGAGCGCTACGTGGAAATTCTGGTCGACCGAGGCATTTCCGAGCGTCTCAGCGACGATACCTGGCAGGACATCGTCGCCGACTTTACCCGTCACGTCCGCCAGGGGCAGACGGGACAGGGGTTCGTGGAATGTATCGAGTCATGCGGCCAGCACCTCAAGCGTGAGTTGCCCGCCACCCACCCGCGCGACGAGCTGCCCAACCGTCTGGTGATTCTCGACTAGCCGAGTCGCTCGCCGTTCACTGGCTACTCATTCTCCATTCAAAAATAGGCGCTGGGCGGCTGCTCGGCGTCGTCGTTTGGCGTGGCGGCCTCATGGCACTGCCGCGCCGCCCGGTCGAGGGCGATGGCTGCGCCCGGTAGCTGAAAAGTCAGATACCAGGGTTCAGTGCCGTTCTCGATCTGAAGGCGCAGGGTGTCACCCACGTGCAGTTCGTGCAGCAACCGAAAGGGGGCTGCATTGGTGAAGCTCACGTAGGCGCCGTTATCGCCGCGCTCCTTGGCAAGCGTCGTCGGCCCGGCGTGGGGCGTGAAGCGGTCGACGCGCAGGGCGGCGTCGGCACTGACGGTCTCGTCGCGGCTTGCCACCTCGCCCATGTCGACCCGCAGCTCCAGCCGCGGCCGACACTCGGGCGGCGTGAAATCCACAGAAAAGGCGGTGCCCGGCATGTCGTAGCTGTTGCTGGCCCGGTAGGTGCGCTCCTCGCCGAGTACCAGCGTCATCGACGCCCAGTGGCCTGCCGCCTCGATACCTTGCTGGTTGTACATCAGCGCCATGGCCGGCGTAGAAAGCCCACCCGCGAGAGTGATGAGCGCCAGGGTTCTCACCTTCAGGGCTCGCAGCTTCTGCGTTTTCTCCTGCATTTTTCTTAATGGTAGTGTTTTTAACTGCATCGCGTTCGACTGCGGTGTTCTTACTTGTAATGCTCTCACTGACAGCGTTGTCACCGCTCGAGTCATCAGGGCCTGCGTGGCGCGCATCCTTTCGGTCATTCCTGTCTCCCGTCCAGCTCATCTGCGGTTGATCGTGCGGCCAAGCATACGATATCGCCGCGCAGGGCGGCAGCCCATTGCCCTGCGTGGGATGGCTTCGAAGGAGGCCGGCATTCGGAAACAAACCGCGATGGCGATTAAAGCTGGCGGCGCTTTTGCCGATAGTGCGTTAGCTATTGCCCATTATTGCATCGTGCACAAAGGAATTGATGGCAAGGTAATTCTTGTACAAAAATTATATATTATTTAGACTTTGTACATGTTGGCCTTGTGACCGGGCGAAGGGTTGTCCACGGTGCATGAGCTTTCTTCGACACGCCAGATAGGAACAGCACTGTGAAAACCATTTTTTCGTGGCTGCGGGGAACGACGATACGTGCCCGTATGACCGCCGGCTTTGCCAGCGTCCTCTTGTTGATGGTCATCCTGACCGCTGAAGGGGTGCGTGAGGTCAACATGATTGACCACAGCATGAAGGTCATCAACGACGTCAACAGCGTCAAGCAGCAGTACGCGGTCGACTACCGGGGCAGCGTCCACGACCGCTCCGTTGCCCTGCGCGATGCAGTACTCATTCACGACGACACCAAGCTTGAACCGGTGATCGCCGACATCAGGCGCCTCGAGGGGAACTATCGCGAGGCCGCCGCCGGTATGAAGGAGCTTTTCGCCTCGCGGGACGACATCACCGCCGAGGAGCGTAGTGGCCTGGCCGATATCCAGACTATCGAAGCCAAGACCATGCCGTTGATCGACCAGGTGATTGAGCTTCGCCAGACCGGCAAGACCGATGCCGCTGAACGGCTGCTGCTTGATCAGGCTGCGCCGGCCTTTACCACCTGGCTCAACACCATCAACGCGTTCATCACCCTGCAGGAGCAGCTCAACGAGGCAGAGACCGGCTTTGCTCGTAACATCGCCGAGAATTTCCAGATCACCATGCTGGCCCTGTGCTTCGGTGCCCTGGTGATCGGTGGCCTGGTCGCCACGCTGCTGACTAGCCTGCTACTGCGCGAGTTCGGCGCTGAGCCTTATAAGGTCAAGGCCTTCGCAGAGGCCGTGGGTCGCGGTGACCTGACTCGCAAGGTGACGCTAAAGCCTCAGTATCGCCACAGCATCATGGCGTCTCAGATGGAAATGGCAGCGCAGCTGCAAAGGACCGTACTGGACGTGCGTCAGTCCGCTGAGTCAGTGGCCACCAACAGCGAGCAGATCGCCGAAGGCAACAACGAGCTGTCGTCGCGCACCGAGCAGCAGGCCAGCTCTCTGGCCGAGACCGCTTCGGCCATGGAGGAGCTTGGCAGCACCGTTCAGCAGAACGCCGATAACGCCGTGGAAGCCCGCAAGCAGGCGGCCAACGCCTCGAAGGTTGCCGAGGATGGCGGCGAAGTCGTCGCCAAAGTGGTGCAGACCATGCGCGATATCGACGGCAGCTCCAACGAAGTGGCCGATATCATTTCGATGATCGATGGCATCGCCTTCCAGACCAACATCCTGGCGCTCAACGCCTCTGTCGAGGCGGCACGTGCCGGCGAGCATGGCCGCGGCTTTGCCGTGGTAGCCCAGGAAGTTCGCGAACTGGCCAGCCGCTCCGCGGCGGCGGCCAAGGAGATCAATACGCTGATCACCGCCAATCGCGAGCGCGTCATTGAGGGCACAGAGCTGGCCTCTCAGGCGGGCAAGACCACCGAGCAGATCGTCGCCTCCGTCAAGCGGGTTACCGAACTGATGGAAGAAATCAGCAGCGCCACCGCCGAGCAGAGCGATGGGGTGCAGCAGGCTGGCGAAGCCGTGAACCAGATGGATCAGGTGACCCAGCAGAACGCCACGCTGGTCCAAGAGAGCGCCACGGCGTCCAACAATCTCAAGGAGCGCGCGCATCAGCTGATGGACCTGATGTCGGCCTTCCAGCTTGGCGAAGTCTCGCAGCAGGCTGTTCGGCAAACGTCGGATCGAGCTCTGCCGTCGGCTTCGAGGCAGTCAGGCCAGCAGCAGGCATCGTCTCATCGCCTGCCGAGTGCCGGTAATCGCGCTCAGCAACGCGAGACCGAGTGGGAAGAGTTCTAACGCCGTTGCTGTTCGATGCAGGCATCACCAAACGACCGCCCGAGGGCGGTCGTTTTTATGTGGGTAAGGGGCGCTGACATTGGGTAGAGCGGGGTGGGGCGAGAGTTCCTGTGGGACTGATGCGGGTGACATGGCCCTGTCATGGGCCAACCTCTAGTATGATCAGCGTGCTGATCGTCGACGTTATTCGACAAAGACGAGGTCAGGGCGCGCTAGATGGATTGTCCTGCGGTCGGCTGTCCAGTGGCAGGCTGCCCGGCAGTGAGGGCTTGCCGGCGTTTGACCCGCTCCCAGGCCTTTTCATGAAAGAAATAGGCGACAGTGTTTACCGCAGGCTCGGTCAGGGCGATGACGCCGCCCAGCACCCAGCTGCCGGTCAGCAGGTAGGTCACCGTGAAGGCTACGGAAAAGTGGACGATAGCGAAGGTAGCGGTCTTGATCATGTCGGGGACTCCGTCAAGAGCTCTGGTAAGCGTTGGCCTCACTATAAGAGAGTGATTCTCATTTATAAAAACAGTTGCAATTATCTTTCCCATAGCTCTTGGCTATTAAATCTTGGCGATTAGTGCTTGGCCATTAGCGTTTTGCGATGACTTTTCCATGCCGGGACTCGCGACAGTGGACAGGCCGGTCGCGATCGGCATACTGAGACTAGAAGCGGTAACATGTTGGAAACAGCAGGGAACTCAGGGGATAACGACAATGCGGGATATAACAACAAGGCTACCCGCCACCCGGTCACGGCCGTGGCGTGCAACGACACCACTCATGATGAGTGTCTTTATGGGCATGATGCTGATGCTGATAGGGGGCGTGGCACAGGCCGATAACCCGCGCTACGCGGGGCTCGTCGCCGACGCGGCGAGCGGCGAAGTGGTCTATGCGGAAAACGAAGAGGCCCGTCGCTATCCGGCCTCGCTGACCAAGATGATGACGCTCTATCTGCTGTTCGAGGCCATCGAGCAGGGACGGCTGGATATTGATGATGCCTTGCCGGTCTCCACCCATGCGGCCTCGATGCCGGCCTCAAAGCTGTGGCTGCGCGCCGGCGACAGCATCCGGGTGGGCGACGTCATTCCTGCACTGGTGGTGCGCTCGGCCAACGATGTGGCCGTGGTGGTGGCCGAGGCCCTGGGCGGCAGCGAAACCGCCTTCGCTCAGCTCATGACCGTTAGGGCACGCAGGATGGGAATGGAGTCGACGCGTTTTCGCAACGCTTCCGGGTTGCCTGATGATGCCCAGGTCACCACCGCGCGGGACATGGCTACCCTGGCCGTCGCCCTGATGCGAGACTTCCCTGAGTACTACGGCGAATTCTCACGCACCGAGTTCGTCTTCCGCGGCAAGCGCCAGCGCGGGCACAATCGGTTATTGAACAACTATCCCGGCGCCGACGGCCTCAAGACCGGCTTCATCCGTGCCTCAGGCTTCAACGTGGCGACTTCGGCCGTGCGTGACGACCGGCGTCTCATTGCCGTGGTGATGGGCGGCTTCACCTCCCGCTCGCGGGATGAGCATATGGCCGACCTGCTCGATCGCGGCTTCGCCCGATTGGGCCTACAGGAGCGCACAGACTGGCTGGCGGATACCGATATTTCCGGCCCCATCGCCTCGCTGCCACCCCTTGCCGTTGATCCGAGCCGGGCCAATATGCCGGCTCTGCTGGCCTCGGTGGAAGCCGAGCCTGTCGCTCGTCTGGCGTCCAACGCCGTGGACCCGATCCGGGCCCTGATGGAGCGTAACGCCCAGGGGGATGGCGGCAGTGCCTGGGGCTTGCAGAATGCCAGCCAGGACATGGCGCGCTAGCGAGTTAACCCAGCCGATTAACGTTAACTAGACCGCCAATGGCTCGCCCAGAGGCGATGCCCTGCAACGAAGAGCCCCGCGCAACGAAAAGCCCCCGCCGTGTTCGACACGACGGGGGCTTTGCTTTGGGCTTCGCGGAGGGTATCCCTCAACTCGCCGGCATGGGGGGAATGGCCTCCTGCGGCAGCACTACCCTGACCCGCAGACCGCCCTGCGGCGCGCCCTCCAGCGCCAGTTCACCGCCATGACGCTGCACCAGGCGGTCGACGATGGAGAGCCCCAGTCCTGCCCCTGCTCCCGGGCCGGCGCGATGGAAGCGTTCGATTACCTTGCGGCGCTCTGCGGCCGGAATGCCGGGGCCCTGGTCGTCAACGACCAGTGTGAAATGCGGTGATGCATGGCGTGGGTCAGCTCCCTTATCCGTGCTGTGCTCTTTGCTGTGCCCCGTGTTTTGAGGGGCGCTGTGCGTCGCGCTCGGGTCGCCATGCGGGGCGGTGCTTGGCTCGACGCTGAGCGCGACGCGCACGGTTGAGCCCGCCGGGGAATGGTGCAGGGCATTGCCGACCAGGTTCTGCACCAGGGTATCGACGCAGCCGGGCTCGGTGGTGAGTCGCCAATCCTGAGTCTCGTCGGCGTCGAGCTGAAGTTCCAGCGACGCTTCGCCAGCCAGTGGGGAGAGTTTGGCCAGGGCCTCGCGGGTTTCGCTGAGCAGGTCGATCCGTTGGCGCGGATGGTCGGCATCCTGATCGGGGTCGAGCCTGGCCAGCGTCAGCAGCTGCGAGACCAGCCGAGTCGCTCGCTCGACGCCGGCCTGCAGCTGGTCCAGCGACTCCCGGCGGTCGTCGGGCTGGGTGGTGTCGCGAGCGTTCTGGGCATGCAGGCCAAGCACGGCAAGCGGGGTGCGCAGCTCATGGGCGGCATCGGCAATGAAGCGCTTCTCGCGGGTGCGCAGGTTGCGAATCTGATCGAGCAGTCGGTTCAGCGCGCCGGTAATGGTATCCAGTTCCTGAGGCAGGGGGGCCAGCATCAGTGGCTGCAGGTTGTGTGGGTCGCGCTCCCGGATCTGTTGCGCCATCCGCGATAGCGGCTTGAGCCCCCAGCCGATCGCCCACCACAGCAGCAGCGCCAGCACCGGCAGGCCAACCAGGTCGGGGATCAGGGTACGCAGGGCGATCAGGGTCACCAGTTCGCCGCGCACGTCCTCACGTTCCGCCACCACGACCCGAAGCCCCGGTGATGTGGAGTCGCTGGGGGCGGTGAGGGCGAAGATCCGCCACTCGAAGTTGCCGATCTCGGCGTTCTCATAGCCGTCGCGATGGACCTCCAGCGGCGACTGCGGGGCCCGCGCCGAGCGCAGCAGCAGCTGGTCCTGCTGCCAGACCTGGAACACCAGCTTGCTCTCGTAGCGGTGCCCTGCCACATTCATGTCGGCGTTGTCGGCGCGCGCCAGGGCACGGTCCAGACTGTCGAGCAGGCCGGCGCGCTGTTCCTGGGCCAGCGGTGCCTGCATCAGTCCCTGAATCAGCCGGGCGTTCTGCGCCAGGCGTGCATCGAACAGTTCCTCGACCTCGTGGGTGGCATCCCGGTAGCTGGTGATGCCGATGACCAGCATGCTGGCCGCGAACATCAACAGCACCAGGCCGAGAGTGCGGCGCCGAATCGAGGTCATGAGGCGCCGTCACAGGACGTGTCACTCGGCTTGTCGAGCACATAGCCGATGCCGCGCACGGTGCGAATCAGCCCCGGAAACAGCTTGCGGCGCAGGTGGTGCACGTGGACCTCGATGGCGTTGCTCTCCACGTCTTCGTCCCAGCCATAGATCACGCTGGCCAGGGTGTCGCGGGTGAAGACGCGGCCCGGATGACTCAAAAATTCCTGCAGCAGGGTGAATTCGCGCCGGGAGAGATTGATCGGCTCGCCCTGATAACTCACCTGATGTTCGGCGGCATCGAGGCGGATGCCGTGGACCTCGAGGGCGCTGTTTACCTGGCCGTGGCTGCGCCGCAGCAGCGCGCGCAGGCGAGCCTTGAGCTCAGCGACCTCGAAGGGCTTGACCAGGTAGTCGTCGGCGCCGGCATCCAGGCCGTTGATGCGATCCTCGATGCCGTCTCGGGCGGTCAGCACCAATACCGGCACCGGGTTATCGCGCCCGCGCAGCTGCTTGAGCAGACTCATGCCGTCGAGCTTGGGCAGTCCCAGGTCGAGGATCACTACGTCGAAGGGTTCGCCGTCGTTGAGAGTGGCCAGGGCCGAGCGGCCATCGCCCAGCACATCGACGGTGTAATGTTCGGACTTAAGCGCCAGGCGGATGCCCGATGCCAGGCTGGGGTCGTCCTCGACCAGCAGTACTCGCATGCCTGCTCCCTGTAGATCGTGTGAATGGGGCGGCGGTCCGCGCCGGCCGCCAATGACGACGCGGCCCTCGTCTGCCGAGGGCCGCGCCTGATGCCAACTCGCCTCCGGTTTCAGTCTACGGCAGCTGGTCGAGCAATGCCTGGATCTCCTTGCGACGCCCGCGATCGGCGAGCTCGCGCCCGGGCCGCGGCGGTGCCTCAAGGGCCTGCTTCAGCGCCTGGCGGGCCTCGGCGTTACGGCCCTGCTGATGCAGATAGTCGCCCCAGAAGTACAGGCTGTCGATCCCGTCCGGGTTGAACTTCAGCGCCTGCTGCAGGTGCCACTCGGCCTTGTCGTCGTCGCCAAAGGCCAGTGGCCAGCCCGGCACCTGATAATACAGCGCGCCGAGGCTGGTATATGCCGAGCCGTCGAGGGCCGCCGGATCCAGATCGATGGCGGTTTCCAGGTCGTCTCGCGCGGCCTTGACCAATGACAGGGCGCCGAGCCCGCCTTTGGCGCCGGCCTCGGTCGAGCGCACGATGCCGGCCCAGATATACAGCTCGGCGGCCTTAGGGTAGCGGGTCAGATAACCGTCGGCCTCGTGTTCCAGGGTCTCGAGGGCCTTGGCCTGGGCGTCTTCCGGCATCTGATAGTGAATTTCGGCCCAGCGCTGCTGGAGGTTGTGCACGGCATCCTCGATGTCGGGCGTCATGGCAAAGGCGGGCAGGCTTGCCAGGGCCAGCAGGCCGACAGACAGGACGCCGGTCAATGTGGCAGTGAGACCGGCGGTGCGCCGGCCATGGCGGGCCTGCGATCGAGCTTGGACGGAGTGGGTGCGCATAGCGTCTTCCTCAGGGCTTGCCGACGAAGCGGCGAATGATCGGCAGCTGGCGATGCAGGGCGCGATCGACCACCCGCGGCACGATGGCGTTGAGTCGTACGAAGAGGCCTTCTGGCCAGCCCACCTGGGTCTCCTCGCGCTGTCCTTCGATGGCGCGGCGCACGGCTCTCGCCACCCGCTCCGGGGTGTCCATGGTGGTGCCCAGTGCCTCGTTCATTGCTTCCACCTCGGGGCTGTTCATGGCGGTGCGGGTCGCGCGCGGGGCGACATACAGCACCCGCACCCGAGTATCGGCCAGCTCACGGCGCAGCGCCTGGGAAAAGCCGCGCATCGCGAACTTGGTGGCGCAGTAGGTGGCCTGCGACGGATAGCCGATGGCGCCGAAGGTCGAGCCGACATTGACCAGTTGCCCCTGAGGGGCGGCCATCAACTGTGGCAGCAGCTGATGAATCAGCTGCAGGGTGGCGGTCAGGTTGACGTTGATCAGCTCGGCGATGCTGTCGTCGGCCTCGTTCTCGAACAGGCCGACATGGTTGATGCCGGCCGCGTTGATCAGCACGTTGCAGTCGGCACGCCGCGCCGCCTCGACCAGACGAGCCCGAGCATCGGCGTCGGTCAGGTCGGCGGCCATCACGCTGATGTGTTCAGGGTTCTCGGCCGCCAGGGCAGCCAGGGTCTCGGCGTTGCGACCGCTGGCTAGCACCTGTGCACCGGTGGCGGCTAGCTCCTTGACCAGGGCGCGCCCGATGCCGCCGCTGGCGCCGGTGACCAGGATGCGCTGTGCCGGCCAGCCGCCCTCGAGGGTCGGCTTCCTGAACCAGGGCCTGGACAAGGGCTTGGACAATCGCTTAGACCAGCGCATCAGCGAGCTCCCGGCTGACATCGCCGCTGCCGCAGGCCGCCTCGACGCCGCGGAACATGGCGCCGTATAGGCGGTAGACCATGGCCGCGGTGTCGATCACCGCCGCCAGGTCGTCCTCGTCGAGACGTTCGATGAGCGACTCGAAGAAGGCCATGTGGCCGATATCCAGGCTGCCGTGGGAGAGCAGGTAGCTAAAGGCCTCCTTGGGCAGGCCGAGGTTCTGCTGGAGCGCCTCGGCGGCCTGGGTGGCCAGCGCCGTACTGGTGCCTTCCAGCACCAGCACCATGCCGAAGAAGCCGACCGGATTGTCGTGGGTGATCACGTCGCGCACATGGCCGACCATCAGCCGGGTCGCCGGCGCCAGCGTGGCCGCTACCACGGCATCGGGGTCGCCGCCCGCGGCGCGGATGTCGTCGAGAACCCACTGCTCGTGGCCATGCTCCTCGTCGATGTATTCCACCAGGGCATCGCGTAGCCACCCCTTGTCGGCGGGCAGTCGAGCGCCGCAGGCCATCATCAAAGGCACGGTGTAGCGCACGTGGTGATAGGCCTGGCCGAGAAAGGCCAGGTATTCGGCGTGGCTGACCTCGCCGCGCTGGGCGCGCTGCAATAGCGGGATGGCCAGCATGGCCTCGCGTTCGATCTGAGTCTCGGCGAGCAGGCGTTGGTAGGCGCTCATGAGGCGGCTCCTGTGGAATAGGAAGAAGGCGTGGCGGACGAAGGCGTCGACGTGACGATCGATGCGGCCTCGGCAGTCAGCCAGTCGCGGTAGGCCTCGAGCACGGTCCTGCGCCGCAGGCGTCCATTGGCAGTGAGTTGGTCATTGGCCGGGGTAAAGGGCGCCGCGCGCCGCCAGGCGTGCACCCGGGCATAGTCGGGCAGCCGGGCATTGGCCGCGGTGATGGCCGCGCTCAGGCTGTCATCGTCGGCGCTTGGGTCCCGGGGGACGATCAGTGCCCGGTTGTGGTCCAGCGCTTCGCCGTGCACCAGGGCCTGGGCGATCATCGGCTGCAGCGTGAGTTCGGACTCGACCCACTGGGGGTCGACGTTGCGACCGTAGGCGGTGATGAATACATCACGGCGGCGGCCGTCGAGGTGCAACCGCTCGCCGTCCGGATAAGGCATGAGGCGACCCAGGTCACCGCTTGAATACCAGGTGCCGATGGGAGCTTCGCCCAGGTAGCCGAGCATGGTGGCCCCCTTGATCTCGACGTCGCCGCTTGTTGAAAGCCGTACCTCGGCATGGGGCAGCGGGCGGCCGACGCCATGAGCCGGCTCGCCGGGGCGGTTCAGGCACACCACAGAAGCGCACTCCGACAGCCCGTAGCCCTCGAAGACCGGCCAACCGCGCTCTTCTGCCTGGGCAAGCAGCGCCGGGGCCAGGCGGGCACCGCCCGCCGCAACGAAGGACAGACTCTCGGGCGCCTCGGGCGCGACCGCCAGCAGGGCCTGGAGTAGCTGCGGCACCAGGATCAGGCTCTGGGGCTTCACGGACTCGATGACCGACATGGCGGTGCGCGGGCAGAAGCCGCTGGCGCCCTGCCAGCCAAGCGTCACGGTGTCTGGGAGGTGGCAGGTTGCGCCGAGCCATAGCGGCACATAGAGCCCGCCGATGTTCTCGAGCAGGGTGGCCAGCGGCAGCATCGCCAGGTGGCGACAGATGTCGAGGGGCGCGACGAGACTGGCAATGCTCTCGGCGACCCGCAGCATGGCCGCGCTATCGAGACACACGCCCTTGGGCGCGCCGCTGGTACCGGAGGTGAAGGTGATCTTGGCGGTGCCCGCATGCAGTTCGGGAGGCGCGCTGACCGTTCGGGAGGCGATGGCGCCATCGTCGCTAGGGGCGAAGCCGAGCGTGGCCGCCTCGTCGCCGGCGCCGATCCAGCTATCCAGCCCCGCGCTTGCGACCAGGTGCTTTCGCTGTGACGCCGAGAAGAAGCCCGGCACCGGGACGGCCACCCGCTCATCGCTGAGCAGGGCGAGATCCCACAGCGCCCAATCGATACCGTTATCCAGCGCCAGGCCAACGCGCCGGGCGTCCAGCGCCGCCAGCCGCTCACGGCGCCGGTCAATCTCGGCGAGCAGTTCGCCGTAGCTCAACTGTGCCTGCCCGTCGTCCAGAGCGATGCGGTTGGGCCAGGTCCGGGCATGCTCTGTGAGGGCCGCGAGAAAACGCTGACGTTCAGCGGACATGGCTGCCCTCCCTCTGGCGGCGGGGCAGCAGGCCCTGCGCCTCGAGGTTGGCATAGGCAAGCGCTAGCGAGCCGCCCATCACCCAGGGCACCAGGTCATAGTAGCTGCCCCAGGCCTCGCGGCTCTGGGCTGACAGGCGCGTCGGGTCGGCCAGCGCCAGGGGACTCGCGGAAAGCCCCAGTCGGCGAAAGCCATTGCGCACCGCCGGGGTGGCGGTGAAGACCAGCCAGGCATAGCCCTCTTCGTGCAGCTGCTCGACCAAGTTCAGAATCAGCGCGCGCTGCAGCCCTGGCCGATTGCAGGCCAAGTTGCCGATTTCGACGATGCTTGAGCGTTCCACCGGTTGGCCGAAGGACTCACTCAGGGACCGCTCGATGGAGGTGTCGAGGTAGGTCTCGAGAAACAGAGGCGCATTGTCGGCGCACTGGGCGCCGACCGCCGCCTGAGGAAGCTCGCCCTGCCAGAGGCCCAGCAGGCGGGGCAGGAAGTGGCTGACCCGGGCGCCGTGGTCGCAAGCGAAGCGCTCCCGGATCAGGGTCTCAAGGGCGGATTGCTGATGCCGGTTCTCGGCGATATGCCAGGATAGCGGCGCCACTGCCTGCGGCCCTGAGCTGCCAGAAGATCGTTCGGCCGAGCTTACGCCGGGCAGCGGATCGGGCAGGCTGCCGGCAAGGGTACCGGAAAGAGTTCCGGACGAAGGAGCGGAGAGATTGCCTGGTAAAGTGGCGCCGGGTCGGCCTTCTGGCTGTGCGTCGAGCAGGGGTGTGGCTTGGTGATAGGGCATCAGGGTCGCCTCCATGAGCTTCCCTGACAGTGTGGGTGGCCTGGCTTAACGCCGGCTTAAGATAGTCGCCCTTATTCGAATATTAGCGGGGGGATGTTCAACAGCGGATATAGCTCCACCCTGCGGCCTGATGCTCGGCCAGGGTGACCACGGCTGCCTCGACTTCCTCAATGCCGGCCGCATTCTCGAGCCCTTGGGCCGCCAGCGAGTTGCGACACAGCCGCAGCAGCGGGTCGGTGGCCGCATCGGGGGTTTCCAGCGCCGCTGCCACGCCGACGCCGTTGGCCACGATCAGCACCTCGGCCTCGGGGCGCGCGGCCAGCAGGTTGACGGCATTGCGCCGGGCCCTGGCCAGCGAGGCCGGGGTGGGGGCATGCAGCAGTACGTTAAGGGTCGACATGGCGGGACTCCAGGCGTGATGTACAAGCGTAATGTTAAGGCGGGGTAGAAAGGGCTGATAAGGCGGCTGGTCGATATGGTTGATCTAGAGGGTTGATCTAGAAGGTTGCGAAAGACGGCTCAGAGTGATCGTTGAAGCCGCCCGTTCAAACCGCCTGTTTAAAACCTGGATTCAAGCATTAAGCGCATCAGGAGGATTCATCGGCGGCCGAGGTGCCGATCAGGCCTTCTATGCCCTGCACGCACTCGGCGAAGCCAGCGTGCTCGCGGCGCTCTTCCTTGGGCAACGCGACATCGATCACATCCACCATGCCGGCGGGGCCGTCGTCCTTCCCACCGCCCAGCACCAGCACTCGGTCGGCCAGCAGCACGGCCTCCTCGATATCGTGGGTGACGAAGACGATTGCCGCCTCGCTGCGACGCCGCAGGTCGACGAGCTCGGTTTGCAGGCGCCGCCGGGTGATGGCATCCAGCGCCGAGAAGGGCTCGTCCATGAACAACACCCGGGGGCGCACGGCCAGCGCCCGGGCGATGCCGATCCGCTGCTGCTGGCCGCCGGACAGGGTGTGCGGCCAGCGCTCGGCATAGCCGTCGAGCCCGACCAGCGCCAGGGGTTCCAGGGCGCGCTCGCGGCGCTGAGCCCTCGACAGCGCCAGGCCCTCGAGGCCCAGTTCGACGTTGGCACGCACCCGGCGCCAGGGGAACAGCCGCGGGGCCTGGAAGACCATCGACCAGGCGCGGGTATCGTCGCTGTTGCCGGCGGGAATTTCGACCTGTCCCTCGCGGGGCGCGATCAGCCCGGCCAGCGCGCGCAAGAGGGTCGACTTGCCGACCCCGGAGGCGCCGACCACGGCCACGAACTCCCGGGGCTGAACCTCGAGATCGACGCCCTGCAGGATGGTGGTGCCGTCGAAGCCAAGGCTGACACCCTGGGCGCGCAGCACCGCCGAGGGAGACGCGCTCCGAGAGGGCGTATCGTCTTGAGAGGGGGTATCGCTCAGGGTTGCCACCGCAGCATCCTCCGTTGCACGACCATGAACAGCGCATCGAACAGCGCATAAAGCCCGGCGATGGTCAGCATGTAGACCACCACGATATCGGTGGCCAAGAGGCCCGAGGCCTCCATCATGCGCTGGCCGATACCGGGAATGCCGAACAGCTCGGCGGCGACCACGGTCATCCAGCCTTGGCCGAGGCCGGCGCGCAGGCCGCCGAGGATGCCCGGTGCCGCGGCCGGCAGGCTGACCTTGGCCAGGCGATCCACGAAGCGCTGCTGGCCGAAGGCGATAGCGACCTCGTCATAGCCCGGGTCCACCGCGCGCACCGCGCTATAGCTGGTGAAGTAATTGATCCAGAACACGCCGATGCTGATGATGAAGGCCGCCGCGGTGGGATTGACGCCGAACCAGATGATGGCGAACGGTATCCAGGCCAGCGGCGGAATCGGCCGCAGCAGCCGGGCGAGCCAGGCGTGCAGGGCATTGAAGGTTGGCACCAGGGCCGCGCCGACGCCGACCATGATGCCGAGCAGCGAGCCGATCGCCACGCCAACGGCGTAGTGCGACAGGCTCGAGCGCACCACCTCGAACCAGATGCCATCGGCGATCTCCGCCCAGAACACGCCGGGAATGCTCGACGGCAAGGGTACTAGGTTGCCCGGCAGCAGGCCGGCGCGCAGGCTCGC
The DNA here is from genome assembly GCF_003268885.1 of Onishia taeanensis. Taxonomy (GTDB): domain Bacteria; phylum Pseudomonadota; class Gammaproteobacteria; order Pseudomonadales; family Halomonadaceae; genus Onishia; species Onishia taeanensis_A. The sequence continues at coordinate 54,784 of NZ_QLSX01000014.1, forward strand.
CTCCCACAGGGCAACGAAGCCGGCCAGGCCCAGGGCGCTGATCAGCAGACGGCGGGGGCGCGACAGCCGAATCACGGCGCGCCGGTCTCGGCGTCGTTGCCCTTGGCCAGTGCGGCGCTGGCCGCGTCATACAGGCCGGTGTCGAACAGCGCCTCGATATCCACCGACTGGCGCAGGGTGCCGTTGTCGAGCTGGAAGTCGCGCATCACCCGGGTCGCATCGATGATCGCGTGCGGGTCGCTCAGGTAGTTGGACGACGGCGAGCGCAGCGCGGTCTCGACGGTGGCCAGCGGGACCAGGCGCTTGCCGACGAACTCGCGCACATGGGGCGCGGCCCGCTCGGGGTCGTCGCGAAGCATGTTGGTGGAGCGGATGTGCAGCGTCATCAGCCGCTGCATCGCCTCGGGGTGGTCCGCGAGCACTTGCTCCCGAGCGGCCAGCACGGCGCCGGGCTGGTTGGGCAGCATGTCGCCGCCGCGGGCGACGACGCGGGCGCTGTCGTCGCGCTCCTGCACGGTGGTCAGGATCGGCTCGAGGATCGAGGCGGCATCCACGGCGCCGGCGAGCAGCGCCTGCTGCACCCGGTCGGCGCCCATGGCGACGATGTCCACGCTATCCAGCGACAGGCCCAACTGCTGGGTCAGGTAGTAGCGCAGCACGGTGTCCGGCACCGAGCCCTTGGGGAAGGTGGCGATCTTGGGCTTGCGGCCCTGGGTCTTCGTGAAGCGGGCGATGGCGTCCTGGGCGGTGGCGTTCTCGAACTCGCCGGCGAAGTCGCCGCGGGCCACCAAGCCGATCTGTTCCTTGATGCTGGCGGCGAGCACCTTGAGGGGCACGCCGTTGGCGCGAGCCACCATGGCCGGGCCGATGCCGAAGTACATGACGTCCAGCTCGCCGGAGGCCAGCGCCTGAACCATGGCCGGGCCGCTGGAGAAACGGGTCAGCTCGAGATCGAGGCCCGCTTCCTCGGTCCAGCCTTCGCCTTCCATGACGAATAGCTGCGCGACAGGCAGGATCGGCATGTAGCCGACCTGAAGAGTGGTGACGTCATCAGCGGCTTTTGCATGTGCCAGGCCGGGCAGGGTGAGCAACAAAAGGGCCATGGCGCCCAGATGGCGGGTGAAGCGCAACATGAGCAATCTCCGGAAGGCGTAAGGGGCCGCCGATCATATCGGTTGGATCAGTGGCTCGGAAAGTTCTACTAGGACGATTTGCTTATAACCATATCAATAAAAAAGACCGCCGCCCCGAAGGGCGGCGGTCTGCTGCCAGCGCTCAGCGATCAAGCCGAGCCGGCCGCGCTCAGGCCGCAGGTGCCGAGATGCCCGGCGAGGCTTGTCTCTTGCCTCAGCCTTCAGCCCTTGTTGGGCTGCTTGGTAACACGCAGGTAGGGTTTCTGCTCGTCCCAGCCGTTCGGGAACAGGGTCTTGGCTTCTTCATTGCTGACAGCGGGCACGATGATGCAGTCATCGCCGTCGCGCCAGTTGACCGGTGTGGCCACCTTGTAGCCGTCGGTGAGCTGCAGGCTGTCGAGCACCCGAAGGATTTCGTCAAAGTTGCGCCCGGTACTGGCCGGGTAGGTGAGGGTCAGGCGCAGCTTCTTGTTGGGGTCGATGATGAAGACGCTGCGCACCGTCAGGGTGTCGTTGGCGTTGGGATGAATCATGCCGTACAGGTCGCTGACCTTGCGATCGGCATCGGCCAGCAGCGGGAAGTTCAACGCCTGGCCCTGAGTTTCCTGGATGTCGCCGACCCAGGCCTTGTGATCGTCAAGCGGATCCACCGACAGGCCGATCGCCTTGGTGTGGCGTTTGTCGAACTCTGGCTTGAGGCGCGAGACCTCGCCTAGCTCGGTGGTGCAGACCGGGGTGAAATCCTTGGGGTGCGAGAACAGGATCACCCAGCTGTCGCCGGCCCACTCGTGGAAGTGGATCGGGCCGTCGGTGCTGTCTTGAGTGAAGTCCGGAGCGATATCGCCAAGTTGCAGAGCCATGCTGTCCTCCTTGGAAGTCTGTGATCATCACGTCTTGCCTACCCTCCTATATCAGGGCGAGGAGGCTGGGAAACAAGGCCTACGATAAGCCGATTTCCCATAAAGATATGGTGGAAAATAACGCGCGCGTCTTCAGGGGGCCGGCGCGGCGGCCCCCAGGAAGCGTTTCTGCCAGTAGTCCAGGTCCAGCGAGGTCGTGGTGACCTGTCGTCCGCGTCCTGGGGCGTGAATCATCTGACCGTTGCCTGCATAGATGCCCACGTGGCTGGCGCGGCTACCGCGGCCGAAGAACAGGAGGTCTCCCGGGCGTGCCGCCTCGATAGGCGGTAGAGCCCGGTACTGATCATCGGCGGTGCGCGGTACTTGAAGCCCGGCCGCGCGGTAGCTGACCAGCACCAGCCCCGAGCAGTCGAGCCCGTTTGTCGAGGCGCCGCCCCAGCGATAGGGCGTGCCGAGGGCGTCTCGAGCCTGGTCGAGCACCAGCAGCCGCTCGATGGAGAGCCCGGCGGAGCGATCATCGGTGGCGAGTTGCTGCCCGGCGCAGCCGGCAAGCAGTGTCAGCACAAGCGATGTCAGCAGAAATCGAGTCAGCAGGAACGGGGTCAGCAGGCCCATCAGCCCGGGGCGTCGAGAGATAGGAAGAAGCCTTTGCATGTCGTCGTGCCTGTCCATGTCGTCGTGTCTGTCTATGTCGCCGTGACTGTCCATGTCGTCGTGACTGTCCATGTCGTCGTGACTAGGCCGGTTGGTGCGATAGCGCTGTCGGCACATTGCCGAGGTGAAGATGAACGGCACAGGCCACTCGCAGCATCGAGGCCAGATTGGGAACGCTGCCCTTTTCTGCGATGACTTCTCCATAGAGCTTGCTGATGAAGCGCCCGGCCGTCATGCCCTGGTCGCTGGCCAGGCAGTCGAGGATATCCCAGAACTCGTTTTCCAGCCTGACGCTGGTCACGCTGCCCTGCAGGCGGACCGAGCGGGTAGTGCTTTCGTAGCGCGTGGGATGCGTTGACGCATAAACATGACACATGGAAATACCCGCCGCAGAGGATGGTAATTATTTCTACATTAGCTTCGCTCTGCGCAGAGAGCCATGTTGAAGCGCGTAACTGCTACCTTCGGCTAAGTAGTAATCCGCTGTTACCCCACCCTTCTATTTCAGGCATAGCCTCAGAACAAGATGCCACCACGCCGCTGACATGGTGAGACATCACCGCCTGAGAGGTCGCCGCGTGATGCCGTGTCCTCACTGTCTGATTCCATGGGGAGAACCGCCATGCCGTCCACATCGCTATCACGCCGCACCTTTCTGAAAACGACCGGCGGTGCCCTGGTAGGCACGTTGGCCTTCGCCAGTGGGCCTATCGCCCTGCTGGCACCCAGTCGTAGCTGGGCCATGCCGCTCGATGTGCTGGGCTCCCATGACGGCGAGGTACTGCTTCAGGTCACTAAACACCTGTTTCCGCACCCTGGCCTCGAGGATGCCGTCTATGCCTTCGTGGTCAAAGACCTGGACCGTGCCGCCGAGGCTGAGGCGACCCGTACCCTGCTCCAGGGAGGGATCAAGGCCCTCGATGATGATGCCAGCGGCGATTGGCTGGCTCTCGCGACCAATGATCAATACCTGCGGGTCGCCTCGCTGTAAGGCACGCCGTTCTTCGAGAAGGTCCGTTCCACTGCCATCGTCTCGCTATACAACAACCCTTTGGCCTTCACCCATTTCGGCTACCAGGGCGAGGAGGGCGACAAGGGCTATCTCTACAACGGGTTCAGTGATCTGACCTGGCTGCCCGAACCGCCACAGCCCGCCAACGGCTATATGCCCGGCGAAATGCCGTCCTGAGCCCAAAACAAGACAAAAACAATAAATATAAGTAGAGGAGAGCCATCATGGCCATGACTGACAATCAGACACGCTTCCAGCATGACGATGATCACGTGGCAGTGATCATCGGTTCCGGCGCAGGCGGGGGCACCCTCGCTAACGAGCTTGCCCAGCAGGGCATTGATGTCGTCGTTCTCGAGGCCGGTGCGATTCATACCCGCGACGACTTTCTGGCCGACGAATGGGCGTCCTTTAGCCAGTTGGCGTGGCTGGATCCGCGAACCACGTCCGGCAGCTTTCGGCTGGCCAAGGATTTCCCTAATCTTCCGGCCTGGATCGTCAAGTCGGTGGGAGGCACCACGGTGCACTGGGCCGGCGCCAGCCTGCGCATTCAACCCCATGAATTTCGGGCCCTGAGCGAATACGGCCAGGTCGAGGGTGCCAACCTGCTCGATTGGCCGGTGACCTATGATGAGCTGGCACCCTATTACGCGCGAGCCGAGGACCGCATGGGCGTTACCCGCACCAATGACATTCCCGGCCTGCCGGGCAACAACAACTTCCATGTGATGTACGCCGGTGCCAAGAACCTGGGATATGAATGCGACACCGGACATATGGCGATCAACAGCCAGATCCGCGATGGCCGGGCATCCTGTCAGCAGCGCGGCTTCTGCTTCCAGGGCTGCCGTACCGGCGCCAAGTGGTCGACGCTTTACACCGAGCTGCCGGCGGCGATCGCCACGGGGCACATGGAGCTGCGGCCCCAGTCACATGTGGCCCACATCGAGCATGATGCCCAGGGCAAGGTGACAGGCGTGGTCTACTTCGACGCCAACGGGGATCAGCAGCGTCAAAAGGCGCGTCTGGTGGCCGTTGCCGGTAATTCACTGGAAACGCCCCGGCTGCTTCTCAATTCGGCGTCATCGCTGTTTCCGGAGGGCCTGGCCAATGGCTCTGGCCAGGTCGGGCGCAATTACATGCGTCACACCACTGGCTCGGTGTACGCCACCTTCGATGACCCGGTGCACATGTATCGCGGCACCACCATGGCCGGGATCATTTCCGACGAAGCGCATCACGATCCATCGCGGGGCTTTGTCGGCGGCTACGAGATGGAAACCTTATCGCTGGGCCTGCCGTTCATGGCCGCGTTCCTCGATCCCGGTGCCTGGGGTAGCGACTTCGCTGGCGCTCTCGACCAATACGACCACATGGCCGGCATGTGGCTGGTCGGCGAGGACATGCCCAGGGAAAGCAATCGCATCACCCTGAATGCCGACCTCAAGGATGCCTTCGGCATGCCGGTGGCCAACGTTCACTACGACGATCACCCCAATGACATCGCGATGCGCGAGCATGCCTATCGCCAAGGCTCGGCGATCTACGAATCGGTGGGGGCCAAGAACATCTATCGCACGCCGCCCTACCCCTCGACGCACAACCTGGGATCGTGCCGCATGAGCCAGCGCGCCCAGGATGGCGTCTGTAACGGCTACGGGCAGAGCCACGACATTCCCAACCTGTTCATCTCCGATGGCAGCCAGTTTACGACCTCGGCGGCAGAGAACCCGACGCTGACCATCGTCTCGCTGGCGATTCGCCAGGCCGAGCATATTGGCCAACTGATGAAGGAAGGTGCCATCTAAGCTCTTTTCGGACAGCGCCTAGGCCAGCCTGATCATGACACGGGGGTGGAAGTTGTCCCGGGCCGCCCCCATACCCTACTCAACTGCAACGACTAACTAGAAGGGAGATCCCATGAGCTTTACCGGAGAGCAGCATCCCGGCGTTCAGGCGCCAACCGCCGAGTCCCAGGGTTTTCGCCTCAACCACACCATGGTGCGGGTCAAGGACCCTGCCAAGTCGCTGGCTTTCTATACCCGCGTGTTTGGCATGCGCGTGCTGCGCAAGCTGGACTTCGAGGAGCTCGGCTTCTCGCTGTACTTCCTGGCGCGTCTGGAAGACGGCGATGACGTGCCCGAAGACAAGGGGCAGCGCACCGTCTGGACCTTCAGCCAGAAGGGCCTGCTCGAGCTGACCCACAACTGGGGCACCGAGAACCAGGAGGACTTCGCCTACCACGACGGCAACGCCGAACCTCAGGGCTTTGGCCATATCTGCTTCTCGGTACCGGACCTCGACGCCGCCGTTGAGTGGTTCGATGCCAATGAGGTCGAGTTCGTCAAGCGCGCCGATCAGGGCAAGATGAAGGACGTGGTCTTCGTCAAGGATGTCGACGGCTACTGGATCGAGATCGTCGAAGCCGCGCGCCTAGCCAACATTGGGGACTGACTCGAGGGCCGGTTTGAGAACGGAGTTGAGGACAGTACTGAGGACTGTGTCGGCGATTGCGTCGGCGACCTAGCCAGAACCTAGCCGAAAAGCGTCGGAAGCGCGCCGCCTCATGCGGGGCGTCTTTGCGACCAACGGTAGATTGGAGTAGCGTTGCGCCGAACCCATTCATGGCATGACCTGCCAAGGATTCATCCCTTGAACAATCCCAACCGTCCCATGACTCGCATCCTCGCCAGTGGCCTCGTCGCCGCCCCCCTGGCCCTGCTGCCGGCTCTTGCCTCCGCTGATGAAAGCGCCGAGATCCGCTTCGCCACGCCGTCCTGGCCGGGCGTCACGGTCAAGACTCAGCTCGCCGCCGAGCTGCTGACCGCGCTTGGCTATGAGCCCAGCCAGCAGGAAATTGGCGCGACTATCGCCTACGAGGCGCTGAACCTGAATGAAGTCGATGCCTTCATGGCGGCCTGGCTGCCCGCTCAGCAGCCAATGTTCGAAGCCTCAATGGAAAAGGGCACCCTGGTCGACCTGGGCAACAACGTCGATGGCGCCCTGATCGGCTTCGCCGTGCCGCGCTACGTAGCCGAGGCCGGTGTGAAGCAGGTCGGTGACCTGGACAAGCCGGAGTTTGCCGACAAGTTCGGTCGTGAAATCTTCTCCATCGAAGTCGGCTCCGGCATGAGCGACACCCTCAATGAGGCCATCGATAACGATACCTATGGTCTGGGTGACTGGGAGCCGGTGGAAACGTCTACGCCGGGCATGCTCAGTGCCGTCAAGAACGCCATCAACAACGATGAGTGGATCGTCTTCGCCGGCTGGACGCCGCACTGGATGAACATCGAATACGATGTGGTCTATCTCGAAGACACCGAGGACATGTGGGGGCCGGACGGCGGCGGCAGCGATGTGCGCACGCTGCTCAACAAGCCCTACTCCGAGTCGCACCCCAATGCGACCCGCCTGCTCGATCAGATGACCTTCAGCGCCGACGACCAGAGCGCGATGATCTACGAGTTCAGCTTTGAAGAGCGTGACCCGGACGAGGTCGCGGTCGAATGGATCAACCAGCATCCTGACCGCATCGAAGCCTTTGTCGATGGCGTGACCACCATCGACGGCAAGCCGGCCTGGCCTGCCCTGCAGCAAGCCTTCGACTTCGAGTCCTGATCGCTCGCTTGCCCTGATCCAAGGGCAGACGCGCAACGACAAAGACCGCCTTCGGGCGGTCTTTTTTGTGTATCAGTGCTTATTCGTCAGGGCTTGTTCACAAAGGCGAAGCTCGCAGGGCGGTCAAGCAGGGACCTGTTTTTCAGGCCTGATTCGTTGTGTAGCGAAGGTCACCGCGCCTAGCGAAAGGCGATGCGGGTACCGTAGGTCAGCATTTCCTCGGCGGTGATCGGTTGGCTGGGCACGCCGATCATCTCGTCACCGCACTGGTCGGCCCAGGTCAGCACCCCATGGGTCAGGCCCAGCGAGCCCATCAGGTCGCGGATTGCACCTGTGCCCTTGAAGGTGCAGACGCTGCCTGACTCGTCGACCAGACTCGATATCCCGTTAGCATGATGGAAGCGCACCGAATAGATGCCATCCATGGATTTGACCTCGACAATCGGTGACATGCCCTGTTGCAGGGCGTGGGAGAGGCTGGTGATAGTGAACTGCGTCTCGGGCACGGGATAGTCGTCGGTGTAGGTGTCGTCGGCCGTCATGACGGTAGGCTCCAATAGAAAGATCGTACAATTAATGTAGAGCTTATTGGCTAGGTGTCCAATGCGATGTGAGCCTGTGATGCCAACATTAACGCCTGCTGATGATTACCAGAGCGCCTATCGCGCGCAACGACCGTCAAATATGTACAAGTTTTGTCCTCGATTGATCCCCTGCTGGCTGGCCCAAGGCTGACGGCTCGGGGGCGCTCGAGTCTGAGCGCCTAGTAGCCGGTCATTTCTAGATAACCCTCCCCCCGCGGCCGGCCGTCGGGGCCCTCAACCGTCACCGCGCCCTCCCAGTAGGGCACTTGCGTGGTCATCCAGCGGTTAGGGTGGCGTGCGGAGATTGTCAGGTCGATCCCCTGGCCGGGCACTTCGAGTCGCCAGCGGGTGGGGAGACGCCGGCCGGCCACCGAGCGCTCGGCGATTGGCGTCAGCGAGAGCTCGGTGGGGCCGAGGGGGGTGAGGGTGCCATCGGCGCTGATCAGGCTGCCGGACAGATAGTCACCGGTATCGCCTTGCGTTTCTCCTCCACCTGCCGCGCCGCCGCGCAGGCGAAAGGCCATCAGCTTGGTGCCATCGGCGAGATGCAGCGACAGCCAGTCCCAGCCCTGTTGAGCCTCGCTTAGCAGTTGGCTGCTCCATTCCCGGTCGAGCCATGCCCGGCCGCTGACGCGATGGGTCTCACCGTTGAGGGTCACCTCACCCTCGGCCCGATAGAAGGGCTGGCTGTAATAGAAGGAACCCTGGCCGTCGGCTGCCTTCTGGCTGAAGCCGGCCTCGCCGTGAGCGACGAGCGGCCCCTCGGTGGTCAGCGTCAGCCGGTAGTGGGTGACCTCATCCAGGGTGGCGCTAACGCTCAGCTGGCTCAGGGCATCGGTCGAACTTGAGAGGGTGCTTGCGAGAGTGTTTGGTAGAGCTTTTGAGAGCGTTTCTGAGAGAGCCCCGGTTAGCTGCCAGTCGTCGATCCAGGCGGCGAAGGGCATCGCGCGCACCCCTGCCGGGCCGGCAAGGCCCTCCGGGCTGCCTCGTGACAGGCGCTCGGCGACCACATGCGCCTCGTCCCGGGAGACGGCGGCGTGGGCCATCCAGAGCTGATTCGAGGCCCAGGGGTTGGTCGTGCCTACTGTAGCCTTAGCGTCTTGCTGAGCGGCAGGCGGCGCCAGCGCCTGGCGAAACAGCGTCCACTGCACGCCCAGCGGCCGGCCCTGCTCATCGTGGAGGTTGGCGGTGAGGTACCACCATTCGGTACGAAAGCCGGGGTGGGCGCCGTGATCCTCGGGAAAGCGCAGCGCCTGGCCGGGCCTTGCCTGCGTGAAGCCATCGGCCGCGCGGCCAAGGCCCGCGAAGCCGCCGTTCGACGCCTGGGCCGCAGGGGGCGTCGAGTCGCCTGTCGGCCCCGTCAGCAGCGCGAGGCTAGGTACCAGCCCCAGCACGAGTGCCAGCGCCAGCCCCGCCAGCAGTATGCGCTTCCAGCGTGGAAGGTGGCTGAAAAGACGACGTATCGGCGAGCGACGGTTCATGAGGCGGAGAACTCCTCGAGCAACTGGCGGGGCGGTGCGCGCCATAGCCGCCAGGCGGGCAGCGCGGCGGCCAGCAGGGCCACCAGCACGGCGAGCCCTAGCGCCTGTACCCAGGCGGCGGGGAAGACGTGCAGCGGCAGCCGCCAGCCGAAGGCGGCGACATTGATCTCGGCGACCAGGGCCCAGTTCAACGCGACCCCCAGCGGCAGTGCCAGCAGCGCCGTGGCCAGTGCCAGGCCGCCGAGCTGGGCCAGTGTCACGCCGAGCAGGGTGGTGCGGGCCAGGCCCAGCGCCCATAGCGGTGCTAGCCGGGCGCGGCGCTCGCGGGCCTGGGCCAGCAGGCCGGTGAACAGCGCCAGCGCGGCAACCCCAAGCGTCAGGCCGGTTAGCGCGCGGGTCACGGCAAAGGTGCGCTCGAAGACCTGGCGGGCCTGACGATGCAGGCTACGCTGGTCGATCAGCGATGGTGCCGGCGCCTCGCCCGCCTCCGGCAGTGGGCGGGTCAGCCTCTGGCGCAGGGCGGCTTCATCGGCCGCCGACAGCCCTGGCGTGAGCACCAGCCCCATTGAGCCCGGCTTGGCCGCGAAGCGCTGACTCAGCCGCTCCACCGTCAGAGTCACTTCGCCGCGAGGATTGCCGTAGTCCGGGTAAATGCCCGCCACCTGCGTGGTGAAGGGCCCGCTGGGGCTTGCAAGCGTCAGCATATCGCCCGGGGCCAGGCCGGTGGCAATCGCCAGCTGCTCGTTGATCAGCGCCGCCCCTTCGCGCAGCGACTGCCAGGCCGCCGCTCGGTCAGCATTCAGGGTCGCCAGCAGCGGCCAGCTTGCGGTCAGCGCCGGGGCTGGGGTGATGCCCTGCAGGGCCACCGGGCGCTCGCCCTCTGCGCCGATCAGGCGGGTATCGGTCTCGCGGCGTTCGAGCAGGGTGGCGATCTCGGGCCGGGTTTCGAGCCAGTCGCGCCAGCTGTCATAGGCCGCCGGCGGTGGGCGCAGGTAAAGGTCGGCGACCAGGCGCTGGTCGAGCCAGTCGAGGAAGGTCAGGCGAAAGCCACCGACCATGCCGGCCACACCGAGATTGGTGGCAAGCGCCAGCAGCAGCGCCATCATCGCGAGCTGCAGCCGGGGCAGCTGCAGTTGCAGGTCGGCCAGCGCCCAGCGGATTAGGGCAGTGCGCGGCGAGTTGCCAGGTAGGCAGCGTTTTAGGCCTTCCAGGGCCGCACCCAGCAGCACCGGCAGGCCCAGCGCGCTGCCGGCCAGTGCCAGCGCGACCATGGCGAAGCCGGCGATCAAGCTGGGCGTGCCGGCGGGCGTCGGCCATAGCCACAGCCCGAGCGCGGCAAGCCAGGTCAGGGCGGCGAGCCCCGCCTGGCGCCGGTACCGGCGGCGACTGTTCGCGCGGGAAGGCTGGGCGTGACCGAGGGCGAGAATATCCAACCGCGCCGTGCGCCACAGCATGCCGAGGCCGGCGGTGGCCAAGCCGCCCAGGGTGATGGCCAGGCTACCGGCCCAGAAATGCCAGGGCAGCGACAGGCTGGCCCCGACCGACGCCGAGAAGAGCGCCTCTAGGCTTGCCGCGACGTCCGGCAACAGCACGCTTGCCAGCCACAGCCCGGCAAGAATGCCGGGCAGGGTGCCGGCCAGCCCCAGCAAGACGAGCTCGATAGCCAGCAGGCCGACCAGGGTCCGCCCCGGCACCCCCAGCGCACGCAGGGTACGCAGCAGCCCCAGGCGCTGCTCCAGGGCAAGGCCCAGGGCCGCATGCACGATCAACAGCCCCACCACCAGCGCCAGCAGGCCCATGGCGGTCAGGTTGAGATGAAAGCTCTCGGTGAGCTGGCCGGGCGACAGCCCCTGGGCGGCGGGTATTGGCCGATAGGCAGCGGGCAGCGCCGCCTGAGTGCCCGGCGCCAACAGCAGGGTATCGATGCGGGTGCCGCGCTCGAGCAGATCGGTGGCGCAGGCGATATCCATCATCAGCGTTCCCGGCGGTAACTGGGCGTCTATGACCAGCGGTGGCAGACGCTCGCCGCCTGCGCCGACAAGGCGCTCCCCCGGGGACGCATCGAGCGTGGCCAGGGTCTCAGGGGCGAGCCGAGTCTGGCCGGGCGGCTGCAGCAGGCCGATAGGGCTACCGCCGCTGCGATTTTCACTAACCCCCTCACTACTAGCTCCCCCGATGCCGCCTACCGGCAGGCTTAGCGGCTCGATGCCCAGCACGTTCAGGCGCTGACCGTCGTTAAGCTCGATGGTGCCTTCGACCAGCGGCGATACCGCCAGGCCGGCGCGGCGCAGGGTGGTGAAGTCGGCATAGCTAAGAGGCGCACCGTCACGGCGTTCGATGCGCTCGAGGCTGGGTGAGAGCAGCGCCTCGGCGCGGGCGTAGCTGTCGCGGGCCGAGGCGTTGATCGCCTGCACGCCGCTCCATAGGGCGCTGGCGACCCATAGCCCAACCAGCAGCATGGCCAGTTGCCCTGGATGACGGCGGTAGTGAGAGAGCAGCGTGACCAGCGCGGTGCGCGCCATGGCCAAATGAGGAACCAGACGAGGAGCGCCACGCTCGGTCATCACCTGGCCTCCTCGGCCAGCAGCCGGCCATGGGAGAGCGATAGGCGCCGCTCCAGGCGGCTTGCTACCCGCGCACTGTGGGTCACCATCAACAGTGCACAGCCGCTGTCGCGAACCAGTTCCAGCAGCAGCGTCAGCACCGTTTCGGCGCTGGCCTCATCCAGGTTGCCGGTGGGCTCGTCGGCCAGCAGTAGCGCCGGACGCCCGGCCAGGGCACGGCCGATGGCGAGGCGCTGTTGCTGGCCACCGGAGAGCTGCTCGGGGTGGCGGTCGGCCATCTCGGCAAGGCCTAGTCGTGTCAGCAGCTCCCGGCTCCAGTCCGGCGTCTCGCGCCCCGCCAGGCGCGCCTGCAGGGTCAGGTTGTCGGCGACCGACAGGCTCGGCACCAGATGGAACTGCTGGAAAACCAACCCCAGTCGCGTGCGGCGCAGGGCGGCTCGTGCCGGTTCGCTGGCCGTTGAGAGGCGCTGGCCGTCGAGGGTGATCTCGCCGTTATCGGCGGTATCGAGGCCGGCGGCCAGGTGCAGCAGGGTCGACTTGCCGCTGCCGGATTCGCCCATCAGCGCCAGGCTCGCCCCAGCGGCTAGCGTGAGGTCGACGCCGTCGAGCACCGCCAGTGGCCCCTGCGGGGTGGCGTAGGCCTTGCGGATATCGCGCATCTCGAGCATGACGCCTCCTGGCGAGCGGTGAGCCTTGCTGACAGCATCCCATAAAAAAGGCGCCCCCCGCAGGGAGCGCCAAAGGAAGTAGCTCTTGTCGCGCGTTAATGCTCAGTGTTCATGCTGGTGTTCATGGTCATGGTCATGATCGTGACCTTCTTCATGCTCATGCTCAGACGCACGGTCGGCCTGGTGGCCGGCTACGCCCAGGGCATCATGCAGCACGCGGGCGTTATGGCGCATCATGCCCAGATAGGTCGAGGCCTCGCCTTCGGCCGATAGCGAGCCGGAATACAGGGTGCCGGCGATCGGCAGGCCGGTTTCCTCGGCGAGCTGTTCGAGGGTCGCGGTGCTGGTCATGCTCTCGTTGAACAGCGCGCTGATGCCTTCGTCACGGATGACGTCGATCAGTCGGGCCAGGTCGGCCGCCGAGGGCTCGGCCGAAGTGGAAAGCCCGGTCGGCGACAGGAAGCTGATGCCATAGGCGTTGGCGAAGTAGTCGAAGGCCTCATGACCGGTGATCACGCTGCTGCTGGCGGGCACCTCAGCGAGCAGGGCGTGAAGCTCCTCGTCCAGTGCAGTGATGGCCTCGCTGTAGCGGCTGGCGTTGGTGCGGTAGGCGTCGGCATGCGCCGGGTCGGCGGCGATCAGACCATCGCGGATGTTGGCGACATAGGTGGTCGCATTGCGTAAATCCTGCCAGGCGTGGGGGTCCGGGCTGCCCTGTGCATGGTCATGGCCGCTGTGATCGTGCTCTTGGCCGTGGGCGTGAGTCTCATGATCGCCGTGGTCGTGTCCCTGGAAGGTCAATGGACTGATGCCGTCCGTGGCGGTCACCAGGGCGCCGTCATAATCGCTGGCGGTGATCAGCCGTTCCATCCAGCCCTCGTAGTTCAGGCCGTTGAAGACCACCAGGTCGGCCTTGGCGACCGCGCGAGCCTCGGTGGGGCTCGGCGAGAACATATGCGGGTCGCTGTCGGGGCCGACCAGCGCAGTGACCGCGACGTGCTCGCCGCCGACCTGCTCGACCATATCGGCGAGCACGCTGAAGCTCGCCACTACATTGATAGGTTCGTCGTCGATAGGCTCAGCGGCGTACAGCGGCGAGCTGGCAAGCGTTACGGCAAGGCTGGCGGCAACCAGGCTAAGCCCGAAGGGGAGAATGTGGCGCATGTCATGAGTCTCTTGGTTAGAGGGACGGTTGGATGGCATAGGCGGCTGCAGGGTCCGCCGGCCGTGCGCGGCACGATGGCATCTGCAGCAGTCGGTTTGAGCCAGGCACTACTGGGCTTCGCGAGGCTCCAGCGGCGCATCACGGCGGCGAAGCCTTGCCAGCAGGCTGTTGTAGCGCCCCAGCAGTGCCGAGAGCACATAGCAGGCCCCGGCGAGCAGGATGATGCTCGGCCCCGAGGGCAGTTCCAGGTGATAGGAGAGCAGCAGTCCGCCGCTGGTGGCGAACATGGCCAGCAGAATGCCCAAGCCGATCAGCCCCTCGAGGCGCTTTGACCAGAAACGGGCGGTGGTGGCCGGCAGCATCATCAGGCCCACCGCCATCAGGGTGCCCAGCGTCTGAAAGCCGGCCGTCAGGTTGAGTACCACCAGCCCCAAAAAGACGCCATGCACCAGGCCGCCGGCCATGCCCTGACCGCGCAGAAACAGCGGGTCCAGGCATTCGACCACCAGCGCACGGAACACCACTGCAAGCACCACCACGATCAGCGTGCTGATGGCAGCGATCAGTACCAGGGCGGTGGAATCCACGGCGAGGATCGAACCGAACAGCACATGGGTCAGGTCTACGCTGCTGCCGCCCAGCGACACCAGCATCACCCCGCCGGCCAGCGAAATCAGGAAGAAGCTGGCCATTGCCGAGTCCTCCCGGTGGCCGCTCATGTGCGAAACGCTGCCGGCGAGTCCGGCGACGAGAAGCCCCGAGAGAATGCCACCCAGGCTCATCGCCGGCAGCGAGAAGCCCGCCATCAGAAAACCCAGCGCCACCCCGGGCAGGATGGCGTGCGCCATGGCGTCGCCGATCAGGCTCATGCCGCGCAGCATCAAAAAGACCCCCAGCGCCGGGGCGGCCAGCGACAGTGCTAGCCCCGCGACCAGCGCCCGCTGCATGAAGCCGTAGTCGAAGGGCGCGAGGAAGAGGCTATTCAGCAGTTCGAGCATGGGGCGCGTCCGTAGGGTGAGTCGGCTTCAATGGCGGCAGCGATTGCAGGCCGCCCTGTCGGTGGTCGATGACGGCCTGAGGCGTGCTCCATTGGGCGTGGCCGTCGGCCAGCAGCAGCACCTCGTCGGCGAGCCGGGTCAGTTGGTCCAGGTCGTGGAGCACCACCAGGATGGTGGTGCCCTGACGCGCCATGTCGCGCAGCACCCCAGTCAGCACCTCGACGGTTTCGATATCGACATTGGCGAAGGGCTCGTCGAGCAGCAGCAGTTCGGCTTCCTGCATAAGCGTGCGGCCGAACAGGGCGCGCTGGCGCTGACCGCCGGAGAGCTCGCCAAGCGGGCGGTGCGACAGATGCGAGATACCCAGCCGCGCCATCACCTCCCGCGCCTTGCGATAGTGGGGGCCGCAGTAGCCCTTGAGCGCCCCGTGGCTTGGCCAGGTGCCGGTCATTACCAGCTCTTCCACGCTCATCGGAAAGGACAGGTCCAGCGCCAGCTGCTGGGGCAGCCAGGCACGGCGCTCCCTGGGCACGGCGCACTCAATGCGACCCTGGGAGGGTTTGAGCAGGCCCATGATGCCCTGGATCAGCGTGCTCTTGCCTGCGCCATTGGGGCCGATCAGCGCCGTGATGGCGCCATCCGGAAACTGTCCCTCGACGTGTTCGAGCACGGTACGGCCGCCCTGGGCGAGGCTTACATCGTGCAGTGCCAGGCGCGCCATCAGGACCACCACCCCGCGGCCCAGGACACCGCGAGCCACAGCACCGCCAGCGGCGCCGCGGCCAGCAGCAGGCGCCGCGCCCAGGACAGCGACATCAGTGAGAAATGACAGGGGCCTTCCGGCCGGTGGTGGTGGCGATGTGCCATGGTGCGATCTCTTAGGATTGGGCTTGAAACGGTGGCTTGAAACTGGGTCTTGAAACGAGAGCGAAGGTTATAACATAACAATTGCTATTGAGGCTAGAGGGCGAGAAAGAAGGAAGCCGCCAGTCATCACTACATTCGAGCAGAGCGGTCGACGTTGACCAAGGGGGAGTAGCACACCAGAGCGGCAGAATGCTTAGATGGTTTACCCCTTCCGATTGGCATAAGCAGGCAGGTACTAGTCATGGATGACTTCTCCCCTAGCGACATGAAGACGATCCTGCATTCCAAGCGGGCTAACCTCTATTACCTTCAGCATTGTCGTGTGCTGGTTAATGGCGGTCGCGTCGAGTACGTCACCGATGAAGGGAAGCGCTCGCGTTACTGGAATATTCCGATCGCCAATACCACGTCACTGTTACTGGGAACAGGGACGTCTATCACTCAGGCGGCCATGCGTGAGCTGGCCAAGGCCGGCGTGTTGGTGGGGTTTTGCGGCGGCGGCGGGACACCGCTGTTTGCGGCCAACGAAGTCGATGTGGATGTCGCCTGGCTGACGCCGCAGAGTGAGTACCGACCCACCGAATACCTGCAGCACTGGGTGCGATTCTGGTTTGATGACGATAAGCGATTGGAAGCGGCGCGATGTTTCCAACGAGCCAGACTCGCTCAGGTCGAACGCCTTTGGCTTGAACCGCGCTTCCAGCGCGATAGCGGCTTCACCCCGAGCAAGGCCGAGCTGGGCATGCTGATGACCCGCAGTCGAGAAGCGATCGATCTTGCTGCCGACACCACCGCCTTGTTGACCGAAGAAGCCCGACTCACCAAGCAGCTATTCCGGCTGGCCAGCCATGCTGCCGACTACGGCGAGTTTACCCGCGTCAAACGTGGGCAAGGGGCGGACCCGGCCAACCGTTTTCTCGACCACGGTAATTACCTGGCCTACGGGCTGGCCGCCACCGCGACCTGGGTGCTGGGTATTCCTCATGGACTGGCAGTACTGCACGGCAAAACGCGACGCGGTGGGCTCGTCTTCGATGTTGCCGACCTGATCAAGGATGCCGTGATCTTGCCGCAGGCGTTCATTTCCGCAAGCCGCGGGGACGAGGAGCAGGAGTTTCGCCAGGCCTGTATCGACCGGCTCACGCAGGTCGAAGCGCTCGATTTCATGATCGACACGCTGAAATCGACGGCCGAGCGCCTTGGGAATGAGGCGCTGGTATGAATGTGCTTCTGGTCTCGCAGTGTCGCAAGAACGCGTTGAAGCAGACACGCCGCGTTCTCGACCAGTTTGCCGAGCGGCGCGGAGAGCGCACCTGGCAAACCCCGATTACTAAGGCTGGGCTCGACACGCTCCGCAAACTGCTGCGCCAATCCGCCCGCAAGAATACCGCCGTCGCCTGCCACTGGATCCGTGGTCACGATCACAGCGAGCTTTTGTGGATCGTGGGCGATGCCTCTCAGTTCAACGCTCGCGGCGGTGCGCCGACCAATACCTCGCGGCGTAATATCCTGCGTACGGAAGACGAGAACGACTGGCACAGCGGCCAGCTGATTCATCTGCTGGCCTCCATGGCCGCGCTATTGCACGACCTCGGCAAAGCCAGCCAAGCGTTTCAGGATCGACTCAATGGCCGTTTAGAAGAGCGTAACCGTTACCGCCATGAGTGGGTGTCACTACGGCTGCTACAGGCGTTCGTCGGCGAAGATGACGACCCCAGCTGGCTTGCACGCCTAGAAAAGCCAACCGCGGAAGATGATGCTTGCTGGCTGAACCGTCTGATTCGCGATGGCGTAGATGAATATGCCAGCGACAGTGCACCGTTTAGCCAATTGCCACCGCTGGCGGCGGCAATTGGTTGGCTGGTCGTCAGTCACCACCGGCTGCCGGCTCTGCCCGCCACCGATGAAATTGGCGCCCAGAAATGGGTGGGCGCCAGAGCCCATCTGAACGCGGGAAATCTGCCCACGCTTCCCCAGGCGATTACTGCCGCCTGGAACGAGCGGGTGGAACCAGCGGCCTTTGAACGCGTGGCCCCTTACTGGACATTTCCGCATGGCCTGCCGGTCACCGAAGCGGCCTGGCGTGAACGCAGCCGGCGCCTGGCACGCCAGCTTCAGCAGATACGCAGCGACGCGTCACCGCTCGAGTCGCCCTACGTCATGCATCTGGCCCGACTTTCGCTGATGCTGGGCGATCATTACTACTCCAGCCTCAAGGACCAGGGGCGCCTGAATGGCCAGTGGTCGCTCGATTTCTACGCCAATACGTCCAACCATCAAGGTAGGCGGCGCCTCAGCCAACCATTGACCGAGCACTTGCTTGGCGTGACCCGAAGCGTCGGTGAAATTACACACCACCTGCCGGGAATGGAGACAGCGCTACCCAGGATTGCTCGACACAAGGGCTTCAAGGCGCGCAGCCGTGATGCGCGCTTTCGCTGGCAGGACAAAGCGTTCGACCTGGCAACCGGGCTTCGTGATAAAAGCCAGCGTCAGGGGTTCTTCGGGGTCAACATGGCCTCGACCGGCTGTGGAAAGACCATCGCCAACGGCCGGATCTTCTATGCGTTGAGCGACCCAGAGTCGGGGGCGCGCTTCACCATCGCGCTGGGGCTTCGCACCTTGACGCTGCAAACCGGCCAGGCCTATCGCGAGCGCTTGGGGCTTGGGAGCGACGATCTCGCCATTCGCGTCGGCGGCTCAGCCAGCAGGGCGCTGTTCAATCAACAACAGCTCGAGCATCAGCAGCGCGATTTTGGCGGCTCGGAATCTCGCGCCAACCTGCTGGATGAACAAGCTCACGTGCATTTCGAGGGCAATCTCGGTGATCACCCCTTGCTATCCAAGGCCGTTGCCGACCCTCACACCCAGGGGCTGATCAATGCGCCGATCCTGGTGTGCACCGTCGATCACCTTATGCCCGCTACCGAAAGCCTGCGAGGTGGTCATCAGATCGCACCGATGCTGCGCTTGATGAGCGGTGACCTGGTGCTTGATGAGCCCGATGATTTCGACACCGCTGATCTTCCAGCGCTGACGCGACTCGTCTATTGGGCAGGAATGCTCGGTTCAAGAGTGCTGCTTTCATCTGCCACCTTGCCACCGTCACTGGTGCGCGGTCTGTTTGAAGCGTATCTCAGCGGGCGGGCCGAGTATCAGCGCCATCGTGGCACCCCGGGGGCGCCGGTCCATCCAGTGTGTGCCTGGTTCGATGAGTATGGCTGTACGCACAGCGACGGTGATGATGGCAACGCGTTTGACGCCGCGCATCATGCGTTTGCCCGCCGTCGAGCCGACAAGCTGAGCATGCAGCCAGCGACGAGGCGCGGGCGAATCGTGCCTCTTCTCGCCCCGTCGGCTCACCCGGATGCCGTTCATCAAGTGGTGGCTGACACCCTACTCAGTGAAGCGCTGACACTTCATGCACAGCATCACAGTGTTGATCCGCATAGCCACAAAAGGGTCAGCTTCGGCCTCGTGAGAATGGCCAACATCGAGCCCTTGGTCGCCGTGGCCCAGGCCCTATATCGCGCCGACATTCCCGACGGCTACCAGGTTCATCTGTGCGTTTATCACTCGCAGTATCCGCTGGTGCTGCGCTCGCGACTGGAAGCCCGGCTCGACATAGCACTGGACCGGCGCGATGAAAACGCCGTCTTCGATCTGCCCGATATTCGCTCCCGACTGGACAGCAGCGAGGAAGTGAATCAGCTATTCCTGGTGCTAGGTTCACCCGTCACGGAAGTTGGTCGCGATCACGATTATGACTGGGCCATCGTCGAACCCTCCTCGATGCGCTCGATCATTCAGTTGGCCGGCCGAGTACGTCGACATCGCCCAGCGCTGGTGGAGGCGCCGAACATTGCGCTGCTCGATACCAACATCAAGACCCTCAAGCGGCAGCAAGCGGCCTTCAGTCGACCAGGCTTTGAAACCGAGAAACTCTGGCCGCTGGCCCAACACCGGCTGGAAACGCTGCTGCGAACGGAGGAGTTTGATTCCATCGATTCTCGCCCCCGCCTGCTGCCGGCCGAAGCGTTGGAACCTACCAAGAAACTCGTTGATCTCGAACATGCTCGCCTCGCGTCGCTGATGGTCGAGGGCGCTGCATCTGCTCCCGGCCAACGGCGGCGCAAGCGACGTGGCGAGCCACAGCAGACCGAACTGGGGGCCTATCTGTTTTATCGCACGCCGGCGATGACGCTCGGCGCCGTGCCGATACAGCAGCAGCCCTTTCGCGAAGATAACGAAGCAGACAGCGAATTCGTGCTATTGCCAGACGAAAACGAAGAGGATTTCGGCTTTTGGCGCAGCGACCGGCAAGGCAAGGACGAGCGGCTGGTGCCCGTCGAATCCGAGCTAGATCGACTGCCGGACGAGGCCATCGAACATCCGCGTGTCACGCCCTGGAACGAACCGGACTATCTGGCCGCGTTAGCCGACCAGGCCGACGCGATGGGCCTGGGTCTCGAACGTTGCGCGAACCGCTTCGGCCGTATTCGCCTTAAACCGAATCGCGCCCCGCAGGGCTGGCATTTTCATCCCGCGCTGGGGTTCGTGCGGAAAAGGTAATGCCGGCCCTGGCGGGCCGGCGGGCTGCCTGTGCGGCAGCGAAAGGTTTAGTACACCCACGAGGTGTTATTTCTAAGCGACCTGTACGGCGGCAATAATGATTTTATCACCTCGCATCAATTGTATGCTTACCTTATCTTCTAAATTTAATCATCAACGAGTTGTTAGGTTGTTTTTTTGGGTGAGGTGGAATACTCTGTTTCCAAGCTTGGTTTTGCCGAGTGACGTGCTCGCCCAAAGAGTGGCCGCTCAATGGGCGAGCAAAGCATCGATAACAGCAGTGTTGCTTTCGGAAGAGCAAGGAGGTTTGAGGATGGTTAGCTACTGTCCCGTTAGAAGAGACTGACCGTATGTCCAACCATGCCCCAAGCGTTACCGCGCTTGGGGCTCATTATGTCATGCCTTTGGTATCTCCCCCAAGCTAAGGCAGGAAGCCTATGTCAGAACCTTTACCGCCGACGTCCATCCGCGAGCTGATCGAGCAATTTATCCATGACCGTTTTGCCACCAAAACGGAGAAGCTCGCGCCGGACGATCCCGCCTATCTCAAGCTGCAGCAACAGTTCGAACTGCAGACCTGGCTGGCCGATGCCGCGCGGCGTGTCGGTCAGCTGCAGGTTGTCACACACTCGCTAAAGGCGATCCATCCTGAGGCGAAGGGCACCAACCTTTATGTCGAGCCCGGTCAACTTCACGGGAAAGAGGGGGTCGGAAGCCACTGCTTGCCCACTGATTTCGAGGGTGACGTCGTTGGCAATGCCGCCGCGCTGGATGTCTATAAATTCCTGAAACTGCGATGGCAAGGGCGTTCGCTGCTGGAGCTAGCACTCGAGAACGATGAATCGCTGATCGACGCGCTAAGTGAGGATCGGGCCGAGGCGCAAGCCTGGGTGCATGCTTTCGCCGGTATCGTCGAACCGAAGGGCACTCCCAGTTCGCATGCGCGCGGCAAGCAGATTTATTGGCTGGTCGGTGACGAGCCTACCGACAACGCCAGTTATCACTTGCTGGCACCCCTTTATGCCACCGCCCTTACGCACCGCTTCTATGCCCAGGTCAGCCCCAACACCTGGTTCTTTGGCGATCACAACAAGGCGGCGCGCAAGGCGCTTCGTGAACGAACCGCCTTCGAGGGTGGCTACACGAGCTATCCCAACCTTGCTGTACAGAAACTTGGCGGTACCAAGCCGCAGAATATCTCCCAGTTGAATAGCGAACGTGGCGGCCAGAATTACCTGCTGGCCTCGTTGCCGCCTACCTGGACCTCACGCGAGGTCTACGCTCCGATGCGTGACGTATTCCGGGCATTCAATGGTCGTCCAGAGGTCCGTAGGATTGTGGGGGAGTTGAAACGCTTTCTGGAAGCGGAACCCGCCAAGAACATGCATACGCGCGACCTGCGTGATGATTTGACCACGATGCTGGTCGATGAACTGATGCTGTTCACTCTCGATATCCATTCACTGGCGGCTGGTTGGACAGCCGATGAGAAGTGCCAGCTCGCGCCGGAAGAGCAGTACTGGCTGGACCCTGAGCGGGGGCTGGAAGATGCCGACTTCGATGATGCCCGCCGCCGCGCCGACTGGCAGGAAGCCGTGAGCTCACGAGCGGCCCTTTGGCTTAATCGTGAACTGAACCATAAAAGCCAACTGAGCTTTGGTGACCCAGAACACCAGCATTGGAAGAGTCAGTTCGAGGGCATTGTGACCGAGTTCCGCCGCCAGGTGGACGACCTGCAGGATGCGCTGCGCGATGACGTCGACGACCCCGATGATCCCGACGCCCCAGAAGGAGACGCCGCATGATCAATCACCTTCTGGTACTTCCCCGGCTGCGTATTCAGAACGCCAATGCCATCTCAAGCCCCATGACCTGGGGGTTTCCCGCCATGAGTGCCTTCATGGGCACCATGCAGGCGTTGGAGCGCAACCTGCCCGACGATATCAAGCTGGTCTTCAACGAGGTCGGCGTGGTGTGTCATCACATCGAGCCCCTGGTCACGCAAGGGGGTGTCGCGCGCGCCTTTCATCTCACCCGCAACCCGGTGGATAAATCCGGTGGCACAGCAGCCATCGTCGAGGAGGGCCGCGCGCACCTGGAAATCTCGCTGCTGGTGGGAGTCGAGTCCGAAGGCGATGACCTGAGCAGTGCTGAACGCCGCCAGGTAATCGCCCAAACCTTGTTTGATCAGGTGTTGGGCATGCGCATCGCGGGCGGCAGTGTGATGCCGTCACGCCCCGGCGAGCGGCGCCACCGCCCAGCGCTGATCAGCTTCGATGCCAGCGAGGACGAAAACGCCAAGCAGTGGCGCCGAATCAAACGCCGGCTGTTGCCGGGCTTTGCGCTGGTGTCGCGCGATGATCGGCTGGTCGAGCACACCGCGATGCTTCAAGCGCAGAACGATCAAGCGACTGCGCTGGATGCCTGGCTCGATCTCTGCCGGTTAAACCACGAATGCCGGGTTGTAGAAGAGACAAACGCAAAAGACGGCGAGACAAGGCAAGCGGTGCACTGGGACATTCGTCGCCCCTATCCCGGCTGGCTAGTGCCGATCCCCGTCGGTTATAGCGCCATTTCCGAGCTTTTTAAGGCCGGTGAAGTGGCCAACGCTCGCGATGCCGACACGCCGTTTCAGTTTGTCGAAAGCCTCTACTCGATTGGCGAATGGGTCAGCCCCCATCGCATCCAAGACCCCGAAGCGCTGCTCTGGTACGTCGACAACGACCTAGAGGCAGGAAGCTATCGGCTGAATAACGACTACAGCCTCGCCACAGCACACGTCGAATGACAAGGAGCTTCATCATGGCCAAGAACGATACTCTCAAGACCGCTTCCGTCCTCGCTTTCGAGCGCAAGCTCGACCCCTCCGATGCACTGTTCAGCGCCGGCAACTGGGATGAGCGCGACCAATATGCCCAGTGGAGCAGCATCCCCGTTCGCGAAAAATCGGTCCGTGGCACCATCTCCAACCGGTTGAAGGCCAAGGACCAGGACCCAGCCAAACTCGATGCCGCCATCGAGAACCCCAACCTCCAGACGGTCGACGTTGCCGCGCTGCCTCATAGTGCCGATACCCTGGCCGTTCGCTTTACCCTGCGGGTACTGGCGGGCGCCGGAACGCCCTCGGCCTGCAATAACGCCGAGTATCAGCGCAAGTTGAAGCAAACGGTAGCGGGCTACGTCAGCGAACACGGCTTTGGCGAGCTCGCTCACCGCTATGCCTGCAATCTCGCCAACGGTCGTTTCCTGTGGCGCAATCGTGTCGGTGCCGAAGAAATCGAGGTCGTGGTCAGCCAGAAGAAGGGCGGCCAGGCAGAGAAGTCGTGGACCTTTAATGCACTCGATTATTCGCTGCGCGATTTCGAGGGCAGCCAAGCCACGCGCGAACTGGGTGGGCTGATCAATGATGCGCTTGCCGGCGAGCGCTACCTGTTGCTTGATGTGGTGGCCTTTGCCCGAGTGGGTGCCGGTCAGGAAGTCTTCCCCTCGCAGGAGCTGATTCTGGATCGTTCGCGCGGCGACAAGAGCAAGACGCTTTACAAGATCGGTGATGACGATAACGCCGCCATCCACTCTCAGAAGCTGGGGAATGCCATTCGCACCATTGATACCTGGTACCCGGCACCCAGCGATGACAGCGATCTTGGCCCGATTGCTGTCGAGCCCTACGGCTCCGTGACCACCCAGGGCAGCG
Source organism: Onishia taeanensis (assembly GCF_003268885.1). Classification (GTDB taxonomy): domain Bacteria; phylum Pseudomonadota; class Gammaproteobacteria; order Pseudomonadales; family Halomonadaceae; genus Onishia; species Onishia taeanensis_A. Next base: position 78,657 of record NZ_QLSX01000014.1, read on the forward strand.
CCTACCGCCAGCCCAAGCAAAAGGTGGATTTCTATTCACTGCTGGATAACTGGTTGCTCAAGGATCAGGCGCCTGCCGCCGAACAGCAGCACTTCGTCATGGCCACGCTGATTCGTGGCGGTGTCTTCGGCGATGCGGGGTAAGCCATGGATCACTATCTCGACATTCGCCTGCGACCCGACCCGGATTTTCCGGAAGCGATGTTGATGGGTGCGCTTTACAGCAAGCTGCACCGGGCCCTTTATGACCTGGATGCGAATGACATCGGCATTAGCCTGCCGGACCACAAAAACGGCGTGCGTGCTCGCACGCCGGGCAACCGACTGCGGCTGCATAGCGGCAAGGAACGGCTGGAACAACTGATGGCTGTGCCCTGGCTGACGGGTATGCGGGACCATGTGCAACTCGAAGTCGTCCAGTCGGTGCCAGAAAAGGTGAGTTACCGGGTGGTTCGGCGCAAGCAGTTCAATACCGGAAGCCCCAGCCGGGCAAAGCGGTATGCCAAGCGTCACGACATCGGCATCGACGAAGCCCAGCGTTTGATGGAAAAGCCTGCTGAACGTCAAATCGCCTTGCCATTCGTGCAAGTCAGTAGCCGTTCAAGCGGGCAGCGGTTCGCCTTGTTTATTGAGCATGGCAAAGCGCAGCCACAACCCAGCTCCGGGCGCTTTAACCATTATGGCTTGAGCACGGAAGCAACCGTGCCCTGGTTCTGACCCTTTTTCCGAGCATTTTTATAGAGCTAGGAAAAACAATAAGTTAGCGACGCTTCCGAAAAAAGGGAGGCGTCGCGCTTTACGGCTATTGCTCTTTAATAATCAGAGGTTTAGCTTGAAAAAGCTCTAGTTCGCTGCCGCCCAGGCAGCTCAGAAAATCGCGGGTGGGTGGCGGTGTAGGGGCGTTGCGTTCGCTGCCGCCCAGGCAGCTCAGAAATTCTTGCGATAGTGGGCAGCCACCGGCGGCGGGTTCGCTGCCGCCCAGGCAGCTCAGAAATGACACTGCTCGTCGCTGTGCGTCTGGCCGATGTTCGCTGCCGCCCAGGCAGCTCAGAAAAGCCGGGCCGGATCCCCCAGGCGCTCGGGATGGTTCGCTGCCGCCCAGGCAGCTCAGAAAACCCGCTCGCAAGGCGGCGTTGGCCTCGTTCGGTTCGCTGCCGCCCAGGCAGCTCAGAAAACCTGGTGCCTTGCCCGCCATCGCGACGGGCCGTTCGCTGCCGCCCAGGCAGCTCAGAAACAGGTCAACCAGTACGCCAAGGGCCTGATTGCGTTCGCTGCCGCCCAGGCAGCTCAGAAATAATCCGCGCAATATGAACCGCAATATCTGTTGTTCGCTGCCGCCCAGGCAGCTCAGAAACACGGAAGGAAATCGTTCGAGCAGTACAGGAAGTTCGCTGCCGCCCAGGCAGCTCAGAAATGGGCAACGGCCGCAACTCGCCGCACGTCAGCGTTCGCTGCCGCCCAGGCAGCTCAGAAAATTGCCCATCGCAGACACGTAGCGATAGACGTGTTCGCTGCCGCCCAGGCAGCTCAGAAAAGAGGACGGCGGTATCGACGCCACCATGCTTGGTTCGCTGCCGCCCAGGCAGCTCAGAAATTGTCGCGCAGGGTGTCGATCTGCTCGCGAAAGTTCGCTGCCGCCCAGGCAGCTCAGAAAATCATGATTGGCGGTATGCCAAGAGCCAGCGAGTTCGCTGCCGCCCAGGCAGCTCAGAAAATCATGGAAGCTGCAATCACCGCTGCTCAAACGTTCGCTGCCGCCCAGGCAGCTCAGAAAGACACGCAGCGGAAAGTCGTAGGGAATATCCTGTTCGCTGCCGCCCAGGCAGCTCAGAAATAATGCCCTCTATCGACTACCGCCACGCCCTCGTTCGCTGCCGCCCAGGCAGCTCAGAAAGCGACAGTGGCTCGCCTTTGATGTGGCGAACCGTTCGCTGCCGCCCAGGCAGCTCAGAAAATCACCGGGAGACCACTTGGCGGCATTTCCCTGTTCGCTGCCGCCCAGGCAGCTCAGAAATGATCATCATGCCGGCCAACGCCATGATGATGGTTCGCTGCCGCCCAGGCAGCTCAGAAAACGCCAAGGCCGAAAGCCTCAAGCGGCAGGTGGTTCGCTGCCGCCCAGGCAGCTCAGAAACGGTCCCGCGCTCGCGGGCCGAATACGACAGCGTTCGCTGCCGCCCAGGCAGCTCAGAAAGTCGAGGGTGTCGAAGAAGTCATCCTCGACGAGTTCGCTGCCGCCCAGGCAGCTCAGAAAATGAGCGCGAGCTATGACGACGTGCTGGCGCGGTTCGCTGCCGCCCAGGCAGCTCAGAAATGTGTGCGCCGCTGCTGCTTAGTGATCGGGGTGTTCGCTGCCGCCCAGGCAGCTCAGAAAACCTCCGGCTTCGACATCGCCGGGCCCTGCTAGTTCGCTGCCGCCCAGGCAGCTCAGAAAATCAAGGTGGCGTCGCAGAAGGCGCGAGCGGCGTTCGCTGCCGCCCAGGCAGCTCAGAAATGTGCTTCAGCCCATGCAGCAAGCTCTTCGATGTTCGCTGCCGCCCAGGCAGCTCAGAAATCCATGTCGAGGATCCGCTCGACAAACGCCCGGTTCGCTGCCGCCCAGGCAGCTCAGAAAAGGCT
>NZ_QLSX01000015.1:0-9897 GCF_003268885.1 Onishia taeanensis
CTCGGCGGTACCTGCATCAACACCGGCTGTGTACCTTCCAAGATCATGATTCGCGCGGCCCATATCGCCAACTGGCGCACGGAAAGCCCCTTCGATGCCGGCCTGAGCAGCCAAGCGCCGGTGGTAGATCGGGCCAAGCTGCTCGAGCAGCAACAGCGGCGTGTCGAGGAACTGCGCGATGCCAAGTATGAAGGCATACTCCGCGACCACCCGGCCATCACGGTCCTGAAGGGGGAGGCGCGGTTCGTCGATGCCCATAGCCTGACGGTCACGCTGAATGAGGGCGGCGAGCAGACCGTCCGCTTCGATCGCGCCTTCATCGGCACCGGCGCCCGACCGGCAGCACCGCCGGTGCCGGGCTTGGCCGACACTCCCTACCTGACCTCCACCGGCGCGCTGGCACTGGATACCCTTCCCAAGCGGCTGATCGTGATCGGGGCCTCAGTGGTCGCCCTGGAACTGGCCCAGGCCTTCGCTCGGCTGGGCAGCCAGGTCACCGTGCTGGCCCGCAGCCGCCTGCTGTCCCAGGAAGACCCGGCGGTAGGGGATGCGGTGGAGGCGGCGTTTCGCCGCGAGGGCATCGAGGTCCTCAAGCAGACCCAGGCGGGCCGCGTGGACTACACCGACAATGAATTCATTGTCGACACCAACGCCGGCACCTTGCGGGCGGATCAACTGCTGGTGGCCACCGGACGGACACCCAATACCGAGGCCCTGAACCTGGCGAGCCTCGGCGTGGAAACCGCACGTGGGGCGATTCTGGTCGATGAGCATCTGCACACCACGGTGCCGGGGCTCTATGCCGCCGGTGACTGCACCGATCAGCCGGAGTTCGTCTATGTCGCCGCCGCCGGGGGCAGCCGGGCTGCCGTCAACATGACCGGGGGCGAAGCCACCCTGGACCTGAGCGCCATGCCGGCAGTGATCTTCACCGACCCCCAGGTGGCCACCGTCGGCCTGACGGAAGCCGAGGCCATCGAGCAAGGCTTCAGCGTCGATACCCGCGAGCTGGACCTGGAAAACGTGGCGCGTGCGCTGGTGAATTTCGACACCGGTGGTTTCATCAAGCTGGTGGCCGAACGCGACTCGGGCCGGTTGCTGGGGGTGCAGGCGGTGGCGGGGGAAGCCGGTGAGCTGATCCAGACGGCGGTGATGGCGCTACGCGCACGCATGACCTTACACGACATCGCCAATGAGCTATTTCCCTACCTGACCATGGTGGAAGGGCTCAAGCTCTGTGCCCAGACTTTCACCAAGGATGTGACGCAGTTGTCCTGCTGTGCCGGGTGAACGATATGAGCGCGACCGTGGTGCCACTGGGCGGCGGCACCACGGGTTTTGGGCATGGACACCACAGGGAGCCCTGTCACGATGAACACGACACTACCCGATTGCGGGATGATGGGGGCGATGGGCTGGATAATGCCAGTGATCGGAATTGCCCTACTATTGCTGCTGGTCCTGGGCATCGCCTGTTTGGTGAAGTATCTGCTCTCTAGCAAGTGAGCGTACTGAGCGAGCCATCAACCAGCTAATCCGTTGTGGGTTGAGTTTGTCGGCCACCTTTCTCTCTCGCATACCAACCAGATAATCCGGATACCCAGAATTCTTTGGCAATTTCAAACCCGGCGGCATCGAAATCCACAAATAAGTAGAGCGATATCTCGTAGGCCCAACCAGACAGCAACGCTTTCAGCTCGCGGGCTGCGTATTCTGCGCCATCTTGACAGGCCATGCCGTTTTATCGTGACCGATTTCGGGTGCTTTCCCGGAGTGCGTGGTCACGTTCCCGGAATCTCACCTAACGGGTCAGGCTCTAACCCTGTAGCGCCCGGTTCTCCAGCAGGCGCCTCAGCCCATGCAGAACCTGGTAAGCGTAGAGGCTCAGCAGCAGGCTCACATCGTTGCGGGCCATGACGTCCTGAACTTCGGAGGCGCCGCGATCGGTCGACAAGAGATGCACATCCAACGCCGACTTCACCTCGCCCATGCGCGCTTCGGCGCTGTCGCGTTTGCGGTTGAGCGCCAGGACTTTCTCCAGTGGCCAGTCGAACTTGCTGAGGATGGTGACTAGGAAGAAGGCATGCAGCAGTAGATCATTGGTGCCTTCCAGCGGAGGGGGGGGGTCGGTATCGCTGAGGTCGATCCATCCCATCGCACGCTGCAACATCAGGGTGCGCAGCTGACTGGCCAGCGAGTGGCGGATACGCAGCGGTTGGCGCGCGTCGACCAGGTTGTCCTCCAGCGCCCCGGTCACGTCGCTGTTATCGAGGGCTTCACGCAGCAGCATAGCGCCGCTGTCGCTGGTAGTGCGATGGCCGTCGAGCTCAACGCAGATGGACCCGTTGTAGGACGGAATCCAGGGAGATACGCTCTCCCTATAACGGATGGTCCTCGGGAATCAGGTTCTTGGCGGAGCTCACTGATTTCTCAAGAGAATACCATCTGCTATCTTCGTTTTCAGGCTGCCCTCATGAATACGCCGGGATCAGCGTTCGTAGCGCGTCATGGGCTCATTGTGTGGCGGTTACCGTCATCATGTGCTCATTGGCTACATGCGGGTGTCGAAAGCAGATGGTTCTCAAGCCACCCACCTACAGCGTGATGCGATGATAGAAGCGAGTATCGACCCGACGCACATTTATGAACACTAGGCCCCCGGCAAGCGTGAAGACCGCCCCGGACTGACGAACTTGCCTCAAGGCACTTCGGTCGGAAGACATGTTGGTGGTATGGAAACTCGATCGACTCGGTCGGGACTTTCGGCACCTGATCAATACCGTGCATTAACTCACCGGACACGGCATTGGCTTGAAGATCTTGACCGGGTATGGGGCTGCCATCGACACGACGACCCGAGCGGGTAAGATGGTGTTCGGGATCTTTGCTGCCATATCTGCATCCAAGCGCGAACAGATTTCTGAACGGACGCAGGCGGGGCTCGCCTCCACCCGCGCACACGGCAGGAAGGGTGGTCGGCCGTTCAAGATGACAGCCGCCAAGCTGCGCCTGGCAATGGCGGCTATGGGGAAACCTGAAACCAAGGTGAGTGATCTCTGCCAGGAACTCGGTATCACGCGGCAAACCTTGTACCGACACATTTCGCCCAAGGGCGAGTTGCGTCCCGACGGCGAAAAGCTGCTTGCACGAACCTGACGCGAGATAGGACGCAATGGCACAGACCACGGGTGGAGCGATACAGCTATGAGCGAGAAGGCCCTGGGATCAACTTGCCTGGAATCCAGGCCAGGTAGGCCACCATGCCGAATAGCTCGACTAGGGGCTGTAAGGCTATGACCACCACGGCAGCTAACCAGGCCTCAGGCAGCATCAGGGCGATGGGCGACAGCGCATAGTCGATCGCTAGAAGGCCAACCAGCGGGCCGCCGACGGGTAGAGGGCACCGATCAGGTCTTCAGTTGCTACCACATGGCGGCACGAGACTCGCGGGGGCGGCAAGCAGCAGCGATGTGTCGGCGGACGGGGTCAGAATGCGCGTGGCCGCGTCCGGTGCCTGCAGTGCCTGCTGCAGGAGGTCCGGCGTGTCGGTGACGCCGGAAACGTCACGCTCCAGCGCCAGCAAGCCGAACAGGTCGCGGCGTTGCTGGATCCTGAGCGAGGCGACCCACAGCGGCTGAGGTGACGCCTGGCAGGTGCCGGTCAGGGTGAAATCCGTGGGCCAGACATGCAGGACCCGGCGGCGGCCCGTCTGCCTGGCGACCAGGTGCGTGGCACGCAGAGCAGAGGGCTGACCGCCGTTGAGGCGCGGCAGCGTCGGCAGGCCGGCGGCGGCATGATCGGGACTCAGCCAATGCAGGGCGTTGATCAGGGTCCAGGGGACATCGACTTGCCAGCCGGCCTTGCTCAGGCGATGTCGCAGTCCCTCCAGATCCCCCGCCCATTGCAGGACAATGGGCTCCTCGCCTTCTCCGCCCAGGTCGGTGCGATGGTCCGGCAGCTGGTGATAGGCAGTCTGAGACCAGTCCTGCCAGGCCAGTTGCTGAACCGTGGGGTGAGGCACGTAGCGCGCGCGATCGGCGGACAGTTGTTGATAAAGGTGATACGGCCAGGCCACGGCCAGGGTCAGCAGCACCACGATCAACAGCCCACGCGCCTCCCGGAGCGGCGCGTGACGCCGCTGGTGGCTGATCGCCAGCAGGATCACCCAGGCGAAACCGATGGCGATACCGGCGCTGACGTCTGCCAACCAGTGGGCGCCCAGATAGAGACGCGAAACGGCGATCAGAGCTACTATCAGTGCCGCAGCGCCGACCACCCAGCCGCGTCGGCGGGCAGGTAGGGCCCGGGCGATGAGATAGGCCAGGAACCCGTAAAGCACCGTGTTGATGGTGGCATGACCGCTGGGGAACGAGAAGGCCTCCCAGCCGCTATAGAGCCCGGCAGTCGGACGCGGCCAGTGGACTAGCGCCTTGATCAATGGCGTGAACAGTGCCGCGCCTCCCACCGCGGACAGCCAGTAAAGCGTGCTGCGCCATGCCCGGCGTATCAGCAGCCAGGCGGCGACCGTTACGGTGAGACTGGTGGTCACGAAACCGTCGCCCAGCTCGGTGATCGCCAGCATCAGAGTGTCGCTCCAGTGGGTGCGCAGGGCCTGCAGGGCATGGAAGACCGCTTGGTTGGCCTGCACCAGCGGATCGCCGGTGAGCAGATCCTCGAGAATGCCCATAAACAGCCATAAGCAGCCGATCAGCACCGCGATGGCGATGGCCAGCATCAGCCCCTCGCCCCGGGCCGTGGCCAGCAGACGCGCTACGCCGCGCTGCGCGGTAGTCGTCTGCGGCGCACACCAGTGCTCCAGGTGGGTCACGCCAGCCTGCACCGCCTCCAGTCCCCATGTCAGCAATACGCGGCGGGTCAGCCAGACGACGGCCCAGACCAAGAGCGCCACCAGTACCATCAGCAACACCAGGCGCCCGGCGACCTGAGCGACCACATGGAGCGACTCGCCGAGCAGTACCCCGGCCAGTACGTGGGTGGTGGCCCATATGATCGCCGAGGCGATGTTGACGCTATAGAAGCGCACCGGCGACATGCCGCTCATGCCCGCTGCCAGCGGCACGAAGGCGCGCGGCCCCTGCACGAAGCGCGCCAGGAATACGCCCTTGCCGCCGTGACGTTGAAAGAACGCCTCGGCCCGCGCCACCCATTGCGGATAACGGCTCAGTGGCCAGATGCCGGTAATGCGTGACTCGTAGCGGTACCCGAGCCAAAAGGAGATGCCATCCCCGGCGATCGCCCCCGCCAGTGCAGCGAGTATCAGCGGCACGGTGCCCAATGCCCCGGTGCTGACCAGGGCGCTGATGCCGACGATCAGCACAGAGCCCGGCACCAGGGTGCCGGCAACCGGTAGCGCCTCTGCCATAGCGGATAGGGCCACGATGGCATATGCGATGGCACTGTGCTGCGACGACAGGTGCGTGATAGCGGTGACGAGCGTTTCCAGCATCGGGTAGCGGCTCCGGCCGGGGGGAATTGGAGGGATGGTTTACAGCAGGCGCACCAGACGACGGTTCAGCCAGCACTCGCGCGTATAGAAACCTCTGACAACCAGCGCCGCCAGACAGCCCGTCACCAGACCGCCGAGAACGTCGCTTGGGTAGTGGGTGCCGACGTAGACGCGCGACAACATCACCAGAAGGCCGGCTAGCGCGAAAGCACCGCCCGAGCGGAAACGGCGTTGCAGCAGGAACGTCGCCGCGATGGCGGTGACGGCGGTGGCATGGTCGGAAGGAAACGATGGGTCCGCACTCGGCGCAATGAGCAGATGTGACAGGCCGTCGGTATAGGGGCGGGCGCGTTGCACGAACAACAGGACCAGCTGGTTGAGCATCAGCCCACCGATAAACGCCAGGCCTGCCGAGGTTGCTAAGTGACGCTCCCGATCACGCTGCGAGCGGGCCCACCACAGCGGCACCACGGCCAGCACCATCAATAGTACGCCGAAGCGTGTGATGGCGATCATCAGGGTGTTGAGCGCGGGAAACTGGCTGGCCAGGCCGTTAATGGCATGCAGCAAGGCGATATCGGGTGACATGGGGGACTCCGGAGACGGGAACATTGCCGCGCTCCCTTCACTCTATCGCGACGCTCATGTCGCTGGATTGAAGGGAAGCACCGCCTTTCGCGACAGCTCGGCGGCATCGTGGCGTGTGTGGGTGAAGGCGATGTGATGGGAGGCGGACAGGCACAGCGTCGCGTAGTCGAGCGCAGCCACGATCTCCGCCGGGGAAGGCGACAGCAATACCTGATCGGCCCGGCCACGGGGTGTGAATTTCCGAGAAATTGAAGTGTTGAGCACGGCAGTAACCGGCACCCCGAGCGCGGCCGCCATGTGCATGGGGCCCGTGTCCGGCGTGATCAGGCGCGGCAGCTGCGTCAGTGTGGCGGCAAAGTCGCGCAGCGGCATGGTGGAGGCCAAACAGCCATGACCGCCGCTGCGGGCTTCCAGATCCGGCCGCATAGCGGCTTCTTCCGGGCCGATCAGCAGAAGGAAGCGTAGGCCGCGATCGTTGAGCGCATCGCATAGCGCCAGCCAGAAATACAGCGGCAGGCGTTTGTTCAGGTGGCCGCCCACGAACACGCCAATATCGAACGGTTTGTCGGCCAGTTGCTGGAGTCCGACTCGCGCCCGGGCTTGTTCGGCGTCCGAGACCGTCATCCAGGGACGTGCCTCGCAATCCAGCCCCAAGGCGCGAGCGATGACCGCGGCCACGTCATAGACATGCCTCTGGCCGGGCGGAACGCGGTAGACATGATCGTAGAGGCCGGCCAGACGCGAATCGGCGCCCATGGTGCGTCGGGCGCCGGCGGCCATCAGGCAGAGCCTGCCGGTCAGGGACGTGTCCGCCACCTGGATGGCCAGGTCATAGCGTCGCCGGCGCAGCGTGCGCCACAGCGCGACCAGTTTCCAGGGACGGACGAGCATGTCCCGGCCGAGAGCGTGGCAGTGGGTCAGTGGCATGCCCGCGAACAGGGAGACGGTGGTGTCGGTGGCCAGGTAGTCGATCTCGAGATCGGGGCGCCCTTCGGCCAGCGCGTGGATCAGCCGGGCACTTATCAGGGCGTTGCCGATGCGAAAGTTGGGGCGCACCAGCAGGACCCGCTGGACGTCCTCCAGGGTCGCCGGGGTCGCGGCGGCACCGGCGGCCGATGCGGCGAGCCGGCGGTACAGCCAGGCTTTGGCAAGCTTTTCCAGGCGCTTGCCCAACTGCCGCATGGCGGTGTGACGGCGTAGGCGGGTGAGCAGGAACATGACAGGGCCTCTCAGGGAAGCAAAGAGCGGCCACTATAGAGATGCTGTCTTAACGAACGCTTAATGACTTTTTGTTGCGCCGGGGAAGCGATCACTTACAGCCGCGAGGCGACCAGCGAGATGATCGCTTCGTGATCGCCTCTCAGCGTGCCCGATGGTAGTCGCCGAGCAGCGTCTCGCGGCGCTCGTCGAAATGACTCTGGGCGGCGATCATCGCCGACAGGCGAGCCTCGTTCTCGGCGACGAAGGCCAGTAGGATCGACTTGTGGAGTTCGGCGTGCAGGTACTAGGTTTTGTCTAAAAAGTCTGCGCGCAAACAACGGTCTATGCAGGCCAGGCATACCATCGCCTTGAAACTGCTGGCGAGCTTGTCATAGCGCGTGCAGACACGGCGTAGTTCCTTGATCCAGCCGATGCAACGCTCGATGACGTTCCTTTCCCGGTAGCGCGGCTTGTCAAATCCCCTGGACGCCCCCGGCCGTGGCTTTCGGTGCATCTTGCGTCTGGCAATGATCGGCTTCATCCGGTGGCGGTCGCAGTAGCGACGCAACGGTTCGCTGTCATATCCCTTGTCCGCCACGATGAAGCGGCAACGCTTGCGAGGCCTGCCGGAGGGGCCAGGCAGCTGAACGCGCTCCAGGGTGGGAATAAAGTGCCGTGTATCTGAGTCCTGTCCCGGTGGCAGGGTGAAGGTCAGCGGCCAACCCTGCCGGTCACAAACCATGTGAATCTTGGTCGTAAGGCCGCCACGACTCCGTCCAAGGGCATGGCCTAAGGGGGTCTTGCTGCCCCCCTTTTTGCCGCCTCCTGAGGCGGCCCGGGTGGCGCGGACCGATGTCGAGTCAATCATCCATGTGTCCAGATCCATCAGCCCGTCTTCACGCAGCTTGAGGTGGAGTCGATTCAGGATAGCCTCGAAGGTGCCATCGTCTCGCCATTGCCGGAAGCGGTCATAGACGGTCTTCCAGGGACCATACCGCTCTGGGAGATCGCGCCATTTGGTGCCTGAGCACAGGATCCAGAAGATCCCGTTCAGCACTTGGCGGTCATCTCGGCGAGGGCGGCCCATCGGTTGGGAGGGCGAGACGATGTCCTTAATCATCTCCCAGCTTTGATCGGAGAGCTCGTAGCATCCTGCCATGCGGTCACCTATGCAGTTGCGGCATCGGTCACATTAGCAAATCCGACTTTTCGGACAAAACCTAGCAAGGTGTTCGTTTCTGATCTGGATCATCTGGGCCTGCTCCACATTGACCTGATAGAGCTTGGCGGGGCTCAGGATCTGGGAGTTGGTCACCCCTTTTTCAATGATCACAGAACCACTTGGCTTATCGCCAGTGATGGCGAAGGATGAGGCAGAGACCAGGCGCAACATCGCGGCACCGTGGAAATGAGTTGACGTTTCATGGTCCACCTCCTTGATTGGTTGACGTTGTAATTATGAAAATAAAAACTGAAATGTGATAAAAATAGATAAAAACGCCACATTAATATGTGGCGCAGAAGAAATATCGAGATATGCAAAATGAGGTTAATACCATATCCTCACGCCGGCGACGACGCCGGTATCTTCGGTGGCATCCCCCGAGGCGCGGGCCAAGTCAGCCGTGTCACCATAGGACTTTTCCCAGTAGCCGCCGATATAGGGGGCGAACTTTCGGGTGATTTCATATCGCAACCGAAGCCCGGTGCGAACCGAGTTGAGGCCCTCACCGACGCCAAATTCCGGCACCTCATCGGCTGCCGCTGCGACTTCCAGGCGCGGTTGCAGGTAGGTCCGCTGGGTGATCCGCAGGTCGTATTCGCTTTCCAGGCTGGCCGAGACATCGCCGTCCTCGCTGACCCTCAGGTCGAGATCGGTTTCGAAACGATAAGGCACGAGCCCCTGGAGATTGATGACGCCGAAGTAGCGTTCGGGGTGATCGTTCGAAGCGATGCCACCCTGATAGCCGATACCGCCCTGGAGCTCCCAGAAATCGGTGATCAGACGGCTGTAGAGCAGATCGAGATTTTCGAATTCCGCATCCTCATTGTCACCCTGGACATTCTCGCCTTCCCCCTTTAGATAGACTCGATTGACATCGCCGCCGTACCAGGCCTGGAAATCCCAGACCAGGGCATCCTCGCCCTTGTCGGGGGAAGCATATTCCAAGCGATCGACGAGTATCGAGCCCCGTGAGTGTTCGGCCATCGGCGATGGCCAGTTCGCCGGGGCATCGTAGCCATCGCTGGCCTGAGCGCCAGCGGCCAACAGTATGGCGAGGGTAGAACCGGTACCGATAACGACAGTCTTGGACTTCATGAACATTCCTTACGCGACTTTGACGACCCGGAACATGCCGGCATCCATGTGATAGAGCAGGTGACAGTGGAAGGCCCAGCTGCCCTCGGCATCGGCGGTGATCAGGGCAGATACCCGTTCGCCGGGCTTGACGTTCAGGGTGTGCTTGCGGGGAATCAGCTCGCTGGCGCCGTTCTCCAGCTCCATCCACATGCCGTGCAGGTGAATGGGGTGTTCCATCATGGTGTCGTTAACCAGGATCAGGCGCAGCCGCTCATCCTTCTCGAAGTGGATGGGGCCGGTCACTTCGCTGAACTTCTTGCCGTCGAAGGACCACATGTAG
>NZ_QLSX01000015.1:9907-72939 GCF_003268885.1 Onishia taeanensis
CGATGCCCTCGCGGCGAAACGCCGCCTCCACCGCATCCCCTACCGCCGGGTCTTCCTGGGACAGCAGGCGGCTGCGGGCCAGCACGGTGACCTGGCTGCCCAGCCGAGCGAAGGCCTGGGCCAGTTCCAGGGCGACCACTGAGGCCCCGATCACGATCAGCCGCTTGGGAAGGGTATCCAGTGCCAGCGCGCCGGTGGAGGTCAGGTAGGGAGTGTCGGCCAAGCCCGGCACCGGCGGTGCTGCCGGTCGGGCGCCGGTGCCGATGAAGGCGCGATCGAAGCGGACGGTCTGCTCGCCGCCCTCATTCAGCGTGACCGTCAGGCTATGGGCATCGACGAACCGCGCCTCGCCGTGCAGGACAGTGATGGCCGGGTGGTCGCGCAGAATCCCCTCGTACTTGGCGTCACGCAGTTCCTCGACACGTCGCTGCTGCTGCTCGAGCAGCTTGGCCCGATCCACCACCGGCGCCTGGGCGCTCAGGCCTGCATCGAAGGGACTTTCCGTACGCAAGTGGGCAATATGGGCCGCGCGAATCATGATCTTCGAAGGCACACAGCCTGTATTGACACAGGTACCGCCGACGGTGCCGCGTTCGATCAGGGTGATCCGGGCGCCGCGCTCGGCGGCCTTCAGGGCCGCCGCCATGGCGGCGCCGCCGCTGCCGATCACCGCGATGTGCGGGGCGTCTTCATCACGGCCCTTGGACACCGATGCGCCTGCCGGGGAAGTGGGCCCACTGTTGGCCAATCGAGCTTGGTAGCCAAGTCGGGTCACGGCAAACGTCAACGCCGAGGCCGGTGTCCCCGGATCAACGGCTACCGATGCCGTCCCCTGAGGATAGGATACCTCCACCGACTGCACGCCGGGCAGCTTCTCCAAGGCTTCCCTGACATGATCCGCACAGCGGTCACAGGTCATGCCGCTCACGTTGAGTTCAATCATCACGTTTCTCCGAGTCTTCATTAGTAAAGCCGGCATCCTGCTTCCGCTTGTGGTATCGCGCGTAGAGAGGTAAGCCGATGACGATGGCCAGGGCGGCAAACAGCAGGTAATCGAGATAGCCTACCAACGCGGCCAGGCCCGCCGTACCGAATAGCACCAGGGCGATTGGCCCGGCGCAACACAGCACCATCAACCCGGTGCCAAGCACGACGCTTAAAAATTTCTGCGAATCTTTCACGCTTATTCCTTCACCGTGGCGGACAAGCTCGTAAACAACTCACCCGATGACCGCGATGTGCAGCTGCTTGATGTCACTCAGGGGGCGTATTCCTTGATTTGATAGAGCCGTTGTCACAACAGGCGTCGAACTGCTTCTTACGCCAAATCGCATAAATGGTCAGGCCGATGAAGAAGGCCAGGGCCGGCAATAACACAACGTCGAGATAGCCCGTCAGCGCCGCCAGGCCCACCGTGCCAAGCAGGATCACCAGGATCGGCGTAAAGCAGCACAATGCCACCAGGACGGTGCCGATCACGCTCACGCGCAGCAGGGTCTTGGGATTCTTCATGATCACTCTCGATCCGCTTGCGAGGATGTCGGGGTTGATGGATACCCAGCGTTGGTGGTGGCTTCGGTCAATGCCTCCACCGACGTTCGGGCGTCGTCAAAGGTGACCACGGCCTCGAGATCCGCGTAGCTCACGTCGACTTGCGAGACGCCGTCCACCTTGTTGAGGGCGGCCTTGACGGTGATCGGGCAGGCGGCACAGGTCATGCCCGGCACCGACAGCTTCACGGTCTGCAGGGCCGCTAAGGCGGGCGTGCTGAGCAGGGCGAGTAGCGCGATGAAGGCGAAACGAGCTTTCATGGTAGATCTCCTTTTAATAGAACAGGGGCAAGACGTAGGGGAATACCAGGGCGATTAGCACCAGCAGCAATACGAGCCAGAAGATCGCCTTGTAGCCCGTCCTGACCCGTGGCACGGCACACACCTCTCCCGGCTGGCACTTTTCCACTGGCCGAAAGACGCGACGCCAGGCGAAGAACATCGCCATCAGCGCGACGCCGATAAAGAGCGGGCGATAGGGCTCCAGCGACGCCAGATTGCTGATCCAGGCGCCGGAAACGCCCAGCGTGATCAGAACCAGCGGGCCGAGGCAACACGCCGAGGCCAGGAGGGCCGCGACTCCTCCGGCGGCCAGGGGTCCTCGCCCCGTTTTAGATGTCCGCATTGACGATTCTCCTTTCGGGATGGGGGGAGCTACGATAAGGTTACTTCCGTAGCTTGGTACGGAGTCAAGCATCATGAAGAGACATGCAGATAAAGTGGCGGACACCATGACCATTGGCGGCCTGGCCAAAGCGGCCGGCGTCAATGTCGAGACAATCCGCTATTACCAGCGACGAGGGCTATTATCGGAGCCCGAACGACCTCCCGGAGGTATTCGACGCTATAGTGCCGCCGATATCGACAGGTTGACGTTCGTGAAAACGGCGCAGCAGCTAGGCTTTAGTCTGGATGAGATCAGTGACCTACTTCGGCTGGAAGATGGCGCCCACTGTCAAGAAGCCAGTGCTCTCGCAGAGCACAAGTTAGGGGACGTTCGCGAGAAGATCGACAGGCTTGAAAGAATTGAGAAGGTGCTGAGCGAAATGGTCGACCGATGCCATGCAAAACAAGGCAATATCACTTGCCCGCTAATTGCGTCATTGCATGAAGGGCTCAGAGAAGCAGAAGACCCAAGGGAGTAACTCACCTTCAGTTCGTAGAAAACAACGCGGTCAAAGAGTCGCGATCATCTATGGACCATGTCGACAAGGAAAGTTTGCATGACTAGCTTGCCTGACAACATCCTTCACCTTCCCGAGTACCACGTCCTAGGTTTTGTCTGAAAAGTCTGCACGCAAACAACGGTCTATGCAGGCCAGGCATACCAACGCCTTGAAACTGCTGGCGAGCTTGTCATAGCGCGTGCAGACACGGCGTAGTTCCTTGATTCAGCCGATGCAACGCTCGATGACGTTTCTTTCCCGGTAGCGCGGCTTGTCAAATCCCCTGGACGCCCCCGGCCGTGGCTTTCGGAGCATCTTGCGTCTGGCAATGATCGGCTTCATCCGGTGGCGGTCGCAGTACCGGCGGAGGGAATCACTGTCGTAGCCTTTGTCCGCCACGATGTATCGGCAACGTTTACGTGGTCGTCCCACTCGCCCAGGCAAATGGACGTGCTCCATGGTAGGAACAAAGTGGCGGGTATCCGAATCCTGCCCCGGCGACACGGTGAACGTTAGTGGCCAGCCATGCCGATCGCAAAGCATGTGGATCTTGGTAGTCAGGCCGCCTCGACTGCGCCCCAGCGCATGGTCTATGGGTTCTTTCGATCCCCCTTTTTGCCGCCTCCAGAGGCAGCCCGGGTGGCCCGGATCGAGGTGGAATCGATCATCCAGGTATCCAAATCCATCAGCCCGTCTTCCCGTAGCTTGAGATGTAGCCGATTCAGGATAGCCTCGAAGGTGCCATCGTCTCGCCATTGCCGGAAGCGGTCATAGACGGTCTTCCAGGGACCATACCGCTCTGGGAGATCGCGCCATTTGGTGCCTGAGCACAGGATCCAGAAGATCCCGTTCAGCACTTGGCGGTCATCCCGGAGCGGGCGGCCCATTGTCTGAGGCGGTGAGACGATGTCTTCGGTCATCTGCCAGCTTGCGTCTGAGAGTTCGTGACATCCTGCCATGCATCACCTATGCAGTTACGGCATCGGAAACATTAGCAAATCAGACTTTTCGGACAAAACCTAACAACTGCCCCGTCATGCACCTTGTTGCCTTAACTCATTGCTATCGCCATTCTTCCTGCTCGCGCTCGTCTTACTGCTAACCTAGAACGCCACGAGCGTGGCATCTGTGCGCCCCTTCAGCGGCGTAGCGCGCCGTAAGGAGCTAGGCCCCAATGCACAGAGCCAAGTTCATACGGCATGCCCTTCCATATAGCCAGCATAGCCAACATGTGTGACTCCAACACCCAAGAAGGCGACCATTTTATCCTGTACCTCGATGACCTAATTGCTCGGCATGTGTATGGAACTGGAGAACGGCGCCAGAGAGGGCCTCAATCCGGTTCCGCACAGGGCTGCGGTTGCGATATGAAGCCACCCGATAGTTCGCCCCCTATGTCGGCGATTACTGGGAAATCTTATGCCGACATGGCTGACTTGGCTCGTGCCTCGTGGGATGCCACCGGGGATACTGGCGTCGTCACCGGCGTGAAGATGTGGCTCTTATCCAGCCCTAACGTCATAATGGTTCGCGCTGAGGCCTCATAAAATATGCGAAGAATCAGGATCTCTCGGTCCTGACCCTGCGATGCGCTCTAGGTCAGAGAAAGGGAGACATGGTTAGCCCGCACAAGATCGATACTGGCGCCCCGAAACGCCTTTCCCGTGCTTCATGGCGACGCATCATGTTGGGCATGGCGGTACTTACCGTTTTTCTCGCCACCGCTCTGGTGCTGTGGCGAACCGGCATGCTGGATGCCTTGCTGGCCGGCGACACCCTCGAACAGGCAGTGATACGGCTTGGCCCATTCGGTCCAGCACTGGTCGTTGGCCTAATGATGATCGCCATCGTCATGAGCCCGATCCCAAGTGCCCCGATCGCGCTCGCTGCCGGCGCGGCCTATGGTCATGTCTGGGGCACACTTTACGTGGCCATCGGCTCCGAGGCCGGCGCGCTCATCGCCTTCGCCATTTCCCGCCTGCTAGGATATGACGCGATGAGAGCCTGGTTGGGCATGCGTCCCTCCAGCGGTCTTCTTCATCGTTTCATCACCTCCCAGAACGCCCTGATGGCCGCCGTTTTCGTGACCCGGCTGATGCCGTTCCTTTCCTTCGACGTCGTCAGCTATGCGGCCGGCCTCTCGCCCCTCAAGGCCTGGCGCTTCGCCATCGCGACGCTGCTCGGCGTCATGCCGGCGAGTTTCCTGCTGGCGCATTTCGGCAACGAACTCGCCTCCGACGATCTGCGCCGTGCGGGCCTAACGGTGCTCGCGCTCGGCACCCTCACTCTGCTGCCGCTGGCCTGGAAGGCGGCGCCGACACGCTACCGATCCGCCCTCAAGCGCTTGCTGCATCTGAGGTAGCCGGTCAGCGTCTCACCAAACACCCGCTGAGGCCGGCTATGACTTGCACCCCGGACATTTCTCGCTGACGTATCCATGACATCCACAACAGTAGCTCCCATTCAGCCTTGGTTCAGCTTTGTCGCCCAGGCTGATGGCGTGCGACGTAGGAGTGAGAATTGCATAACCGTGATCCAGGACTGGTGCTGCCCACCCTCTAGCGGCACACCACAATTTGACCATTGGGTAACACAAGGGTTGTAGGATACTCACACATGATAAGTGGAGGCTCCGCCTGCATCATCCGGGCTGCTCCGTTCTGCGAGCCCCGTCCGGAACGATCAGAAAATCGCCCCCCTGCAGGGAAATGACGCTAGCGAGGTCATGACGACACAGACAAGAAGGAGTGCTCCACATGTCCAAGAATGAACTCCGTCTAGGCGTGAATGAGATCCATCTAGTGACGCGTAAGTTGAAGCTCGAGCCCTGCGATGCCGATGCGTTACGTCTGGCCATCGCACAGATAGACGAGCTATTCGGACTGCAACGCGTCACCTACGACACCGACAAGTGCAAGCTCATCATGGCCTATGACGGGTCGCGGCTGTGCATCGACCATATCGAAGCGATCCTCGCCCGGCACGCCATTGAGATCAGTCACGGCTGGTGGAACCGCTTCAAGGAAGACCACTACCGGTTCGTCGACCAGAACATCAAGGACAATGCCAACAAGGAGCCCTGGAGCTGTCATTGACGGCTCCCGTCGTCACCGACGCCAGGTCGTTCCACGCGGCATCGATGGTGCGGAGTGCCCCGTATTTACGTCAGACGAAGATCCCCCACTGTCAAGCTAGTTGGAGCCTCAGCGGCTGATAGACTCTGAACCCTGGAGGGGCGAGACGAGGCTCCGATGAAGTAATCCGACGAGCGCCGGGAAGCTATCCTCAAGAAGCTATTCCCGCCCCATAACCGCACGGTCGCGGAGGTAGCTGAGGAAGAAGGTATCTCGGCGACCACGTTGTACAACTGGCGGAATAAGGCCCGGAAAGCGGGTCGTCTGCTGCCCGACCAGGCGGATGATCCCGAAGGCTAGAGCTGATGTGACAAATTCCATGCCGTGCGTGAAATGGCCGCGCTGAGTGACGCCGAGCTGGCCGAATACTACCGGCAGCGTGGTTTGTACCCTGATTAGTTCCAGCATTGAACGTGCGTCAAGCGTTCGGGCGATGGGCCAAGCAACGCCCACCGGATCATAGATTTCACCGACGTGTAACTGGCTACTCTGGAGGAATAATGAACGCTACGCAGCAATACGTTCTGCTACTTGGCCTGGCGCTGGGTACCGTGGGTATGGTGCTTTCCCTTTACAGCTTGTCCCGCGCCATAGGCCCGACACGCGGGGAGCCGGGCAAGGATGTGCCGGCGAGTTCCGGAGTCCTGTCGCGGGATCCGGTATGGGGGCGGTATCACGCTCGTTACTATGGATACGCGTTGCTGTTTCTGGCTTTCGATATGGAGATGGCATTCATGTACCCGTGGGCCGTTGTGTACAAGGAAGTAGGAATGGTTGCCTTGCTTGATATGGGCGTGTTTCTTGCCATTCTTTTTCTCGGTCTGCTCTACGGGTGGAGTCAGGGGGCTTTCAGGCGGCAATGAGTTCTGATCCAGCAATAAACCTAACGGGCGCACGGCAGAAACGTTACTCAGTGCTGCAGAAGCTGGTTTCCCGGGCCCTGGCGCGTAACCTGAGCTGTCTGATCGTTCCGGGCCCGGAAGTGGCCCTGGCGCATGGTCTGGACGTGACTGCAGCAGGCTTGCGCATTGCAACCACGCCACGCGATGCCAGCGTGCTTCTGATTGTCGGAGATCTGCCCGGGAAAATGGGGGATGCCGTGGCAGTGCTCTACGCGCAGATGCCCCGGCCGCGCGCGATTCTCATGGTAGGCGGGCAGACACCGTCGACTTTATCGGGTGACGATATCTCCTCAGACCTCTCGCAAGAAGATCTGACCGAAGCCGTAGGTCAGCTAAAGCGGGCATTGGCTGACGGTGCCTTTACAGACTCGCCGGAGGATTTCGACGCCTCTGTAATGCACGCCAGGATCGAGTATGTCTGCCCCATGCATCCCGAAGTTGTGGAGGATGAGCCGGGTAGCTGCCCCAAATGTGGCATGGACCTGGTAGCCCGCGAAGCCGGGGAGTCAACCCCTGACGGCGGCAGCGATCATGAACATCACGAAGATCACGAACACCATGGCCACGAACACGAGCATTGCCATGACCAGGAGCACCAGAGCCACCATGAGCACCAGAGCCACCATGAGCACCAGAGCCACCATGGGCATCATGAGCATCATGATGGCCATGATCAGGACCACGGCCACGACCACGACCACGACCACAATAACGAACACCAACCGGAACACGCTCCCGAAAATGCTGGGACCGAATATACCTGCCCCATGCACCCCGAAATTGTTCGGGACGAACCGGGCAGCTGCCCGAAGTGCGGCATGGATCTGGTAGTCCGTGAATCTGACGACCACTCAGAACATGAACATTCCGGCCATGATCACGGTGAACACGATCACGGTGAACACGATCACGGTGGGCATGATCATGAAGGACATGATCATGGTTCCTCGGGATTCATGTCCATGATTGAAGTCACCAAAGACCTGCCGCGCAGCGCCGACGGCCTGCAGATGGACTGGCTTGAGGTGCCGTTCGGTCCGGTCTTCCCTGGCTTGCCCGGCGGACTGAAGTTGACGCTGACCCTTGATGGTGACGGCGTAACGGAGGGGCAGGCGATCTCCCTGGTGGGGGTGACCAGCAAAGGTGACAATGTTGAAGAAAGTGAAGAGATGGATGCCGAGACCTTCATTGCGTATCTGTCAGCTGCAATTCCGCTCGCGCCGGTGAGCTACCGTCTTTTGGCTTGTCTGGCAATAGAGCAAGCGGCAGGACTGGAGGACGATTCGGCAAACGCCGGTGCCCGCACTGGCGCCCTTGAGCGTGAGCGCATCGCCAGTCATCTTGGCTGGCTGGCTCAGTTAGGGCGCCAGCTCGGCTTCGCCTGGCTGACGCAACGGGCTTCAACTCTGCAACTGCAAGTCAGAGAGGCTAACCGGGACAGTCTTGCTGCCCTGGAGCCAGCGCTGCGTACATTGGGTACCCGCCTTGAACGAACGCCTTTGCTTAAATCGCGGCTGATGGGAGTCGGTATACTGCCAACGGAATCTTCTGGTTTGCGCGGCCCCGTAGCGAGTGCTGCCAACGAAGGCGGAGATGCCTGGGCGCGCCTGTGGCAGCGCCTGGCCGAAATTTCGGCCAGCCTTGACCTTATAAAGTCGGGCGCAGAACCGGAGCTGCCGGTTCTGCGCGACGTTGGCGATGTGTCAGGAACCGGTGAGGCAACCGTTGACACTCCGCGCGGCGAGGCCCGGCTAAGTCTGAAACTGGAGCGCGGCCATGTTAAGTCATACGAGCTGGACACCGCCTGCAGTCACCATATCGGCCTGGTCCCGAAGCTTGTCGAGGGCCAGGAACTGGGCGATGCGCTGCTGGCAGTCGGGTCACTGGACCTTTCGCCCTGGGAGGTGACTTCGTGACTGTCGCCATCGTTTTGCTCGCGCTGCTTGGCAGCGCCTGGCTGCTGGCTGTGATTGAGGGCTGGATGGCCACTGGGCGTCTGAGTCCGGCGGCGCCGCTGTTCAACGGCCTGGCTCACCTCGGACGTGAATCTATTGTGCCGCGCTCGCCGGACCGGGTCTTTTTCGAGGCGGCGCCGGTGCTGCTATTGGTCGTAGCAGTGCTTGGCATGGCGGTCCTGCCGCTGGCGCCGGATCTGATCATCGCGGACCTGGGCACCGGCGCGCTCTTCATCAACGCGGCCCTGGCCTATGTGCTGGTCGCGGTGATCATGGCTGGCTGGGGGCCGGATGGCGCCTACGCGATGATCGGCGGCTGGCGTTTTCTGGGCCAGCTTATTGCCTATTCCATGCTTATTGTCATGCCGATCACGGCCGTGGCCATGCGTGCAGAGTCCCTGGTGAACACCGCGATCGTTGGTTCCCAGAGCAGCTTGTGGAACATCGTCTACCAGCCTCTGGGCTTCGTGCTGTTTTTCATTGCCGCCATGGCGCTGGCGTTCCGTGCCCCCTTCGATCTGCCCACCGCAGAAGGGGAGCTTGGCGGAGGTGTGGACGCCGAGTACACCGGGGTGCGCCTGGCAGTGCTGCGCCTGGCCCGACTGACGCTGGTGGTTACTCTGGCTTCGGCGACCACGGTGTTTTACCTCGGCGGCTGGCATGGCCCGCTGCTGCCGCCCTGGGCCTGGAGCCTGATCAAGACCCTGGCCGTAGCCGTGTCGATGCTGCTCGTCGGTCGCTACCTGCCACGCATTCGCGAGGCGGATCTGATGCGGTGGTGCTGGATTATGGGCATCCCCCTGGCACTGGTTAATATCATTATTGTCGGTTTACTGATCCTGGTGGTTCCCTAATGTACGCACAGGCTTTTTTTGTCGCTGTGTTCGGGCTGGCCGCAATCGGCTTCGGCCTGGTGGTGTTTCGCACATCGTCCATGGTCCGTTCCGCACTGGCGCTGTTGTTTTCGCAGACCGCCGTCGGCTGCATGTTTCTGGCGATGCAGACCGAATTTCTGGGTGTACTGCAGATCATGATGATGGCCACGGAGATGAGCATCATGGCCATCTTCATGGTGATGTTCATGATGGATCCCGGTGGGCTTGGCGGTATGGATATGAGCCACCAGAAGCGCTTCTCGATCGGTGCCGGGGTCAGTGCCGCCGTTGTTGCCATCGCCATTGCACTGCTGTCCGACTGGGGTCCCTTGGCGGACCAGGTGCCGGACGCGGAGGCGCAGACACGGGCGCTGGGCATGGAGCTGCTCGGGCGCTCGATGATGATCTTCGAAACCGCTGGCATCACCATCCTGACCGCGATGATTGCGGCCACGGCGGTGGCAATTCCGGTGCAGAACCTGGCGAGTAAAAACGACAAGGAGTCATCGGAATGACCGCAGTTCTGATAGTAGCGCTTCTGATCGGCGCAATACTCTTCGGTATCGGTATCTATGGCGCACTGTCCCAGACCAATCTGGTGATGATCATGATGGGCGTGGAGCTAATGCTGGCGGGCGCGATGGTGAACCTGGTCGCTTTCTGGCGCTTTCTGCACCCAGAAGCCTATTCCGGCCAGATGTTTGTGCTGGTGGTGATGACGGTTATGGCGCTGGAGATGGCGGTCGGCTTTGGCATTGCCATCGCCCGCTTCCGGGCCAAGGGCTCGGTAGAGATGGAAGAAGCGCAGGACCTTAAAGGATGAATGCAGTGGTCCTGCCGATATTACCGCCGCTGATCGCCGCCCTGGCCGTGTTGATACTGCGCCGGTGGCCGCCTGCACTGGCCCTGGCTGGCGCAACGCTCAGCCTGGCGGGAAGCCTCTGGCTTCTGGCCCGGGTGGCTAGTGGTCAGACCGAAACCCTACTTATGCCCGGTCTGCCGGACATGCCACTGCGACTGGTCGGCGTGCCGCTTACGGCGTTATTGGCCGTGACGGTGGCCACGGTGGGTACATTCGTGCTGATCCATGCCGTCGGTTACATGAAGCGAGGGTCTGGTCAGGCGCGCTTCTACGCCGTAATGTCCCTGTTCCTGGCCGCCATGCAGGCGCTGGTGCTGGCCGGCGACTGGGTTCTGCTGCTGGCGGCCTGGGAACTGATCGGCCTCTGCAGTTACCTGCTGATCGGCTTCTGGTTCCAGCGGCCCGAAGCCGCGAACGCAGCCAGCCGCGCTTTCCTCTATACCCGCAGCGCAGATCTCGGGCTTTACGTTGCGGTATTCATACTTATCGGGTCGGCAGGTACCAGTGAGATTGCCGTCTCCCTGACCGCTGGTGGTAGTGCCTCGACCGCGGCCGGGCTTCTGTTACTGCTGGCCGCCATGGGCAAGTCGGCCCAGGTTCCCCTGCAGGACTGGCTGATGCGCGCCATGGCGGGCCCGACACCGGTCTCGGCGTTGTTGCACTCGGCCACGCTGGTGGCGGCGGGCGCGATCCTGCTGATCCGCTCGGCCCCGCTGCTGACTCCTGAAGCGCTTTTCGCCATTGGGCTTGTTGGTGGCGTTACCACGGTGGCAGCCGGGGTGATTGCGCTGGCCGAGCGTGATCTCAAACGCCTGCTCGCGGCTTCTACGGCCAGTCAGTACGGCCTGATGCTGATCGCAGTGAGCGCCGGGGTTCCGCTGGCCGCCCTGTTGCACTTGCTCGCCCATGCTGCCATCAAGAGCAGCCTGTTCCTGGCTGCCGGTGATTTCCAGCATGCGCGTGGCGATACCACTTTCGATCGGCTGAAGGGCGTTGGCCGCTCCAGACCCTGGGCCTTCGCTGGCTTTGCTCTGGCGG
The DNA here is from genome assembly GCF_003268885.1 of Onishia taeanensis. GTDB lineage: Bacteria > Pseudomonadota > Gammaproteobacteria > Pseudomonadales > Halomonadaceae > Onishia > Onishia taeanensis_A. Next base: position 21,390 of record NZ_QLSX01000015.1, read on the forward strand.
CGCTGGCACTGGCTGGCATTCCACCGCTGAGCGGGTTCTTCTCCAAGGATGCGGTTATCACCGCCGCTCTGTCTGCACAGGGCGCCGTCTGGCTCGGCCCTCTGGCCCTGGCAGGCACTCTGCTGACCGGCGCCTATATGGCCCGGGCTTTACGCTTGCTCTGGCAGAGCTCCGGCGATACCCGGCCGGTCGCCGGTACTGGCTGGATGCGCGCTGGCATCTGGGGTCTGGCGATCCCCGCCGCAGGCCTGGGTCTGGCCTTTGGTCCACTCGAAACAATGCTTGATCTGCCGGTGCCGGAAACCACAGGTATCGGCGCCATATTGTCCGGACTCGTCGCCGCCTTGGGTGGTCTGGCGCTGGGCTGGCTAGTGCCGGTCAAGCGTCTGCTTGGGCCTGCCCATCAATGGGCAGCATCGGGGCTAGTGGTTGCGGGCGGGCTCACCGCCTGGGTAGGTCGGCCCGTAATGGCTGTTGCCCGGCGGTGTGACCGTCTGGAAGGCCACCTTTATGCGGCCGCGCTTGGCGTCGGTCGCGCCAATCTGGCGGTGGGTCGCTGGGTTCGGGGCGGGGATGAGCGTGGTATCGACGGTCTGATCTTCGCCCTGGTGGCCGGTGTGCGGGCCCTGGGCGCGCGGGCGAGAACCCTGCAAAGCGGCCTGATCCATCACAGCCTGGCGATCAGCGCCGTAGCCACCGCTGTGCTCCTTGTCATCCTGTTTTCAGCTTCACTGAGTTTCTAAAGGAACCCTGTATTCATGCTACCACTCGTATCTCTGACCTTGTTTTTGCCTCTCGCCGGCGCCGTGCTGATTCTGTGTTTGCCGAAGCCGACGGCGCGGACAGTGCATGGCATAGCGATCGTCAGTGCCGCCCTGACTCTGGTCGGCGCTCTGGCCATGTGGCTGCAGGGGGTGAGTGGTGAGGGCTTTTCCCAGGTTGAAGAGCTGGAATGGATGCCGGCCATCGGCGCCGCTTATCGGGTCGGGGTTGATGGCATAAGCCTGCCGCTGGTGCTACTGAGTGCCGTGCTTTTCCTGGTTGCACTCATCTACGCCTCGTCGCTTCGCGATCGCCCGCGGGCCTACGTGGCCCTGGTCCTGCTTCTTGAGACCACGGCGATCGGTACCTTTACCGCCCTGGACGGGATTCTGTTCTATGTGTTCTTTGAAGTTTCCCTGGTGTCGATGTATTTCATGATCGCAGGGTGGGGACACGAAGACAGGCAACGTGCAGCGCTGATGTTCTTTATCTACACCCTGCTGGGCAGCCTGCCATTGTTGCTTGCTATTCTGGGGCTTTACCTCGGCAGCCCTGATCCTACCTTCGATATGCGGGCCTGGATTGCCCATCCTCCGCTGGAGGGGGCGGCGGCCATGTGGGCGCTGATCGCCATGCTGATTACCTTTGCGGTCAAGATTCCCGCCGTACCGTTGCATACCTGGCTGCCGGCAGCCCATGTTCAGGCGTCGACCGTTGGTAGCGTCATCCTGGCTGGCATCATGTTGAAATTCGGGACTTACGGGCTTGTGCGCTTCGCCCTGCAAATGACCCCTGACGCTTTCCGCGAAGCCGGAATCGTTGTTCTGTTCTTCGGTGTCGTCAGCGCGATTTACGGCGCCTTTGCCGCCCTGGCACAGACGGATCTCAAGCGCCTGGTGGCCTATACCTCAGTCAACCACATGGGCTACGTGATCGTCGGCGTCGCCGCGGCTGCGCTAACACTGGATCCTGCCGTGCGTGCCACCGCTCTGGACGGTGCCGTGCTGCAGATGTTCAGTCACGGTCTGGTCACCGGTGCCCTGTTTTTCCTGGTGGGCATGATCCAGGAGCGTGCCCAGACCCGCGAAATGAGCGAGTTTGGTGGCCTGCTCAAAACAGTTCCGCTGCTTGGCTGGCTCTTTGTGCTGGCAGCTTTCGCGTCTCTGGGTCTCCCGGGCCTCGCGCACTTCCCGGCTGAGTTCCAGATATTCCTCGCGACTCTCGGTACCACTCCCATTGCCGTTATCGTGATTCTGGGCATTGCCATTATCGCCGGAACCTTTCTCAAGGCACTGCGTGAAACCTTTCTGGGTGAGCCCCGGGAGCGCTGGAATAAAATGCCGGATCTGAGCCCGCGCGAAATTCTCGCTGTGGCGCCCCTGCTAGTGCTCACTGTCGCCACAGGTGTTGCGCCGTCCTGGGTGCTGGACATCATTCACCGGACCACATCGGTACTGGTGCTGTAATGGGTCGAGATCTCGCATTATTAATCCCGGAAATTGCCGTCCTGTTGACGGCTGTCGGTGCGCTGATCGCGGAAATGCTGCGCCGACCCCGAATTTCGCTGGCTGTCGCCGTCATCGGCTTGCTCGTTGCCACGGGGCTGACCCTGCGCCTGCTGGGCACAGACACAACGGTGTTTGGAGGCAGCTTTCGAATCGATGCTCTGAGCATCTGGGCCAAGCTTATTTTGCTGCCTGCTACAGTGCTTTCGATGCTGTTGGCGCGGGTGGATGTTCGGGGGAGCGCCCGCGAAGGTACGGTCTATAGCCTGCTGATCTTTGCCACCCTCGGCGCCCTGGTTCTGGCAGGGGCAGGGGATACCATGTTCCTGGTACTGGGTACACTGCTGACCGGCCTGGCCACCTTTGCCCTGGTTGCCTATCCGGATACTGATCCGGCGACCGAAGCTGCGATGAAATTCTTTGTATTCGCTTCGGTCACCACATCGATCATGATTTTCGGCCTGAGTTACTGGTTCGGCGCTTCGGGCTCCACACTGATTGCCGATCTGCCGGGGATGGATACGATGCCGATGGCTGTCATTCTCGGGTTCGTGGCTGTTGTTGTTGGTCTGGGCTACAAGGCATCGCTGGTTCCGTTTCATTTCTGGGCGCCAGATGCCTACGAGGGCGGGCCCCTCTCGATTGCAGCTTATCTGTCTGTAGTGCCCAAGGTTGGCGCCCTGTTTGCGCTAACGCAGGTGGTTCGTGACCTGCCCCCGGAAACCGGTTGGACTGCCGTCATTGCGGGCCTCGCGGTTCTCAGCATGACCTATGGCTATCTCGCTGCACTGGTGCAGGACAACGTCATCCGGCTGCTGGCCTATTCGTCGATTGCCCAGTCCGGTTATTTTCTTCTGGGCATTGTGGCGGTGGGCTCAAGTGAGCTTGCACTACCATCGATCATTCTGTTTGCCGCCGCCTATGCGGCCATGAACCTGGGTGCTTTCGCGGTTGCCGCCGCAACCGGGCGCACTCTGAACGATTTTGACGGGCTGGGACGTGCACGGCCGATTATGGGTATTGCAATGGTGATCTTCCTGCTGTCGCTGGTCGGCATTCCGCCGCTGGCCGGCTTCGTCGGCAAATTCATGCTCTTTGCTGCTGCCATCGACGTCCAGTTCACCTGGCTGGCAATCATAGCGATCGTCAACAGCGTGCTCTCGCTCGCGGTGTATCTACGCATCGTAGTGCCAATGTACCGGACGGCGGAAAAGACAACCATTTCACCGGGCACATGGCCCGGCATCGTGGTCATGATCACGTTTGCCGCCACATTGATCATCGGACTGGCCGCTCAGATTTTCCTAGCGGGACTGGCGACGTGATCGGACTCGCTATCAAAACGTCCGAGACCATAGACTCACGGACTGGCGGAGCATCTAGGTATCGTTCTTTAGGCTTTGACACCTGGACTCAGGACAATAAACTTCTTATAGCTGCGCCTCTCCTTATAGGCGCATCAGCAGGTTAGCAGTATTTCGGAGGTCGGGCTCACGGGTCTATGTAGTTATAACCCGGCAATTTCACAGATCATCCATCCTCCCCGTCTGACGAACAAGGCGCATTGCTTCGTGTTGCTCCAGCTCAAGAAGGGATTCGAGTAATTCCTTTGCTTCAGGAATTTCTGCCTTACCTATGAGGTTGCGATAAAGGTCCGTCACCTGATCATGGAAATCGAAGATTTCCCGGCAGATCTCATTGAAACCCAGCGCAGCATAGGGTGCATCACAGGTTCGATGCGTACGGATCGGGCTTGTGTTCCAGATGATCATATATATAGGTATTCAATGCTTTGGGGGCGGCTCGACGCTTGAACTCTCTGACAACAAATTCCATCTCATTCTCATGATCCGCCAGATAAGTAAGCAGCATCCTGGCACGCTCTTCTTCATTATGATCGGCACAATGAGAAAGACAGCGTGCCAGATTCTCATGAAGCTGGCGTGTCCAGTCGACCAGATCACCAAACGTTTTTACCTCCATGATCCTGCTCCTCTGAAATCAGTGGGAATGCATGTTGTCGCTGTGATTTGATGATTCTTTACGAGACAGAAAGAGACGTTCGCCAACCAAGATAGCCGCCATGACAACCGATGCTACTATCAGCACCAGGGGATCTGTCGTCGCTTTTACCCAAAGGAAGCCTGCCAGCACGACGACATCCAGCAGTATCGCAATAACCAGCACGATTGGGTTGGCACCGACTTCCTTGCGAAGATGACGCAACACCCCCCAATGAATAGCGATATCCATGATCAAGTAAAAGATGATACCAAGTGCGGCGATACGGCTAAGGTCAAAAAATGCCGTCAGAACCAAACCAAGCACGACGGTATAGACCAGGGTATGCTTCTGGATACTTCCTGGCATATGAAAGTGACGATGCGGCACCAGTTCCATTTCCGTCAGCATTGCCAACATGCGTGAGACTGCAAATATACTGGCAATGATGCCACCCGCGGTGGCCAGCATGGCAAGAATGACGGTAAACCAAACGGCGGCCTCTCCAAAAGCCGGCCGCGCAGCAGCCGCAAGTGAATAGTCTTTAGTTTCGATGATTTCCGTCAGGGACAAGTTACTCGCTACTGCAAACCCCACCAACGCATAGATAACGACGCAAAAACCGATCGATATCATGATCGCCCTGCCGACATTGCGATGGGGATCTTTTATCTCTGAGCCACTGTTGGTAATCGTCGTGAACCCCTTGAAGGCCAGAATACCCAACGCAGTCGCACCCAGAAAGCCTGTAAAAGACCCCTCAGGAGCCGATGCCGAGGTTTCCATACCGACGGAGTCGGCGAATATGACACCGACGACGCCAAACAATAGAATCCCACCAATTTTTATGAACCCGATTACTGATGCAACGCCCTGGATCAACTTGTTGGCGGTGAGGTTGATTAAGAATGCAGAAATAAGCAGCGCCACACCCAGTAGAGGCACATACAGAGACCTATCTCCTAGATCGAAGAGTTCAAGTGTGTAGGACCCGAAGGTTCTCGCCAGGAAACTCTGAGCGATCACCATGGAGAAATACATCAAGAGCGCATGAAAAGCGGTAGGTAGCGTCGATCCATAAGCTTTCTGCAGATACATGCCGATCCCACCTGCCGAAGGATAGGCATTAGACATCTTCACATAGGAGTAGGCACTGAAGGAGACGATTAGTGCCGATGACAAGAAGGCAAGAGGGAAAAGCGCTCCCGTCATCTCGGCCATCTGTCCTGTCAAGGCAAATATGCCAGCTCCAATCATGACCCCGGTCCCTAAAGCAATCGCGCCGACCAGAGACAGGCTATCTTTTTTATATTGTGGCGTTCTATCCATTGGCTCCATTATCTTTCTCCTAGCAGTTCACCTTGCGTCTCATCGATGCTTGGTTCCCGTGCCGATCTAGTACAGGCCGATCCCCTTCTCGATCACGCAGTAGATGCCAGTCAGCCATGCGACGATTCATGCCACACCCAATCGATGGCATATAACCGGCCTGGCCATGCCCCCCTGATGTGCGCTAGCTGCCATGAATCCTTCTCGATCGTAAGAAGAAATAATTCTATCGCGTGTCCAGTGAGATCTGGTGACCTATTCCATCGAGCGAAATGGTGTATAGAACCTCGAGAGAAGCCGGGTCGAGCACCCAGAGCTTGCTTTCCTCACGACTGGTGACAAGCAGCCGGCCATCATCCGGTACCACCGCCAGATGGTAAGGGGCCGTGGACAGGGTGATACTCTGCCGAGTCCCGTCGTCGAGCGTAATCCGGACTAACCGATCATCGCCCTGGCTGGTCGCGTAGAGGATTTGCCCATCTGGGCTCAGACCGACACCATGGGGGGCATCGCCGACCTCATATTCGCCCGTCACGCTGCCGGCAGGCAGATCGATCACGACGACGCGTCCGGCCGAGTCATCATTGACATAGAGCCGCTGATTGTCGCGTGAGAGCACCATATGCTCCGGGCTGCCGCCGACACGCAGGTTTCGCTCAACGAACCAGTGCTGAGTGTCGATTTCGCTGACCGTCCCGTTACCCGCGTTGCTGACCAGCAGCGACTGACCGTCTTCGCTTTCGACGACGTAGTTCGGATTCGGACCCGTTGCCACCGTCTCGATATGCTTTCCGGAATCCAGCGACACGACGCTGATGCTGCCCCCCATGGGATGAGTCGAGACGGCATAGCGACCATCGGCCGTCACCAGCACATGATGAACCGGGCCGGGAACTTCCAGCTTTCGCACAATGGCATTGGTGGTCGTATCCATCATATACAGCACGCCGGTGTTCTGCTGATTGGCCGCTGACTTTTCTCCGCCACCGTGATGGGCCGCATGTTCGTCTTCCGTCACGCCCTCCGGGGGGCTGACGTTTTCCTTCGTATCGCGTGGTGTGAGGCTGCCGGCGATCAGGTAGCGACCGTCCGGCGTTAGTGCAGAACCGTGCGTATTGAGGGTATTCGGAATGGAGGGCATCACCTGGTAGCTCTCCAGGTCAATGACGCCAATGGCATCTGCCGAGCCCATCGGCACGAAGGCGCGACTACCGGCTGCCATCGCGGCCATCGATGCGCCCAGCATGACCCCTGCCACGATTGCGTTGAGCCATTGCTTCGTTGATTTGCGTTCCATGCTGGCACCTCTTTGCTGGATACGCCGCGGGACGTAGGCCCCATAGGGGCGATGCCCACACAGCACTTAGTTGTTGGGTCCCGAGAAGAAGTCCTAGCGCTTGTCCTCGACCATGGTCAGATCTTCACCCGACGCAGCCGCAGCGAATTCGTGACCACCGACAAGGACGACGCGCTCATCGCAAAGGCGGCGAACATCGGCGAGATAAGGATACCGAGGAACGGAAACAGGACCCCGGCCGCGACAGGCACGCCGGCCCCGTTGTAGATCAGCGCGAAGAACAGGTTCTGCTTGATGTTGCGCATCGTGGCCAGCGACAACTTGCGGGCCCGCACGATGCCGTCGAGATTGCCCTTGACCAGGGTGAAGCTTGCGCTTTCGATCGCCACGTCGGCGCCGGTGCCCATGGCGATGCCGACATCGGCCTGAGCCAGGGCGGGGGCATCATTGACCCCGTCGCCCGCCATCGCCACCTTGCGGCCTTGTTCCTGCAGTTCACGGATGATGCGGGCCTTGTCTTCAGGCATCACATCAGCGCGGATCTCGTCGATGCCCAGTCGCCCAGCCACCGCTTTCGCCGTCCGCTCGTTGTCGCCCGTCGCCATGATGATGCGGAAGCCCAGTTGGTGCAGCGCCTTCAGTGCCTCGGGCGTTGTCTCCTTCACCGGGTCGGCGACACTGACCAGACCCGCGATGGCGCCGTCGAGTACGACGAACATCACCGTCTCGCCCTGGTCACGGCGGTCATTGGCGGTGTCCGACAGCTTGCCGCCGTCGAGGCCCAGTTCGGCCATCAGCTTGGCATTACCCAGCGCCACCGGCTTGCCGTCGACCACACCCTTGACGCCCATGCCGGTCACGGCCTCGAAATCGCTGGCATCGGCGAGTGTCACCCCACGTTCCTCGGCGCCGCCTACAATCGCCTCGGCCAGCGGGTGTTCGGAGCCGCGCTCCAGACTGGCCGCCAGGCGTAGCACCTCGGCCTCGTCATGCCCCTCTTCCGGCAACACCGCCACCAGCTTCGGTTTGCCCTCGGTCAGGGTGCCGGTCTTGTCGACCATCAACGTATCGACCTTGGCAAAACGCTCCAACGCCTCGGCATTCTTGATCAGCACTCCCAGCTGGGCGCCGCGCCCGGTGGCCGTCATGATCGACATCGGCGTGGCCAAGCCCAGCGCACAGGGACAGGCGATGATCAGTACCGCCACCGCCGAGACCAGCGCATAGGACAGCGCCGGCGCCGGCCCCCAGATCGCCCAGGCGATGAAGGAGAGAATGGCGACGCCGATCACCGCAGGGACGAACGTGCCCGCCACCTTGTCGGCGAACTTCTGGATCGGCGCGCGGGAGCGCTGGGCATTTGCCACCATCTCGACGATCTGGCTGAGCATGGTATCGGCGCCGACACGGGTGGCTTCCATGACCAGACTGCCGGTGCCATTGATCGTGGCCCCGGTGACCTTGTCGCCGTCGACCTTTTCCACAGGCACCGGCTCGCCCGTGATCATCGACTCGTCGATCGAGGAGCGGCCTTCGACCACCACGCCGTCCACCGGCACCTTGTCACCCGGCCGCACCCGCAGGTGATCACCCACCTGCACGTCATCCAGCGCGACCTCTTCTTCGCTGCCATCGGGCCGGATCACCCGCGCGGTCTTGGCAGCCATGTCCAGCAGCGCGCGAATCGCTTTGCCGGTGCCTTCACGGGCGCGCAACTCCATCACCTGACCCAGCAGGACCAGCGCGACGATCACCGCAGCGGCCTCGAAATAGACGCCGACATTGCCGCTCTCGTCGCGAAAGCCCTCGGGAAAGATGCCCGGCGCCAGCAGCGCGACGATGCTGAACAGATAGGCCGAGCCGACTCCCATGGCGATCAGGCTGAACATGTTAAGATTCATCGTCCGAAAAGAGTTGACACCGCGGACGAAGAACGGCCAGCCCGACCACAGGATCACCGGCGTCGCCAGGACGAATTCGATCCACAGCGTGGTGCGCTCGCCGAAAACGTCGCGGATCGCCGTGAGGCCCAGGAAGGGAGACATCGTCAGCACCAGCAACGGGACCGTGAAGATGGCCGCGACCCAGAAGCGCCGGGTGAAGTCGATCAGCTCGGGATTCGGCCCCTCATCGCCGACCGCCGACGATTCCAGCTCCAGCCCCATGCCGCACAACGGGCAAGCGCCGGGGGCGGTCTGGCGCACCTCGGGGTGCATCGGGCAAGTGTAGACGGCGCCGGCATGCCCGGCCGGCACCTTGTCGTACTTGCCGCCACGCACCGGCGTACTAGCCTCATGGTTGGCATTATGGTCCGCCTCGTGCTCGTGACACTGGTCGTGGACAGTATCGTCATGGCCGGCGAGGGCCTTTGGGTCATCGCTTACCACGGGCACGAGGTGCATGCCGCATTTCGGGCAGTCACCCGGCTGGTTGGCCACCACCTCCGGGTGCATCGGACAGATGTACTGGTCGACACTCTGGTGGTCTCCCTGGCAGCCGGCAGAGACGTGGTCCGTCTCGCCACTGCCTCGTGCTGATACATCATGCGATGCATGCCCGTGACAATGGTCGTGCTGATCTTGTTTCATGGAATCGTCTCCGTCGCCTTCATTGGCAGATGGAATCTCAGGATCGCCTGTTCCGTGATCGATTTGTCGCCATGGTGCTCATGCAGATCCATCAATGACGCAGATCGTTCCTGCGTTGCTCGTATTCCTCACGGTCGATCTCTCCCCGGGCATAGCGTTCTTGAAGAAGGTCCAGTGCCGTTGGCCGCGGCGGGTCCATGGCGTCGCCCCGCCCCCGGCTCAGGCGACGTACCAAGAAAACGGCCAAGGCGATAACGGCGCCCCAGAACAGCACCATCATGAACCCGCCGAAGAGCACATGCCCCCAGCCATCGTTGCCCATATACCCCATCATATCGCCCCACATGGTCGGATCTCCTTTCGTCATGAGGCACTCTGATGTCAGGCTAAGACCTGTGTGTTGCCCAAGGGTCAAGCTGAAGAGGCGAACGCATGCAGCTCTCGACTTCGGTCAACGTTCGGCCTGGATCATGGCATTTCGGCCTTAAGTGGCCGCCACTCCGGGATTCTGGCAAGAGCTCTTAGTGCCGCCCTGCCTGCTCATCATGAGAAATACGTGATCCATCGGCTAGCGTTCGCCACTGCCCCCAGCGAGGAATGAACATCGGCACCCTCCGCTGATAGGCGCGATAGGCGTCACCGAAATGGGCCAGCATCTGCTGTTCCTCGCGATGGGCCAGCCAGGCATAGGTGATTACGATCAACGGAAACAAACCAACCGAGAATAGCGTTGGCCAATGCACCACCCCCTCACCGAACAAGGCGATGAACAAACCCGTGTATTGCGGATGCCGTACGAGGGCATACAGTCCTCCGGTAACCAGGCGGTCCTCGCGCCGTGCCTTGTAGACTTGCCGCCAGCCTTGGATAAAGATCCCGATACCGGTAAACGCCAGTCCATAACCGAGCAGCATGGAGACAAGCATGCCGGTTTCTCCCAGCCCCACCAGCGTCGACCAGAGACTGGCGCTAACATACTCGCTATCCAGGCCGAAGAAACGCACCAGCAGATAGATAGTGAGTGGAAAGCCATACATCTCGGCGTAGAGCGCGATGATGAAGGCCTGCACCGCGCCGGCACCGGCCCATTCGCGCCAGTTCTTCGGTGCGAAATAGCGATAGAAGAACCAGGACACCAAGACGATGACGATCAGCGCGAGGCCCCAGGCCCCGGTATGATTGATGGATTCGTTCATAGCCTAGGCTCCGCTGTGCCGGTGGAGGCGTGTGACAAAGAAGTTGTAGAGCGGGCCGAAGACCAGGGCCACGTACCAGCCGTAGCCGAAGCTTTCAGCCAGGCCCAGGAAAAAACTTGGCCAACTCAACCAGGTGAAGCCAGGCAGGAATCGCAACCAGCTTTCGTACATCGCCTGGTCGGGAAACAGCAAGTCGAAGCCGACACATAGGATGAAGGTCACTGCCAGAAATAGCCCCAGGCTCATCCCCAGTGCGATCACGGGAATCCGCGGCGCGGCTTGACCCGGCAAGGGCGTGCCATGACGCGACCTGGGCTTGGCCATCGGAGCTGGATCGACGTCAGGCATCTTGGTTCTCCAGTTGGGCTGGCCGACTTTCGGTATCCGGGCTGACATATTGCTCGGGCGCTGCCTCGAAGCGTTCCCGACAGTCACGCGAACAGAAGTAATAGACGGAACCGTCGTGGACGCTCGGCTTGGCCTTCTCGGTGCTAACGGTCTTGCCGCAGACAGGATCCACGTCTTCGGCTGGCGGAATCCAGCGCGGGCCTTCGGAGGCCGCCCGGCTCTCTGACGCCACCTCGCCATGCTTGCCCTTGTCACGGCCATGCCCCATCACGTGAGCACCGCAGCCGAAGCGCATCATCAGGAAGATGAGTCCTGCCCAGAGCATGAAATACACCAGTTCGTTCATCGCCCTTCTCCTTTATCATCAACGCCTCACCGCTGGACGCCAGCGAGCTCGATGCCAGTCTGAGGCCTATGGGCAACCCAAGAGGCAAGCAGAACGAGATGTCACGTACTGCGATGCGATTCTTATCCCTAGAAAGCGTATCCCGCCAAGCTGAATCGATGCTGAATGCTGATCTTCGACTCCCGGCGAGTATCACTCTCCCGTCCCTATCTAGCGATCGGAGGCACCCATTCTTCTGCGGTCACCGTAAGCGGCCTGTGACCGCGCGGCCTGTCGAGGCTTATCTGTGAGTCAGTGCAGTCAGGGGCGGCGGGTGCCAAAGCAAGTGATCGAACACCGCACGATTAGGCCTAGCTAACTGGACTCAGCCTGGTTTCAGCTTCGCCCTCTACACTAAAAAAAGACAGTAAGAGGTGTCTCATCGAGCATCTCTGCGTGCCGCCCTCAGAGTGGTGACGGCTCTCGATTCCAGGAGGCGATCATGAAACAACGACGCTTTCTCATCGGCGCGTCGAAGGTAGGAGGTTGCATAGGGGCGACATTCACGACGGAACCAACACCGATCAATCTGGAGGTTCCGCCTTACCGTTTCCTGTCCGAGGCTCGAGTCAAGATCGGCGTCGACCCCCAATCAATGACAGCCTAATACCGAGAGGCAAGTCACCATGACCGCCAACACAGCGACAGACAAGGCACCAACGGTCCGCCGGGCCAAGCGCAAGCGCCAACCGGCAGCATCACAAGAGCTGCCCGAGCAGATGGCCGCACCCGGTCCAGATGAGGTTACTGTCCCAAGCAACGCAGCAACGGAACTGCTCGCCTATCAGGGCGACCTGTGGCGGCGCGGTCTGCGCTACCTGGATACCCTGCGTGAGCGCGCCGATAAAATGCTCGAACATGAGCAGGCGGGTAAGCCGCCACTGCTCGACTTCGACTACGAGATGATCCTCGATGGTCGGCAACTGGCGCGGCCTGCCAACTATGCCCTGCTGCGCATCACCCGGGTCGGCGACGACTGCCTGGAGGACTGTCTCGACGAGAGCAAGCCGCCGGTCATGATCATCGATCCCCGCGCGGGTCATGGGCCCGGCATCGGTGGCTTCAAGCGCGACTCCGAGGTGGGCATGGCGCTCCACTTGGGGCACCCGGTCTACTTCGTGATCTTCTTCCCCGAGCCCGTTGCCGGGCAGACTCTGGAGGATGTGCAGCATGTCCTGCGACGCTTCGTCGAGACCCTGGGGGAGCGTCACCCCGGCAAGCCGCCGGTGCTCTACGGCAACTGCCAGGCGGTCTGGGCCATCGTCCTGCTCTCCGCAGACTGTGAGGGCCTGGTCGGGCCGGCAGTTCTCAACGGCTCGCCGTTGTCCTACTGGTCCGGCGAATCCGGGGTCAATCCCATGCGCCTGGCCGGCGGGCTGCTGGGAGGGGCCTGGCTGACCCACCTGATAGCAGACCTAGGAGACGGGCGCTTCGACGGCGCCCATCTGGCCGCCAACTTCGAGAGCCTCAAGCCGGCGAATACCTTGTGGCAGAAAGACTACCAGCTGTTTGCCGACATCGACGGCCAGCGCGAGCGGTTCCTGGCGTTCGAGCGCTGGTGGGCGGGTTTCTATACGCTAAGCAAGGAGGAGATCACCGCCATCGTCGAAAACCTGTTCATCGGCAACAAGCTCGAGCGTGGTGAACTGCAGATCTGCCCGGGGTGTACCGTCGACCTCAAGCACATCCGCAACCCGCTGGTGATCTTCGCCTCCAGCGGCGACAACATCACCCCGCCCCACCAGGCACTCAAGGCCGCTGGCCAGCGCATCATCTATCTGCTCAATCCGCATGTCGGCCATCTGGGGATCTTCGTTTCCGCCAAGGTCGCACGGCTGGAGCACCGGGCGATCCTCGAGAGCGTCGGCGAGCTGAATGACCTCGCGCCGGGGCTCTACGAGATGAAGATCGACAACCCCACCGGCGATCCCGACTGCCACAAGCCGCAGTTTCAGGTGCACTTCGAGGAGCGCCGCGTGGAGGAGCTGGACTACCCCGAGCAGGAACCGGCGTTCGAGCAGGTAAAAGCACTTTCCACGCACAATGTGGCCCTCTACGAGACCTTCGTCGGGCCCTGGGTACGATTGTTCGTTACACCTTGGTCCGCCGAGGCACTGCGTCAACTGCATCCGGCGCGGACCAGCCGGCTGATATTCTCGGAGCGGTTCGCGCCCTGGATGGGCAGCGTGAAGTGGCTGGCCGAGATAGTGGAGACCATGCCAACGCCGGTCGATAGCAACAATCCCTATCGGCAATGGGAGACCTTGATGAGCGAGGCGATCACCTCGACGCTGACGCTTGCCGGCACGAGTCGCGACAGCGTCTTCGAGATGGTGTTCAAGGGGCTCTATGGCCGTCGCCCAGCCCGATGAGTCGCGGCCCTACAGGGGCCAATGGATAGATCGAGGTCATTCACACCCTGCGCCAGCCGTACTTGATGCGAGTCATGGGCCAAGGCATCCGGCAAGGGTATCCTGCGAGAACCACCGCTTTGGTGCAGGCCTATCGCCGACCAAGCATCCTATAACACAAGAGGGCGTCAACATGCAAGTCGAAACCTTTCAGGATCTCATCGACTGGACCCGGGAGCTCCATGGCTTCCTGGCCAAGTGCCTGCAGCACTGCTCTGTACAGCAAGATGAACCCCGGGCCAAAGCGCTGCTTGAGTACCTTGCCACTCATGAAGCGAACCTGGAAAGTACCGTGGCGAGCTTCGAGCAGCAGGCCGATCCCAAGGCCCTGCATACCTGGGTCTATGACTACTTGCCCCATCCGCCCATCTCGCCCCATCAGGAGTGTGACCTGCCCTACGCCAACATGAGTTTTGATGAGATCTGTCGTGAGGTATTCGCCTTCCATGATCAGGTCGTCGAGCTGTATCAATATCTAGAAGGCCGCGCCGAGATCCCCGAGGCACGCACCTTGATCCAGCAGCTGCTGAAGATGGAGGAACACGAGGCGATGCGACTTTCCCAACAGGCCAATCGCGCCAGAGACCTGTAAGCGTGTATCTTGCTGAGGCCACAGCGCGCCATCATCGTCAATGCGGGTATCGGTGGAGCGGTACTGATGGTGATCCCATTTGCTACGTCGCACTGAAGGAAAGTGACTCGTGGAAACGCTCTCGTCCATTGGACTGATCGGCGCCCTCGTCGGCGGGCTGCTGTCGTTTTTCTCGCCCTGCACCCTGCCACTGCTGCCCGCCTATCTGTCGGTAGTCACCGGCGGCAGTGCCGGCAAGGCGGATCGGCGCTTCGAGGCGTTGCTGCTGAGCACCTTCTTCGTCTTCGGATTCAGCGTGGTCTTCATCCTGATGGGCCTGGGTGTGACCAGCATCGGCCAGCTTCTGCGCGGCTATCGTCAGGAGCTCAACTGGATCACCGGCAGCATTGTCATCGTGCTCGGCCTGTTCATGACCGGCGTGTTCCGACTGCCCGCCCTACAGCGCAGCTTTCAGTGGTCGCCCGAGTTGCGAGGGGGCTCCCCCATGGCAGCAACCTTCTTCGGCGTTTCCTTCGCCATCGGCTGGACGCCCTGCATCGGCCCGATCCTGGGCGCCATCCTGATGGCCACCTCGACCACCGCCAATGCCCAGGCCGGCATGCTCTATCTTGCGACGTACTCGATGGGATTGGCCCTACCCTTCCTGGCCAGCACACTGCTGCTCAACAAGTTCAGCCGCTATCGGGGCAGTCTGGGCAAGTGGAGTGCCTATGCCCGTCCGATCGCAGGCGTGATCCTGATTCTGATGGGGCTTCTGATCGTCTCAGGGACGCTAACCAGGCTCTCCAGCATGCTGGTGGACTGGTTCCCGGCCCTTGCCACCATAGGCTAAATGCTGCCTTCCTGAGACATCTTACCCTTTACACCACCCAATTCGGCACGGGTGAAACCCTACCAAGGATACTCAGTGCGCAGTTCGTGGCACAGAACCGTAAGCTCGGGTGGCAGTGATGAGCCGGAGACCTAACAGGAGAAATTGTCCGTGCTAGTCCAACTACATCTTGTAGGAGCCAGGTACAAAGTATGGGCTAGAGTATGGGCTGATAGAATTTAGACATAAAAAAAGCCGCTGAAATCAGCGGCTTATCTTTGTTTGGTGGCGGAGGGACAGGGATTCGAACCCTGGGTAGGTATTAGCCTACGCCGGTTTTCAAGACCGGTGCATTAAACCGCTCTGCCATCCCTCCGGCTTACGGATGCATATACTACCAGCTTCGCTTGATTCGTCAAGAGGCAGTTTGCGATCAATGCGTTACGACACAATGTCGCAACGGCCTGTGCCTAATAGTAGAGGCGCAGACCGACCCGGGTGATCTGATTACCGCGCATTTCGCTGACGACCCAGTGGAAGCCGTGCCAATCCACGTCATCGCCCACTACCGGATGCCCGCCGACGCGCAGTGACACGTATTCACCCAGCGTCATCTCCTGTTCACCGGGGCTTAACGTCAGGCCATAGGCCTCGGCCACGTCCGACATCAAGGCATCACCTTGCAGGGTAAAGGTGCCAAAGAAGGCGCGGGCGCGCTCAAGGTGAGCATCGCCATTGAAAAGACGATTCAGGGCCGGCAGGTCATCACTTCGGCCGATGACGCAGACCACATCTCCCTCACGTAGCCGAGTGCTGCCCTTGGGATGCAGCATCACATGCTGACGAAACATGGCCGAGATCAGAGCCCCCGAAGGAAAACGCAGCAGACGAATCGGCACATCGTTCAGGGCCTGATCCTCGACCTTATAGACGAACATTTCATAGTCGTTCTCCGGCAATACGCCGAGCGGTCCGCGGCGGTTCGGCGTGATCGTGGCGGGGACCTCGACCTTCATCCATCGTGCCATGAAGGGCAATGAGCCGCCCTGAATCAGCAGCGACAGCAGCACCACCGCAAAAGCGACATTGAAATACAGCGAAGCGTTCTCGACGCCGCCGATAACCGGGAAGATGGCCAGCACGATCGGCACAGCACCACGCAGCCCCACCCAGGAAATGAAACCGACTTCCCGCCAGCGAAACTTGAAGAAAGGCTTGATCGCGATCAGTACCGCCAGCGGACGCGCCACGAAAATCAGCGCGAGCGCGACCATCAGCGACGGTAGCGCGAACTCGAATACCTCACTTGGGTTAACCAGAAGCCCCAGCACCAGGAACAGCCCGATCTGGCTGAGCCATGCCAGGCCGTCGTGGACTGGCAGGATGAAATCAAGATGGCGCCCTGGCTGATTGCCAATCATCAGCCCCGTTAAATAGATGGCGAGGAAGCCGCTACCGCCCAGCCAACTGGTGGCGCCGAACACAAAGAAACCGAGTGCCAGCGCCAGCAGCGAATAAAGCCCCGGTGCCAGGTCCAACCAGCGCAGCAGGCGCGCGATGCACCAGCCGGCCCCCAGGCCGATCGCCAGGCCCAGGCCAAACTGGGACAGCAGGAACATCAGGGTGCCGGTCACGCCCCCCAGATCACCGACCAGCAGTTCGACCAGTGTCAGCGTCAGGAAAATCGCCATTGGGTCGTTGGTGCCGGATTCGATTTCGAGCGTGGCCCCCACCCTCTCGTTCAGGTTGATGCCCTGACCGCCAAGCATCGAAAACACGGCCGCGGCATCGGTAGAGCCGACAATGGCCCCGACCAGCAAGCCCTGGATCAGGGTAAGGTCGAAGACCCACATGGCAATCAGCCCCACCACGCCACTGGTGATGAAAACACCCAGGGTGGCAAGCGACAATGCAGGCTTGAAGCCCACGCGGAAGGTTTTCAAACGGGTGCGCAGGCCACCATCGAGCAGGATCATGGCGAGCGCCAGGTGGCCGATCAGAAAGGCCAGGGAGTAGTCATCGAACTTGATGCCCAGTACCCCTTCCTCGCCGGCAAGCATGCCAAGGCCGAGAAAGATAACCAGCAGAGGAAGCCCAAACAGGGTGGACAGGCGGCTTGCGAGGATGCTCAAGGCAATCAAAAAACCACTGAGCAGAAAGAGGGTGTTGATGCTGTCCATGATCATCCGTGGTCAAGCCAAACCAGCATGTATTATGTCACAGCCACGTGAAGCCAGCGACGTACTCACGCGGCAGCGGGTGGCTCATACATGCTCAAGAGGGATAAACTACTACCGAATTGGCCGATGGGCCCGACAAACCCTTTGCCTTGGGAGTCCTCAGTTGATGACAACGTGTTCGATGCTGCCATTCAGGCGCACCGCCCGACTCACGAGGCTGATGCTAGCCATGCTGCTGGCGGCGACATTGGCGATCGCTCCCGCCTGGGCCCAGTCGGCCGACGACAAGACGCAGACTCAAGCGCCGTCGGCTTCAGACGAAGCCTCGACAGAAGCGTCGCCGCAACCCTCTCCGCAATCCTTGCCTGGCGAGGCCGCAAGCGGCGACTCACCGAGTGCATCCAAACAAGATGCCCCCTCCGGCAGTGAGCCCAAGACAACGGAGACAGTCATCGAAGTTCCCTCGGTGGTGCAGGGGTCTCCTGAACCCATAGAGCCGCCGCCGACACGCGAATTGCGCTTGGTGCTCGACTGGTACCCATCGCCCCAGCACGCCGCTCTGCTGATTGCAAAGGCGCATGGTGAACTCAAGCGTCGTGGAGTGTCGCTGACCATCACCACCCCGGCTGACCCCAGCGTGCCGGCGAAACTGGTGGCAGCCGGACGTGCCGATCTGGCGGTAGGACGCGAGCCGCAACTGCACATGCTGATCGACAAGGGACTACCGCTGGTGCGTGTCGCCACCCTGATTGACACCCCGCTTTCTTCCCTGATCGTCCGTGAAGACAGCGACATCACCGACATCACTGACCTGGCGGGCAAGACCCTAGGCTATGCCTTTCAGGACAGCATCAACCCCGTACTTGCGACGATGCTGAATCATCACGGCATGACGTTAAACGACGTAACGCTCGAGAAAATCGACTTTGCCATGGTGCGCGCACTTGCCGAGAAGAGCGTCGACGCATTAATTGGCGCACCTCGCAACGTCATACCGGCGCTGCTCGGCCAGGAAGGCGTTCCCACCCGCCGCTTCCTCCCCGAGGAGCACGGCCTGCCGCTGCATGACGGCCTGGTACTGATCGCCAACCGGGACCACCTGAATGCCAAGCGCGATGACATCGACCATTTGCTTGGTGCTCTCGAGGAGGCCACCAATTGGATGATCAACCACCCGGATGAGGCTTGGGCCCTGCTCGTCAATCAGGAGCCAAGCCTTGAGAGCGACGCCAATCAGCAAGCCTGGGAGGCAAGCCTTAGACGCATGTCGCCAAGCCCAGCCATGCTGAATGACAGTCGCTACGCCAGTTTTGAACACTTCCTGAAGAAAAAGGCATTCATCGACGAGATCACTTCGTTAAAACGTCTCGCCGTGGACCCTGGCTCGTCGTAAGCATTACCGTTCACCATCAGGAAGGGCCATATGACCAAGGTTTTTCTGGATCTGGAAACCACCGGGACACGCACCACTCGGGATAGAATCACCGAGATCGCCGCCCTGAAGGTTGAAGAAGACTGTGTGGTGGAGCGGTTCGTGCAGCTGGTCAACCCGGGCCAACCGATTCCCGCGCAGATCCAGCGCCTGACCGGCATTTCGGATGCGATGGTGGCAGATGCCCCACGCTTTGCTGACCTGGCCGACGCCTTGCGCGAC
Source organism: Onishia taeanensis (assembly GCF_003268885.1). Lineage (GTDB taxonomy): Bacteria > Pseudomonadota > Gammaproteobacteria > Pseudomonadales > Halomonadaceae > Onishia > Onishia taeanensis_A. The sequence continues at coordinate 40,449 of NZ_QLSX01000015.1, forward strand.
TTTCTCGGTGACGCCGAACTCGTCGCGCATAACATGCGCTTCGACTACGGCTTTCTGCGCAACGAGTTTGCTCGCGCTGATATCTCTTTTCGCGCCTCGACGATCTGCACCCTCAAGCTGTCCCGGCGCCTGGCGCCCGAACACCCACACCACAACCTGGATGCCTTGATCGAACGTCACGGACTTACCGGCCATCAGCGTCACCGAGCCGAAGGCGATGCCGAGGCGTTGCTCGCACTTTGGCAGCACTGGCAACACCAGGTGGATGGCGATCACTTCGCCTCCCTGATCGCTGGTCAGCGACGTATGCCGAGCCTGCCAAACCAGCTCGACCCCGGTTTACTGCAGGAGATCCCTGAACGCCCCGGGGTCTATCTGTTCTATGGGCACAATCGCTTGCCGCTCTATATCGGCAAGAGCGTCAATCTGCGTGCCCGGGTGTTGTCGCACTTCCATGACGACCTGAGTCAGGACCGCAAGATGCGGCTCACCCAGCAGATTCAGGATCTGGAGTGGCAGGAGACGGCAGGCGATCTGGGGGCCCAGCTTCTCGAAGCACGGTTGATCAAGACCCAGCTTCCCATCATGAATCGTCGGCTGCGTCGCCAAGGCCGGCTGATGGGTTGGCAATGGCCGCAAGGCGAGAAGGCGCCGAGGCTGGTGGCGGCTGAGGAAATCACGACGCACCCGCAGGTACCGTTGTACGGCCTATTTCGCGCCGCCAAAGAGGCACGGCAGGCACTCAAGCAAATCGCCGAGCACCATGGGCTCTGCCCGCGCCTGTTGGGACTGGAAAAGGGACGCGGGCGCTGCTTCTCGAGCCAACTGGGGCGCTGTCGTGGCGCCTGCCACGGCGAAGAACCCAGAGACGTCCACGACGCTCGCGCTCGGGAGGCCCTGGAAAGGCTACGGGTGCAGCACTGGCCCTGGCCCGGCCGAGTCGCCATCGGCGAGGGTACCGCTGCCAATGCCGAGGGCACGCTGGCTTGGCACCTGGTCGATCATTGGTGCTATCTGGGCAGCGTCGAAACCCTGGATGAAGCGTCTCTGGCGGCACTCGACGACCAGCCGGTTGCCTTCGATATCGACACCTACAAGATCCTCAGCCGCGCCCTGGGTAAACACAGGGATGGGGACAAAGCCGATGCATCGCTGACAATTCACCGGCTGGACAGCGACGATGCCCCTCAGCCGCGAGAGGACTAATCGAGCGACTCGATAAACTCGCTCACGGACCGCTGGAAGGCCGTGGGTTGCTCGGCATGCAGCCAGTGACCGGCATCCAGGGTCGCAATCTGCGCTGACGGCAATACCTCTTTAACCGCCGGCACCAGGTCATCGGTCACGTAATTCGAACGTCCGCCGCGCAGCAGCAGGCTCGGGCCTTCGAAGGCGCCCTGCCCGGCCGGCTCGCCACGAATGTCTTCATACCCCGCCTCGATCTGATCGAGCCCGATCCGCCAGCGCATGCCGCCCGCCTCATCACGCTCCAGGTTGGTCGCCAGAAACATGCGAATCGCTTTTTCGTCGATGTACTCGGCCATCAAGGCGTCGACCTCACGGCGGTTGGCCGGGTCGCTTGCCTCGACATGGCGCAATGCCTTGAAGATCTCATCGTGACCGTGGTCGTAGGTGACCGGGGCGATATCGGCGATGATCAGCGAGGCAACGCGCTCAGGCGCCAGGCGCGCCAGGCTCATGGCAACCTTGCCACCCATCGAGTGCCCCAACAGATGACAGCGTGCGATCTCCAGGCGGTCCAGCGCCGCCAGCACATCCTCGGCCATGGCCTGGTAGGCCATGCCTTCCAGATGCGGCGATCGTCCGTGATTTCGCAGGTCCAGCGCCACCACTCGGTGGCGACGCTCCCACTGTTTGACGTGAGAACGCCAGTTGTCGGCGCTGCCCAGCAGGCCATGAATGACCACCAGCGGCGTGCCTTCTCCGCCGCTGTCGAGGGTATGCAATTCCGCTGTCATGAGATCTCCTCTATCGATGAGGGACGGTGAACGTCAGTGAAAGCCCGTGAAAGACATAAAGCAAAGCCGGTAACCGTCCCAGGCGTCACCTGGCCATTGCCGGATCGCGATCGCGTTGCCCCGTCCAGGCCACCAGACGGCGACTCAGCCAGCCAAGCAGCAGACCGTAAAGCGGCAGGAACAACAGCAGGCTGATGCCGAGCTTGATGCTGTAATCGACCCAGGCAATTTCCGGCCAGTTTTCGGCCATGAAGGCATCCGGGCTTTCGTGGAAGGCGATCGAGAAAAAGGCGAAGGTGTCCGCCAGATTGCCAAACAGCGTCGACACCGCCGGTGCGACCCACCAGGCACGCAGGCGCCGCAACCGGTCGAAGACCTGAATATCCATCAACTGGCCCAACACATAGGCCATGAAACTCGCCAGGGCAATGCGCCCCACGAACAGGTTCCACTCCGTCAGAGCCCCGAATCCAGCAAAACTGCCCTGAGGGAAGATCACCGACACGCCGTAAGACACCAGCAGCGCCGGTAGCATCACCCGGGCAATGATCATTCGCGCCGGCCCCTTGCCAAAGAGTCGCACCGTCAGATCAGTGGCAAGAAAAATGAACGGGAAGCTGAACGCGCCCCAGGTGGTATGGAAACCAAACAGCGTGAAAGGCAGTTGAACGAGATAGTTGCTGGCGGCAACCACCGTAATATGAAATGCCACCAGAATGGCCATGCAGCGGCTGGCTTGGGCGGGGGTCAACGTGAACATCGGTCACCTTTTTGGAAAACGGAGGGGTGAGGGAACCCTCGAAACACAGGGCGCCACGGCATAAGCCGTGGCGCCCTTCGTGCAGATCAGTATACCCGCTCACCCGAAGGGGTGAAACGCGCTTAGCGCGCCTGAGCGGGCTGGTTGCTCTCGGATGTGGCCGAGGCATCGCGCTCGGGCCAAGCCTTGGGATCAACCTTGCCGGCAAGCTTGGGGAAGCGGCGCGGATCAAAGACCGGCTCCACGCCGGCGCGCATCTGGCGGTCGTAATCCTTGAACAGCGCCACGGCCAGCGGCGACAACAGCAGAATCGCCACCAGGTTGATCAGCGCCATCATGCCCATCGACAGGTCGGCGAAGCCCCAGATGGCCTTCAGGCTACTCACCGAGCCGATCATCACCATTGCCAACACCGCCAGGCGGTAAATAAATACCGCAGTACGTGCGCGGCGCGGACCGGCCAGATACTCGATATTGCTCTCGCCATAGGAGTAATTGGCAATCACCGAGGTGAAGGCGAACAGCAGGATGGCCACAGCGATGAACATGCCACCCCAATCGCCCACGTGAGAAGACAGCGCCATCTGAGTGAGCTGAATGCCGTTGGGTGAATCACCGCTGTCCATCATCGGGCCGGAGATGATGATGATCGCCGCCGTCGCGGTGCAGATCACCAGAGTGTCGAGGAAGACCCCAAGCATCTGGATGAAGCCCTGGGCCGCCGGATGGTTCGGTGTCGTGCTGGCGGTCGCAGCGGCATTGGGCGCCGAGCCCATACCGGCTTCGTTGGAGAACAGGCCGCGCTTGATGCCCTGCATCATGGCCTGTGCCACGGCATAGCCCACCGCGCCACCAGCGGCTTGCTCGATGCCAAAGGCACTGCGCAGGATGGTCATGATCGCACCCGGCAGTTCGGACGCATTCATTGCCACCACGACCAGGGCCAGAGCGAGATACAGCACCGCCATCAGCGGCACGATCAGCTCGGCAACCTTGGCGATCGATTTCAGTCCACCGAAAATGATCGGCGTGACGACCACCACCAGGGCCACACCCACAATCCAGGTCGGCACTTCAAAGGCCTGCTCCATGGCAAGTGCAATGGAGTTGGCCTGCACACTGTTGAAGGCAAGGCCGAAAGCGATGATCAGGCACACCGAGAATGCCGTAGCCAGCCAGCGGGAGCCGAGCCCACGCTCAATATAGTAGGCCGGACCACCGCGAAACGTCTGGTCACCGTGATTGACCTTATAGGCCTGTGCCAGGGTCGACTCGACGAAACTGGTCGACATGCCGACGATGGCCGTCATCCACATCCAGAAGACAGCGCCGGGACCACCGAAGTAGATCGCGACCGCCACACCGGCCAGGTTGCCAGTACCCACCCGCGCAGCCAGGCTGGTCGACAGGGCCTGGAAGGAAGAGATGCCTTCGCCGCCTTCACGAGAGCGCCTGAGCAGCTTGAACATGTGACCGAAATAACGGAACTGAACGCCGCCGGTCATGATGGTGAATAGCAGACCGGCACCGATCAGTAGATAGATCAGCACGCTGCCCCAGATCAGGCCGTTGCCGGCGCTGACCAGTTGGGTAAAGAGATCAGAGAATGAAACATCCATGGTAACGCTGGGCACCCTGTGTCGTGTTGGTGCCCGCCATTCTTCATAGAATGGATTTATGCGCAAGTATCTCCATGAAACGAGGTTTCTTGTCGCCCATCCGCCAGGCTTTCACGTATCCGCCCTATTTTTTACTGTGGCTACCTTTCGTGTCTTTCTCCCACCCCGCCACTCGGGCATAATCCGCGCCCCAGTGCCGCTGTATCATTCTCTTCTATAAAAAATCGCGCCCTGCGCCCGACACGATATCAATCATCATGGAACTGACCTCACACGCCACCTCGTATCTGTCCTTGCTGGCACCGCTGGTCGCCATCGGCATGGCAGTGATCACCCGTCGCGTACTGCTCTCGCTGACGATGGGCAGCCTGGTCGGCGACCTGCTGCTCAATGACTTCCAGCCGCTGGCGACCCTTGAAAGCCTTGCCAGACGGCTGATCGGCGTGTTCTGGACATTGCCCGAGAGCGATGCCACCGGCCTAGGTAACGCCAACATCTGGAACCTTTCCATCCTTGCTTTCCTGCTGCTGCTGGGCGCCATGGTGGCACTGGTCACCCTGTCCGGCGGCACCAGAGCCTTCGGTGAATGGGCACGTGAACACGTCAGAACTCGCCGTGGCGCTCAGGTCACCACGGTCGTGCTGGGAGCGGTCATTTTCATTGATGACTACTTCAATAGCCTGGCAGTGGGCAACATCAGTCGCCCGCTGACCGACCGCCAGGGTATCTCCCGCGCCAAGCTGGCCTACCTGATCGATTCCACTGCTGCGCCGGTTTGCGTGATCACCCCGATCTCCAGCTGGGGCGCCTACATCATCAGCCTGGTCGGCGGTGTACTCACCGCCCATGCAGTCACCGATATCACGGCGCTGCAGGCCTTTCTGGAAATATCAGCGCTGAATTTCTATGCCATCAGCGCCTTGGTGCTGGTCCTGCTCAGCGCCTGGCTGGATCTGGATATCGGCGCCATGCGCCGCCATTCCGACATGGCCCGCCAAGGCCAGGTGTTCGACGCCTCGCGCGGCGAGCCGCCCGGCAACCTGACCATCGAAGAGGCGCAAGGCGGCCGCACCCGTGACCTGCTGCTGCCGATCCTGATTCTGGTAGCGGCCACCGTGGCGATGATCTTCTACACCGGGGCGGCGGCACTCGATGCCGATGGCCTCACCTTCAGCCTGCTTGGCGCCTTCGAGCAGACCGACGTCGCTCGATCGCTGCTGGTCGGCGGCGCCGTGGCGCTGCTCGCCACCCTCGCCATGTTGTGGCCTCGCTCGTCGGTGCGCCGTCGCACGGGATTGGCCCTGCTGCACGGCATTCACAGCATGTTGCCGGCGGTGTACACCCTGGTACTGGCCTGGCTGTTGACCGGCATCATCTCGGATCTGGGCACGGGCGCTTACCTGGCAAGCCTCGTCGAAGGTGTCCTTGCCGCCCAATGGTTGCCAATGCTGCTGTTCGTGCTCGCTGGCATCATGGCGTTCGCCACCGGCACCAGTTGGGGCACCTTTGGCATCATGCTGCCCATCGCCGGCGACATGGCCGCCGCCACGGATCTCGCCATGCTGCTGCCGATGATGGGGGCGGTGCTGGCCGGCGCCGTTTTCGGCGATCACTGCTCACCGATTTCCGACACCACCATCCTGTCCTCCACCGGCGCTGCCTGCCATCACATCGATCATGTACTCACCCAGCTGCCCTATGCCGGCCTGGGGGCGTTGTCCACCCTCGCCGGCTATCTGACGCTTGGCCTTGGCGGCACAAACCTCCTGGCCCTGATCGTGACACTGGCTACCCTTTCACTTGCCGTGGCCTGGCAACACCAGCGCCAACTGAATAGCCGACAGAGCCAGGCGACGGCCTGACACAAGCCTGTTGGATATTTAAAAGCTACCCCATCTGCCGACATGCCATAAAAAAGGCCGCCCTCTCTAGAGGGCGGCCTTTTTGCTTTGCAGGCCTTGGGTGCGTGGCGGCGCTCACCGCCCCTACTGGCGATTAGGCAGCGCCATGCACCCATGGCTCGCTTGAGACCCGGTGTCTTCCAAGGCTATTAGTCCCGTGGCTTGGCCTGCGCGGCCAGCCCCAGGTCACGGTCGCACATCAAGTCATGCACTTCCTGCAGGCTGGTCGGATCATCGATGGTAGAGGGAATCGAGAATTCCTTACCATCGGCGATGGTGCGCAGCAGCTTGCGCAGGATCTTGCCCGAACGGGTCTTGGGCAGACGATTGACCACCAACACCTGCTTGAGGCTGGCAATGGCGCCGATTCGCTCGCGCACCAGCGCAATCAACGCCTCCTCGAGGGCCGGCTCATCGCCGTCGAAACCGTCCTTGGGAATGACGAGGCCTACCGGCACCTGCCCCTTGAGCGCATCGTGAATGCCGATCACCGCGCACTCGGCCACCGCCGGGTGACCCCCAAGCACTTCTTCCATCTCGCCGGTGGAAAGCCTATGCCCGGCCACGTTAATGACGTCATCGGTGCGCCCCATGATGAACAGGTACCCTTCATCGTCGAAGTGGCCGCCATCACCGGTCAGATAAGCGCCCGGGAAGGCCGACATATAGGCATGCTGAAAGCGCACCGGGTCGCCCCATATGCCCACCAGGCAGCCGGGCGGCATTGGCTCACGAATCACCACGCTGCCTTCTTGTCCCGCCGCGACCGGGTCGCCATCGCGCCCCAGCACCTGCACATTGAAGCCGGGTACAGGGAAGGTCGCCGAGCCTGCCTTGCTAGGCATGGGGGCCAGCCCCTGAAGATTGGCGACAATCGGCCAGCCGGTCTCGGTCTGCCACCAGTGGTCGATCACGGGAATCTTCAACAGATCATTCAGCCAATAGTACGTCGGCGGGTCGAGCCGCTCACCGGCCAGGAACAGCGACTTGAGGCAGGAAATGTCGTATTTCTCTAGCCACTTGCCGTCCGGGTCTTCTTTCTTGATGGCACGAAAGGCCGTAGGTGCGGTAAAGAACGTCTTCACGCCGTATTCGGCGATCAAGCGCCAAAAGGCGCCGGCATCGGGCGTTCGCACCGGCTTGCCTTCATAGACAAGGGTGGTGCAGCCACGCAGCAGTGGCGCATAGACGATGTAGGAATGCCCCACCACCCAGCCAACGTCAGAGGCCGAAAAGAACACTTCACCAGGCGCCATGTCGTAGATGACGTCCATTGAATAGTGAAGGGCCACGGCGTGGCCGCCATTATCACGCACCACGCCTTTGGGCTTGCCGGTAGTGCCAGATGTGTAAAGTATATACAACGGGTCGGTCGCCTTGACCGGCACGCAAGGAGCCGGCTCTGCCTGAGCAACCAGAGACGCCCAGTCATGGTCTCGAGCCCCCAGCTTTGCAATGGCCTGATCGCGCTGCAGAATGACGCAGGCCTCAGGCTGGTGCTGGCTCTGCGCCAGCGCTTCATCAAGCATTGGCTTATAGGGAATGACCCGGTCGATCTCAATGCCGCAGGAGGCGGCTATTACCACCTTGGGCTCAGCATCGTCGATGCGCAGGGCAAGTTCGTGAGGGGCGAAACCGCCAAACACCACCGAATGGATGGCCCCCAGCCGAGCGCAGGCATACATGGCTACGAGGGCTTCGGGGACCATGGGCATGTAAATCACCACACGATCGCCTTTGCTGACTCCTAACCCGGCCAGCGCACCGGCAAACACTGCCACCTCATCACGCATTTCACGATAGCTAAGACGTCTACGCTGCCCGGTGACGGGAGAATCCCACAGCACAGCAGCCTGCTGCCCACGGCCCTGCTCGACATGATAATCCAGGGCGGCATGGCAGGTGTTCATCTCGCCATCCACGAACCAGCGCGCATGGCCATGCTCGTCATAGTCGAGAATCGTCTTGGGCGGGGTGATCCAGGGAATGCGATGGGACTGTTCTGCCCAAAAAGACTCGGGGCGATCGATGGCATGACGATAGGTGTCTTGATAGCGGCTCATGGCAGTACCTTAAATGGAAATGAGCATCCTGGGTGTACACAGAGAAGTAGCCACATGCGGCCTCTGTGCGAACCGATTGTTGACACTCTAGAGGTTTTGCCACGATTTTCTCTGCGACAATGGGCTAACCATTCGCCTTTACGCCAAAATTGTTGACAACGGTCAAGGTATCGGTGGCTGTCATTGGTGCATGCCGCCCCGCTTGTAGACGTTGATACTGCGTTGGCCTTAAGGGATTCATGCTTGCAGTGTTAATAAAACTTTACTAAACCCATATTGATGATTCGCTTAATGAAGCGACAAAATCCGTCCGATTGCCCAGTAGGCAGCATCGTTATTGACCGACGAGCATCGTGATGAACGACACGCTTGGTGCCGTCCAACAGCCAGGGAAGGTGATCTTTCGGCATTACCCTAACCTGCGTGTTCTGCATGCGCCGCTGACGATCCGTCAGGCGCACGGACCGCACAGCCAGGAGGTCACTTCATGAGCTCGCGACAACCCGCCATTCAACTGCTCGAAGCCGGCGACACCGTCTTGAGCGCGGCGACTTCGTTGCTCAAGGCCATGGCAAACGAGAACCGGCTTCGCATTCTCTGCCTGCTCGACGGGGCCGAGCTCTCTGTTTCCGAGCTCAACGCCCGCTTGAGCCTCAGTCAATCGGCGCTTTCTCAGCATCTGGCGATTCTTCGCCGCGAAGGCATGGTCACCACGAGACGCGCGTCACAGACCATCTATTACTCGTTAAAGGGCAACCAGGCGAGGGTCATCATCGACGCCATCAGCCGCCTTTACCTGGGCAACCCTGCCTGAAGCACCAAGCACAGCTGTCGTTGAACGCAAAACGCCCCGAGCCAAGCCTCGAGGCGTTTTCTTTTGCAGCATCGGTCATATGCTCGGCGCGGCTACTTGGCCAGTGCGTGCGAGAGGCCAGCCCAAGCTCACCTGTCCCAGGTCATCGCCCTAGCGCTTGAGCCATCGGCTGGCGTCAACGGCCTCCAGCAGCCTTGTGACACCGCGCTCCACGCCCGCCGAGAGTGACAGCCCCAGGCGCTCGGGAAGCCTCTTCTGCGCTTCCAGTCGCACCGAAAGTACCCGTGCGTCCTGCATACGAGCCAGCAGGTACGCATCGCTGGTCATGACCTCATCGGCCAACCCTTTGTCGACGGCCTCTCGGCCATACCATATCTCACCGGTCGCCAGCTGCTCGATATCCATTGACGGACGCCGTTCGGCGATATGGCGCTTGAACAGCTCATGGGTATGTTCGATATCGGCAAGAAACTTGTCTCGACCCTCTTCGGTATTCTCGCCCAGCACCGTCAGCGTGCGCTTGTAGCGGCCGGCGGTCAGCACTTCGACATCGACATCATGGCGTTTGAGCAGACGATGCACATTGGGTACCTGCGCCACTACCCCAATCGAGCCCAGCACCGCGAAGGGGGCGACCTGCAACCGGTCTGCGCAGCAGGCCATCATGTAGCCGCCGCTAGCGGCCACCTTGTCGACGCAGATCCGAGTCAGGACGCCCGCATCACGCAAACGATCCAGCTGCGCGGCAGCGAGACCATAGGCATGCACCAGGCCTCCCGCAGACTCGAGGCGCAACACCACTTCATCGCCCTCAGCAACGACGTCCAGCAAGGCGGAAATTTCCTCGGCAAGACGCACCGTCCCCGAGGCCTTCAGATCACCGTGGAAGTCGAGTACCCAGACATTGCCGCAGGGGGATTCTTCGCCGTTTTTCTTGCGCGAATGCTTATCGTCGCGACGAAAGCCCTTGAGCAGCCGCTTGCGGCCCTGTGGCTCGGTCACCGCCATTTTCAGGCGCCGTACCCGCTTGCGCTGACGAAGGTTGAGCTCTTCGACGCGCAGTTGTGAGCCCGCTTCCCCCTGACCACGACCTTTACTTACCATGACCATGATGGCCGCCAGCATCGCCAGCAATGTCAGGACCTGAGCAAAGAACAGGGCGTAGTCCTGTATCCATTCGTTCACTGCGATCTCCTTGAGTACGCGTCTTATCAGTCAGTTGATTCCATCATTCTGCCGGCAAACGGGAAAGCTTTTCATCAGGTTGACATATAAAGTCTTGATCAGAACGCTCGTTTTAAATAGCCTCAACCACTATAGTAGTCGTCCGTGCCAATACCGTTTTCATCGCTGAACTCGTCACAGCTGAACTCGTCATAAACAGGATTCGTCATGACCGACAATGTACTCGAGAAACTCCAGACACGCTTCGACCCTCAGGCGGCACAAGGCATGGACGATGTATTCCAGTTCCATTTCAGCGACAAGGGCAACTACTATCTGGTGGTCAAGGATGGCAGTCTGGATATCCTAGAAGGCGAGCACGAAGACCCGTCAGTGACGCTGACGATGTCCAGCGACACACTTAAGGGCGTGATGAGCGGTGATATTAGTGGCATGAGCGCCTTCATGAGCGGCCAGCTCAAAGCCACCGGCAACATCATGCTGGCCACGCGCCTGAATAGCCTGTTCCCCAGCCGTTAAGCCGGCTCGACGGGTTGCCATCCGCTAGCCTTTGCCGATGGCAACGTCCGTAGGATTGTCGACGAGCTACTCTCACAGCCCTATCCACAAAGCCCTATCCGCAACGCCCTATCCGCAACGCCCTATCCGCAACGCCCTAGCCGCACAGACCTGCCTGCGAAGCACTCTTGGCAAACGCGTGTCTGCAACACACTACCCTACCCTGACTGTCTCATTGACCGCGGGCAGAGACAGATTTGAGATGTGTGTCGATCAACTGCCGGGAGATGGAAAATGTGGGCGGCAGTTCGGGCAGATTCTCCGGCAAGAACCATGCAGCATCGGCGATTTCCCGATCATCGATGCGAATATCACGGCTCGCCGCTTCGGCGAAGTACCCTAGCATCAGCGAGTGCGGGAACGGCCAGGCCTGGCTGCGGAAATAGCTGGTCCGCCCGACCGAGACCCCCACCTCTTCAAAGACCTCGCGCCGTACGGCCTCTTCTGCCGACTCCCCCGGTTCGATAAACCCCGCAAGGGTTGAATAACGCCCCACCGGAAAACGCGGACTGCGTCCCAGCAACATGGCGTCACCGTGGGTCACCAGCGTGATGATGCAGGGGGAGATGCGGGGATAGTTGCGGTGCCCGCAGGCATCACAATGCATCGCGAACTCCCAGGCAACATGCCGCGCACGGCTCCCACAGCGGCCGCAGAAGCGGTGATTCTGCCACCAGCTGGCGACCTGCAACGCGGTCGACAGCAGCGGAAAATAGGCGTGAGGCATGTTCGCCAGCCAGGCACGGCCATCAGGCCAGTCTTCGGCGGCCTGAGGATTGTCATCATCGAATACCAGCGCGACCGGCTCATCGCGCCAGTAGCCCAGAGGCAAGGCCTCGGAGGACCAGGGGCCGGGACCCTGAAGGGGGGTGCCATCAACCCCGGGGGCAATTCGGCCGCGATGTAGGTGAAGCGTCCATCCGGACGTCGCCCCCTTGGGGAGAATACGTTGAAACATCAGTGCGCCTCGCCTTCGGCAGAGCCAGGTGCCGGCGACCATCCGGGCAAACTGTCCCAGGCACACTCTCCTGATGCCTCGCGAATGCCCGCCAGCTTGGCATGATGCGCCGCCAACTCGGCGTCGTTGGGCGCTACGACCGCAAGGCGAGGCCGCTGTTCGTCCAGGCGCCGGATGCCGCTGCTTTGCTGGGAGTTTTCTTGCTCATTGCTGGACTGCGCATCGAGGGTCAGCGCCGTTTGCCCACCGGTCATGTGCAGATAGACATCGGCCAGGATCTCAGCGTCCAGCAAGGCGCCGTGCAGCACTCGGTGGCCGTTTTCGATCTGGTAGCGCTTGCACAAGGCATCGAGGCTATTGCGCTGCCCCGGGTGCATCTTGCGCGCCATGACCAGGGTGTCGAGGATCCGGCAATGCTCGGCGACGGGCCCGAGGGTCACGCTGCGCTTGGCGTTGAGCAGCGAAAGCTCATTATCGATGAAGCCAACATCGAAGGGCGCATTGTGAATGACCAGTTCGGCACCTTCGATGAAAGCCCAGAATTCATCGGCGATGGCCGCAAAGACCGGTTCGTCGGCTACCCGCTCATTGGTAATGCCGTGAATCCCGATCGCTTCTTCTTCGATCGCCCGCTGCGGGTTGATGAACTGATGATAGGTCCGCCCGGTCAGGCGCCGGTTGATCATCTCCACCCCCCCGATCTCGATCAGGCGATGTCCATCACGAGGGTCGATGCCAGTGGTCTCGGTATCAAGAATGATCTGACGCATGGTGTCTCTCTTTCTAGGAACGGGCTTTCTGGGTCGCGGCGGACGCTGATAACCGCGCCGGCATGAAGCGCAGTCGGTTCTAAAGACTGTCGTCGTTCTAAAGAGTGCTGAACGACGCTAATGCTGAACGGTGCTGAAGAGCGATGTAGGCCAAAGGCGTTGCAGCCGCCGCATGAGGGAGAACGGACTTCAGGCGCGCGACGCCTGGTGTTCGTCAATGGCCTCATTGGCCAGGGCATCGGCCGCTTCATTGCCAGGGTGGCCGCTATGCCCCTTGACCCAGTGCCACTCGATGCGGTGACGGTGAGTCTCGGCCAGCAGTTCTTTCCATAGTTCGGCGTTTTTCACCGGCTGACGAGAGGCCGTTTTCCAGCCCTTCTTTTGCCAGCCGTGGATCCACTCGGTGATGCCTTTGCGCAGGTATTGTGAGTCGGTCCACAGTTCCACCTGGCATTCTCGCTTGAGCTCGCGCAGCGCCATGATCGCCGCCATCAGCTCCATGCGGTTATTGGTGGTTCTGGCTTCAAACCCCTTGAGGCGTTTCTCGTGATCACCGCTTTTCATGAGAGCTCCCCACCCTCCCGGGCCAGGATTGCCACGACAGGCTCCATCGGTATAAATCGTTACGCGGGGCAGTGCGGTGTCAGTCACCCTCGGTCATCCTATCGGGTTGTCGTGCCAGGCCGGTGGCGCGCCCCATGCCGGCGGCTCCCAGCGAAGAGCCGAGTGTCAGGCGTGGCCGCTGAACCGTTGCCAGCTGCGAACGCCGCCGGGCACGTATCATGAACGTATCCCCGAGCGGCAGATTGTAGCGCCGCCCCAGGGCCTCGAGACCGGCATTGCGGGGTGCACCGCCAGGCCAGTGAAAACCGCAGTAGTCTACCCGCTCGATCTCGAAATCGACAAATGCCAGCCAGTCCTTCAGCCGGCCCGGGGTGCGCCAGTGTCCGCACCACGGCAACCGTCGGCGCCTTTTCGGCAGTAGACGACTCCAACCGGAGACTCCCTGGGGGCTCCAGCCAAAGATGAGCAAACGGCCATCATCCGCCGTGACCCTGGCCGCTTCCTGCAGGACATGATGGGGCTGATCGACCACTTCAAGCAGATGGTGAATCACCACCAGCGACAGGGATTCATCCGGCAAGGGGAGCTGGTTGGGCGTGCAAACCAGCGTAGAGGGGTGTTCGGCCAGTTCTCGGGTCGGCGACCACTGCATGGCATGATTGATCGGGCACATGTCGGTAAGACGGGGCGCCATGCCAAGCTCGAGGCTATGGGCACCAAACAGCCGCTCGCACACCGGTCCCAGGCAGGCGCGCTCGGCGGCCCAGTGCGCGCGACCATCCTCAGTGGACCAGTAGCGGCGGGCGTCTCGTACCATTTGTGCCAGCAATATCGGATCTGGTGAATTTGACACGCTATGCCGAAGCCTCCAAAGTAGCGACTATTTTTGACGTCGGCCACCTAGCCTTTATCCAGAGTGGCCTGCCATGGAGTGGCGGCAGACTGGCAAGTTCGTTCCTTTTGAACGTACTGTCTGTCTCGAACGGCCTCTGTATTGCACAGGGTCCTTTTGACACCAAGAACCGGTTCGATTGCCGCCGCCACCAGACATCGCTCTCTAAAGTACTGGGTACTGTCAGGATTCAAGGCAGAATCGCCATGCCGACAGCGTCATGGCTCAATCAGGATGATGGCGCGAGCAGATGGTACTGAGGCAGATGGTACTGAGATAGTACTGCAGGGACAGCTAATGCATAAAGACGTCACCTAGCGTCACCATGCTCGTCTGGCCACCCGTTCGCAACTGCTGAAAGCAATATAGCAGCAGGCGCCGCCCGACATGACGCAGCCATAACCGAGGACACTACCCCATGCTGAGCGTGACACCGATCCCGGCCTTCAACGACAACTACATCTGGCTCCTTCGCCAGGACACCAGCGACAAGGTGACGGTTGTCGACCCGGGCGATGCTGCGCCGGTCATCGAGATCCTTGAGCGCGAGGGTTTGACGCTTGCCTCAATCCTTATTACCCATCATCACCATGACCACACCGGCGGACTTCCCGAGCTGATCGAGCGCTATCACCCCCGCGTGATCGGCCCGGACAACCCGCGCATCGACGGCATCGACGAGCGCTTGGGCGACGGCGACGAATGCTTGGTGATGGGCCGCCGCTTCGAAGTGATAGCGGTACCTGGCCACACCCTTGATCATATCGCCTTCTTCGCAGCCGGTGTGCCACCGCTGCTGTTCTGTGGTGACACGCTGTTCTCAGGGGGCTGTGGCCGACTATTCGAGGGCACGGCAGAGCAGATGCATGCCTCGCTGTCTCGCCTAGTCGCCCTGCCCGGCGACACCTTGGTGTTCGCTGCTCACGAATACACGCTGGCCAACCTGCGTTTTGCCAAGGCGGCCGATCCAGATAATACGCTGCTGGATGCCTATCAGCGCGACTGTCAACGCGCCCGTGAGCTGGAGCGCCCGACGCTTCCCAGCAACATGGCCCGCGAACTGCAGATCAACCCCTTCCTGCGCAGCGATCAGCCCGGCGTTCAGCGGGCTGCCGGCTCACAAGGTGATGCCGACACCCCCCTCGCCACCTTTACCACGTTGCGCGCCTGGAAGGATGCCTTTTAAGTCATCCCGATCCTGATTCCATTGCCCCTGGACGCAGCACTCTAGCGCCCTCGAGGACCCCTACTTCTATGTCAACCTATATCACTGCGCGGCGCCGGGCCATTTGCCTGGCCGGTACGCTTTTCATCAGCAGCATGACGCTGGCTGCCGTAACCGCCAAAGCCAGCACTTTTCACCCAGGCCAGGCAGCCAGCGGAGAACGCCAGGGCCTTCAGGTTATCGACCAGACGAACAAGACGTTCTGGGATGCCCTGCTCCTCGAGCCACCGGGATTCTGGGAAGTACTGCGCCAGCGCTTTGCCTGGCAGGATCAGATCGATCATCCCCGCGTACAGGAGTGGATCGATCATTATCAGCAACATCCCGAAAGCATCGCCGACATCATCGAACGCTCGCGGCCGTGGATGCACTGGATCACCAGTCGAGTGGAAGCTCGTGGTCTGCCCGGCGAGATCGCGCTCCTGCCCTTCATCGAGAGTGCCTACGATCCCAAGGCACGCAGCCATCGGGGCGCATCCGGCCTTTGGCAGTTCATGCCGCGTACGGGTGACGCCCTCGGGCTGACCCGCACCCGCGGCTATGACGGCCGCCTGGACGTGGTCGCCGCCACCGAAGCGGCGCTGGACTACCTCGAAGGGCAGGCCGCACAGTGGTATGAGGGCGATATGGAACTCTCGTTGGCGGCTTACAATGCGGGTGCTGGCACGGTCAATCGAGCCCGCCGTGACGCAGCGAGCCGGGGCGAGCCGACCGACTATTGGCATCTTCGCCTGCCCGGCGAAACCATGAACTATGTGCCCAAATTGCTGGCGATCTCGGCGATCATCAATGATCCCGACCGCTATGCGCTGTCTCTGCCGACCATCAACAATAGGCCTACCGTCGCCGCGGTCGAGGTCGACGTGCCGCTGAGTCTCGAGCGCCTCGCGAAGATGGCCGACGTCAGCGTGCGCCGCCTGAAATCGCTCAACCCGGGCCACCTGGATGGCTTCGTTGATCCAGCTTACACGCCTGAGCTGGTAGTACCTGCTGACGCCAAGGATACCCTGCTGGCCAACCTGGATGGCGTTTCCACCGGCACCGTCCGCTATGTGGTTCGCCGTGGCGACAATCTTTCGGTCATCGCCGACCAGCACAACGTCAGCCTGGCGTCCCTTCGCCAACGCAACGGCCTCAATGGTGACATGATCCGCGCCGGTCAGACGCTTTACATTCCCAATCAGACGATTCTTGCCTCCAACTAGGCGTTGGCTGATCCCCAGCTAGACATGGCCTGAGTGCTGATGAGGCCACACCGGAAAAGCCTCTTCGGCTGACCGGCCCCTCGCCCCCTGGGGCAAGGGGCGTGGTGGGACTCAATAGAGTTTACAAGTAGCGCGCCGGCTGACACTTTAGCGGCTGGGCTCACGTCATCAGAGGTGAGCCGCCTGACCGGATTCAAGGACGTCACCGATGACCACTGCTGCTCTTCCCCCTCGCACCCGATCATCTCGCTGCCGCTTCACGGCCCCCTGGATCGCCATGGCTGGCCTGGTCCTTCCCGCCGTCGCACTGGCATCGCCCAAGGTAGCTACCGTGCATGGCCTGGCGCTTTATGGGGAGCCCGCCCTGCCCGCGGATTTCAGCCATTTTTCCTACGTCAATCCCGAGGCACCCAAGGGGGGCAGCCTGTTGCGGGCCGCGATCGGCGGCAGCTTCGACTCCACCAATCCCTTCATCGTGCGAGGAACGCCCGCCGCCGGCCTGAACCAGATCTATGACACCCTGCTCGAGAGCAACCCCAACGAGACCTTCTCGAGCTATGGGCTGCTGGCCGAGGGCATCCGTCTTGACCCACAGCGCCGCTGGATCGAGTTCGACCTGCGCCCCGAAGCGCGCTTTCATGACGGCGAGCCGGTCGAGGCCAGCGACGTGGTGTTCAGTTTCGAGACGCTGACTGAGAAGGGCCAGCCCTTCTATGCGGGCTACTACGAAGACGTGACCAAGGTGCGAGCGCTGGATGGCGACACCGTGCGCTTCGAGTTCGCGCCCAATAATTCCCGCGAACTGCCGTTGATCATTGGTCAACTGCCGATCCTGCCCGAACATTACTGGGCCGATCGCGACTTCACCGCCACCACGCTGGACCCGCTGCTGGGCTCGGGGCCATATCGAATCAGCGAGGTACAGCCGGGCCGACGCATTGTCTATGAGCGAGTCGAGGACTATTGGGGCAAGGACCTGTCTGTGAACCAGGGTCGTCACAATATCGACGAGCTGGTCTATGACTATTATCGGGATCAGACCGTTGCCCTAGAGGCCTTCAAGGCCGGCAACCTGGACATGCGCATCGAGTCCAGTGCTCGCCAGTGGGCCACCGCCTATGACTTCCCGGCTGCCGAGAACGGCCTCGTCAAGCAGCTGAACATACACGATGGCCAACCCTCGGGCATGCAGGCCTATGTGATGAACCTGCGCCGTGAAACCTTCAAGGATCCCCGGGTCCGAGAGGCCATCAATCTGGCCTTCGACTTCTCCTGGCTCAACGACAATCTGTTCTATGGTGCCTATGAGCGCACCGAAAGCTTCTTCGAGAACTCGCCCATGGCGGCCAGCGGTCTGCCCTCCGAGGACGAGCTCGCGCTTCTTGAGCCCCTCAGGGATCAACTGCCCGCATCAGTTTTCGAGACCCCGCTGCCGCTTGAAGAACCTGAAAAGCTGCGCCCGCGCCTGGCCAAGGCCCTGGAGCTGCTCAACGAGGCCGGCTATGTAGTGCGTGAAGGGGTGATGACGCAGGTGGAAACCGGCGAGCCGCTGAGCCTAGAAGTGCTCCTCTACGACACCCAGTTCGAACGGGTCGTCCAACCACTGCTGCGCAACCTGGCCCGGCTAGGAGTGCAAGGCGACATCCGCATCGTCGACGTCAACCAGTACCTGAACCGCCTGCGTAACTTCGATTACGACATGATTGTCGGCAGCTTCCCGCAGTCGAACAATCCCGGCAACGAGCAGCGTGAATACTGGACCAGTGCCTATGCTAACAAGCCCCAGAGTCGCAACCTCATCGGCCTGGAAAACCCGGCCATTGATTCGCTGGTCGAGACACTGATTCGCGCCGACAGCCGCGAAGAGCTGAATACCGCCGCCCGCGCCCTGGACCGCGTACTGCGCCATGGATTCTATGTGGTGCCTCAGTGGTATCTCGACAAGACGCGCATCGCGCTGTGGGATATGTTCGACTATCCCCAGCCGTTTCCAGAGTACAATCTGGACCTGTCTGCCTGGTGGGTCGACCCGGAACGGGAGGCCGAAATCCGCAAGCGACAGCGCAGCCGCTGACCTAGACTGCCCTCTGGGCCAGGCCGGACAGTTTGTGCCTGAAGATGAGTGCGTAAATAAAGACGGGAGCTTACATGCTGGTGCCTAGGTTCTCTGACTTAAGCTCTGTTGCTTAGGCCCTGATGGCCCTGATGCTTAGCTTCTGGTGCGGGCTGAAGACGTTGCATTGATATGGCCCGTCGTCCCCATTTCCGCGGTCTGATCAAACAAGACCGGCGATAAAGGCCGGTCATACTCGATCAGGGTCGCTTCACAGACATTATTGCTGGAACGCTGAAAAGGACTCTTCGTGGCTTCCTATGTCCTTCGCCGCCTGCTGCTGATGATCCCTACCCTGCTGGGGATCCTGCTGCTCAACTTCATCATTGTGCAGGCTGCCCCTGGCGGCCCCATCGACCAGATGCTGGCACGCAGCCAGGGCCTGGACAGTTCGGCCAGCACCCGCCTCGATGGCGGCGGTGGCGATAGCGTCAAGGGCGAGTCCCGCGGCTCGCGGGGCGTCGAGGAGCGCTTCATCGCCCAGCTCGAGGAGCAATTCGGCTTCGACAAACCCGCTCATGAGCGGTTTTTCGACATGCTCCACGACTACGCCACCTTCGATTTCGGCGAGAGCTTCTTCCGCGACCGGCCGGTGGTCGACCTGATGGTCGAGCGCCTGCCGGTGTCGATATCGCTGGGGCTATGGACGACGCTGCTGGTCTATCTGATCTCGATCCCGCTGGGGGTGCGCAAGGCCCTGCGTCACGGCTCGCCCTTCGATGTCTGGACGTCAGGCCTGGTGATCGTCGGCTATGCCATTCCCGGCTTCCTGTTCGCGATCCTGCTGATCGTGCTCTTTGCCGGCGGCAGCTACTTCGATGTCTTCCCGCTGCGCGGCCTGACGTCACCGGACTTCGACACCCTTTCGGCCTGGGGCAAGGTCAAGGACTACTTCTGGCATATCTCGTTGCCGGTGCTGGCCTCGGCCATCGGCAGCTTCGCCACCCTGACCATGCTGACCAAGAACAGCTTCCTCGACGAGATTCACAAGCAGTACGTGCTGACCGCTCGAGCCAAGGGCGCCGGCGATCATCAGGTGCTCTACGGCCACGTCTTCCGCAACGCCATGCTGATCATCATCGCCGGGCTGCCCTCGGCGCTGATCGGCATCTTCTTCACCGGCTCACTGCTGATCGAGGTCATCTTCTCGCTCAACGGCCTCGGGCTGCTCGGCTTCGAGGCGGTGATGCAGCGTGATTACCCGGTGATCTTCGGCACCCTCTACCTTTACACGCTGATCGGCCTGGTGCTTAAACTGATCTCCGATTTGACCTACGTATGGGTCGACCCGCGCATCGACTTCGCAACGAGGGAGGCGTGATGCGCATCTTCACACGCTTTTATCAGTCCCTGTCGCCGATCACACGCCGCCGCCTGGCCGTTTTCCACGGCAACCGCCGGGCCCGGCTGTCGCTCTGGCTGTTTCTGTTCATGTTCATCTTGAGCCTCGGCGCCGAACTGATCGCCAATGACAAACCGCTGGTGATGCAGTATCAGGGCGACTGGTATGTGCCGCTGCTGGTCGACTATCCGGAGACCGAGTTCGGCGGTTTTCTGCCCACCGCCACCGACTACCGTGACCCCTATGTGCGCGAAGCCATCGAGGACGACGGCTGGATGCTGTGGCCACCGATCCCCTTCTCCTACCAGACGCTGGACATGGAGCTCACCCGGCCGGCACCTTCCTCGCCCGACGGGCGTCATTGGCTGGGTACCGACGACCAGGGCCGCGATGTGCTGGCGCGGGTGATCTATGGTTTTCGCCTGTCGGTGGTCTTCGCCCTGGTGCTGACCATTGGCTCGCTGACCCTGGGCGTGGTGATCGGCGGCGTACAGGGTTACTTTGGGGGCAAGGTCGATCTGATCGGCCAGCGGCTGATCGAGATCTGGTCGGGGCTGCCGGTGCTATTCCTGCTGATCATTCTGGCAAGTCTGGTGCAGCCCAATCTGTGGTGGCTGCTCGGCATCATGCTGCTGTTCTCCTGGCTGGGCCTGGTCGACGTGGTGCGCGCCGAGTTTCTACGCGCGCGCAACCTCGAATATGTGCGCGCCGCCAAGGCCATGGGCCTGCCCTCGCACCTGATCATGTGGCGTCATGTGCTGCCCAATGCCATGGTCGCCACCCTGACCTTTATCCCCTTCCTGTTCACTGGCGCCATCACCACTCTGACCGCTCTGGATTTCCTTGGCTTCGGCCTGCCGCCAGGCTCGCCGTCGCTTGGCGAACTGGTGGCCCAGGGCAAGAACAACCTGCAGGCGCCATGGCTCGGCATCACCGCTTTCGTGAGCCTGTCGCTGATGCTCTCGCTGCTGGTATTTATTGGCGAAGGGCTGCGCGATGCGTTCGATCCGCGCCATATCCAGACCAGCCCCAAGGCACCCGCCTCGACAACGTCTGCGACCACGCATGACGCCGCCAGGAGCACGGACGATGCCTGAAACGACGCCTAGAAACCCGTCACAAACCCAGTCACAGACACTGCCTGAAGCCGGGCTCCCGCACACTCATACCCGACCGCTGCTGCGTCTGGACGACCTGACCATCGACTTCGACGGCGAGAGGGTCGTGGATTCGCTGTCGCTGCATATCCATTCAGGCGAAGCGCTGGCCCTGGTCGGCGAATCCGGCTCAGGCAAGTCGGTCAGCGCTTTGGGGGCCATGAACCTGCTGCCTGACAATGCCAGCGTCACCGGGCAGCGCCAGCTTGGTGATACCGATCTGGCTACGCTGAAAAGGCGCGACTGGCAGGGCCTGCTTGGCAGTCGAGTTGGCTTCGTTTTTCAGGAGCCCATGACCTCGCTGAACCCGCTGCATACCGTCGAGAAACAGATCGGCGAGACCCTGCGCCTGCACCAGGGCCTCAGCGGCAAGGCCGCCCGCGCCAGGGCCAGGGAGCTGCTTATCCAGGTCAAGCTGCCTCGGCCGGACGAACTGCTGGATGCCTGGCCCCACCAGCTGTCAGGCGGCCAGCGCCAGCGAGTGATGATCGCCATGGCGATCGCCAATGAACCGGAGCTGCTGATCGCCGATGAGCCGACGACGGCACTCGATGTCACCGTGCAGCAGGATATCCTGGCCCTGCTCAGAGAGCTTCGCGAGCGCCACGGCATGGGCATGCTGCTGATCACCCATGACCTGAACCTGGTGCGCCGCCATGCCGATCGGGTCTGCGTGCTCTATCACGGTCGTGAGCAGGAAACCGGCCCGGTGGAACGCGTCTTTCGCGATCCGCAGAGCCACTACACCCGCACGCTACTGAATGCCGAGCCACAGGGCCGGCCACGCCCCATCGGCAGCCCCCCCGTGCTGATGGCGGCGAGAGCCTTACGGGTAGCCTTTTCGCGCCCCAAGCGCCTCTTCTCTCGGAACCCACCGCCCTTCGTGGCCGTGCGGCCGCTCGACCTGACCCTGCGCCGCGGCGAGACCCTAGGCATCGTCGGAGAGTCCGGTTCCGGCAAGACCACCTTAGCCATGGCGCTGCTTCGCCTGACGGCCAGTGATGGCGAAATCGACTTCGCCGGGGAGCGGCTGGATACGCTCAGCGGCAAGGCTTTGCGCCAGCAGCGCCGACGCTTCCAGATCGTCTTCCAGGACCCCTATGGCTCGCTGTCACCGCGCCTGCCGGTGGCCAAGATCATCAGCGAAGGGCTGCGTTTTCATCATCCCGAGCTCGATGATGCCGAAGTCGAACGGCGCGTCCAGGCGACGCTGCTCGAGGTCGGGCTGCCCGCCGACTGCGCCTCTCGCTATCCCCATGAGTTCTCCGGTGGTCAACGCCAGCGCATTGCCGTGGCCCGGGCCATCATTCTCGAGCCGGAGCTGGTCGTGCTCGATGAACCTACATCGGCGCTGGACCGTACCGTGCAGAAACAGCTGGTCGAGCTGCTCGGGGATTTGCAGGCCCGGCGCGGGCTGAGCTACCTGTTCATCAGCCATGACCTGGCCGTGGTGCGCGCCATGGCCCACCGGGTCATGGTGATGAAGGATGGCGACGTGGTCGAGGAAGGCTCAAGCGAGCAGGTGCTGGGCGCACCTCAAACGCCCTACACCCGGGCGCTGGTCGACGCCGCCGGCCTGACACCGACAACCGGCTGATTCGGGCTGGGCTTTACAGCCAGCCGATCGGCAGAGATAGTGTGCACACTGACGACAGGGGCGCCGGCACTCGCCGGCTGAGAGGCACCCTTCGAACCTGACCCGGATAATGCCGGCGGAGGGAGTCGTGTGGCGGGCGCGCCCAACGCCTGCCACACGATCGCCTCCGCTCAGGAGGCCCGATGACCACGATTGACCCCACTGCTCATCTGACGCGAGTCCGCGAGACGGCGCCGCTGATTCACAACATCACCAACTTCGTCGCCATGAATGCCATGGCCAATGTGCTGCTAGCTATCGGCGCGTCGCCGGCCATGGTGCATGCGCGAGAGGAAGCCGCCGAGTTCGCCGGACTGGCCCGCGCCCTGACCATCAATATCGGTACGCTGTCACCGCATTGGGTCGAGGCCATGCTCGAGGCTGCAAGCGCCGCCCGAGCGGCCGGCACGCCTTGGGTACTGGATCCGGTCGCGGTGGGTGCCACCGCCTATCGCCGCAAGACCGCCCGTCAGCTGATTGCCCTGTCACCCACGGTAATACGCGGCAATGCCTCCGAGATCATTGCCCTGGCCACCGAGAGCGCGAGTGGCCGAGGCGTCGACAGCACCGATGCCGCCGACAGCGCCCGCGACGCGGCCCTGCAACTGGCCGGGAAGACCGGCGCCGTGGTCGCCGTCACCGGCGAGCAGGATCTCGTCACCGACGGCGAGCGCCTGGTATGGGTCGAGGGCGGCCATCCGCTGATGCCCAAGGTCACAACCCTTGGCTGTTCGCTGACCGGGGTCGTCGCCGCCTTCATCGCCGAGGCCGAGGACCCCTTTGTGGCGACCGTCGCGGCCCTTGCCTGCTATGCTAGGGCCGGCGAACTGGCCGGCCAGGAAGCCAGAGGTCCCGGCAGCTTCTCGGTCGCCTTTCTCGACGCCCTCTATGGACTCGACGCGCCAGCGCTGGCGGATCGCCACCTGGAGATCCGCCATGTGTAATCACAGCCCATCCAAGGCATTCGACCTGTCCCTGTACCTTGTGACCGATGCCGCGCTTTGCGCAAAAGCAGGGCTCATCGATACCGTACTTGCCGCCGTGCGCGGCGGCGTGACGATGGTTCAGTTGCGCAACAAGACAGCAAGCGATGCTGAACTCATCGTGCAGGCCCGCCGGCTCATGGCCGCGCTTCACGGCACCGGCGTCCCGCTGATCATTAACGACCGCCTGGACGTCGCCATTGCCGCCGGCGCCGACGGCCTGCACATCGGCCAGGGGGACGGCGACGTGGCCGAAGCACGCCGGCAGCTGGGGCCCGATGCCATCCTGGGGCTCTCGGTCGAAAACAGCATCCAGCTCGCCGCTCTCGATCCGCAAGGACTGGATTACCTTGGCATAGGCCCGGTGTTCGCCACCGCTAGCAAGCAAGATCATGCGCCGCCGCTGGGCCTTGAAGGTCTCACCGAATTAGCGGCATCAAGCCCGCTGCCGACTGTCGCCATCGGCGGCTTGAACGCGAGCCATGTCGAGGCCATCCGACAATCGGGCGCTAATGGACTGGCGGTAATCTCCGCGATCTGCGGTCAACCCGATCCGCAAGCTGCTGCCACGGCATTTGGCCATCCGCTTTCATAGCCTGGCGAAGGCCACTGGCTCAACTCTCCCCTGAGCCCCGCGCCCTATGCCCTGCGTCCTGCGTCCTGCGGGTTTCCAACTTTGGATGTTTATCTTACTGAGCGAATACGGTGAAACCCCATCCTTTTCTCATGGAACGGCTACGCTGAGTGCAGGCAGAAACGCTGCCTAGCCTGGCGTGATACGTCAGGTCACCTAGACCGAAACTGGGAGACGCAGAAATGAAGATGCTGACGCAAAGTGCCGGCCGCTGGTTAACTGCGCTAGCGCTGACGATGCTCGCCATGCCGGCCATTGCCATGGAGGGAGTCGGTTTTGCGACGCCGGAGGACGGTGCCGAGGTATCGAATCCGGTACAGGTGGAAATGGAAGTCATGGGCATGCAGGTCAAGCCCGCGGGCACCATGGAGGAAGGCACCGGCCATCATCATCTGATCATTGATGCCGGGCCGGTGGCCAAGGGTGAGGTCATTCCTGCCGATGATAGCCATATCCACTTTGGCGGCGGCCAAACCAGCTACGAACTCAGCCTGCCACCGGGCGAACACACTCTGACGCTTCAATTCGCCGATGGCGAACACCAGTCTTATGGCCCTGACTGGTCAAGCACCATCACCGTAACCGTTGTCGAATAACCCTATTTAGGCTCACCATTGGATTCCCTGTCGGTGAGCCTGATTTCCTGCAGCGCGACATGGTGCTTCAAGGCCAGAAAAGCGACTTCATCACGACTTTCCTTCACCGCCAGACGATGGATCGCCAGTCGTCTTGGCAGGAAAAGCAGTTCCACCAGCCCCCAGGCGGCTCCGATGGCTGGCAGAACCCACCACCATTGCCAAGACCGCTCCAGGACAGCTTCCATTCCCCACACCGCTGCCGGAGACAATAGAGCCCCCAACATAAACTGATGGATACCAAGGAAACGGTTGCTTGAGATCATCTGACGTTGCAACAACTTAGGCGACCTGGCGGCAGGCAGCGAGGATAAGTTCATCTCGGGCATAAAGGATGGAAAACTATTCAGAGCAATGGGATGTGACCACCATGATCCTGCAGAAAACGCCCGAAGAAGGGACGAAAAGGAAGTACATTTGTAGGTAATTTCATTTACTTACAATAAACTACCTGGTCATAAACTTCCGCACCGCCTGACTTCGCCAGGCGACATCTTCGTCAGTCCCATCCTAATCGATTCATGCTTCTTACACCGCCTTCATGGCAAGCCGTTGCAGACTCTCCATGAGTTTTTCGCGCTGCGCGATGTAGGAGTATTGCTGAACGTAAGTGGCAAGCTCACTCCCCACGTCCGTCTCTTCTTGATCGAGCAGCAAACCAATCCGGTCTGCCCATTCGGCACTGGACGCCTCGTGATGCATCACCAAATCAGGATACGTATCCGCCAGCAGCTCGGATGCACCAACACGATCGGAAACCAGCACAGGCGTGGCGCAGGCCATGGCCTCCGCTACCACCAATCCAAACTCTTCGATGTGGGCTGGTAGAACGAACAAGTCCAGGGCGCCAAACACAGTCTCGACGTCAGGCATGGTCGAGCGCCAGATGATGCGCTCGGCGACTCCCGCATCCTGGGCCTGCTGCTGATATTCCGCCGCCTTGTCTTTTCCAACCACCAGGAAACGGTAGCGCCCCGGAGCTTGGCGTTGGAGTTCAGCTGCCATCTCGACGAAACCCCTGGCATTTCGCTTAGCGAAATTTCCCGAGGTGACGAGACCAATCAGCTTTTCATCCTTGGCCACGCCAAGTTCCTCGCGCATAGACGTTCGGTTGGCACGGGCTCGGTTCACATTGAACTGCTGAGGATCGTATCCCGGATAGCTAACCTCAATCTTGGCAGGGTCGATGCCATAGCGATGCGACAGCTCATTGCCCATCAACCGCGAATTGACGACCACTTGACGAAACTTCCCGCCACCGAGCACATGGTCATGTATCGAGGCGACTTCATGTTGTGCAGGAAGCTCCCGCCCGCGGATATATTGCTCGGCCAGGTGGACGCAGTTATGCAAATACAGGGTATCCGCCGTTTCGCAATCGCCATGGCTCAACAAGACGTCGGGGCGATTCCGGCGACACCAGGACTGCACGCGTCGATTGAACCAGAATCGCCGAAAAGCGCCCTTGAATGGCCAACGCCACAGCTTGACCAATGAAGCGCCGTGGCCCGCCACGGCCTCAGCATTGCCACGCTCGACCAGCAGTGATACCTCGAACCCCAAGTCATTGAGGAGTGTTGCCTGTGCCAGGGCAACGCGACTGGCACCCGTGGATTTTTCCACCTGCCGAATCGCGATTGCCGCCCGTCGAGCTCTGGAGCGCGCAGCACTCATGCCGAAGCAGAGGCCAGAGAGTCACCACGGCCGACGGCGTAGTACATCAGGCCCGCATCCTTGACGGCCTTCGGCGAGAAAAGGTTGCGCCCGTCGACCACCACCGGCATGGCGAGCTGAGCCTTGAGCCAGTCGAAGTCGAGAATGCGGAATTCCTTCCACTCGGTACAAATGACCAGCGCATCCGCGCCCTTCACGGCCTGAATGCGATCGGCTACCAGCACCAGGTCATCGCGATCCCCATAGATGCGCCGACATTCCTTCATGGCCTCCGGATCATAGGCCTGCACTCTGGCGCCGGCAGCCCACAGCGCTTCCATGACGTCGCGGCTCGGGGCATCGCGCATGTCATCGGTGTTGGGCTTGAAGGATAGCCCCCACAGGGCGATCGTCTTGCCCGCCAGGTCGCCGTCGAAGGCCTGATTAAGCTTGGCGAACAGGGTGCTCTTCTGGCGACGATTGACGTTCTCGACGGCATTGAGCAGTTCGGCCGGGTAGTCGACCTCGCTGGCGGTCCGCGCCAACGCCTGCACGTCCTTGGGGAAGCAGGAGCCGCCGTAACCACAGCCCGGATAGATGAAGTGATAGCCGATACGCGGATCGCTGCCGATGCCTTGGCGTACCTGTTCGACATCGGCACCCAGCCGCTCGGCCAGGTTGGCGATCTCATTCATGAAGCTGATCTTGGTGGCCAGCATAGCGTTGGCGGCGTACTTGGTTAGCTCGGCGGCCCGCACGTCCATGAACATCATCTTTTCATGGTTGCGGTTATAGGGCCCGTAGCACTCGCGCATCAGCTCTTTGACGCGCTCGGAATCGGTCCCGACCACGATGCGGGCGCCACCACTGAAGTCCTCGATGGCTGCGCCTTCCTTGAGGAATTCCGGGTTGGAGCAGACATCGAAGTCGATTTCCACGCCACGCTCGGCAAGCGTGCTGGCGACAGCGCCACGGACGCGGTCGGCGGTGCCTACCGGCACGGTGGACTTGTCGACGATGACCTTGTGCTCGTCCATGTGCTCGCCGATGGTCTTGGCCACCGCCAGCACGTACTTGAGGTCGGCGCTGCCGTCCTCGTCCGGCGGCGTGCCGACGGCGATGAACTGCAACTCGCCGTGTGCCACCGCGGCAGCTGGATCGGTGGTGAAACGCAGCCGCCCTGCCGCCACGTTGGCCGTCACCATGGACTCGAGACCCGGCTCGTAGATCGGAATCTCGCCCTCATGCAGGCGAGCAATCTTGTCGGCATCCACGTCCATGCAGATGACGTCATGCCCCACATCGGCCAGGCAGGTTCCGGTGACCAGGCCCACGTATCCTGTGCCGAAAATGGTGATTTTCATGTCGCTACTCCTGCCAATAAATAACCTGTAAGCCCCTGGCAACCCGCGCCTAACCGCTTACGCCCAGGCACATGCCGTTTCGGGCAGGGATGTTACACATGCAAAGGCAGAATGGGTATGGTGGCCGACCGCCAGCATGACGAGGACCATGATAATGGCACTCATCGCGGCTTGCCGACAAAAGCGTCGGCAACGTAACCCCGGCCGGCACGGCCACCTTCCTGGCATAGCGCACGCTGCTCTTCCCGCTTCAGAATTACCCAGCAACCGATACTCAGGCCAAGGTAACCGCTCAGGCCGTGCACATCTCGCAGCATGGATTGCGACAGCCCAAAGACAATGAACGCCAAGGGCGTCATCAAGCCCGCCATGGCCAAGACCCTCACCCCTGGAGAGCTGGCAGCAAGCCGTCGAGAGAACAGGTACAGAGGCACGCCATAAAGAAGTGCCAACCCCAAGAGCCCCAGCACACCCCTTCTAGCCGCCGTATCGATAATGTCGCTATGCAACTGATCATAGTAACTGACGCCGGGATGCAGGATATGGCTTGCCACCAAGGCATCACGGGCGGATTCCAGGCGACCCTCCCCCCATCCTGTCCACGGGCGCGCTGCGAAGAGCTGCAAACCGCCGCGCCACATCTCCAAACGAAGGCCGACTGACCCATCACGATCTTCACCCTGCCAGTATTTCTGGGCGTCTGCGACGGCAGCGACCAGGCGGTGACTGACTCCCGTTTCAGGAATAGCCACCAGCATGACAACCAAAAGTAGGACACCAGACCCAACATATCGCGCAACCGGCCGTGGGCGTTCTTTCCTGGGCATCTGGCGAAAGGCCACATAGAGCATCAACGCGAGTAATGGCACGGCCAACCAGCCGCCACGTGTGCCGGATAGCAACGATGCCAACAGACCAGCCATGCCGCCAGCCACAGCTAGCCAGAGACAGTAACGGCGAGAGGAGTGCTGAAGCTGAGGGAGCCGGTAAATCCACCAAAGTGTTGCCAGCCAGGAGAGAAAGCCGAGCAGCAAGGCCAGATTGCCAAACGGAATAGCATTCATGTCATTGCTGGCGCGTGAGTACAAAAGGATCAGTCTTTCAAACAGCGCAATCAGGCCTGCCGCCAAGGCACCGCTCGAAAGCCCCAGCCACCAATGACGCGCTGCCGGGCCATGAAAACGTAACCATACCAGCAAGACAGCGCCCAAAATGGGCCACAGCGGCAGCCCTATGCCATTCCCCGTGGCGGATTCCGGCCATTTAAGGGTCCGGACGATATCGCCTAGCCAACTGGCAGCGAAAGCCAGCAACGCCAGGCACCACAACCCGTCTTCCCAGTCCAGTCGTGGGGTTCCTGTCGTCACGGCTCCCGCTAACGCTGCCATCAGACACGCGCCCAGACACAGCAGTGGCACCAGCGCATACCCTCCGGGCACCACGATCAGCATCGCCAGAAAAGCAAACAATAGCCGGCTATTGAGCCGGTGCCACATCTCGGTGGTCATCGACCCCGCCTGCATTTATACATAGGGATGACACACGTCAAACCCGATGATAATCGCGATACCAGGCGACGAACCGCTTGGCCCCCTCCCAGACGTCTACTCGTGGCTGATAGCCGATCACTTGATAGAGCGCCTCGGTGTCGGCAAAGGTATGCGGCACATCACCAGGCTGCATGGGAAGAAAATTGCATTCGGCTCGCTTGCCGACCGCCCCTTCAAGCGCATGGATAAAATCCATCAATCTGACGGGGCTTCCATGCCCGATGTTGTAAAGGGCATAGGGGGCGCTACTGCTCTCCGGCCCGGCCGAAGAAGGGTGCCAGTCACTGTCACGCTGTGGCACAACCTCGACAATGCGCGCGATGCTTTCGACGATATCGTCGATGTAGGTGAAGTCACGTGACATATCCCCATGGTTGTAGACGTCGATCGGCCGCCCTTCCAGAATCGCTTTGGTGAACATGAACATCGCCATGTCCGGTCGTCCCCATGGCCCATAGACCGTGAAAAACCGTAAGCCCGTGGTGGGCAGGTCATAAAGATGGGAGTAGGTATGGGCCATCAGTTCGTTGGCCTTTTTGGTTGCCGCATAGAGACTGACCGGGTGGTCGACACTGTCCCGAGTAGAAAACGGTACCGTTTCGTTCATGCCATAGACTGAGCTGGATGAGGCATAAACGAGGTGCTTCACTCCATGATGTCGGCAGCACTCAAGCACATTGAGATACCCCATCAGGTTGGCATCGACATAGGCATGAGGATTGTCCAGCGAAAAGCGCACCCCTGCCTGGGCGGCGAGATGGATGACCCTGTCAAAGCCATGCTGTGAAAACAGTCCCGTCATGCCCTCCCGATCACAGAGGTCCAGTCTGACGAAATGGATATCCTCATACTCCGACAGGACATTCAGTCGTGCCTGCTTGAGCGATACATCATAATAATCATTGAGGTTATCGATCCCGACAATCTGGTGCCCCCTGCCGGAAAGCCGCCTGGCTAATGAAAAGCCAATGAAACCTGCCATGCCCGTGATCAAAAGCTTCATATCAATTTCCTGATGAGGAGCCTGAGAGCCCTACTAATGCTGTATGACAGACGTGTCCGATTCTGATCTAAGGGACCAACGTTCATCACCAAAAAACTGTCTGCTTACCACTTCAAACCACCCACGAGGTTAGACCACCTGCCAACTTTCCACCTTCCAACCTACCGCCCGCCAACCGAAAAAGAAGCCAGGCCGCGGTGACTAAGGTCATCAAACGATTAGTTTCATAATGCTTCAGGGTACTATCATAAAGCATGCGAACGCTCGCTGATAATTAAAAAAATGATACTTATGTCATTAACACTCTATTTCTTATCTCAACTTTCTCAGCCATCAATGGACTAGAAAAACCATCTTGGGAAGATTGCTTACGCCTTTTATCATATGACAACACAAGGTTACAGCACAACACAAAATAGCACGACGAATGTACGGCATGCAGCTAGAGACAGTCAAAAGTTGCTTTATACACAGAATGCAACGAAACAATTTATACAATAACTATAAAAAATAACTATAAAAAATGCGATTCAAGAAAAAAGAATAACCGCATATAAATACAGGGATAAGGGTGAAATAATGTGTAAATCAATTGATTACATTTTCAGGTTGCCTCGTGTATACAAGCGACTCATCCAGGTATTGGTTGACTCTACCTCCCTGACGCTGAGCTTTTTGTTGGCGATGCTGATAAAGTTCGAACATTGGGACAAGGTACTGGATAGGGAAACCTGGCTGGCATTCTTTATTACGCTCCCCGTCAGTATCTACTATTTCGTCAGACTAGGGTTTTATCGCGCAGTCATTCGATACATCAATCAACGCGCCCTAAAAACCATCGTGCAAGGACTGGTCGCTACGACGCTGACACTTATCGCCGTCAGTTTCGCAATGGGGACGCCATCTCCCATCACCATTTCCGTGGTCTTTTTCCTGCTGGCATTCGTGAGTATTGGCGGTATCCGTTACCTGCTTCGCTCAGCCTACAGAAGGGCAAGCATCAAGAACCGAACACGTGTCGTGATATACGGCGCCGGAGCCGCCGGGGCCCACCTGGTCAACTCACTGAAACATAGCGATCAACATGTCCCGGTGGCCTTCGTGGATGACTGGCGAGGTATGCATGGCACAAATGTCGAAGGACTAGAAGTGTACTCTCCGGCGCAGGTAGGCCAGCTTATCAATGACTACAGCGTAGAGCAGATCCTATTGGCGATTCCCAGCGCGACCAGGGCGAGGAGACGGGCCATCCTGAATGCTCTAGAGCCACTGATGATCCCCGTGCAAACCGTGCCGGGTACGGCCGACATCGTCGCCGGACGCGCGAGAATCAACGACATCCGCAATGTGACCGTCGAGGATCTGCTGGGACGCGATCCCGTGCCACCGCAGCCGTTACTGATGCAGGCCAACATCCTGGGCAAGGTCGTGATGGTGACTGGAGCAGGCGGCTCGATAGGTTCCGAGCTGAGCCGGCAGATTCTGCTACAGCAGCCGCGCCAGCTGCTGCTGCTGGATGTCTGTGAGTATGCCCTTTACCGGGTGGAGCAAGAAATCAAGGCACTTGCTGAACGCCATCATCTCGATATTTCCATCAACCCCTGATATTCACCGGGCAGCCCTGAAAATGAAGATGGCGGTTGGTATCCTGCTGATAAATCAGAAAGTTCCTGGCAGAACCTGATTCAGGAGGACCAACCGCCATGGGTGAAACCCTAACGACCTGGTCGCCGTCCTGCAACGGCTCCGTCAACGTCCAGCTCAGCGGCGAGCGTGCTACCAGCGACAGCGGTGCCTTGCTGCTGCGTGAAGCCCTCGATAACAGCGGCGTGATCGAGGCGCTGGAGGACAACCTGGTCGATCGACGCCACCCGCTGCGCATCCGTCATTCGCTGGCCAGTCAGCTGCGCACCCTGGTGCTTCAGCGG
>NZ_QLSX01000016.1 GCF_003268885.1 Onishia taeanensis
GCCGGCATCCATGTGATAGAGCAGGTGACAGTGGAAGGCCCAGCTGCCCTCGGCATCGGCGGTGATCAGGGCAGATACCCGTTCGCCGGGCTTGACGTTCAGGGTGTGCTTGCGGGGAATCAGCTCGCTGGCGCCGTTCTCCAGCTCCATCCACATGCCGTGCAGGTGAATGGGGTGTTCCATCATGGTGTCGTTAACCAGGATCAGGCGCAGCCGCTCATCCTTCTCGAAGTGGATGGGGCCGGTCACTTCGCTGAACTTCTTGCCGTCGAAGGACCACATGTAGCGTTCCATGTTGCCGGTCAGGTGCAGCTCCAGTTCACGACCGGGAGGACGCCGGTCCGGCCAGGGTGTGAAGGCCTTGAGGTCGCGATAGACCAGCACGCGGCGTTCGCTCGGGTCGATGCCGACACCGGCCTGATCATAGCGAGAGCCGGGTTGTGCGGCGCCCACGGGGAGTATCGCACCGGCCTCGTGGGAAGCCATGTCCTGCATGCCGGACGGGCCCGAGTTCTGCATGTTGGAATGGTCCATGCCCTGCATGCCGGACGGGCCCGAGCTCTGCATATTGGAATGATCCATGCCCTTCATGCCGGCCATGTCCATGTCGCCATGAGCGCCCATGGCCTCCATGCCACGGTCGGCGATCTGGCGCCGCGCCGGGACGGCGGCGGTCATGCCCAGGCGCGGCGCCAGGGTGCCCAGCGCGAAGCCGCTGCGGTCCATGGATTCGGCGAATAACGAATAGGCGCTGTCATCCTTTGGCGTGACCAGGACATCATAGGTTTCCGCCACGCCGATGCGGAACTCGTCGACCGGGACGGGCTGTACCGGTTGGCCATCGGCGGCCACCACCGTCATCTTTAGGCCTGGGATGCGCATGTCGAAGTAGCTCATCGCCGAACCGTTGATGATGCGCAGTCGCAGCGTCTCGCCGGGCCTGAACAGGGCGGTCCAGTTATCGCTCGGGGCGTGGCCGTTGAGCAGGTAGGTATAGGTGCTACCGGTAACGTCGGCGATATCCCGTGAGCTCATGCGCATCTGGGCCCACATGGCGCGTTGGGTCGCGGTATCGGCTAAGCCATGCTGCTCCACGTCGGCGAAGAAGTCGGCGACGGTGCGCTCCTGGAAGTTGTAGTAGCCCTCGCCGAGCTTCAGGTTGCGAAAGAGACTGGCCGGATCCTCGAAGGTCCAGTCGGTCAGCAGTAGCACATGCTCGCGGTCATACCGAAAGGGCTCACGCTCGGCGGCATCGATGACCAGGGGGCCGGCATGACCGAGCTGTTCCTGCAGCCCCGAGTGGCTGTGATACCAGTAGGTGCCGTTCTGGCGAACCGGGAAACGGTAGGTGAAGGTCTCGCCGGGTGCGATGCCGGCGAAGCTTACGCCGGGTACGCCGTCCATGCCGGGAGGCAGGATCATCCCGTGCCAATGAATGGAGGTCGGTTCCTCGAGCAGATTGGTGACTCGAAGCACGGCATCCTGGCCTTCCTTGAGGCGGATCAGCGGGCCGGGGCTGGTGCCGTTAATGCTGATCGGGCTGGCGGTCTTGCCGGCGATGGGCAAGGTGTCACGGCGTATCGCCAGAGCCAGGTCGGGCCCGGTTTCGACGCCCTGAGGATAACCAGCGGCCTGGCCCCAGGGATTGGCCCAGGCTGGGCGCAGGCTCAGGGCGGCGGTACCGAGACCCAGGGCGGCACCACTCTTGAGCAGCTGGCGGCGTGATAGGGGAAGCCTGGATTGCTTCGCGGCGACCATGGACGATTCCTTTGCGATGAGGTGAGAGGAATCGATCATGCCGGGGTAAACTGAATCTAGCCTGAGTCGCTGGAGGAATTTACGCGTGCTGTGGCGGTTGGCAGCACGATGGTGACGGCCAGGCCCCCCGCGACCGCCGCGGCGAAGGTCACGCGCCCCTCATACTGCTCGACCAGCTGCCGAAGGATCGAGAGCCCCAGGCCATGACCCGGGCGCCCTTCGTCGAGGCGGAGCCCGCGTCGGCCCAGTTGGGCGAGATCCGCCCTTGCCACGCCGGGACCGTCATCCTCGATGACCAGCGTCAGCGTCGTCGTCACGCTCAGGCGACAGTGAACGTCGCGCTGCGCCCATTTCCCGGCATTGTCGAGGACGATCCCCAGCATCTCGGTGAAGTCCTGGCGCTCGACGCTGACCGTGGCCCGACCATCCTGCAGTCCATCAAGGTGAAAGCGCTTGTCGGGGTGCAGGGTGGCGAACATCTCGATCAGTTGCTCGGCCTCCTTCCGGACGCGGGTGAGCTGGCCGGCATAGGGGCCGGCGATGCGTGAACGACGCAGCTCCGCGTCAAGCTGAGCCTGCATGTCCTCCAGGCGGGTCAATAGCTTCAGGCGGCGATCGCCATCGATGGGGCGAGAGCCTCTTAGCACCTGCGTGACGGCCGCCAGGGGCGTCTTTAGTGCATGAGAGAGGTTGGCGACGGCGTCCCGCGAGCGCTTGAGTCGCTTGTCCTGCTCGTCCATGAAGCGGTTGAGCTGACCGACCAGGCCATCGAGTTCTGATGGCGTGTCCAACTGCAGGCGCTCGCGATACCCCGCACGCAGTTCATCGAGTTGCCGCTGAAGCCGAACCAGGGGTGACAGTCCTGCATTCACGGCGACCAGGTTGAGCGTAATCAGCAGGAGCAGTACCAGGCCCGCGATGCCACCGACCCACCAGTGCAGGGTGGCCAGGCCGGCTTCCACCTCGGCGAAGTCCTCGCCGATCAACAAGGTGCCGGCGGCGCCGTCTTCCAGGGTAAAGACCTCTCGATAGAGCAGCAGGTGGCGGCCCTGCCACTGCACCTCGAGCAGGGTATCGTCTTCGCCCTCCAGGTAGGGGGAAAGGTTGGTCAGCCAGCCGGGGTGGGAGGTGCTGACCGTGCCATCCAGCCGCAGCACATAGAGATGATGAAACATCTGCGAGGTCAGGCTGGCGGAGTCCAGCCAGGGTTTCACCTGGGATTGTTCCTGACGCAACCGTTGCAGCGTGTAGTGCGCTTCCTGGCGCAGGCGATCGCCGAGGAAGTCGCGAGCTAGGTCGCGCAGCAGGATGCCATGCAGCAGCCAGGTGATGGCGACGGCGATCAGGGCCACGCCACCCAGCCATAGGGATAGGCGAAAGCGCAGGCTACGACGATCAACGCGAAGCAAAGACATAGCCCTGGCCGCGACGCGTCTGGATGATGTGATTGCCAAGCCGGCGGCGCAGCCGGCCGATATAGACCTCGACCAGGTTCGGGGCGGGGGCATCCTGATCCAGGGTGTAGAGCTGGTCGAGCAGCCGCACCTTGGAGTGCACGTGATCCGGGTGATGCATCAGGTAGCGCAGTAGCCGAAATTCGGTGGCGGTCAGGGACTGCCAGGTCGCGCCATCGGTGCTGACTGCCTGGGTCTGCTCATCCAGTTGCACCCCATTGACGGTCAAGCACTGGGTCAGCCCCCCGGCCTGTCGCCTCAGTAGGGCATGCAATCGAGCCAGCAGCTCGGCCTCGTGAAAGGGCTTGGTCATGTAATCGTCGGCTCCTCGCCGCAACCCCACGACCTTGTCTTCCCAGGTGTCTCGTGCGGTCAGTGCCAGGATGGGCAAACGATGGCCCTGCTCCCGCCAGCGTTGCAGCAGCTCCAGGCCAGAACCGTCGGGAAGGCCGATATCGAGGATGGCGAGGGAATAGGCTTCCGTGGCCATCAACGCGTCGGCCACACGCATGCGTGTGGCCGTATCGACGCTGTAGCCCTCGTCCTGCAAGGTCTCCGCCAGGCTCTCGGCCAGTAGGTCATCGTCCTCGACTAGCAACAGCTTCATGCGTTCATCCCTGGAAGTGGATCTCTCCGTTCATGCCTGACTCGTAGTGGCCGGGAATGTTGCAGGCGAATTCTAGCGTATCGGTGTCCTGCGGGGCGGTCCATACCAGGGTCGCGGTCTCACCCGGGGCGATGGTCACGGAGGGCATGCCGCCGCCGTGCCCGCCGTCACCATGTCCACCGGACATGTTGTGGCCGCCGCTCGATGCCATCTCGCGCATCATTTCGCGGTGTTGCTCCTGAGCGGCGGCGTTGCCGATCACGAACTCGTGCTTGAGGTTGCCGGTGTTGGTGATCTCGAACTTTACCGTCTTGCCTGGCTCGATATCGAGCTTGCCAGGGGTGAACCACATGTCACCGGCCTCGAAGCTGATGGTGCGGTCCACCTGAGCGTGATTCTCACTGCCATGTTCGCCGCTGGCCAGGACCGCGGTAGAGGCGAGGCCCAGGGTCATTGCTAGGATTGTCTTGCGCATATGGATAGCTCCATTGGGTCAATCGGCAGGTCCGTTTATAAGTCATCAAGCTGAATTTGGGCTGAATGCCGAAAGGGGCTTAGCAAGGAAACAGTGAGCATCCGACCTCATCTTCCAAGCGGCGAGGCACCTTCTCATCACAGGGTCGTCAGGGACTAGAGCGAGGTCACTCCGGTCCCTGGACGGAGGATGCCGGACGCCCGCCGGCTGTCTCTCGATAGGAGTCCGGCGGGGCATCAGGCGGGTCTCGCTAAAGCGTCATGAAGGGTGCGTCCTGGTGATCTTGGAACTGGTAGACCTCATAAGGCTCCGTCTGTGGCCCCGGCATGCCTGGCGTGCCACTCGGCATGCCGGCCAGTCCGATGCCATTGGCATCGGGCTGTTGTTCGAAGAGCGCTTCTACTGCTGCCAGGGGGACATGCCCCTCGATCACATAGTCGCCCATGATGATGGTGTGGCAGGCACCCATTCCGAAGGGGACGCCCGCCGCCTTCTTGACCGCGCTTAAGTCCTTGTCATCGACGATGGTGACGTCGATACCCGTTCGTTCCAGGTGGCGGGCATAACCATCGCAGCAGCCGCACTGGGGATTCTTGTAGAGAGTGGCCTCGTCCGGCAGGGCGGCATGGGCGGTGGTGGCGCCCAGCAGCAGGCCGGTCGCCAGCAGTAGGTGAGGCATGGTGAGTTTCATGAGCGATCTCCCTTGTCGGAGGTAAACAGATATTTGATGAGGGTGGCAATGCCGAAACCTAGGCACAGTCGACCTGGCAGGCGGGGAGGAGGAACCAGAGGGCCTCAATGCGTGTGGCCGTCCGCATAGTGGTCGTTAGTGGATTGTGGCGAGGACGAGGCATCCTGGCGCGAGTCGGCCAGCTGGAGTTTTGCTGCGGGTTCTGCGTCTGCCGAGGCGGAGCCTGAGGAAGCCGACTTGTGCTCGCTCATGGCGGTCATGTCACCATGCTCATGGTCGTGGCCGTCATCTGCCGGCTCGTGAGAGTCGTTTGCTGAGCGAGCCATAGCGCTGGTGTCACCATGGTCGTGGTCGTGGCCATCATGCTTCGCTTGATCGGCCATTGGGCTGTCAGGACGGACCAGGTCCTGGTAATCCTGCGGCGAGAGTTCGGGCAACCGCTGCAGGAAGGCCACGATCTCCCATAACTCCTGGTCGTCGTGGGTCACGCCCCAGGCTGGCATGCCAGTCATCTTGATGCCGTTCTTGATGACCCAAAACTGCTGCGCAGGATCTTGATGAGTGGAATCCGAGAATGTCGGTGGCATGGGATTGAGACCGGCACGAAGTACCGTGCTCTCGAGGCTGGGCTTGAGGTGGCAGGCCGCACAGAGGCCATCATAGGCTTTGGCCCCGGCTTGAACCATGCTGTCACTGCTTAGGTCGGGAGCTTCTATCTCTTCGGCCCCGGCCTCTACCGAGGCGTGCATGGTAGAATGCAGGACTGACTTGACAAGCGGAAGGTGCTCGTCCGTTGCTGCGACGTTGTACATTCCGCTATGCATGACCGCCATTCCTCCGACGGCAAGGAGGAGTAGGGTAATGATTCCACCTAACGCAAGTTTGAACATCTTTAACATAGTCCTATATATGGGTATCGGGTCTGGAATGGTTGTCTCCCGGCTTTTTGAGCGCCCGGGCCGATCTCCTACCAGCCTTTCATTGCATCTACAGGTGGCTGGAGGTGAAACGCTTGTTGCAAAGTAGGCTTTTTCGGCGACGTTGCTTACCGTCTCATCCTACAGGCCCCGCAGGTCGACCGCCGTATCCATTCGTCAGTGTTTGTCAACGGTCATGGGAGGCTTGCCTACTCTCATGGTTTAATCTTCGGTTCGTGTAAACGCAGGGCATTGCCCACCACGGAGAACGAGCTGAATGACATTGTCACGGAGGCAATGGTCGGAGACATCAGCAGGCCGACGGCGGGGTAGAGCACCTCGGCGGCGATGGGTACGCCCAGGCTGTTGTAGCCGAAGGCAAGATCTGATTCTGCTTGATATTGCGCATGGAGGCGCGTCTAAGGCGGCGAGCGAGAACGATGCCCTTCAGGTCGCCCTTGACCAGGGTGACGCCGGCGCTCGCCATGGCCACGTCGGTGCCGGTGCCCATGGCGACGAAGCGCCCCTCGGCCTGCAGTGCCTTGACCTGCTCCGGCAGCACCCCGGCGATGATCTCGTCGATTCCCAGCTCCTTCGCTACGGCCTGGGCCGTGGTCTGGCTGTCACCGGTTAGCATGACGATGCGGATGCCTTCCTCATCAGGGCGTGGATAGCTTCGGCTGTAGTGTTCTTGATCGGGTCGGCGCCAGTGTCGAGGCTTCTTCGTGACAATGGTTGTCTCGGCGTGACGTCATGTCAGTAACTCTATTGCTGACCGGCTTGCTATAGATCGTTTGCCTTATCGAGCAGGCGGCGACTTGGGGCCGAAGAAAGATTGTGATCAATAACTACTCTTCTGGCTTGAATGCCTTAGTGTTACCCCAAGGTCAAGCCGTGGCCGTTAAAGGTCATATTTTAGCAATAGAGGGTTTGATTTTGTGCGTGCACTTTCCCCGTGTTTCATGAAAGTGGTTAGTATGGGCGACTTTTCTGAATCTAGGCTGAATAGGCAAGTGAGGTCGCGGTGTGTCGAGCAGTGAGGGGGTGACCTTTCTCCCCAAGATCTGGTCTGGTGCTATTTTGGTAGCAGCCAAAGTGTGCTATCAGGGGTGGGGTGTGTCTCTTCAACGCAGCTAGCGTTGAAGAGACATCCGGCAATGACTAGGCCAGCAACGATCGGCCTAGTCGGTGACGAACTAATTGGCTAGTTTTATTCGAAGTCCAAGTGCAGGTTATAGCGCTTGGAAACTTCATCAGGGCTTCCCATCGCATTCCCTTCCACTTCCAGAATATAGGTTCCGGGCGCTACTCGTTTGGTAATCAGGAAGTGACCTCGTTGATCTGAGTCCTTGGAGACGAGGCGCCCTTCTTCGTCGTATAGACTTCCCTGGATATTGACGCTAGCACTAGAGTCGCTGGCCAGGTGCTCGCTACTGAGCTGTACGATGCTCTCATCGATTACTTGAATTCTATAGCGTTTGGGGTTGGAAGATATGATCTGGCTATCACTCTCTCCCTCGTTCAACATCAATAGCTCTGACGTCTGATTACCGGTGACGGCAAAGGTCGTCATTGAAAATAGACCTAGCATGGTAGCACCGAGAATAGTGGCATAACGTTTCATGATTGACCTCCTTGGCTGTTTGGCAAGAACTAGCATGGAGGGGAAAGCTGAAACGGCACTGAAAATACACAAAATTGATTTGATATGACCTAGCCGTCATTTTTATCTAGCCATACCATGCCATGCAGAGTGTCGAGTGAAGGCTGGAGTATAGGGCATCCTCGACCTTGTCGGGGGTAGCATATTTCAAGCGATCGAAGAGTATCGAGCCCTGTGAGTGCTCGGCCCTCGGCGATGGCCAGTTCGCCGGGGCATCGTAGCCATCGCTGGCCTGAGCGCCAGCGGCCACCAGCATGGCGAGGGTAGAACCGGTACCGATAACGACAGTCTTGGACTTCATGAACATCCCTTACGCGACTTTGACGACCCGGAACATGCCGGCATCCATGTGATAGAGCAGGTGACAGTGGAAGGCCCAGCTGCCCTCGGCATCGGCGGTGATCAGGGCAGATACCCGTTCGCCGGGCTTGAACCACATGTCACCGGTCTCGAAGCTGATGGTGCGGTCCACCTGGGCCGTGGCCTGACTACTCTGGTCACTACCACCTTTAGTGCCGCCGGCCACGCTGCGGTGGCCGACTAGCCGAGTGCGATCGCCAGTAATGTCTTGCGTATGTGGATACCTCCGTTGGCGTCAGTGGAAGGGTCCATTTCTTCGCATCAACCTGAAACGAAGCTGAAACCGTTGCCGCTCACTGTCTCACTGAACACCTTGACTTGGGGGGTGCACATAGGTTGTAAGTTCATAACGGTAGTTCATGCCCCTTGCCCAACCAAAGAAGTCGTCGTCACTGCGATCATCAAAAATAGGAGAAAGACCATGATCAACTATAAGCAAGTAATCGCCATTGCGCTGGCCTCTGGTCTGGGCATCGCCACCAGCGGTGCCGCTTCTGCTCACGGGATGCATCAAGGCACCCAGGGAGCTGGCGGCATGATGATGGGCGGCGGCCAAGCTGGCATGGGCCCCGGCATGATGATGGGCGGTGGCCAAGGTGGCATGATGCCCTGTCCCCTGATGGGCGGTATGGGAGCCATGGGCGGCGCGGCAGCAATGCTCGACGACGAGCAGCTGAGCACCCTGCGCGAAATGCGCAAGGCACATCGTTCCGCCTACTTTGAGCGGATGGGTGAGATGATGAACCTGCGCGAGGAGATGCTGCTGCTTATGCAGGCTGATCGTCCGGATTCAGAGGAGGTAAAGACACTCCATGGTCAGATGGCTGATCTGCACGGCGAGATGATGGCAGACGAGGTACGCATGCGTAACCAGATGCAGGACCTGCTGACAGACGAGCAGCGAGAGCGGATGCGGCGGGGCAACGCAGCGCAGTAACGCTCCCCTAACGCTCCCCAATTCCTCTGCGCACTCCGCCAGGCGTGGAGCGTTTCTTGATATCGCTCCGGGTTGTGCTGGATAGATATGGTTACTCGCCCGCCTAGCGCAGAATGGCCTCGCGATAACGAGGAAATCGCCATGACCGGTCAGGCCAGACAACCGCATCTCACCCTATGAGGAAGCTTGCTAGCGCTGTTGTTAGCTGTGCTGCTGTTGGTGTCCAGCCTGGCGGCCCAGACGGCCATGCCGACGGCTGCGACGTGGCCCAGGTCAAGGTGCTCAATAACGCCGATCCCGAGTGTGGCGTCTGTGCGGCCATTTCGACAGTAACCCTCGTCATTACCTACTATCAGAATACCCTGGCCGGCATCGGCATCGGCATCGGCATCGGCATCGGCATCGGCATCGGCATCGGCATCGGCATCGGCATCCAGGCCGCGGTCGAATTCATCGCCCCGTCCCCGCTCAAACCTCCAAGATCCTGACGCCCACCCTGGTCACACGATGTCCCCAGCATGTCGGCAGTAATATATTATCGTTAGGAGTCACAACATGATGTTGAGCAACGAATGCTTCGCCCTTATGGGCTTGATGGGCTGGCTGATGCCTTTGGCCTTCATGCTGTTTCTGGGCCTCGGCACCGCCGCCTATGCCAAATATGTGATCACGTTCCGTCATTCTCAGGAGAATCGCTCGTGAACCGCCTCGTCCCTTCGCTGTTCTTCTCTGCCGCCTTGTCACTTGGCACCGGCACCGCCCAAGCCGGCTTGCCGGGCCAGGCTATCCTTTATAAGAACCCCCAGTGTGGCTGCTGCGACGAGTATGCCCGCCAGCTTGAGGCGCTTGGCGTCAGGGTTGCCATCGTAGACGACGTACCAATCGGTCAGGTTAAGGAGCGAGCCGGACTTCCCTACGGACTGGGTTCCTGTCACACCATCGAGATGGGCGAGTATGTCATTGAGGGTCACGTGCCCTTCGAGGCAGTGGAGCGGCTCTTCGAGGAGCAACCCGACACAGACGGTATGGGCTTGGCGGGTATGCCCATCGGCACCCCGGGTATGCCAGGGCTCAAGCAGGAAGAGTGGGATATCTACCAGTTCCGTGACGGTGAGGCACAACCCTTCGTGACATTGTGACTGCTTGAGTCGATGCATCGACGGTCCGGATGCACGAGCACCCGGACCATATTCATCTTTCAAACGACTATTTGTTATGCGCTAGGCATGGCCGACGTTGCCAGCCAGTATGGGTCGAGTTTCACATCCAATGACGAAGCGCCAAAAAATGAAAGCGACCCCTTACAAGCCGGCGCCGCCCCTGAAGGCAGCGCCGGCGTTGTGTTTTCGTTGACGTTCAGAGGTATCCAAGCTCTGCAAAGGATGAGCATCCTTCTGTCCCAACCACGATGTGATCGATGATGCGGATTTCCACCAGGCCCAAGGCTTCTGTGAGCCGCTGCGTGATGCGTCGGTCTGCATCGCTGGGCTCGGGATCGCCAGAGGGGTGGTTGTGAACCAGGATCACCGCAGCAGCATTGCAGGCTAGGGCTTGCTTGACGACCTCACGGGGGTAGACGCTCGCCGAATCGATGGTGCCGCGGAAAAGCTCCTCGAAGCAGATCACCCGATGCTGGCAGTCGAGGAATAGGGCACTGAATACTTCATGCTCATACTCCTGCAACAGCACCTGCAGGTGCTCGAATGCCAGCCCGGGCTTGGTAATCTTGCGTCCCTTGGCCAGTCGTCGGCGAGCGAAGGCTTTGGCGATGCTCAAGAGCTCCGCTTCGGTCACAGTATCGGTTATGCGATAGGTGCCGGCGGTCTCGCCGGCACTCAGCTTGCAGTGGTTCATGATGTTGCTCCTCAGGCCGCCATGACCATGTCCATGCGGCGCTCCAGTTCCTCGTAGAACGCCTCGACCCGCTCGGCGATGGTGCGAATCATCACCTCGTCCCGGTAGGCCCGCTTCACGAACAGCGGCATGCCCGGCCAGTAGCTGACGAAGTCGATCCACTCCCGCTCGCTGACCCACAGGCCACCCTGGCACTGCGCGACATGCTCCTGGGGCAGCTCGTCTGCTAACAGCAGCTCGATCTGATACTTGGGCAGCTTGGTTTTTATCTCGACGAGGCCGTTGCCATCCACCAGGCAATCCGGCGAATAGCCGACTCCGTGGTTCAAGATGATGCCGACCTGCTCCAGGCGTGGCAGCCCAGCGGATTCGTGATAAAGATCGCGGGCCACCGGCTCCAGCTCGTGGCCGCGCAGTGTATGAGCATTGCCTTGGAAGGTATCGGAGGGCTCGCCAGTGATGCGCTCACCGATCAGCTGGTGCATGTAGCTCATCGCACCGGCACCGAAGCCTCCCGGCCCCTTGCCCTTGACCAGCAGAGTCTTCAGTTCGGACATGGTGATGATGCCCAGACGGGCGGCATGCCACTCGGGCGTGCCCTGTTCCAGTGTCAGGAT
Organism: Onishia taeanensis; assembly: GCF_003268885.1. Taxonomy (GTDB): domain Bacteria; phylum Pseudomonadota; class Gammaproteobacteria; order Pseudomonadales; family Halomonadaceae; genus Onishia; species Onishia taeanensis_A. The sequence goes on from NZ_QLSX01000016.1 coordinate 11,334, forward strand.
CTGCATGACGTTCTCCTTCTCGATGACACGGCATAAGCCAGCGAGGGGAAGCCCCTCGCCAGCCGGTCAGTGATGTTGGTGGTTGGGTTGTGCCCGCTTCTGTAGGGAGGCACGCAGCTTGTCGAAGTCGCTACGTGGCACCTGCTCGGCGTCGCTGTACCTACCGACGAACCATTCCTGAGTCGTCGGGGGACAGGCGGCAATCAGCTGCCGGATCTGCCCGGCCTGGAAGGGGGTGACCAGCTTGACCGGGTCAGCGGTCTGACCGTTGTCGTCCTGGCCGCGGGTTGTGATGTTGAGCAGGGCACACAGCACGTAGCGCTTGCCGTAGCTAGTGGACGAGCCGAATGCCTGGACGGCGTTCTTGCTGCCGCTGGTATCGGCCGGCAGCAGCATGCTGGTCTCTTCCCGATGGCCGTCCTGATGCATGAGCACACCGGTGACCTGAATCCCGCGCTCCTGTGTCTGAATGCGAAAGCTCACCGCGAAGCCGTGTGTCTTCATGATCGGGCGCACGGTATCGACGATGTCTTCCAGAGTGGCGTAGTGGCCGTTGTTGGTTTTCCCGCGCTCGGCGATGCTGGGCAGTTCGGTCTGCATGGCCGCCATGGCAGCGCTATAGGCCATCAGCGCCTGGCGATCGAGCACGCGCTCCTGCATCTGCAGCAGGCGCTCCATCTTGTCGATATCGACCTCAGGGTTGAGGGCGGCCCGCTCGATCACCTGGATGATCGCCGTGCTGTCCGGGATGGCTTGCGTAACCGGTGCTTTGTTGACGGTTTTGGGATGAATAGGGGTTGCCATAATGGCCTCCGTTAGCGATAGCGTTGGATGACGTCAGGGAGTTGTTCGATAGGCACCGGCTCAAGGGACAGGGCCACGCGATAGACGCGGCCCTTGGCTAGCACGTGGGTCTCTGTTGCGTGTTCGCCGGCCTCCAGCAACTGACGCGTCAGCTGGGTCAGGACACGGCACATTTCGAACGTCATGGGCGGTTGCATTGGCATCTCCAGAAACAGTAACGCCCGGCCTTTGAAGGGGCCGGGCGCTATGCCGTGATGAGGGAAAGACTGAGTGGGGATGTCGCTACTGGGAAATCAGCCCACCAGCGCAAGCGCCGACTCCAGGGCCTTGTCCTTGAGATTGGCTCCCTGGCCAAACCAGGCGGAATCCATGCGGTAATCATTACCACGGGCGCGCTTCTCATGGTCCACGTACTCGGTGACCGCGTTTAGCAGCCCCCAGGCGGTGCTTTGCGCCGTGCACAGCCGCGAGCCGCGCCCCTCACCCTGGAAAAGCTTATGGACGCGATTGAGGGCACGGACGTTGGGCAATTTAGAGGGATCTTCCAGCGGTGCCTCGGTGTTGCAGATCACCGCCTGGAAGTAGGCTCTCGCTTCCTCCTGGCTGACCTTGCGCTCGGCCAGCGTTTTCAGGCGATACATGAAGTCGTCCCACTGTGAGACAGATATCCCCAACTGCTGCTTGACCAGCTGAGGACGGAACTCGGTGCTGTGAGACACTTTCACCCCTTGCGACATACCGTCCACGGCAATGGACAGGGTGTTGTTGCATACCACCCGCACCGAGGTCGGGGTGGCGACGGTGGCCAAAGACCCATCACAGGACGTCGCCAACAGCAGGTAGTCGTTGACCTGGTCCTGGCCCTTCAATGCCCCGCCCAGGCCACTCTTGGCCAACGCCCAGAACTTGCGACCGCCCTTGAGCACACCGGCAGTCTCGAGCTCATAACCCGCGTATTCCGTCAGATCCCGGTAGAACTCCAATACCTCTTCTGGCTGAACCACCTTGTAGCGCTGGGAGACCACTGATAGCGGGACCTTGGTGTCTGAGCGATAGAGCACCTTCTGCTCCGGAAAGGAATGGATGCTCCCCAGGTGGCCCGCGCCATCTGCAATGAAGCGCACTGGAGATTCATCGATGTGCCAATCCATGCCGGCTTGCTGCCGCCAGACTTCCAGCGGCTGGTGACGCGAAAGCTGCTGGCCCAGGCCATGCCAGGGGGTGTCACCGACGTAGGCCATGTGTTCGATTTGATGTGCCATGAGAAATCTCCTGAACGAAAAAAAGCCGGCTGAGTGCCGGCTGATGGGATAAGAGGATGAGTCGTGCCGGGTCAGGCCAACTCACGAAACGCGTGGCCACACCCCAGACAGAGCCAGGGGATGCCTTCTCCGGGAGGGAACAGGTTTACAACTAGGCGATCGCCAGCCGCAGCTCCAGCGATGCCACCTGATGCGCCGGCGACGACAGCGGCAGCGGCTCGGGTGAGCGGAAATTGTCTGGAAGAGAGCAGGTTTCCGGGAGAGTAGAGCGACCCATAGGCGCCCTGGAGCGTACCGGCCATTGCGCCGGCCGCGATCCCGAGTTTGCGGGCGCTCTCGAGGTTGATGACGCGCTGCGACTCGCAGCGTAAGCAGGGTGGGGGCATTTCATGTCTCCTGTGACGGCGGTAGAAGCCCGGAAGAGGTTTGGCTCACAGGAGTGATATAGATTTCAAAAAAAATGGAACAGAACCTTTACATGCAGCTCTGCTACTTTAGTTCTAGCGCCATTTCCGATGGGCCTGTCGGCAGCGTGCCAGAGTTCCTTCCAGACGTGCTTGTCAGGAGTGTGAGGCCGGGCAGCAGTCATCGCGGCTGACCCACACGATGATGAGGCGGGTGTTTTTGAGCACGACGTTACGACGTTAGGCACCAAGTTTTTCGAAAAAACAGCCTCAGGAGTGGGCAACAGACGAGATTTGCAGCAGCGAACGTCGTCTTGTCGTGGACGTTCTGTATATGTCCAGTGAAGGCACATCCGGATCTCAAGTTCTGGATCGTGGCAGATTGCCTATAGCACGATATCTCGATTGTCTAGGTCGCCCAGCAGCGAGGTCTCTATATCGACCTTATCCAGACCTGAATCCGCAAGGCCAAGCGCCAGGACTGGCTGCTGGCCGCGCCGCTTCTAACGGTCCGGACTGAAATCAGTAACCAATCGATTCTCCTGTCTTACTCTGAGGAGGTCGTCATCAGGAACCTTTGGTATGGGGCTCAATCGCCGTGGGTTGGCCAGGGATCGACGCTGTGCGGTGTTCAGCGAGCATTGCCTGGCGGATCTGGCTGATGGACAGGTGGGCTGGGCATCTGGCCCGCCCTCGGGAGTTTAGCTTGGGCACGTTCCACTGAACCGAGTCCTGGCGAGGGGGTAGGGTAGTCGTCGGAAACGCTGGGCGGTGATGACGCGCTACTTAGATGACGGCACATTGCCGATTGAAGGCGACCAAGTGGAGATTCTGATTCTCCACCTGGTCGCCGGGAAGATCCAACTGGCTGGTCGCCCGGCCACTGCGCATGAGCCCGCAGGCCTCCAACATCATGAGCCTGAGCCGGCCTACCAAGCTTCACGGCCACGAGCCCCATGCCTACCCTGAAAGGCATACAGGGTAGGCTTCCGACCTAGAAAGCCGGTCGGGTCCAAAATCCCCCTCCAAACTGGCAGGTAACCGCCTAAGTCTCGACACGCGATGAATGCAGATTGGTCAGAAATGCTGCATGGCGAGCCCTTTTGGACCGATCACCCAATGGCGTTTCGAGCCACGTTTACCGTTGCTACAGCAGGTAATCCCCTGGGCATCCAGCAGTGGGGCGGCACGCTTGAAGGCTGCGCCAAGGCCGCGCGCCTCACGTGGCCATTGGCTGTCCGACACACAGGTCGGCCGGAACTGGCCCAAGATGGCCAGCCAGACCCCCGCCGGATTTTCGACGGCTTCCGTGATGGCGTTAATCCTCAGGTATTCAACAACTGCCTTGGCAATCGGCTCCTCTTCAGTCATCTCGCAGAGCCGCTCATTGCGATATGCCTCGTATTGCGACCAAAAGGCCTCTGCACTGCCGGTCAGTGTGTCGGAGACAATCATTCCGATACGACAGAAATCGTGCCAGCCGTCCGGTACTCTCCGATCCAAGCTCACTTGGCCGATATTGGCATGTGCCTTTCCGAGCATGCCAAGCAGTGCATTGAAGACGCGACTCTGATCTTCGCCTGGTAAGCTCTCCTGCGTATGCCATTGGGAAGATGCCTTGCCCGTCTGATCTGTTGAGGGTGATGGCATTTCCAGACTCAAGGTGAGTTCTACTAATTCAGGTTGTGTGATGACCGGTTCTAGGCTGCTCAGCAAAAAAGCACGCCGCACAGCGAGACTCGATGTAATCTCATGGCAACCAATAGCTTTCCATTCCAGCCTGCTTTTGCAGAGCAACTCAAACATACGTCGCTGTACCGCCGAACTGAGCCCGTCTTCGACATTGTCCAGGTTGAGCACATGATGCCGCCAGGCTTTTTGATCTACGTCCTTGACCTTTGAGGGTGTATCACGAATCGCATTCTCCTTGATTACCGGATCTAGCGTGCGCTTGATGACGTCTTGTAGTTGTGCCATTCCAGATTTAAGCTCTCCTGTGAGTTCCAGAACCAGCTGCTGACGTTCTGGCATCATGCAAAGCACCATGAACGTATAGATCAGCAGGTCTCGATCTTTCGGAATCGGCACATACGACTCAATGATACGCACGCCTGAGGGGGCCATCGCACTGGGACCCTGGATATACACCGTGTGAAAGGGGCGACAATTGGCGGGATGCCAGTAAGGATAGGCGAGCTCTGGCTGAATCATGTTCTCCTGTTTCGGAGGGAGCATCATCACTTTTCCATTCAGTGCGATATATCGATTACCGTAATCGTCTAGCCAGGTTCGTCCATTACCGATTTCCGCAAAATCCGGGTAGTCCCCCCGAATGATCTCAAGCGCGTCCCGGACATTTTGGTCCGAAACGTCGCGGTTGTCATGGCTCGCTGCTATGTGCTTGATGATCGGTGCAATCATCTCCGCTTCCAACATCAGTACGGGACCGCCGAAGTTCGGTACAAGGAAATATACGCCGTTAGGATCAGCTACAAGGCGATAGGCTTGGTGAAGGATCTGCCGGATGAGGTTGGCCTTGCAGGGCTTGGGTGGCCGTCCCGCCCGGGAAAAGGGCAGTTGCTGGCTCGAGCTGTATCTACAGGTGCTTGCGGAGGAGATATCCTGATAGTTTATCTGGGAGTTAGTGGGTTGATTGGGAAGATATGTACCGTTCCCTGTTGCGGATTGGTTGAGGGGATATGGGTTATCGTACATTAAGCTGGTTCCTTAGTTTTCTCTTAGGGCATGATGTTTATGTTTTTTACTTGCCTTCGCATGTTATTTGTAGCGCTGTCTGTGCGCTCGGTTACTATCAGGGTGTAGCGTATTTGGTATATACATTTTCCTGTAAGTTGAGTTTTATTTTCCGCTTGAAGCTGTAGCCAGTGCGTCGGTTTTTGATTCGAGGCCTTCCATTAATCCAAGCTGGAAATGCTATGTTTTATCGTCCTAATTCCTCCAAAAGTTGTTGTATTTATATGTGTTAAGGGTGTCGGGGCGTATGAGAAGCCCGCCGTCCTGATCTTTCATCCACCCAGTGGATGGTGAATAGCGCCAGTGAGGACCGAAGGTCATTAGCCTGGAGCAGGGTTGGCTTCGTTAAGGGGTGTTTTTCCCACCTATATCGTCTTCTGCAAGCTCCTACATGTTGAATCTCCTTCATTACTGATGTTGCCAAATTTAGCAGGTTGAACATGGAGTGAATAATGATTTTTTTTAACTTTGGGTTTGTATGTCGTTAGATGATAAAAGATGCTTTTGGATGCTTCTGGACATACATGGTAACTATTTTTGTATGAGAAATTTTCAAGGAGCCCGTCCCGATCTGTGCTTGAAGACCCGTAGCTGGGGCGTCAGGCATATCGCCGATGAACTCGGTGTCAGCAAGAACACCGTCAAGCGCTACCTGCGCCAGGGTGGATGGGCGCCCTAGGCCAGCCTGCAGCGCACCCGTTCACTTGATGTTCTGGATCACTGTCTGCAGTACCGCCTCCTGCAGCTCATCGGCATTGCCGCCGTGGTGCTGCAAGTCCTGTAGCTCGAACACGGTCTTAACCGTCAGCCTGCGGACGCTGGAACGCGCCTGCGAATCCTATTGCCAGGCGCTGGCCGCCGAAGACAAGGCGACGGTGAGATTCGAGACTCCACCTCGCGAGCAGCTTCAGATCGATTTCGGCAGCCGCCAGATCACCATCGGCAACGAAGCGATCAAGATCTACCTGTTCGTCACTACCCTCGGATACCCCCGCCGACACTACGCCCACTCCTTCCGTCACGAGCGTCAGTTGGTGTGACCGCCGGCATGGAAGAGGGGCTCATTGGCTCCGTAGGGTGCCAGAGCAGGTACTGCTGGATAACGCCTGGGCACTGGTCGACCACCACAATGCCGCCAGCCTCTAGGCGGCCTTCAACGATTAGCGTTTGGTCTTTGCCCGCTACTGGGGCTTCCGGCCGGTGCCCAGCACTCAGTATCGCCCCGTACCAAGGGCAAGGACGAGCGCGGCGCTGGCTACGTGCAGCGCAACGCTATCGCGGCCGGACATTTCTAATCGGGGTCAACAGGGGGGCTGGAGGCCTACCTGATTTGGTGGATGCGTGAGATTGCCGACCAGCGGATGCAATACGCCACCGGTGAGCTGCCGGCGGTTCGCTTCGCAGCTGAAAGGGCCAGCCTGCAACCGCCGAACGACAATCCGCCCTTCGAGCAGACGTGGAACTCGGCAGTTGCTTCCAGCGCGATGCCACCGTTGAGGTCGCCACAAACCTCTACTGCGTGCCCTGCCGTCTGATAGGCGAGCCGGTTTTAGTCAGCGTGACCGACGGTGACATGCGGGTTCAACATGTCGGCCAGGAGTTAGCCCGCCACTCCGAGTTGAGCTGGCGCCCTGTGGTGCGGTTCCTGCCGTACCATCTGCAGTGCATTGTCAGCTATCGGCCGCCCAAGGTGGCTACTACGGGGGCTCTGGAGCCAAGCGGGAAAGTGGCTACCTTGGATCTATCATCCTCGACTGGCTGCTGCACCACAGTCACGTCATCACTTTTCGCGGCTGCAGTTACCGACTGTGGGACAAGCGTAAGGCTTGGCTCATCAAGCTCGTTGGCATCCACCATCCCGAGCAGGTCGCCAGAGGATAAGGGCCAGATTTCCCTGTCGGAGGTGACCAGGTTCTGATGTCGCTTGAAAGCAAAGTGGTCGGCCAGCTGCCCAAGGCTCGCCGACCACCGATTCTTGCTTGTATGCGCACCGCATTCGCATCTGTCTGACCAGGCAGATGCGCCTGTAGGCATAACACCAGCGGAGGGGACCAGGGTCAGTAATTTTTTGCATTAGGTAGTCATTAACACACGGCCCTCATTAAGTGATTGAAAAATATGGCATAAAAATGCTTGGAATCGCCCTGGATGGTGGGCTTCTAGATATATATCCAGTGTTTGAGCCCTGTTTTTGAATAGGTGGCAAGTCGGCTCGATTATCTAACTGGTTCCGATACAATTCGTATTGTCGGTTGATTGATATAGAGGACTTGAAGATGAGCAACGATAGAAAACTGAAGATCCTGAGAATGGCGCAGTTGGTAGAAAAGATAGGCATTAGTCGATCTTCAATTTATGCAAAAATTAATCCTCGGATGCCACAATATGACCCAACATTCCCTGTGCAGATTTCTCTTGGTGCTAGATCTAAAGGCTGGTCTGAGCCGGATGTCGACAGGTGGTTACTTGCAAACCAAGGGGAGTCCAAGAGTGATCCTGATATTACCTAGAGTTTTTTCAATTTCTTGAAGATATCGTTGACTTCTTTGTTCTTGTTCATCCAGTTGGTGATCATTCGTTGAATATCACTTTCATTCAGCTTTATTACTGACCGCTGATCGCTCTGCTCGTGGAATTGGAGTACTTTTTCATGCAGTTTGTATGCGGCAACTTTTACTGACGGCCATCCATTATCTGGGCAATCCTCATACAGGAGGTCTATGAGACGATATTTCAAGTGCCTTAGATTCTGGTTGGCCAATCTTCCATACTCTTGCTGAAGGAGCTTTTCCCAGCGTTTTTCTTCAGCTATGCATGCGTCTTCAAGTCTTGTCTCTAGAGATGCGAATTCAACCAGCGCTGCCCATGATTGATCGCGTAAGCCTTCTTGGGCTAGGAGGTCGGAACAAACTAACCAAATGAATGAAGTTGAGAAAAACATAGATATTTTATCATCGATTTTTTCACAAAGATCAAGCTCTAAGGTTTCTTGGTAGTCGCTAGCTGGCGTGCCAGAAAGTATTTTCCTTTTAGCTGAAGCGTATTCTTGGTGGAAGAGCACGTTTGCTAATTCTTCTTCATTTTTTTTCGATGGAGATGAGCCAATGCTTGGAGGTTTTTGCGATATATGAAAATAGGTTTCGCAAAGCGTTCTTTTCAGCTTCTCAATATAGTCTTCAAGCGGGATGGAGGAGATCTGGTGGTAATGGTCAGGGATGATGAGGTTTCTGTTTGTGAGGTGCTGATTGTATTCTCCTTCTTTCTTTTCTGATATGGATGTAGTGGCAGGTAAGGGATTATTGCTCATTGCGGATTTCCTTTGAATAATAATTCTAAAATTATGCCATAAACTTGCTATAAGTTCCAGGGCTTTAGGTTCGACGTTTGATTTGTTTTGATTTTTTAACGTTATTTTCTGAATAAGCGAAGGCTATTATCTTTTGTTTTAACCCTTGCTGCGCCTGCAATGTTGAAAGTGGGTGGTTAGTTTTACTTTTGCTTTATATGTTATACCGAAGGGTTGTGCTAGGGTGGGTTGTCATGTTGTAGCAGTGCTGGAGTCATATCAGTACATGGATTTTAAATAGTGAGCGTTGAGTAAAGAGTATGTGTCTTATATCCAGATTGATACTTTTAGCCGTGTAGTCGATGATGGAGTGCTGTATGGAATATGAGGAATCTCCGGGTGAGAATTCGCATCCTTTTGACGAAGACTGGAATATTGATTGGGACTGGGGGACGAATCATTCTCCTAGCGATAATGATGTGCCGTGGTGGGAGGGCGAGGAGCGACTGGCAAGAGGTGAGAACTTACAACAATGGGATATGAATGATGAGGAGTTATTCTTCGAGGAGGAGGTGTCTGATGACCAAGAAGAGCTGCTTTCAGAATCCGATAAAAAGTTTATTGCACACCTGCGTCGTGCAGAAGCGGTCATAAAAGGGATATTTGACTCTCGAGAAGATCACTTCGAGGTGGTGGAGAAAAAGAATGGGAAGCTGAAGCTCTTCCAATCCTTACATGGCAAAGAATTCCTGAAAGTCGGGAAAAAGGGCTGTGATGAGAGATGCGCACAGCTGCGCGTTGTCGATAAGAATCCTTACGTCGGTATTTATCACAAGGTCACAAGGAGGTGGGAGTATGAATTGAGGGCAATGGTGGAGTATGGCGTGTTAGCAGGAGGAGTCTCTAGGACCGTCAATGTCATGAATAAGATCATGGAGGAGATCAAGGATGAGGCCAGCAGGCCGATTATCCAGGACTTTTCACGGCGTGCTGATCGAGCGGCTAAAGACAGAAAGAAGGCGGCAACTGCAATTATCGATAGATGCTTTGCACAGCGGTCCCGTCTACTGGTGCTTAGAGTGGATTTGGGATATAGAAAAGGAAAGTTTATTGAATCGGAAGACTTTATGAAAGACATGAAGATGGTGAAGAAAGAATGGACGTTAATGAGTGATAGCCTTAAGTCAGGAAAAGTTGCTCCCAATGTGATGGCGGTCTTTGGCAAGCTGGAATACGGGGTCTTGGCTGGCTTTCATTACCATCTTGTTGTCATCATGAAGGGTTCCGGCAATCGACAGGATATTAACTATGCCAAGATGGTGGGGCAGTATTGGTACAGCGAAGTGACGGGCGGGGAAGGCAGATACTTTAACTGCAATCGAATCAAGCATCGCTACAAAAAACTGGGGATAGGGACGATCAACTACCATGAAAAAGACAAAATCGATGCTCTGAAGGGAGTCGTGATCGATTACATTGTCAAGAGCGATTACTATATGAGTGCCCTGTTACCCTCCAAGAAAACCTTTGTCCAGCTGTCGTGCACGAACAAGGAGCAGATGGTCAGGCGCGGACGGCCACGACGTTATCTCTCCAAGGTGTGAGAACCATCACACATCAATTTATGACATTGAACCGTTCAAGCTGATGTAGAGTCAGGCAGTTAAAAATTCCCACCTCGACTCCCCTCCCAGCGGTTCACCTCTAAGGCGATCATCTCAGTACCAGCAGCGCATCAGTCACACTGGGCGCAGAGCCGATGTGGCACTGAACTGCCTATTTCTGGCGACAATCGAAGACGCATTCCTCAGAAGCATCGGGCTGCTTTCCCTTTGGCGTTCCGGTTTTGTGGAGCCCATTGAGTCACCAGCGCTCTCCCCTGCACATTTATGCCCGGCAGATCATGGTGCTGCGCTTGTTGCTTGAATTCAGGAACGCCAATAAAGGTTGTCCGCTTTTCATCAACTGCACCAAGCGGTGCGGTACCCAAGGTTTTCTGGTGCTCCAAACGGTCTAGCTGCTCAACCTGCCTGAAATACTCCAGTTCTTTGCGGTATTCCTTTAGCTCAGCGGGGAGGCGGGGATGGCAACTTGCTGCTGGCGCGGCTGAACAGCATCAAAGAATTCTGGGTATCCGGATTAAGTGGTAGATGGAGCCTCCTGCTCCTTCGACCATTAACTCTCCCAGAAGGTTGATAGATCGACGCCGTAGTTCTTCTCGGGCTCGGGGAGACCCATGCTGTAGGTCATGGTGGCCTTGCCCAGGAAAGGGGATTCCTTTATCTGTGGCGCCTTCTTCTTGTGCTTGGTGGTGTAGAGCATCCGCGCCTGCATCACCTCGAATGAGTAGCCCCGGCCATCCCGGTTCTTGTCCTTGGCCAGCCGGTTGATCGACTCCGTGAAGGCGTTGGTGATCGGGATGTCGGTCTCGAAGTAGGTCAGCATCTCCTCACGCCATGAGCTGACGGCGCTGACAAGATCCTTCCAGACCTCCTTCTGCCCCTGCGGGATGTCGTCAATCCAGGCAGCTAGTGCCTGCTCAGCATCTCGCCGGGTGGCACAGTCCCAGATGTGGTAGAACTGTTCCTTGTGCTCTTAGGCTGACAGCAGCTGAGGGAAGGCCCCCCGTCCAGGTCTCCATGATGAGCCGTTCGCGGTCTGAGACATCGTGAGCCCGCTTCAGCAGGATCTTCCTATCACCCTTGAGCGTCCGTCGCTGGTTGGCCGTCAGCTCCTTCCTGAGCCCCTTGCGGACCTTCTCCAAGGCCTCGTTGGCCATACGCACCACATGGAACTTATCGACCACGATGCGGGCCTGTGGCAGCACCGCCTGGACGGCACGGAGGTAGGGCTTCCACATATCCATGCTGACGATCTCGACCTTGTCGCGCTCGGTCATGCTCATGAGCCGCTTCGTCACCGCGTCCTGCTGACGACCGGGCAACAGGTCCAACAGGGTGCGCTCTTCCAGGTTGGTCAGGATGCAGCGGTAGCGGCGGTTCAGGTAAAGCTCATCGATGCCCAGGCAGTGAGGTGTCTCAAAGCGGTGCCAGGCAGCCAGGAACTCAGCCTTCTTCTTGAAGATCTCGCGAACAGTCTTCTCGTCGAGGCCGGTGGTATCGGCTACATAGGCGTAGGGGTGGTTGAAGGCCTCCTTCTCGACGTGGCTGTAAAGCCTCCGCGTCATGCGGTGATCGTCTACCATTTCCGGTAGAGCTGGCCGGAACGTCCTTCCACACGCCCGGCAGGTGTAGCGGCGACGGACTACCCAGAGGGTGACCCGCTTTCCGTGGATGGGCAGGTCTCGGTAAGCCACATCGCGCTTGCCAAACCTGACGAACTCTCCCTCTACGCGGCACTCCTCGCAGGCCACAGGGACCGGAGCTTCAACCTGAAAGTGGAGGTCATGCTCTTCCATCTTTGTGCCCAGGATGCGGTATTCCGGTGAGTGAAGGACGTTGTCAGGCAGAATGCTCATGCAAACGTTCCTTGAGCCTCTTTGTCATGTCACGACGGCCATCTCGTGTGATGGCCGTCGATCACAAAGGTGTGCCGATGCCGGCCTCTCGAATGATGGTGGGGATGGCGATGCGGTTCCGGCCCCTCCCATCCCTCATGCTCATGTTGGTGGTGCTCGTCGTGATAGTGCAGATAGGTATGCGCCACCGGGTCGTGGTCATGCTCGAGGACCAGCGGATCCCGTGCCGGCCAGACACGGGTCGCGAGCGCCGTCGACAGCAGCGCAATCGCCCCCAGCAGGGCGAAGGTCTCGATCAGCCCCACCTCGGCCCCAACCCAGCCGGCCAGCGGATAGGCCACCAGCCAGCAGGCATGCGACAGCGAGAACTGGGCGGCGAACAGCGCCGGACGGTCCTCGGAGTGGCACGACTGCTTGAGCAGGCGCCCAGTGGGCGTCATGACCAGCGAGGCGCCGGCGCCCAGCAGGAACCACAGCCCCATCAGGCCGGCGAAGCCGGGCGCGAACAGGCCGAGGAACAAGCTCACCGTCATCAGCGCGGCGCCCGCGAGCATGATCGGGCGTTCGCGCACGCGATCCAGCACCTTCGGCAGCAGCAGGGCCACCAGCATCGAACCGCCCCCCACCGCCGCGAAGGCCATGGCCACCGCCTGCTCGCCCAGTCCCAGGGTAGAGCGGACGTAGACCACGGTATTGACGATCTGCATGGCGCCGGCGGCCGACACCACCATGTTCAGGCCCAGCAGCCCGCGCAGCCGAGGCGTCTTCAGGTAGATCCTCATGCCGTGAGAGACCTTACGCCACACGCTCGGTGCCTCGTCCTCCGCCGCCTGGGGCGACGGCAACACCACCGAGACCACCAGACCGGCCGAGACCAAGAAGGCCAGGCCGTTGAGCAGGAACAGCACATCGAAGCGCATCACCATCAGCAGCGCCGCGGCCGCCATGGGGCTGAGCAGGTTCTCGAGGTCATAGGCGAGCCGCGACAGCGATAATGCCCGGGTGTACTGTCCCTCGTCCTCGAGGAGATCCGGGAGCGTCGCCTGGAAGACCGGGGTGAAGCCAGCAGAGGCGGCATTGAGCAGGAAGATCAGCACATAGATCTGCCAGACCTCGGTGACGAAGGGCAGCGCGCAGACCACGGATGTCCGTAGCAGGTCCAGGCTGACCAGCAGAGTGCGGCGCGGCAGACGCGAGGCATAGGCCCCGACCAGCGGCGCGATGCCCACATAGGCCACCATCTTGATCGCCAGGGCCGTGCCTAACACGATCCCCGCTTTCCCGGCCGCCAGGTCATGGGCCAGCAGCGCCAGGGCGACAGTTGTCAGCCCGGTGCCGACGAGGGCGGTGACCTGGGCCATGAATAAATGGCGGTAACGACGGTGACTCAGCACTTGGAGCACGGGTCCTCCTCGAGGCGTGGCTGTCGGTTATCGGTTACAGGTAGCGAACGATCGCCTTGAAGTCTTCAAGTTGTGCGCGCTGGTCTTGATTCCGGCCCCTGTCGTGGGGGCCGATCGCTGCTTCCAGGCAGTGGTCGATATGGTCGTGCACGAGGGTTCGCTTGGCCTGCTGGATCGCCTTCTCCACTGCATGCAGCTGCTGGGCGATGTCCAGGCAAGGCCGCCCGTCCTTGATCATCTGGGCCACGCTCTGCAGATGTCCCCGGGCGCGACTCAAACGCTTGATGATGTCGGGATGCGACTGGTGGGTATGCGATGTCATGCGCAGCTCTTTGTTGGTATTCCTATCCCTCTGGGGGGGGATTAAGCTCAAAGACGCTATCGTGCCAATGCCCCAGGGGACTCGGCCAGATCGCGCCTCACTATCGGTCTTCGCCCCCGAACTGGTCTGCCCGTATGCTCCTCAACCGCCTGTGTCATCGCCTCGGTCACCTGACCCTCCTGCTGCTTATCGTGCAGGGGCTGGTCATGTCCGGCATTGGCGAGATACGCGCTCATGGGCCGGTCGATTCGGCGGCGGTCGAGCACAGGCTCCAGGGGGGGCTCCCGGAAGCGCATGGCCACGCGCATGCGTCGACCAGTTCCGTGAAGTCAGGCAGCTGTGGCTCGGCGAGGACTGACGTTACCACCATCAGCAGTAAAGCCAAGCTCATCAGCCAGGCGTGCGAGTAAGGCTTGGGTATCACAATGGGCTCCTTCTGGGGGCATGGAACATGGTAGCCAATTTGGTGCAGCGCCCACTATGCAAAGTTCCACACGCCTAATCCCAGCTCACTCTTCAACAGAGTTCGGGCTTGAAGCTTGAGTCGCTATAGGTTTTATATTGCTGGGTCATCACGTGACACCACAAGGATAACGCATGGGACATCATCACGATCATCCCCACATTGATCCCACCTCTGGTGATCGTCGGGTGAGCATCGCCATCTGGGCCAACGGGATATTGACCATTGCCCAGATCGTTGGGGGTATCCTGGCGGGAAGCCTCTCGCTGATCGCGGATGCGCTGCATAATTTTTCCGACATGGCTGCGCTTGTCATTGCGTTTGCTGCCCGCAAGATCGCGAGACGACCGCCAGACTCACAGATGACGTTTGGCTATGGCCGAATCGAGGTTGTCGCAGCGCTGATCAACTACACCACCCTCATTATCGTTGGCATTTATCTAATTTATGAAGGCGCCATGCGCATGATCGACCCGCCAGAGATTAAGGGCTGGATAGTCGTAATCACCGGTATTGTCGCTCTTCTTGTCGATGCGCTAACGGCCTTGCTCACCTGGTCGATGCAAAAACATAGCGTCAATATCCGCGCCCTCTTCCTGCACAACCTGTCGGATGCCTTTGCGTCCATCGCCGTGATCATCGGGGGCTCACTGATTCTGCTGTATGATATGCGCTGGGTAGACCCTGCGATTACGATCGGCATTGCGCTCTATATTCTTTATCTCGCCTTTACTGAGATAGGCGGCCCTGTCCGGACACTGATGTTGGGCTCGCCACCCGATATCGATGGTCAATCAGTCATTGAAGCCCTGCGTGACGTCCAAGGGGTTGAGGATGTGCATCATGTTCACCTATGGCAAATGCAGGAGAACACCGCCGCGCTTGACTGCCACGTGGTTATCACGGAAGCCGGATGGCGCCAGCTCGAGGCGATCAAGGTAAATATCAAAGCTCAGCTGAAAGCGCGCTTTGGCATTGGCCACTCCAGTTTGGAATTTGAGCATATTGATCACGCTCATCAGGATGCCAACCTTTTTGGGCATGAGTAACACGCCATATTTGCTTGCTCAGGCACCCATCAGCGGCTGAGCTCCACTCAGCAGCATCCTGAGCTTGCTTTAAACCCAACTCTTTGAAATTGAGAGAAAGAATGTACAAAAAAGCGACTTTTATCCTGGTCGGAGCGTTGATGCTGACGGCCATCATCGTGATCGTGTCGAGGCCCTCGCTGTTGGGCATGGGCGCCGAGACGGCCAGCCGAGAGGGGGCACAGGCCGAGAATTCGCTGGTGCGTGCACACTCGCCGGTCCTGGGGCCGGAAGAGGCACCTGTGACGATCGTGGAGTTCTTCGACCCGGCCTGTGAGGCCTGCCGCGCCTTCTACCCGCTGACCAAACGCATCCTGGAAGAGTACCCCGAGAAGGTGCGGCTGGTGGTGCGCTACACCCCCTTCCATGGAGACGTATCCGAAACCGCCATTCGCGTGCTGGAGGTCGCCAGGCGTCAGGATGCCTTCCAACCGGTGCTGGAGGCGCTGCTGGCTCGCCAGAGCCAGTGGGCGGCTCATGGCAGTGTCGATGAGGAAGCGATCATGGAGATCGCCAGCGAGGCCGGGCTGGACAGAACCGCAGCCGAAGAGCAGCTCAATTCACCAGAGGCACAGGCGGTCTACGACCAGGACAAGGCTGACGTCGAGGCCAACCAGATCAGCAAGACGCCGACCTTCTTCGTCAATGGCGAGCTGTTGGACCCCTTCGGCATGCAGGAGCTGGTCGACGCCGTTAACCGTGAGGTAGCCGAGGTCTCCGGCGAAGAGGATGCATCATGACACGACGCTGGTTGCTAGTGGGACTGATGGTCCTGAGCCCCGTGTTGGCCGAAGCCCGTGGGCAAGAGCGTGCCGGATTATCACCTGCCAAGCCGGCATCGGACAGGGCACAAGCTATCGCGAAGGTGGGTCGCGTCGCTCAAAAGCTCACCGTGGAACCAGGGGATACCCTGGACGCACTGCTGCAACAGCTTGGCGTGAATACCGAGACGCGCACCCAAGCGGCGACCTCGCTGGCGGAGAGGTTCGACCCGAGACGATTGCGGCCCGGAGATCGTATCACTTTCACCTCTCTGGCGACGGGACAGCCGGTGTCGGTGGCCATCGAGCGTGACTCGGGTATTCAGTACGTCGTCACCCTGGGTGAGCGTCCGTCGACGCGCATTGTCCAGCCTCGCCTCGACACCCTGACCCTGGGTCGTGAAGTAGTCGTCAAGACGTCACTCTATGCCGCCTTGGCGGCTGAGGGGGTACCCAGGCGTTTCGCTGCAGAGCTTGACATGCTGCTGGGCGGACTCATGGACACACGCCGAGATATCTCGGGTGGCGAGCGCCTGCAGTTACTGTGGGAAGAAGATCGCCGTGAGGATGGCACTCGAGTCGGGCCTCCCCGTCTGACCTATATGGGGTTGGCTGACCAGGCGGAGCGGCTGGAGCTAGTATGGCCGGCGGACCAGAGAGCCAGCGTGATGCTCTTCAAGGACGGTAGCCTCCAAGACACCTTGCAGTTCCCGATTCTCGGCGCACGCCTGACATCCCCCTTCGGCAACCGGCGCCATCCCGTGTACGGCGGGGTCCGACGTCATGACGGTATCGATCTTGCCGCGCCTCGCGGCACCCCGGTCATGGCCACTGCGCCGGGGCGCGTCTCCTTCATCGGTCGCCGGGGAGGTTATGGACGTGTTGTCGAGATAAAACATGATACGGGCACCATCAGTCGCTATACGCATCTCAGCCGTTTCGCTGCCAGCCTGGCGGTCGGGGCCCCCATCAAGGCCGGCGACAAACTGGGTGAGGTAGGGGCTTCCGGACTCGCCACGGGGCCCAACCTGCACTACGAAGTGAGAGTGGATGACCGCCCCGTAGATCCCCTCGAGGAAGGGCAGCGCATTATTCTGAGTGAGTCACCCACACGCCAAGAGTATCGCAGCGCACTGTTCGAGGCTCGGACACGTCTGCAAAAAGCCATCGGAACGTCCGCTGCTTCCGGTCTTGCCGCAATGGTGAACTGACAAGCCTTTAGGTGGACTTGCTGTGAAACACGCCTCGGTGGGCACAATGTACCTAGCGTCGCGTGACGCTACAGCCTCAGCGGCACTCACTTCACACGGGCAGGGGTTATGGACGGTGTCTCGCCAGTCACACTGGGGTTTTTAGGCAGCCCCGCCGCCGGCGCGATGATGTATGTCATTAGCCGCGAGATCATTCCCCAGGCCCACCGCAGCGGTCACCAGAACAAGGCGACCCTGGGCTTCTCTATGAAGTTGGTGATCATGCTGTTCCTGAATGTCTCAACTAGGGCACGCTGGGACGCACAGGAGGTTATCCCAAATCGTGAGCGCCTTTGTGGGCTGCCTCACTGATACACAACTGGTGATCACTCAGCACCTCGATGATGCGACAGCTCTCGACCTTGCTGCCGGCGCACTGGCTCACCATCCGCTTGAGCTCGTCACGCAGTGCCGAGAGCCGCTGCAGCCGCGACTCCACTTCCTCCAGGTGATGCTTGGCAACGGCATCGACCTCCTGACAGGGCATGTCGGGCTGGTCGGACATCGCCAGTAGCTCACGCACCGCATCCACCGAGAAGCCAAAGTCTCGGGCATGGCGAATGAAGGTCAGCCGCCTGACAGCTTCTTCGCCATAGCGCCGCTGCCCACCCTCGGTACGCGATGCATCGCCCATCAGCCCGATGCGCTCATAATAGCGCACCGTTTCAGGCTTGCAGCCGGCGCGCCGTGCCAGCTCGCCGATACCGATGGCATGGCTAATCTCCGGCATCCTGATGCTCCTCTCGCATGACTTGAACCTGTAGTTGCTACAGGGATTATGCTTCAAAATAAGATTAAGACATTCGGAGAAGCAACGCCATGACCGAACCAACGCAAAGCACTATCTCGTCGACGCTGACACTGCAGGTGGAAGGCATGGACTGCGGCGGCTGCGAGCGCAAGGTAGAGGCCGCTCTGGGCCGCCTGGAGGGCATCGGGGAGGTGTCGGCCAGTTCGGTCACCGGATCGGTGAGGATTCACCCTCAACAGGATACGACGCCTTCTCATGAGGCGATCGAGCGGATCCTTAACGAGCTCGGCTACCAGCTTGCCACCGATGATGAGGGAGATGAGGCGGATGCCGCTCCGGCCTCTTGGTGGCAGACCGCCAAGGGACGCTTGGTGCTCGTCACGGGGGGGCTGCTGGCTCTGGCCTTCGTTCTCCGCCTGGTCTGGCCTAGCCTAGGCAACTGGCCCTTCGTTGCGGCCACCCTGGTGGGGTTGGTGCCCATTGCACAAGGCGCCTGGGGTGCGCTGAAGATGCGCAACCCCTTCACCATCGAGATGCTGATGAGCATCGCCGCCTTGGGGGCCCTGGCCATCAATGCCGCCGCCGAAGCGGCAGTGGTGGTCTTCCTGTTCGCCGTAGGCGAGTTGCTGGAGGGGGTGGCCGCGTCGAGGGCGCGACGCAGCATCTCGGCCCTGGCGGACCTGACGCCGTCCACGGCGAGGCTGATGGAGGATGGGGATACCCGTGAGGTTTCGGCCGCCTCGCTCACGCCTGGGCAGCGAGTCCTGGTGCGACCGGGCGACCGCGTGCCCTGCGATGGACGTATTCTGACCGGCGAATCCGACCTGGATGAGTCACCGATCAACGGGGAGTCGGTGCCCCGCACGCGGGCGCCGGGGGACGACGTCTTTGCCGGCACGGTCAACCTCGATGCCGCCCTGGAGGTGGAGGTAACCCGCGGCGCCGAGGACAACACCATCGCACGGGTCATCCGCCTGGTGGAGGAGGCCCAGGCCGCCAAGGCGCCGGTGGCACGTTTCATCGACCGCTTCGCTCGCTACTACATGCCGGCGGTGGTGGGGCTCGCCCTGCTGATGGCGGTGGTGCCGCCGCTGGTCTCGACCATGGCCTGGTCGGAATCGATCTATCGCGCCCTGGCCCTGCTGTTGATCGCCTGTCCCTGTGCTCTGGTGATCTCAACCCCCGCGGCGATCGCTGCCGGCCTCTCGGCGGGCGCCCGGCGGGGCCTGCTGATCAAGGGCGGCGCGGTGCTCGAACAGCTGGGTAAGCTGCGGACGGTGGCGCTGGACAAGACCGGCACCCTCACCGCCGGCACCCCCAAGGTCACCGACGTGGAGGACTGGGCCACTGGCCAAGGCACGCAAGAGATCCTGAGGCTGGCGGCTGGGATGGAACGTGACTCCAGCCACCCCATAGCCACGGCCATCCTCGCCCACGCTGAGCAGTTGGGCCTTTCCCTTCCACTGGCGAGTGAGAGCCGCGCCCTGTCGGGCCGAGGGGTCGCCGGTCGGGTCGAGGGGCGTGAGTTGAGCCTGATCACCCCCCGCCACCTGGCAGAGCAGGCCGCTCTCGATCACGACCTGAGCGCTCGGATCGCCGAGCTGGAGGGGGCCGGCAAGAGTCTCGCCGTGCTGGTCGAAGGCGAGCATCCGCTGGGCCTGATCGCCGTGCGCGATGAGCCGCGTGACGATGCCCGGGAGGGGCTGACGGCGCTGTCGCGCCTGGGCGTGCAGGCAGTGATGCTCAGCGGTGACAATGCGCGTACCGCCGCGGCCATCGGTGACAGCCTGGGCATCGAGGCACATGGCGAGCTGATGCCCGAGGACAAGGCCCAGCGCGTTCGTGACTGGCAGGCCGCCGGCCGAGGCCCCGTCGGCAAGGTGGGCGACGGCATCAACGATGCGCCGGCGCTGGCCGCGGCAGAAGTGGGCATCGCCATGGGCGGCGGCACGGATGTGGCACTGGAAACCGCGGATGCGGCGCTGCTCAAGAACCGCGTCGGCGGCATCGCCGAGCTGATCGCCCTGTCCCGAGCCACGCTGCGCAACGTCAAGACCAACGTCGCCCTGGCGCTGGGCCTGAAGGCCATTTTCCTGGTGACCACGGCGCTGGGCATCACCGGCATGTGGATCGCGGTGATGGCGGATACCGGCGCCACCGTGCTGGTGACCCTGAACGCCATGCGGTTGCTGGGTTATCGCTTCTCGCCAGGCAATGCCACGACTGGCTCGGCAAGCCCGCGCTACCAGGCAGCCACGTCATGAGAACGAAACGGATAGAGATGGCGCCGCAGAGCCGCTACTGGTTGGCACTGGCCGTTATGGTCGGCCTGGCCGACCAGGTCATCAAGGGGCTGGTGCAGGCGCTGATGCCGTATGGCCAGACCATCCCGCTGACCCCATTCTTCAACTGGGGTCACTGGTGGAACACGGGGGCGGCCTTAAGCTTCCTCGCCGATTCAGGTGGCTGGCAGCGCTACCTCTTCCTGTGCTTTGCAGGGTTGGCGACTATCGTGCTGACGTTCCTGTTGTGCAGGCCCAGGCCCCGCCTGGAGGCGCTGGGGTACAGCTTGATGCTGGGTGGCGCGCTGGGTAATGGCATCGACCGCCTGGTGCGAGGGTATGTGGTGGACTACCTGGACATCTACTGGCGAGAGTGGCACTGGCCCGCCTTCAACCTGGCGGATATCGCCCTGTTCCTGGGTGTCATCGCCTTTGCGATTGCGGCCTTGCGTGAGCGTCCCTCCCCCAGATTGTCTGAGTGACGGCATGGATGCACAGAACCAGCCAGTCCGGGACATGACGCCTGTCGGACGGCTCTCTCCGGTCCTCGGCTGTTTGCTGGCCCTGACCGCCGGGGGGCTGACCACCCTCAGCGCCGCGCCCTTCACGCTGTGGTGGCTGGGCCCTGTGGCGGTGGCCCTGGTCTATGTCGGCATCCATGCCCTGACACCCGCTCAAGCCGCCCTCCGTGGCTGGTGCTATGGCGTGGGCCTGTTCGGCTCCGGTGCCTCCTGGGTCTTCGTCGCAATCCACGGCTATGGGGATACGGGGGCGCTCCTGGCGCTCTTCCTCACCGGTCTGTTCGTGGCCAGCCTGGCGCTGTTCTATACCGTGCCCTTCTGGCTCTATCGCCGCGTCACGGGCCGACGCCTGGCCTTCCTCAGCTTCGCCGGCACCTGGGTTCTCAGCGAGTGGCTGCGCACCTGGCTGTTTACCGGGTTTCCCTGGCTGCTGCTGGGCACGTCCCAAGTGGACTCGCCGCTGGCGGCCTGGGCCCCGGTGGGCGGCGTCTATCTTCTGTCGCTGATCACCGCCCTGACCGGCACCCTGGGCGTGGAGCTGCTGCGCCGACGCTGGTGGGCCCTTGCCCCTATCGCCGCCCTGTGGCTGGCCCCGTTAGCCTTGCCGGGTCAGTGGACCAGCCCGGCCGGCGAGCCGCTCAGCGTGGCGCTGTTGCAAGGCAACCTCGACCAGAGCATCAAGTGGAGTGCCCAAGGCCAGCGCGAGGCGGTCAACATCTACACGGCGTTGACCGGGGAGCAGCCCGACGGCATCGACCTGATGGTCTGGCCCGAGGTGGCGCTGCCAATGTTCGAGGAGGAGGCGCGGCCCATACTGGAGCGGGTGCAGTCCAACCTCGCCCCCGACACCGCCCTGCTCACCGGCATCCTGCAGCGCGACGGCGGCGACTACTACAATAGCGTGATCGGCCTGGGTAACGCCGAGGGCCACTACCGCAAGGCGCGTCTGGTACCCTTCGGCGAGTACCTGCCGCTGGAGAGCCTGCTCGCCGGCACCATCGCCTTCTTCGACCTGCCCATGCCGACCATGACGCCCGGGCCCGAAGCTCAGGGGCCGATCCACGCCGCCGGAACCACCATCGGTAACGCCATCTGCTACGAGATCATCTATGCCGACCGGGTCGCCGAGCAGGCGCGCGCTGCCGAGCTACTGCTGACGGTCTCCAACGACACCTGGTTCGGCCGCTCCATCGGCCCCCTGCAGCATTTGCAGATGGCCCGTCTGCGTGCGCTGGAGAACGGCCGATACCTGATTCGCGCCACCAGCAACGGGATGACTGCCATCGTCGATCCTCAGGGCAGTGTCACAGCCCGCGCACCACAGTTCCAGGCGACGAGCCTTCGCGGCGAGGTGCGGCCCATGGTGGGAAACACGCCGTTCACCCGAACCGGTAGCTGGCCAATCTGGCTATTGGCCGCCTTACTGGTGCTGCATGGATGGCGACTTAACACACGTCGGTCTGGATGATAATGGTCCAGTCAAAAAAGGAGAGAATTATGGCGTTATCGAAACCTCACTCTGGTACAGCGAGAGAAGCTCCATTGTGGCAGCTCCGAAAACGCACAGTGGTGGGGGTGCTGGCCGGTTGGCTGGCACTCATCGGCGCTTCTCAGGCCGAAGAGGAGGGCGAATGGCCCCGCGGCCACTATCCGCTGCCTGAGGAAGGCAATGTGATCGGCGACACCTACCGCATAACGGTGGATGATCGAGAGGATACCCTGCTCGATATCGCCAGGCGACACAACCTGGGGTACCGGGAGATCATGCGAGCCAATCCGGACACCAGCATCTGGATCCCCGGCGAGGGAACCGAGGTGACCATTCCCGGACGCTTCATCCTGCCCGATGTCGAGCGCAACGGGATCGTCATCAACATCGCCGAGCTGCGCCTTTATTACTATCCCGAGGTGGATGACGACGAGACGCCGCGTGTCGAGACCTATCCTATTGGCATCGGTCGCGAGGGCTTCGGTACGCCCCTCGGTGTCACCAAGACCACCATGAACATCAAGAATCCCGCCTGGTATCCACCCGAGTCGGTTCAGCGTGAAGCCAGGGCACGCGGTGAAGAGGCGCCCAGCGTGGTGCCCCCAGGCCCGGACAATCCGCTGGGAGACCATGCCATTATCCTTGGATTCGATGGCTACTTGATCCATGGGACCAACCAACCGGATGGAATCGGCATGCGTGCCAGTCGTGGCTGTATTCGCATGTTCCCCGGGGACATCGAGTCGATCTTCGACCGCGTGCCCGCCGGCACCCAGGTCCGAATCGTCAACCAGTCCATCAAGATCGGCTGGTACGAGGGGCAACTGCTGGTTCAGGCATTCCCGCCTTTGGAGGGAGAAGGGCACAGCATGTCCACATTGGTAGAGACCATCACACGTCTCAACCAGCGCAACGCCGAGGGCTGGAGCTTCGATTATGAACAACTTCGCGGACTATTAGATGACCCCAGCGGTCGCATGGTAGCCCTGAATCCCAAGCCGGAGCCGGATAGAACGCATGACACTGACTACCAGGGTATCTACGCAGAAATCGCGCTGGGCAGGCCATGATGACGACGACACGGCGAGTCCTGTCAGTCTCGTGACGCTGACTTCAGGCGTGGATGATACAGGATCTATCGTCCTCTGCAGGGCCACTTTGCCTATGGTCATGTCACTCATGTCGGCACCTGCGAAGTCTCCGAAAAGAGTTTACTGGCCTTACCATGGTACGGTGGTAAAGGACGCAGACGTGTAGGCAACGCTATCGTTCACCCGGCACAGCAGGACAACTGCGTCACATCCTTGGTGAAAGTCTGGGCACAGAGCTTGAGCCCTTCCACCATGGTCAGGTAGGGAAATAGCTCATTGGCGATGTCGTGTAAGGTCATGCGTGCGCGTAGCGCCATCACCGCCGTCTGGATCAGCTCACCGGCTTCCCCCGCCACCGCCTGCACCCCCAGCAACCGGCCCGAGTCGCGTTCGGCCACCAGCTTGATGAAACCACCGGTGTCGAAATTCACCAGCGCACGCGCCACGTTTTCCAGGTCCAGCTCGCGGGTATCGACGCTGAAGCCTTGCTCGATGGCCTCGGCTTCCGTCAGGCCGACGGTGGCCACCTGGGGGTCGGTGAAGATCACTGCCGGCATGGCGCTCAGGTCCAGGGTGGCTTCGCCCCCGGTCATGTTGACGGCAGCCCGGCTGCCCCCGGCGGCGGCGACATAGACGAACTCCGGCTGATCGGTGCAGTCACCGGCGGCATAGAGCCCCGGCACCGTGGTGTGCAGATGCTCATCGACCAGAATCGCCCCACGTGCGGTTTCCACGCCGAGGCTCGCCAGGTTCAGGGCCTCGGTATTGGGTGTCCGTCCGGTGGCCACCAGCAGTTGATCCGCCCGCAAGGTGCCGGCGTTGGTGTCGACAATGAATTCATTGTCGGTGTAGTCCACGCGGCCCGCCTGGGTCTGCTTGAGGACCTCGATGCCCTCGCGGCGAAACGCCGCCTCCACCGCATCCCCTACCGCCGGGTCTTCCTGGGACAGCAGGCGGCTGCGGGCCAGCACGGTGACCTGGCTGCCCAGCCGAGCGAAGGCCTGGGCCAGTTCCAGGGCGACCACTGAGGCCCCGATCACGATCAGCCGCTTGGGAAGGGTATCCAGTGCCAGCGCGCCGGTGGAGGTCAGGTAGGGAGTGTCGGCCAAGCCCGGCACCGGCGGTGCTGCCGGTCGGGCGCCGGTGCCGATGAAGGCGCGATCGAAGCGGACGGTCTGCTCGCCGCCCTCATTCAGCGTGACCGTCAGGCTATGGGCATCGACGAACCGCGCCTC
>NZ_QLSX01000017.1 GCF_003268885.1 Onishia taeanensis
TTGATGATGGCAGCGATGGCACTGGTAGAGCCCCCGCGACAGCTGGCAGCCCGTGTTGTTGCCGCAGTCGGGGCACACGAACCCCCTAGGCCAGCGATGCTGGAAGAGGGCTGCCTGGCACTGCGCTTGGGTGCCGTACTGCTCGAGAAATGCCGGCAGCGACAGGCCGGGCTGGAACTGGATAGGATTGCGTGCCATGACGCGACCTCCTCTACTGGACATAACATCAGTATAGGAGAGCCTGGCGAGATGGTGGCTGATCAACATGAGTAATCAGGTTGCTTTATGTCATCCGAAGGGCAAGGTGTCATGCGAAGGGCTACGGAAAGCCCCATCAGGCAAGGCATCATTCGGCCGCGTTGCCGCGAGAGGGAGCTTTTCTGCCGGGCGTGATCCAGGCGTCGGCCTCTTGCTTCAGCGCCTTCACGCGGGCCGCGAGCTCCCCGCGACGAGCCTCGGCAGCGGGCACCGGCTCACCGAACACCAGTGCCACCCGCGCCTGAAACCGTCGCGGCAACCGTGTCAGTGCCGGGCCATCGCGGTTCGAGGTCCAGGAGCCCCACAGCCCGGCGAGCCCCGCCGGCACCACCGGTACTGGGTTGCGAGCGAGAATCAGGTCGAGGCCGCGGCGGAAAGACTGCATCTCGCCATCCCGGGTCAGCCGGCCCTCGGGAAAAACCATTACCACCTCGCCGAGGCGCAGCGCCTGGCTGACCTGATCGAGGGTCCGCCGCAGGCCGCCCGGGTCACTGCGCTCGGAGTCCACTGGAATCGCCCCCACGAGCCGGAATAGCCAGTTCAGCCAGGGTGATTCGTAGATCGGCCGATCCATTAGGAAGCGCAGCGGCCGCGGGCAGGCACCGCCGATCACCAGCGCGTCCATGAAGCTGACGTGATTGCAGACCACCAGGGCCGCGCCACTCGCCGGCACATGGTGGCGACCGCGAAGGCGCAGCCGGTAGATCAGCGCGACCAGCACGAACACCAGCAGGCGCAGCACCGGCCGCGGACGACGCACGACCATTGCCACCCCGACCGCCAGCGCGATGCCTCCAAGGCTTGCCACGAAGCTCTGCAGGTCGAGCCCCAGGACTGACAGCATCAGCCAGCCGTAGCCTGCGGCCACCACCATCAGCAGCGCATTGCAGATATTGTTGGCGGCAATGATCCGCCCTCGCTGTGCTTCGTGGCTACCCAGTTGCAGTAGCGTATAGAGCGGCACGATGTAGATACCGCCACCGAGGCCGACCAGCATTAATCCCCCCAGCATGCGCCAGACCCTGGGGTCATCGAACAGCACCGTCAGCGGCTGCCCCATGGTCGTCGCGCTGTCCACACCGGCCAGCAGCAGGCTGGCGGCACCGAGTATCAGCGCCCCCAGCGGCACCAGGCCAAGCTCCAAACGCCCGCCCGAAAGCTTGGCACAGGCCAGGGCTCCAGCACCGAAGCCGCAGGCGATCGCCACCAGCAGTACGCTCAGCATCGCCTCGGCGCCGCCCGCCACCACTCGAGCCCAGGCCGGCAGCTGTGTCAGAAAGCTTGCGCCCAAGAACCAGAAAACGCTGATAGCGAGAATCGCCGACCACAGCACCGGCGAATGTACGCCGCCGCGCAGTACCTCGATCAGGCTGGAAAGGGGGCGAAAGCGCAATCGCCCCCGCTCGGCTGAGCGCAGGGAGGCATCCGTGGCGGAGCCCTCGGTTGAAGGCTCCGCAGTGTCAACTGGTGGCAGCGCCAGGCTAGCGCCCCACCCCACCAGGGCGACACCCACCAGGGTGGCCATGATCGCCGGGCGCGACAGAGGGTTGGGAAGCGCCGCAAACACCCCGGCCAGCAGCGCACCGGCAAGAATCGCGGCGAAGGTGCCGACGTGAACCCAGGCATTGCCGCGTCCGAGCTCATAGGACGGCAGGTGCTGGGGCAGGATGGCGAACTTGACGGCTCCGAACAGCGCCGACTGCACGCCCATCAGCACCAGCAGCACAAACAGCGCCACCAGGTTCTGGTACCAGACGGCCAGCGCCGCAAGCACCATCAGCACGCATTCGACGAACTTCAACAGGCGCACCAGCCGCCGCTTGTCAAAGCGGTCGGCCAGCTCCCCGCCCCAGGCGGAAAACAGCAGAAAAGGCAGAATAAACAGCCCCGCCGCCAGATTGATGGCCAGCCCTAAGTCCCAGCCAAGGCGCGGCACGGCGACAAAGGTCAGCATCAGCAGCAGGGTGTTGCGGAAGAGGTTATCGTTGAAGGCACCCAGCGCCTGCACCCAGAAGAAGGGCGCGAAGCGACGCTGGGTCAGCAGGCCACGGCTCACACGCTGCCCGGAAGATGCCGCAGCCCGTTCAGCAGGGTCGCAAGCAGCTGGTCGATCAGCTCACCGACCTCCAGCGGCTGCCCCTGCCAGTAGCCCAGCCGCTCGTTGAGGCCAAGCTGCACCAGGCCGTGGACGCTGCCCCACAAGGTACGCGCCAGGCGACGGGATTCCAGGTCATCGATCGCCGGCTGGAACTCCTTTAGGGTGGCTTCAACCCGCACGAACAGCGCCTCGATCATGTCGTTCTGACGCTGATCGAGTTCACCCTCCTGTGCCAGCGGGTAATCGAACAGCAGCTGCCAGCGAAAAGGCGCCGCCTTGGCGAAATGCCAGTAGGCCGTGGCCAGGCCGGTTAGCCGTGCCTGGGGACCGCCGTCATCAAGTCCCTCGATGGCACCGCGCAGATGAGCCAGGGTCTCGATATTGACGTGCTGCAGGAGGTTGTTGAAGCTGCCGTAGAGCTTCAGCAGGGTGCTGGGAGCACAGCCGACCTCGCGGGCCAGCGCTCGCAGCGACAGCGTATGTACGGGGTGCTCTTTGAGCCAGGCATCGCAAGCTGCCATGACCTGAGCATGCAACGCCTCGGGCGCGTGCTGTCTGGGACGTGCCATTGCATCCTCGCAGGTACGCTGAACGGCTAGGGGGTCTAAAGCGACAGTGTCGCATATCTCGAACAGCGTTTTATATCAGCATACCGCCCCATCATACAAACACAACCTCGACAGTGGGACGGCCTGCATGCTTTGCAGCGCCCGGGCTCTTGGGTACCCTGAGCCACCGCGCGCCCCGCGTTGACGTGCCAAATACGCGCCAAGAAGACACTGGAGAGCCCATGGCCGGTCGCCTGCATATTGCGCCACTTGACCTGCCCCGACTGCTGCCCGAGCTCACGACCGACGAGCCGCTGCTAACCGGCGCCAACCTGGCGCCCCGCCAGGGGCTGTCGATGATCCGCCTCGATGCCGGCCGGCCGCACCTGCGCCGGGCCTTCTGGGGGCTGACCCCGCCGTGGCTCAAGGTGCTCGACCACGCCCCCCATTGCGCCCGCGCGGAAAGCCTCGATGAGCGCAAGATGTTTGCCGAAGCCTTCGCCGCCCGTCGCTGCCTGGTCCCGGTCAGCGGCGTCTATGTGTGGCGCGCCATGCCACGCGGCAAACAGCCCTACCTGGTGACCCGCGTCGATCGCGGCCCCCTGCTGCTGGCCGGCCTGTGGGCGCGCTATCACACCACCCTGAGCGCCTTTCACGACTCAATGGCACTGATCACCGTGGCGGCGCCGCCACTATTAGCGCCGCTCAGCGACCGCCTGCCGGCGGTGATCGATGCCGACCGGGCAACGGCCTGGCTCGACCCGGCCATCCCACTCGACGAGGCCCGCGCCATGCTGAATCCCGCATCCAGGGAACTGTTGGGCGCTTTTCCGGTATCAAGACGAGTGAATCACCCGCTGAACCAGGAATGGGCCTGTGGCCACCCCACCGGCCCCATGCTGCGCTGGCAGCCCGCACAGGAGTCATGATGACCGCCACCACCCGCCTTGCCACACCTCGCCGCTACCGCGACAGGCTGGCACGCCTGGCCCTTGGCAGCGCCTTGCTGATGACCCTCATCGCACCGGCGCTGGCCAGTGCTTCGGCGACCCCCGACATGTCGCCCCAGGCCTCACAAGAAGCGCTGTCCAAGGCTGACGCCACCACGCTGAAAACCAGCCCCAACGACAGCCGCGACTATCGCCTGCTGACCCTCGATAACGGTCTGACCGTTCTGCTGGTCAGCGACAGTGAGGCCGACAAGGCCGCCGCCTCGATGAACATCGACGTAGGCAGCTCAAACGACCCCAAGGATCTCGCTGGCCTTGCCCATTTCCTCGAGCACATGCTGTTCCTGGGCACCGACGCCTACCCGGCCGCCGACGCCTACCAGTCGTTCATCAATCAGCATGGCGGCAATCACAACGCCTTCACGGCAAGTCAGGATACCAACTACTTCTTCGACATCGAGCCCGACGCCCTATCCGGCGCCCTGGATCGTTTCAGCCAGTTCTTCATCGCGCCCCGCTTCAACGCCGACAAACTGGAGAGCGAGCGCAACGTGGTGCATTCTGAATATCAGGCGCGGCTGCGTGATGACGGACGCCGCGAGAATGATGCACTCGATCAGGTGCTCAACCCCGACAACCCGACCACCGGTTTCTCGGTGGGCAGCCGCGCCACCCTGACCCTGCCCGAAGACGCCGAGACGCCGCTTAGGCAGCGAGTCATCGAGTTCTTCAAGGCCCACTACGGCGCCGGCGTCATGCACCTGGCGCTGGTGGCACCCCAGCCGCTGGATGATCTGGAGGCCTTGGTCCGCGAGCGCTTCGCGGCGATTCCCAACCGCGGCCTTAGCCGCGCCAAGGTCGACGCACCTCTGGTGCGCCCCGATAGCCTGCCGCTGTCCCTCGAGGTCGCTTCGCTGCGGGACGAGCGCCAGCTGCGCTTCTACTTCCCGGTACCCGACCCCGAACCCTTCTATGCCACCAAGCCCGCCTCTTACATTGCCAACCTGCTTGGCCATGAGGGACAGGGCAGCCTGCTCGAGCAGTTGCGCGAAGCAGGGCTCGCCGACGGCCTGTCGGCAGGCGTCGGCCGCGGCGATGGAACGCATGCCCTGTTTACCGTCGGCATCAGCCTGACGCCCGAGGGTGCCCGACAGATACCGCGGATTCAGGAAAGCCTGTTCGCCGCCATCGACAGGATTCGTCAGCAAGGGCTCGACCCCTGGCGCTATCAGGAACAGGCCCGTCTTGCCGAGCAGGAATTCCGCTTCCAGCAGCACGGTGACCCTCAGCATGACGCCACGCGTCTGGCCATGAACCTGGCGCACTACCCGAGCCGTGACGCCCAGTTCGCTCCCTATCGCATGGACGGCTTCGACGAGGCCCGCACCAAGGACTACCTGGCGGCCCTGACACCGGACAATCTGCTGAGGGTCTACCGCGCCCCCGATGTCGAGGGCACGGCCACCTCGCCCTGGTTCGATGCCCCCTATCGCATCGATCAGGCCCCGGACTGGGCGAGTGCCTCGCCCATCGGCGAACTGTCACTGCCCGAACCCAATCCCTATATCGCCAAGGACCTGAGCCTGGGCGACGTTGAGAACGCAGCGCCCAAGCGCCTGCTAAAGACTCAGGGCGCCGAGGTCTGGCACCAGGCCAACGTCGACTTCGACACCCCCAAGGTGGAGTGGCGTTTTAGCCTGCAGCACCCGGCGGCGGCTGCCAATGCCCGCGATGCGGCTCTGACCCGGCTGCTCGCCGGCTGGCTCAACGACAGCCTCAACGAGACGCTCTACCCGGCAAGGCTGGCCGGCCATCAGTTCAATGCCTATGCCCATGCCCGCGGCATGACCCTGGCCTTCTCCGGCTGGCGCGATCGCCAGCCCCGCCTGATTGAGCGAGTGCTCACTCAACTGACGCAGGGCGAGATCACCGAAGACAGCGTCGAGAGAGTGCATCACCAGCTCGAACGCGAGTGGCGCAATGCCCCCGAGGCAGCGCTCTATCAGCAAGCCAACCGCGCCCTCGGCGAGGCGCTGCTGCGCCCGCAATGGCCCGCGGCAACCCTGCTCGACGCCATTGACGACCTGGACGCCGAGGCGCTGCGCGACTATCGCGACAGCTACCTCGGTGCGCTGCATCTCGAGGCCATGGCGGTGGGCGACCTGTCGGCCGAGACCGCGCGAGCCACCGGCGAATCGGTCATCACCATCCTGGCACCGACGCTGGATGCCAAGGCCGTGCCTGACCTCGAACCGCTGGATATCTCCAGTGCCCTGCCCAACCTGCATCCCCACAGCACCCGTCAGGACTCTCTGGTGCTGCGCTATCTGCAGGGCCAGAACCGCAGCCTGGACGAACAGGCACGCCTGGCGGTGCTCGGCCAGCTAATCTCCACGCCCTTCTACACCCGGCTGCGCACCGAGCAACAGCTCGGCTACATCGTCAGCGCCAGCTACATGCCGCTGCTCGAAGCGCCGGGCATGAGCCTGCTGGTGCAGTCACCGGATACCGACAGCGAGATGATCGGCCAGCGCATCACGGCTTTCCTCGACGAGTTCGACCAGACCCTCGCCGATCTCGACGATGCCACCCTGGCCCCCTACCGGCAGGCCGTGCATGACAGCCTGCTGGAGCGCGACACCTCGCTGGGTGCGCTCGCCAATCGGCAATGGCAGGCGCTGGCACGCGACGATATCGGCTTTGACCAGCGCGAGCGCCTCGCAGAAAGGGTATCGGCGATCACGCCGGCCGCATTGCGTGAGGCCTGGGCCGAACTGCGCAAGGCGCCGGCCGCCAACATCACCTTCGATCCCGGCGACAGCCCCAGCGACCTGCTGGCACTGACGGCCGACCTGAGGCCGCTACCCGACGCCAACTGACCTCCCGCTCCACGCTGTCCGCGGCGCCGTTTCTCAGCGCCGCGGCAAGCGTCCGACTGACACCAGATGCCGACAGGACGATGCCTAACACGACGACGCCCGGACCTTTTCATGGATCCGGGCGTCGTCATTTTGATGCGGCGCTGTGGTGCGTCGTCGTTACCGTTGCGCAATAGCGGAGGCTTGGGCGGCGGTAAGGCTTTTTAGCGGCTCAGGCGCCGAAGGCCTGAGCCGGCATGATCGCTTCGACATGCATCACCAGTTCCTCGAGGACCTGGCGCTCGCCGTCCTCAAGGCTGACCTGATTCAGGCGCTCGATTTCCCGGGCGAAGCTCTGCAGGGTCAGGCCGCCCAGGCTCGCATCGTTCATGCGCGACCAGCGATAGGCATCCCACTGGGTCTGTTCTTCGCCTTCCAGGGTGTCGGGATAGCTGCGTGCCCGGAAGCGGAACAGCATTTCCTCGAGGCGCGGATCCTGAAAGGCGAAGCTGGCGCCGACCAGATCCCAGGGGTCCGAGTCCCGCACCCGCTGCATCTGTTGGCGATCCGCCGGCGAGAAGAAACCGCCGGAGTAGAGCATCAGGTCCGGGTCCTGCGGGCCCTCGGGGGGCGGCTCGGCGAACACACCGGCAGCGCGGCTGGCTGCTTCGGGAGCGGCTGAAAGCTGCTTCCAGTGCTCGCGACAGGTCGGCAGATCGAGCCCCAGGCGTTCAACGATAGCGCCGTACTCGCCGCGGCGCTCGCCGCTTGTGTCCTTCAGATAGCTCACCGGCATCAGCACCGGACTCTTGTTGAGGTGAATCACCTTGAGCGGAATGCGGGTCTCCCCCTCGGCGAGATCATCGGCACCGACGAACACCCGGGCGCGTATTTCCTCCACCGACAGCTCGAACAACGGCGTCGGGTCCATCGCCAGGTCGTAGACGATCACCCCGTTGGGGTTGCTGGGATGCTCGGCCAGCGGCATCACCAGGGCGCTGCAGGCGCGGCTCGCCGGGTAACGGCGCGAGATGTGCAGCAGCGGCTTGCGCGAGGCGATGTCCAGGCGCTTGGCGACCTCGCGCTTGCTGCGCAGCGCCAGCAGGTAGTCGAAGAGCCCCGGATTACAGGACTTGAGCAGTCGTGCCAGAGCGATGGTAGCGCGAACGTCGGCCAGGGCGTCGTGGGCGCCGGCATGCTCGATGCCGTTGGCGGCGGTCAGGTGCTCGAGCTTGAAGCTCGGTGCACCATCCTCGCGCTTGGGCCACTCGATGCCCTCGGGGCGCAGGGCATGGAAGGCACGCACCACGTCGATCAAATCCCAGCGCGAATTGCCGTTCTGCCACTCCCGGGCATAGGGATCCAGGAAATTGCGATAGAAGAGATGGCGGCTGACCTCATCATCGAAGCGCAGGCTGTTGTAGCCCAGGGCACAGGTGCCGGGCTCGCTCATGGCGTCGTTGATGATGCCGGCAAATTCGGCCTCGGGAACGCCACGGCGCTGGGCCTTCTGCGGCGTGATCCCGGTGATCAGGCAAGCCTGTGGGTGCGGCAGGTAATCGTCGGCGGGCTTGCAGTAGACCTCGATCGGCGCGCCGATCTCGTTGAAGTCGGCATCGGTACGGATCGCGGCGAACTGCGAGGGCCGATCCCGGCGTGGGTCGGCCCCGAAGGTTTCGTAGTCGTGCCACAGGAAGGTCCGCGGAGCGGCGGGGGACGGCGCCATGACAGGCTCTCCAGGCAGTCTAAATGACGCCCAGCCTAGCACAGTCCCCCGCGCGGCTCAGCCACGTCATTCTGCCAAGCGATTCAGACAAGTCATTCGGCCGACACGTCATTCAGCCAAGCGACTCAGTTTCGCGGCAGGGTCACGTTGAGCTCGAGCACCGAGCAATCCTCGTCGCGATCGAGGCTGATGTTGATGGCATCCTGCTCGACCTTCACGTAGCGGCGGATCACCTCCAGCAGCTCGCGCTCCAGCATCGGCATATAGTCCGGCTGGTCGCGCTGACCTCGCTGATGGGCGACGATAATCTGCAGCCGCTCCTTGGCGACCGACGCGGTCTTCTTGCGCTCACCTCTCAAGAAATCCAGCAGTTTCACCGACGACCTCCCCCGAACACGCGGCTCAGCAGCCCTTTCTTCTGGTACTCGTGGAAACGCAGCGGCACTGTCTCACCGAGCAACCGCGAAACGGTGTCGGTGTAGGCCTGGCCGGCATCGCTCTTCTGGTCGTGGGTGACCGGAATGCCCTGGTTGGACGCCCGCAGCACTGCCTCGGACTCGGGGATCAGACCGATCAGATCGATGGCCAGGATCTCGCAGATGTCGTCGAGGTTGAGCATGTCACCGCCGTCGACCCGGGACGGGTTGTAGCGGGTGATCAGCAGGTGCTCCTTGACCGGGTCGCGATTCTGCTCGGCGCGACGGGTCTTGGAGGACAGCAGGCCGAGAATGCGGTCGGAGTCACGCACCGAGGACACCTCGGGGTTGGTCACCACCACCGCTTCGTCGGCGAAGTACATCGCCAGCTGGGCACCGCGCTCGATGCCGGCCGGCGAGTCGCAAATGATGAAGTCGAAGTCCTGAGTCAGGGCATCGAGGATCTTCTCGACGCCTTCGCTGGTCAGGGCATCCTTGTCGCGGGTCTGGGAGGCCGGAAGGATGTGCAGGTTTTCGACGCGCTTATCGCGAATCATCGCCTGATTGAGTCCGGCGTCGCCCTGAATGACGTTGACTAGGTCATACACCACGCGGCGTTCGCAGCCCATGATCAGGTCAAGGTTGCGCAGGCCCACGTCGAAGTCGATCACCACTGTTTTATTGCCGCGCAGCGCCAGCCCAGTAGCGATGGCGGCCGCACTGGTCGTCTTGCCAACCCCACCCTTGCCGGAGGTCACTACAATGATCTTGGCCAAGATAAGCTTCCTGTTGCTAATGAGATAACGGAGCGTCGGACCCTCAGGTCAACGCGACGATCGCCAGCTGATCCTCGCGCAAGCTGACCTGAACGGTGCTGCTCAGCAAGCGCGGGTCGATATCTTCCAATCGCTTGTAGTTGCCGGCCACCGACAGCAGCTCGGCGTGCAGTTCGCGACAGAAGATGGCGGCGTCATGATCGCCGTGGATGCCGGCCAGCGCCCGGCCCCGCAAGGCGCCGTAAACATGAATATTGCCTGCCGCCAGCACCTCGGCACCGGCATTGACCGCACCGATCACCACCAGATCCCCTTCCTGGGCACTTAACTGCTGGCCGGAACGGACGGTTCCGCGATAGATGCGTCCCGCCGGGGTCGACTCGGTGCGCGCGGCGTCCTGTGCCGAAGCGGCATCGTCCGCCTCGCTTTCATTGGCCACGCTCTCGAGCGCGCGCGGGCGCACCTCTTGGGGCGGGAACCAGCCAAGGCCTAGCGCCCAGGCGGACTGCTTGACCGGATCAGTCCCCCCGCGCACCGCAACCGGCAGCAGCTTGTTGGCACGGCAGACCGCGCAGATGCGCTCTAGCGACAGATGCGGCTCATCGAGCCTCTCGACGCTGAGCACCACAGGCGTGTGCTGGAAGAAGGCCGGAGACTGGCTGAGTTTGCTTTCTAGCTGGTCACGGATGCGCTCGGGATCAGCGCTGGTCAACTCCATGACCGTCATGGGCAACATGCCACCCTTAAAGGTAAATGCCATGCTGGCCCTATCCATCTTGAGGCTCATTGCCGGACTCCGCAGGGGGTGATGAAGGTTAAAGCTAAGCGAGGGATAGCGACCCTGCAACTGATCATAAGACCAAGAGGCCAAGCTGTCAGTGATTGTCTTGCCCGAGTTGTGCCTGACGAGCCTTTATTTACGCCTGGAAAGCAGTCCATTCAGCCGCCTGAGGAGCGATGCCTCCAAGACGGCGGGACTTTTCCGTCCCTTCGTCACATGCTTAGATGGAGAGTCACCGCCATGGCGCGGCACAGGTCGCGCCTATACAGGAACGCAACATCATCATGTCAGGAAAGACACTCACAGGATGGCTTCATCGTCTGCTGGCGCCCCGCTGGCAGCACCCCGATGCCGAAAAACGTCGCGAAGCCGCCGAGCGACTCGATGCCGCTCGCCCAGAGGAACATCGTCGGCTAGAGACGCTGGCGCGGGATCAGGACGCCCGAGTCCGTCAGGCAGCCCTGTCACAGATCGGCGACCCGGAAACGCTGCTGACGATGATGGATGATGCCGCCTCGCCGGAATTGACGACACGGCTGGTCGCCTTACTGGTTGGCCGTGAGCCCGGCGTCAGCCTGGACCGCCGTCTGGCACTGGTCGAGCGCCTCGATCAACCGCGCCTGTTGAGTGACATCACGCTGCAGGGCGATAACCAGCAGCTGCGGCTGACGGCGCTGGCGCGGATAGACGATGAAGAAACGCTGATCCAGCAGGCCTGCGAGAACGGCATCGCCACCGTGCGCCGTGCTGCAGCCGAGCGCATCGAGAGCGAGGAGGGGCTGCGCGAGCTGTCTCGCCGCGCCCGGCGCGACAAGCAAATTCATCGGCTGGCCCGCGAAGCCCTTGGCCGGCGTCGCGCCAATGCGACTCAGGCCGCCGCCGCCCACGAGAAACGCGAGCGGCTGCTCAGCGCCCTGGAGGCACATGTCACTCACGCCTGGGAGCCCCTTTACGCCGGCCGATACCGACACCTGAAACGCGAGTGGGAAGCCCTCAAGGACCTGCCCAGCGCCGAGCAGGAGCGTCGCTATCAGGATGCCTCCCTGGCATGCCGCAAGGTGATCAGCGACCACGAGGCTCATCAGCAGGCCGCCGAAAGCGTTCATCAGCAGCGCGAAAGCGACGACGAGACCCGCCTTGGCCTGATCGAAGCGCTGGAAGAAAGCCTCGCCGGGCTTCGCCAGAACGACCGTCTTACCGGTCAGGACATGGCCAGCCTGCGCGCCCAGCGGCGCCTGCTGGACCAGCGCTGGGAAGAACTCTCCGACCGCCATCCGCCGCAACGTGAGCTTCGCGAGCGCCACAGCCAGGCCCTGGCCGACTATCATCACCTGGATGTCGCCTGGGCGAGGCTCGAGCAACATGCCGATACCCTGGAACGCGCGGTCACCGATCATGATCGCGACCGTCTATTGGCGCTGCTCGAAACCATCGACTGGCCGGACGACCTGCCATCCTTGGACGCTATCGAGCGTGCCCGCGCCCAGCTCAATCACCCCTCGTCATCACAGGCAACGGCGAGCCGCGAGGAGATCGAGCGCGGCCTTTCGACCCTCGATGAAAAGCTCAAGCGCGGCGCCTTCAAGGCCGCCAGCCGCCTGCATCAGCAACTGCGACAGCAGCTGGAGGCGCGACCGGCAGACGATCGCCTGGCGCTCGAGGGCACCCTCAAGCGCCAGGGCGCTCAGCTAGCCGAACTGCGTGACTGGCGTGGCTTCGTTGCCGCTCCCAAGCGTGATCAGCTATGTCAGGCCATCGAGGCCCTGGCCGACGATGGCACTCTGGCCGCCGACGTGCTGGACCGCCGCCACCGCCGACTGATCAAGGAATGGAAAGCACTGGGTGACGCCGCCGCCACCCGCGAGCTATCCCAGCGCTTTCGCCAAGCCTCCGAGCGCATCCATACGCGCCTGGCGCCCTGGCGAGACCAGCAGCAAGCCCAACGTGTCCAGAACCTCGAGATGCGCCAAGCACTGTGCGGCCAGCTTGCGGCCCTGCTGGACGCCCCCGACCCTGAGGCCGACCCGGACGCACTGCGCGAGATTCGCGACAAGGCCCGCGAGCAGTGGCGACGCTGCACGCCGGTACCTCGCCAGCAGGCGCAAGCTGTCGGCCAGCGTTTCGCCACGCTCAGCCACAACCTTCAGACGCTGATCGACCGCCGAGCCCAGCAGATCGCTACCGCCAAGCGCGAGCTGATCACCGAGGCCCGTCGCCTCAGCGAATCGTCTCAGCCAGCGACCCAGCGCGCCCAGGACGCCAAGGGCCTGCAGCGACGCTGGCGTGCCCTGGGGCGTGCGCCCAAGGGCGAGGAACAGGCCCTGTGGCGGGAATTCCGTAATCTGTGCGACGAGATCTTCGCCAGCCGCGAGGCCGAATACGATGACCAGGCCTCCCGCGCGAAGGCGCGCCTGGACGCCATGCAGGCCATGATCGATCGCTTCGATGCCTGGCAGCCGTCCTCGAGCGCCGACGAGCCGGTACTCGAGCAGGCCATCGCCGAAGTCGATGCGCTCAAGCCGCTACCGCCCGGCCGGCGCACCGAGGGCATGCGCAAGCGCTGGACCGGTATCGTGCGCGCTCGCCGCGAACGGCTGGCACGGCTGGCAGTTAACGAGGAGATTCTCGCCTGGCAGTCCCTGCAGGCCCTGCTCAACGCTCATCTCGACGCTGACCGCAAGGCGCTGGACGGCCTGGCACCCAGCGATGTTCCCGCCGCCGAAGGCCTTAGCGGCGACATGCTGAAGGCGCACCAGGCACGCAATGCCGCCCGGCGCAGTCCTCCGCCTCCAGACACCGTCAAGGACACCCTGACCCGTCTGCGGGTGCACCTGGCGCTACTGGCCGGTAGCGGGCTCGCCCACCAGGACGAACCCCTGCGCCTGGCCATTCAGGTCGAGCGGCTCAACGAAGGCCTGGGCCAGGAGCCGACACGCGCCGAAGAGCTGCACAACGTCTTGTGCGCGCTGCTGGCCACCGGGCCGATGCCTGCAGAGCACTGGGAGCATGAAGCGCCGGAGCTCGATGCCCTGCTGCACCAGATGCTGCCCCTGCCACCGCCCTGATCCCCTGGCGGCCTGTTCAGCCGCGCCCTACGCCCGCGTTACCAACGAAGAGACCCGAAGCCTTGGCTTCGGGTCTCTTGTTGGCATGCCTTCTATCGTTCTTGTAGGCGTACGAATCACACATCAGACGTTGATGACTATCAGCCCATGAACTGGCCACCGTTGATGTCCAGATTGGCGCCGGTGATGAAGCCGGATTCCTTGTCGGCCAGGAAGACCACCGCCCGGGCGATCTCTTCCGGGGTGCCATAGCGCTTGACCGGAATGCCCTCGCGAATCGCCTCGCGCACCTTCTCGGGAATCTTCATGATCATGTCGGTGGCGATGTAGCCAGGCGACAGGGTATTGACGGTAATGCCCTTGGTTGCGGTCTCCTGCGCCAGTGACATGGTCAGGCCATGCATGCCGGCCTTGGCGGCGGCATAGTTGACTTGGCCGAACTGGCCCTTGCGGCCATTGATCGAGGAGATGTTCACGATGCGGCCATAGCCATGTTCGAGCATGTCTTCGATAACGCCGCGACAGGTGTTGAAGACGCTGTTGAGGTTGGTGTCGATGACCTCGTGCCATTGATCCGGCGTCATCTTCTTCATGGTGCCGTCACGGGTGATGCCGGCGCAGTTGACCAGCACACTGACCGGCCCGTACTTGTCGCGGATCTCAGTCACCCCCGCGACACACTCTTCATAGTTGGTCAGGTCGACACCTGACAGTGCGATGTTGTCGAAGCCATCGGCCTGTTGAGCGGCGAGCCACTGCTTGGCCTTTTCGGGGTTATGGTAGCCGGCAACGACCTGATAGCCCTCCTTGGCAAGGGCACGACAGATTGCCGTTCCAATGCCACCGGTACCCCCAGTAACCCACGCGACGGGTGCTGCGTTAGCCATAATATATCTCCCTGATAGATGACTGTGTGCTACAACGTGCTTCGGTCAGTATGGACCATTACCGCGTCGACACCCCCGAGCATGGCAACCCACCCAGTCACTTTCAATTCATACAGATCACACTCCACCGTCTTCGATTCAACTCTTGACCCAGCGCAAATATCGTGTAGTATATGCCTCAAGTTGATGCGGGGTGGAGCAGTCTGGTAGCTCGTCGGGCTCATAACCCGAAGGTCATCGGTTCAAATCCGGTCCCCGCTACCAAATATAGAAAAAGCCGATACTCATTCGAGTGTCGGCTTTTTTGTGTCTGGCTGGCATCTCAACACCACCGCGATACACCCGCCCATGAGCCCGACGGTCATCGGTTCGCTCTGGTTTCAACGTCGGCGGTCCCCGCTACCCAATATAGAAAAAGCTGATACTCATTCGAGTGTCGGCTTTTTTGTGTCTGGCTGGCATCTCAACACCACCGCGATACACCCGCCCATGAGCCCGACGGTCATCGGTTCGCTCTGGTTTCAACGTCGGCGGTCCCCGCTACCCAATATAGAAAAAGCTGATACTCATTCGAGTGTCGGCTTTTTTGTGTCTGGCTGGCATCTCAACACCACCGCGATACATCCGCCCATGAGCCCGACGGTCATCGGTTCGCTCTGGTTTCAGCGTCGGCGGTCCCCGCTACCCAATATAGAAAAAG
This sequence comes from Onishia taeanensis, assembly GCF_003268885.1. GTDB lineage: Bacteria > Pseudomonadota > Gammaproteobacteria > Pseudomonadales > Halomonadaceae > Onishia > Onishia taeanensis_A. Next base: position 15,064 of record NZ_QLSX01000017.1, read on the forward strand.
CCGATACTCATTCGAGTGTCGGCTTTTTTGCGTCTGGTTGGCATCTCAACACCGCAGCGATACATCCGCCCATGAGCCCGACGGTCATCGGTTCGCTCCGGCTTCAACGTCGGCGGCCCTACCCAATATAGAAAAGCCGATACTCACCAGCGTATCGGCTTTTCTGTCTGGCTTGCACCTAAGAACCACAGCGAACTGTTTGCCCTGACTTAGCGAGGAACGCCGTCGCCTTGCACCGGTTCCGCGGCTCCCAGGCGGCCGATTCCGGGCAGTTTAAGAGCGGGCGGCCAGAGGTCGATGCCCAACGTCAGGCCCAGTAGATTCACTTCCAGCCCTTCATCCCGAGCCAGCAGAACACCCACCAGCCCTCCGAGTGCCAACTGGTAGCCACTGCCACTGGGCGCATCGGCCAGCACGCCGTCGAACAGGTAATCTTTGCCCAAGGCATGGGCCGGCAATGTCACCTCGAGCCCAGGGACCTCGCGCACGATCCAGGCGATGAAGGTATTGCTGTTGGGGCCCGGCCAGGCGCGATAGCGGTCCGGGGCCGGGTAGCGAGCCACTGCGGTCTCGATGCGGGGAATCAGCTTGGCCGCCGAGGCGCCGCGATAGTCGGCGAGCAGCCGGGGCGGGTTACCATACCAGGCACGATCCGGCGGCCCCCACTGACTAACCACGGTGGGTCGCCGCCAGCTCAGCACCTGATGGCGGCGATAGCCCTCGGCACCAGCAGCCTTGGTGGCGATCCAGGTATGCACGGCGAAGGCCCCGCGCCAGCTGTAAGCCCTGGCTGCATAGACCTGAACCACCGCCTCCGGCGTCACGGCTGGCGCCGGCGCCAGCCCTGCGGGCCGACGATCGGCATCCGACCAGTGGGTGTCGAGATCGACCCGCTCACCGGCCAGCATCCACAGCGGCCCCGCCAGCAATAGCGCCACGCCAGCGAGCATCACCAGCAGCCCCTTCATCATCTGCGCCATCCTCGCTCCCACGCGCTCCCCCTATACCAAAGTGCCACAGCATGGCCGCGCGCCTTGGGTCGGACACCTTGAATCTCCGGCTCACCACCCGCATCTAACGGGTAAATTCCCAAACACTCAAGGTAGCCTGCATGCCGATCGTCGACCCGCGCAGTGGCGCCCCCCTGAATCCTGAAGCAGAAGCCGGTGATGCGGCCGGTGCCGATTCCGCCGCCTACATCGTCGATCTCGACATGAGCAACTTCCAGCAGGTGGTGCTGGAAGGCTCGATGAATACACCAGTGGTACTGGACTGCTGGGCCCCCTGGTGCGAACCCTGCAAGAACCTGACCCCGGTTCTGGAAAAACTGGCCCGCGAGTACAACGGCGCCTTCGTCCTGGCCAAGCTCAACATCGAAGATCATCAGCAGATCGCCGCGCAGTTGGGCATCCGCTCGGTACCAGACGTCAAGCTGATCATGCAGGGCCAGCTCTACGATGAGTTCCAGGGCGCGCTGCCGGAAGGCCAGATCCGCGAGTGGCTCGGTAAGCACATCACGGCTGCCGCTGCCCCGGAGGCCTCGCCAGAGGAACAGGCAGAAGCGGCGCTCGCAGCCGGCGACCCGGCCACCGCCCGGGCGATCTACCAGCAGCTGGTGCAGGACAACCCCCAGCATCATGACTATCAGATCGACCTGGCTAGCGCCGTGCTGGCAGAGGGTCAGCCTGAGGACGCCAAGGCGATCCTCGACAACCTGCCGCCGGAGCACCGCGATGCGCCGCGAGCTCGGGGCGTTCGGGCACGGCTCGAGTTCGGCGAGGAAGCCCCAGACGCCGAAACACTAGCCGCGCTTGGTGACCGCGACGACAGCGAGGCGCAGTTCCTGCGCGCCCTGCGCCAGGTCGCCGACGGCGACTATGAGCCCGGCCTCGACGCCCTGCTGACGCTGATGAAACGCGACCGGGCCTACGGCGACGATGCCGCCAGGAAGACGCTGCTGCGGGTCTTCGACGCCCTCGGCGCCGACCACCCGCTGACGGTGACCTATCGCCGCAAGCTGTTCGCGCAGCTCTACTGAGCCAGCACCCGGTCGAGGCGGGTAAGCGCCTCGTCCAGTTGAGTGCGGGTGGTGCCGAAGTTGAGTCGCACGAAGCCCGGCCAGCCGAAGTCGGCACCGTCCGAGAGCGCCACCCGCGCTTTCTCCAACAGCACGCGCTGCGGCGACGCCCCCAGCCCGGCCTGTCGCAGGTCGAGCCAGGCGAGATAGGTGGATTGGGGCGCGCTCATCGATACCCCCGGCCAGCCGGCCACCGCCTCGGCAAGGCGCACCCGATGCCCGCGCAGGGTCTCGAGCAGCGCCTGACGCCAGGGCTCACCGTGACGATAGGCGGCATCGGCGGCGACCAGCCCCATCAGGTTGACGTCCGGCAGCAGGCCACGCCCGGCGGCGATAAACTGTCGGCGCAGCCCGGCGTCCGGAATCACCGCGCAGGCAGCGGTCAGACCGGCCAGGTTGAAGGTCTTGGAAGGCGCCCAGAGGGTGATGATGCGCGCGGCCAGGGCCGGGAATAGCGCCGCCAGCGGCCGGTGGCGGGCGCTTTCATCCAGCAGCAGGTCGCAGTGCAGCTCATCGGAGACCACCAGCAGATCGTGGCGCTCGACCAGTTCGGTCAGGCCATTAAGCTCTTCGGTGTTCCAGGCCCGCCCGGTGGGGTTGTGCGGCTGACACCACAGCAGCAGCCGGGTTTCGGGGGTGATGGCCGCCTCCAGCGCCGCCAGGTCGAGCCGCCAGGGCTCTCCCGGTGCCGCGGGCTCGGCAAGAGCTGCGGTCTGCGCACGCCGTCCGGTGCGCTCGGCGACCTTGAGGAAAGGCGGGTAGATCGGCGTCACCGTGAGGATGCCGTCCCCCGGCTCGGTAAAGGCCAGGCTCGCCAGGTGCAGCGCCGGCACCACCCCCGGCAGCCAGTGCTGCCACTCAGGCTTGATCGGCCAGTCGTAGTGCTCACCGCTCCAGGCGCACAGCGCTTCGCGCAGGCCGTCAGGCACCACGCCGTAGCCGAACACCCCGTGGTTGACTCGCGCCTCAAGGGCCTCGATCACCGCTGGTGGCGAACGGAAGTCCATGTCGGCGACCCACAGTGGCGCCACGTCCTCGTCATAGCGCTGCCACTTCTGGGACGGCCAGTCGGGATGTCGCCGGGCCACCGGCGTGGCAAAATCAAACTGCATGCTGCCTCCTGTATCGTTCATCATCCTTGGGAATTCCTTGAACATGCCCGAAACCCCTTTCTATGCCAAGGCCATGCGCGGCGCCTCAAGCCTGGTGGGGCACTGGCTGCTGCTTGGCCAGGCCACGCCGGAGCGCCTGGCCATGATTCTTGCCGACACGGCCCGGGTCGCCAAGCTCGGCGAACCGGAAGAGACGCCGAATGGCGCCACCCTCGAAGCCTGGGGCAGCGGCACCCAGCCACCGCTGTGGGCGGCCCGTGCGGCGAGCTTCCTGCTCATGCAGATGCCGGCCAGGCCGGCCCCCCGCGACGAGATGGAAGCCTGCGCCTGGGCCTACTGCTGGCTGCGCAACCGCGACTTCGACAGCTTCGAGGACGCCGAAGCCGCGCTGCCCGACCACCTGCGTGAAGCGCTGGTCGAGGCGCTGCCCGCGGCCTGGGCGGATCGCCTCAGCCAGCGGCTGATCTAGCCCGCACCGAGCCGTTCGCGACCATGGGTGACTTGCCCAAAGGTCGGCGCGGGGCAATGCTGAGTCTCTTCTTTCTTTCTGCTGCACCGGAGCATTTGATGTTCGTCACGACCCTCGACCCCGCCTTTCACGACACCGATGCCTTGGGGCACATCAATAACACCCGCCTGCCGGCCTGGTTCGAACAGGCGCGCACCGATCTGTTTCGGCTATTCACGCCGGATCTCGACCCGCGCAAGTGGCAGTTGATCCTGGCACGCCTGGACGTGGAGTTCCTGGCCGAGCTGCACTACGGCACCAGTGTTGAAGTGCGCACCTTCCTGACCCGGCTTGGCAACAGCTCCTTCACGGTGACACAGGAAGCCAGGCAGCACGGCCAGCTTTGCGCCCGCGGCAATACCGTGATGGTGCACTACGATCATGACGAGAAGCGCGCCAAGAAAATCGAGGGTGATCTACGCACGGCCCTCGAAGAGCACCTGCAGGCGCCCACCGAGGCCAAGGCATGACGCCAGCGGTTCGCGCCCTGGAGGCGGCAAGCATCGACTTCCAGCTCACCGAGTACGCCCATGACCCTCGGGCCGAGGCCTTCGGCGAGGAGGCCGCGAAGGCACTGGGCCTGGCATCACAGACCGTTTTCAAGACGCTTCTGGCTAAGCTGGACGACGGACGCCTGGTAGTAGCGCTGGTGCCGGTGAGCGCACGGCTCGACCTCAAGGCACTGGCCCGTGCGGCCGGCGCGCGCAAGGCGACCCTCGCCGAGCCGGCGCTTGCCGAACGCACTACCGGCTATGTGATCGGCGGCATCAGTCCACTGGGCCAGAAAAAGCCGCTGCCGACCTTTCTCGATGACAGCGCCATGGCACTCTCGACGCTGCATGTCAGCGGCGGCCGCCGAGGCCTGGAGATCGGCCTAGCGCCGGACGACCTGGTCGCACTGACCGGCGCCCGGTCAGTGACGCTTGCACGGACCTGAACCGGGACGCGAGCACGCGCCCTGGCAAGCAACGACGCTGACCGGTACCTGGGCGCCCTGGGCTATCCTGGTGTCAGCGGTTTAAGCCGTGAGCCGAACGCCAATGGCCGCGGTCCTAATAGCAACCCTCTTAGCCAGCATCCCCTTAGCAACAGACCCGCGCAGCAACCCCTGTCCAACCAGGAGGCGTCATGGCCATTCGCTATACCCTGTGGCTCGACCCGGACGACGTGGCTCGCCACCGTGCCGTTGAAGCCGATCTCGAGCATTACTTCGTCGAGCGCTTCGCCGACTTCCCGCACATCCGCTTGTTCGGGCATGACCCTTACGATTATGATGCGCCGTTCAATCGCCTCTACGATGCACTCCTGGCACGGGCCAATGACTACTGCGAGCGCCATTGGCGCTACGTGCCCACTCCGGTGCAGCTCAACACGGCATTCTTCCGTGCCGTGGGGCGCTCGAACAAATTTCTGCGAGACCCCCAAGATGGTGATCCACACCGATCAGACCCCGAATGAACGCCAGCTGGCGATCATCACCGAACAGCTCGGCCGGCCGCCCCGCGGCACCATGGCGGTAGCCGCCACCGACGGCGAACACACGCCGCTGGTGTTGCGCATGGCGCCGATCGTGGAAGGCAAGCCCTTTCCCACGCTCTACTGGCTGAGCAGCGAACGGCTCAAGGTGGAGCTGTCTCGCCTCGAGGCCCGCGGCGTGATCAAGGAACTCGAGGCCCGCCTTCAGCAGGAACCCGACTTCCTGGCCGCCTACCACCACAGCCATGAGGACTACGTGGCCCGCCGCTGGCGCTTCATGGACGAAACCCAACGCGCCGAGGTCGAGCGCCTGGGCTATGCCAAGGTCCTCACGGAGCGCGGCATCGGCGGTATCAGCAACTGGGATCAGGTACGCTGCCTGCATACCCAATATGCCCATCACCTATGCGATGACAACGTGATCGGCCAATGGCTGGACGCTGAATTTGGCGTCATCGACTGCCTGCCCTGAGCGGGCTACACGACCTAGCTGCAGGGCTAAGCGAAGACGCGCTAGGATAGTGGCCTGATCAAGGAGCATTGCATGTCGAACATCTGTGTTTATCTGGGCTCTCGGGAAGGGAGCGATCCTTGCTTTCGCGAGGCCACCGTGGCGCTGGGCCGTGAGATCGGCAAGCGCGGTCATCGCCTGGTCTATGGTGGTGCACGCGTGGGGCTGATGGGCGCCCTGGCCAATGCCGTGCTCGACGCCGGCGGAGAAGTGATCGGCGTGATGCCGGACCACTTGGTGGAGCGCGAACAGGCCCACCATAGCCTGACGCAGCTGATCCGCGTGGCCGACATGCATGAGCGCAAGGCCACCATGGCGGCCAGGGCCGATGCCTTCGTTGCCCTGCCCGGCGGCATCGGCACCCTCGAGGAGCTGTTCGAATCCTGGACCTGGCAATACCTGGGCCTGCATGACAAGCCGATTGCCGTGCTCGATACCCAGGATTTCTTTGCCCCGCTGCTGACCTTCCTCGACAGCCTGGTCAGCCAAGGCTTCCTCGACGGCCATACTCGGGACGCCCTAAGTTCGGCGCCGACACCGTCCACGTTGCTGGATAGCCTAGAACAGCAGCTGGTCTCCGCCTGAGCCGCAAATGCCAGCACGACTAAACGACGGCACTAAACGACGACCGCCCGGCACTTGGCCGGGCGGTCGTCGTTCAGTTCTATGAAACGTTCAGGACTATGAAAATTACCGTCGTACCGGCGAACTACATAGGCAACGTGCAAGGGTGACGTGCAGAGGTGGCGTGTAGAGAAGAGAGGCGAGAGAGACTAATCGCCACTCTCGGCCCGGGACAGCGCCAGGGTGCGCTCGTAGGTGAGCTGCAACAGCCGGGCATCTTCGCCGGCGCGGTGACGCTGAATGCCTCGCTCGGTGATCAATGCTTCCTTGGCGGTGCTCCACAGCTCCAACTGACGCTCATCGAGCAGACGGCGCAGGGCCTCGAGACGGAAGCGCGGCAGCATCCCGGCATGGTGGAACAGCAGGGACATCCAGGTGTTGTCGTAGCCCCAGCTATCGCTGTAGGCGATGCCAATCTCGGCCAGCTCGTCGTTGAGCCAGCGCGCCACCTCGATCACCGGATGCCCCTCGCGCTGAAGGCGTGCACGGGAGATGCCGTGCAGGAGCTCGGCCTTGGGGTCCCAATGGGTCCACTCATCCAGCGGCTGGATCAGGAAGGCGCAGGTCGAGCCATCGGCGCGTGCCAGTCCGATCTCGATCGGATAGCTGCCGCGCCCAAAACCGGACGCTTCGATATCCAACAGGGTAGGCAGCGTCACGACATGGACATCCTTTGTGGATCTGACGAAGAATCGGCGGCTCCTCCTCGAAACCGCCACTGGCCCTAGCCTATCGGCTCAGGGCGCCAGGGTCGACTCAGTGACAGAGAGAAGCCGCGGGCGCGGTTTCCTCGGCGATGCACTGATCGGACAGGGCCTGCCAGTGCGCGGCACGCAGCGGGTCTACGGCTAGCCCCAGCATACCGCTACGGTAAGCATCGGCCAGGCGTTCTGCGGCCAGAGGATGGCCGGCCTCGCCCGCGCGGGCGTACCAGGTCACCGCCTTGTCATCACGACGCGGATACTGAGCACAGCCATGTTCGAAAATGCGTCCGGCCTGATATTGGGCGCTTACGTCGCCCTGCCGCGCGGCCTCCATCACATAGCGAGCCCCCTTGGCCTTGTCCTGGGGACGGATCGCACGATGGAACAGCATATGCCCATAGACCGACAGCGCGGAGATGTGACCCGCTTCTGCGCAGCGCTGATAGAGGTGCATCGTCAAGCGCTGGGTGCGTCGCGAACGCGGCAACCAGCGATTATGGAAGAGCTGTTCCGCCAGTCGATATTCGAGACGGGTTACCAAAGAAGATGCCTGATGCATGGCAAACAACCTAGCGTCTTGTGTAACGAGGAAATGCGCTCGCCGGAATCCGACGACCGTCATCGTGTCACCGTACTAATAACTAGATAACTAGTGGCCATCCGGGCGCCGCCGGGGCAACGGGGACGCAAGCATACGCCCCCCATGCAGGGGACTCAACCCCCGTATTTGCCGCCGGCAAAAGCCGCCGCTACCATGCCGATTCACCCCGCGTTTTTCCCTGATTGGAGCGAGACATGCAAACGCGACCGCTTGGCGATACCGGCATCGATGTCAGCCGGCTGTGCCTTGGTACCATGACCTTCGGCGAGCAGAACAGCGAAGCCGAAGCGCACGAGCAACTCGACCGCGCCACGGCGTTTGGTATCAACTTCATCGACACGGCCGAGATGTATCCCGTGCCGCCCAAGGCCGAGACCCAGGGTCTGACCGAAGCCTACGTGGGCAGCTGGCTGAAGGCCCGCGGCACCCGCGATGACGTAATCCTCGCCACCAAGGCGGCCGGCCCCGGGCTTGATCATATCCGCGGCGGCCCGCGGCTGACCCGCGAGCATATCCACCAGGCCATCGACGCGAGCCTTACGCGGCTGAACACCGATTACGTGGACCTCTATCAGCTGCACTGGCCCGACCGTAACGCCAACTTCTTCGGCAAGCTCGGCTATGAGGCCAAGGAAGACGAAGACGCCACCGCTCTCGAAGAGAGCCTGTCTGCCCTCAAGGAGCTGGTCGATGCCGGCAAGGTGCGCGCCGTCGGCCTCTCCAACGAGACGCCCTGGGGCGTTATGCACGCTCTCTCCCTGGCCGACCGCCTGGGTCTGCCACGAGTCGCCAGCGTGCAGAACCCCTACAGCCTGCTCAATCGCAGCTATGAAGTCGGCCTCGCTGAGATCAGCCATCGCGAGCGCGTCGGGCTGCTGGCCTATTCACCACTGGCCTTCGGCGTGCTCTCCGGCAAGTACCTGGACGGTGCCCAGCCGCCCAAGGGCCGCCTGACCCTCTTCGAGCGCTTCAAGCGCTACACCTCGCCGCTGGCCGATGAAGCGACCCGCGCCTATGTCGAGATCGCCCGCGAACACGGCCTGGACCCGGCCCAGATGGCGCTGGCCTACGTCAATTCACGGCCGTTCCTGACCAGCAACATCATCGGCGCGACCACCATGGAGCAGCTCGAGAGCAACCTGGCGAGCGAGTCGCTCAAGCTGGGCGACGAAGTGCTCGAGGCCATCGAGGCCGTGCATACCCGGCTGCCGAACCCTAGCCCCTAATGGCTCATTTCCCCTAGGAGACTATCGGGCAAGGCCCTTTTATAAGCCTATCCTATTCCCGGCGGCCAACGCCGGGAATGGTATCCCCTCCCACATCGCCGGACTATCGTCGCCATAGCTCCCCGGTTATCCCCGTGTTCCGGGGCGGCTTGATATACTCGACGCCTAACGACGGGCCCAGCGCCCATGCCGACTGTTCATAGGAGCGCCCCATGCTGAGCGTGATTTCCCCCGCCAAGACGCTGGATTTCGAGACCCCGCCAAGCACCGATACCTACAGCCAGCCCGATTATCTCGAGCGCAGCCGTGAACTGATCGATGTCTTGCGCGACTACTCGCCCCAGCAGCTCAGCGAGCTGATGGGCATCAGTGACAAGCTGGCCGGCCTCAATGCCGCCCGCTTCGCCGAGTGGCAGACGCCCCTGACCCCGGACAACGCCAAGCCAGCGGCGCAGGCCTTCCAGGGTGATGTCTATGTGGGCCTTGAGACCACAAGCTTCAGCGAGGATGACAATGCCTTCGCCCAGAACCACCTGCGCATTCTCTCCGGCCTCTATGGCCTGCTGCGCCCGCTGGACCTGATCCTGCCCTACCGTCTGGAAATGGGCACCAAGCTTGCCAATCCGGCCGGTAAGGATCTGTATGCCTACTGGCGAGACACCCTGACCCGCGACCTGGATCGAGCGATCACGGCAAGCGGCAGCCCGGTGTTGGTTAACCTGGCATCCAACGAGTACTTCAAGGCCATCGACACCAAGAAACTCACCGCGCGGGTGGTCACCCCGGTATTCAAGGACGAGAAGAACGGCCAGTACAAGATCATCAGCTTCTATGCCAAGAAGGCCCGTGGCCTGATGAGCGCCTGGATGATCCGCGAGCGCCTCGACGATCCCGAGGGCCTCAAGAACTTCGACGTGGCTGGCTATCGCTACAATGCGGCCATGTCAGAAGGCAATACGTTGGTCTTCACCCGCGCAGAAGGCGCATCCTGAGGCTCACGGCGCTGCCTCAGAGCCTTGGCCTGCAGCTGACTGAGACGTCGTCAGCTCAAAAACGCAGGAGGCGCGCCGCCCGGGGCTTGAGGAAGTCTCGGTGCGCCGCCTTGAAGGCCTCGTCGTCGCAGCGCTCGAGCCACTCGTAGGCCGCCATGTCGGCGCTGATCACCACGCCACCGGCAGCCACTACCCGCTCCCTGGCCAGCCGCGCCTCGTCATGGCGCCGGCTGGCACATGCTTCGGCAAGCCAGTACACCCGGTAATCTGCCGCCAGCAGCCCTAGCGCCGTCTGCAGCACGCAGATATGCGCCTCGCTGCCGCAGATCACCACCTGCTTGCGACCAAGCTCGGCCAGCGCCTTGGCGAAGGGCGGCTCCTGCTGGGCATCGAAGTGCACCTTCTCCCAGCGGCGTGCCTCCGGCGCCGCCGCAAGCAGCCGTGGGTCGACGGCGCCCAGGCCTGCCGGGTATTGCTCAGTCATCCAAACCGGCACCTCAAGCGTCCGCGACAGGCCGGCAAGCCAAGCCGCCTCGGTGACGGCCTGTTCACCGCCGTCGATCACCGGTAGCAAGCCGGTCTGAAGATCCACGATCAACAACAGGCTGGTCGTACGGTCGAGTCGCATCTCAGGTTTTCCTCACCAGTGACGTTATGGATTCAGCATAGGCGCCGAAGCGGGTATTCTGGCAGAGAATCGAATCACCCCTTAGGAGTCTTGTAAGCGTTCGCCAAACACCGCTTGTCAGTGATCAGACGTTGTGCTGCCAGTGATGGGGCAGAAGCTCGTGGATCTGGCTGGCCTTGTGTGTCGGTAGCCGTTCCAGCACGTCCTTCAGGTAGGCATAGGGCTCGTGGCCGTTGAGCTTGGCGCACTGGATCAAGCTCATGATGGTAGCGGCGCGCTGGCCACTGCGCAGTGACCCGGCGAATAGCCAGTTGCTGCGGCCCAGCGCCCAAGGGCGGATCAGGTTCTCGACCCGGTTGTTATCGATAGGGAGTCGGCCGTCATCCAGATAGCGCGTCAACGCCGCCCAACGCTTCAGGCTGTAGTCCAGCGCTTTCGCCGTCGCCGAACC
>NZ_QLSX01000018.1 GCF_003268885.1 Onishia taeanensis
ACACACAAGGCCAGCCAGATCCACGAGCTTCTGCCCCATCACTGGCAGCACAACGTCTGATCACTGACAAGCGGTGTTTGGCGAACGCTTACGGCTGGAAGCACGCGCCAGCACATGATCTTCCCCCGGCCTTTGCAGGCTCCCTCCCGTTACACGCCTCATAAAAATCGCCCCGGCTGCCGTATGGTAGCCGGGGCGGTTTCGTTTATGTCTGCACAACCGATTGAGCAGCCGACCTAGCGGATCATGGCTTCCATGGCCTCGATCAGGCTGTCCATTTCATCCTCGGTGCCGATGGAAATGCGCATGAAGTCGCGCAGTGCCTCGGTATTGAAGTGGCGTACCAGGATGCTGCGCTCGCGCAGGCCAACGAACAGCTGGGCGGCTTCATGCTCGGGGTGGTGAACCAGCAGGAAGTTGGTCTGGGAGGGCAGGACCTCGAAGCCAAGGTCGCCAAGGCGGCGACGGGTGCGCTCGCGGGTGGTCATCACCTGTTCGCGGCAGGCCTCGAAATAGGCCTTGTCCTCAAGGGCCGCAACGCCGACGGCACTGGCCAGGCTGTCGACCGGATAGGAATTGAAGGAGTTCTTGATCCGCTCCAGGCCTTCGATTAGTTCTCGTGAGCCGATGGCATAACCCAGGCGAAGGCCTGCGAGGCTTCTGGATTTCGAGAAGGTGCCGGTCACCAGCAGGTTGGGATAGCGCTCGACCAGCGGCACGGCACTTTCGCCGCCGAAGTCCACGTAGGCTTCGTCGACCAGCACCACACACTCGGTGACGCGCTCGAGCAGCGCGGCGATGGCGTCGCGGCCATGACCGTGGCCGGTGGGGGCGTTGGGGTTGGCGAAGATGATGCCGCCGCTTTGAGCATCGAAGGCCTCCAGCGGTACCTGCCATTCATCACCCAGTGCCACGGTGCGATAGTCGACGCCATACAGGCGGCAATACACCGGGTAGAAGCTGTAGCTAATAGCCGGCATCGACAGCGGCAGGGGCTGGCGGAAGAAGGCCTGAAAGGCCAGAGCGAGTACTTCGTCCGAGCCATTGCCGACGAATACCTGCTCGACCTCGACACCATGCTCCTTGGCCAGTGCCTCGCGCAGGGCGCGCGAGTCCGGGTCTGGGTAGAGGCGCAGATGATCGACCGAGTAATCGCGCAGCACCTGCTCGACGCCCGGCGCCGGCGGATAGGGGTTCTCGTTGGTGTTCAGCTTGATCAGGCGCTCGCGCGGCTGTTCACCCGGGGTATAGGGCGTCAGTTCGCTGACGCCGGGGCTCCAGAACTTGCTCATGGGCACTCGCATTCAAGGTGGGGATGGGACTTTGGTCATGGTGACGCGCCTGACGGCCCTTCGCAAGCGGCGGCCATGCTAGTGTTGCAAGGCTAATTCAGGAGCTCACGATGATTGCGCAGATTCTTGCCACCCTGTTGCCGGTCTTTCTGATCGCCGGCTGCGGCACCCTCTATGGACGTTATCGCAGTCCCGACATCCGCGGCCTCAATACCCTCAACATGGAACTGTTCGTGCCCATGCTGGTGTTCGCCGTGCTGGCCGACCAGCAGGCACCGCTTCAGGACTATGCGGCCCTGGCCCTGGCGGCTGCGGTGGTGGTCCTGGGTTCCGGCCTGGTGCTATGGCCACTGGCGTGCTGGCTAAGGCTCGATCTGAAGACCTTCCTGCCGCCGATGATGTTCAACAACTCGGGCAACATGGGCATTCCACTGATCGTGCTGGCCTTCGGCGATCAGGCCCTGCCCGCTGCCGTGGTGCTGTTCATCGTCGAGATGCTTTTGCACTTCTCGGTGGGGCTCTACATGCTCAGCCCGCATACCCCGCTGTGGCGGCTGCTGCGCATGCCCATCGTGCTGGCGAGTCTCGCCGGCCTGGCCTTCAATCTCGGTGGGATTCCCCTGCCGGGCTGGTTGCTTGAAGCGCTCGATATGCTCGGCGGCGTCTGCATTCCGCTGATGCTGTTCGCTCTTGGCGTGCGCATGCTAGATATCGACTTCAGCGACTGGAAGACCGGCGTATTGGGCGCCGTGCTGTGCCCGCTCAGCGGTCTGGTGCTGGCAGCACCGATGATCATCTGGCTAGACCTGTCCGGCCTGCAGGCGGCGAGCCTGTGGGTGTTTGCCGCGCTGCCCCCGGCGGTGCTCAACTACCTGGTGGCCGAGCAGTATCGCCAAGAGCCCCACAAGGTCGCCTCTCTGGTGCTGATCGGCAATCTGGGCAGTCTGGTCGTGATGCCGCTCGTGCTCGGGCTGGTGTTCAGCTATCAGCTGGTCACCCCGGCAGGTGCGGGCTAGGTCGGGTCAGCGCTCCAGACGAGTGAGCTGCCGCTCCAGCTTGCTCATGGTATTCAGCAGGTCGCGATACTCTCCTGAAGAGAGCGTCGCCAATAGCTCGGCCTCCCAGGCCCGCGCCTGGGGAATCAGTTCGCTGAGCAACGCCTCGCCCTCCTGGGTCAGATGCAGATAGTGCACCCGCTGGTCCTGCGCCGATTGAGTACGGCGGATCAACGCCCGACTTTCCAGTGCCTGAATGGCCCGCGACACCTTGGCCTTGTCCATGCGGGTATGCTCACCGATCTGCTTGGCGGTGAGCTCCTCGCGATGGCTGAGCCAGGCCAACACCCGCCATTCGGCGATGGTGATGCCGAATCGCTCACCGTAGATCCTCGACAGCGCCTGACTGATGCGATCCGCCAGACTGTTCAGCCGGTAGGGCAGGAACTGCCCGAGGTCGAGCTCGGGTCGCTCATCGCGTGGCGCACTAACGTCGCTAACAGAGCCATCGCTAACAGAGCCGTCGCTAGCAGAGCCGTCAGGCGTAGAGTCGGGGAGCTTAGGGTTATGAGAGCGAGAGGGCATGGCCTGTCTCCTGATGTTCGCTGACGAATGCGTGTGAAAGCAGGGCGTGCGGTTGCATGCAAAAGCTGCCTGACGACCCGGTTCGGCCATTATGCGTCAGCCGGCGGCAAGGCAGAACGGATCATCTGCAACGATCTGGCGTTGCCTGCGTGAACCTCAGATAGCCTGATCCCATAAGACCTTGGTGGATATTGAGTGGATGGTCTAGCTGTGCTTTCATTTGAACGTATAGTTTCATATGAAACCAATTGTCCGGTTGTCAGAGCCAAGATGTCCCGTATGGCGACAGCCATCACACGATCACCACGAGGCCAGGAGCATGTCTGCGTCATCGAACGAGCTTTCCTATCAGAGCGGTTTTCGTAACCACTTCGCCAGCGAGGCACTGCCGGATGCGCTGCCAAAGGGGCAGAACTCGCCCCAGCGCTGTCCCTATGGGCTCTATGCCGAGCAGTTGACCGGCTCGGCCTTTACCTCGCCGCGCCATCAGAACCTGAGAAGCTGGCTGTATCGCATCCGCCCCTCGGTGGCGCAGAGCGGCTGTCGTCGGTTACCGGAAGGGCGGGTTGCCACCGCGCCCCTGGCCGGGCAGGCCGATCCCAACCAGATGCGCTGGGACCCGATGCCGCTGCCTGAAGCGCCCACCGACTTCATCGATGGCCTCGAGACCCTCGCCGCCAACGGCGATGCCGCGGCCCAGGTCGGCTGCGGCGTGCATCTTTATGCCTGCAACCGTGACATGACCGAGCGCTTCTTCTACGACGCCGACGGCGAGCTGCTGATCGTGCCGCAGCTGGGGGCTCTGGTGCTGCGCACCGAGCTTGGCGTGCTAGCGGTCTCGCCCGGTGAGATCGCGGTCATTCCCCGCGGCATCAAGTTCCAGGTGCGGCTGGCCGAGGGCTGTGACGCGGCCAGGGGCTATGTCGGTGAGAACTACGGAAGCCCGCTGGAGCTGCCGGGCCTTGGGCCGATTGGCGCCAACGGCCTGGCTAACCCGCGGGACTTCCTGAGCCCGGTGGCCGCCTATGAAGAGCTGCCGGGCGACTTCGAGCTGGTGGCCAAGTTCGGCGGCGGCTTCTGGGCGAGCCGGCTCGATCATTCGCCGCTGGACGTGGTGGCCTGGCACGGCAATTACGCGCCCTACAAGTACGACCTGGCGCGCTTCAACACCGTTAATTCGGTGAGTTTCGACCACCCGGACCCCTCGATCTTCACCGTGCTGACATCAATTTCCGACACCCCGGGCATGGCCAACCTAGATTTCGTGATCTTCCCGCCGCGCTGGATGGTCGCCGAACAGACTTTCCGTCCACCGTACTTCCATCGCAACCTGATGAGCGAGTTCATGGGACTGATCGAGGGTGTCTACGACGCCAAGGCGGAGGGGTTTTCCCCCGGCGGTGCCAGCCTGCACAACTGCATGTCGCCTCACGGCCCGGACGTGGCGACCTTCGAGGCCGCCAGCGCCGCCGAGCTTTCCCCGCAGTATCAGGGCGAGACCCTGGCCTTCATGTTCGAGAGTCGCTACGTCTTCCAGCCGACCGGGGCAGCGCTTGCCGCCGACTTTCGTCAGCGGGACTACGTCGACGTCTGGAAGGGCCTTGCCTCTCATTTCGACCCGACATCGCCCTGAGCTTGGGCAGGCTGCTCACGGCGATACCCAACCTTTCCTCTTCAGCGTATCACCCTCACCACAGGATCTTTTCCATGAAACTTGCCACCCTGAACAGCGGCCGCGACGGCGAACTGGTCGTGGTTTCCCGTGACCTGACACGCGCCGTGCGCGCTACCGACATCGCGGCCACCCTGCAGCAGGCCATCGAGGCCTGGGATACGCTCGCCCCGCGCCTTGAGGCCCGTTATTCAGCCCTTAACGATGGCACCGCCGAGGGCGATTTCGCCCTCGAGGTGGCCGCCCTGCATTCGCCGCTGCCGCGAACCTATCAATGGGCCGATGGTTCTGCCTATCTCAACCACGTGCAACTGGTGCGTCAGGCTCGCGGTGCCGAGATGCCCGAGACCTTCTGGACCGATCCGCTGATGTATCAGGGCGGTGGCGATCATTTCCTGGCGCCGACCGAGGACATCGAGGCGATCAGCGAGGAACACGGCATCGACTTCGAGGGCGAGATCGCGGTGATCACCGATGACGTGCCCATGGCGGTGACCCCGGAGGCCGCCTCAGGCCACATCAAGCTGATCATGCTGGTCAATGACGTCAGCCTGCGCGGCCTGATTCCCGGCGAGCTTGCCAAGGGGTTCGGCTTCTTCCAGGCCAAGCCGGCCTCCAGCTTCTCGCCGGTCGCCGTGACCCCGGACGAACTGGGCGACGCCTGGCAGAACGGTCGCGTGCACCTACCGCTTAGCGTGCACCTCAACGACGACGCCTTCGGTGTGCCCGAGGCCGGTCCGGACATGATCTTCGGTTTCCCTGAACTCGTCGCCCACGCTGCCCGCACGCGCCACCTCGGCGCCGGTGCGGTGATCGGCTCCGGCACCGTCTCCAATCCGGATGCCGACGGCGGGCCGGGCAAGCCGATGCGTGACGGCGGCGTGGGCTACAGCTGCCTGGCCGAAGTGCGCATGGTCGAGAAGATCCTGTACGACGAGGTGAAGACGCCCTTCATGCGTTTTGGTGATCGGGTGCGCATCGAGATGTTCGACCGCGACGGTCAGAGCATCTTCGGCGCCATCGACCAACAGGTGGTGAAGTACCGGCCGCAGTGAGCGGATGACCTGAGAGGACAAAGATCATGACGCTTTACGGCTATTACCGCTCCTCGGCGGCCTATCGGGTGCGCATTGCCCTGAACCTCAAGGGACTCGATGTCGCCCAGGTGCCGGTCGACCTGGCCGGCGGCGCGCAGCGCGAGGAGAGCTTCCGGGCGATCAACCCGCAAGGGCTGGTGCCGGTGCTTGAGACCGACGACGGCGAGCGGCTGACGCAGTCGCTTGCGATCTGCGAGTATCTAGACGAGCGCTATCCCTCGTCACCGGCCCTGCTACCGGAAGACGCCGCCGGGCGCGCGCGGGTGCGCGGGCTTGCCCAGCTGATCGCAAACGAGATCCATCCGCTCAACAACCTGCGGGTGCTCAGGTATCTGATCGGCGATCTCGAACTGGATGAAGATGCCAAGCTTGGCTGGTATCGCCACTGGGTGGCAGAGGGCTTTACGGCGCTCGAGGCCATGCTCGAAAGCGAGCAGACCGGGCGTTGCTGCCACGGCGATACGCCCACCCTCGCCGATATCTGCCTGGTGCCCCAGGTCTATAACGCCGAGCGCTTCGACTGTGATCTCTCCGCCTATCCGCGCCTTCGCGCCGTCGCCGAATACTGTCGCGGGCTGCCCGCCTTCGAACAGGCGAGCCCGTCGCGACAGCCCGATGCACGCTAAGCCGAAGCGAGCAAGCAAGCGCGGTGACCGTGCCAAGGGCATCACGGGTCGCGAAGCGCACGCCTTGAGCACTGCATCTGTAAGCAGTTTCTGTAAATAGTGGCCTTTGGCGTGCTACGGGCGACTCGCGTTACTGTCCGTCGGCGCCACTTGACGTTATGCTGTGAGACAACCGCCGCCGCCGCGGCGCGTGTCTCACAGCTAGGAGAAATACATGCAGATTAGGACGCTGCTGGCCGGGACCTTCATGCTTGCCTCTCTGGCAGGCTGTGCCACCGGTCAGATGGATCAGACCGGTGGAGAAGTCATTGATCAAGTGGCGCATTACGAGGGCACTCTGCCTTGCCGTAACTGCGCCGGCATTGATATCAATGTCGAACTCGATGGCACTGAAGATGGTGCCGCCGCCGATCGCACCTTCAGCCTGAATGCCAGCTATCGCGAGCATCCGCAGAATCCGCCGGACGAGACCTATACCGGCCAGTGGAGCGTGCTCACCGGTACCCCGGTCGACCCCGAGGCTACCGTCTACGAGCTTACGCCCCAGGGCGAGGGACAGATCTATTACTTCCTCAAGATTGACCCGGACACCCTGGAGCTGATCGACCCCCAGCGTCGGCGCTTCCAGAACCGCGACATGCTGCAGCTGCAGCGCCAGACCGCCAGCCAGTAAGTCAGGCAGCGTCAATGGCATGTGAAGAGGCGGCCCGCGCGGGCCGCCTCTTTTTGTCTGGTGTCTCTTTTTGTCTGAGCCTGTTTTGCCCAACGCCTCGGGCGCACACGTCGCATCGCGTGCCCCGGCTGGTAGAATAGGGCCTTTTATCCGGTGGAGCCTGGCATGGCCAAAGCGAAGAGTGCGTTCGTCTGCACCGAGTGCGGTGCCGAATATCGCAAGTGGCAGGGCCAGTGCACCAGCTGTCGCGAGTGGAACTCGCTGAGCGAGGTGCGCCTGGCCCCGGCCCGTCCCGGCGCCGCGCCTAGCGCAAGCGGCGGGCGCAGCGGCTATGCCGGCGGCGTCTCCCGGGATGTCACCGATCTGGCGTCGGTAGACCTGACCGAAGTGCCCAGGCTTTCCTCCACCTTCGGCGAGTTCGACCGGGTGCTGGGCGGCGGCCTGGTGCCGGGCTCGGCGGTGCTGCTGGGCGGCCATCCAGGCGCCGGCAAGTCGACCCTTTTGCTGCAGACCGCCTGCAAGCTGGCCCAGGAGCGCTCCTCGCTGTATGTCACCGGTGAGGAATCACTGTCGCAGGTCGCGATGCGCGCCCAGCGCCTTCAACTGCCGACTCAGGGTCTCAAGATGCTCGCCGAGACCAGCGTCGAGACGATTCTCGGCGTCGCCGAGCGCGAGCGCCCTGAAGTGCTGATCATCGACTCCATCCAGACCATGCACCTCGAGGACATCGCCTCGGCCCCCGGCGGCGTGGCCCAGGTACGCGAGTCCGCGGCGGCGCTGACCCGCTTTGCCAAGCAGTCCAACACGGTGCTGCTGCTGGTCGGTCACGTCACCAAGGACGGCAGCCTGGCCGGGCCCAAGGTGCTAGAGCACATGATCGATGCCTCGTTGCTGCTTGAGGGCGGTGCCGACTCGCGCTTTCGCACCCTGCGTGGCCAGAAGAACCGCTTCGGTGCGGTCAACGAACTCGGTGTCTTTGCCATGCTCGAGCACGGCATGAAGGAAGTGAAGAACCCCAGCGCCATCTTCCTGTCGCGCAGCGAAGAGCAGGCCTCAGGTAGCCTGGTGATGGTGGTCTGGGAAGGCACGCGGCCGATCCTGGTCGAGGTGCAGGCGCTGCTCGACGACTCGCCGCTGGGTAACCCGCGTCGCATCGCCGTGGGGCTAGACGGTAACCGGCTGTCGATGCTGCTGGCGGTGTTGCACAAGCACGGCGGGCTCTTCACCGGCGATCAGGACGTCTTTCTCAACGTCGTCGGTGGGGTCAAGGTGCTGGAGACCAGCGCCGACTTGGCCGTGCTGCTGGCGGTGGTCTCCAGCCTTCAGAACCGCCCGCTGCCCCGCGAGCTGGTCGTGTTTGGCGAGGTCGGGCTGTCCGGCGAGATTCGCCCGGTGCCGAGCGGCCAGGAGCGGATCGTCGAGGCCGCCAAGCACGGCTTCACCCGCGCCATCGTGCCCCGCGGCAACGCCCCCAAGAACTCGCCGCCCGGCATGGAAGTGGTCGCCGTCGACAAGCTGGCCGACGCCCTCGAAGCCCTGTGATACCGGCCCTTGAGAGGTAGGCCCCTTGAGCGATAGAACCCATGGTGGCCGACGCCCGACATTGAAAACGCCTTCAGCAAGGAGATCGTGATGAGTGCGATTCGTCTGACCGAATACAGCCGCGGCGCGGGCTGCGGCTGCAAGATTGCCCCCGACGTGCTCGACGGCATCCTCGCCAAGGCCGGGCCTGCTACCAGTCACTCGCGGCTGATCGTCGGCAATCAGGGGCGTGAGGATGCCGCCGTCTACGACCTGGGCGACGGGCGAGGGATGATCGCTACCACCGACTTCTTCACACCGATCGTCGATGACCCCTTCGATTTCGGCCGCATTGCCGCCATCAACGCCATCAGCGACGTCTATGCCATGGGCGGCAATCCGGTGATGGCGCTGGGCATCCTCGGCTGGCCGCTGGACAAGCTCGGCGCCCATATCGCCGGCGACGTGGTGGCCGGCGCCCAGGCGGTGTGCCGCGAGCACGGCATGGCGCTGGCCGGCGGGCACTCGATCGATTCGCCGGAGCCGATCTTCGGCCTGGCCGTCAACGGCCTGGTGGATCTCGAGCACCTGACCCTCAACAAGGGGGCCGAGGTCGGCGACCTTTTGTATCTGACCAAGCCGCTCGGGGTAGGCCTTCTGACTACCGCCGAAAAGCAGGGGCTGGTCAAGCCCGGACACCAGGGGCTGGCGCGGGAGACCATGCTCGCCTCCAACCGGATCGGTGCCGACTTCGCCAGGATCAAGGGCGTGCATGCCATGACCGACGTGACCGGTTTCGGCCTCGCTGGCCATCTGAGCGAGGTCTGCGAGGCCAGCGGTGTGGCAGCACGGATCGACTTCAAGCGTCTGCCGCGCCTCGCCGAGGCCGAGCACTACCGGCGCCTGGGTGCCGTGCCCGGCGGCACCCGGCGCAATCGCGAGGCGCTCGGCGAGCGGCTGCCGGTGATGGACGAGGCCCACTGGCAGTGGCTTTGCGACCCCCAGACCTCTGGCGGCCTGCTGCTGGCCGTTCACCCTTCCTGGGCCGATGATATCGAGCGTGCCGGCCGTGCCCATGGCCTGAGCCTCGCCCCCTTCGGCGAGATCGTCGCCGCCCACGGCGCCACCCGCCTCGAGGTGACAGGATGAACCTGCCCCAGATCGACCCCAGTCTTGACCTGCTGCGTGAGCGCCGCCGCCTGATCGACGTTCGCGCGCCGGTGGAGTTCGCCCAGGGCGGGCTGCCCGGCGCCGTCAACCTGCCGCTGATGGATGACGAGGAACGCCACCGGGTCGGCATCGCCTACGCACAGCAGGGCCAGCAGGCGGCCATTGAGCTTGGGCAGCGGCTGGTCGCCGGGGGCATCAAGCGCGCCCGGATGGCCGCCTGGCAGCAGGAACTCGAGCAGTACCCGGACGCGGTACTCTATTGTTTTCGCGGGGGGCTGCGCTCCGAAATCGCCCAGCAGTGGCTATGGGATGTAGGCATCGAGCGTCCGCGAATTCGCGGTGGCTGGAAGGCCATGCGCAAGCTGATCTGCGATCACGTCGATGCCGCCAGCGAGCGCCCGATGCTGGTGGTCAGCGGCCTGACCGGTTCGGCCAAGACGCCGCTGATCAACGGCCTCGGTCAGGGGCTCGACCTCGAGGGCTGTGCCCGCCACAAGGGCTCGGCCTTCGGTCGCCACCCGATGCCGGCGCCCAGCCAGATCGACTTCGAGCATGCTATAGGCATGGGGCTTTTGAATCTTGAGGACCCGCAGGGTCCGGCGGTGGTCGAGGACGAATCGCGCCACATCGGCGCCGCCAACGTGCCGTTGATCTTCTGGCGTGGCATGGAAGAGGCTCCGCGCATCCGCGTCGAGATGCCGCTGGACTGGCGGCTGGCGCAGATCCGCAAGGACTACATCGACGATCTTTGGGCGCTATATCAGGGCCAATACGGTGACTGGCTGGGTTGGGCGCTGATGCGCAAGCAGCTTTCCACGGCGCTGGGCCGGCTGCGCAAGCGCCTGGGGCTTGCGCGCCTGCAACGCCTGCAGCGGCTGCAGACGCTGGCCTTTCGCGAACACGAGCGCGGCAACCGCCAGGCGCATGAGGCCTGGCTGGGGCCGCTGCTCACCGAATACTACGATCCGCTGTATCGCCACCAGCTCGAGAAGCACCCCCACACCTTCCTGCATGTGGGGGACTGGGATAGCTGCCTTGAGTTCGCCAAGGACTGGTCAGCGCGCCACGCTGCGTAGCCACTGCACCATCAGCCGGTCGAGCAGCGCTGCCTGGTGGTCGACGCGCCGCGTGTCGGCAAGAATGGCCTCGGGTGCCTGCACGTGGAGGCCCTCCAGGGGGCTGGCGCCTGCGTGCGTCTGCGCCGCGAGATGCTCGAAGAGCGCCGAGATGCTGGCGTCGGTGGCTTCCAGATGACACTGCAATGCCACCACTCGGCCTCGGTCCCAGGCGAAACCCTGCAGCGGGCTCGCCTCGCTGCCGCCCAGCGGCAGGGCGCCGTCGGGCAGGCCGAAGATGTCACGCTGCCAGCTGAAGGCCTCGAAGGTCTCGGGCAGGTCGAAGGGACTCTCCGGGGCGAGTTCGATGCGCTGCCAGCCAAGGGCCGGATAGGTGCCGCGGGAGACAATGGCACCCAGGCCCTCGGCGATCAGCCGTGCCCCCATGCCGACGCCGAGCACCGGCTTGCCGCTCTTCAGCGCGCGGGTCAAAAGCTTCTTCTCGCGGGCGAGCCAGGGATGAGTCGCGGTATCATCGACGGCAAGATCACCGTCGAGCAGCACCAGGGCGTCGCAGTCCGCGAGTCGCGGCGGCGCCTCGCCGGCGTAGAGGTGGCAGCTGTTGTGGCTGTGGCCCATGCTGTCCAGCCAGTCGGCGAAGCGGGCCGGGCCCAGGCCCGCAGCATGCTGAAGAAAGTAGATATGCATGGCGTCATGATGACCGGGGCGGGGGCGAGGCGTCCAGCGCCGGTTAGGCAGCGGCATCACGGTGCGGTTATCCAGGCATGATCATCCAGGCACGATCATCCAGGTACGATCATCCCGGCACGCTTAACACGCGACAGGCATTACGCTAACAGGGATCACGATTAGGGGAGGGGGCATGGCCAGCAGCGCCGTACTTGAGCAGATCTACACCATCGTCGCCCAGATTCCGGAGGGCCGCGTCACCACCTATGGCAGCGTGGCCAAGATGACGGAGGGCGCCACTGCGCGCATGGTCGGTGGCGCCATGCGCCATCTGCCGGAGGGCCACGGCTTGCCCTGGCATCGGGTGATCAATGCCACCCGGCGCGTCACCGAGCATGGCGGCGCCGTTCGCCAGCGCGAGAAGCTCCGCGCCGAGGGCGTGGTGTTCGATGCGCGGGGCAAGGTCCCGGCCGACCTGCTCTGGCCCTGAGGCAAGGCTGCGGCCTGCTTGCTCACGCGCGCATACTCACACGCTTACTTACTTACTTACTTTCTTGCTTGCTGTCTTTCCCCCTATTTCCAGGAGACTCCATGACCCAGCCCGCCGGTGGCTTCAATGCCCGCCTGAAGAATCTCGACGCGCGCCGTCGCCTGGCCTTCATGGCCGCCCTCAGCGAGCGACTGATGCCCAACTACGCCCTCTATGCGGATCATGCCGAAGCCGGCGATCCAGCGGCGTTGCGCAACATCCTCGATCTGATCTGGGAGCACCTGACGGTGAAAGGCGCCAAGATCGACTTCGATCGTCAGGCCGAGAAGCTCGCCGAGCTCGAGCCGCCGGTCGATGACGACAGTTTTGGTGCACGGCGCGCCCTGGAAGCGGTGATGGCGATCTCGGCGATGCTCGACACCCTGCGCGGCGAAGCGCCGGAGGCGGTGCTGGAAGTCAGCCGTGCTTCGCTCAGCGGCGTGCGTGCCTTCATCGAGGTAAGCGAAGGCGAGGAAGACGAAACGCGGCTGGCGGCGCTGATCCGCGAGCATGAGCTGATGGCGGATGAACGCGACTTTCAGGATGCGGTGCTGGAAGCGGTCGAGGAAGGGGAGCTGGATCGCGACGCCCTCAAGGCGCTCAAGCGCCTGGGGCGTAACGAAGGGGTGAGCAATCTGGGGCTCACCCTCGACTAGGAGGGTGCAGGAAAGGTGCCGGGAGGGTGCAGGCACGGCGAGCAGCTAGAAGCTAGAAGCGCACCCCGGCATTGAACATCGCGCCGGCGGTGCCGAACAGCAGCACGTCGGCTTCGAAGCGGCCCCAGCGCGCGCCTATGGTGGGCAGGATCGCCGGAGCGATGCCCAGGCTGTTATAGGAGATCTTGTCCTTCTTGTCGCCGTCATAGCCACGCAGCCCACCGGCGGTGAGCTTGGCACGTACTTCCACGTCTTCGCTGGGCTGCCAGAGAGGAAATTCGCGACCGGCATAGAAGTACCAGATCGGCTGGTCGAAGGAGTTTTTCAACCAGGCCGCGCCGGTGAACCAGCGCTCGGGGTTGTGCACTTCCACGCCGATCAGGTTCTGCTGGTCGTTGTACTCCTCGTCATCGTCCTCGTTGGTCGAGTAATGCGTGGTCCATAGGCTGGTCTGTACCAGGCCATGATCGTAGGTGAAGAACCCTTCAGCCTGGGCACATGAAGGCACGAGCAGGCCCGCCAGCAGCAGCCCCAGCGCATACTGTCTGATGCTCGTCTGTCGGGCTTTTGTCGCCAGGCCTTGGCGCTGAGTCGGAATCATGGCGTCCTCAAAGTCTCATCTCGATGCCCTGGTCTGCCATGTAGCGCTTGGCATCGGGAATGCTGTATTCGCCAAAGTGAAAGATGCTGGCGGCCAGTACCGCATCGGCCCGGCCCTTGGTGACGCCCTCGACCAAGTGATCGAGGGTGCCGACGCCACCGGAGGCGATCACCGGCACGCACACCGCATCAGAAATGGCGCGGGTCAGCTCGTTATCGAAGCCGATCTTGGTGCCGTCGCGGTCCATGCTGGTCAACAGCAGTTCCCCGGCGCCCAGTTCGACCATCTTCTGGGCCCACTCCACGGCGTCCAGGCCGGTCGGCTTGCGGCCGCCGTGGGTGAAGATCTCCCAGCGCGGTGTCTCGCCTTCGGCGGAGACCCGCTTGGCGTCGATGGCCACCACGATGCACTGGCTGCCGAAGCGCTGGGTCGCTTCAAAGACGAATTCCGGGTTGCTCACCGCTGCGGTGTTGATCGACACCTTGTCGGCGCCGGCGTTGAGCATGGTGCGGATGTCGTCGCAGGTACGAATGCCGCCGCCCACGGTCAGTGGAATGAACACCTCGCCGGCAATGCGTTCGACCATCTCGACGGTGGTGCCGCGGTCTTCATGGCTTGCCGTGATGTCGAGAAAGGTGATCTCGTCGGCGCCCTGCTGATTGTAGCGCTTGGCGATTTCCACCGGGTCACCGGCATCGCGGATGCCGACGAAATTGACGCCCTTGACCACGCGACCGGCGTCGACGTCGAGACAGGGGATGATGCGTTTAGCGAGTCCCATGAGTCAGCCCTCCGCTTATGAGTGAGTGGCAGCAGCGCCGGCGAGTTCGTCGCACAGGCGCTGGGCCTCGGCGAGGTCCAGGCTGCCCTCGTAGATGGCGCGGCCGGTGATGGCACCGAGGATGCCGTCGTCGGCGACCTTGGCCAGCGCCCGCAGATCTTCGAGGTTGGTGACCCCGCCGGAGGCGATGACCGGCAGGCCGCCGTGGCGGGCAAGCTCGGCGGTGGCCTCGACGTTGACGCCCTGCATCATGCCGTCGCGGGCGATATCGGTGTAGACGATCGAGGACACGCCATCATCGGCGAAGCGCTTGGCCAGATCGGTGGCCTTGATGGTGGAGACCTCGGCCCAGCCGTCGGTGGCCACGAAGCCGTCGCGGGCATCCAGGCCGACGATCACATGGCCCGGGAAGGCGCGGCACATCTCGGTGACGAAGGCCGGTTCCTTGACCGCCTTGGTGCCGATGATCACATGAGACACCCCGGCGTCCAGATAGTGCTCGATGGTGTCGGCGCTGCGAATGCCGCCGCCGATCTGGATCGGCAGGTCCGGGTAGGCGCGGGCGATGGCGGTGACCGCCTCGCCGTTGACCGGCGCGCCCTCGAAGGCGCCGTTGAGGTCGACCAGGTGCAGGCGGCGAGCGCCGGCCTCGACCCAACGGGCCGCCATGGCCACCGGGTCATCGCCATAGGTGGTGGAGTCGTCCATTCGACCCTGCTTCAGGCGAACGCACTTGCCGTCCTTGAGATCGATGGCGGGAATTACCAGCATGTCGTGTCCTCGTGGGCGCCTTGTGGGGCGCGAATGAAGGTGATGCGTAAACGGGGCGCGATCAGGGCGTCCACTGCACGAAGTTCTCGAGCAGGCGCAGGCCAGCCGCCGAACTCTTCTCCGGATGGAACTGGGTCGCGAAGACCGGCCCGCGACCCACTGCCACATGCGCGGTGACGCCGCCGTATTCGGTGGTGCCGAAGACATCGGCATCCTCGGCGGCATCGACGTAGTAGCTGTGCACGAAATAGAAGCGATCGCCGTCCTCGATGCCTTCCCACAGCGGGTGGTCGTGACGTTGAGTCACCTGGTTCCAGCCCATGTGCGGGACCTTGAGGCGTTCGCCTGCGGCATCGGTCATGTCGGCGGGGAAGCGCCGCACGCGGCCCGGCAGGAAGCCCAGGCAGGCCACGCCGCCATTCTCCTCGCTCTCGTCGAGCAGCATCTGCTGGCCGACGCAGATTCCCAGCAGCGGTTTGTCGCCGTTGGTCAGCAGTTCCTGCACCAGGCCCTTGACCTCGCTGCGCTCCAGCTCGCCCATGCAGTCGCGGATCGCGCCCTGACCGGGCAGCACTAGCCGGGTGGCGCCACGAATACGGCGGGCATCGCGGGTCACCACCACGTTTTCATGAGTGACGTGCTCCAGGGCCTTGGCGACGCTGTGCAAATTGCCCATTCCATAATCGATGACGGCAATGGTCATGCTGCGCTCCTTGTCGAGTAAGTGGCCGAGTGAGTGGCCTGGCGGCCTGAGAGGCGAAGAGGCATCATCATGCCATCATGACAGCTTACAGGCTGCCTTTGGTGGACGGCATCTGGCCGGCCATGCGCGGATCTTCGGCGGTGGCCATGCGCAGCGCGCGGCCAAAGGCCTTGAAGATGGTCTCTGCCTGATGGTGGGCGTTGAAGCCCTTCAGGTTGTCGATGTGCAGGGTCACCTGGGCGTGATTGACGAAGCCCTGGAAGAACTCCCAGAACAGCTGGGTGTCCAGCGTGCCGAGGCTTCCCCGAGTGAATTCGACGTTCATGAACAGACCCGGGCGGCCGGAGAAATCCACGACCACGCGAGAAAGCGCTTCGTCCAGCGGCACATAGGCGTGGCCATAGCGGTAGATGCCACGCTTGTCGCCGATGGCCTTAGCGAAGGCCTGGCCCATGGTGATGCCGAGATCCTCGACGGTGTGGTGAGCGTCGATATGCAGGTCGCCCACCGCCTTGATGTTCAGGTCGATCAGCCCGTGGCGCGCCACCTGGTCGAGCATGTGGTCGAGAAAAGGCACGCCGGTCTCGCAGTTAAGCTCACCCTTGCCATCGAGGTTCACGCTTACCGTGATCTGCGTTTCCTTGGTGTCGCGGGAAACCGTGGCGGTACGCTGGGTCATGATGGCTTTACTCCTGCGCTGAGCGCATTGCGGTGAAACGCCGTCGCGCGGCAGCGAACGACGGAGGTCGAGCCAGCCATTATAGTGAATCGCGCCCCCCATCCGCTACAATGCGGGATATTGTCGGGTTGCCCCGTTAGCCAAGGAGAAACGTCGATGCCGGTTACCCTGCTAAAGGTTACCAAGGACGAATGGGAACGGGACCCGCAGCTCGCCCTGGATCTTGCCCGAATCTACGCCGATGTGCCCGCCGAGCGGCTGCCGCTGCCGGCGGATGACTATATTCGCGATCAGCTCGAACGACAGGGTACCTTCTGCTGTGGCCGCTTCAATGACCGCTTGCTCGGCGCCGTGGCGATGAATGTTGTCGACGAGGCCTGGTGGCTGTCGAACCTGTGTATTCGCAAGACCACCAGACGCCGCGGCGTGGCCTCCCGGCTGGTGACGTTGATCTGCCATGAGGCCCTGCGCGACGGCTACCTGCTGCGGGTCGCGACCTCGACGCTGCTGCTGGGCGATGAGCTGTTGCTCAAGAAGATGGGCTTCAGGCTGGTCGCCGGCGGTGAATACTACGAAATGGACCCCAATGCTTCACTAGGAGGTAAAGGATGAGAGCACTGTTACGTACGCTGCTGGCAGTGGTAGGGATACTGGGCTTGGTAGTGGTGGGTGCAGTGGTCTATATCACGACCTTCTTCGACCCCGAGGACCTGAAACCGCATCTGGTACAGGTGGTACGCGATCAGAGCGGCCTGGAGCTTAAGCTCGATGGCCCACTGGCCTGGTCCTTCTATCCGCGCCTGGGGCTTAGCGTGGCCGATGCCGAAGCCCGTCTGCCCGACCAGCCCGAGAACGAGCAGGCCTTCCTGGCCTTCGATCAGGCCGAGGTCAGCCTCGCCTTCACGCCGCTGCTGTCCGGTCAGGTGGCCATCGACGGCCTGAACCTCGACGGCATGCGCCTGAACCTCAAGCGCGACGCCGAGGGCCGCGGCAACTGGCAGACCCTGGTCGACCGGCTCGAGCGTCAGCAGGAACAGGCCACCAGCGACGCCGGGGCTGAGCCGGTCGTTGCCGAGGCCGAGGCTCAGACAGCGGCACAGACAAGCAGCGAGAGCGCCAGCGAGACGACCAGCGAGACGACCAGCGACTCGTCTTCAACGCTGCCCGGTGATCTGGGCGGCAAGAACGGCGTGGCGGTGGCACTCGACATCGCTCGTGTTGACCTCACCAACGGCAGCATCCGCTATTCCGACCGTCAGAGCGGCCATGCCTGGCACATTGACTCCCTGAATATCAGCGGCAGCAACGTCAATCCCGCCAAGGCCTTTCCGCTCAGTGCCGATTTCGCCCTGTCGTCGTTCCTGATTCCCGAGGGGCAGTCGCGGGAGGCCGAGGCCCAATGGGTCAGCCAGATGAACCTGGGCAGCCGGGTGAAGCTCGGCCTCGACGACGGTCGCTACGTGCTGAGCGACCTGAAACTTACCACCGACACCCAG
Organism: Onishia taeanensis; assembly: GCF_003268885.1. Lineage (GTDB taxonomy): Bacteria > Pseudomonadota > Gammaproteobacteria > Pseudomonadales > Halomonadaceae > Onishia > Onishia taeanensis_A. The sequence goes on from NZ_QLSX01000018.1 coordinate 17,593, forward strand.
TTGGCCGGCACCGATGGCAAGCAGCAGAAGGCCAATCTGAGCTTTCCCAGCCTCGAAGCCGACATCAACAGCGGCCGCTATGTGCTCGAAGGCGGCACCCTGGAGGCCAGCCTGTCGCACCCGTCGCTTGGCGAAAAGGCGCTGCCGCTGTCGCTCACCTTTGCCGCCGACGCCGATCTCGAGGCCCAGACCCTGCGCGTCAGCGAATGGCAGCTCAGCGGAGAAGACAGCCTGAAGCTTGGTGGCAACCTGCGCGTCGAACAGCTGCTCGACGCTCCGCAGTATCGCGGCCAGCTGACCCTCGAACCGCTGTCGCTGCGCACCTGGCTCGAACGCCTGGGCAGCCTGCCCGAGACCGCTGATGACGCCGCGCTCGATAGCCTGGCGCTGTCCAGCCCGCTGGAAGGCGATCTCGAGCGGGTCAGCCTGCCGAGCCTGACCCTTAAGCTGGATGACACCACCCTCAGCGGTTCGCTGTCCGCCGGCCTCGATGGCCGCTCGCTGGCGCTCGACCTGCAGGGCGATGTGCTGAATCTCGATCGCTATCTGCCGCCGGTCGAAGAGGGCAGCGACAGTGCCCAGGCAAGCGCCGAGAGCGAGGCCACCGATCAGGCGACCGGCGAGGCGAGCCAGGCAGGCGCTGCCGCAGTTAGCCAGGCCGGTGGAGAACTGGTACCGGTCGCGACCCTCAAGGCCCTGGACCTCAACGCGGATATCGCCCTCGAGCGACTCACCGTGAAGGGGATGGATCTTGAACAGGTGGTGCTCAAGGCCCGTGGCAGCAACGGCCAGCAGCGCCTGGAGCGCTTCGACGCGCGCTTCTTCGACGGGACCCTTGCCGTCAGTACCGGGCTCGATCTGCGCGAGACGCCGCTGCGCTGGCGCTTTGCTCCGACGATCAAAGATGTTGCCGCCGAACCCTTCCTCGCCGCACTCACCGGGGAAGAGGCGCCGCTGCGCGGCCGGCTCAACCTTGGCGGCGAGCTGACCACCCGCGGCAATAGCGCCGCCGAGCTGCCGGCGAAGCTCAACGGCCAACTGAATGCTCGCATCGACGATGGTGCGGTGTTCGACGTCAACGTCTCTGAGGAGCTATGCACCGCCGTGGCGCTGCTCGAAGGCAAGCAGACCAGCCGCGAGTGGAGCCCTGATACCCGCTTCGGCAGCGCTAGCGCGACCCTCAACATCCGCGATGGCGAGGTGAGAAACGACGACCTGGACATCAGCATCCCCGGCATCCAGGTAACCGGCGAAGGCAAGGTCGGCCTGGTCGACAAGCGCCTCGACTATCGCGCCGCAGCGCGCTTCGTCGATACCGCCGACGCCGCCTGCGAGGTCAACCCGCGGCTGACCAAGGTGCCGCTGCCGGTGCGCTGCGAAGGCGATCTGTCCGGCGCGCCCGCTGACTGGTGTAGCTTCGATCGCGGCGCCTTCCGCGATGCCGTGGCCAATCTCGCCCGCCAGGAAGTCGAAGCCAAAGCTGGCGAAGAAGTCCAGAAACGTCTCGACGATGCACTGGAAGGCATCGATAAACGTATCGGCGAAGATGCCTCCGGGGAACTTCGCAACGCCCTCAAGGGTCTATTCCAGTAGTCGTGAGCCGCCGGTGATGAATCGGCCCTTATGACGAGACGTTTCATGCAAGCCTGTCCTGCGCCGACCTCACCGTCGGCGCTTTTTTTGTGGTGCTGTTTTTTACGTCCACGCTCGTCACCCCACGCCTTTATACGCCCAAGCCCTTTACGACCAAACCTGTCCGCCGGTTACCCTTCACGCCCACTGCTGTAAGCGGCACCATCCATGACTCAACTGTCCATGACCAAACCGCCCATGACCGATATCCCCGAAACCGTCGAGCCGATCGACCTCTCGCCCGACGAGTTCCAGCGCCGCCTGATGGCCTGGTTCGACGAATACGGACGCAAGACGCTGCCCTGGCAGCACAACACCACGCCCTATCGGGTCTGGGTCTCCGAGATCATGCTGCAGCAGACGCAGGTGGCCACGGTGATTCCCTACTACGAACGCTTCATGGAGCGTTTCCCCGACGTGAACGCCCTGGCCGGCGCCTCACAGGACGACGTGCTGCACCTGTGGACCGGACTTGGCTATTACGCTCGCGGCCGTAACCTGCATAAGGCCGCCCAGGTCGTCGTGAATGAGCATGGCGGCGAGTTCCCCGTGCACAGCGTCGAAGCCATGGCCGCGTTGCCCGGTATCGGCCGCTCGACCGCCGGGGCCATCATCAGCATCAGCACCGGCGAGCGGGCGGTGATCCTCGATGGCAACGTCAAGCGCGTGCTAACACGCCTGCACGCCGTCGAAGGCTGGCCGGGGCGACCCAAGGTCGAACGCCCACTGTGGGCGCTTGCCGAGCGCTACACGCCCCATCATCGCCTGCCCGACCATACCCAGGCGATGATGGACCTGGGCGCCACTCTGTGCCGGCGCGGCAGCCCCAGCTGCCTGCTGTGCCCCTTCGAGGACGTGTGCCTGGCTCACGCCCGCGGCCAGGAAAAGCGCTTCCCCGAATCCAAGCCCAAGAAGGCGCTGCCCGAGCGCTCGACCATCATGCTGCTGCTGCACGACGAAGCGGGCCGCGTGCTGCTTCAGCAGCGCCCCGCCGTGGGCCTGTGGGGCGGCCTGTGGTGTTTTCCCCAGTTCGATGACCGCGAGGCCCTAACAGACTGGCTGGACGCTCACGCGCCCGGTGCCGAGCTGGCACCCGCCTGGGACGCCTTCAACCACACCTTCAGCCACTTTCGCCTGGCCATTACCCCGCAACCCGCTCGCGGCCGACAGGCTGCCGTGACCGAAGGCGGGGGCCTCTGGTATAACCCCAGCAAGCCGGCCAGCATTGGCTTGGCCGCGCCGGTCAAGGCGCTGCTCGAGTCGCTGGCGCGACTCGCCAGCCCATCCAACCCGCAAGACCCGGAGTGATCCCATGAGCCAGACCGTGTTCTGCCGCAAGTACCAGCAGGAGCTCGAAGCCCTGCCGTTTCCGCCGCTGCCCGGCCAGAAAGGCCAGGAGATCCAGGCCAGCGTTTCCAAGAAGGCCTGGGAGGAGTGGCAGGCGCTGCAGACTCGCCTGATCAACGAGAAGCATCTCAGCATGCTCGACCCCAAGACCCGCGAGTACCTGATGGAGCAGATGGAACGCTTCCTGGATAATCGCGATACCGACCAGGCAGAAGGCTACGTACCGCCCAGCCAGTGATTTTTCTTCATTCCATCTCTTTGAAAGAAAAAGGGTTGACGCGCGGAAAGCTTTCTAGTTAAATACGTCCTCGTTGGCACGGGCCAGATAGCTCAGTTGGTAGAGCAGGGGATTGAAAATCCCCGTGTCGGGGGTTCGATTCCCTCTCTGGCCACCAATCTGCTGGGGTATAGCCAAGTGGTAAGGCACCGGTTTTTGGTATCGGCATTCGCAGGTTCGAGTCCTGCTACCCCAGCCACTGCCAACCCAGATTAAGTAGCATCATCTGGTACTTGTAGTTAGTGAGTTGCCCCCGCCGGCATAGCTCAGTTGGTAGAGCAACTGACTTGTAATCAGTAGGTCCCGGGTTCGACTCCTGGTGCCGGCACCATTAAAAGGCAGCACATACAAGTAGTTAGATATAAAGAGGTCGCCCATCGAGGCGGCTTTTTTGTGTGCGTGTCTACATTTTGCCTATGGCCCGTAAAGTACTACAGCTAGCGAGTTGATTGCAGCCACATGAGTTTTGGCATTACCTCGCTTCGGCCTTGGCACCAAGAGATACAACCTACCAGCGCCCCGCTTAGCGGCTTCCTTTGGTATATTCCTTAGCTTGTAGCTCAATCAGAGCTTGTTGAGCTAACCCAACTGCTAAGGATGCCCTCAAGGAGCAACCATGGTTGAGGCCCCCATCCGTGTGAGACGCCCTTCTTACAGGTGCAGCAACCCGAAGAAACAAGCCAAGATGCTGAAGCTCAGCATGGCAGCTATCCTGTTGGAGAGGCACATCAATAATCTCCTACAGGAGCAGGGTGCTCCCATCGCCAATTACATGTATTACGAGATTGCTAGCGATAGGGGCTCTCGGAAGAAGTCGTGAGCGACCTGTGCTTCGGCATCGATGGAGGGCGTCATGGCTTCAGTGTGGTTCGCTCAGACCTAACTGATGAAGAGGCTTTGGAACTGATGCACTCCAAGTAGACCTTGTCGCTAAAACAGCCCTGCCGGCTCGGCTTCTACATTTCAACTGAAGATCAGCACTTCGCTGACCTCTGCGCTCATGACGTCGACGCTGTAGCGGATGTTGGTGCTCTCGATGTGGAAGTCTGCGAGGCTCTGGGATATCGGGTTGATCGTTGAGGCTGGTAATCGCCTTGCCCTATAGCCATCCAGATACTCTTTGGTGGCCTCATCGCCACGTGCTGCATAAATTGCGATGCTACGCTTCTAGGTATCTGGCATGCCGATTCAGGATTGGCTGGGCCATAGCGTCAATGGCTGGTAGAGGGGGCATAACGGCACCTCTGGACTGGCGGGTAGTATCTTCACGACAGAGCTTTAATGTTGTGAATGGATGGTTTCAATTTTTCAGTGCCGCAGGGAGGCAGTAATGATAAAAAAAATCAAGATCAAAGGCTATCGCAAACATAAAAGCTTTGAGTTCGAGCCAAACCCTAGATTTAATCTCATTGTGGGGTCTAATGAAAGTGGGAAGTCTACGTTCCTTGAGGCGGTAGTTCTGGCTCTAACGGGAAGGGTGAATGGAAGAAGAGCTTCAGAAGAGCTTAATCCTTTTTGGTTTAATTCTGACCTTGTTAGGGAGTTTGTTGAAAATAGACAGGCAAGAGGCAACGCAGCCTTTCCTGAGATATCCATAGAGATTTTTCTGGAAAATCTGCCAGAGTTGCAAAACTTGTGCGGTGCGATAAATAGTGACGTACCGACCAATGCTTGCCCAGGCGTGGCAGTAAGTATTAAGCCAAATAAGGACTACGAGGAAGAACTCGAAAAGTGGGCCGCCAATCCCACAGAGATAATTCCCGTGGAATACTATGAAGTTGAGTGGAGGTCTTTTGCTGACAAGGTTCTTTCCACGAGGCCGAGACAGCTTGCAACAGCCGTTATAGACTCTAGAACAGTACGCTCAACTGCCGGTATAGATTATCATCTTAGACAGATTTTAAGTGATTACCTAGAGAGCTCGGAACGGGCGGAGATATCATTAACATATCGCAACATTAAAGCCTCTATGTCAGACGAGAGTCTAAAAGGTGTAAATGCTCGAATTGGAGAGTTGAATGCAGCATTACACCATCAGCCTATTTCGCTCGCAATGGATCAAAGTTCCAGAGCCTCGTGGGAAGAGTCTATTAGTCCACATGTGAGTGATATTCCTTTTTCAATGTCGGGCCAAGGTCAGCAAGCTGCAATAAAGATTTCTCTTGCGATGAACAGAAGTTCTGAGTATGCAAGATTTGTGATGATTGAAGAGCCTGAAAATCATCTTTCACACACAAGTCTTACAACACTGATATCAAGAATAGAGTCTCTTGCCAGAGATAATCAGCAAGTTTTTATAACAACCCATAGCTCTTTTGTTCTAAATCGTCTTGGTCTTAATTCTATTATGTTGGTCGGAGATGAAGGCGCTAAGAAAATTCCGGAACTTAACCCCGGTACTGTTGGTTATTTTAAGAAGCTTCCCGGCTATGACACATTAAGAATGGCGTTGGCAGAGAAAGTTGTTTTGGTCGAGGGGCCCTCTGATGAAATAATCTTCGAAAGAGTTTTTAAAGATATCTTTGGCATAAGGCCGATGGAGGCTGGGGTTGACGTTATAAGCATGAGGGGGTTGTCTCTTCAAAGGTGTTTAGAGCTTTGCGCTGCACTTAACAAGCCTGTGGCAGCCATGCGTGATAATGACGGAGATAATCCGGAATCTCTTCGTGAAATAGTATGTGAATGGCTAGAGCCAGAAAGGAGGGAGCTGTTCATTGGTGCGGTGGAAAACGGCCAAACGCTTGAACCACAGCTTATAAGTCACAATGATGAGATTCAATTAAGAAGGATCTTAGGTATACAGGATCGAGCGGACTTGAGTACATGGATGACTCGTGAAAAAACGGAAGGTGCTTTGAGGATAGCTGAGTCAGAAGAAAGCATCATTGCACCCGACTATATGGAGAGAGCTGCAAGGTTTATTTATGCCGAATAACAAGCTATCCCTTGCAGTTGCAGGGTCCAGAAAAACTCAAAGCATCGTGGATCAATGTGGGCAGGTTGGTCGCGAAAATAAGGTTTTGATTGTAACATTTACTCAGGCGAACCAAGAAGAGATAAAGAGTCGCTTGTCGACCAATGCCGGTGGTTCTGGCAATATAACTGTATTGGGGTGGTACGGATTTCTTATAAATGATTTTGCGAAGCCGTTTGTGCCATTTAAATTTAAAGGGCGAAGGGTTGAAGGTTTTAATTTCGAGGGAAATCCCAGTAGATATGCAAGAGGTGAGCGAAGGTTTTTTGATAGCCAAGGAGCTGTATATGCATGCGAGCTCGCAAGGCTTTCATACGAACTAATGGGGTTGAGTGCCGGGGCTCTAGTGAATCGCCTGGAATGCATTTATGATTATATTTTCATTGATGAAGTTCAGGATTTGAGTGGCTATGATTGGGAGATAATTGATGAGCTGCTTTCCTCTAGCATAAATATTGATATGGTTGGAGATGTTAGGCAGGCAGTTCTTTCTACTAATCCTAGAGGCAGGAAGAATAAGGGTTATGCATACGCTGAAGCCATACATTGGTTCAGGGAAAAGGAAAGGCAGGGAGTTTTAGAGATAGAAGAAAGGAATGTTACATATAGGTGTCGTCCTGAAATTGCAAGTTTTTCGGATAAGATATTTGGTAACGAGCTTGACTTTCCTTCTACCTTTTCAGAAAACCATTTTGAGACTGGTCATGATGGCATATTTACAATAAGGCCAGATCAAGTCGAAGAATATGTGAGACGCTATAATCCTCAGTGTTTAAGGTATTCTTCTGCATCTGGAAAAACTTTAGGCTTAGAGTTTTTAAACTTTAAAGCATGCGGTAGTTTTCAACCCAGTTGTCCAAATCGCTTCCATTAAGCAGCTTTCTGATTCCGTTCTTTTTCCTGCGGCTTGCCAGGATTGAGCGATACTTGTCCGATGGCCTCCCAGCGTCGAACGTCGCCAGACCAGCGCTTGGGATTCAGGCGCTTTGCGCGTTCATAAACCCCTTTTCGCTCGGCCAAGCGCTTAGTATCCGTGCCACGATGCCGGTCGGCAGGCGTGACGAAGTTAATGCCACTGTGAAGGTGTTGTTCATTGTAGGCGTGCTCGAACGACAACATCCATTCCCGCACAACGGCCAGTGAGGAAAAGCCCTTCGCTGGCCACGCTG
>NZ_QLSX01000019.1 GCF_003268885.1 Onishia taeanensis
CAGGGAAAACGCATGAAAAACCGCGCTACGACGGGCCTCGTGGCGCTTTACCAGTAGGAGCTAATGTGGTCATCTAGCAGCTTTTGCTCATGGATGACTCATGCTGACACCGTCTCTTATGCACCATTTATCGATCGTTCCCGACTTCCGACAGGCCTGGAAAGTGCAGCATCAGCTGTCGGACATCTTGTTCCTGACGGTCTGCGCGGTGATATGTGGTGCTGAAGGTTGGGACGAGATAGAGGATTTTGGCCACGCGAAGCTCGACTTTCTCCGCCAGTACGGTGATTTTGAGGCTGGCGTGCCGAGCCATGACACCCTGGCCAGGGTGATGGCGCTGGTGAATGCCGATCAGCTCCAAACCGCCTTTGCCGAGTGGATGAAGGCCTGCCATGACGTCACCGCTGGTGCCGTGGTGGCCATCGATGGCAAGACGCTGCGCGGCTCGTACTGCCGAGGCAAGGGCAAAGGGGCGATCCACATGGTCAGTGCCTTCAGCGCCGCCAATGGGGTGGTGCTGGGTCAGGTTAAGACAGGGGAAAAGTCCAACGAGATCACGGCGATTCCGGAGCTGCTCAAGCTACTGAATCTTCAAGGGTGCCTGGTGACGATCGATGCCATGGGCTGTCAGAAGAAGATCGCCACGCAGGTCCTACAGAAGGGCGCCGATTACCTGTTGTCGGTGAAGGAAAATCAGCCAGCCCTGGCGGATGCTTTCGAGGCGGCGTTCCCTATGAGTAAGGTGGTCAACTTCGAGGGAGATGCCTATGTCACCGATGAGAAGAACCGGGGCCGTCAAGAGACGCGCTATCACATCGTAAGCGATATTACTGAAGATTTTCAGCACCTTAGCTACGAGTGGCCAGGCCTAAAAACGGTGGGTGTGGTGATGAGCTTCCGACAGGAAGGTGACGAAGCACCAGAATCGCCGATGATTCGTTACTACATCAGTTCGGCCGAGCTGAGCGCCATGAAGCTCGCAGAAGCGGCCCGCCAGCATTGGTTTGTCGAGAATGACCCGTTGCAGGACGGAATCCAGGGAGATACGCTTTCACCCATAGCGGATGGCTCTCTTTGATCAGGTTCTTGGCGGAACGCACTGATTTTTCAAGAGGATACCATCCGCTATCTTCGTTTTCAGGCCCGCCTCATGAATAAGACGGGTTTAAAATTTTTGGATAGTGAATGATTAGCTACAATAAAGCTTTATATTTATGTTGTGTCGCTGAGCCATGGGTTTCTGTGGCAAAAAAACTTAAACATGAAGTTGGTATAGAGCCTGTCTATTTTGTTTTCTGGTCAGACCAAAGCGATATATTTTGGAATGAATTTTCTGGAGTGTGTCATCTCCAGACACTAGAAAACGCATGGAAAGGTGAAGGTTTCCCAAAAAATTTAAAGCCTAGTGCTTTAGATGAGGATATGTTAAAAGAGATTGCTTGGTATGAAATTAATGCATTGAAAATGATGGATCGACTGGACCCTTTGGGTAATAGCTTTGGTTTTCAAGAGCGGAGATATTTTTTCCAAGATTTAGTTGGTTCATGGCTAAGTTACATTGAGGCGTCAGGTTTGGATTTGGTTATCTCGCCTTCTATTCCTCATAGAGTTTTTGATTATGCACTTTACGTTGCATGCAGAGTAAAAAATATAAAATTTCTGATGTTTCAAATGTTGCCCTTCGGAAGTAATAGCATAATTATTGATAATATTGATTATATTGGCGATAAATATAACTTTAATATTGGCGGAGGAGTCGATAGGGAAGAGTGCTCGAGTGCCGTGCTGAATAAAATAAGCGCTGTGAGAGCAGATTACGACGATGCCATTCCAAGCTATATGATTGAGCATGATAAAAATTCGAGGATAAGTGTTAAGAAGTGTATGGATTTGACTCTTAAGCCACTTGCGAATATTGTTCTATCAATGCTTGGCCTTAAAAAGCCGAATACCTATTGGGTAGAGCCAGGCAAGATGCCTTGCTTGTCTGAATACTCCTACTTTAGTTACTATGTAACAGCTCTTAAGCGCGCAGCTAGAGTGAGGGGGTTCAAGGAAAAATATAGTCGATTAGTTTCTTTTGATTTGCCGGAAAAGTTTATTCTTGTTGCTTTGCATTATCAGCCGGAAGAAACTTCTTGTCCAACTGGTGGGAGTTATTCTGATCAGATAAGCTTGGTAAAAGTTCTTGATGAGACTTTGCCTCCTGATGTTAAAATCGTGGTAAAAGAGCATAAGTCGCAGTTTTATACCCATCAGGAAAGTAGCTCTGGTAGAGATGACAGCTTTTATGACCGCATAAGATCAGTTTCTGATCGGATATTCTTTGCTAGCGTGGATAAGTCTCCTTTCGATTTAATTGATAAGGCGGCCGCGACAGTAACTATAAGTGGTACGATAGGTTGGGAGAGCGCAGTGAGAGGAACTCCAGCTCTGGTTTTTGGTAGGGCTTGGTATGAGTTTATGCCTAGGGTTTATAAGGTAAAAAATAAATCTGATATTGTTATGGTTTGGCCGTCAATTCTGGAAGATAAAGGCAAAAATTTGGATCGGGAAATACTTGCGTACCATGCTAAAATACAAAAGTTCTTTATACATGCCAAGCACTACAAAACATTTATGAGTAACGATGATGTTTCTATGGCTGCGTCCGCTGATAATATTGCTATTGGTTTGAAGGAGTTTTTGTTGTAATAGTTTTGCAATCTAATGCCTAAAATATAATCTTCAATGTAAATTTTTTTACCAACACAGAAGTGGACCCTACTGTTCAGACCACCTGGCAGGTAACCTAAGCTCGGATCGGGTCATCATCGGCGTCAGGCCGACTGGGTCAGTGGTTGAAGGAAGTACACCTCACCGGGTGTCGCATCGGCTAATCCTTGATGGGCCGCTCCCGGTTGTACCAAGTGAAGTAGTTCCTAAGCTCCCGCTTCAGGTCGGCCCCTTCATTGAAGGCCTTCAGATACACGCACAGGGAAAACGCATGAAAAACCGCTCTACGACGGGCTTTGTAGCGCTTTACCAGTAGGAGCTAATGTGGTCATCTAACGCCTTTTGCTCATGGATGACCCATGCTGACACCGTCTCTCATGCACCATTTCTCGATCGTTCCCGACTTCCGCCAGGCTGGGAAAGTGCAGCATCAGCTGTCGGATATCCTGTTTCTGACCGTCTGTGCGGTGATCTGTGGTGCCGAGGGCTGGGACGAAATCGAGGATTTTGGCCACGCAAAGCTGGATTTTCTTAGCCAGTACGGTGATTTTGGTGCCGGAGTTCCCAGTCACGACACGTTGGCTCGGGTGATGGCCCTGGTGAGGGCCGAGCAGTTGCAGTCAGCCTTTGCCTAGTGGATGAAGGCCTGCCATGACGTCCCCGATGGGGCGGTGGTGGCCATTGATGGCAAGACACTTCGCGGCTCGTACTGCCGAGGTAAGGGGAAGGGCGCCATCCATATGCTCAGCGCCTTCAGCGCGGCAAATGGGGTGGTCTTGGGTCAGGTCAAGACAGCGGAGAAATCCAACGAGATAACAGCCATTCCGGAGCTGCTCAAGCTACTGAACCTGCAAGGATGCCTTGTGACCATCGATGCGATGGGTTGCCAGAAGAAAATCGCCACGCAGGTCCTTCAGAAAGGTGCTGATTACCTGCTGTCGGTAAAGGAAAATCAGCCAGCCCTGGCTGACGCGTTTGAGGCAGCGTTCCCAATGGCCAAGATGGTCAACTTCGAAGGGGATGCCTGTGTCACGGATGAGAAGAACCGGGGCAGGCAAGAGACGCGTTATCACATCGTAAGCGAACCTACTGAATACTTTCAGGAGCTTAGCTACGAGTGGCCGGGTTTGAAAACGGTAGGTGTGGTCATGAACTTCCGTCAAGAAGGTGACGTAACGCCAGAGATGCCGATGATCCGTTACTACATAAGCTCAGCCAATCTTAGCGCCAAGAAGCTTGCCGAAGCGGCCCGCCAGCATTGGTATGTCGAGCACAAACTTCACTGGTCTCTGGACGTTGCTCTTCGTGAAGATGCCTGAAAAATCCACCGCGGACAGGCGGCGGAAAACCTTGCGAGGGTCCGGCATATTGCGCTGAATTACCTGAAAGGGGAGAAGTTTCAAGGGTGGAATCCGGCGAAAACAGAAGAAAGCGGCGCTGGATGACACGTACCTTGCAGACGTTCTCGCGGTCTAGTTTTTTTCATGCGTTTTCCCTGGAGGTCGAAGGCATCGTCCAGCAGTTCACGCTTCCACAGGCTCGCCCTAGACGGGTGTACCTCGAAGCGGGTGGCCAGTTCGGAGGTAGTCTTACCCCCCTTCAGAGCGGCGAGGGCCACTTTGGCTTTGAAGTCACCGCTGTACCGCCGACGTTTCTTGCTCATGATTAGGTTCTCCTGGCCGGTCTGATCAGAGCTTAGCGCCTGGTCCGAATTTCGGGGGCTACTTCAAATAACGTTGTGCTTGGACCTGAGACCACCTATCAATTTATTTAGTTGCTTGCGATATAAAATTCCGAAGATTGAATCTCTTTTTTCACTCATATTTAGTGTGAGGCGCTATCGTTATTCAGTATATAAAGGCAGTCTTTTTTGTGATTTTATTTTTATTTTCTGCGGCTTAGGTTTTTGAGTCAATAGTGCTTCGTAATTTTTGTCATGAATTATAGGTTGTATTTTAATGGTTGAAACTTTTTCCGTTTTGGATGCTCCAGTCACTCTGAAGTCAGATCTAGCTAGCGAGTTCCCTTTATATTTGTATGTCCTTGAGGGAAGTAAAGCTGTGTTATACTCTGATTCAATCAGTGATCTATTATCAGACTTGCGTATAAGAAAGCCTTTAAAGATATGTAGTGAAGGCGTGTCTTTTCTCTTGCAAAGTGGTGTTGTGCCACCCCCTAAAACAGTGTTTGAGGGGGTGTACGTTATTGGCATTGGTGATGAAGCACATTTATCTGCCAGATCTAACCAGGTTGACGTTTTTTTTAGTCATAACTATCCATTTTTGAACAGATATCGTCCTCCTGTCGGCTCTATGGACCCCGATTTTGATACTGTTTTAGAAATGCTTGCCACAGCAACATCTAGTAGGCTGGACCATGGACGAGATAGCTATCTTTTCCATAGTGCAGGGAAGGATAGTAATACTATCGCTCTAGCTCTTGCGGAGGCTGGGTGGCAAGATAAGGTATCATTAATTACTCATAAGTCTAAGGGGAGCTCTGATGAAAGCGAGCTTAGTGCTAGAATAGCTAAGAGGCTTGGGTTTAAGCACAAAGTGCTTAAAGAGGTTGAAGTTCTATCACATAGTGGCCAACAGGAAGCGACTTCATATTTTAAGGACACTTTACTTCCTTGTACAGACACGGTAAGTATGGCTTACCCATTATATTTGCAGCAATTGCCTGGTTTGAGAGGGTCTAATATCATTGATGGTGGCGGTAATGATAGCTATATGATGATTCCACCGACGAAAAAAGAAAAGTTTTTCCTCTCATTTTCTAAGTTAATGCAATATGGTGCTAGTGCACGTGGCCAGCTTAGGTCTGAGAGTGTTGCTATGCCGCTTACGCGTACCCCTGCAGAATGGTGTGGTGCCAACGGGTTTTCATACTCTGATTCAAAGAAGATTTTTCCAAGCTCAGTAGATGTTCTTGATTATTGGAGAGGTGCAAGTAGGGTTAAGTCAGAGCTAGATGATGTTGATTTTAAGACAAGCGTGCTTGCGCCAGTGGTTGCATCTGAGTTGCATATACGTAAAGTTAGGATATTCGCTGAAGCGGTTGGGTCTCGACTTGTTTTGCCATTTTCCAATGAAAAGTGTGCCAGATATTTTTCTAAAATGCCGGAAAGCTATCTTTTTGACAAGAAGTCATCTCGCAATAAATTAATACTTCGTGATTTGCTAAAGGATAGGTTGTCGCTTGATTCTGACAAGATAGGAAAGATGGGGTTTAGTTATGATTCGCGTTCTTTTGTTATAAATAATTGGGAGTGGATGCAATCTCATATATATGCTTGTGATGTTTGGGATAAAGCAGGCGTTGATGAAGTAATACCCCGCCTGAGAATTAGTATGTATGGTAAGGGATGGTCGGCTGGTGCAGCTGGAAGGCTGCTATATAGAATCTTTCTATTGTCTATATTCTTCAACACTAGGTGAATATTATAGGAATAGGCTTGAGGCATGCTGCATCTCCAGTGGGTTGTGGCCAAGCGCTTAACACCCATTATTGGCATAGGCGGTTAAAAGTATCTAAATGGCCTGAATGCGGCCCATGCCTGTGAGCAAACTTATCACATCATCCTTAAGCCGGCATCTTTGTCATGCGTGGCATTTAAAATAATGGACTTGAATCCCCATTTATGAAAAATAAAATGCTTGCTAGTGTTGAAGCGAAAATATTGTTTTTAGGTTCGCTTGTAGGCTACAATGACGCATTACTTTTGTTGCCAGTTTTTTTCTTTACATTCTGTTTGCTTCAGAGACAAGCTGAATTGAAGTCAAAGTGGATGTTGTACATTTACGTCTCAGCTGTTCTCATTTTGTTATATGCCTGCCTGTCTTTATTCCTGCCGGACTTTTTTCTTCCGATTGAGAGGGATAAAGAGTTATTGCCCTTCAAGGTCGTTGGTTATTTGGCTCTTTTGTTTAATGTTGCAGTTATATTATTTTACTTTAAAGACAGGCCTCGGCGGTTTGAGAAAGTTATCAGTATTGTTCTTTCTTTTCATTTGTTTCTTTTTTATCTGCAAGCGATTTCTTATTATTCCTTTGGTTTTTATATAGATTATATGGAGGTGATCTCTGGGAGTTCTCAGAGAGCTTTTTATTTAGGCTATTTAAGGCCAACTGGTGTATTTGTGGAGCCTTCAACATATGCATACTTTACGTTAGCGCTACTGGTTGCAAAGGTTTTTCTGAGGAAGAGGTCTTACGTATTTGTAGGTCTGACCCTTATCTCTATAGCCTTGACATTTTCAACTGCAGCATACGTAAGTATACTTGTATTTATTCCTGTTTATTTGTTTTCAGTTTCTAGCGGAAAAAAGAGTCTGATTGCTATTTTTTCTTTCGCCTGTGTTTTATCCCCTTTTCTGTATGCTTCATCTTCTTTTCAGTTGTCTCGTTATTATGAAAATTCTGGGGGCATAGCTTCTTCAGATTCGGTTCAGATGAGGTTGAAGCTTGTCCAACATATATTCGATAGAGAGGTTTTGTCTCCAGGCTTCTGGTTGGGTAGTGGTGTTTATTCTTATGAAAAAGATGTTTATGCAGCTCAAAGTGGTAGTAGCCGAATAGCAGCTGTAGATGATGGCACGGTAGTAGTAAGTTTGTTTTTTAGATTCGGATTGCTAGGTATCTTGATTTTTTATATGATGCTAAAAAACTTTAGAGGATGGAGGGCAAGGGGGCTGATTTTATCTGTTTTCGCAACTAAAATAATCTTTTTGGATTTGATATTTTGGTTGCCATTTGTTGCATATGCTGTTTCCTGCCAAACAAAGGAAAAAGATATTTAAGCAGCTTTTTGATACACGAGTTCCTGAATTCATACAGTAACCGCAGCACTTTGGCCCACTAGGTAAGTGGCTATTCAAAATTAATCGCGTGCGCAACTCCGTAGCTACCGAGTAGGCAATAGACCTCGTTGCAGAGACGATCAAACGAGAGGTAGGCACTCAACGGCAGCCATGCGTACTTCATCTGCCGCCACAGAATCTCAATCAGGTTCAGCTCCGGCGAGTAAGCCGATAGGTAGACCAGGTGCACACGATGCGACATCCACTCCCCTATCTTCCTCCTGAAGGCCTTGGAGCGATGCATGCTGGCATTGTCGAGCACCACGACGGCGAAGGTATCGGGGTCTTTCTGGGCCACCAACTGGTCAAATGCTTCGATGACTGTCTCGGTCGTCACCGGTTCTGTGGTGGTATGGTAGACCAGCTTCCCGGCTCGGCTGAGGAACCCTAGTACGTTCAGCCTTCGGCTATGGGAGTAGGCGGTCACTTCGAAGGGCTGACCGATGGGACTCCAGGCGTAGGGCACCGGCGACGATTGTGAAAAGCCTGACTCATCAAAGTAGTAGAGCTCGTGTTCGCCTTGGTCTTCCCGCTGCTGAAGTACTTTGAGGAGGCCCTGAGTGTTGCGGAAATCCGTTTCGTCACGCCGAGCCTTCAGCGAATGCCGAATGCGCTTGAAGCTGAGATCATTTTTTTTCCTGATTACTCATGTTGATCAGCCACCACCCCGCCAGCCTGGTCTACACTGATGTTATATCCAGTAGAGGAGGCGGCGTCATGGCACGTAATCCCATCCAGTTCCAGCCCGGCCTGTCGTTGCCGGCGTTTCTCGCGCAGTACGGCACGGAAGCGCAGTGCCGAGCGGCTCTCTTCCAGCATCGTTGGCCACGAGGCTTCGTCTGCCCTGACTGCGGCAACACGACCTCCTGCCAACTCGCGCGTGGGCTCTACCAGTGCCATCGCTGCCATCATCAGACCTCGCTGACTGCCGGTACCATCTTCCATGGTACTCACCTGCCGCTGACCACCTGGTTCCTGGCGATCTATCTGCTCACCCAGCGCAAGAACGGCCTCTCGGCGTTGCAGCTGTCCCGCGAACTCGGCGTCAGCTACAACACCGCCTGGAAGCTCAAGCATAAGCTGCTGCAGGTCATGCACGAGCGCAACCAGGGAGAGAGGCTCTCCGGACGCATCGAGCTGGATGATGCCTACCTGGGCGGGGAACGGTCGGGCAAGCGTGGGCGCGGCGCTGAGCACAAGTTCCCGTTCGTGGCGGCCGTGCAAACCGATGAGGAGGGCCACCCACTGCGTGTTCAGCTTCGCCGCGTGCGCGGCTTCACCCTCGCCGAGATCCGTCGCTACGCCCAACAGGCCATTGCCCCCGGGAGTTGGGTCATCAGCGACGGCCTCGGGTGTTTCCGCGCCTTCGATACGCCGCTCTACGTCCATGACTGCCACATCACCGGGGGCGGGCGTGCCAGTGTGAAGAACCCCGAGTTCAACTGGGTCAACACCCTGCTGGGCAACGTCAAGAACGCGATCACCGGCACTTACCATGCCATCCGCGGGCCGCATGCCCCACGCTACCTGGCCGAGTTCGAGTACCGCTTCAACCGGCGCTATGACCTCAAGGCCATGATCCCGCGCTTTCTGACGGTGGCGGCGAGAACGCCGCCGATGCCGTACCGGTTCCTGAGGATGGCTGACTCATATGCGTAATCAGATTTTTTTTTCAACGCCCGGCGAAGAGTCACCGTGCTGAGCGTCTTGCCGGTCTCTTCTTGAAAGCGAGCCTGCAAGGATCGAATCTGATAAGGCTGTTCGGCGACCATCTCCTGCAGTCGCTGGTGGTCGTGCTCATCCAAGATTGGGGTGCGACCACTGCGAGGCTTGTCGATGAGCCCGTCGAGCCCCGACGTCTCCCACTGTTTGAGCCATCGAGATACGGCATCGCGGCGGACCTGCAGTATCTCACTGATCTGGTCGATGGTGTGGCCTTGAACGAAGCGCCTTGCCATGGTTCCGTCCGTGTCAGAGATCCTAGGCGGATGATACACGAAAACTTTAGGTTAGGCGCTTAGAGGCGGGAGGGGCAGTGCCGGTATCCTTCCGGCTCACCGTTCAAAGTGAAGCAGAGCATGGGATGCCGACAGCTGACCCAGACCCAACGATACCAGACCTATGATCTTACCCAGTAATCGTGGACATCGATCTAAGCGATCATTCGAGCCTCGAAGGCTTCTGGGCTGATCATCCCAATCGCACTGTGGCGGCGCTGCCGGTTGTAGTCCATCTCGATGTATTCGAACACGTGCCGGCGCATGTCCACCCGCGCTTGTTGCTTGAATTTAGGACACTATGCGGGCAGGTGTCCGAATATATTGAAATGCGTTACAAACAGTCACTCGAAAAATTGAAGTTTTTAGTTTTACCCGCTCTAGGGGCTTCAAGGTCAACTTGAGCGTTGACGTCACTATATGTAGGTTCCGGGCATCATGGTTTATTGACCATGACTCACTAAAACCCCCAATAAAAATATGACCTTTTTTGGTTTATTGTTAGCTAGCTGTTCGTTTTTTATAAGGCTTATTTATGATTAAAGTTCTCTATTTGCTCTCTACATTGCAAAGGACTGGGCCAACTCAGCAATTGTTCTATATAATATCAAATCTTGATAGGGAGGAGTATGATCCGGTTGTTGTGACTTTGTCCCCAGAGCCAGAAGACAGCCTGTTGGCTACATATGAAAGCGATGGAATCAAGGTGCTTCAGTTAGGTTTAGGTCGAGTGAGAGGTCTTTTTAAGGCTAAGCTTAAAGTTGAAGAGATAATCTCAAGTTTTCAACCTGCTATTATTCACTCGCAAGGTGTTAGAGGCGATCTTCTTTCCTGCTCGTTAAATTCAAGTGCAAAAAAAATAACCACAGTAAGGAACTACCCGTCAATCGATTATAGAATGATGTATGGCCAGTTTTTAGGTTTTATTATTTATAAGCTTCAGGTTTTTTCTTTTTCAAAAATTGATCTATGTTGCGCTGTGTCTGAAGCAGTGTTATCTAATTTAAGAGAATCCCATAAGTTAGAAAATGTTTGCACTGTAAGAAATGGAGTTTCTCAGTCCCGCTATAATCCTGGCGATGAACAGTCAAAGAGCGATGTTAGGGAAAATTTGTCTATCCCTTGCGGAAGTAAGGTTTTTTTATCCCATATTGGAAAAGATTCTCGTAAGAATAGCGCCCTCGTAGCTAAAGCATTTTATGATAAATTTGGCTATAGTAAGGATGTTTACCTAATTTTTTTAGGCAAAGGGATGCAAGAAAAGGAGTGTCGGTGGCTTACAAAGGATGTCGATAATGTCCTGTATTTAGGGTCTGTGAATAACGTTGAGGATTATCTTAGGGCCTCCGATTTCTTTGTCTCAGCCTCTAGAGCTGAGGGTATGCCAAATGCCGTTCTTGAAGCAATGGCTTGTGGTCTTCCGGTTATTCTTTCTAATATTGAGCCGCATGCCGAAGTTCATTACCTATCCAATGGTTCGGCATACATGTTTGATGTGGACTCTCCACGGTCTCTTGAAGGTGCTATGCTTAAAGCAATGAAGGCAGATTATAATTTGGATAGAGAACGCTCCCTTAAATGCATTGATGGCGAATTGAGTGATAGAGTTATGTCATCAAAATATCAGGAAATATACGCCAAAATTATTGCAGTTTAGAGATATAATATTGAGTATATTAGTGCTTGATCTGCTTCCTAGTTAGAGATTTTCATGCCTTTTTGTTGTGGTGGTTTTTTGGCCATCCTGGAATATTTCAAAATTTATTTTTGGTGCTTAAGTATGGAGCTGTTGCCGTTTTCTGTTCTCTTGTCTGTTTATTTTAAAGAGAGCGCCTTATACCTTGATGCTGCTTTTGAAAGCATTTGGGATAACCAGTCTTTAAAGCCAGATCAAATTGTTCTAGTCAAAGATGGGAAGCTGTCCTCAGAACTGGATGCTACTATTAGTATGTGGTCGGAAAAACTTGGTCCGGTATTAACTGTTGTGGAATTGAAAGAGAATGTGGGTTTGGCCACAGCCTTGAATGCAGGGCTTGATTATTGTGACTACGAATTGGTTGCTCGTATGGACACTGATGACATATCTCTTTCAGAAAGATTTTATAAGCAAGTTTCTTTCATGACTCATAATCGAGATGTTTCAGTATGTGGTGCTATTGTAGAAGAGTGGGATGAGCGTTGTTTGGTAAGGTTGAGCATACGCAATTTGCCTTCTTGTCATGAGGGGATAATGAAGTTTGCCAAAAGACGATGTCCTGTTAGTCACCCTGTTGTGATTTTCAGGAAAGAAGCTGTGATAAGTTCAGGTGGATATCCTGTGGTTTATCCTGAGGATTATCCGCTCTGGATAATGATGTTAAGCAGAGGTTATAAGTTCTACAATGTTCCAGAAGTTTTGTTGAGAATGAGAGCTGGTGATGAAATGCTTTGTCGACGAGGATGGGGATTTTTCTTGGGTGAAACAAAAGTTTTTTATCTGATGTGGAAGCTCGGTTTCACTGGCTCATTTGATTTCTTCTGCAATGTTCTGACAAGAGGGGTCGTTAGGTTGTCGCCGAGATTTATTAAAGTTTTATTATATAAGTTCGCAAGGTGATTGGTTGTAATTGGTTGTGATTTTTTTGGTTTTCTATATTTTAAGTTTGAGCCTTTGAAAGGTTTTATTTTATGACTATTCTAGTAACAGGTGGTGCTGGTTATGTTGGGGCGCATACTGTTGTTGAGTTGCTTCGTCACGGCTATGAAGTTGTTGTGGTTGATAGCTTGATTAATGGCTCTAAAGAAGCACTGAGAAGAGTTGAGGAGATAAGTGGAAGGTCTATCCATTTTTTCGAAGGTGATTTGCGCGATCGTGCATTTTTAGATGAAATATTTTTAGCTCACAGTATTGTTTCAGTAATACACTTAGCAGGTCTTAAAGCAGTAGCTGAAAGTGTTAAAAACCCGCTGAAATATTATGATGCTAATGTGTGTGGTAGTATCGTGCTTTTCCAAGCTATGGCGTCAGCAGGAGTGCGCAATCTGGTCTTTAGCTCTTCAGCAACTGTTTACGGTTTGGAGGCACCAATTCCTTATGTGGAAACAGTTGATAGAGGAAAAGCTTTACATCCTTATGGTAATTCTAAAGCTATAGTTGAGCAGTTTTTAACCGATCTCTGCTCCTCGGATGAGCGCTGGTCTGTTGTTATACTTCGTTATTTTAATCCGATTGGGGCTCACCCCTCTGGCTTGATAGGAGAAGATCCAAGAGGTATACCTAACAATTTAATGCCATTCATATCACAAGTGGCAGTGGGGCGGCGTCCAGAACTCTCCATCTATGGAAGTGATTACCCCACAAAAGATGGCACATGCATTCGTGATTATTTGCACGTTGTTGATTTGGCATTAGGGCACGTCACTTCCCTTTTTAAATTAAAAACTCCGGGTATCTACACTTATAATTTAGGTACTGGTCAAGGAGCCTCAGTGCTGGATGTGGTGCGCACATTCGAGTCGGTGACTGGAGAAAAGGTCCCATACCACTTTGCTGATCGTCGGGACGGTGATTTAGCTGCTTTTTGGGCGGATGTAAGAAAAGCCGGTCGTGAGTTGGACTGGCGCGCCGAAAGAAGTTTGGAAGATATGGTGCAGGATACTTGGCGTTGGCAGAGAGACAATCCCCATGGATATATAAAGTGAAGATATAAAGTCAGGAAATGTCATTCTTTCTGGTTTTGCTGGACTCGTTTTAGTTATGGAGTTTTTTAGAATGCGCACAGTGCTTTGGGTCCATCTCTCAGCGCCGGCACCCTCCCTACCTATCGGGTCCCGTGTGATTAATTACCCGCTTGGCAATAGTTCAAGTCGCTTGACTGACCACTCTTTCCTGAATTCATAGAGTAAGTGCAGCACTTTGGCCCACGAGGTAGAGGCGGGAGGGGCAGCGCCGGTACCCTTCTCGGCTCACCGTCCAAAGTGAAGCAGAGCATGGGATACCGACAGCTGACCCAGACCCAACGATACCAGATCTATGCCCGTCATGACGTGGGCATGAGCCGACGACAAATCGCCAGAGAGCTTGGCATTCACAACAGTACAGTCAGCCGGGAGCTGCGCCGCAACGCCACCGAAAGCGGTTACGATCCTGAGCGGGCGCAGTCCTGCAGTGATCATCGGCGCCGCACCGCCTGGAAGAGGACAAAGCGCTTGCCCAGTATGATTGGCGCTGTCGTCGACCGGCTGCGAGAGGAATGGAGCCCAGAGCAGATCAGCGGTTTCATGGCCCCCTTGTCTGGCATCGGCGTCAGTCACCAGTGGATCTATTCCTTAATCTGGGATGACAAGGCCCGCGGCGGCGATCTCTGGCAGCACCTCCGCCAGCCCAAGTGGCGGAGCAAGCACCGGGCTCAGGCGAAGAGTGCAGGACTCGGCAAGATGCCCAGCCGCGTGGGCATCGAGCATCGCGCGGCTGAGATCGATGAACGGCGCTTCATTGGCCACTGAGAGGGCGACACAGTGGTCCAGGGGCACAAGCAGTCGGGCCTGATCACGCTGGTCGAGCGCCGTAGCGGCTACCTGCTCGCGGCACGGTTGCCCAAGCTCTCAGCGGAGCTGACGCAAAAAGCCATGATCCGTCTGCTGAAGCCTCGCCGGGGTGCTGTCCAGACCATCACGCTGGATAACGGCTCGGAATTTGCCGACCACGAGACCGTGGCCCAGGCGGTGACGACGGCAACTTACTTCTGCGATCCCTACTGCTCCGGTCAGCGTGGGACCAATGAAAACACCAACGGTTTGATACGGCAGTACTTCCCCAAGGGAACGGACTTCCGGCGGGTCACCGATGCCGAGCTGCGCAAGGTGGTCGAGAAGCTGAATGATCGACCCCGAAAGCGTCTCGGCTATCGAACACCGGCACAGGTATTTCTGGGGGAATATTCAGGCGCCCTGGATACCGCAGGTGCTGCGCTTGTTGCTTGAATTCAGGTTTCCTAGCTGTCGGGGCCCGTGTGATTGACCACCTGCTTGGTAAATAACTCAGGTCGCTTTGCCTGCCATTCCTTCATCACCGCAATCGGTGATTGATGGTTCTGCGGGATGCGGTGATTGTGCAGCCACTACAATGAGCTGTTGAGTTAAAAGTCTGCATTCGCCCTGAGTTCATGAATTTCTCACTGCTGCTGGGTTGGAGTAGGCAGCTTTATTTTTTGCTACCATTCGGTAATGAAGTAGGTTCGGAGTTAAAAAGAATGGTAATGCCCGCTATCGTTTATGGCTCATCAAAACAACGCTTTATAAAGTCGTGGCAAGTGCGACACCGCCCGGCAAGCAGCTGGGCGGTGTCGTTATTTTTGGCGCAAGAAGCAGTGAAGCATGAGGCGTGACATGTGTAGAATGAATCCCGCCCAGCGGTTATGCGGGAAGCGGGAGCGCTGGCTCTCACCGAAGGCTTGAGAGCGCATCATGGCATTACGTGACGGCTTCCTGACAACAAGAGCGTTCGATACGCCACAAGCACATCTTAACCCGCCTCATTCACGAGGGTGCTGATCGAGCGTTCTGAAGAGGCTGGCTGGCGGCATCGTTCATCAGGATCGCTATCTTCGACGCGAGAGGGCGCTGAGTAATGCCCGAGAGCCGCTTTTCTCTAGCTTCCTTATCGCTATGTGGAATCAATGGCGACCGGCAACGCAGCCGTGATCGTCGGCCGCCGCTGCGGTCGCTCGATTCCTGGCGCTGTGGGGTCCCTCTGGAGCGTCAGCTCAGCGCGGTCAGTCTCGGCATCCCCTTCAGCAGCGTCGGCCACCACTTGTCGGCGGCGGCACCGAGGTGAACGGTGATGCGCCGGGCGTGCAGCCTCAGCGTGGCGGCCACCTTGAGCACCTGCTCGCGCACACGACTCAGGCTCCAGCCCTGCCGAGTCTGCCGCTCCAGCAGGCAGCGCAGGCCATGCAGGACCTGGTAGGCGTAGAGGCTGAGCAGCAGGCTCACCTCGTTGCGGGCCATCACGTCTTGGACGGTGGAGGCGCCGCGGTCGGTCGACGAGAGGTGTACGTCGAGCGCCGACTTGACCTCGCCCATGTGCGATTCGGCGCTGCCGCGCTTGCGGTAGAGCGCCAGGACCTTCTCGGGCGGCCAGTCGAACTTGCCGAGGTTGGTGACCAGGAAGAAGGCATGCAGCAGCAGGTCATCGGGGCGTTCCTGCACGACGAGTACCACGCGCCTGGGGGTTGGCCAGGAACCGGCTTGGTACTCCAGGTCGTAGCACCACTCGCGAGGCTGCTCGGGTGGCCGGCCGCGTGGCCGTTTCAGGTACGGTGCTGCCAACTTCTGCAGGCCCGTGTGGCTGCGCAGCCGGCCCAGGTACTCGATGTTGCGGTCTTCCAGTGCCTCCAGCGTGTCGTTGTCGGTGAACCCGGCATCGATGCGCACCCGAACCTGGGCCCCGGTGCTCTCGTTGAGTCGCCGGACCAGATGCGGGATCCAGGTATCGGCGTTCTCGGCCGGACCGGCGTTGCCCTCGCGCAGGAGGCAGGGAAAACGCATGAAAAACCGCGCTACGACGGGCCTCGTGGCGCTTTACCAGTAGGAGCTAATGTGGTCATCTAGCAGCTTTTGCTCATGGAT
>NZ_QLSX01000020.1 GCF_003268885.1 Onishia taeanensis
TTCACCAGCGCCATCACCCTGGCCAGGGTGTCATGGCTCGGCACGCCAGCCTCAAAATCACCGTACTGGCGGAGAAAGTCGAGCTTCGCGTGGCCAAAATCCTCTATCTCGTCCCAACCTTCAGCACCACATATCACCGCGCAGACCGTCAGGAACAAGATGTCCGACAGCTGATGCTGCACTTTCCAGGCCTGTCGGAAGTCGGGAACGATCGATAAATGGTGCATAAGAGACGGTGTCAGCATGAGTCATCCATGAGCAAAAGCTGCTAGATGACCACATTAGCTCCTACTGGTAAAGCGCCACGAGGCCCGTCGTAGCGCGGTTTTTCATGCGTTTTCCCTGGACGCCCAGGTAATCCCCGGGCGGTAGCGTGCCTGCTCGCCGCGTGAATAAAAAGCTAATCAACGGGTAATTGATTCAATGACCGAGCAGCGCTCTTCCTACGATGACGAAATATCCCTGGTCGACCTAGCGGCCATTCTGGTTCGCCGCTGGAAGGCGATGGCCATTATATTCGCGGTGGTAGTGCTGGCAGCGTTCGCCTACGTGCTGACTTTGACACCGACCTATAGCTATGTGTCCGTTTACGAAGTGGCTGAGCAAGCCCCGGTAGGGGAGGGGAATACCGAACGAGCTCTGGAGTCGGCGGGCACCGTCATAGCCAAGGCACAGAGTCTCGCCGTAGCTCCCGTGACGCGTGAGCTCCTCCAGCAGTCAGGGCTAGAATCGCTGCCTTTTGCTGTGGACCTGACGACGCCTGAGGATACTCAGCTAGTGAAAATTACCTCACAGGCTTCAGAAGCCAACTCGGCCTTGGTAGAAAAAATGCACAGTGCTCTGTTGGATAACATCGCAAGCAACCAGCAGGCCTTGGTCGACCGGCAGCGGACGAGCCTCGAGAATCGCCTGGAAAGCCTACAAGCCTCACTCGCTGCCGCCGAGCAATCTACATCGTCTGGTGCAGCAGACCTCCTGGCCAGTTATACCGAGCAGATTGCGATGACCAAAGATCGTCTTGGCTTGCTCAAGGATGGTCGAGTCGCGCAGACGGCTGTGCAGAGCCTGGAAAAAACAGGTACAAGCCGTACGCTTATAATGGCTCTCGCCTTGGTACTGGGCGGAATGCTTTCTGTGATGGGCGTGTTTCTGCTGCAGTTTGCGGGTCTCGTCTGCAGCAGCCTCAAAGAACAGGAATCCTAAAGCTACTGATAACCGCCCTTATCGGTGGTGGTCAATAAAATCAGTAGGTTACAGAAATCGCCTCATAGAAATGTGAGGCTTTCTTGTAAAAAAGTGATGGCTTTGGCGAAATTAGAAGTTGATAAAAATATGATTCCTCCCCAGATCAGGTGCTAATATTTCCATGAGATTTTTCGACATTGACCCTCAAAATTCCAGCCTTCTGTTAACGGATTTCTTTGCTGAAAGTTAGCCTCCATAAAAGTACGGTGTTGTCTTGCAGAGACGAGGCATCCGCATTTTCTTTTTAATGAGGCTAGCTGGCCGTAATGTGGCTTTAATCGCCATCTGCGGTCGGCGTTTCTCAGTAAATTTGTATTTATGAATTAGAGGAACTTCATGACCATACTGGTTACTGGCAACGCAGGCTTTATCGGCTTCCATGTCGCCAAGACCTTACTTGAGCGTGGCGATAGCGTGGTCGGCTTTGATATCGTCAACGACTATTATGACATCGATATCAAGGAAGCCCGGCTCGAGATCTTAGAGGAGACGGCCCGGCGAACCGGAAGTGAGTATGTTTTCTACCGTGAGAACCTCGCCGATCGTGCAGCCGTGGAGCGCTGCTTCACTGAACAGCGCATCGGCCGGGTCATCAACTTGGCTGCCCAGGCTGGTGTGCGCTATTCGATTGAGAACCCCCATGCCTACGTGGAAAGCAATATTGTTGCCTTTACCAACCTGCTCGAAGCGTGCCAGCACTATAGGGTTGAGCACCTCACCTACGCCAGCACCAGTAGTGTATACGGCGCCAATACCAAGATGCCTTTTTCCGAGCATGAGGGCGTCGATCACCCGCTGCAGTTCTACGCCGCCACTAAGCGTGCCAACGAACTGATGGCCCACAGCTATAGCCATCTTTACCGGCTACCGACCACCGGCCTGCGTTTCTTCACCGTCTATGGCCCCTGGGGCCGCCCAGACATGGCGCTGTTCCTGTTTACCAAGGCAACCCTTGAAGGGGAGCCGATTCAGGTGTTCAACCACGGAAACCACACCCGTGACTTCACATACATCGACGACATTGTCGAAGGCGTGATTCGGACAAACGATGTGCCGGCCACACCAAGCCCTAGTTGGAATAGCGAGGCCCCAGATCCTGCCACCAGCAATGCCCCTTTCAGGATATACAATATTGGCAACAACGATCCAGTCATGCTCAGCGCTTATATTGAGGCCATCGAGGAGGCTTTAGGCAAGCGAGCCATAAAGAAGCTTCTGCCGATTCAGGCTGGCGATGTGCCGTATACTTTCGCCGATTCCACTGAACTTGAGCGTGCAGTCGGCTATAAGCCAGCCACACCTGTGAGTGTAGGCGTGGACAACTTCGTCGCTTGGTACCGGGACTATTATCAGGTCTGATCACAGCGCTAATGAACGCCATTGGGTCGCTACGGGAGCGCAGAATGTTACGCGCTACATGGCGAGAGTTATAATGGCACTTAAATGTGTCTGATGAGGTGGCTTAGCCCCTTTAATCTATATTACTCATCGCAGTTTTAATGAGCTGTGCAACATCCTAACTGACAGGCCTTGCGTTGTACTTGTAACTTGAGATAATCCACCGTTGAAATGACCCATATATGCTAAGCCAGCTTAAAGAACTCTACTCCTTACTGACCTCTGAGCAGCGAAAAAAGCTAATGCGCTTGCAGTTCCTCGTGGTGGTGATGTCCTTCACTGAGATCGCCGGGGTGGTATCAATCGGGCCCTTCATGGCATTAGTGGGCGATATGAGCCAGCTGCGGGGCGATGGCCTAGTCGCTGATCTTTACCGCGCCAGCGGTGTTGCCGAACCTCGCACCTTCTTGTGCTTGCTGGGTGTCGGTGTGCTGGTCGTACTTACCATGGCGGCCTGTATCTCCATGTTTACTATCTGGCGGCTTTCTATGTATGGCGCCAGGGTGGGTGCCGAGCTCGCCAGCCGGCTCTTCAGGCACTATATGCACCAAACTTGGCTGTTCCACGCTGGCGGCAGCAGCAGCCAGTTGACGAACCAGATAGCCCAAGAGTGTCAGCGAATTACCAATACCATTATCAACCCGCTGATGCAGATGAATGCCAAGCTGATTATGGCGGTGGTGATGGGGGGGGCGATCTTTCTGTACAACCCTTTAGTAGCCTTAGCGGGTTTGGCGATTTTTTCTGTTGCCTACATACTGCTGTATCGCACGGTGCGCCTGCGCCTAGTCCGCAATGGCAAGACGATCACTGATGCTCAACGGCTTCGCTTCAAGTTAATGGCTGAGGGGTTCGGGGGAATCAAGGATGCGTTATTGTTGGGCCGCCAGGGGGTTTTCACCGAACGATTTGATGCTGCCAGTGAACGTTTCGCCGAGGCTCAGGGTACCACCCAGGCGATGAGCCAAGCACCGCGCTACGCGATGGAGCTGGTCGCCTTCGGCAGCGTGATTTTCCTGATTCTTTATTTGTTGGCCTCCCATCAGGGTAACTTGGGCACCATATTGCCAGTGCTTTCGGTTTATGCGCTTGCTGGCTTCAAATTACTACCAGCCTTTCAGCAGGTGTACACCAGCATCTCTCAGATCCGTGGCAATCTGGCAGCCTTCGATTCACTACGTGACGACCTCTATGCCAGTAGCCTGGAGCATATTCGTAACCCACTGACCGAGAAGGGGCTATCGGAGCAGCATCTTCCCCCCAAACACAATATCCAGCTGACCAATGTGACCTTTGGCTACCCCGGCAAGCAGGAAGCGGCTTTAAGTGAGCTGAACCTAGAAATCCCCGCCAATCATGTGGTCGGCTTGGTTGGGGCGTCAGGCTCCGGGAAGTCCACTCTAATAGATCTGCTGCTAGGTCTGATTGAGCCACTGGCCGGTCAGATATTAATAGACGGTCGGCCACTGACAGGCGAAAACCGTCGTGCTTGGCAGAACAGCCTGGGCTTCGTACCACAGTCGATCTTTCTAGCCGACAGCTCCATTCGTGAAAACATCGCCTTTGGTCTGCCGATGGAAGCCATAGACGATGTCAAGGTACGACAAGCAGCCAGCATGGCTCACCTCGATGAACTGCTTGCCGAATTGCCCGATGGACTTGAAACGACAGTTGGCGAGCGCGGCGTGCAACTTTCCGGCGGTCAGCGCCAGCGTATCGGCATTGCCCGAGCGCTCTATCACGATGCAGATGTTCTGATCCTTGATGAAGCGACTAGCGCCCTGGACGGCATTACAGAGAAGCTGATTATGGACGCTATCCATGATTTCTCAGGCAAGAAAACAATTATCATGATCGCCCATCGCCTTGCTACGGTAAAACAGTGCGACAGCATCTACTTGTTGGCGGATGGACGCTTGGAGGATCACGGCAGCTTCTCTGAACTCTCCGAGCGTAACGCAATCTTCAAGCGCATGGCTGAACATGCGTAATGGCTATCGAAAGGGAAACCCTGAATGTTTAATGATTCATCCATACTCGTTACCGGCGGCACTGGCTCCTTTGGCCATACCTTCATTCCCATGCTGTTAGAACGCTATAACCCTAAGCGGGTGATTATTTTCTCGCGCGATGAGATGAAGCAGTGGGAAATGGCCAAGAAGTTCCAAGGTGATTCACGTGTACGGTTCTTCATTGGGGATGTCCGTGATCGGGATCGCATTTATCGAGCGCTGGATGACGTGGATTATGTGATTCATGCTGCAGCGACAAAGATCGTGCCTACCGCTGAATATAATCCTTTCGAATGCGTTAAGACCAACGTGCAGGGGGCAATGAATCTGATTGATGCCTGTATCGACAAAGGCGTGAAGAGGGTTGTGGCGCTGTCCACTGATAAGGCCAGCAGTCCGATTAACCTATACGGTGCTACCAAGCTTACTTCAGATAAACTTTTTGTAGCCGGGAACTCCTATGCAGGGGGGCACAAAACACGCTTTTCTGTTGTACGCTACGGCAACGTAATGGGCTCTCGCGGTTCAGTGATACCCTTTTTTGTTTCCGTTCGAGACAAAGGTGTTCTGCCTATAACAGATGAGCGCATGACCCGATTCATGATCTCGCTAGAACAAGGAGTTGAACTCGTTTGGCATGCCTTCGAAGACATGGAAGGCGGTGAAATC
Source organism: Onishia taeanensis (assembly GCF_003268885.1). GTDB lineage: Bacteria > Pseudomonadota > Gammaproteobacteria > Pseudomonadales > Halomonadaceae > Onishia > Onishia taeanensis_A. Next base: position 5,325 of record NZ_QLSX01000020.1, read on the forward strand.
TACGTTAAGAAAATTCCCTCTATGAAGGTGACGGACCTTGGTAGGGTCATAGCCCCTGAGGCTGAACAAGAAGTTGTAGGTATTCGTCCGGGTGAGAAATTGCACGAACAGATGATTGGTGCTGAGGATGCTCACTACACCTATGAGTATCCAGAACATTTCAAGATTCTGCCGGCGATCCACAGCTGGGATCAAGACGCCAATCGCATCAAGGACGGAAAGAAAGTTCCAGAAGGCTTTATCTACTCCAGTGACAATAATCCCGAATGGATGAGCAGTGCAGAACTCAAGTCCTGGGTAGATGCTAACTGGGAAAAAATTGGAGCGATCTGATGATTCCTTACGGTCGCCAGGATATCCAGCAGGCTGACATCGACGTAGTACTAGACGTGCTTCACTCCGACTTCCTGACCCAGGGCCCTATGGTGCCGCGCTTTGAGCAGGCGGTTGCCGAGAAGGTTGGGGCTCGCCACGCCCTGGCCGTCAATAGTGCTACGTCGGCGCTGCATGTTGCCTGCTTAGCGCTGGGCTTAGGTGAAGGCGACTGGCTATGGACCACCCCGGTCACCTTTGTGGCCTCGGCCAACTGTGGCCTATACTGCGGTGCCCAGGTCGACTTCGTGGACATAGACCCGCGAACCTATAATCTCTGCCCTAGAGCGTTAGGAGCTAAGCTTGAACAGGCCGAGCAAACAGGGCGCCTGCCGAAGGTCGTAGTCGCCGTCCATCTTTGCGGTCAGCCCTGTAAGATGGAGGCGATCCATGCCCTGGGGCAGCGCTTCGGTTTTCGCATCATCGAGGATGCGTCACACGCCATAGGGGGACAGTATCAGGGGGAATATATTGGTAGCGGCCGCTACAGTGATATCACCGTGTTTAGCTTCCACCCGGTGAAGATCATCACTACCGCTGAGGGTGGCATGGCGCTGACAAATAACGATGCCTTGGCCAGCCGCATGGATCTGCTGCGCAGTCACGGCGTCACCCGTGATCCCGAGCTGATGACCCATGAGGTCGATGGGCCGTGGTACTACCAGCAGGTCGCCTTGGGTTTCAATTACCGCATGACTGAGTTGCAAGCTGCTTTGGGCGTCTCCCAACTCGAGCGTTTGGATGACTATGTAGCCACACGCAATGCACTCGCAACTCGTTACGACGAACAGCTAGCCGGTCTTCCCGTTACGACACCCTGGCAACATCCCGACAGCTATTCGGGTCGTCATCTTTACGTGATTCGCCTCGAGCTTAATCAGGTCCGCGTGACGCACCGACAGGTCTTCGAGTCGCTCCGTGAGCAAGGCATCGGTGTCAACCTGCACTATATCCCCGTGCACACCCAGCCATATTATCAGCAACTGGGCTTCCGGCCGGGTGACTTTCCTGAAGCCGAGTGTTATTACGCGCAGGCGATCAGCCTGCCGCTGTATCCCACCATGAACGACACGCAGCAGGATCTAGTGATAGCGGCCTTGCGTCAATCGCTGGAGGCGTCATGAGCCATACCTTTTCGGCAGGGCGTGTTACGGCAGAACGTGTGGCCGTAATTCCCGCCCGGGGTGGGAGCAAGCGGATTCCACGCAAGAACATTCGCGAGTTTGCTGGCAAGCCCATGATCGTCTGGTCAATCGAGGCTGCGCTGAGCAGCGGATGCTTTGCACGGGTGATCGTCTCCACTGATGATGAGGAAATCGCTGCCATAGCCGAGGCGCATGGTGCAGATGCCCCCTTCCGCCGTCCCGCCACACTCGCCGACGATCATACTGGCACGGTCCCGGTGATCGCTCACGCTATTGATTGGCTGCGCGAGCAGGGGCAGGCGCCGCAGGCGGTGTGCTGTCTCTACGCCACCGCGCCTTTTATACAGCCAGAGGACCTGAAGATAGGCCTCGCAGCGCTGGAAGATGACGACGTAGACTACGCCTTCTCGGTGACCAGTTACGCCTTTCCCATCCAGCGCGCCTTGCGTCTGACGCCCAATGGACGCGTAACGATGTTCCAGCCCGAACACTTCACTACACGCTCCCAGGATCTTGAAGAAGCGTGGCACGATGCCGGTCAGTTCTACTGGGGCCGCGCGGAGGCTTGGCGCGATGGTCAAGCGATATTCACCCCACGTGCCATACCTGTAAAACTGCCGCGTCATCGCGTACAGGATATAGACACGCCGGAAGACTGGCAGCGTGCCGAGTGGCTTTTCCGTGCCTGGCAGGCTGAGAAGGTGGTGGAGCGCGGGGCTCGGGAATGAGGAATGAAGCACCCGACATCTCGACCCAGGTGGTGGTATTCCGTGCCGATGCCTCACTGGAAATCGGCACCGGCCATATCATGCGCTGCCTCACGCTTGCCGAGGCCCTCAGGAAGCAGGGCGCCGAGTGCCACTTTCTGTGCCGTGAACACGCGGGGCATTTGATTGACGCCATCGAGGCGCGGGGCTTTAACGCTCATCGTTTACTTGATGAGAGCCTGTACCGCACCTCTGCCCCGACGAGAGACCTCCAGCCGGATCATGCACACTGGCTAGGCACGTCCTGGGAAAGCGACGCTGAAGCCTGTGGCCCTCTGATAGTGCAGTTGGCGCCGGACTGGCTGGTAGTGGATCACTATGCGCTGGATGCTCGCTGGGAAGCTGCTGTGTTACCTGAGCAAACACGGTTGCTGGTCATCGATGACCTCGCGGATCGTGCTCATTGTGCTCACTTGTTGCTCGATCAAAACTTGGGGCGTGAAGCAGAAGACTATATAGGCCTAGTGCCGGCGGAGTGCCGGGTACTGGCGGGACCACAGTTTGCTCTGTTGCGGCCGGAATTTGCCGAGCGGCGTGAGAGCAGCCTGGCCCGCCGGCACCGACATCCGGCGGTCAAACGGCTGCTGATCAGTCTTGGCGGTGTCGATAAGGACAATTCCACTGGTCAGGTACTCGACGCTTTGAACGCCTGCGACTTACCCAACGATCTCGAGATCACTGTAGTCATGGGCGCCACAGCGCCCTGGTTGGAAGAGGTCAAAACCCGAGCCGTGGAACTGCCATGGTCCACTGAGGTGGTCGTCAACGTGTCGGATATGGCGCGGCGCATGGCCGAGGCAGATCTCGCGATCGGCGCCGCCGGCAGCACCACCTGGGAGCGTTGTTGCTTAGGGTTGCCCACCCTTATGCTCGTACTGGCGGAGAATCAGCAGCACATTGCCCAAAGTCTTCACAACGCCGGTGCAGCGTTAACCCTTGGAAGCATTGATTCGAGCGCTTGGAAACCCCAACTGCAAGAATACATCGCAAAGAGCGTGTTCGAATCTGCATATCGTCAAACGCTTACCTGCGATGCAGCCAATGTGACGAACGGTACTGGCGTGTCGACTCTGGTTGGTTTGATGCTGGAGGGTGAAAGATGAAAATAACGGTTCTTTGCACCGATGCCGACCACCCGGTCAATGATTGGCTGATGAGGTGGAAAGATCTGCACCATCGTCAGCATGACATCTATATCTGCCGTGATCGGCAGGACCTGTGTGGTGGCGATGTCTTGTTTCTCGTTTCCTGCAGCCAGATCATTAATGCTAAGTACCGCGAAAAATACCGGCATGTACTGGTGCTGCATGCCAGTGACTTGCCGAAAGGGCGTGGCTGGAGTCCGCATATTTGGGCGCTGCTTGAAGGAGAAAAAACCATTACGGTCAGTCTGCTAGATGCTGAAGATAGTGTTGATACAGGCGCGATCTGGGCCAAGCGCACCTTTGAAGTCCCTGCACATGCCCTGCATGATGAAATTCATGAGCTCTTATTCGATACCGAGCTGGCATTAATGGATCAAGCGTTGCTACTAGTGGCGGACGGAAAGACGCCCGCCCCTCAGTCGCCTGACGTGGCCGCGTCGTATTACCCAAAGCGCTCACCTACAGATAGTGAAGTAGACCCTGCTCAACCGCTCAGTGAATTATTCAACACCATCCGTGTAATGGATCCAAGCCGTTATCCCGCTTATTTTCAGCTTCACGGGCACATCTACACGATTGAAATGAAAAAGGTATCCCCCAATGACGATTGACATCGACGGCCGTACCATTGGGCCGGGGCATGCGCCTTACATCATCGCCGAACTTTCCGCTAATCATAATGGCAACATTGACACGGCCCTAAAGATTATCGAAGAGGCCAAGAAGGCCGGGGCTGATGCCATCAAACTGCAGACGTATCGCCCGGATACCATCACGCTCGATAGTGATCTGCCTGATTTCCAGATTATGGAAGGCCTGTGGGAAGGACGTACCCTGTACGAACTCTATGAATGGGCGCATACCCCTTGGGAATGGCACCAAGCGCTCTTCGATCACGCACGCAAGCTGGGTATCACAATTTTTAGTTCGCCCTTCGACAATACTGCGGTCGATTTTCTGGAAGAGCTCGGTGCGCCGGCCTACAAGATCGCCTCCTTCGAGGCCGTTGATCTATCGCTCATCGAGTATGTGGCTAAGACTGGAAAGCCGATGATCATCTCCACCGGCATGGCAGATGCAGATGAGATCCAGGAAGCCATTGACGCCGCCCAAGGTGCTGGCTGCAAGCAGTTGGCAATTCTACACTGCGTAAGCGGATATCCCGCTCCGGCAGAAGATTACAACCTACGTACGATCACTGATATGGTGGAGCGGTTTGGGTTGGTAACAGGCCTGTCGGATCATACGATCGATAACACAACGGCGATTACCAGCGTGGCACTGGGCGCCAGCCTGATCGAGAAGCATTTTACCCTCGACCGTAACGGGGGAGGGCCTGACGACAGCTTCTCACTGGAGCCTGCTGAACTCACCGCCCTGTGCCGAGACAGCAAGACCGCCTGGCACGCGCTTGGGAAAGTGGACTACGGAAGGAAATCCAGTGAGCAGGGGAATGTACAGTTCCGGCGTTCACTCTATTTCGTCAAGAACTTGAAGGCAGGTGAACTCATTACCAAGGATTCCGTGAGGAGTGTGAGGCCGGGGTATGGACTGCCTCCGAAACACCTGGCTGATATCATAGGGCGGAGAGTTACTAGTGATGTGTCGATCCACTCAGCAGTAACAGAAAATGTGATCAACTGATGCGCTGCCTTCGGTGGGTAGATGTCGGGTCCCGTGTGATTGACCACCTGCTTGGTAAATAACTCAGGTCGCTTTGCCTGCCATTCCTTCATCACCGCAATCGGTGATTGATGGTTCTGCGGGATG
>NZ_QLSX01000021.1 GCF_003268885.1 Onishia taeanensis
CCAGGATTGCAGCCTGTCATCGCAAGGTGTAACACTAAGTATTATACTTTGAGTGGCAGGGATACGACCGGTGAGGATCTTCAAGAACGCCTGGTTCGAGCGCTTCGCCAAGAAACAGAAGCTCGAGGACGCTGCCCTGCGTGACGCCATCCGGCGAGCCGACCAGGGGTTGATCGACGCGGACCTAGGCGGGGGCGTCATCAAGCAGCGGGTGGCTCGCCCAGGGCAAGGCAAGTCGGGCGGCTAACGTACGATCATCCTCTACCGCCAGGCACATCGCGCCTTCTTCGTGTACGGCTTCGCCAAGAGCCAACAGAGCAATATCAGCGACGAGGAGAAGGCCGCGTTCAAACAGGCCGCCCAGCACATCCTCGACCTGTCAGAGGAGCACCTGGTCGAGATGATGCGGAAGGGACAGTTTTCGGAGGTGGAAGACGATGGCTAAGAAATACCGTAGCGACGCCATGGCTGCAATCCATGAGACCATGGAAGCACTGCATGAGGTTGGTGCCGTCGACAAGCAGACCATGCGCGACTTTGACGAGAGCTGCCTCACCACGGCGGAGACGATCCCACCTGAGGCTATCCGAGCACTCCGCGAGCGCGAGCACCTTTCACAGCCTGTGTTCGCTCGTTACCTCAACGTCAGCAAGAACCTAGTCTCCGATTGGGAGAGAGGTATAAAGCGGCCAGGCGGCCCAGCCCTGCGTCTTCTGACCGTTATAGAAAAGAAAGGGATTCAGGCCATTGCCTAATAATCTCTTGATCGCTAATGTAGCCTTTGCAAGCAAAGAAAAGCCAATCATCACCAGAGGCCCTCATGGCTATAAGCGATCACGATTATGTAAATTTTTCCGAAGACCACGAAATGAACTATATCCTTCGGAAGTTCAACAAGTCTCAGTCTGCAAAAAATCGCTCTGAACTAAGAGTAATGGGAGATGAGCTTAAAGCATCTCTTGGTGTTTCCAGGCTAACACATGCCCAATTCCACCCCTATGTTGAAAGAAACCTTCATCGACTTGATGATTGAAGATTTATGAAGAACGAGCCGCTGAGGTTACACCTGGCGGCTCGTTATTCATAAACCTCAAGATTACCGTGCGAGCACTGGAATCAGTCCTTCCGCCTCAATCTGCCCATATCTCACTAAAAACCCAAACAGGATGGATTACCACCACAGGCTTATCAGTAAAGAATTTTGCGGGACGATAAGCCTTGCATTACTTATTTACATAATAACCGCCCTTCCAGACTTTCCTGGAAAGGCGATAAGTTCGCATAAAAACAATGTTAAATGATGATCATGATGTGATCATTGTATTATTATCTGGAGGAGGATTGTTGCGAAGATGGTCTTCAGCCTCATGCATTATCTGCTCCATCGTCTCATCTCTTGGCTTACATTGTTCAGCCCAAGACCGACCTGGATGCAGCACATCCCATCTAGGCCGCAACCCCTCGAAACGCCCCTTCCCTGGAGTATGGTTGCCAAAACCATCAATCAAGTTGTTCCAAATCGGAGAAAACTTAGATATTAAAAGCGACTCCCCGAGAGGAATCCATATATCGTCAACCACAAGAGCACGGAAATAGAAGTCTTCAATCTCCAAGTTCTCGACTGCTTCTATACTTTTCTTGTGCTCGTTAAGACGCTTGTGCAAGGAGGTTGTTGTAGCCGCCGACATTTTTCCCTTCCTAGCACCGGATGGCACGGCCTTCCCGACGTAGATGGGCGCCACAAAATCTCCTCCCTTGTTACGGGAAGATATCGCCTGGTAGGCAGGAAAACCCCCAACATAATAAATCGCGTATATCCCAGCGCCATTGAACTTACTTAGCTCGCCGAGACGAATTACTGGGCGACGAAGCATGGCTTGACCAACACTCTCGCCAAGATGTTTCTTATCGAGTGGGTTAAAGGGAATAATATTATCGGTCATGCCATCTTCCTACGCCGCTGCTGATTGGCCAAGTTGCGCAGTTGTGTCAGGGACAACTGCTCAGCGACTGAGCACGCCATAGCACGTGCCAAAGCGACAGGCACAGCATTTCCTAACTGGCGCATAGTCTCTCCCCACGCGCCATGGAAGGTATAGCCATCAGGGAAGGTCTGCAGTCGAGCAGATTCACGAACTGTGAAATAGCGAACACTACCATCGTCGCGAACCATCATATTCTCACCACCAGGGACACCATGTGCTCCCGCCTTCAAGGTCTTCGACGGCAAGTCCAGCGGACTTCCTGTGTGCCCCTTGTACACCCGAGCTCCATCTTGGAACTTGTGATCATGGAAAAAACGCGCCCCTCGTTTCCGGGGATCCGGGACGTCGATCAAGGCATCCCGGACAGTCCGCCAAGGTTTGCGCTCACACGCGATAAACGAATCTTCTAATTTTCGCACCCGGTTGACCAAACGCTCAGGTACTGCGGGCCTACGCGATTTGGGAATACGATGGCGTTCCCAGTAATCTCCAGTGACCCATTGGTCATGAAGCAAAGCGTCCAGAGAATGAGTCGGGTCCGGGGGAGACCATTCCACACCTAGGTCAGATCGAAAGCCTACGATAAAGACACGCTCACGCTTCTGCGGTATTCCGTAGTCGGCCGCATTGACTAAAACCGGAAACAAATTATACGTCAACCCATTGAAGTGTTGAGCGCCAGAGGTCTTTTCCTCTTGAAGCCGTTTTAGGTGTTCTAACCAAGTCTCACCATCCCGCCGGCTGACTTCGGGAAACTCCAACTGAAGTTGTATGTACTGAAAGTAGTCGTGGAAACTCGCACGAGTTAGGCCCTTCACGTTTTCGATGATGAACGACTTTGGTCTCAATCGCCTAACGACTTCGACCGTAGCGGGGAACATGTCACGTTTATCGCCAAATGCCTTGTGACGCCCTCCCATCGAGAACGGCTGACAGGGCGGGCCGCCGGCCACCAGGTCGACCCCTTCAGGGAGGCTCGACCAGTCGAACTCACGCACGTCGCCTTCCCACAGGGGCCAGTCCTGAACCAAGGGGTATCCCTTGCGCTGATTCTCGCGAATCGTGTCACATGCCCAACGATCCCACTCGACCACCGCTAGAGACTCGAAGCCGGCGAGAGTCGCCCCCATCGCTAGCCCCCCAGCGCCCGCGAAGAGCTCAACCGATTTCATCATACTCCAACCCCGTCGTGTCGTTCAGGAAGTCCCGCACGCGTCGCGCGGTGAGGTCCGTGCGGGTCAACTGGCACTCCCAGACGACCAGCACACGCCACCCCATTTCATTTAATTTCAATTGGTTGCGCCGATCACGTAGCCGATTAGCTTCCAATTTTTCGCGCCAGAATGATACCCGGCTCTTAGGCATTCGGGCCAGGGCACAGCCCTCGTGCCGATGCCAGAAGCAACCGTGCATGAAGATCACTACTCGCCGTGATCTGAAAACCATGTCAGGGCTTCCCGGAAGGCGGGTATCGTGAAGCCGATAGCGAAACCCCATGCCGTGCACCAGACGGCGCAGTTTCATTTCTGGCTGGGTGTCCTTGCCTCGTACCCGGGACATACGCTCGCTACGGGCTTCCTTGGATAAGGTATCCATCAAAGCTCCATCACCACCTAGCTGGGAATCCAGTGCCACCCAATCTAGCCTACATCCGACTTGCCACCATTCACCCTGGATCCACGGAAATTCAGGATTACGCGGCTTATCTTGAGCGCATTAGGCGTGAACCCTTCACGCCTAATGCCACCCGCCCTCTCTGGTCACACCTCGCGCCCAAGCCTGCGAATGGCGGCTCTCAGCTCGTTCAGCGTCTCCAGGTACAGGCCGTCAGGATCCTCGCGTCCCCCTTCGATGAAGAGGTGCTTCACCAGTCCACCGAGACGACGCAGCTCGTTGATCGCTTCATGCGTGACCACTGAGCGCACCGGATAGTCGAGCGCCGTACTCCGAACGAACTCGGATGGGCTGCGGGCATCGGTGGACTCGACCTTCTGCAAAATCCGTTGCTTTTCGTCCTCAGTGAGCCTGACGCTGAGGTGCTTATCCCGATGGACGGGGGCCTTCGATGGTGTGGGTGATGCCATGGTGACCTCGTGAGCGGTAGCGAATGAGGTAGGGGGCTCGGGGCGAAGCCCCGAGCAAGGTGCCAGCCCGGCAAGAGAGCGAAGCGATTGCAGCGGGCGCTAGTACACGAATGTGTTACGTGGGCATACCTTGTCCGGGGCTGCATCCCGGTTTCGCGCCTCACTTCACCGGCACGTTCTCAGCACGAACCCCCATCTGAAAGGGACATGATGTCGGTGACTTAACGATCACAGTGCCGAAAGGGCAGACTGTCCGGCATCTGCAGCGCAACCCCGGCCTCGAGCAGCAAGTCGGTATCGGTTTCACCGCACTCACGACGATGCTGCGCGGCCACGCTGGTGAGCAGTTCAAGTTCCACGTTGCCTTGATCCTGGGCGGCATCGAGCAACCACTCGATCCTGACCGGATCGGCACACAACAGGCGCACGCGATTCGGCTCCTCGAGCGCCCATCGATCCAGCACCCGCTTCGCGATAGGGTGGCAACGGTCACCGTCCGGGTCGCGGTAGTGCCGCAACGATTCGGCGAGCAGGGAGCCGCCGATGTTCCTTGCATACTGTCCGCTATCCATCATTCACCTCCGCTTTGACGCATCTTCTGGCGACGCTTGCGCACACGCGCGGCAAGTCGCCCCCAGTCCTCGGGCTGAATCCAACGCTCGGCCCACGCCAGCAGGAGCTCCGCCTGGCGTTGGTCGCTGTAGTCTTCGGGGTAGGCCGTCAGGTCGCCGGCCAGGGCAAGCAGCTGGGTCTTGCCGTCCCGTGCCGTCAGGCGCAGGGCATCCCGCGGGCCGTTCGCCTGGGTGTGGTGGTTGGCGATCTCGGCGCTGCGGGCGAGATCCAGGGTCCTCGAGGTCGGATCGAAGGCCGCGTCCAGGAGCACGCCGAGCCACAGTCGCGCCTCACTCGGGACAATTTCACGCTTACGGGCCATCAGAGCTCGTCCTCGTTGATCAGGTCGAACACGCGACGCTTGGCATGGGTGAGGTCGTTCTTGTCCAGCACGTACCACAGGAACTCGCCGGTACCGGGGCCGGTTTCCATGCCGACCGCCCCCCGGTCACGCTCGTAGCGGTACAACCAGCGGCTGGGGGACTTCCACTCGATGACGTTGCCGTCGCGGCTCTTGTGAGACTGCTCGAGGTCGCTGATCCGCCGTAGTGCCATGGTGACTCCCCTTCGCCGAGTTGATGCCTACCAGGATAGCATATAGGTGTGAATAAATCACGTATATTTAGACGGCAACGCCCTTGCCGATCCACATCCCTGCTAAACCCGGGCCGAAGGCCCAACCGTTCCCGCGAGGTGATCGGGATCGGCCCGCCGTGGCGTAGCGCTTTAGCGGCCAGGCCTCGCCGACCAGGGCGCGCAGCCGCGAAGCGGCTCGACCGCGCCCTTCTCGACTTGTCGAGGCATTCATGGGGTTCAGGCGGCCGAAGGCCGGGCGGAGGGAGGAGGAACGACGACCGGAGGGCAGGCGAGCGCGGATGCGCTCTTTTCTGTCCTTTTCCCCTTTTCCCCTTTTAGGCCTTGTAAGCCACTGATATACATGTGTTTTTAGGTTAAAAAGGGGAGGGATTCAGGGCCAAAAGGGGAGGGATTCAGGGTCAAAAGGGGAGGGATTCAGGGTTGTAGAGGGGAGGGATTCAGGGTTAAAAGGGAGAACATAAAACCCTCCCTATAAAGGGACACTGTAGACACACTCCCTACTGGAGCCCCAAGGATGAACGAGCCCCAGGTTTACAAGAGCAATGCCCTGGTCGAGGCATCTTACCGCCTCACTCCCGCTGAACAGCGCATCATGTTGGGCTGTATCACCCAAGTGCGAAGGGATCAGCCGCTCACCGATGAAGTGATGTATAGCGTCAGCGTGGCCGACTATGCCGCACTCGTAGGGACTGACTCTCACTCAACCTACAAAGAGCTAGCCGATGCAGCCCTCCGGCTGAAACGTCGGGAGGTATGGTTGCGGGAATATCCCAATGGTCAAGGAAAGAGGCCTAAGACCCTGGTAACTAGCTGGGTCCAATCCATTGCCTACGTCGAGTTAGAAGGTCGTGTCGAGCTGAGATTCACAAAAGACATGCTGCCATACCTGACACAGCTTACGGAGCAGTTCACGCGCTACGCGCTCGAGGACGTGGCCAAGATGACCAGCGCCCATGCCATGCGGCTCTATGAGCTTTTGTGCCAGTGGCGGGGGGCGGGCGAGCGAGAGGTGCCTATCGAGTGGCTGCGTGAGGCGTTCCAGCTAGATGGTAAGTACCCAGCCATAAAGGACCTGAAACGGTGGGTGGTTGAACCGGCCACAGCACAGATCAACGAGCACAGCCCGCTATGGGTGAAGTGGGACCAGCGAAAGACCGGACGCCGAGTGTCCCACTTGGTGTTCACCTTCGGCGAGAAAGCCCAGGAAGGCACCCAGAAGGCCCGCAAGAGGAAAACCAAGGCCAAGGATGATGGAAAGGCTTCTAACGCCTCAGGATCGATATTCAGGATTCCTATGGCGGTTAT
>NZ_QLSX01000022.1 GCF_003268885.1 Onishia taeanensis
GGGCGGAATTCGGCGAAAGCAGAAGAAAGCCGCGCTGGATGAGACATACCTTGCTGACATTCTCGCGGTCTGATTTTTTTCATGCGTTTTCCCTGCCTGGGCGTCTTCCCTGACCCTATGTCCCACACTTGCCTATGCACAGCTGCAGCAGCAGACGCATTGTATGCTGATTGCCGGTAAAGCTCTACGCGGCGATGGTAAGAAAGGGTATCCCTGTGAGCCCCCCAGCGGCAACGAGTAGCCGAATTTTCAATCACTTATAGGCGTAGTTGTAGTAACCGTAGCCATAACTGGTTGCTGCCTTGCGCTCCATGGCGTTCAGGATGGCGCCTTTGACCGCCACACCTGAGGTTTCGAAGCGCCTTATGGCAATTTCCAGTTCCTTGACGGGGTTCATCTGGAAACGCGTCACCATCAGCGTGGTGCCACACTGTTTGCCAATAACGGCGGCATCAGTAACAGCGAGAATCGGCGGCGTATCGATGATAACAAGGTCATATCGCGCTCGAATATCTGACAGGAATTGAGTGAAGCGTTCTTGCATCAACAGCTCTGAAGGATTGGGCGGGGCACTACCACGCGACACATAATCCAGCCCTTCGATGCTTCCGGAACGCACAACTTCGTCCAGCGCTGCCTTACCGGCCAGCAACTCCGACAGACCACCTTCGCTTTTGCCGCCGAAGGCATGGTGCACATGCCCTTTACGCATATCGGCATCCACCACCAGCACTTGCTGACCTGCCTGAGCGCACACTGCAGCCAAGTTGATGGAAATGAAGCTCTTGCCGATGCCTGGGCTGGGGCCAGTAATGGCAAGCAGGTTATCGCCGGATTCCATCATCGCGAAGTGCAAGCTGGTACGCAGGCCGCGAATGGATTCGATTGCAGTATCTACCGGCGAGCGCTCGGCCAAAATGCCGGTGCTGATGTCATGCCCGCGCTCGTCGTTTTGCCTTTTGACACGTTTCATAAGCGTGCTCTGCTCTTCTGAGAGCGGTACCGTGGCATAAACAGGAATCCCGGCATCCTCGATCTGCTCGGGTGATTCGACGCCACGGTTGAAAAGACCTCGCACCAGCACCAGGCCTACAGAAAGCATGCCGCCCAGTAGCGTCGCCAGCACCACGATGAGCGGTTTCTTGGGCTCAACCGGCTCGGGCTGTACGACTGCCTCATCCAGGATCCGCACATTGCCGACGGTGCTAGCTCGAGCAATTTTCATTTCCTGAATTTTGTTGAGCATCTGAACATAGACTTCCTGATTGACCTTGACGTCGCGGCTCATCCGAAGGACTTGCTGCTGGGTCTCGGGCAGGTCGTCTACCTTGGCTTCCAGCTGGTCACGCTCATTCTGCAGCTGCTGTTTCTTCTCTAGTAGCGCCTGGTAGGAGGGATGGCTCTTGGTGAAACGTCGAGAGATTTCCGATTCTTTGAAGGACAGCTCGTTTAACTGTTTTTCCAGATCCACAATGCGCTCGAGGATCGACTGTGTTTCCAGTGAAAGATCAACGCTATCGCGCTTCGTGCGATAAGAATTGAGTTCGTCTTCTGCCTCGCGAAGTTGGTCACGAACCTGAGGCGTTTGTTGCTCCAGGAACTCCAGACTTTTCTCGGCCTCGGCGGCCTGGCGTTGGATGTTCTGCGTCAAATAAACGTCGCTAATGGCATCCAGCACCTGAGTAGCGCGTTGCGGATCTGTATCGCTTAGAGAAAGGTCGAGCAGGCCACTATCCTTGCCCTGCTGGCTCACGCTGAAACGAGAGCGCAGATCGTTGGTCACTTTCAGGCGAGCCGACTTGTTCAATGTGAAGGTTGCGCCTGCCCCGGCATTCAGTTCGGCCACACGAAGATGGACCGCACCACCCAAGAAGGCCTTATCGCGCCCAACCTGCCCTTCTCCCAGATTTCGCCCTTCCAACGTAAGACGATAGTGACTCTTATCTAACACGATCAGCTCAAATGGCGTGCCGATGAACGCCTGCGATACCTGAAATTGACTAACATTGATTTTCTCGCCTGCCCATACGCTACTTTCTGCGAAACTTGGGCGTTCCATGCCATGGCGCACCAGGAAGTTTCCCACGATAGGTAGACGCTTTGGCGTGACCTGAAGCGTCAGGTTCTCCTGATCGACCGCACGCCCCAGGACCATCCTGGAACGCAGTATCCCCACTTGGGTATCGGCTGAGGGCTCCTCGCCAAGAATGGACTTCACATCCTCAAGCGGATTGCTCATTCCGGCTTTCTTCTCAACCTGCACCAAGGCATCGGCACGATAGACGGGCGTGGCCAGCAGCGCATAGGCAATACCCGCGATAGCAAATACCGCGGTTATGCCGATGATCCACCATTTATGGTCAATCAGCAGACCGAACAGTCGGCCCAGGTCGATCTCATCGTCAGCAGGCGGTGCAGCAGGCGTTTGTGACATATCAATACCAGAGGGAAAATCAGTGAAGAAAACAAATCAGTTCTGTTGACATAGCCGTGAGCCATCAACGGCCAAAAGATGGTTAAAGCTTGGTGGCCCAAGCGTTGGTAGCCTGAGTCAACAGATGGTGAACGTGCCTAAAGGCGGCTTCGCTCTTTTGGTAAGGATCAGGAATTTCCTTTGCGCCATTTTCCAGCCAGTGTCCGAGAAGCATTGTCTTACCCAACGCTGCGGAAGAAAGCTCACCGACGGCCCGGCGCTGGCCATCACTCATCACCAAGACCAGATCTGTCTGCTGCAGCATCTCTTGGGTTAGTTGGCGAGACGTATGATCGCTCACCTCCAGCCCATCGGCTTCTGCCAGGCGCCGAGCGGTCGGCTCTAAGCCTTGGCCGACCAAGGCACCAAGGCCGGCCGAGGCAATAACCTTGCTTGGGCATCGCTGTTTGAGCATCGCCTCGGCTACCGGGCTTCGACAGATATTGCCGGTGCATACCACCAGAATACGTTCAAACATGGCGTTACATATCCCGCACGTCGCTAGAGGTGTTCGCCACGGTTCCCGGCAGATTCACGGTCGGCAGCAACAAGCTGATCACGCGGTTCCAGCGAGCCACCGGGGCGGTGGTGACATAGACCACATCCTTGGGCTCAAGCGTGAAGCGCTGACCCAGGCTGAAGGCGGCCGCATTACGTACGTCCAACTGGTACACCGTCGCGAGCTGTTGGCTACCTTCGGGTTTAGTTCGCACCACAAAGATGCCGGATGCCTCGGCAGTGGTTTCATTGATGCCACCGGCCCGCGAAATAGCATCCGTGAGCGTCAGCCTCTCGTTGCCCAAGGCAACATTGCCAGGCCTGATGACTTGGCCCATGACCGACACGCCTTGGTTTTCTGCACTGGTCACATGCAGCACGTCACCATCGCGCATTAGACGATTTTCCCGCTGATCTCCCTGGCGGAGCAACGCATAGAGTGAAACCGGTGTCTCGACCCCATCACGGGTTAATATGGCGCGATGCCAGTTAGCATTCGCAGAAGCACCGCCGGCCTCGCTCAAGGCATCGCGAATGGTCATGGGATCGGTCGTAATAGGCAGCTTCCCCTGAGTATTGACCGCTCCGGTCACGTACACACTCTTGGAACGGTACGCCGCCACCTTCACATCGACTTGCGGATCGGCGATGTACTGCGACAACCGGCGAGTCAAAAGCGAGCGTATCTCGTCCAGCGTCTTACCCTCGACCTGAACTTGACCAATATAGGGATAGAAAATGGCGCCGTCATTGCGCACCAGATTGCCCGCCTCAGCGGCACTACGCTGCTCGCCGGACGGAATAGTCAGCTCGGGGTGGTCATACACGATGATATCGAGGACATCCCCCGGGCCCACACGATACACATAATTATCTAACGCTTGCCGGAGATTCTCTGGCATAGCGTGGCCGACTGCTGCAACTTCATCGCGGTACGTGGCTACCAGCCCGGGCGTAATGGGCTGGACATCAACAAGCTCGTCGATTGGCGCACTCTCCGCTTGATAATCCATGTGGCTGCCAGGGAAAACGCATGAAAAAAATCAGACCGCGAGAATGTCAGCAAGGTATGTCTCATCCAGCGCGGCTTTCTTCTGCTTTCGCCGAATTCCGCCCTTGAAACGCTTCTCCCCTTTCAAGTAATTCAGGGCGATATGGCGGACCCTGGCGAGGTTTTCTGCTGCCTGCCCGCGATGGATTTTGCAGGCATCCTCGCGGAGCGCCACATCCAAGGACCAGTGGAGCTTATTCTCGACAAACCAATGCTGGCGGGCCGCTTCTGCGAGCTTCATGGCGCTCAGCTCGGCCGAACTGATGTAGTAACGAATCATCGGCGATTCTGGTGCTTCGTCACCTTCCTGTCGGA
>NZ_QLSX01000023.1 GCF_003268885.1 Onishia taeanensis
GCCCCGCCACTCGCCAAGGAAGTCGCGGGCATATTGGCCGCCGCGCCCCTCGCTGAAGTCGTAGACGACGGCCTTCAGGCTGGCGTAGGGCGTGGTGGCGTAAGCCCAAAGATAGGCGCGGTGGGTCTTCTTCTTGCCCGGAGCCAGCATCGGCACCGGCGTCTCGTCGGCATGCAGCACCGGCTCACTGAGCAGCAGCTTACGTAGGGCATCGACCAGCGGCTGAAGCCGCACGCCGCAGATGCCGACCCACTCGGCCAGAGTGGAGCGCGGAATCGCCACGCCGGCACGGGAGAAGATCTGCTCCTGGCGATACAGTGGGAGGTGATCGGCGTATTTGGCGATCAACACCTGGGCCAGCAGACCGGCGGTGGGGATGCCCTTGTCGATGATCTGCGCCGGCATCGGCGCCTGGGTCAGTGTCTCGCAGTGATCACAGACCCACTTGCCACGGATATGGCGCTCGACATGGAATACGCCCGGCGTGTAGTCGAGCTTCTCGCTGACCTCCTCGCCGATCCGCCGCAGCTTACAACCACACGGGCAGTGATCATTCTCTGGGTCATGGTGAATCTCGGTGCGCGGCAGTTCGGGAGGCAAAGAGGCGCGCTTGGGCGTCTTCTTGGGCGCCGATGACGCATCGGTCGTGACCAGGTCTTCCAACTCAGTCTCGATGGCGGCGATGTCGGCATCCACCCCATCCTCCAGCAGACTGATCTGCAGAACGTTGAGCTGCTCGCTGCGCTTGCCGAAGGCGTGGCGCTTGAGCAGCGCCAGTTCATAGGTCAGCTTCTGATTGACCTGCTCGCTGTGGCGGAGCGCTTTATCCTTTTCCTCGACCTGCGTCATCAGCGTTGCCGCCAGGTGGCGGAGCTGATCGGGAGAGAGCTGAGACAGGTCGGGAGGCATGTTCATTCGCTGAGTATGCCAACCTGTCGTGGGGAGTGGGATTGGCCCTTCAGCGAATAGCGAGCCGGGAGATTCTGTGCCTTATCTGACTCGGTATGTCAGACCACCGAGATCACCCCGTCGGCGCCGAGACGTTGCCAGGGCAGACCTTGTACCAAGGCCGTCACCTGCTCGGGACAGAGTTCGACGCGATCGCCATGCCTGTGGTCGGCCCAGTGGAATTTGCCCTGGTTCAGGCGACGAGCGCACAGCCAGACGCCCAGGCCATCGTGGACCAGCACCTTCATGCGGTTGCCGCGCCGGTTGGCGAACAGGTAGGCACAGTGCGGGCGAGCCGCTCCGAACACCTTCACGACTCGAGCCAGGGCGGTGTCCGGGCCGGCGCGCATATCCAGCGGGTCGGTGGACAGCCAGATCTCATCGATGCGGATCATGCGAGCAGCTCTCGGATCAGAGACCGGCAGGCATCGGCCTCCGAGGCAGGCCACTCGATGACCATCGGGCCGTTGGAGTGCGGGATCGTGAGGCGAATACGGTCCGTCACCTGATGTTGGCGAGCGACCGGTAATGAGGCACTGGCCATGGGCACCGGCACAAACGCCGGTGCTGCTGGCGCGGCAGTCTGCTGACGTGCGGTGCGGATCCACTTGTGGACCAAGTTGGCATTCAGGCTGTGCTCCAGGGCAACCCCGGCCACGGAGGCACCCGGCTGCTTGCAGGCCTCGACGATTCTGGCCTTGAATGCGGTGGTGAAGCGACGACGCTTCCGAGGAGCTTCCAGCACGCTTAAGTCCGTCATGGTAGGTGTCCACTTATTCATAGGTGGGCACCTACTGTGATGGAATTCAGGTACTTTCGGCAGATGGGTTCACCGGCCGGTTAC
>NZ_QLSX01000024.1 GCF_003268885.1 Onishia taeanensis
TCCCGCCTCATTCACGAGGGCTCTGAATCGGGCAGTCTGAAGCTACTGTCCGGAGGCAGGTCTCATCAGGATCCGTATCTCCGGCGTCAGAGCCCACTGATTTATGCCTGAAGAGTGCTCCTCTTTCGGCTTTATATAGCGGTATGGAATCAATCGCCGCCGTCAATGCAGCCATGAGCGCCGGTCGTCGTTGCGGCCGCTCGGTTCCTGGTGCTGTAGTGGTCTCGCTGGGGTGTCAGCTCAGCGCGGTCAGTCTCGGCAGCCCCTTCAGCAAGGTGGGCCACCACTTGTCGGCGGCATCACCGAGGTGCACGGTGATGCGCCGGGCGTGCAGCGTCAGCGTGGCGGCGACCTTGAGCACCTGCTCGCGCATCCGGCTCAGGCTCCAGCCCTGCCGGGTCTGTCGCACCAGCAGACAGCGCAGGCCATGCAGGATCTGATAGGCATAGAGGCTCAGCAGCAGGCTCACTTCGTTGCGGGCCATCACGTCCTGCACGGTGGAGGCGCCGCGATCCGTCGATGAGAGGTGCACGTCGAGCGCCGACTTCACCTCGCCCATGTGGGCCTCGGCGCTGCCGCGCTTGCGGTAGAGCGCCAGGACCTTCTCCGGCGGCCAGTCGAACTTGCCGAGGTTGGTGACCAGGAAGAAGGCATGCAGCAGCAGATCATCGGGACGTTCCTGTACCACCAGCACCACGCGCCGGGGTGTCGGCCAGGAACCGGCTTGGTACTCCAGGTCATGGCACCACTCCCGAGGTTGCTCGGGCGGCCGCCCTCGGGGCCGTTTCAGGTGCGGCGCTGCCAGCTTCTGCAGGCCCGTGTGGCTACGCAGACGCCCCAGGTACTCGATGTCGCGCTCTTCCAGGGCCTCCAGCGTGTCGTTGTCGGTGAAGCCGGCGTCAATGCGCACCCGCACCTGGGCTCCGGTGCTCTCGTTGAGCCGCTTCACCAGGTGCGGGATCCAGGTGTCGGCGTTCTCGGCCGGGCCGGCGTTGCCCTCGCGCAGCAGGCCGCCGACCATGTCACCGGTCTCGGCCAGCGAGGCGACCAGCGGCGAGTAGATGCGGGCCCCGTAAAGGCCATGAAACGCCGAGCCGCCCTGGTGGCCGTGGACCTCGATCGGCAGGCCGTCGATGTCCAGAGTCAGCTGCTTGGGGCGCTCGCCGTTCTTCAGCGAGGTCAGGCGCCAGACCACCAGTCGCAGCAGGCCTTCGTGCACGGCATCGATGTTGTCGTCGCGGCCGAGGCAGGTCAGCAACCGCGACAGCGTGGCTTGAGACGGCCGGTGCTGGGCCAGTGGCGTCATGCCGCGCGCATCGCTGCAGGCCAGCTGCCAGAGCGGGTCACGTCGCAGCGTGTCGGTATCGCTGAGATCGATCCAGCCCATCGCCCGCTGAAGCACCAGGGTGCGCAGCTGACTGGCCAGCGAATGACGGATGCGCAGCGGGTGGCGTCGATCGACCAGGTTGTCCTCCAGCGCCTCGATCACGCCGCTGTTATCGAGGGCTTCACGCAGCAGCAAGGCACCGCTGTCGCTGGTAGCACGCTCGCCGCTGAGCTGGACGTTGACGGAGCCGTTGCAGGACGGCGACCAGGTCGTTAGGGTTTCACCCATGGCGGTTGGTCCTCCTGAATCAGGTTCTGCCAGGAACTTTCTGATTTATCAGCAGGATACCAACCGCCATCTTCATTTTCAGGGCTGCCCGGTGAATATCAGGG
>NZ_QLSX01000025.1 GCF_003268885.1 Onishia taeanensis
CGGTAGTTTTCAACCCAGTTGTCCAAATCGCTTCCATTAAGCAGCTTTCTGATTCCGTTCTTTTTCCTGCGGCTTGCCAGGATTGAGCGATACTTGTCCGATGGCCTCCCAGCGTCGAACGTCGCCAGACCAGCGCTTGGGATTCAGGCGCTTTGCGCGTTCATAAACCCCTTTTCGCTCGGCCAAGCGCTTAGTATCCGTGCCACGATGCCGGTCGGCAGGCGTGACGAAGTTAATGCCACTGTGAAGGTGTTGTTCATTGTAGGCGTGCTCGAACGACAACATCCATTCCCGCACAACGGCCAGTGAGGAAAAGCCCTTCGCTGGCCACGCTGGACAGTACTTAACGGTGCGGAACAGCGCCTCTGAATAAGGATTATCGTTGCTCACGCGTGGTCGGCTATGGGACATCAGCATGCCCAGCTCCGCCAGTCTCGCGCGCAGGGTGTAAGAGGTCATCGGCGCGCCGTTATCCGAGTGCAGAACCGGCGGCGTTTGCCAGCAACCCTCACGCAGCAGCGCGCGCTCAACCAGTTGTTTTGCCAAGTATCCAGACTCGTTGTCATGGACTTCCCAGGCAATGATCTTGCGACTATAGACGTCCAGGATCAGGTACAGGTACCAGTGCTGACCACGCACCTCAGAG
This sequence comes from Onishia taeanensis, assembly GCF_003268885.1. Classification (GTDB taxonomy): domain Bacteria; phylum Pseudomonadota; class Gammaproteobacteria; order Pseudomonadales; family Halomonadaceae; genus Onishia; species Onishia taeanensis_A. The sequence continues at coordinate 647 of NZ_QLSX01000025.1, forward strand.
GGGCAGTAGCTGATGTCCCAACTCCAAATCTGGTTGGGTCCCGAGGCCGTGAAGCTGGTCGGTTCAGCGGCCTTGCGGGCTGGCGTCATGCGGCCCCGGTGGTTCAGCTGCTGGTGCTTTTTCAGTACCCGATAAAACGATGACTCCGAGGCCAGATAACGGCCCTGATCTGCCAGAAGAGGTACGATCTGTGATGGCGGCAAGCTCTGATACGCTGGTTGGCAACAGGTGTTCAGAATCGCCTCTTCTTCCGCCTGAGTGAGCTGATGGGGCTGCGCAACACGCGCGGCGTGCGGGCGCTGATCCATGGTCACGCTGCCATTGATCTGTCGCCAGCGTTTTAAGGTGCGCTGACTCAGCCCCATCACTTCGGCTGCCTTATAGCGTGCCGCGCCACCAGCCACCGCCTCATCAAAGTCCTTCAACAGCCTTGTACGTTCGCTCAACGACGTTAGTCGTCCTCGTTGTCCGGGGCTTCGCCGTACAAGGCTTCGAGCTTTTTTGACAGCACCAGCAACGAGGTCGTTTCTGCCAGAACCCGGTCCTTGCGACGGACGTCGGCCTTCAGCTTCTTGATCGTACGGCGGTCATCGCGCTGCTGCTTCTGAGCGGCTTTATCTCGGTTTTCCTGCATGCCGGCACCTTGGAGGCAGGCCTCCTTCCAGCGTTGCACCTGTTCAGGGTATAAGCCTTTTTCCCGGCAATACGTGCCAAGCTCGGTCTCTGATAGAGAAGCCGTTTCAATCACCACAGCCAGCTTGGCGTCAGCTGACCAATCATCTCCGGTCTTACGGTTCCCTGGCACAGGCACTCCTTGTCGGCGGCATGTTTTCAGCCAACCATACAGGGTCGCATCCGATATGCCTTCCTCGGCGGCCACCGACGCCACACTGCGGTTGTCAGGCGGTAGCAGCTTCTTTAGCACCGCGGCCTTACGTTCCTCGGAATAACGTGGCATGAACAATCCTATGCCGCCCACTCTGATGTGGATTCAGGCAAAATCGCCAACTGGACAACTAGGCTGACAGAGGGGG
>NZ_QLSX01000026.1 GCF_003268885.1 Onishia taeanensis
GACAATCACGCGACAGAAAGGCTCGCCCGATGGGTGCGCCTCGATAGCTCTTCCTTCTCACCCCGGCCGCTGACGCGCCCGGGGTTTTTTGTGTCAGCCCCGTGCGCTTGACCTGATGTGTATATTGCCGGTGAGTCATACGCGACGGCATGGCCCAGGCGCTTGAGGTGGACGAGCTATGGGTAGAGCCGCAGCGCCAGGACGGCTATGGTGTGTGGACTGACACTCGTCGTCAGGTATGGCAACCATGATTCAGGAGGACAACATCATGAACGTGAAGCTTACGGACAAGCTGAAGGACAAGCTCGGCATCATGCTGCTGGTGGCCATGATGGCCGTTGCCATCACTGGCTGTGAAGAGGAAGGGCCTGCGGAACAGGCCGGTGAAAAGATCGATAACGCCATGGAGGACACGGGGGATGCGATCGAGGAAGCCGGTGATAACGTCGAAGAGGCGGCCGATGAGGCACAGTCTGACTATTAAGGTAGCGTTGCCGGGAAAGGCCAGGAAAGAGCACTGGGAAAGCGTACGGCATCCGCATACTGATACCTGCGCATGAACTCACTTGCTCAATCAGGTGGCCTGAGAGAGCCCCTGGGCGGTGGGATAATCAAAAAATGCCGGGCAAAAGCCCGGCATTTTTGTGGGTGGTTCTTGAGGCAGTGCTTGAAAGAGTATCGCGAGAATCAGCCTCGCGAGTGAGTGTCAGGCTCCCGGGTTCTGCTCGATGCCCTGCAGGTACCAGGGGGCGTTGTCACGCAGCTCGCGAATCAGGTGCCAGGTCTCATTGAACTCGTTGTGCTCGCCGTTCTCGTCCATGACGCCGTGGAAAATGACCGTGGCCTCGGCCTGCTGACCGATTTCTCGCACGTCGCCAAGCTCCGCGAACAGCCTGACGATCTCGGTACGATTATTGGCAGGGTGGTTGGTGCGCTCTTCACGCAGCTGGTTGTAGAACGCTGGCGTGACAAACTCCTGGATACCGGCGAAGTCGTTGTTGTCCCAGGCGCGTTGCAGGGTCATGAAATGCTCCTTGGCCCCGCCCAGGAAGCGTTCCTTGTCGAACCAGCTCGGTGTGCTGCCACTGCCGCCAAGGCCACCGCCGATAGGCTCTGAGGTGGTGAAAGGCTGTGAGGTGGCCTGCTCGCGGCGGGCCATGGAATCACCACCGGCGGTGGCCGGCTGGCGACGCTTGGCGAATAGGCGGAACAGCAGGAAGGCCGCACCGGCCACCAGCAATAGGTCCATCAGGCGCAGTTCGTCAAAGGCTCCGCCGAAGAACAGCGAAGCCAACAGGCCACCGGCCAGCAGGCCGGCGAAGGGGCCGGCGAAGCGTGACAGGCCCCGCGAGGGCTGGCGGGCGCCAGTACCCGCGGTGGCATTACGATTGGGCGTAGAGGCGGTCGAGTCCGCCGAGCGGGAGTAGGAGCCGAAGCTTTTTCCGCCGCCCAGGCGCTTGGCCTCGGCGTGATCAACGGCAAGGCCCAGGCTCATGAAGGTGGCCAAGATGAGTACGAAGATATTGCGCATGGGGAGAGAAGACTCCGTAACCGGCCGGTGAACCCATCTGCCGAAAGTACCTGAATTCCATCACAGTAGGTGCCCACCTATGAATAAGTGGACACCTACCATGACGGA
>NZ_QLSX01000027.1 GCF_003268885.1 Onishia taeanensis
CGTATCCGTCAATTGTGCGCGTCATGCGCAGACCCCTTGGGGTTATATGGTCAAGCCTCACGGGCCATTAGTACACGTTAGCTCAACGCCTTGCAGCGCTTCCACACCGTGCCTATCAACCAGCTCGTCTTGCTGGGCCCTTCAGGAGGCTTATGCCTCAGGGAAGTCTCATCTTGAAGGGGGCTTCCCGCTTAGATGCTTTCAGCGGTTATCCCGTCCGCACTTAGCTACCCGGCAATGCCACTGGCGTGACAACCGGAACACCAGAGGTGCGTCCACTCCGGTCCTCTCGTACTAGGAGCAGCACTTCTCAAACTTCCAACGCCCACGGCAGATAGGGACCGAACTGTCTCACGACGTTCTAAACCCAGCTCGCGTACCACTTTAAATGGCGAACAGCCATACCCTTGGGACCGACTTCAGCCCCAGGATGTGATGAGCCGACATCGAGGTGCCAAACACCGCCGTCGATGTGAACTCTTGGGCGGTATCAGCCTGTTATCCCCGGAGTACCTTTTATCCGTTGAGCGATGGCCCTTCCATACAGAACCACCGGATCACTAGAACCTACTTTCGTACCTGCTCGACGTGTCTGTCTCGCAGTTAAGCACCCTTATGCTCTTGCACTCAATGCACGATTTCCAACCGTGCTGAGGGTACCTTCGTGCTCCTCCGTTACTCTTTGGGAGGAGACCGCCCCAGTCAAACTACCCACCACACACTGTCCTCGATCCGGATAACGGACCGGAGTTAGAACGCCAATGATGCCAGGCTGGTATTTCAAGGTTGGCTCCACGATAGCTAGCGCCACCGTTTCCAAGCCTCCCAGCTATCCTACACAAGCAACATCAGCGTCCAGTGTGAAGCTATAGTAAAGGTTCACGGGGTCTTTCCGTCTAGCCGCGGGTACACAGCATCTTCACTGCGATTTCAATTTCACTGAGTCTCGGGTGGAGACAGCGTGGCCATCATTACGCCATTCGTGCAGGTCGGAACTTACCCGACAAGGAATTTCGCTACCTTAGGACCGTTATAGTTACGGCCGCCGTTTACCGGGGCTTCGATCAGGAGCTTCGCCGAAGCTAACACCATCAATTAACCTTCCGGCACCGGGCAGGCGTCACACCCTATACGTCCGCTTACGCGTTGGCAGAGTGCTGTGTTTTTAATAAACAGTTGCAGCCACCTGGTATCTTCGACCGCGTCAGGCTCGGGGAGCAAGTCCCTTCACCCTAATGCGGCGTGCCTTCTCCCGAAGTTACGGCACCATTTTGCCTAGTTCCTTCACCCGAGTTCTCTCAAGCGCCTTGGTATTCTCTACCTGACCACCTGTGTCGGTTTGGGGTACGGTTCCACAGTATCTGAAGCTTAGAGGCTTTTCCTGGAAGCGTGGCATCGATGACTTCCAGACCGTAGTCTGTTCGTCTCGTCTCTCGGCCTTGGGGTACCGGATTTACCTGATTCCCCAGCCTACTGACTTTCACCAGGACAACCAACGCCTGGC
>NZ_QLSX01000028.1 GCF_003268885.1 Onishia taeanensis
CCCCGCCGATGGCGGCATGACACTCGGACAGATTCAGGGCAGTGGGACGGGAGTCGTGATGATACTGTCTGGCTTCTGACTAAAACCCGGACAGTCCCCGCGACCAGGAGCGCTCCCGCCCGTGCCCGACAGCCCCCGACACCCCGCCCCGACAGCCTCGCCAGCCACTGAAACCCGGACAGTGCGCAGCCGCGCCGCCAATGACGCGGCGCGTGGCCGGCTGCACCTGACCCGCGACGAGGTGCATCGGCTGATCCGCGCCGCCCGCGACAATCGCCACGGCCGGCGCGATGCGCTGATGCTGCGGTTGGCCTTCGAGCACGGGCTGCGGGTCTCGGAGTTGGTGGGACTGCGCTGGTCGGCCGTCGACCTGGTGCACCACGAGCTGCGCGTCACTCGCGCCAAGGGCAGCCTCGACGGCACGCATCCGCTCCAGGGTGACACCGTGCGGGCGCTGAAGCGCTATCAGCGCGACAGCGGCCGGGCGGCGGGGCTGGTGTTCGTCAGCGAGCGCGGAGCGCCGATCAGCGCCGATGGCTTCCGGCGCCTGCTGCATCGCCTCAGCGAGCGCGTGTTGGGCGTGAAGTGGCATCCGCACGCGCTGCGTCATGCCTGCGGTGTGCACCTGATCAACCAGGGCGTGGATCTGCGCACGGTGCAGCAGTACCTGGGCCACGCCAACATCCAGAATACCGTGGCCTATACCGCCCTCACCGGGCGGCCGTTCGAGCGGCTGAGCTTCTAGCCTCTGGGGTGGGGGCAGGAATCGCGCAGGGTGTCCCAATCGTCCTCGCCGACCGGCTCGAACGGCTCGATCAGCTCTCCGACGCTGCCGCGCAACCGCTCCAGCGGCTCGCGCTCGTCGGTCGGTTCCTGGTCTGGCTCTTGGGGTGAATCTGGTGGGCGCATCCGGCGGCCTCCTCGAGGGCGTGTCAGCTCCCATCCTGATATAGCGACCGAGCGAGCGATCTGAGGCCGTGGGGATCGCTGTCCGTCTCCTGGACGGATGCCTGGGGATCCTGGTTGCCCTGATCTGCATTTGTGGGTGGGGGAAGTTGCTTCAGCTGGGCTACCTCCTCTCTCAGCGCCACAAGCTCCTGATGCATGGCCTGCAACGCCTGCAACATCGCCTGTTGCATGTCTTCCTGGCTAGGTGTTGCAGGTGGTTGCATATCGTCCGGCAGATGCTCGGGTTCACCATAGCATCGGATTAGCTCGGCCATCTCTATGATACGGGTTCCATCTCCTCGGAAGCCGCATGACAAGCGGCCTGACTCGATATGGCGATGTATCGTAGAGCGATGCTTGCCGTACAGTTTGGCCGCTTTCGGGATGGTCAGTTGCATAGGTGCCTAGTTGGTTGCAGGCCTGCTGTTGCAGCTATCCTAGCCCGACTTCCCGATGAGGCGTGAAAAATCAGGCCTCAACGGCGCTTTTGCGTTCTTCAAGAAGCCGCAGTGCGACG
>NZ_QLSX01000029.1 GCF_003268885.1 Onishia taeanensis
CACCTAGCCTTCTTCGTCCCCCCATCGCAATACTGTGAAGTACGGGAATATTGACCCGTTTCCCATCGACTACGCCTTTCGGCCTCGCCTTAGGGGCCGACTCACTCTGCTCCGATTAGCGTCGAACAGAAACCCTTGGTCTTCCGGCGGGGGAGTTTTTCACTCCCCTTGTCGTTACTCATGTCAGCATTCGCACTCGTGATACCTCCAGCATGCTTCTCAACACACCTTCATCGGCTTACACGACGCTCCTCTACCGCTCGCCATTCGGCGAACCCGTAGCTTCGGTACCTGATTTAGCCCCGTTACATCTTCCGCGCAGGCCGACTCGACTAGTGAGCTATTACGCTTTCTTTAAAGGATGGCTGCTTCTAAGCCAACCTCCTAGCTGTCTGAGCCTTCCCACATCGTTTCCCACTTAATCAGGATTTTGGGACCTTAGCTGACGGTCTGGGTTGTTTCCCTTTTCACAACGGACGTTAGCACCCGCTGTGTGTCTCCCACGCTGCACTCACCGGTATTCGGAGTTTGCCTCGGGTTGGTAAGTCGGGATGACCCCCTAGCCGAAACAGTGCTCTACCCCCGGCGGTGATACGTGAGGCGCTACCTAAATAGCTTTCGAGGAGAACCAGCTATCTCCGGGCTTGATTAGCCTTTCACTCCGATCCACAAGTCATCCAAATCTTTTTCAACAGATCCTGGTTCGGTCCTCCAATTGATGTTACTCAATCTTCAACCTGCTCATGGATAGATCGCCCGGTTTCGGGTCTATTTCCAGCGACTGGTCGCCCAGTTAAGACTCGATTTCTCTACGCCTCCCCTATACGGTTAAGCTCGCCACTGAAAATAAGTCGCTGACCCATTATACAAAAGGTACGCGGTCACCGAACAAGTCGGCTCCCACTGCTTGTACGCATACGGTTTCAGGATCTATTTCACTCCCCTCTCCGGGGTTCTTTTCGCCTTTCCCTCACGGTACTGGTTCACTATCGGTCAGTCAGGAGTATTTAGCCTTGGAGGATGGTCCCCCCGTCTTCAGTCAAGGTTTCTCGTGCCCCGACCTACTCGATTTCACACCAATCAGATTTCGACTACGGGGCTATCACCCTGTATCGCGTGGTTTCCCAACCACTTCGTCTATCAGTCATGGTGCTTAAGGGCTGGTCCCCGTTCGCTCGCCGCTACTTGGGGAATCTCGGTTGATTTCTTTTCCTCAGGGTACTTAGATGTTTCAGTTCCCCTGGTTCGCCTCCCAACACCTATGTATTCAGTGTGGGATACCCAACTTACGTTGGGTGGGTTTCCCCATTCAGAAATGTCCGGGTC
>NZ_QLSX01000030.1 GCF_003268885.1 Onishia taeanensis
ACTCGGTCATCTAGAGTGAGCAATAACAGCAAGGGTTGACATTCACTGCCGATTCAGTAGAATACGCCTTCCTCGCAGGGCGCCGGCCGAACGGCCAGGCAGATGCGAGATGCTCCCCTCTTAAGAGATCGGAGCTGCTCTTTAACAATCGATCAGATAATTCATGTGGGCGCTTGTCGATGAAGGGGTGATCAGTCACCGATACTTCAAGGCAAGCGACTCGTCAAAGCAAGCCATATCGGCTTCGTTTTTTGAGACGTTTGAACCTTGAGCCAAGTTTGGTCTGCTTCTTTCTTCGGAAAGGTAAGACCGTATGATTTTAAACTGAAGAGTTTGATCATGGCTCAGATTGAACGCTGGCGGCAGGCCTAACACATGCAAGTCGAGCGGAAACGATCCTAGCTTGCTAGGAGGCGTCGAGCGGCGGACGGGTGAGTAATGCATAGGAATCTGCCCGGTAGTGGGGGATAACGTGGGGAAACTCACGCTAATACCGCATACGCCCTACGGGGGAAAGCAGGGGATCTTCGGACCTTGCGCTATCGGATGAGCCTATGTCGGATTAGCTTGTTGGTGAGGTAATGGCTCACCAAGGCGACGATCCGTAGCTGGTCTGAGAGGATGATCAGCCACACTGGGACTGAGACACGGCCCAGACTCCTACGGGAGGCAGCAGTGGGGAATATTGGACAATGGGCGAAAGCCTGATCCAGCCATGCCGCGTGTGTGAAGAAGGCTTTCGGGTTGTAAAGCACTTTCAGCGAGGAAGAAGGCCTGATGATTAATACTTGTCAGGAAGGACATCACTCGCAGAAGAAGCACCGGCTAACTCCGTGCCAGCAGCCGCGGTAATACGGAGGGTGCAAGCGTTAATCGGAATTACTGGGCGTAAAGCGCGCGTAGGTGGCTTGATAAGCCGGTTGTGAAAGCCCCGGGCTCAACCTGGGAACTGCATCCGGAACTGTCAGGCTAGAGTGCAGGAGAGGAAGGTAGAATTCCCGGTGTAGCGGTGAAATGCGTAGAGATCGGGAGGAATACCAGTGGCGAAGGCGGCCTTCTGGACTGACACTGACACTGAGGTGCGAAAGCGTGGGTAGCAAACAGGATTAGATACCCTGGTAGTCCACGCCGTAAACGATGTCGACTAGCCGTTGGGAGCCTCGAGTTCTTAGTGGCGCAGTTAACGCAATAAGTCGACCGCCTGGGGAGTACGGCCGCAAGGTTAAAACTCAAATGAATTGACGGGGGCCCGCACAAGCGGTGGAGCATGTGGTTTAATTCGATGCAACGCGAAGAACCTTACCTACTCTTGACATCGTGCGAACTTTCCAGAGATGGATTGGTGCCTTCGGGAACGCACAGACAGGTGCTGCATGGCTGTCGTCAGCTCGTGTTGTGAAATGTTGGGTTAAGTCCCGTAACGAGCGCAACCCCTATCCTTATTTGCCAGCGAGTAATGTCGGGAACTCTAAGGAGACTGCCGGTGACAAACCGGAGGAAGGTGGGGATGACGTCAAGTCATCATGGCCCTTACGAGTAGGGCTACACACGTGCTACAATGGCCGGTACAAAGGGTTGCAAGACGGCGACGTGGAGCTAATCCCATAAAGCCGGCCTCAGTTCGGATCGGAGTCTGCAACTCGACTCCGTGAAGTCGGAATCGCTAGTAATCGTGAATCAGAATGTCACGGTGAATACGTTCCCGGGCCTTGTACACACCGCCCGTCACACCATGGGAGTGGACTGCACCAGAAGTGGTTAGCTTAACCTTCGGGGGAGCGATCACCACGGTGTGGTTCATGACTGGGGTGAAGTCGTAACAAGGTAGCCGTAGGGGAACCTGCGGCTGGATCACCTCCTTAATCGACGACTC